>NZ_LWBP01000264.1 GCF_002078015.1 Niastella populi | reverse complement strand
GGGCCCGATGAAAGATCAAATGGCGTGGTTAGTTCCTGTTGTACAAACGCACGCACATGGACATCCTGATCTCTTTCAGCACGCAGATCGGAAAAATTTACCTGGAATAATGTACTTTCCGGAGTTTTAATAAACTGACGTATTTCCCCGGTTTCATCTTCGCTGAAAACAGTACGCAATATTTCATGCCGCGCTATCAATAAGGTAAAAGCCTGTTGTAAACAGGATGCATCGAGTATGCCCGCCAATTCATAAATAGCAGGAATATTGTATGCAATAGTTCCTTCTTCAAACTGGCTCAGGATCCAGATGCGTCGTTGGGATGATGACAACGGGTACGAAGCCTGATTTTCGGCAAGCGGGATGGCGACATACGCAATTTTTTGCAGTTGTTGTATCCATTGCGCCTGGTCTTCCAATACCGGGTTTGTAAATAAATCACGTATTCCCGCCTTTACCTGAAACCGGCGGTAGATATGGCCTGCCAGCTTTGCTACCCTGATACTATGGCCACCAAGCTCAAAAAAATTATCCTTTACTCCTACTGGTTTCGTTCCCAGTACTTCTTCCCATAGCTGCACCAGCTTTTCTTCCGTTTCATTACGGGGTGCTATGTATTCAGTTGACGATTGTTTAGCCTGCTCAGGGGCAGGCAGTCTTTCTCTATCTAACTTGCCATTGGGTGTTACCGGTAATTGCCCGAGTTCAACATAATACTCAGGGACCATATATGCCGGTAAAACCTGCGCGATGTATATTTTCAATTCAGCTGTCTTTATCTCTTCCCTGCTTACTACATAAGCTACCAATACTTTACTGCCATCTATAGTTGTATGCGCCATCACCACAGCCGTTTCAATTCCCGGGTATGTTTGCAAGGCAGCTTCAACCTCTGCCGGTTCTATGCGGTATCCCCTGATCTTTATCTGATTGTCCTTACGGCCCAAAAACACTATGGACCCGTCTTCATTCCATTTGCCCACGTCACCCGTATCATAGATCTTTTGTTGCGGATCGAAAGGGCTGCTGATAAAACGCGCTTCCGTCAATGCTTCCTGCCGGTAATAGCCGAGCGCCAACCCATCGCCGCCGATATAGATCGACCCCGGGATGCCAACGGGAACCGGTTTCAGGCGGTCATCGACAATAAAAATCTGTGTATTACTTATAGGGTACCCGATACTTTTCCCATCTGCAGCATCGGTGATCTTTCGCCCGCTGCCATATACCGTAACTTCCGTTGGGCCATACATATTCCAGACTTCACCGGCGCTATCGAGCAGTTTACGGGCCAGCGAAGCCGTAAGTAAATCACCGCCCGACAGCACCTTTAATTGCCGGCTGCCCTGCCAGCCGCTTTCAAACAGCATTTCATAAAATCCCGGTGTAGCCTGTAATATGGAAGGTTGTATAACGGCTAACCTTTCAATGATCTTTTGCGGTTCTGACAAGGTTTCCTCCCCTGCCACAAACACTTTTGCCCCGGTTACAAGCGGCAGAAACAACTCAGTAACCGACATATCAAATGCATGAGTGGTAACTGCAAACAAAACATCATTGGCAGTTATGCCAGGTTTTTGTTGCATACTCACAACCAGGTTGATCACGGAGCGGTGAGCGATCGCTATACCTTTGGGATTGCCTGTTGAACCTGATGTATAAATGATATAAGCTGCATCAGTGGCCGAAGCAAGGCTGGCGACTACCTGTTCGCCATTAGCGCTTGTCAGCATATCTTCCAGCTTTACAATACTCATACCTGCTGTATCAACCGGCAGGGCCGTCTTTCCTTCTGTTATCAACAACCTGCAGCCGCTTTGTCGAAGTATATAATTCAACCGGTGAACAGGATATTTTGCATCCAGTGGTAAATAGGCCCGGCCCGATTTCATTACACCCAATAAAACAGCCACCAACGCGGCTGATCTCGATAACAGCACCCCAACAGGTGATTTATCGCCGTCACCAAATGTATTGATGATGCTTTGAGCAACCCGGTTCACCTGGCGGCTTAATTCAGTATATGTGTAAGAACCTTCCTCATCCTGTACCGCTATTTTATCCGGATGTAATAACACCTGCGATTCAAACAGATCTATGATGCTTTGCTCTTTGGGATAATATGCGCTGGTTCTATTGAAATCCGTCAGCAAATGCTGTTGCTCGTCAGCGCTTAAATAATCCAGGTAATTTATGCGCCCCAGCGGATGGCGGGTAGCAACATCCAGTAACCTGAGAAAATGCGTAGACAGGCGCTGCACGGTTCCCTTGTTAAAAATATCACTGTTGTATTCAACAGTTACTGCTATCGCATTTTCCTTTTCTACGAAGCTAAAGCTCAGGTCAAACTTGCTGACCGGGTTTTCCATTGGTTCCTGGTAACCGGTCAATACCACATTATTAAGGTGCTCACGCTTATGTACATAATCAATATCCGCATTTAACATGGTGACCATTACCTCAAACAAAGGATTGCGGCTGAGGTCATGTTTTAGTTCCAACGCCTCTATCAGCGAATCGAAGGGATACAACTGGTGGTCATAGGCAGCCAGTGTTACCTGTTTTACCTGTTCGAGTAAATGCATGAAACTATCATCCCCACTGAACCTTGTTCTCAATGCCAGCGTATTGAGGTAGAGTCCCAGCTGGTGTTCCAGCTCTTCGTGGTCCCTTCCGGCCACGGGACTGCCAATAATAATATCCTGTTCGCCCGTATAGCGATATAACAAGGCGTTCACTGCTGCCAGCAAGCCCATAAACAAAGAAGCCCCCTGTTGTTGGGTAAGGCGCTTTAACCGACCGGTTACTGTTTCGTCGATCGTTGCCGTCACCAATCCGCCGCGATAAGTTTTAACCGCAGGACGCAGTTTGTCAGTTGGCAGTTCCAGCACAGGCAGCGGGCCCTGGAGTTCCTGCATCCAATAGGCTTTATGAACGGCTAATGAGGCACCGTTCAGTTGCTGCTGTTGCCAGGCAGCATAGTCTTTATACTGGATACGCAAGGGAGGCAATGTCATTTCGTTACCCTGCCCGTATGCGTTGTAAAAGAGCAGCAGCTCATTCAACAAAACATTCATCGACCAGCCATCGCTGATGATGTGGTGCATTACATAGGTAAAAAACCATCTATCGTCAGCCACCTGAAAAAGGGCAGCCCGCAATAAAGGGCCCGTTGAAAGATCAAACGGTTTTACGAACTGTTCATGCACCATTTCTTCAACCACCTGTTTCTGCCCTGTTCTGTTGCGAAGATCGTTTTGAAGAATATGGAAATCAGAACGGCCGGCAGGCAAAACAATTTGTTTTATGTCGCCATCTTCATCCTGTTTGAATACAGTTCGCAGGATCTCATGGCGTTCGATAACCGAATCTAAAGCGTGCTTTAGCGCCGCTACATTCAATGCACCCTCAAACACCATACACCCGGGCATATTATAGGCTATATTGGCATCTTCGAACTGGCCAAGCACCCACAACCTGCGTTGCTGGGATGACAGTACATAGCCGGCATGGCCATTGGTAACAGACAGAATGGGACTTACTTCCGGCGCACCGGTGACCTGCCTGAGGTACCGGATAATATTTTCTTTGTTCAGTTTTATTTCTTCAAATAAAACCTCGGGTATACTGATCTGATTGCTGCTAATCTGAAGATTGGCTCCATTTAAAGAAATATCGATATCGTTTTCACGAAGCTTCTTAAAAAGATTTTTAACTGAGACCGCATCCATAGAATAAGGTTGTTATATAATCGATACAAAATTCTTTTCGCTGCTTTTATTTATCCATGATCTTTCATCTATTTCTGCAGCCATTTTTTGAATGTTCTGCAAGGCGAAGAAATCTTTCAATGAAAGATGTACGCCAAACGTCGTTTTTATCTTTTTTAACAGGATCATGGCCTTGAGTGAATCGCCGCCCAGTTCAAAATAATTGTCTGTTACGCCTATTTGTTCAATTCCAAAAAAGTCGCAGATGATAGTTACCATCGCCGCTTCTGTTTTGGTTGAGGGGGCCACATAGTCGTTGCTTAGCTCAGGACGTGCCGCAGGGGTCTTGTTCTCACCTGTAAAACCGGCATCGAGGTAGATCCTTTCCGGGCTCTCGAAAACACGTTGGATCCGCTTTGGTAAACTTTCAATGGTTTCAAAAATGACAGGAGTATTTTTCAAGGAAATGCTCCATGCAAACAAGGCTGAAAGTTCTGTTGTTTTCAAAGCCTTCCGGCTCCCTTCCCTTTCCTGTTGCATATCTTCCTCTGTAAACAGCATTTCCGACAAACCCACGCATTTCCAGTTGGGCAGTTCTTTGATCCTGGCCGTTACAAAGTGATCCATGAACAAATTGGCTGCTGCATAAGAGCTAAAACCCAATCCACCCACTATGGATGATAAACTCGATGTGATCCATACAAAATCTACATCAGCATTGCCGAACAATTCATACAGGTTGAGTATACCTGCAATCTTTGCCCTGAACAAAGCCAGAGACTTCTCCGGGGTAATATCTTCAACGGTTTCAAAATGATCGTCATTTATATAACCTGCAGCATGAATAATTCCATTGATAGTACCCACCTCCCGCGTTATTTGTTGAACCGCCTGCGAAAATGCTTCCTGGTCGGCAACATCCAAACTATAATACTTTACCTCTCCATTTATTTGTTGCAGGTGCTGTAACCGTTGCAACCATACTTCCGTACCGGAAGCGGCTTCTATTTTCTTTCGCCCGATTATTACCAGTTTTACTTCACGTGCGGCCAGGTACCTGGCCAATGCGAACCCCACGTTGCCTGTTCCTCCCGTTATAACATATACGCCGCCGGCGCGAACCAACCCTTCCTTTTCATTTACGGGTATCTTATTTCGCTCATAATCCTGTAACCACCGTTTTCCATAACGCCAGGCCACGACATGATCTTTATTGTCATTTACTATTTCAGTTACGATATCCTTTACCACTTGTTTAGGATCTTCCTGCAGGTTTACATCGATATTATAGCAGCTCATTCCATATTCCTGCGCCAATGTATTTACAAATGACAGTGCGGGCGCCTGTGTATACAAGCCTTTTTCATTACCGGTCACCATATGCAATGAATCGGTTACAATGGTGATTTTCGTATTATGCAGCAGTTCCAGCTGCACCAGGGATTGCACAATAAAAGCAATACTGAAATAGGCAAGATGAAGCGATCTGTCGTCGGCTTTCATTTCCGGTATTGAAGTTCCGCACGCGATTGTCCAGGCATACACGATATCAGAAACAACAATACCGTTTGCTCTGATATCCCCGAACAGTTTTCTGAAATGACTGTTATCAACGGGATGGATATAATACAGTTCGCCGGCAGTTTTTAGATAATGCTCCCCCATCAATACTTCTATCACCCGGTTCCCGCTTTGTAAAAGATGTTCTTTCAACAATACAGCAAAAGGATCACCTGATGAGAACAGTAAAATTGTCCCTGGTTGCTGATCTGCTGAAGGGGTAATTACAGCGCTTTTCCATACAGGGAAATAAAGCCAGTCGGAAAGGGTTTCATTCTTTGTTGGGTATAATACTTTCGAGGCTTCTCCGAGGCCATTTTCAAACGGCTCCACTTCGGCAATATGCCGGGTAGGCTCAAATGAATAAGGTGGTAATGAAATCTTGTTCCTCTGTTCGGTTTTATAATATGCCAACCAGTCAATGTTCATTCCCCGCTCCCATAGCCGGCCCAGGCTGGCAGTAAAATAGCATCCATCATCTGCCGGTTCTTTTTCACTCCGCACAAGGGTTACCGATGCCGGTTGTTTCGCATTTTGTTGTTTAAGCAGGTTGCTGAGGGTATGCCCGGCCCCCACTTCTATAAATAAAAATTCATCACTTTTTTGCAGCAGGCTTTTTATTCCATCGCTGTACCGCACAGTGTGGCGCAAATGGTTTACCCAGTAAGCCGGATTGGCTGCCTGTTCAGCTGTGATGGCGACACCAGTAAGGTTAGATATAAACGGATATTGCATTGGATGGAAGTTCACTTTGGCAACCTCCTTTTTATATTCTTCCAATATACTTTCCTGCATCACTGAATGAAATGCATGTGAAGTATTCAGCTTTACATATGGAATGTTCGTTTCATCAAGTTTGTTCAGCAAGCCTGCAACAGCTTGCGCATTTCCTGAAAAAACAACCTGTTTAGGACCGTTTATGGCAGCCAGGGAAATTTCTTTTGTAATATAAACAACGGCTTCCTGCTCAGTCATCATGACACTTACCATATCGCCCGGCGGTAAAGCATTCATCAGAGCACCCCGTTTAACTATCAGCCGTAAAGCATCTTCCAGGTCAAAAAGTCCGCTGATACAGGCAGCAACATACTCGCCAATGCTATGCCCAATCATGCATGCAGGTTTTATTCCCAGGGCGATCAACATTTGTGCGAGGGAATATTCCAGCAAAGAGATCAGGGGTTGTGCGTACCTGGTTTCTGTAATTAAATTTTCCTTTGTCCCGTATTGGGGATAGATTATTTCTTTAAGATCTTCACCGGTTACTTTTTGCAGCAGCGCCAATCCTTTATCCATGGTTTCACGAAACAACGGTTCCTGTTCGTACAGGTCTTTACCCATGTTTACATACTGCGAACCTTGTCCCGGAAACATAAACACGGCTTGTTTTGTTTGTTCTTTTCCGGTTGCGCTATGATCATTACTTTTCGCATCCAGTAGCTTTAACAGTTCTTCTCTGCTGCTGTACACTATGGATCTGCGATGATTAAAATGTTTGCGGCCAACGCCAAGGGTATACGACATGCCGGCCAGATCCAGTTCGGGCTCTTTCAGCAGAAAGGTCTTCAATGCCTCTGCATACCTGCCCAGCCCCTGCGCAGTTTTTGCAGTCAATGTTGCGATCTTATACTTCCTTCCTTCATCAACCGGTTCAGCTTCCGGTGCTTCTTCCAATATAACATGGGCATTGGTTCCACCGATGCCAAAAGAGCTTACACCAGCCCGTAGGGGAGCATTGCTTGTACCTTTCCATTCCTGTAACCGTGCATTGACGTAAAAAGGGCCGGAAGCAAAATCGATCTCAGGATTGGGTTCTTTAAAATGCAGGCTTGGAGGAATTTTTTTGTGATAAAGACTTAACGCGGTTTTTATAAGCCCGGTCACGCCGGCAGCGGCATCCAAATGTCCTATATTGGTTTTCACAGACCCGATGGCGCAAAACTTTTGATCGCCGCCGGTATCGAATGCCTCGTTCAATGCTTTTATTTCTACCGGATCGCCTAGTTTTGTTGCAGTTCCATGCGCTTCAATGTAGCTTATACTCTTTGGGCTTATACCAGCTACCTTATGGGCCATCCTGATACATTCAGCCTGGCCTTTAATACCCGGCGCGGTAAAACCTACTTTTTGATTGCCATCGTTATTAACCGAAGTGGCTTTTATAATGGCATAAATATGGTCCCTGTCTTTTATAGCTTCATTCAATCTTTTCAATACCACTACACCTACTCCTTCCCCGCTAACACAACCGCTTGCATCTTTATCAAAAGTTTTAACGTGCCCGTCCACAGCATTTATCATTCCCTCCTGGTAATAGTAACCTTTTCTTCTACCTGCGCCTATTGAAACTCCGCCAGCGAGGGCTATGCTGCATTCTCTTGTCAACAAGCTCCGGCAGGCATAATGCACGGCCACCAAAGAAGTGGAACAGGCCGTATCTATAAAACAGGAAGCGCCGCGTAAATTGAGTTTATAGGAGACAAGTGTATTTACGAAATTAGATCCCGAGATCATATCAAGGAAAAACCCATCTACTTTAGCCTCCTGTGATCTTGATAATACATGGGCTTTCCAATGGTAGTTTTTTGAGGCGCCGGCAAACAAACCTATTTTTTGCCTGTCGATGGCAGAAGAATAACCGGCATCATCCAATGCTTTCCAACAATGCTCATGAAACAACCTGGTCTGGGGGTCCATAAATGCCGCCTCTTCCGCGGTGTAACCAAAAAAAGCATGATCGAAATGGTTTTTATTTTCCACTACGCCGGCTGACTTAACAAACAATGGATGCGATATTTCACTTTCAGACATACCGCGGTCCTTCAGTTCTTCATCAGTAAATGTTTTTATCAGCTCTTTACCGTCAGCGATATTTTCCCAGAAATGCCTGAAATCATTACTTCCAGGAAACTGACCCGAGATCCCTATGATCGCAATTTCCAACCCGTCGTATTTCCTGTTCATACTATTCATAATTGAATTTGTTTAGATCGTGCATCATTTCGTTTCTGTCAAAATCTTCTTCCTGGTGTACGGGTTCCTCCCGCTGTAAATAATTTACCAGGTCGTTTATTGATGGATATTGAAATAAGAGGGTGAGATTTATTTCCCTTTCCAATGCCTTACTGATCTGTTTGGCCAGCATCACTATTTTCAGGGAATTGCCACCTATCTCAAAAAAATTATCCTTTACC
>NZ_LWBP01000263.1 GCF_002078015.1 Niastella populi | reverse complement strand
GGCCGCCAGCTTTTGTTCCGTTTCAGTACGCGGCGCTATATATTCAATGGAAGACTGGCTGCCCTGTTCAGGTGCAGGCAGTCTTTTTCTGTCTATCTTGCCATTCGGTGTTACCGGAAAATGGTCCAGTTGAACGTAATGAGCAGGGATCATGTAAGCCGGCAGTAACTGGCCAAGGTGATGTTGCAGGTCAGCTGGTTCTATCACTTCCCTGCTTATGATATAAGCCACCAGTTCTTTGTTGCCATCGGCTCCGGCATGTACCGTAACCACAGCTGCATCCACACCTGCATATAACTGCAGTACAGTTTCTATTTCGGCCAGCTCTATACGGTACCCCCTTATCTTTACCTGGTGATCTTTACGACCCAAAAACGCTATCGTGCCATCCGGCAGCCACCTGCCAATATCGCCGGTCTTATACATTCTGCCGCCCGCGGTAAATGGATCGGCCACAAATTTTTCTTCGGTCAGCTCCGCCCGGTTCAGATAGCCACGGGCCAAACCGGCGCCTGCTATACATATTTCTCCGCTAACACCTCTTGGAACCAGATTGCCATGATCATCGATTATGTATATACGTGTATTATATATTGGTTGGCCGATCGGTATATTGCGCCCCGTTGGTTCATTTGCTTCGTTGAACCGGTAGATGGTGGAGCAGATACTGCTTTCCGTAGGACCATATGCATTAAAATAAACGCCCTGTCTTGCATAACCGATCACCTTGTCATACACCGCCGGCTCCCCTGCGGTCACCAGTCTTTTTAAGCGCTTTATTTTTTCCAGGTTCAGCAGTTGCAGATAAGCGGGCGGAATGGTGGCAATGGTTATTTCGTTTGCCAGGATATATTGTTCCAGCAGCGAAGGATCTTTTTTTGCTGTCTCTTCTATTATATATAGCACACCACCGGTTGCCAGCGCCACAAAGATCTCCGATACGGAGGCATCGAAGGACAAAGAAGCAAACTGAAGATTCCGGTCTGCAGCATGCACATCAAACAACCGGCCCTGTGCATAGATCGTATTGGCGATAGCGCCATGTTCAATCATCACTCCTTTGGGCGTACCCGTTGAACCGGATGTGTATATGATATAAGCCAACTCTTCTGAAGAAACTTCAGCTTCCAGGGCAATGCCTCTTTGCAGCTCTTCCAGTTGTACATCTATGGCAAATACATTTCCCGTAAAATAGGGAAGGTCAAAAATGTATTCCGTTTGTGTTATTAATACCCGTGCGCCTGTATCCTTAAGTATAAATTCTTTTCGCGCCGCCGGATACTCCGGATCTACAGGCACATAGGCTGCGCCGCATTTTAAGATCCCCAGGATAGCAATGATGGCTTTTTCCGTTCTATCAACCATCATGGCGACTATCTCGCCGGAACGGATGTTGTACTGCCCCTGTAAATAACCAGCCAGCGCATTGGATCTTTCATCCAGTTCTTTATAAGTAAGCTCCATGTCTCCATATACCACGGCCACTTCGTTGCCATACGCCTGCAGTTGCTCTTTAAACATTGCCACCAGCGTTTTACCTGCAGGTAGTTCAACCGCTGTATTATTATATTGTTCCAGCACTTCTTTGTCGCTATCACACAGCAGCTCGAGTTGGTGCAGCGCCTTATCAGGATGGGCTATAAGGGTACCCAGTAACTGATCCAGATGACCAGCCAGTTGCGCTACCAGCTCACTTTCATACACGTCGCGGTTGTAGTGAACAGACAGGTGCAGTCCACTGGCTGTTTCTATAAAATTGAACACCATATCAAACACACTGGTTTGCTTTTCTGCACCCGCGTATCCTTTTACGAGCACTTCACCCGCCCGTTGCTCCTCAGCTATATTACCCGTTTCGGCATTGCTTACTATTACCTGTATATCGAACAGGGGACTGCGGCTCATGTCGCGTTGCAATTGCAGCGCATGCACCAGCTCATCGAACGGATATAACTGGTGCGCATTGGCTTCAAGCACTACCTGTTGCACCTGTTGCAGCAGGTTACGGTAACTTTTTTCTCCACTGAACTGTATTCTTAAGGCAAGCGTGTTGGCATATAAGCCTACCTGCTGGTCCAACTCGGCATGGTCACGGCCCGCCACCGGGCTGCCGATGATCATATCTTCCTGGCCCGTATAGCGGTACAACAGCGCATTGACGGCCGCCATCAAACCTGCAAATAAGGTAACGCCCTGCTGTTGCAACAACGCTTTAAGCCCTTTACTGGTTTGTTCGTCGATGGCCCGGTTATACATGGCGCCACTATAGGTCTTTATCGCCGGACGCATTTTGCCGCCGTTCAGGTCCAACACCGGCAACTCCCCGGAAAACTGTTGTAACCAGAACGCTTTATGTTCCTCCATTACCGCTGCACTCAACTGCTCATGCTGCCAGCATACATAATCTTTATACTGGATCCGCAAGGGGGGTAACGGATCAATCACGCCATTCACTGTCGTATTATAGAGCGACAGCAGTTCGCGGATCAATACGCTCATTGACCAGCCATCGCTGATGATATGGTGCATTACAAAGGTGAATACCCATTTATCTTCGCTTACCTGTATTACGCTCACCCGCAGCAAGGGCCCCTGACTCAGATCAAACGGCGATATAAAATCTTTTTGCACCAACTGTGGCAGGATACGCTCCTGGTCCTTGTCACCACGGAGATCCAGGAAACTAATGCGGAACCCGGTTGCTGAAGCACTATTTATATACTGCCTGATCTCGCCCTGTTCGTTTTCTCTGAATACAGTGCACAGCACTTCATGACGGGTTAACAACGTTTCAAATGAAGACTCAAGGGTTGTATAATCCAAACGACCCTCAAATACATACACTGCGGGAATATTATAAGCGATGTTCGCTTCTTCAAACTGGC
>NZ_LWBP01000262.1 GCF_002078015.1 Niastella populi | reverse complement strand
TCATTTTACTCGACATTAACCTACCCGGCATGGATGGATGGGAATTTCTATATAGATTCAAAAGACTAAAACCCAAATTAGAAGATACTATAGTGGCGATGCTTACGACTTCCGCAAAGCCGGAAGATCGGGAAAAGGCATTCAAGCATGAAAGTGTAGTCAACTATTTAGAGAAGCCGCTTACTGAAGAAAAATTGCATCAGTTATTACATGAGCATTTTAGATTTCAATACATGACCGTCTTGTCAAAATAGGCATCAGTTATTTGAAAATATTGCTGGATAATGGTTTCAGAGCTTATGCAGGCAGCTATTACGTAATGGATAAGGGTTACATCGACTTTGGCCGGTTATATCGCATCCACAAAGAAGGCGCTTTTTTCGTAACACGTGCGAAAGATAATTTTAAGTTCGTCAAACTATCGTCACAATCGGTAGACGAAAACACCGGAATAAAATGCGATCAAGCCGTTAGACTTAAAAATCAAAAAATATTCTTGTCTTATCCTGAAGCGATCAGGCGATTGAAATACTATGATGCTGAAATTAAAATGGAGTTTGTATTTATGACAAACAATTTTGAAATAAGTGCCCTGGACGTTGCCCGGTTGTATAAATACAGATGGGCAATAGAACTCTTTTTTAAATGGATAAAACAACATCTAAAAGTGAAAGCTTTCTGGGGATATAGTTTCAATACTTAAAACACAAATCTATATTGCCCTGATTACTTACTTAATGGTTGCTATTGTGAAACATCAATTAAAACTTAAACAAACGCAATACGAAATATTGCAAATCCTAAGCATCTCATTGTTATGCAAAACACCGTTACTTGAATTATTTTCAAACACCTATCCGCAATATGTCAAAGAACAAGATTGTAATCAATTGAATCTATTTGATTTATAGCAAGACGCTAATGATCACTGAACTGGAATACGTCATCACCTCTGATGAATAAATACTCGAAGAATTTCTTGGTATAATTTATTCGTTTGTATCTTCCCGTTTCTGATTCTTTTTGAAAGGGCATTCTCCATCGCGACGCTTGGTCTTGAGTGAAGGAAATGTTTTTAATTCCTTCCTTCAAAATAAATTGATCAAGCTTACGATAATATTGGAACTTGTTATGTATATTCCTGACACCACACTTTTCTCGATAACTCAGATAGGCGTTTATGGGATCGACATACACTGATCCTAATTCAAGTTTTTTCATGGTGTACATCATTTAAAGGTTGTAATATGGGCTCGTTATCCCTGAAATAGGGGAGGCTACAGAGACGTAACTTTTCTATATCAACGCTTATTTAAGTCTTTGTTGTTTCTGTACTCTGGTGTCCAGGTACGGTTTTAATAATGGGTATTGATACATTGCGCTTAAGCATATTTGAAGCCAGGCTGTGCCGGAGGGCATGCCCTTTTCCAGTTTTTGATGTTAGCGGATCTCATTGCAAGGGCAACGACTGAATGTATTGTAGGGGATGTCAACTTTTTTCCTTTATGGGTATTCTCATGATTAACTATTATTACATTTTCTCCACCAGTGGGTCTGCAATGTTTAAGGTAATCGACGATGGCATTTCCTATAGAGGCCAACAAAGGAAATTCCAATGGGAATCCCAGTCTTATGTTGAACAATCGATATTTTATTCTTGTTCCAATCAATCTAATCAAGACTGAACGAAGTGATATCTGAGGCACGTCACCCATACTCTGCTGCAAGAAGTAGAATCAGATAATCTCTCTTTCCTTTTGCAGAACTCTTATCAATGGCATTTATCATTTTTCTAATTTCCACTTCAGTATAAGTTGTCGGCAATTTGCTTCCCTGCGCTACTTTAGGTTCCTTTAAAATCAGAGAAGAGTAGTCTCTATCCAAGATGCCATCATCGAACAAATACCTGTATAATGTTCTAAAGGCAGATTTATAGTGACGACGAGAGCTTTTTGTGCAATTTTGCGAGAGGAACTCCTCAATTAGGTCGGCTGTAATGTTGCCTGCTGATTTACTCTTGTCATTGAGGTAACTATCAAAACGGAAAATCTCTCTTTTACGTTCAGAAAGTGTGCTGGTAGATAACTTAAGCGTTGTTGAACAATAATCGAGATACTTGTCTACCACATTGCCAAACAAAGTATGGAACTTATATTCAGTAAGCGGTGTTCCAAATTCGAAATCGCCGTTACGTTGTAAGGTTACCAACATACGCATTACCCGCAATGTTGAGACTGTAAATTAAACTGTGTCAAAGGCAAAAAAATAAAGACCTTTAATACAGTTTTTTTATGGACAAAAAAGAAAAGTTCAACTACGAAGACCTCAAGCGCAAGACCCTTGAGCAACTGCGTTCTGGTAAATCATTATTTGGCAAAGATGGTGCCTTTGCGCCCTTATTGAAAGACATTCTTGAAGCGGCTTTGGAAGGAGAGATAGATAGTTATTTGGATGAGGAGCAGCGAGCCGGCGGCAACCGGAAGAATGGAAAGATCAGTAAAAAGCTAAAGACAGGTGACGGCACCATTGACCTGGAGACACCGCGGGACCGGACAGCCAGTTTCGAGCCACAGATTGTTAAAAAACGGGAGACCATCCTGGCTGAGAGCCTTGAGAACAAGATTATCGGCATGTACGGGCATGGTATGAGTTTCCGGGATATTTCAGCTCATATAAAGGACATGTACGATACGGAGATATCCGCCACTACGCTGTCTTCCATCACCGATAAAGTAATTCCTCTTGTAAAAGAATGGCAGGCCCGGCCACTGGAACCGCTCTATTGCATCGTTTGGTTGGATGCCATGTTTTATAAAGTTAAGGAAGAGGGCAGAGTGGTTAACCGTTGCGTGTATAATATCCTTGGTATAAATGCAGAGGGCCGCAAGGATCTGCTGGGGACATATGTTTCGGAGAGTGAGGGTGCTAACTTCTGGCTGGGTGTGTTAAGTAATCTTCAGCAACGGGGTGTGTCAGATATCCTGATAGCCTGCATCGATGGCCTGAAGGGCTTTGCTGAAGCCATTGCCAGTATTTACCCTGCCACCGAAGTGCAGGCCTGTATCGTCCATCAGATTCGCAATTCTATCAAGTATGTGGCCAGCAAAGATCAAAAGCCCTTTATGGCCGATTTAAAGCCTGTATACCAGGCCGTGAGCAAAGAGGAGGCAGAGCATCAACTCGACCAATTACAGGAAAAATGGGGCAGGAAATATCCTGTGGTGATCGACTCGTGGCGCCGTAACTGGGATAAGCTCAGCACCTATTTTCAGTACTCCGAAGCCATCCGTAAGCTGATCTACACTACCAATACCATTGAGGGGTTCCATCGCCAGGTGCGTAAAGTGACCAAGACGAAGGGCGCTTTTACCTCCGACATGGCATTGCTGAAGCTGATATACCTGGCTACACAAAACATCCAGAAGAAGTGGACCCAGCCTTTGCAAAACTGGAGTCTGACCGTATCGCAACTATCCATTAAATTTGGTGATCGCCTAAAGCTACGACTATAACAAGTCTCGTTGTAAATTGATGTTTTTAGGGGCGCCAGTACATAGCCCAGCTGTATCAAATAAAAACATCAATTCCCAACGAGATGACACTTGTTCTCTGAATTATAAAATGACACAGTTTAATTTACACTCCCACATCCAATAGAGCCCGAGATCAGATACCGCTCTCACAAAACTGTCAAAATTCACCGGCTTTACTATATAACTGTTTGCACCCAACTGATAACTTTCCAGTATATCTTTCTCTTCCTTGGAAGAAGTAAGCAGTACTACCGGAATTATCCTGATGCTGGGATCGGCTTTAATTCTTTTAAGCACTTCAAGGCCATCTACCTTAGGCATTTTAATATCAAGCAAAATGACTTTGGGAATGTCGCTGATATTCCTTTTTTCATATTGTCCCCTGCAAAAAATATAATCAAGGGCTTCCTCTCCATCTTTTAAATGAATGAGGGAATTGGCAATCCTGTTTTTCCTCAGCGCATGTAAGGCAAGTTCTGCATCATCGGGGTTATCTTCAACAAGAATAATGTCAACTTTTCCTGTGTTCATAATATTTCATTATTAATTAATGGTTAATGGTTTATGGCCTGGGTAAAGTAAAATAAAAAGTTGCACCGGCACCCGGTTCTCCTTCTGCCCATATACGTCCTCCATGTTTTGTTACAATGCGTTGAACAATCGCCAGTCCAACTCCGGTCCCTTCAAATTCATCATTACTATGCAAACGCTGAAAAACACCAAATAGTTTGTTGGCATATTCCATACTGAAACCTACACCATTGTCCTGTACATAATAAATGCATTCATTATTTTCATCAAAGGCCCCGATAATGACTTGCGGAGATACTGACTTCGAAGAATATTTAATAGCATTAGAAATCAGATTAGTCAAAACCTGGCGAAGTAAAGAAGGGTCAGCATAGGCGGCAGGAAGCTGGTTGACTGTTATGGTGGAAAGATGCCTGGCGTTGCTTTCAGTATCAGCAAGTATTTCTTTGATCATTTCTTCCAAGTTCACCAGCGATTTTTGTACTTCCCTTTTCCCCAGTTTTGAAAATGCCAACAGATCGTCAATGAGTGTTCCCATCCTTTGAGCATTATGTTGTATCTTATTCAATAAGCGCCTGGCCTCATCATTCATTAAATTAGTAAATCCTTCTTCCAGGATCTGAGAAAAGCCGCTTAAAGCTCTTAGTGGAGCCCTAAGATCATGTGATACCGAATAAGAAAAAGATTCAAGTTCTTTATTTACCTGATTCAATTGCGTTACAGCGTTTTCCAAAAGCTCGTTTTTTTGTTTTATTTCAGCTTCTGCTACTTTCCGGTAAGTAATATCGCTGATGAACCCAATGAAATAATATTTTCCTTTTACAATGGTGGGTGATATACTTATTCCTGCAGTAAATTCAGTATTGTCTTTTCTGTGGGCAGGCAATTCTACAGGTTTGTTTAAAACCGGCCCCTCGCCTGTTTTCAGGAAATGCTTCAATCCGGTTTCATGTGCTGCCCGAAACCTTTCCGGGATAATAGTTTCATGAAGGAAGCTCCCAATAATTTCATCGGATGTCCATCCAAAAATGCTTTCTGCTTTTGGATTCCAGTTCACGATCTTTCCATCCTCATCAATTACAATCACAGCATCAGGCGCATTCCTGAATATTGTTTGTACCTGTTCTTCCCGTTCCTTTAACTGCAAAAGATTTTTTTGAAGATCTGCATTCAGTTGTTTTATTTTCTCGTCAGCCTGCTTCTGTTCAGTAATATCTATTTCTGTTATAGCAATGGACTTCAGGTTGTTGTTCGCATCCACCATTACCGAAGCTGAAAACAATACATCAATAATTTTCCCACGCTTTGTGATACGTTTTGTCTGTAGCGATTGAATTTCCGCACCCCCGAAAACATCATTCACCACTTCCTGTGTTTCTGCCAGCAAGTATTCAGGAACAATGTTCCAGATCTTCATGTTCAGTGCTTCCCCTTCTGAAAATCCATATATTCTTTCAGCCCCCTTATTCCAGGAAATGATTCTGCCATCAGGATTGTGAAGATAGATCGCTTCATTGGATTGCTTAACTACAGTTGCCAGGTAATTTTTTATTTCTTCCACCTCTTTTATATCTGTAATATCTCTTGCATTGGCAAACCACCAGCGGTTTTTATTTACAATATTCCAGTTAAGCCATTTTATTTCCCTGGCTTTATTGTAAACCCTGGTTTCAAAAGAAAATTTTTCATGATTCTCTTTGCATAATTTTTTGACTTTTACCCGGTCCTCTTCAGGAAGATAATACTCCAGGGAAGTGCCTTTCATCTCATTGGTAGAATAGCCAAGAACGTCTGTTGCCGCGTTATTTATTTCCTCAAATCTCAAACCGTCAGCATTTATTATACAGATCAGGTCAGCGGAATTATTAATGAGCAATGCATATTTTTCAAGATATATATTCTTTTCTATCAGTTCTTTTTTTTGCAGGTACAATTGCAGCAACACATCAACCCTGGCTTTGGTAATTTCAGGGTCAAGCGGTTTATACAAATAATCAATGCCCCCTTCTTCATAACCTTTCATTACAAACTGACGTTCCGTTTTTTCGGCTGATACAAAAATTATTGGCACGTCCCTGGTGCGCTTATTTGTCTTTATCATCTGCGCCACTTCAAAACCATCCATACCGGGCATCTGCACGTCAAGAATGATCAGGTCAACATCTTTATTCAAAACTACCTTTAATGCCTCTTTGCCATTGGCTGCTCTGATAAATCCGCGGCCAGGCATTGACAATAATTGTTCAAGGACAAGGATATTGCCTGCCCTATCATCAACGATCAGAATGTTAACTTTTCTGTTAAGAAGCATGTTGTATACAAATAATAGCTGTTCTTCCTGAAAAGGATGATCTTTTCAAGCCAGGATGCGCTACTACGTAAGGGAGTGCCTTAACCGAAAAAGAAGAAATTTCACAGAACGGAATAACTAAAGAAGCAATAAGGCCGGAAGTATTTTTTGAAGGCGATTAACAAATTCTGTTACCGTAAGTGATATCTACGGTATTACTCCCAAGGTACAATATTTTTCACAATCCAAATTAATAGTAAAAAAGGTATTTTTCACGTATTTGTGATTGATCCAATATTTTATACTAAATTTAATAACGGCAACTCCTCCCCCTATCGCTCCCTATAAAACGAACAATAAGGACTCATCAGGTAGCTATCTTTTTTAATTATTCACATATATGATCTTTAAAACCGTATTTGTGAAGTGAACCCTCTTTTGTTATGCGTTTTATACAGAACCTCTCTATCCGGAGCAAACTGCTCCTTATTTCGCTGATGCCGCTGGCAGCGCTGTTTTATTTCCTGCTTCAGAATATACGAAATGAAATCGCTGCCAGAAACCGGATCAAACAGGTATATAATAATGTATTGGCCGGGGAAGCCATTTCAAATGTAATACACCAGTTACAGCAGGAAAGAGGTTATTCTATCAGCTACCTGCTGGGTAAGGGTAAAGAAGAAAAGAGCGAATTGTTTACCCAGCGTGAAAAAACAGATAACGCCATTTTCAATTTAACACAATTAATAAATAGCGATAAAAATGATGCAGGCTGGCTAAGCACACCGGACAGCCTTTCTGCATTGCGAACCGAAGTTAATTCCCTACAGACAAATCCTGAAACTATAAGAAACGTTTTTGCCGGCATTATTTTTCAAAAAATTAAGGTGCTGGATAAAACTTTTCGTTCATCACGCGAGGCTGACATCAAGGATCTGCTGGCAACCCATATGTTTTTGATATATAGCAAAGAATATTACGGGCAATTGCGAGCAGCCGGAAAAGAAGCCATCCTGTTAAACGGGTTTGGCAGGAACTCTTACGCCGAATTTGCGGCATTAAAAGGAAAGTATGAAATTAACCTGGAAAAATTCCGCAATAGTGCACCGGATGAACTGGCCGATCTGTTCGACTGGAAAATGACTACTCCGGCTATTAAAATGGTACAGAAAATGATAGATACGGCTTACCACCTGCCGGTTTTTACCGGGTTCCCATTTTCTGTTGACGACTGGTGGATCAATGGGATCATGTATCTTAATACATTTAAAGAAATAGTGGACGCTTCCAATCTCCTGATCCGCCGGACTGCAGAAAGCAAACTGGCAGCTATATCCGGTTCAATGACACAAAGCATCATTATTGCTTTGGTTGTTGTGTTGTTTATCGCATTACTTCTTTTTTTTACTATCAGGTCTATCGTTTCGTCTGTGATGCTCATTAAGAACACTGCAGACCGTTTTACGATGGGTGAAATAAATTTATCGGTACCTGTTATCTCAAAGGATGAAATTGGCAGCCTGGCCAATTCCTTCAACCAGTTGATAAAGGTTAGCCAGGAATATGCGGAGGCGGCTGAAATTATCGGAAAAGGAGATTATACCCCGGAGGTACGGGTGCGCAGTGAAGCAGATAAGCTTGGCATATCACTGAATAATATGAAAAGCAACCTGCAGAAATTATCGCACGAAAATGAGATCCGCACCTGGCTGCTTAGTGGCAATAATGAAATAAACGACAAAATGCGGGGTGAATTGGAAATACGCGAATTGGCTAAGGCCGTTATTTGTCAGCTTACAAAGTATTTGAAAGCGCAGGTGGGCAGTATCTATCTTTCAGAGAACGGGCATCTGAACCTGACCGGCAGCTACGCCTTTCATCATAGAAAAGAAAATGTGAATCATATTCTGGCCGGTCAGGGACTCGTAGGTCAGGCAGCACTGGAGAAAACACCAATTATTTTTGAACAGGTGCCCGATGATTATACAAAGATCAATTCAAGCCTCGGAAATACATTGCCTAAAAATATTGTTGTATATCCTTTTTTATACGATGGAGAAGTGAAAGGGGTTATTGAAATTGGCGCCGTGCACAATTTTTCAGAGCTTGACCTGCAATTTCTTGATCTGGTGAATATGAATATCGGAATTGCTTTTAATTCATCGCAATCAAGGACCCGGCTGAAAGAATTGCTGGAAGAAACCCAGCGTCAGGCAGAAGAGTTGGAAATGCAGCAAGAAGAACTAAAGCAAACCAATGAAGAACTGCAGGAGAAAACACAGTTACTCGAAAAATCTGAAGCTGAATTGAAAACCCAGCAGGAAGAATTACAGCAAAGCAATGAAGAGCTGGAAGAAAAGGCCAACCTTCTGCAAGAGCAGAAAGAAAAACTGGAAACCGCCAAAATGGAAGTGGAGACAAAGGCGAGGGAATTGGAAGTAACCAGTAAGTATAAATCGGAATTCCTGGCAAATATGTCGCACGAGTTACGAACCCCACTCAATAGTATTCTCATATTATCTCAAATATTGACAGAAAACAAAAACAAGGTACTGGGAGAAAAAGAAATAGAACTCACCCGGAATATTTACAATTCAGGCACAGATCTGCTGAACCTCATTAATGAAATACTCGATCTTTCAAAAGTGGAAGCCGGAAGAATGGAACTGGAAATTGGCGATGTACCATTTAACAGTATTTCCGAAAACCTGCGTGCGATGTTTTCCGAAGTAGCTAATGCCAGGTCCATTGTCTTTGAAATTATTTGTCCGCAGGAGATAATTAGTACTACAATACGTACCGACAGGCAACGTGTAGAACAAATACTCAGGAACCTTCTTTCCAATGCGTTCAAATTTACTGACAAGGGGGGGCAAGTAATATTACAAATGGAAATTATAACTCCCGCTGATGTATTTAGCGATGGTAAACTGCTGAATTTTGATAAAGTAGCAGCATTTTCGGTGACAGATACCGGTATAGGTATACCGGAAAGTAAACAGCATATTATTTTTCATGCTTTTCAGCAGGCAGATGGTTCAACCAAAAGAAAATATGGTGGTACGGGCTTGGGGCTTTCCAT
This sequence comes from Niastella populi, assembly GCF_002078015.1. Classification (GTDB taxonomy): domain Bacteria; phylum Bacteroidota; class Bacteroidia; order Chitinophagales; family Chitinophagaceae; genus Niastella; species Niastella populi. Next base: position 3,866 of record NZ_LWBP01000262.1, on the reverse strand, counting down.
CAGCCGTGAGTTGGCGCATGCATTGGGTGGCGATATCCATTTGCATAGTGAAGACGGGAAAGGCAGTATATTTACCCTTTATATTCCACTGAAATTTGACCCAATACAGGCCCAGCGTCCCGGGAAAGGCATCGAAATAAAGAAAGCCGGAAAAACAGCCGGTAAATCCAGGAATTTGCAAAACGAATTCGCCAATGGAATTGGTTTACCTGAAAACATAAAAGACGACCGGTATACAATTGGTGAAAGCGACCGGTGTGTACTGATCATTGAGGATGATGAAAATTTCGCCACCATACTGCTGAAATTTGTCAATGAAAGAAATTACAAAGGCATTATTGCCCTTCAGGGTAATACGGGGTTAAGCCTGGCGCGACATTATCGGCCGGATGCCATTATCCTCGACATGCAGTTACCTGTAATGGATGGGGCCGAGGTATTAAAGCAGTTAAAACATGACCCTGACCTGAGACATATACCTGTACAGATCATATCCGCGTACGACCGGCGTATTGAAAGTCTTGAATTAGGCGCTTTTGATTTTATCAGGAAACCGGTTGACAAAGCAGCTATGCAAACAGCTTTTGAACGGATAGAGGAATTTGTCCGGAAAAAGTTAAAAAAACTATTGATAGTTGAAGACAACCAGGAACATAATAACGCTATCCGCGAACTGATTGGCAATGGAGATGTAAAATCAGCTTCTGCCTATTCAGGCAACGAAGCATTTGAATTGATGCAGAAGGAAAGGTTCGATTGTGTGATAATAGACCTTGGATTACCGGATATGAGCGGAATTGACCTGATTGAAAAGATAAAGACAAACGAAGATCTGAACAAAGTGCCTATCATTGTATATACGGGAAAAGAACTGAGCAGGGAAAAAGCAACCCGTTTGAATAAACTGGCTAACTCAATAGTACTGAAAACGGCAAACTCAAAAGAACGGTTGCTAGATGAAACCATTCTTTTTTTACACCGGGTAGAATCAAATTTACCTAAAGAAAAGCAGCAGATCATAAGAAAACTTCACCATTCAGACGAAGTGCTGGTAAACAGAAAGGTGCTGCTCGTAGATGACGATATACGCAATATTTTTTCCCTTACCACTGCGTTGGAAGAGGATGGTATGCGGTGCATTACCGCAGAGAATGGAAAAGAAGCTATAAAGGTATTAAAAGAACAGGCAGATGTAGACATCGTTCTAATGGATGTAATGATGCCTGAAATGGATGGATACGAAGCCACTCGTGAAATCAGGAAAATGAGCCAGTTCAGTAAATTACCCATATTGGCTTTAACCGCCAAAGCTATGAAAGGCGATCGCGAGAAATGCCTGGAGGCAGGCATGTCCGACTATATTGCAAAACCTGTAAATATAGAGCAATTACTTTCTTTGATGCGAGTTTGGTTATATCAACAATACTTACAAGACAATAGTTGACTTTATAACAAAAAGATCCTTTATGTAAAGGGGCTTGACCGAACGGATAGGCCCTTTATTTTGAAGCCGGAGTTTATCGTTTGTATGCAAGGGCAATAGCATCCCATAATTTTATACGCTGAAAAAGAGCCTTCTTTACTTCATCAATGGCTTCCTGCCATTTTTCAGGATCAGTACCATTGAGTTTTTCTGTCATCTTATAAGCTAAGTCGGAATGATGCTCCCCATCTACTTCAATGTGACGTTCGAGATAGTATTTTAAAGTTCTGATTTTATCCCCGGATTGTTTGTTTAGTTCACTTACAAAAGATAAAAACATACCGGGAATAAGATCTTCTCTTCCAAAAGTAAAAACTGCTGCATGAACGTGAGGTTTGCTATTATTCAGTACAGCAAACGTATTTTGTATGAAATCAATCGACGCCAAAGGAGCATTTGAAATGCTAAGGCTTTCTGCAATTGATGATTTTCCCTCCAAATGCCTTATAAAGGCATTAATGGAATTCAAGTTACAGCCAGCCTTATCCATAGCCCTTAAATACAATTCAAAATGACTGGTGCGCTTGCCATTTTCATCAATATCGGATTCTTCACCCAAAACAATTTCGTTGATAAGATATCTTGTTTCCGGATCTCCTACCGGAATCCAGGGAAGATCAATACAAGTAAGATTACGTTGCAGTGCTTTGAGTAAGGACATAAAATCCCAAACGGCAAAGACATGGTGTTCCATAAACAACCTCAGGTGTTCAATAGTTTTTGTCTCTGCATAAACAGGGTGTTGTATAAGCCGTTGGCGTATGGGCTCAATTTCACGCCTCATTTTATTTATGTAATCACTCATAACTTCTCGTAAATGTTTGCAAATATATCGGTATAACTAAACAAATAAAAAATGCTTAAATCTCAACGATCGATCTTTAACTCCTCTTCTACTGCCCGGTTGCATAGCCTTTCCGCCCGTATGCATATACACCCACATTTTCACCGACGGTTCTGCTCAACGCCCCAATGAAAGTATCAGACCCCACCAATATGGGTGAATAAGTATAAGCCAGCGCCGGATCGGCATCACCATACTCATCCCATTCGCCAAAAGAACCATGCCGACTCCGGAATCAAATGATAGTCGTGGATTAAAATCTAAGGGCCCCTTCTCCACAAGGAGTAAGAGGCCTTAATCGAATACAATTAACCATTAAACCTTAATATCCTGGCCTAAACATACATATAAATAAATTGCCATGCGATTTCCTGGAGAAAATAATTTATTGCAAACGTCGGATCAAATGATCAAATAATTCCTGCATCGGTGTACGGAAAATCATCTCGCGCTTGCCTGAATACTTACTACTCTTACATCTTTAAAGTTACACAATATCAAAGAGTTATCTATGGTGCAAAAGGGTTTTGCCTTTGTGTAATTCCAAAATATGGCATTTACTCAGAAATTATCATGTAGCTAAAATGATTTTTTTTAATATGAAAAATTGTTAGTTTTACCCTTCTACATGTTTTCAGGACTGTACATTGGCAATACACGGCGCTAATAGGAGTTCATAAAGAAAACGGAATGTGGAACGTGAAGGAATGTTTTTGAAAATCCTTATGGCAAGATTATGTTAGGTATATACCGGCAAGGCACACAATTGGTTTGATAATTCTTTAGCCAACCCAAAGATACCATCTCGACTAATCCTGTCACTCTTCAGGTGTAGGCTTTCCTGAATTAGGGCAAACTCTCCTATTCGAGAGTTATTTACTTATACTTAATTCTACTGTACTATAAAACCTGTTTTATGGAAAGGATATCTTGTGTATATGATTGCAATAATAACCTGATATTTTTTTACCGGTGCGTATTGGATGACAAAACAAACGTAATAAACTTATCAAATGAACAATATGCCAAAGCGGTGAAGACTATTTCCGCCCCGGCGATAATCATTGAATTGAATAATCGTAGAACGAGATATTATTACCGCGCGATTTGTTGGGATAAAACATTAATGATTGGGGTTAGCTTTATTAATGGCATTTGGGAAGTGATTGAATATTTAGAAAACCCATCAGGTGCTTTTGTTCTTGCCGTGTTAAAGAAAAACCTGGTAGAAGGTAGTGCTGTTTTACACTTCCAAACTAAGCTTGAAGACAATGCCCTTGAATATCCATTGAGGTAGTATAGGGTATCAGTTAAAAAATTAAATATATATAAAAGAGAAGGTGTTTTACTGCTGCGGTCGGTTTGCCATTTTGTCATTGGGTTTAAGGGCCTTCTCCTATCTTATCAAGGCCTCATTGCGGCTTACAAGCTCCCAATACCCTTAAATCCTGTATTAGCAGGTTCCGGGTAGAGCGGTTCGTTGCCTCCCCGCTTCCCCACAGACCGTGTGAGCAGCTTTCCTGCACACGGTTCCTCAAT
>NZ_LWBP01000261.1 GCF_002078015.1 Niastella populi | reverse complement strand
TGCACACGGTTCCTCAATTTACGGTTTCGCTAAAAGTCGGCTGTGATAGATTTTAGATTTCACTAATGGTATCCATTCTTCCGTTAGTTTTTTGACCTTTTCCCAATGTCCAGACCCTTTTGCCTCCACGATGGTTAAGCCAGTTATGGAGTAGTCGTTTTGTCTGGTAATAGTACGAGTTCAATCTTCGGGTATTGAATGTCATTCCATAATAGGCATAATGACCTCGAAGCTTTTGGTTCAGATCGGCTATCAGTAACGGCATGCTTAATTTGTGCCTGTTGAGTTTGATCCCCTCACTCATTCGCTTCAATGAAGCATTCAGCTTCTTGTTACTGGTTTTACATTTAAGGATACGTTTGTCTTTGAGGCTCGTTCCCATGTAATGGGTGAAGCCTAAAAAGTCAAACGTTTTCTTTTCCTGACCCGGTCAGTATGCACCTTGTTAGTAACATCCCCTGGTTCAAAGGACATTGTGCCTCTTTTATCCAAGTCGTGGCTATTTAGCTTATCTAAGCATATATAGACAGCATTCAAAGTGGTACCCTTATTCATTCGTTTCACTGGTACCTTCCTGCCGATGGAAGGTTCTGGAACCTTTTAAGAAACAAGCCAAAAGACTGGCTGATATGGGTATTACCGCTGTATGGATTCTCCCGGCCAGCATGGGGAGCAATGACGCCAATAGCCAGGGGTATGAC
>NZ_LWBP01000260.1 GCF_002078015.1 Niastella populi | reverse complement strand
AAAGGAAATATACCGGTGCTCGAACTGCCTGTTGATTTTCAACGGCCAGCCGTGCTTACGCACAGGGGAGGCCGGGTACGGGGAATTATTGATCCGGAAAAGTACCGGCAGTTATTACAACTGACCCTTTCATACAACACCAGCCTGTATACCGTGTTGCTGGCATTGTCAAAAGCCTTACTATACAGGTATACAGGACAAAAGGAAATTATTGTCGGTTATCCCATTTCGATGAGAGATCATACTGATCTGGAAAACCAAGTGGGCTTTTATTTGAATACCCTGCCCTTGAAAACAGAGATAGAAGGAGACAACTCTTTTATTGAGGTTTTGCAGAAAGTAAACGAAGGAATGTTGCTTAACCATGCCCATCAATTGTATCCTTTTGAAAAAATAGTTTCAGGTCTTGGATTTTCGGGAAATACATCCAGGTCGCCCCTGTTTGATGTGGTGGTAGTACTGCAAAATTTACAGATCCATAAACAGGCGGTAACCGAATTGGATGATCTGACTATTGATCTGTATGATGTTGAACAGGTTACTTCTTCAATAGACCTTCGTTTGGAGTTTCTTGAAAGAGCCGATCACATAGTAATACACTTCGATTATAATAGGGGATTGTTTAAACCCGCCACAATACAGGTTTTCATGGATAGGTTTTTAGCGATGCTGGAGCAGGCTGTGAAAGATCCGCAAATAAATATCGACGAGTTCATTTTTAAGCATGATAGCAATCTTCAACTAAATAATAATATAGGCAGTCACTTTAGTATTAAATTTTAATTTTTGATTGTGATGGTTGAGAAAATACACCTGACGGGGAAAGATTTTCAGGAACATGTTAACTTTTGGAAAAATTACCTTGCCGGTTTTCATGAAGGTTTCGTATTCCGGAAAAATAAAGATGCTGTTCAGGGCAAAAACACCGCATTGCATGTTTGCAATTTATTGCCCAATGAATGGGGTGTTATTACCAATCTCGTAAAAGATAATGACTCCGGCATTTTTGTATGTGTGCTTGGCGCATTGGGTATTGTACTTAAAAAATATTTGTCCGTTGACCGCGTAACGATCAATTCACCTTTATTCCAGGTGCAACGGCAGAATAACCGGTACATCCCTCTAATACTGGAAACAGCCAGTGACTGCTCATTACGTACGTATTTAAATAATATCACAACTACCATTCGCCAGTGTTATACTTACCAGGACCTTCCTTTAGAACAAATTACCTGGGAAGAAATACCGGTTACCTCCAATGTACTGATAAAATATAATTCCATACACAAGGAGACTGGCAATGAACCGTACGACCTGGTGATCGAAATACAAAAGGAGGCCGATGGTATAAAAATTCTTTTTCATTACGACAGCGCGGCCTTTGATGCTTCGTTTATTGCACGGTTTTCAAAGCACATACAAAATGTTATTGCAGCAATGACAAATGTCGATAACACCTTAGGTGCGATCGAGATACTGGATAGCAATGAAAGAGAAGAGCTTCTAATTACATTCAATAACACTGTCAGGGATGAGATGCATTTCCCAACCGTAATTTCTTTGTTCGAACAACGCGTGCGTGAGTATCCTGAGGTTATTGCATTGACATATAATGACATTCAATTGTCATACGCCGCCCTCAATGAGAAAGTGAACCGGATGGCGCATCACCTGGTTCGTCATTTCAACATAAGATCGAATGATGTGGTAGCGCTTATGTCCTATACCTCTGAAAATTGGGTAATAGCCATGTTGGGCATTCTGAAAGCCGGCGGTTGCTATTTGCCCATCGATCCCGATCTGCCCCATGAGCGCAAAAGATTCCTGTTACGCGATGCAGGCGCTGTTTTGCTGGTAACGGATTCCGCATCTTTTTTTCAAATGAGCGATTTTCCGGGTAAAGCGTTTTTACTGGATATAGAGCTGGACGGTTTGGAAGGTAGTGCTGATAATACAGCCTGGAATGAAGATGCAGCTGCATTAGCTTATACTATTTATACATCCGGCACTACCGGTCGCCCGAAAGGGGTTATGCTGGGGCATGATAGTCTTGTGAACATGGTATCGGACCAGATCCGCCAATTTGAAATAACGGCTACCGATAAAGTGTTACAGTTCGCTTCTGTTTCTTTCGATGCATCGGTATCTGAGATCTTTATGGCGCTTTGTGCCGGCGCCCGGCTGGTGCTTATCGATAGAATGATCATTCAGGACGAGGTTGCTTTCATGAAATTTTTACGGGCGGCAGAAATATCGGTCCTTACCCTGCCGCCTTCTTACCTGAGTGTAATACGTTGGGATGAATTTTCATTTTTGCGGGTTATCATCAGTGCCGGTGAAAAACTGAATACAGATGCTGCCTTGTATTTAAGCAGCCAGGTCAATTACTTTAATGCATACGGACCAACGGAATATACTGTTTGTGCAACCATAAATAGAATAAGGCCCGGCATGAGCCGGGAAGAAGCCGAAAGCATTGGAAGGCCTATTGCCAATGCGACTGTATATATACTGAACGCCGATCGTCAACCGGTGCCGATAGAAGTAGCCGGTGAATTGTATCTCGGCGGCATTGGAGTGGCAAAAGGCTATTCCAATTTGCCAGAGCTAACTGCTGAAAAATTTATTCCCGATCCTTTTAAAAATGTGCCGGACGCCAGGTTATACCGTACCGGTGATATGGGCAAATGGATGCCCGATGGCCGTATCGTCTTTTTAGGCCGTCGCGACGACCAGGTGAAGTTGAGAGGGTTCCGGGTTGAACTGGGAGAAATTGAACAGGCTATGATGCAAAGCGGACTAATTAAACAGGGCGTATTGGTAGTTAAAGAAAGCAATTCGGGCAATAAAAAGCTCATGGCGTTTGTAGTGCCTGGTGATGCTTTTACCAAAAAGGAAATGATCCATTATTTAAGTACCCGGCTGCCCGAATATATGGTGCCTGCTGTATGGGTAGAACTGGATGGCATGCCGCTAACGACAAATGGAAAAGTAGATAAAAAGAAGTTACTGGAGTTGGGCGATGCTGGCCAAAAAACAGGAGAATTCACAGCTCCGCGCAATGAAACCGAAACGAAGCTGGTGAACTTATGGAAAGAACTATTAAATACGGTTCAGATAAGCATATACGATGATTTTTTTGAAATGGGAGGCGACTCCCTGTTGATGATCAGGGTAATGTCATTTATCAGGGATGAATTCTCGCTGAATATCCCAATGAATACAATGTTCCGGTTCACCAGGATCTCCGATCTATCGGAGTACATATATATAGCCAGAGAAGATACGGAAAACTACGATGATAAAGAATCAGAAATATTTCTCTTATAAGGCAGTTGTAAAAGGCGTAGAATACTTAATGTAAATGATCATGAATATAGATCATGGTAAGGTCATTGCCCTCCTGGCATGGGCTAAAAGGAATGGTATTTCTGTTTCAGTGAAAGAAGAACAGCTTTTTCTTAAGGTAGAAAAAGGGAAACCGGTCGATGCCGGTCTAATGGATCGGATCAGGGCCCTGAAAGAAGATATCGTACATTTCCTGAACAGCGATGCAGGGAACTTTAAGGCTATCAATACAGCCAGGGAGAAGATATTGCCCGTGCATTCCACTCATACAGGTAACGTACCGTTGTCGTATGAGCAGGAGCGTATATGGCTCATTGACCGGTTAAGAGGGAGTACTGATTATCATCTGCCATTGGTGCTCAGGTTAAAAGGCAGGCTGAATATTGCTGTTTTGGAAAAGGCCATCAATGCTATTGTAGACAGGCATGAGGTATTACGAACAGTGATCAGGGAAGAAGATGGTATTCCCTGTCAGCATGTGATGCCGAAAGGAAAATGGAAAATGAGTTACCACGACGATTTGGCCGGAGCTGATGCATTGAAGGAATTTGTCAGTGAGTTCATCAACCAGCCTTTCGATCTGAGTAATGACAGTATGTTGCGAAGCGCTTTGCTGAAGGAGGATGACGATAGTTTCCTGTGGGTAACGGTAGTGCATCATATTGCATCGGATGGATGGTCGTTCTCTGTTATGGTAAAGGAGTATGCGGCGTTTTATACCGCTTACCTGCAGGAACGTGACCTGAAATTGCCGGAGCTGGAAATTCAATATGCCGATTATGCCATCTGGCAACGCAGCAGGTTCGATGCGTCGAAGAGCGGCAGCCGGCTTTTGTATTGGCAAGATCGCCTGCAGGGGGCTTTGCCACTGGAACTACCAACGGACTATAGCCGCACGTCCGTAATGAATATAAAGGGGCATTCGCTTCATTTTACAATTGATCATAAAATACAAACTGCGCTGCATCGCTGGTCAAAGCAGGAGGAAACAACCCTGTTCATGACCTTGTTGGCAGCGTTTAACGTATTGCTGTACCGCTACAGCGGTCAAAACGATATTTGTGTTGGTACCGCAGTGGCCAATCGTACACAGCGCGCAACCGAAGCGCTTATTGGTTTTTTTGTAAATACCCTGGTCCTGCGCAACCAGTTGAGCGATGAAATGCCATTCAGGCAATTTTTGCAACAGGTAAAACGGCACACGATTGAAGCCTACGAGTACCAGGATGTGCCGTTTAGTAAACTGGTTGAGCATCTTTCCGTTGGCGCCGATCCCGGTCGCCATCCATTATTCCAGGTAATGTTCAATCTTCAAAACACACCGCCTGTGCCGGAAATTGAGTTGGGTGAAATACGCATGGAAGTGGAGCAAATAGCAAGTACCGCTTCAAAGTTTGATCTCAGCTTTGATATAACGGAAACATGGAATGGACTGGATGTACGGGTAGAGTATAGCGTAAACCTGTTTACTGCCGGTACCATCAATAGAATGGTAGCGCATTATATAAGGCTGTTGAAGTCTGTTGTTGCTAATCCCGATGAACAGGTTGCGTTGTTGCCCATGCTCGAACCAGAAGAAGAGAACAGGATCTTATACGATTTTAATGATACGGAACATGTTTTTCCGGCGCATAGAACCATCATCGGGCTTTTTGAAGAACAGGTAGCAAATGATCCCGACCGGGTAGCGCTGGTATTTAAAGACAATTCTTTTACAAATAAGGAGATCGATGAACAGGCAAACCGGGTGGCGGCCTATTTGATCCACCATGAAAAAATTTCGAAAGGTGACCTGGTAGGCATAAAACTCGATCGCAGTGAATGGCTCATCATGGTTATGTTGGGCGTTTTAAAAGCGGCTTGTGTGTATGTGCCTGTGGATACCGCTTACCCGCAGGAACGTATTGATTATATTTTGCAGGATAGCGCGTGTAAGGTTTTAATAGATGAAGATTGGCTGAAGGTGTTTAAGGAACAGGGACCGGTGTATGCGGGTGCCGGTAGTGTAGCAGTGAGTAAACCGGAAGACCTGATGTATGTGATGTATACGTCTGGTTCTACCGGAAAGCCAAAAGGGGTTATGGTGCCGCATAAAGGAGTTGTTAACCGTTTACAATGGATGTGGACGCATTATGCGTTTACGTCGCAGGATGTTATACTGCAAAAGACCACATTTACCTTTGATGTTTCCGTATGGGAAATATTCATGCCTTTATGCTGGGGTGCTAAAATGATCTTATGCGACAAAGAAGATATTGCATCGCCACCCAATTTGATCTCACTTATAGAAAAACATGGCGTTACCTGCATGCACTTTGTGCCCGGTATGCTCCTCACTTTTATCGATTTTTCATTTAATGATGAAGGAATTGCTGTACAGTTGAAAAGCCTGCAAAAGCTGATCACAAGTGGTGAAGCTTTGCCGGTGGAGGTTGTAAGGCGCTGGTATGATAAGGTAAACATACCCATACATAACTTATACGGTCCCACAGAAGCTTCTGTTGATGTAACTTATTATGCTACTACCAAACATGATACCCGCATATTGATCGGCCGCCCTGTCTGGAATACACAAATGTATATTCTCGATGCAGCCAACCGGCTTTTACCTGTTGGTGTGCCGGGTGAAATCTGCATTGGCGGAACAGGGCTTGCCTATGGTTATTGGAATAAACCGGCGCTGACCGCTGAAAAATTTATAGCCAATCCATTTAAACCGGGTGAACGGATCTATAAAACGGGTGATGCAGGCAGGTGGTTACCTGATGGGAATATTGAATTCCTGGGCAGAAAAGACAACCAGGTTAAAATACGCGGGTACCGTATTGAGCCGGAAGAAATAGAGTCGGCCTTGCTTAGTCACCCGGCAATCGGTGCAGCAGCGGTAATAGCCAGGGAGAGCAACGACCTTACAAAAGAACTGGTGGCCTATGTGGTAAGTCAAACTGCGATAACCGCTACCGGTATCCGTGATTACCTGGGCAAAACATTGCCGGCGTATATGATACCTGCTTATTATGTGCAACTGGAACAATTGCCCAGAACGCCGAATGGTAAAATAGACAGAAAGGGCCTGCCTGATCCGCAGGGACAAACACTGGCAACGGGGTTCCGTTATGAAGCTCCTTCAAATAATATAGAAGAGGAATTGGTATTGATCTGGAAAGAAGTATTGGGAAAAGATACAATTGGCATAAGGGATAATTTTTTCGGGGCAGGGGGTAATTCGCTGAAGCTGGTAAAAATGGTGAGTATGATAAATAAGCGGTTTAATGAGAATATACCAGTTGTAACTGCTTTTACACTTCCCAATATTAAAGCATTGGCTGATTATTTATACGAGCATGGAAAAAAGGAAGAGAGCAGTTCTGTAGAAGATATTGAACGATCCATCACCATGATGGAAGACACCATTTATTTATTCAATAAGAATTGGAATGAAGGATAATCAACAATATACTGGTTTGGAAATCGCCATTGTGGGTATCGGTTGCCGGTTTCCGGGTGCGCCTGATTGGAGAACGTTCTGGCAAAACCTGGTGAACGGGGTAGAGTCTGTGCACTTTTTCGCTGATAAAGAACTGTTGCATCTTGGAATGGATGAGCAGGAAATTAAACAGGGCGATTTTGTAAAAGCCGCGGCCATCTTAAAAGACAAAGATGCCTTTGATTCCGCCTTTTTTGGTTACCGGCCCGGCGAAGCGGAATTAATGAACCCGGTTCACCGGATCTTTCATGAATGTGTTTGGGAGGCGTTGGAAGATGCAGGGCATTTCCCCGATGGAAAAGAAGTGATCGGCATTTTTGCCGGTGCGGGAGAAGATATTAACTGGAAAGTGTATTCCATGTTGAAAAACGCCGGCCAGGAAATTGATGAGTTTACGCTTGGTCAGCTGAATAACAAAGATTATTTATCAGCGCTGCTGTCATATAAATTAAATTTAAAAGGGCCTGCTTTTACAGTCAATACAGCCTGTTCTACTTCGTTGGTAGCCGTTAATCTTGCATGTAAAAGCCTGTTATTGGGTGAAGTAAAAATGGCGTTGGCAGGCGGCGCAACTGTAAATACACAAAAGAATAAGGGATACCTGTACCAGGAAGGAATGATCAATTCGATGGATGGACATTGCAGGGCTTTTGACCAGGAGGCAAGTGGTTGCGTTGGCGGCGAAGGAGCCGGGGTGGTTGTTTTGAAAAGACTGGCGGATGCTATAAAGGATGGGGACCACATTTATGCCATTATTAAATCTACTTCCGTTAATAATGATGGCAATCAAAAAGTAGGATTTACTGCACCGGGAGTTGAAGGGCAGGCGGAGTGTATTAAACGGGCATTGCTCCTCGGCCGGGTTAAACCTGAATCCATCTCCTATATAGAAGCGCATGGCACCGGTACCAGGTTGGGCGATCCTATTGAAATAGAAGCATTGAATATTGCCTTTGGCCGTAACCAGGATCATACATGTGCTATCGGTTCCGTAAAAACGAATATTGGCCATCTCGATACTGCTGCAGGAATAGCCGGGCTTATAAAAACGGCATTGAGTTTATACTTTAAAAAAATACCGGCAAGTCTTCATTACAAGGCGCCAAACCCCGCCATCGATTTTGCCGGCGGCCCTTTTTACGTTAATGCGAAATTACAGGACTGGAACCGTTCAGGCGATCATGCATTGCGTGCAGGTGTAAGCTCTTTTGGTATAGGCGGTACAAACGCCCATGCTATTCTGGAAGAAGCGCCGCCCGCTAAAGAAACCGGTGAAGCAAGAACATATAAGGTGCTTACGTTATCTGCTCAAACCGATGGGGCCCTGTTGCGGTACATTAATAAATTAAAAAGTTTTCTGCAACAACACGAAAACGTGAACCTTGCCGATATGGCGTTCACCTTCCAACAGGGCCGTAAACATTTTGGCATTCGCAAATCGCTTGTTTACCGGAACAAACAGGAGTTACTTGAGTTATTGCAGGCAGAAAATACGAAGTATCAATTCACGGTCAGCAAAGAGCCGGGTAATAAAGTGGTGTTTATGTTCCCGGGGCAGGGTACACAGTATGTCAATATGTGTAAAGACCTTTACGAGCAGGAGCCTTTGTTCAGGGAAACAATGGATAAAGGGTTTGCTGCGTTCAGCCTTTTAACGGGCGAAGATCTTAGCGCGGTTATTTACCCCAATGAGAATGCGCAGCATAACTTAATCAATGAAACCCGTTATACACAACCTTTGCTTTTTTTGACCGGCTATTCGCTGGCACAGTTGATGTTACTACTCGGCATAACGCCAAAATATTTAATTGGGCATAGTATCGGCGAATATGCAGCAGCATGCATCGGCGGGCTCTTTAGCTTCGAAGATGCATTAAAGCTGGTGGTAAAACGCAGCCGGTTAATGAATGCACTGCCACCCGGAAAAATGCTCAGTGCAGCGTTGAGCGAACAGGAAGCTAAAACCTGGTTAAGTGATGATGTGTCGCTGGCAGCGGTAAACGGCCCGCAGCAGGTAATATTCTCTGGCAGTGAAGCAGCCATAAACGAATTGATCGTTAAACTAAAAAAGCAATATATTCCCAATATACCACTACATACATCGCATGCCTTTCATTCAGGCATGATGGAGCCTGTTCTGGAATCCTTCCTGGAGGAAGTGAAAAAAATAACGTTCCATCCGCTAAAGTATGCTGTCGTTTCTAATCTTACGGGACAGCTGATGCGCCAGGAACAGGTCAGCGATCCGTTGTACTGGGTACGTCACCTGAGGGAAACCGTACAATTTTCAGCAGGGATCGAATGCTTAATGAGTCTTGATAAAGAGCTTCTATATATTGAAGCGGGAGCAGGCCATGCTATGACGGGTCTTTTAAATCAATATACAGGTAATACCACACCCTTAACGTTTAATATGGCCAGGGCGGCCAAAGAGCGAATGAATGATATGCAGCATCTTACCGGTTTTTGGGGCATGTTATGGAAGCATGGAGTGAATATTAACTGGAATAATTATTATAAAGGCCAGCGAAGACAAAGAATTCCCCTGCCTGCATATTCATTTGAGCCCACCCGGTATGTCGCAGAAGGCGATCCGTTTGAAAGCGGTCTCTTGACCGCGGATCATTCGCTGCAACCGGTAAAAAAGGAAACGCTGAAGAACTGGTTGTATTATCCCGGCTGGAAGAGTACAGTGTGCCTGCCGTATGAGCAGCCTGAGGCCCGGGTGTACTTATTGTTCTCAATAGGAGACCTTGCTGATATGCTGCGAAAAGAACTGGAGAAGAACAATGGCAGGGTAATCGAAGTGCTGCCGGGAGCAGCTTTTGAAAAAAACAGGCAGGGTCAGTATTATCTCGATCCCGGGGATAAAACACATTTCACAAAACTGGTGGCTGAACTGCAAAAAGATGAAACGGAAATTACTGACATTTTATACATGTGGACTGCTGATGCGCTCAATAATAAGTTTGATCTTATTTATTTCAGCGCAGTCTATATAGCGCAGTCATTCCTCGAAAAAAATGCATTACAGGGAAAGCGGATGGCAGTTATCACCAATTTATTGTATAAGGTAACCGGCAATGAAAACTGTGCATACCAACAATCCCTATTACAGGGTTTTATAAATGTGCTAGCGCAGGAATACCAGCTCAGCTGCCGTACCCTCGATATAAACCTGGAAGAGGCAGGCGTCGATACAGTAACCGGTCTTGTAAACGAAATAAACAATATACATGTAACTGACCGCATCGTTGCATTACGTCATGGTCAGCGATGGATACCCGATTACCAGCAAAACACCAGGGATATACAGGTACAAACAAGTTGTATAAAAGAAGGTGGCATATACCTGATCACGGGAGGCCTTGGTAATATAGGGTATGTGCTGGCCCGGTACCTGGCGGAAAAATATCGTATAAAGCTGGTATTGACCGGCCGTAAAAGAATAGAAGATCAATTGGGTAGTGAAGAGTGGGTGAACCGATTGAGATCTTTACAGTCACTGAACAAAGAAGTGCACTATTACAGCGCTGATGTGGCAAACAGGGATGCTTTTATAAATACGATAAATAATGTAACGGAAAAGCTGGGCCCCATACAGGGTATTATACATGCGGCCGGGAATATAAACAGAAGCTTTTTTGAATTAACGGAAGACATCACTTATGAGAATGCGATGGCTTTATTTTCAGCAAAGGTAAAGGGGATTGAAAATTTATTTGAGGTGTTCAGTGACCATACACCTGATTTTGTATGGATCACCTCCAGCTTATCTGCCGTATTAGGCGGGGCTGGGTTTAGCGCTTACGCAGCAGCTAACCTGTACATGGATCACTTTATTACAGCAAAAATTAAGGAGTTGCCAAACTGGAAATGTATTGGCCTGTCGGAAATAATGTTCAATGAAGATGTTGCGCAAAAAGAGCTGAGCGGGAAAAGAAAGGGCATAACACCTTCGGAACTGGTGACGCTGTTCGAATGGAGCATTGGCCTGAAAAATGTGCCGGTTATATTACAAACAACCGAAAGCCTGCCAGCACGTATACAGAAGGCATATAATGTAAAAAGAGAACTGGCTGCAGGTAGTGGTGCACCCGGTATAAAAGTGCCCAAAATGGTTCGCGCGCATCTTACCAATAACTACGTAGCGCCTGAAACAGAAACGGAAGAAAAGCTCACATCCATTATTCAAAACTTTTTTGGTGTTGAGAACATCGGCGTTACGGATAACTTTTTTGATTTGGGCGGCGACTCTTTAAAAGCAATGATCCTGTTAAAGAAAATAAAAGCAGATTTTGGGGTCGCTCTTTCATTAGACGACTTTTTTGAATCTGCAAATATTCGCGACATAGCGGCTGAAATTGATAATAAGCTGTGGTTTTCAGGAAATTCAGAAAGCAAATTCGCTTCTATCATTTAATGCCTTTATGTTAATTGATACCTATTCCTATAGATAATTGAAATGGTAATGAAAAGCTTACTAAAAAAACTACGCGATCATAAAGTGCATGTTTCTTTAAATGGCCCTGATCTTTTGGTCAGCAGTAACGAAGCAGAAATACCACAGTCAATATTTGATGAAATTAAGTTGCACAAGCATAAGATCATTGAATATTTAAAGATTAATATTATAAATGAGGCCGATAAAGGAGCCATCATTCCTGTTGCTCCCCAGGCCTCATACCCGTTGTCGTTTTCTCAACGCCGTTTA
>NZ_LWBP01000259.1 GCF_002078015.1 Niastella populi | reverse complement strand
AGCCATCATTCCTGTTGCTCCCCAGGCCTCATACCCGTTGTCGTTTTCTCAACGCCGTTTATGGGTGCTGAGCCAGTTTGAAGAAGCGAACATCGCTTATAACCTTCCCCGTGTTTACGTATTTGAAGGAGAGTTGAATAGAGAGGCATTGAAGTTTGCTTTTGATTCTGTGATCGGCCGGCATGAGATCTTACGAACCGTGTTCAGAGAAGATGAGCAGGGAGAAGTGCGGCAGGTGATCCTTCCCTTTTCAAAAGCGGGCTTTCATATTGTATCAAAGGATTTGCGTAATAACCATCAATCAACGCAGGCGGTTGAAAAGCTGGTGCGGGAACAATTTATACAGCCCTTCGATCTTACCTCGGGTCCGCTGTTGCGGGCGGGGTTGTTTCAAACCGGCGATAGTAAATGGATCTTTACCTATGTGATGCATCACATCATCAGCGATGGCTGGTCAATGAACGTTTTACTCCATGAACTACTTACTTTTTATAAGTCTTATGAAAGTGGGGAAGAACCGGAACTGTCTCCTTTGCCCATTCAATATAAAGATTACGCTTCGTGGCAGCAGCAACTTGGCGATGAAGCATTGAAGGTGCATAAAACCTATTGGTTGCAACAAATGGAAGGGCCGCTTCCGGTGCTTGATCTGCCTGCAGACCGGGTGCGCCCGGCTGTTAAAACGTACAATGGAAGTACCCTCATCACTACTTTAGATGCAGGCAGGGTGCGGGAATTAAAAACATTGATAAGACAGCAGGGGGGCACTTTGTTTATGGGATTGCTGGCCCTCGTGAAAACATTATTGTATCGATATACCGGTCAGCAGGATATTATCATAGGCAGCCCGGTAGCCGGCAGGGATAAAGTTGGTTTGGAAGAACAGATCGGCTTTTACCTAAACATGCTTGCGTTGCGAACAAAATTTGAGGGTAACGACAGTTTTTATTCGTTATTGGAAAACATAAAGCGCAACACCTTACAGGCTTACAATCACCAGGATTATCCTTTTGATGAACTGGTAGAAGGCTTGTCGTTACAACGCGATATAAGCCGTAATCCCCTGTTCGATGTGATGTTGATCCTGCAAAATCAACATATTGATAAAAATAATGAGTATTATAGCCTGGGTAAATTACAGGTAAGTCCTTACGCAGGTATTGAGAATATAGCCAGTAAGTTTGATCTTAGTTTTAGTTTTCTTGAGTTGGAAGATGCGCTGCACCTGAGCATTGAATATAACACTGATATTTATAATGAGGAAAGAATAAACCGCCTGGCCCTGCATATGCAGCAATTATTGGCTGCCGTTACGCTGCATCCGTTAGAACCTATTAACCGGCTGGATTATTTAAGTATCGCTGAGAAACAACAATTGCTTATCTCCTTCAATGATACCACTGCCGCTTATCCGAAAGAAAAAAGCATTGTTGAGCTGTGGGAGGAACAGGTACGGTTGTTTCCTGACAAAATTGCTTTGCGTGACGAATTTACCCAGTTCACCTATCAGCAATTAGATAACCGGTGCCGTCAGGTGGCAGCCGGTATCATGAATAAAATTGGGCCCGGTGATAAAGCCCCGGTAGGCATATTGTTAACCAGGTCGGCCAGTATGGTGGCTACACTGTTGGGCATCTTGCGTACCGGCAGGCCATATATTCCGCTCGATCCTGCCTATCCTGCAGAGCGCCTCAATTATATCCTGGAGCAAAGCGGTTGTGAACTGTTGATCACAGAAGAAAAAATTTCAACATCGGTAGATACAAGCCGGGTGACGTTAATGTACCTCCACAGTCTGGTTGCAGATGACCGGGTAAATAACGCTATTGTAAATGATGCAGTGCCTACTGAAGATACTGCCTACATCATCTATACCTCCGGCTCAACAGGCAAACCTAAAGGGATAGCGATCAGCCACCGTTCGGTAGTGAACTTTTTAACTAGCATGCAACAGCAGCCCGGCATGAAAGCGGGCGAGTTGTTGTTTGCCGTTACCACCATATCATTTGATATTGCTGTATTGGAGTTGTTCCTGCCTTTGCTGAGTGGCGGTTGTGTATACGTTGCAGGCGTCGGCACTTTATCAGATCCGCAACGGATCATAGCAAAGTTGCAGCAAGTAAAGCCTGCTGTGATACAGGCTACGCCTGCATTTTATCAAATGCTTTTCGAAAGCGGCTGGCAGGGCCAAAAAGGATTGAAGGTGTTGTGTGGCGGTGACCTGCTGAGTGAATCGCTGGCTGACAGGATCTTGAAAAGCTGCGGTGAGTTGTGGAATATGTACGGTCCCACCGAAACCACTATCTGGTCTGCTACTAAAAAAATTGAAAAGGCCGCTGACGCCGGTAATGTAGGCAAACCTATCCATAACACTACAATCTATATCACAGACGAACAATTACAACCGGTTCCTGTTGGCATCCCGGGATCGATCTATATCGGCGGCGACGGACTGGCACTGGGTTATTACCGACAGGATGCATTGACGGCAGAACGTTTTATCAGCAGCCCGTTCAATGCGCATCAAAGAATATATGATACAGGAGATGTAGGTAAGTGGAATGCAGATGGCACTATAGCGTTCTTAGGCCGAAAGGATAACCAGGTAAA
>NZ_LWBP01000258.1 GCF_002078015.1 Niastella populi | reverse complement strand
TTTTTGATTGGGGTTGCAAAGGTAAGAGTTTTCAATTATTGCTTCCAAATTTATTCTCCCTTTTTCACAATTTCTTTCTCTCTGTTTTCGTTGCAATAATCTGTAAAGAGCTTCGTTCAAACCGGGCTGCAAAGATAAGTTCATTTCACTCTTTCTTCCAAACTTTTTTTCATCTTTTTCACTTGTCTTTTCTTCTCAAAATCTGCACTTATCTTATGTGTAGCTGGTGATTTTTTTATATAAAGAACTTAAGTGGAATTGCTTTTTTGTAAAGCGGGCCGCAAAGATAGGTGTGTTTAACTTACTACCAAATAATTTCAGAACTTATTTTTCATTAACCACTGAAACACAGGCCCCACAAGCATTTCAGCACATTATTTTTTTTCACATGCCTTTCCATTGAATATAATCATTCTATAATTGTTTTGCGCGCCGCAAAACTAACGTCCCACTATCATGTTCAACCGATTTACAATTTCAGCTTTTTGAAAAGTAATGTTCAGGGTATTCTACTTTTTGTAAAAACAAACCATGTCCCGGCACAGAAAAATCAGCCTTTGTACAGTCCTTTGCTTCGATGATCTGCCTGAACGTTTCAACCGTTATTTTGCCCCGCCCAACCTGCAACATAGTGCCCACCAGCCCACGTACCATCCCCCGCAAAAAGCGGTTCGCTTTTACCCTGAAAACAGCCCCCTGTTCCAGCACTTTCCACTCGCTATACATGATATTACAGTTGAAGGTCCTTACCTGCGAATTGCGTTTTGAGAACGAGGTAAAATCGGTATACTCCTTTACCACCCCCGCAGCGGTCTGCAAGCCCGCCCAATCGATGGTGTATGGGTAATACCAGGCCCGGTCGACCAGGAAGGGATCTTTATACTGGTATATATAGTACTCATATTCACGCGCTACCGCATCGAACCGGCAATGGGCCGTTGCCGGCACCGGTATCAACTGTTTTATGGCGATATCTGCCGGCAAAATAGCGTTCAGATTATATATAGCCCTGGGGTTCAATGGCATAGGAAGATCGAAATGGTAAAAGTTCTGCCTGGCATGCACGCCGGCATCGGTACGGGAGGAACCGGTAAGGGTCAATGGCTGCCTGAAATAGACCGCCAGGGCCTTTTCAATTTCCGCCTGTATGGTTAAAGCGTTGAGCTGCACCTGCGACCCGGCATATCGCCCGCCATGGTATGACACTTCCAGAAAATATCGGTTCATCGGGCAAATATCGATCCCCGCGTTGAAAAGGTGAAATGTTTAAAAGCCAGGCGGTGGCTCCGGAGTATAAGACAGCGCGTAAAAAACGGTGGATTTCTTCGCAACTTCTTTTAGACTTCTCTTAGATGGCCTTTGCTCTGTCCCGAAGCAGGTCCGCGGCATTCTAAGATGTTTCAACATGTCAAAGTTAGCTTAAGCCCCAAAAACGCGCCGGCCAATCCCCAGGAAGCACTGCCCATTGTCGTTTTTCTATGGCCTGACTATGTCGCCAATTAAAAACAAAGGGCGGGCCGCTCCACAGAACGACCCGCCCTTTGTTTGTCTTATATTCTTACTTTCTATTGCAGTTTCACCAGCTTTTTGAACTTCGTTACATACTCTTCCCCGGTCAGCAGTTCGTGCAACTGCTTGAAGTTGGCGGTATCGGCGGCAAACGGATAAGCCATTTCGAAGAACCGGTACTTGGAATCGTCGCCGGGGAACAATTCTGACAACCCCTTAATTTGCCGCGCATATAAACACATACTTTTGAAGTACTTGTTTACGATGGCAAATCTTTTTTGCAGATCGCTTTCAGCCATCATTTTCACCCGCATTTTATCAACATCATTATCAGTAGCCAGCTTTACACAATCGGAATTGATCATTACCACCTTACTGCCGGCAGGCTCTTCTTTCTTTTCGGGCAAGACGGCCTTTGGCTTGTCGGCTTCTTTTGCAACCACAACCGGGGGCGTGTTTTTTACCGCAACCGCCGAATCTGCCGACGGCTCAGGCTTTGCGCCATCCTTTTCAGTTTTAACCGGCTCCTCTTCCTTTTTGGCCTCTGCAACCACCGGTTTAACCGGTTCTGCCTTTTCTTCTGTAACCTGTTTAACAGGTTCCTGCTTCACTTCCTTTTTTTCTTCCGCTGCCGGCTGGGTAACCGCAGTCTTTGGCGTTTCTTCCGCAACAGGTTTAGCCGGCGCCGTCATTTGAACAACGGCGGAATCTGGGGTTACCGGTTTGGCAGGCCCGGTTTCAGGCTCCTGCTTCGGCCGGTATAAAGGTTGCGGCTCCTCTGCGGTTGTGGCTTTCTTTACCTGGTTCGATTCCAGAATGATGGTAACCGTATCGGTCACCGACGTTCTCTTTTCCGGAGCTGTACCCCAGGTTTCTTTCTTTATTTGTTCGGCCAGCTCTTCTTTAGTTAGCCGCACTGTTTTTTCAGTTGTTTTTTCCGGTGCTTTTTCAGCCTCATTTTCAGGCTCTTTTTCATTGGTAACTACTTCTACCGTCATTTCCTGTTTAACCGAGGGCAGCACGGTTTCCTGCTTCGGTTCACTTTTTACAACCACGGCTGCAGGCGTTTTTTCTGTTTCTTTCTTTTCCGCTTCTATATAAACCGTCACCACTTTGGCGGGCGATTCACTACTGTCGACAAACACCATTTTTGTTTGTCCGTCTTTTGTTTGATGCTGAATTTTGGCTACCCCGGCAGGCTTTTCATTCAGTCCCCTTTCTTTTGGGTCATATTTTGTAACTGCACTATCTGCAACAGCATTCTTATTGAGCTGAACCGTATCGACGTTAACAGTTTCCGCTTTTGCCGTTTCCACCGGGGGCAGCGGATCAGACGGTGCAGGCGAATCAACTTTTACCATCTGCGCGGCGGCGCTATCCTGCACCCGTTTTTCTTCTTTTTTCACCTCCTGCCCCTTCTCCTCTGTACCTGCCACTACTGGTGCGGCAGGGCTTTCCTTTTTTATGATGGAGGTGTATAGAACGGCAGAATCATTCACAACGGCGGCCATGAGGGTAGCGAATGCATCATCTTTTTTGCGTTCGCCATACAACAGGGAGCTGCTGCCGGCTTCTTTTAACGGCTTTATGATCTCATCGGTTTGCCAGTTGCGCAGCGCCCATCCCTTTGAACCGTTCTTCACAAGTTCATACCCGTGGTCACGGTTATGCAGGGGGATCGAAAAGCGCTGGGGCTGAACGGTATGTTGCGGGAAACCCACCTCAAAACGGCAGGTTTTATCACTCAATCCGGAGATCACCAGGTGCCCGATGCCAGAGGAACTATATACCTTATCGCCTATTTGCACATAGAACGGTTGCCAGTTCTCCGATTGCAGATAGACAAATAAAGACTGCTGTGCCAGTGCCGTTGTACATGAAACCATACAAAACCCTGTTACAAACATCAACATCTTTATAACGCGGTAAGGATTGCTCATAAGAGCAAATCTAATTAATTGCCTTTTTATGTCAGCCACTTATACTTTTTTTTACATTTATTAAGAAACTGCACGCCTATCTTTACGACCTAAATTCTAAATTTTCAATATGAAGAAGCTTTCGTTACTGATTCTGGCGCTGGGAATACTGCCTGCTGTTTGGGCGCAACCACACGAAGAAGCGGCCCGGGACACCACCTGGAAAGAGCTGTACCGGGAAAGCGCTCCGCGTATTAACGATCTGGTTCACACCAAACTGGACGTTAAGTTCGATTACAGCAAATCTCAAATGAACGGTAAAGCCTGGATAACCCTGGCCCCCCACTTTTACCCCACCGATTCGCTTACCCTCGATGCCAAAGGCATGGATATTCACAAAGTAGCCATTGTAAAAGGAGCTTCTTCTCAACCCCTGAAATTCGATTACGACCAATGGAAACTGGATATCAAACTCAACAAAACATATAAAGGTGGCGAAAAGTATACCATTTATATCGAATACACCGCCAAACCCGATGAAGTAAAAGTACAGGGCAGCGCCGCCATCACCGATGCCAAGGGTTTGTATTTCATTAACCCCAGAGGCGAAGAAAAGGATAAACCCACCCAGATCTGGACGCAGGGTGAAACCGAAGCTACCTCGGTATGGTGCCCCACCATTGACAAACCCAATCAAAAAACAACCAACGAGATCAGCATGACCGTTCCGGCCAAATACGTTACCCTGTCAAACGGAAAACTGGCCGGTCAAAAGAATAACGGCGACGGCACCCGCACCGATACCTGGAAAATGGACCTGCCGCACGCCCCCTACCTGTTCTTTATGGGTGTTGGCGAATATGCCATTGTCAAAGACACCTACAAAGGCAAAGAAGTTAATTATTATGTAGAAAAAGAATATGCGCCTGTAGCCCGCAAAATATTCGGCAATACCCCCGAAATGATGGGTTTCTTTTCAAAGGTGCTTGGTGTGGAATATCCCTGGGTAAAATATTCACAGATCGTAGGCCGCGACTATGTTAGCGGCGCTATGGAAAACACCACCGCCACCCTGCACCAGGAAAGCGCTCAGCAGGACGCCCGCGAACTGCTCGATGGCAATGCCTGGGAAAGCACCATCGCCCATGAACTGTTTCACCAATGGTTCGGCGACCTGGTTACCTGCGAAAGCTGGAGCAACCTTAGCCTGAACGAGTCATTTGCCAACTACAGTGAAACGCTGTGGGATGAATTCAAATACGGCAAAGACGCCGGCGACGCCCAGAACTATGGCGATATGCAAGGCTATATCGGCAGCCAAAGCGAGAAGAAAAACCTGGTTCGCTTTTATTATAATGATAAAGAAGCCATGTTCGACGCCGTTAGCTATAACAAAGGCGGCCGGATCTTACATATGCTGCGCAGCTATGTTGGCGACAGCGCTTTCTTCAAATCACTGAACCTGTACCTCACTAACAATAAATTCAAACCCGCCGAAGCACACCAGCTTCGCCTGGCTTTTGAAGAAGTGACCGGCAGAGACCTTAACTGGTTCTGGAACCAGTGGTATTTTGGCGCTGGTCATCCTAAACTTACCATTGATTATATTTACGACGATAACGCCAAAACAGTACAGGTGATCGTTAAACAAACACAGGCGGGTGACAAAACTTTTACTCTCCCGATCGCCATCGACGTGTACAATGGCGCTAAAAAAGTTCGCCACGATGTATGGGTAAAGAACAAAGTCGATACCTTCACTTTCTCTTATAACAGCCGCCCCGACCTGGTAAATGTTGACGGCAATAAAACATTACTTGCCGAGAAGAAAGACAACAAGACCCTCGAGAACTATATTCACCAGTATAAATATGCAGGCGGGTACCTCGATCGCCGCGAAGCTATAGATTTCGCCAGCCGCAACCAGGATAATCCAAAAGCACTGGAACTGATGGTACTAGCTTTAAAAGATAAATTCCATGGCTTGCGCTCCTACGCCATCAGCAAACTCGATCTAAAAAATGAAACGGTAAGAAAACAGGCAGAACCGGTTCTTACCGAAATTGCACAGCGCGATACAAAAACAACCGTACGCGGCAGTGCACTTACTGCGCTTGCACAATACCATGACGGTGCTTATAAATCGCTTTTCACAAAGAGCGTGAACGACTCATCGTACAGTGTTGCGGGCACCGCACTGGATGCTCTTTTCAAATTGGATAGCGCCGCTGCAGTGGCCGAAGCAAAACGCCTGGCAAAATATCAGGCGAAGAACAGGCTGATGGAGTCGATCACCAACATCCTGGTTAAAAGCGGCGATGAGGCCAGCTTTGACATAATTGCCAAAGCATTTAAGGATATGCCTATTTCACAGGCGAAGTTTAACCTGCTGCAACCTTTCTGCGACTTCCTTACCATTGTGAAAGACACTAAAAAAGTAAAAGAGGGCGTAGACCTGGTAGTTGATTTCAGGGATGAACTGGCTCCTTATGGCGCGGTACCATATGTAAATGGCATGCTGAAGAACGTGATCAACAAAAAGAACGCTGCCTTTACCGCCGAAGCCGACAAAGCCAGAGCGAAGGAACAAACTGACTATATCAATGAGAAAATAGAAGGGGGAGATAAGAAGGGATTTTAGTTGACGGGTTAACGAGTTGACAAGTTAACAAGTTTATAAGGGGCCACTCCGGAAACGGGGTGGCTTTTTTAGTGGGAGGAAGAATGGTGAGGGGGCTCGGGGAATTTGAGATTAATATACGAGCTTGCGCCGCCTAAGTTGATTGCCGATTGCCTACCAACTTCCGCTCGCTCCGCCGCCGCTACTGCTGCCGCCACTATAGCTGCCTGAAGAAGATGAGGATGAACTACCAGCCGATGAATCGGATGATGAGCTTGCTTCAAAAGACCTGGTAGAGGAATCGCCGCCCGACGACCGCCAGGTTACCCGAAAAACGCCGAATACGGTTTTATACTCTTTTGTTGAATACGAATCATCAAATCCCAGGCCCCGGTTCTGATAACCATCTCTTGAATACCAGCCCCCGTTATACCTGGCCATCGTTCTGGCCAAATAAATAGTGAGGATGGTAAACCCTGCAAACAGACCAAATACGATCAGTTCGGGCCCCATACCGGGTGATGTTACCCCCCGAAATTGCGGATCGTATGCGGTTGGCTGTTGACCGGTTGGAGATGTTGCTGGTGGCGCCACTGCCGTTTGTACGTCCTTACCGCGATTGTCAAGTTTATTTTCAATGGCACGTACCGATTCTTTCATTCCCTGGAAAAAAGCCCCCTGTTTGAAATTCGGCACCAGCACATCAGCTATGATCGCCTGACAGGCGAAATCGGTAAGTATGTCTTCAAGCCCTATGCCTACCTCTATCCGCACCCGCCTGGGGCTGCGGCTGACCATTATTAATACGCCATTATTCTTTACACTGTCGCCTATGCCCCAGGTGTTAAAATACATTCGGGCGGCCTCTTCGATCGTATATGCCATTTTTGTTTTGGCATCGGTAAGTGAGTCGAGGGTGACGATCACAATGGCATTGGAAGTTCGGGTATAATATGCGCGCAATTCATTTTCGAGCCATTGTCTTTCATCTGAAGTAAGGAACTTTGCAAAATCGTTGACCGCCTGGTGGGGAACCGGTAGTGGTTTTACAAATGAATCGCCAGTTTTCTTATTCTGCGCAAAAGAGAAAACGTTGATTAAAAGAAAACCAATGGTCAGGAATAAAAGGGAACGCATAGGGCTACAAGAGGTTTCAGGTTTCAGATCGCAATTCCCGGCTATTAAGTTATTGAGTTTATAAGCCCGGGTTGTGCATATAACCTATGAACTCACGAACTCAATAACTTAATTCCAATATTCAAATTCAGATCTTCAATTTTCAATAGCACCAGTTTACCAGCTTCCGCTTGCGCCGCCGCCGCCGCTGCTTCCGCCGCCAAAGCCGCCGAAGCCGCCGCCACCG
>NZ_LWBP01000257.1 GCF_002078015.1 Niastella populi | reverse complement strand
CCGCCACTGCTGCCACGGCCGAGCATACTTCCTAATATGAAAGGGCCTAACCAGCCGGAACCACGACGACTCATAAATCCGCCGCCACCTCTGCCACCGCCGCGGCCACCGAAGATCACGATCATAATAATGATAAATACCAGGAAGCCGAATGGCAGCGCGCTGCCGCCGCCTTTTTTCTTTCTATAATTGGCCGGCGCCTTGTATTCCCCGGCCGCTGCCTTTATAATGGAATGGGCAGCCTGTGAAAGGCCCTGGTAATAATCGCCCGACCTGAAGTTGGGAGTAATATCATTTTGTATAATGTGGCCGGTAGTGATATCGGGTATGGCGCCTTCCAGGCCATAACCTACTTCAATCCGGATCTTGCGGTCGCGGATGGCAGCAAGGATCACTACCCCATTATTGTTTTTCTTATTTCCAACGCCCCACTCGCGAAACAACTTCGTTGTATACTCTTCAATGGGATAATCGTCGAGCGTATTAATGAGAACAATGGCTATCTGGTTGCTGGTACTGTCGTCGTATGCTACCAGCTCGTTTTCAAGCTGCTGTTCTTCCTGCGGCGTTAACACACCGGCAAAATCATTGACCAGCCGGGGAGGGGTTGGCCGGGCAGGAATATCCTGTGCCACCGCCAAAAACGACACAAACAACAAAGCCGAGGCTAGAAAGAGTTTAAATCTGTTTCTCATTACTACTTATGAATGCCATTCAATTTAAAAAATGTTACAGGTCGCAAGTTGCAGGTTACAGGGAATACCAAAGCCTCAACTCCCTGTAACCAGGAACCTGAAACCTGCAATTTCTTTTAATTAAGATCCAAAAACCATATCGTCGGGTAACTCATTTTTATCGCTTGACCGGTTGTACGGAAAGTACGTTTTCAATGCGAGTCCAACATCGTTAACCACAGCCTCTATCGCTTCTGCAGGATGAGCGTTTGCGAAATGCTTTTGCATAACCGCCACCTCCTGGTTCCAGAAAGACTGACCAACCTTTTCGTGAATACCCTGATCGGCCAGGATCGCAAACTGGTGGTCTTTCATGGCAACGTATATCAACACACCATTACGGTCTTTTGTAAGGTCCATCTTCAGCCCCCAGAAAATTTCTGCGGCCCTGTCGAGCGGGTCAACAAAACGGCAACGGCTTTCGGTATATACCCTGATCTCACCGCTGGTTTGTTGCTCGGCATTGCGGATGGCACTGACAATGCGCTCCTGTTCGTCGTTCGAAAAAAACTGTTTCCTTTTTGAGAAGGGGAAAAATGCCATGGATATTATTTTAGAATGCTACTTTAGGCGCCCTTTCTGAACCGGCTTCGGCAGTGAACCCTGGTTTTACGCTAAAGCCGAACATACCGGCAAAAATATTATTGGGAAAACGACGTACCGTGCTGTTGTATTCCTGCACCGATGCGTTAAAGTCGTTACGGCTAACCTTGATGCGGTTTTCAGTTCCTTCGAGCTGTACCTGCAGGTCTCTGAAGTTTTGTGTAGCCTGCAATTGCGGATATTGTTCGGCAACGGCCAGCAACCTGCCTAAGGCACCACCCAACTGCCCCTGCGCCTGCTGAAACTGTTGTATCTTTTCAGGTGTGAGGTTATCGGCACTAACGTTCATCGAAGTAGCCTTCGCTCTTGCTTCAATTACCTGCGTTAATGTCGTTTGCTCGAAATTGGCAGCCCCTTTCACTGTACTCACGAGGTTAGGTATCAGGTCGGAACGACGCTGATAATCGCTCTGCACATTATTCCATTTGTTCTTCACATTTTCATCGAGGTTTACCATTTTGTTATATCCATTACACCCGCAACCACCCAGTATCAGGATGAATACAACGATAACGATCAGTACCAGATAACTAGATTTCATACCTATTTAGAGTTTTATGTATTATAAATGTACAATTTTTTACCACAACCAATCTACAATTCCTATGATAAACAAATGGTTAAGGTTACTTGTTCAACCGCGCAGCCATTTAACGCACTGCCAGCCGTCATTGTAAACATCACATTACTTTGGTCGCAGCCACATGGTTTTCGTTACATAGTTTTTGCAAAATCCCGGGAAATAGTTGACCGGTTGACGAGTTGAGAAGATTCAGTTCAAAGAGATTGAGTAATTGCATGCCTCGCTTATTGCAGAAGTTTATTTTAGAGATATTCCTTAAAAAAAGAAGCCCTCCCCGCAAACCGGGAGGGCTTTCAATTTATAGAACCAATATATTTACTGCTTTTGAAATGTATAAACCAAATATAGGGAATAAGATGTCCTTTGCATAACGCCCTGGATTAACTGGCTAGAGCTTTGGCTAAATCTTCCAGTGAGTGTCATTTTATCGCCATACCACCTAAGTTTAAATCCAGTACCATTACTTTGCTGCGTTCCGTTGGGTGTTTGTAAGGTTCCACCATTAACGTAAATTGAATCGGTTCCGAATTTTTTATAGGTAGAACTAGAATTGGTAGGCGGTGCTATATAATTCATTGGCAGTTCAATTGAATCTTCAAGCGCACCTCCGTTATATATATAAGTTTTGGTCATCGTATTCACAGTAAACTCTAAACCAGTGCCAGTCATGGTAGAACCGTCGAATTCACATGTGCCTGCATTGTTCTCTGTAGTATAGTCGTTGAGTGTTTCTGTTTTGGATGACATACCCAAACCGCTCATCTCAATAATAGAAGTGTTTTTGGCTTTCAAGTCAATAAACTTCCAGGTACCAATTTCGGAACCATTGCTGCTTCCGCCATCGTTACCATTCCCATTGGTACCGCCGGGTGTTACCCCCAGTGTATCAACGCTTTTCTCTTTTCCGCAGGAAGCTAAGATGAATACAAAAGAACAGAGGAGTATGAAGGGGGTAAACTTAAGGCTCATTTGCTACAATTTTTTGTTTAGGGCAGAATAATTCTCATCAAAAATACTATTTCGCGGGAAGTTATCCATCCTTATTGAGACAATTACTATGGTTTTGATGCTGCGATGGTGAAAAACGCTTAGTCCTCAATTTTTTCTGAGCGTGGCCACCAGTTCGGCACGCAGTGTGATCTTTGCCGGGATTCCCTGGAAGGCCTGGGTCGTAACGGTGTCGTATACCGTGATCATTTTCATAACATTACTGCTCTCAAATTTCAGTTTACAACCCGTAGGGATATTCGGTAATAACCCACCTGTGATGGCATTTAAAAAGCCGCCGTCCTGAAAATGGAGTGAGTCCGTGCCGATCTTCGTATAATTTGAAGAAGCGTTTTGGGGCGGAAGGGTTTGACTGAATGGGGTTTGCTCTGTGTCGAACAAAACTCCGTTCATATAAATAGAGGTGGTGGCAGTAGTATTTACGGCCAGGGTGATGGCATTCGCCGTCATTGTAGAATTATCGAACGTAACGGTGCCATCGTTATTTGTAGAGATAAAGTTGCTCGAACTGACCGCTTTAACTGAAGCGCCACTTTGAGAAAACTCCGCTGTTTGATCAATTTTCCCGGTGAGGGAAACAAACATCCAGCTACCGACTTCCGTGTTCAAACCAGGTGGAGTGGTGTCAGACGGAAGCGGGCCGCCAGCAGGAGGTGTTATATCGCCGCTAATTTCCTTCTGACAGGAAGCCGCCGCCAATACCAGGGCTACTAAAAGTAGTAATTGGTACCACTTTCTCATAATTAAGCTAATTTTTATTTCCGCCTGACTGGTTACCCGAAGATCATTAAAAAATCAATGCCACGCACTGTTGGTACGTGGCATTGATTATATGATAAAGTTAAATAAAAACTTACTACCTGCTATTTTTTATAGCCGCAATACCGGGGAGTTCTTTACCCTCAAAGAATTCGAGCATGGCGCCGCCGCCGGTTGAAACATAGCTAACCTGGTCGCTGTAGCCAAACTGGTTAACGGCTGCAACTGAATCGCCGCCGCCTACCAGAGAGAAAGCGCCGTCCTGGGTAGCTTCGGCAACAGCCGTTGCAATAGCTTTTGTCCCGTGCTGGAATTTATCCATTTCAAACACGCCCATAGGACCATTCCACAAAATGGTTTTTGAACGTTTGATCACGTTGGCAAACTGGTTGCAGGCGTTGGGACCAATGTCGAGCCCCATCCAGCCATCGGGAATGTTATTGCTGGGCGCATTGGATGTAAGTGCGTTGGCATCGAATTTATCGGCGATCACAGAATCGGAAGGAAAATGCAGGCATACGCCTTTGGCTTCCGCTTTCTTCAGCAGTTCGCGGGCTGTTTCGATGCGCTCGTTCTCACAAAGTGAATTACCGATGGCTCCGCCCTGCGCTTTTTCAAACGTATAGGCCATACCACCGCCAATGATGATATCGGTCGCTTTTTCAAGCAGGTTTTCGATGATGAGTATCTTGTCAGAGACCTTGGCGCCGCCGATGATGGCGGTAAAAGGTTTCTCGGCATTGTTCATTACTTTTTCGGCGCTGGCTACTTCGCTTTCCATCAGCAGACCGAACATTTTTTTATCAGCAGCAAAGAATTGTGCGATAACCGCTGTAGAAGCGTGCGCGCGGTGAGCGGTACCGAATGCATCGTTCACATATACGTTGCCCAGTTTGCTTAGTTTTTCAGCAAAACCGGCATCGCCTTTTTCTTCTTCTTTATAGAAACGCAGGTTCTCAAGCAACAATACTTCACCAGGCTTCAGGGCAGCGGCTTTGTCAATGGCCTCCTGTCCGATGCAATCACCGGCAAACTGCACATTAACGCCGAGCAATTTGGTTATATGAGCAACCAGGTGTTTAAGTGAAGATTTTTCTTCGGGGCCTTCTTTGGGGCGGCCGAGGTGACTCATGAGAATAACACTACCGCCGTCGCCCAATATTTTTTTAATGGTGGGAACAGCCGCTGTGATGCGGGTATCGTCGGTAATGGCAAATGTTTTTTTGTCAAGCGGCACGTTAAAGTCAACCCTGATCAGCGCTTTCTGACCTTTGAAATTATATTGGCTGAATGTAGACATGAAGAGTAGTTTTAAAAAAGTTAACCACAAAGTGTATTGAAAGCGTTTTCCTCTTTCAACATCTTTGTGGTTAATGAGGAATTAGCAGATACTAAATCCTGCGGTTATTTATTAAGCTTTTGCTTTTTCTTTAGCAGCGCCTTTGTTGATGAGCTTTGCAAAGTAGTTCACTGTGCGAACCAGCTGACTAACATAGCTCATTTCATTATCGTACCAGCTAACAGTGCGAACCAGTTGGGTGTCGCCTACTGTTTGAACGCGGGTTTGAGTAGCGTCGTACAAAGAACCGTATGTGATACCGATGATATCGCTGCTTACGATCTCGTCTTCAGTAAAACCAAAGCTTTCGTTAGCGGCGGCTTTCATGGCGGCGTTCACTTCTTCAACGGTAACTTTTTTACCCAATACAGCGGTTACTTCAGTTAAAGAACCGGTAAGGGTGGGAACGCGTTGTGCAGAACCATCTAACTTACCTTTCAGGTTAGGCAGTACCAGGCCGATGGCTTTGGCAGCACCAGTGCTGTTGGGAACGATGTTCTGAGCGGCAGCGCGGGCGCGACGCAGGTCACCTTTCGGATGTGGCGCATCCTGGGTGTTCTGATCGTTTGTATAGGCGTGAATGGTGGTCATAAGACCGTTAACGATACCGAATTTCTCGTCTAGCACCTGAGCCATTGGGGCCAAACAGTTGGTAGTACAGCTGGCGCAGCTGATAACAGTTTCAGTACCGTCGAGAATAGCGTGGTTAACGTTGAAAACTATCGTTTTCAGATCGCCGGTAGCGGGAGCAGAGATCACTACTCTTTTCGCACCTGCGGTAAGGTGAGCTTCAGCTTTTGCTTTATCGGTGAAGAAACCTGTACATTCAAGTACAACGTCTACATCATGCTCTTTCCAGGGAATTTGAGCGGGATCTTTTTGTGCGTAGATCTTTACTTCATCGCCATTTACTATAATAGAGTTTTCGGTACTTTTTACTTCAGCATCGAAACGGCCCTGAGCGCTATCATATTTAAGGAGGTGGGCTAAAACTTTAGGACTGGTGAGGTCATTGATAGCAACTACATCTATGCCGTCCATTTTATAAATCTGGCGGTATACCAACCGGCCGATACGACCAAAACCGTTGATCGCCACTTTGACTGTGCTCATGATCTGGATATTTTGTGTTAGTTAAAAATTGCGGGGGCTAAGGTACAATTTTGGCGGTAAATGGGTTTATGAAATTTGTGTGCATGATAAACATATAGCGGCCATCTATTTATACAGGCGGTATAAGGAATAGTCTATCTGCAAACGGGCTTTTAGCAGGGTAAATATTGATAATTTTTAACTGAAATTACACGTTTTATAAAAAGTGCGTAGCCCTAACATGTGCAGGTTGACAGGTGCAACTTTTTATAAAAACCCATTATCCTTTCGAATGCGTTTATTTGTTTTCATTTTGTTTTTATTGGCGGCAACGGGAGTTGTGGTCAATCGAAGACTTGCCTTTTTCCCAGCGATGCCATCATTATGCCCGACAGCCTGCATTCCTGCCGGCACTTGACACCATGGCCAGTATTCAATTCAAGCAATTCAACAGGAAGTGCAAAATACCCCGGTTTATAAAAAGAGCATTGACCTGCTGGACAGGCAGATTTAATATTGCCAACCCAGGCCGGCGCGCAGATCTTTGGTGTACAAGGGACCTATGGAGCCTTTTTCGTCCCGACCGGTAACTGCTGTAACTGGGATTACATAAAAACTATATGTTAATTGCTTACAGATCGGGCACCATTGCAGTAAATAGTCCGGTAATCCTTTTCAAATATGACAGAAAGAAAATAATCAGCGTTAGGTACTGGCTTGGTTTTATGTGGGAAGTAAAATCAACCAGGGATTTAATTGAAAAGATGAGTTTCTATAGCGGGTCGTTTTCACGTCGACCGCTTTTTTAGCATTTGTAATTATATCTTCGTATAATAGATTGAGTTGCAATAAAGGGGTTGAAAAAAAACCTGAAAGACTTTCAGATTTTTTTGGTGAAATAAAAGCGATTCCTATCTTTGCACTCCCAAAAACGAGCCGCGTTCGTCTAAGGG
>NZ_LWBP01000256.1 GCF_002078015.1 Niastella populi | reverse complement strand
GAAGTTCATTCGCGCCAACCCTGACTTTATAAGTCATCAAGGTAACATTCAAAATACGGTCTTTCCCGATACACAATGCTTTTGTCAAATTCTTTGTAAACTTCGGGAACATGATAGCTTTTTAGATTCCCATTTTTGTCAAGGTAATAGTGATTTATAATTTCAATGATGTCATTTGGATTTCCTGGCTCTTTGTGCCATTCAAAACTGATTCTAAGTGTAGTTTTTCTTCGAAATCTCTTGTCGAATTGTAACTCTCCCGAGTCATCTGCCCTGACCAGGTTTTTGTAGTATCTGGTAGGAGCCGTTTGAACCTAGTATTCTTCTCAATGGATTGACCGCAGCGGGATGCTAAGAACAGGAGTACCAGTAGAATTAGGGTTCGCATAGAGCTATCGTTTATGGACATAAGGTTTCTTATTACATGTCCAGTGCAATATCTGAATAGTTAATGGCTGTTAAAATACTCCATTCTTTAAGTATTTCCTCAACGGAATTTTTATCTACTGCTGCGAATCCAACGGTTCACTCTGCATAAGCGATGCCTTATTATCATGATCGTGTTGTTCGTGAGGTATTCCTGGGCTACATAACCTGCATAAAATTCTTACCGTCGTCCAGCCTCATTTCCATGTCTAACTAATGTAGTTGCTAATATATGTAAAAATGACCTGTGCCGCGATAATTATCAAATCAAATGCAAAATCCCTCAAAAATATTCTAACCCCTACAAAATTTGAACGGGTTACTTTACGTTGGCTGACAAATAAATCCATATTTTTAATATAGAAAACAGTGTAGTATGAATTTAAGTGTGTTGCATTCCGTAAATCTCCCGAACGTGATTACACGATGAAAGATAAATTGAATGACTTAACCAGCCCGCTCGGGGTGCCGGTTCCTTCTTCATGAGCAATAAACTGTAAAATATCTGTATACTCGTCATTAGGCACATTGGCAGGCGAGGTTGTTCTGCTTTCATACACCGCATTGCCAATATAAATAGTGGTAGTGGTTATAATTTTCCCGGCTTTACTTAAATCAGTTGTCACCTTCCGGAGTTTGTTGCTGGCAGCATCATACAGGTACGTTATATTTCCCTGCGGATTATTAGTCGTTTACGTTAGAGTCTATTTTATCCGACAAGTCAAATACTGAATTGGTACCAGAACCTGAAACATACTGGGTAAAGGCAGCGTCTGACAGGCGATTAGAATTGTCATAAGTAAAGTTGTATTTTCTTATTTGCCCATCGCCTTCGTTATTCCATAAAACACCGCTTATGTTACCGCTATACAATGAAGGTAAAATACCGAGTACAGCATTTTTATCATACCCTATTTTATTTGCATGCCCAAGTAATCGTCAATACAGGTCTATTGGCTAGCGCTACCAGGCAAAATAATGCGACTTCTTTTTATCCAACTCCCACGTTGAATTTTTATAATGAAAAACCAATTTCAGCGTGATGCTTTCTATTACTTTATCATTTTTAGCACGATCCCTTCCTTCCTGGCAATATCTTCTTGCATTACCTGTGAAGAGAATATCATTCGTTTGCCTATTAAACTGAAAACGCAATCTGTCAGGAATATAATCTATACATTCATCATCTTTAAAATATCCGGTCACTATTCTTTCACGACCCGGAATGTTAGTAGTAAAAATCACATTCATGTAACTACCCAGCTCATACACTGAATAATACTCATATTCCCGGGAAGTATATATGCCACCGATCATGATGCGACCTTCAATTTCGTATAATTGATTAAACTCAATTGGCAATAAAAATTGCAGGTGCGTTTCTCTTACATCTATAAAGGTATATTCCGTAGGCTGCGCTGTAGGCAAATCGCCGGTTACCTGAACAGAATATATTTTCAATTTCCCTGTAACGTTTTGCCTGGGTGTAACCTTGAATTCAGCCGCGGTAAAATACTTTGCATGCAACAGGTCTTCCACTTCTTTATTAGTCAATTCTGCAGTACGGTTAGAGATGGCGTTAACCGTATCCAAAAAAATATTTACAGCAGTATCTTTTTGTGGTACGGCAGCACTGACTGTGTCCTTTTGTAACGGTGGGGCATTCGCAGTATCTGACTGCGAATGTCCACAACTAAACAAAAACAGAATACACAAAAACGGGATCAGTTTGCTCATTTTATAGAATTGTAGATTTGAATAACTCTTTCTGTGTACTTAGGTTGTTTTTTGTCGCCAGGACCATACCTATGTACTGCTTCTTCCCAGCCAACAAAGCTTTTCGATTTTCCATCTGATGAAACCATAGATTTAAAATATAGCCAGCGAAGTCCCCAATATGAACTTTCAATGGCGCCACCGCCTTTTTTAACATCGTCCAGTGTCATACCCATTTTTCCTTTATCGCCGTAATCACCGATATGGAACATACTAAAAATGTCGCTGGGTTTGGTGGCTACAGCCTGGCCTTGCCCTAACCTCGATTCTTTATATGCCATTGCCTTTACAAGGTTCACATCTAATGGCGAGGCCTGTATACCCAACGTGTAACCTTCGCCAAATTTCAATGTACCCTTTGCCAGTTCTCTATTAAAGAGAAGCGTGGCTACTGCTATCTCTTTATCAAACATGTTATATTTATCCGCTGAAGGATCATCGCCTTTATCAAGTGAAAAATGAATTTTTCCGGGCATTTTTGCCAGTTCCGAATTCTTACGCAGATCAGCGGCTTCTTCTTCTGTTAATAAACCACCCCAATGAACGGCGTCGTTAAAATAATTCGGAAACCAGTTGTCTGTTAATACGTATACTTTATTATCGTTTTTGCCATCGTTACCCAAATAAGTTCCTTTATTTGAATAGTAATCACCTGTAACGCCCATTCCATCAGGATCGGTATATTTTAAAGGATTATTAAGCGTGTACGTATAAGGTGACCATTTTCTGTATTGTTCTGCCAGAGGGTCCATTGTATGCCACCTGCCTATTTGCGCATCGTACATTCTTGCCCCAAAATCATACCACCCTAAGCCATTGCCATCACTTAACTCCTTCTCCTGTTTTTCCTTGCCATTGTATTTAAATTTATTATCAGGCCTGTTTACAGCTTTTGAACTTATACCTGCCATCGTCATACCAAACGGATAGTAATGCGTTTCTTCCACTATCGGGCCGGGAATATGTGTCACCAGCAGGTTATCAAAGAATACCTGCATATTGCTTTCATTGCTGGCATAAATATACAAATAACCGTTTTTGGTAGCCTCTACCGGCGCATTTATAAATTTGTCGTGCAATTTATAACCGCCATTTACCTGTACAGGATCAACATCGCCGGTTACATATTTAAATTGCTCATCAAACAGAATATAATTCAGGTATGCCTTTGGCCGGTTCGGAAGCTCGTCATGCTGGTTTATAAAACTATTGATCTGCGTTCCGGCCTGTGCGTTGGTAAGATCAGTTAATGAAGCGCCTTTGCCTGTGGCTAAAGGGCTGCCGACCATGGCGCCCAGCAATTCAATAAGGGCAGCCTGTGCGGGTCCTCCCGGGGTGTTGCCACCCGGCATGTCATAGATAGATTCCAGGGCAATCCTTACCTTATCGCCGCTCATTACCTTCATTACAATACCTAAACCTGAGCGCTGGCCCGGAACTCCGCCATGCAGCTGGTAAAGCTTTTGTTGAAACTGTATATGACTGCTGGCCCCATTCACCTGGCTTACATCGGTTACCTGCGGGTCAACAATGTCATACAATTGCTTCTCCTCTGCTCTTGTATTCACTTCAAGGGTAGCCGGCATATAGCAGATCTCTTCCTGCTGGTCTGTGAGCTCCATTCTTACATTACCCAGGTTGTCTTTTACAAAATAATCATACACCACGCGGGCAGGTTGAGGCGTACAGGAGTACGGTGACGCTTTTTCAAACCTTATTCTTCCTTCTTCGTGACTTATAAACTGTAATACATCTGAGTAATCGTCATTGGGTGTATTGGCAGGCAGGGTAGTTCTGCTTTCATACACGGCACTGCCAATATAAGTAGTGGTAGTGGTAATGGTTTTACCGGTTTTACTTAAATCAGTAGTTATTTTCCCAAGTTTGTTGCCGCCAGCATCATACAGGTAAGCTATGGTTCCCTTTGCGATATTATTTGCGTCCTTTAAATTTATCAATGCCGGCAGGTTAAGATGGTTATACGTAATAGCGCCACCCGATGTTATCAGGTTGCCGGTGGTTCCCCGCATAAGTTTGTTATTGTCAGAGACCATATTACCATTCCCGTCATAGCCATAATCGTCGCCACTGGTATTTTTATCGGTAAAATCGCCCAGTATACCCGGGGTGGTGGCAGTAGGGGAAGTGCCGCCGGTTGAAATATCGGTAACAGTGCTTAACTTATTACTTCTATTCTGGTTAAAATAGCTGTATTGCAGGTCATCAATAGTTGCACTACCGCCAATCTTCCAGCCATTTTGTTTCATGGTCATTATATTACCATTGAGGTCGTACGTTATACCGTTTACGCTAAAATCTATTTTATCAGAAAGATCAAATACCGCATTGGCACCTGAACCTGATACGTACTGGGTAAAGGCCGCGTCTGTTAAACGACTGGCGTTGTCATATGTGAAGTTGTATTTTCTTTTTTGTCCATCGCCTTCGCTTTTCCATACAATACCGCCAATATTACCGCTATACAATGAGGTGGAAGCGCCCAGTACAGGGTTTTTATCGTACCCTATATGCATGCCAAAGTAATCGTCATTATTATTGCCGGTAATATAATCTTTGTTGATGCTGAGCAGCCAGCCCCTGATGTTATATTCCAAATTCTGATGGGTCACAGGAGTATTGGTGCCAGGCTTGTTACCTATTTCTTTTTTGCTCAACTGCCCAAGTGCATCATACTCATTGTGTGCAATAGTTGTCCAGTTGGTCATGCCGCCGCCGTTCATAGTACTGTTACCTACTTTTTTCTGCGTTGAGATCACCCGGCTGAGTTTATCATGCTCGAATTTAGTGACAACAATACTGTTTTGACCGCTGCTACCATTGTCCTGTTTATTAATTGTTACCAATGGCTGCCCGCTGAAGTTATACTGATTGGTCATTACATCTACTCCATTGGTGATATTCTGACTTCTTGCCTGAATTAGCTGTGACTTTGCATCATAAAAATTTACAGTATAAAGATAATTGCTGGTGCCAATCACTTTTGCCCTGGTTCCGGTGGCCATACCCATGGTACGCGCACTTGCTTCTACCGGTTGCGGGTAAGGCCAGGATTTGTCACCAGCCATAAACAGCCAGGCTTTTGCATACGCCGTATTAAAATCCTTTAATGAAGCGGGAAGGGAAACTGCCCAGTTATAATTGTCGTAATAATTATGCGTAAGTTCTTCGAAAGTAAAATTTGCCAGGTCAGGATATGCGGTACTATTGTTTGCTTCCTGAATATGATAAGCCAGATTATTATAATTAGGATCATTATTCAATAATCCGGATGAAACAGTACGGTTCAATTCATCGTAAGTAATATACATCCATTGATGTTTATCTCGCATATTGCCATCCTGGGTAAGCACCATACGGTCTACCGCATCATATACCATGTTTACTTCCGCCTTACCCGGCATTTTTTTCCTGATCATTCTCTTATGCTGATCGTACTCATACCTGAACATCTGTTCATTCATTACAACCGCGTTGAATACGTTCATATCCCAGCCATTTTGGGATAATATTTCCACGCCCCTTGGTTGTACAACCGCTCTCAGCATTTTGAAATCATCGTAAATATAGTATGTACATAACCAACCGGAGTGACCGCTGCCAGTGATCACATCTGCCGGGGCAGTCAGTTGTACTTTTCTAAGTATTACTGCTCCATTCATATTCCTAAATTCAACAACCTGCTTTCCATCTTCATTCGTAGTTACCGTTTTATACAATGACCCGCCAGGATACACACCTGCAAGTGCCGCGGGCGTACTGTAAGTGCCAAAACCATTAACAACATTATCAACAAACCACATTCTTACATCAT
The DNA here is from genome assembly GCF_002078015.1 of Niastella populi. Classification (GTDB taxonomy): domain Bacteria; phylum Bacteroidota; class Bacteroidia; order Chitinophagales; family Chitinophagaceae; genus Niastella; species Niastella populi. The sequence continues at coordinate 8,598 of NZ_LWBP01000256.1, read as the reverse complement.
CATCAATTGTATTCAACCAATAACTATTTTCTTTACCACGGTTACTGCCTCCCCAATTGATGCCGGGGGGTAATGCTTTTGTTACCCTGTTCAATGGAGATGGTTCGTATTTGATTTCTTCATAAAACACAGATTCGCTCTGTCCCTTAAGCACACCGTTGGGATCATTATAAAAATTTTGCAACTGCGGCAAAGGTTGTTGCTGAAATGATCCATCTGTAGAAGCTGCTGCATACGGAAGGTATTTAAGCGCTTCGCGGCCTGAGCCGTCGTAGGCAACTGGGCTTACAAGGTCAACAGGATTTGTTCCTGAAGCAAGAGAACCCTGCCGTACTACAGTTTGTAATAAGCGTCCCAGGCCATCGAAATATTGCGTACTTTGGCTCCCTTGCTCTGGGATAAACTGCTGAAGATCGTTATAAGACAGACCAGGTTTATAGAAACCAAAAGTTTTAATATTGGTCATCGCAGAAACTGCAGGTGGCGTACTTGATGAAACGTTTACGACATTGCTGTATGCTACCGCCCCATTACAGGTAACTTTTAACCGGTAATACACAAGGTTTGGCGAAGCTTCAGGCATCAGGTTAATGCCATTGGCATGATATACATCCTCGTATACACCGCCCGATGGGTTTTCGCTTACCTGCCATTGGTATTCATAGATACCATTGCATGTACCACCATGCACCGGTTCACCGGCCAGCAAACCTCTATCGGAATAATAAGTGATTGAGCCACCTGTAAATGGTTCAGGAAGTACCGTTATGGTAAAGCTCTGCAGGGTAGATCCGCCCTGCGCATCCTCTACTCTGACGGCGATGGTATAACTTCCTGCGGTACCGCTCACGGCTCTTATTATCATCTGTCCGGTTGCATCATTAGTTTGTTCCCAGGAAACAAAAGCAGGAAGCCCATTGGGAAACGACCATTTAGCGCCGAGGATCGATTCCGGATCAGTAGCTGAAATACTGATCGTTTGGTTACTCTTCTCGGGTAAGGTCAGGTTTGCGGGTAACTGTATCGCCGGCGCGTTATTACTAACAAACACCATCAGGTTAAATGTTGCCTGCGTTGTACTGCCACGTGAATCGGTTGCAGTAATCGTTATAGGATATGTACCTGCATTATTAGCGCCGGGGGCATTGATACGAATTTCGCCCGTACCATTACCAAAGTTTACAAAAGAAGCAAAAGGCGGAATGCCCGATGCCGAAATTTGTACAGGATCATTATCTACGTCACTGCCGGATACTGATATCGTAAGAGATGAATTGTAATCGAGAGGCACATCTGGAAGAGAACTTATGCCCGGTGGATTATTGCCTGTAGTTACTGTTGCTTCATTCGAGTATGGAGAAAAGTTTGTATTCGATACCGCTTTTACTTTATAGTAATATACCGTATTACCGATAACATTGTTGTCGATATACAGCGTTTGATTGGCCGGAAGCGTGGTCAATAGCGTATAGTTGCCGTTACCGCCCTGCGACCGCCACAATTCGTAGTTGGTTTCGTCGGTAGTATTATCAAGCCATTGTACGGTAACCTGCCTTGTGCCCGTTATATTGGCCGTTAAATTTCCAGGTGTAGGCAAATTAGGTATTACCGTTACTTTTACCAGGTTTGACTGAGCAGTATGGTAGCACTCATCCTGTATATATAGCCTAAACCAGGTTGTAGTGTAAAGGGGCCCCGATGTAAAGCTGATGCCTGTTTGATCCATACCATCAAAGCTTTCACCATCGGTTGACCACAGCCAGTTGAAAGTAAAGTTATTAGAAACATGCCCAATGGGTGGGGCGCTGGTAAAAGTGGGGGGCGTTTGACCGGCTACTATTGTTACGTCGCCTGGTGTTACGGCGCCTGCCTCCACAGTGGCTATCTCTATGTCAAACCAGGCCTCATTGCCATATGCATCAACTGCATATATTCCGGCCGACTCACAGTTGGCATTCCATACAACATTTATATGGTCACTGGCCCAGCCACTTACTATGGTACCATTTGTTACTTCCCAATATACACCTTCAAATGTATTGCCATCATAAAAAGTATAGGGCAGCCATATGCCGGGCCTTGGATTTGGCGACCCATCGATATATTGCGCAATTGTATGATTGCCCAGTAACGTGAGTAATATTGAAAAGACTGTATAGCGTATCATAAATATCGTTATAAGGGATTAAGGAGTATTAAGGCGTACATGAAGCATGCTGGTTTACATAATTCTGGCCGTTATGATTAAGATCGAGCAATGCCTGTCGATTGGCTTCTTCCTTGCTCTTCAACGAAACATATACACCGGCTTTCACCACATATTCCATGCTTGCACCTGTGCCGGAACTGCAATTGTCTTTTGTAAACACCTTGGCCATACGATCGTTACCATAAGGCGTAAAACAGTTTTCCCGCTGGCCGGCCTGGTTATAACACCATGCTTTAGTTATATTTTTGTCCTCATCATATATTGCATTTAACCTGTTATGCGCATCGTAGCCATAAAATACCGTTTTACCATTTTTGTCGGTTTCGCTGGTAACACCAACAAGCGGCGAATGCGTGTAGGTGGTCATCTGGGCGTTTTCAGCATATACCCGTACTTCATCGATGGCCACTCCTTCGGTTAACGCCATTGAGTGCGTATATGGCTTCTTTACGTAACGCCAACGGGTGCCGTCATAATACCTGTAATCAACTACATAGTTCTTTGCGTTTGGTGGAACGTATGAAACAGTAAAGTCGCCATAATAACAGTTAACTCCGGCATATGGCAAAATAGTACCGTTTAAAAGCCATGTTTCAAAACCCTCGTAATAAAACTCTTTTCTATACATATTCTGCGTGCCCGTTACAAGTATATATTCTGCATTTAAAATTTTTGCAACAAGCAGGGTGTTATCATGATCGTATATATAACTTTCCCTTGGGCCCGATTTTGGCGCGATCATTAAAGGATTGCCTTTAACATCATAAAAATGATAAGTGGCATCTGGCTGGGTGTAAAGGTTGCTTTTTACAAACCAAGTATTATTTGAAATAACCGACCAGAAAGAAGGCGTGTATGGAACCGGATCAACAAGGTTTAACTTATATCTTTTATCAATAAACGGATCCGATTGTTTGTATTCATAACATTCGCCGCCTACAATAACCGGGTTTGATCCATTGGCCTGTTCATGTATTGTAAGTGCTTCTATGAGGCCGTCCCTGATACCCAACCCATTCAGGTAACTGATGCCCCGCACTGTAGGATCGGGGCCATTGGGTGCGTTATATTCGTAGCAATATTTGAACAACTGTCTGTCACGCTCACCTTTACTATCATAAGTAAGTATCTCCTTTATATTTCCATAAGTATCATAAGTAAAGAACCTTTTGTTCGATATTGCACTGCTGCCCGAATAGGTTTTTTCTTCTTTGGAAATAAGGTGGTCAGGGTAGATCCTTTCCGAAACTGATGCATAAATAAGCGGCGAATAGGGGATTGCATATACTGAACGCACTTCCTCTTTGTCGGCTTCACTGGTTTCATGCGTATAATGAAATAACGTTTCTTTAATGGGCTGCTGGCTGTTTTCGGGGTACACTTTTATGCTTATAGGTTTGCCACGTTTAAAAGCGTTATGTACATAGGCATATGGGAAACGTGTTCTTTCAGGAGCGTTACTACCTATAGGCGGCGCATCATTACGCCCATTATCGTAATTTGTATACTCGTACAATGTTCTGCCGTTACCCGCCTGCTTTTCGATGACGTAAGTATAGGTAACATTATTACCCTCGTAGCAGGTAGGGTTATAACCAGCCGCCTCAAAATTGTAGCCATACGAATCCTGTACCAAATACTTCTGTATGGGCGTTGCTAATACCCCACTTGAAAATTTGGTGACGGGATTGGTGTATTCAAATAGCTTTTCATATTCCAATTGATTGGCTGCCGAATAATATTTCATTTTTGCTATCCGTACACCACCGGCCTCTTTATCGGCTTGCAGGTCGGTAACATTTTCCAGGGTACGGGTTTTGGAATATTTATGGCTTTCATAGATAAATTCAACCAGGCCGCCATCGGGATATTTAATATTGGTAAGTATCTCTGCTTTTCCTTTTACTTCATTCGGTTCGCGGTAACTGGCATAGGTTGAAAGATTCGTGAAATTGTATGGCCCCGGTACGCTGGCAAAAAAATCCTGGTCATTAAAATAACCCCAGTGATCGTTCCTGCCCGCCGCATAGGCCGGTAATGAAACAGCATTGTTGTAGGTAAACTTATATTCATTAGCTGCCTGTGTGCCAGCCCTGCTTGAAATCTTGTCTAGCTGCAACCGTTGTCCGCCACTTAAAACATAGCTGAATGCTATTTCTTTTTTTACCTGCCCATCGTGTGAAACCTGTATGTTATCGAGCTGTAATAAACTATTCTTCTGTGCATATATTCCCGGAAAGAAATGGATATCCTCAAAACTATAATACCCACAGTTCTCACTTGTCATTACATCTTCGTTGGTGGATAACTGGGTAGATAAGGACGAATTAAAAGTCATTTTAACGCCATCGGGAAAATTTATGGCCGTCAACGTATAGCCGATGTTAAGTACTTTACTTACGGAAGATAAATAATGATAATCCCACGAGTTATCGGGATCGTCCCAGCTTACGTAGCTATTAGTGTGAACTATAGTTCCATTTCCTGAGAAAGGCACTCTGCCCCAGGCGTATTTTGTTTTATAAAAGGTAACTCCCTGTTGTTTATAGTCGAATGAAATGACAGAGCCCGTTTTTCTATTCTCAATGCGGGTAATATGCCAGGTGTGCGGCACTATTTCACATAGGGTAGCCGACTCGTTACCATCAACAGCTAGTTCGGGAGGAAACCGGTCCAGGAAATTAACAGGTAAAACGGCAGAAGTATGCGAATAGTCAAAACGTTGTTCACTAAGCTGGCTATTGGGCCAGATGTTTCCAAAACTATACCTTATGCCATCTGAAGATGTAAGGGTTATTCTTTTAATTATCTGAGGTGCTTTATATAATACCCTCCAGCCGGTAAATTGAGAAATGTAATCTACCAGGGTTTGATCTTCCATCCCAATTTCCACATCATACTTTTTGCCATCATTGGCAACCACCACCCATTTGTTTTGATGGTTCAAATAGAACTTTCCTGAAATGCCACCACAGGAGAAGGTAAATTCATCTGGCGCCAGGTCAACTATCGGGTTTGAATTATAAAATTCCGATTGTCCGGCCGGGTAAGGAAAGAATGGCCCTGAAGGCTTAAGGCTCTCTGCATAAGCTTGCGTGTACCAGTTGGAGTTGGTATTTAGCAACCCATAATTACTTAGATAATTGAAGAATGTATTATTGAGTTTCGTTTTCTTTTTAGCGATATCGTTTGGTTCACTGGGAGCAATTATTTCAGTTTCCCAGTCCCGGGCTTCGTCAGGTTTTCCGCGTACAGTTCTATGAACATATCCGCCGGCCTCTAAGGCCCAGCCTGAACCCACCCAACCTGGTACTTCATCGGGTTTTATACCATTGCCGCCAACATAATTAAGTACTATAGGGAAGTCAATGCCTTCAAATTGATAATCATAAACAGGTATAGATACATTAAGCTTTCCGTTATAAAGATCGTTGGCAACTTCTATGGCCTGTTTACCACCGGCAATACCAATAGATGGTACCGTTGGGTGGGCGGAGAGAACCTGCGCATTAGCGTTAAAATAAAAACTAACTAATGGAAGAAAAAGAACAGCTCTTTTGAGCGCATAAAGTGCTACAAACCGAAACATAGAGTTGGTTATTAAGATTTTGACCAAATATAATAGTATACCGTAAAGGCAATTTGAAAGCCTGATAAAGAAATATTGGGCATAGAAGATCCGAAGCTCGGTATAACCGAACCTGTATAATAAATAACTATCTTCAAGGCAACTGCTTTTTCTTATGACGGCAAAAACACTCTTATTGTTTGATTATTGATAAGCGGATTTGAATACACTGAAGTGGGAAAAAGCAATTTCGAATCGTGTACCGGGTAGTGAAAGTCTGTCGTTTCTTTTAGTGTTGAAGTTATTCTCATAGTAAGGTTATAATTAAGGTTAACGTTTTCGATTAGTTTATTCAAATATAAGACGAAGAAATGTTCAAAAATAAATGTATTACAAAATATAAGTACCCAACTCACACAACAATTATCAGTTTAGACAATAAGTGCGTAGTTTTTGACAATAAGCGTGCAGATATGAGGGATAAACGTGTAAGTGATATTTATTTACTTTACATAAAGTTAACATTCAATGACGGCCGAGAGAATTTGAACCTGTTCGTGGATTAAATACCGCCTGGATTTTATCTTGATGGAACGCAATAGGCCGGGCTTACGCCAATCGTTTATCGTCTGGCGGCTGACGTTAAAAATCTTTTGAACATTTTTGGTGGAAAGGAAGGAGATTCATCAGCCAGGCTGGCTAGGGGCGGTGCTTGGACGCCCATTTCCCGGATCTTCCGGCCGATCAATCCCTCAAACAATTTGATTAACTCCTGTGGTTTCTGAATCAACAGAAACGGCGCATTGTTAGTTACCTCACTCATACATCACTGTTTACAAACTCACAAATTGGTTTACCCGTACAAAGTAGGGGCTTGTGGAAACGTGAAAAAATGTGGGACGTCATGGAAAGATAAGTGGTTGAGGTTGAATACTTATTTAGCTATTTTTCATCAAGAATGATATATAAATGAGCAAATATTAATTCTCCTGAAAATAACGTATAATAGTGCAAAATATGTTGATATTAACCATTTAAGAGATTAACCATGCATGAACTCTACAAAGATGGAACTGACATTTTTCAAATCCTTGATGCAATCGAAAAGAGGACAGGCCTGTTTATTTTAAATCGAAATTTGGATTACTTATATAATTTTATTTCCGGTTACAAATTTTTAGCACTCCAAACAAAAACGGAAATTAAAAACCTTTGCCAGTTTGATCAGTTTTCAACTTTTCTTAAAGAAGAATTTAACGAGAAAGACGAAAACACCATGGGTTGGTTTGGACAACTGCATTCAAAATTTGGTTCTGAGCAGGGTTTCATAAAATTTTTCGAGTATTTACATAAGTTCCGGGAAAAAACAACTGTGCCATTATGACAAATAAATAATGATATCCGTTCCTGATTTGTTAATCTACCCGGCCGCAAAAAAGAAAGTTGAGTGAAAGAATTGTTTACAAACCTTAGTGGTGAAGTTTCAGATTTGTATTTATGAACTTTCTTCTTATTAAGGTCCAAAATAAATGTATTAAAAACTACCAACACGATGCCAAGCGCAATTAATAGAGCATTTATTTAAATGTCAGGTTGGTTACCCGGTAAAATCCAAGGGAAGGCCGTTTGCAGTTATTATCTTTGGACAATTAGTTGTACACTTTGGGAAAGTAGATAAGATTTTCCTTTGCAGGAGAGTTATACCTGTAGCGGATAATTAGCGACCTTTTCTGTAGGAAATAGTAACCTGTAATAAAACACAAACACCCAACAAAGGCATTAATAAAGCGCCACCTGGTTCAAAGGACAACGCTATTGGCTACTATAAACAAACTCTCATGAGAAAAACATTTCTGACCTTATTGATTTTACTTATTCTTTCGGCATGCAAACAAAGACATGCATCTGGCAACAAAAGTGACAGCCTCACTTTTAAAATATTACTTCATCCCAGTTTTGACGAAAAAGCGCAAATCATTTTAACTAAAGATGATACCCAACAAGCAATCCAATTCTTGCTTCTCAATCGGCAATTTTCAAATAAGCCACCTGATACATTTTATTTCAAAAGAATTCTTCTGTCTTCAACCCAATTTGACACTTTCGATTCTTTGGTTATTGAGAAAACAAGGACAAAACAACCGCGACAGTGGACTGGTTGTTGCGATGGCATGCCTGTGCAATACTTGCTAATTCATGGTACCGACTCTTCTAGTCTTTCAGAAGTCCTGATATCAAATCCGACTCCTCAGGCTATCAAGTTACAAAAGCTGCAATTGACCAGCTTCGAATACTTCATAAAGACAGTGTCATATCAGATTATTTAAATGATGTTGAAAGTTATATGGAAGAATCTATACGTCATACAAACTGGAAGGATAATCGACTAATAAACCGCTTACGAAAGATTGAATATACCCGTTAAAATGTTTTTATGCACTTGCGCTTTCGCGCTTTCCAAACAGTGCGAGTTTTAATATTTAGTTATGAACGTTCAGTGTAACAATTGTTTTGAAAACAAAATTGTAGATATCCCAAAGTTCACCGAATCTGTAAAATTTTAATTACAAGATTTAAATTTAACCTCGTCACTTCATACTGTCAAGCTACTCATGAGCAATTTCAGGTCAGGCATATGGATGCAAAATACACAGCAAGGGTTTCAAAACTTGGAGGGAGCAAAAATAAAATTTTAAGGCTCTCCCCCTCGATGCTCCCTTTTAGCGGTTGTATAAGCGGGTAATTATTTGTCAGGTTGTATCAACCAAAAACAAAAAACCCGCATAAAATCAATATTCTATGCGGGTTTTTAAATCCTGAC
>NZ_LWBP01000255.1 GCF_002078015.1 Niastella populi | reverse complement strand
GTGATACGGGTTCGAATCCCGTACGCGGTACTTCATGGGACTTTTCGAAATTTAATCGGAAGGTCCCATTTTTATTTCCGCCAAAACCCGCGCTGGTGCTGCATATCTCTTCGAAGACAGGGTCAACACCTGTGGTTCGATAATAATTTTTCTCAAAAATTAATTTGCCGGAAAAGATCGAACCAATGATTAAACGCTTGCCTTGCAAGGTGGCATTAGCATAATACCCAGGCAGATTTTTAAGCAAATCAGTGCAGGGAAGAATATACTTCGAAACTTCCATGCTACTTTGGGATAAGTCTTTTTGTTGATCTGTCAGAGTTTTAATGATGGGTTCATAGGTCTTTTTAACATTCCTATATTCCTCCATATCCATTTCCTTATCAAGCCGCATTTGCTGCGCTTCCTTTAGTCGTGCCATGTTTTTATCAATTTCCTGTTGCAGTTCCTGCAATGCCTTTTGCTTGTCCGGTACGGATAATCTGGTTCTGTCTTCTAAAATTTTCATATATAAATCTATTACGGTTTCCTCCGCACTAAATTCATGCAGTCCCTTTTCAAATATCCAATTGGCTTCTTCTGCTTTAAACCGTTCCTTACAACCACAACGGCAATGGTAATAGAAATATACCCCGCCATTTCCTTTGCTGCCGCTGCCTGTTATCTGTTTGCCACATATGCCACATAATAAAAATCCTCTCAACGGTAGTTCCTCTTTTTGTCGCTGCCTGGAAGGATGGTTTTTCTTGCGGCCATCAAGCACATCCTGAACTTCATTAAATAATAGTTCGGAAACCAATGGTTCATGTTGGCCTTGTATTGAAGCCTCTTCCTCGTCTTTATAAGCAGGCAGTAGAATTTTGCCATAATAAAACGGATTGCGCAAGATTCGCCATAACTGGTTTTTGCTGCAATTAAAGCCTCGTTTATTGACAAGGCGTAGCACTTCCTGCACTGGATGAAGACCGGTAGCCATCTTTTCAAATGCGAATTGGATGTGACTGGCATCTTTACCTGGTATAATGATGGGCCTGTTCTGTTCATTTCTGGCATTCCGGTATCCTTTGGGGGCCAGCGTACAATGCCTTCCCTCTTTTATTGCCCTGCGCATACCGGCTATGGTATTAAGCGACCGGCGATCGTTTTCTACTTCCGGTGCGGCTAGATAGAATGCCAACATGATCTTGTTTTCAGGAATGGTAAGGTCAAGCGGCTGTTCGATAGCTTGTGGTTCTACACCCAACCTGTTGAGTTGATTGATCATACCATACGCATCGCCGGCATTGCGGGAAAACCGGTCCCATTTTAGAAAAAGCAGCAGATCTACACGTCCCTTGCTCTTTTTTAAAAAGGCCAGCAATTGGATAAATGCTGGCCTTTCAAATGATTTGGCGGAATGATCTTCACTATACATTTCTACGATTTCAATTTGCTGTTGCTGGCAGTACTGGCGTAGCCTGTCTTCCTGGTGTTTCAGGCTATACCCTTTCTCGGGTCGAGTAAGGCAAGGACTTTCACCTCACCTTCTCACAGAACCGTACGTGAGACTCTCATCTCATACGGCTCTTCTCATTCATTGGTCAATCATGGTTTATAACCATGTTCCCAGTGTGCAAACAATTTGGGATTGGCTTTCGCTAAAGCCTTATGCCTTTCAACTGCTTCCCTTATGCCGATTTTGTGTTTATCCCTAATCCAGTTGCTGATACGCTTGTTAAGGCGGAAGAACACTTTACTCATTTCAGATTTACGGTGTTTACCATAGTAGGCAATCCATCCTCTGATTTGAGGGTTCATTTCCTGTGCAAAGGTTTCAAGAGTTTCATTAATTCTTCTACGGATATTCCTTGCCTTAATGGCATTGTTAATCTTTACCCTTGCTTCTTTACTGATGGCAGGGGTAAAACTGTAGAAGACGTGTTGAGTAGTCTTGTTTCTGACCTGTCTTGCCTTAAAGGTATATCCCAGAAAGCTGAAACTTACTACCGCGTGAGCACTTTTGTTTCTCTTTTGATCCCGGCAGTAAATGATTTTCGTCTTTTCAGGATGGGCCTTTAATTTGCAAGCGCTCAACCTTTCCTTAATCCGGTTAAGGATAAATCCAGCTTCTTTCTGTGTGCGAAAGTGAAGAATGATGTCATCGGCGTACCTTTCGAAGCGAACTTCTGGGTATCTGCTTTGCATCCATTTGTCAAAAGCGTAATGTAGGAATAGATTTGCAAGCAGCGGGCTGATTACTCCACCTTGCGGTGTGCCTTTGGTTCTTGCAATCTGTTCACCATTTTGCTCGACCGGTACTGTAAGCCATCTCTTAACATACATTAGCACCCACTTTTCAGAGGTGTGTCTCTGTAAGGCTTTCAGTAGCAGATCATGGTCAATCTCATCAAAGAATGACTGAATATCCAGGTCTACGACCCAATCCAGATCCCAACAGTTTCGCTTCGCCTGGTCGAGTGCTTGATGGGCACTTCTTGCCGGACGATAACCAAATGAGTTCGGATGGAACAAGGGATCAATTGTTGGTTCCAGGTAGTCTTTGATAACCATTTGTGCTATCCGGTCACTAACAGTTGGAATACCAAGTTTCCTAACCTTTCCATTAGCTTTAGGTATCTCCACTTCTTTCACAGCGGTTGGGAAGTAGCTACCAGAAGCAAGCCGATTCCAGATTTTAAACAGGTTGCCTGATAAGTTTTGATCGAAGTTTTCGATGCTTTGCTTATCTACTCCTGCCGAACCTCCGTTGGCCCTTACTTTCTGGTACGCATTCCATACCATTTGTTTGCTGATGGGTATTGACTTTAACTCGTTCATCTTAATCCTCCCGTTTTGCGGTTGTTAAAATGAATTTGTCGAATGAGCTGCGGCCTTCGCTCCATCCCCATTACAGGGACTTCGACGCTACTACACCGCAGTCCGTCACAGCACAGTCCATTGGTACTTTCGGCCTCAGATTTTGTCCTTGTGCCTTTCCCTTGGCATGACTGTACTGTTTCTCCAGTTCCGTAACAAAGCCTGTATAAAAGTCTTGCCACCTCTACACCGGACACCATGTAGCCAGCAAGCAAGTCACCTGCTACACTCTTCCCGCTGATAACAAGAACATCTGCGGTTTTGATGTCAATTCTCTTTTTCGACTTTCGATGCTTCATCAGTGGTTTACTTTCGTTCAACTCTTTTATACTTACATGACCCCGGTTTACCGGCGGCCTTTTCCCTAACGCTCACCACACAGGCTTTTGACCTATGCAGCTTAGGGTTGTTTGGTGGCTACTCTTGCCAGTCGCCACCGGAGGGCCTGCCTCCATCTTTGTTACAGCATTCTAAGCGGCATCAGCGTCGCTCAGATTCTGGACACACCTTGTTCATCTGTACTAACCCGTACGTAAATAATGGCTTTCCTCATTTTTCGATTTTTTAAATTCAGTTAAATCAACTACCTGGCAATTCTTCTGTTCCTGCCGTTCATATTCCTGTATTGCAATGCCTGCCAGCGTATACAAATAATCCCTGATTCTAATAACTTGTTCATCGGTAAATTTCCTTTCCTTCCGATTCAGGATGTCGCGGCAGCTATCAAGGGAAAGTCGACCGCTATCATTTTGTTTAGTGCTTCCTTTCTTTTTTAAGGGCACCACTTTGGTTTTCATGGATAGATATTTAGGATATTGGAATACTTTCATCATACAATTTGCCTGCTTGAATCAGGCTGCTTTTGTATTTGATTGGCCTGGAAGATTCAGCAACTTATATTTAATGAATGTGGTTGCCAGGTTCCGCAAGTCAAAATCTGCAAAAAAGGCGGCTAGTTGTACTAATAATTCGAGTTTAGCCTCTGCTTCCTTTTTAGAGTGAGCAGGAATTTCAATAGTAAGCTTATAACTGTTCATAAGGACGAGGTTTAGATTTTTAGCATTACGCTGCCTGATTATCTTTTATAGCCCCATCATGCAACAGGCCATGAATAACGTCCAATTGATCGGGATTCGCAGCCAATCCCTGAACAACCTGGATAACCTTCTCTAGTTGCGGAACCGTAAAAGCATCTTCCATTTCTTTGAAGAAAGCCAATTTGTGCTTTGTATCCGGATCAAATTGCGGAGAACTGTTTGGATCTATTTTTTTAAACGATGCCGTTGTTAATGGTTCATTGTTGTTTCCTATCCCATCCAATGGATCAGATTCCGTATCGTCTCCTGCCAACAATCCTGACAAGCCGGAGAGAAGAGGAATTTTTCGGGTAATGGACGGATTGTTTTTAACCAGGTAGTCTGTTGCAAACCCCAGGAGTTTACCAGTATTCATTTCAGCCAGACCTACCCGTTTACTTTTTAGATTGTCGTACTCTTGATGCAGGGTTGATAATTTTTCCTGTAATTCTTCCGCATATTCCTCCGCTTCACCCAGCTTTTGTTCCAATGCGTCCTTCTCTTTTTTCATCTGTGCGTATTCCCATTGTGTGCGCTCATTGCTGATTTTCTCTTTAATGGTGCTTTCTATGCCAGATAATGTAGGAGTTCCTGCATTGAATTGAATTTCGCCAAAATATAACTGGTACTTGGTACAGCGTCGGGAATTACCATCATAAATGTTAATAGTAATACAAGCCGTTTCCGGCTGTACAAATTCTTCATGTACGAAAAATCTTTCCGGATCATTGGTACGTTGTACAACTTTCAGTTCATCTACTTTTATATCATAATCGCGCGGATTACCCTGTTCTTTATCATTCAACAGCATTTGATGTAACAGGTTTATCCGGTTACTACTGTACTTTTCTTTTACAATGCTCATGATAATAGTTTTAAAGAGATGGAAGGTGAATATTCTTTTGTTTTTGCATCCAGGTTATATTCACACTTACCAATACCTTTCTGCTGCATATATTCTTGGATACCGATGGCCAATAGTAAGCACAATGCTGCTACTGCTTCTTCAGTACTAATAGTTAAAGGGGTATCAAAGCTGTTTTTTTGCCTGAGGCGTTTTATCGCGTACCTCCGTGCATATCGGTTAACCTTTTTCATATAGATATTGATTTAAAGTTTCCTTTGTAAATAAAATGCGTCCGTGTTTTCGGTGTTGCAAAGGCTTTAACCGTCCGCGATAGACCAGATCATATATTCTTGATTGTGACAGATGCAAATATTCAGCAGCCTGTTGGATAGAAAGTGGTGGCCCGGTACTTTCTAAATATTGCATATTTGTCTTGATGAAAGCCAATTCGGCTACGATGTAGTTTAATTGCTGATGGATGAGTTGAAGATCTTGTTTCATAGGTTTCGTTTCCTCTATACGAACAAATGCCAGACCTATTTTTAAAAGATGAATACTACCAGAATTTAAGAAAAAGCAAAATCGATCAAAACTGTACAAAACTGGAAAAATTCGGAAAAAATTGACAAGGCAAATGACGAAAATTATTTTTTCTTACCAGCGTTCTGTCACTGACAACAAAAAATGAAGTGTGCCATACAGTCAGTTACCGCTTATTTTAGTAGCCTGACTAATGATGGTCACATCGACCAGCAGCATTCCATTTTTCATCAGGTACGCATTTAGTACAGATATAGATAAGCAAAGACAAATAAAGACAATAAAAAAACGTATTCATAAACAACCTGCATCACTTGGCTTCAACTATATAAGTGAAATGCTGCTTCCACCAGACATTGTAAATGTTCAGCTAACCACAACAGATGAGAACGCTGGTATCCCTTTTCATAATGGCCCGTATCACTTGAAATGCCAGCATCCAGCCATTCCCTTATTAAATAGCGGAAGCGTTTCAAGTTGTATTCTTTGAAGAAATTTTCAATTACCGCATCAGCCTGATTTATTTGCTCATCCAGTAGGCCTACAGGTAAGTTGTTATCGGCATTTTCCTGAGATTTACTTTTTTCATTAAGCAGGTATAGGGCTCCCACTAATTGCAACAGGTTTTTGTATAAGGTCATTACCTGGAGACGAGTATCTTCCAACTCACAAGTGCTATTGTTGTTGCAAATGGCAGCTTCCAACCAGTTCCATAAACCATCATGTATCGAGTCAATGCCCCACTTTTTAAATATTGTCATGATGACCAAGGTTGGATCCTGGGTTACCAGGTCCAATAAAAGTATTGGTTCACCGTCCTGCTCATCTAAACATGCAGAATTCCCCTGTATTGCATCTACCTCGCTTCCGTCATTATTAAAATCGGGGTTATCATGTGAAGCCTCCACTTCGTCAGGCATACACGGGGTTTTATCTGCCTCCTGATTTTTAAGCAGGTCAAATACTTTCTTTTGAGTTTCCAACAATTCATTCTGCAAACCGAAAATGTAGCAGTATGGAGTATCGTTCTTGTATAGTGAATCCAATTTTTGGGCTATTTCAAATTTTAGAAAAGTATTACCAGATTCCAGGTCTTCATATTGCTCTTCAGTCATTTGTAAGACTTTGGCAACCGTTTCTTTGCTATAATTATTGTTTTCACGGAATAGGCGCATACAGAAGTTTTCAGCCATGATGAGGGAACTTTTCGATTAATGAATCTATTTTTTCCTTAAAAACCTGTTCAGTTTTGAGATGCAGTTCATGGATGAGAGTAAATAATTCTTGTAGCTCCTGGGGCTCAATTTTAAAGTCATCCTTGTACCTGGCATTTACATAGGCTTTGAATAAAATCTGGAACAGATCTTTGTCTTTTCGAGTGCCGAAAGGATGCGCATCATATAATTCCGGGGCGCATTGCCGTGTGAAGCGCAGTAACCTTCGCAGGTTATGGGTGACATAGTTATGACCGGTGAGGGCATAGAGGATGGCGCGAAGACAATGCTCGGCGGCCTGGTGAAGCATAAAAGCTGCAATATCGGCCACTCGTATTTGGGAAAAATGACCGGCTCCATCCAGGAATAACCGGGCGATACGAAATGCCTTATAAAAATCTTCCTGGGCTTTGGCTTTTATTGCTTCTACATTGGTAATAGTGGTAACCGGTAGCGGGAATCGTCCGTCATCATACACAATGTTTTCTGTAGTGCAAACCAGCGAATAAAATATATGCCCTTCTCTAATCAGCCTGTAAATTTCGACTGCTTTGGAAAAACTGATCATCACATCAGCAATATCCTTGCAAGCGGTTTCAATGGCTTCCTGAAGTTCTTTATGGGGTTGCTGAGATTTTCCGGGAAGCAATATCAATAAATCGTACTGGGTTGCATGACCGGCAATATTGTTTCCCTGGGCATCCAGCAGGAATATTTTTTCTGCTTCCGATATTTTAACTATAATGTCAATAACCCTTTCCAGAGGGTCGGCTTCCGGTTCTACAATTTCAGGAATGAGTGGTACTATTGGTGTTTCCGATTGAGTATTATCCTCACTCGCCATTGCCTCCTCGGATTCCTTTCCAAGAATTACATAGGCCGCTTCAATTAGCTTTTCTATATTATCGTGGAGGGTAACATATTCCAATCCCACCACATCTTCTGCTCGTAATGCATCGGTTAACCATTCCTTAAGGCATATGCGGATATCTGATAGTGTGTACCAGGTGAAGAACTCTTTCAGTATATGATGAGGGTTATTTATCTCATTACATGTGAGCCTGAATGGCTGTTGATGCCATGTAGGCCAATTGGATAGTATTCGTTTGTCTAATGGCGTGTTCATTTGATGTAGTATTGAAATGAATAGGTAGGGATGAAAAACGGGCGGTAAATACTTATGGGCAATAAGAATTGTTCTGCTTGCAACCATGAATAGCAGGGCTTACGATAAATCTGGCGTTGTCTGTTGAATAGCTATATTAAACAGGTGGAGGTGGTGTATTCAGCCGAACTTTACTATATATGGTTCGGCTTAGCATTTTATATTGAATGCATTTAAGTGAATGTGTTGGCTTAAAGTTGAAGGAGTAGCTCATTTTAATGAGATTTGGAAAGGAAAAGGGAATCCCGAATGACTTTTTATCATTACAGGTTTATGCGAGAGGGAATGTGTAATAATGAGACTAACACCTATCAAAGAAAAAGGCGCAGGTCTCAACTCACCGCTTTGAGGCCGTAGGAAGCCTTTTGCACAGCAAGAAGAGAACCCACGCCTAGGATCGTGGGCTCTTCACTTGTCATCTCGTGCAAAATTGAAATTTCCTACGTTTCAAAGCGAGAATTCAAGCGAAAGCTCTAAATTTTTTAGAAGAGTTCGCAAATATATTATCAATAGTCTAACCCATACTGATATTAATTTGGTTTGCGTGAAAATAAGAAATTAGACACATAAATACTCTTATATAAGAGTATTTATTTTTAAGGGGCCTAATAAGAGTAATTATAGAGGTGGATTTTGTTTTATTTTAAATATGGCAAAACAGAAAAAGGCGACTCCACCTCCAACAGACTTTGATATCTTTTTAAAAAAGGTGGGTGATAGAATGCGAGAAATCCGTACAAAAAAGGGCTTTTCGAATTATGAAATATTTGCATTTGAACACAATCTTGGACGTTCCCAATATGGGAAGTATGAAAATGGCACGGAAGATTTACGATTAAGTAGTCTGCATAAAGTGATTTCCAGTTTTGATATGACTTTTGAGGAGTTTTTTAGTGAGGGGTTTGAGTAGCCTTTTCATTATATTTATCGGGTTATGTGATAGAAACCGCCTTAAAAGCCAGAATTTGTAAAATTCTTGATATAGATTATCCGGAAAAAGAATTTTCGTTTAAGACGCATGAAGGCAGGCATTGCTTGGATTTTCCCATCCAGAGAGCATAAAACGCAAGACGGTCAAAGCGGTCAATGTGTATGTGTCCATTAATAATACTGCCGCTGCTATCAATGACACGATTAGAGGCATTGTTTGTTTATTCCCATGATAATATTGATGAAAGCAAGGAAATCTGGCAGGATTCACTTATTGTAAAAACCGAGCCTATCAGATTTTATAAGTTTTCTGTATTTTCAATTCATCGATCCATCAGGTATCTGGAAAATTGAGAAAATTCACGACAATAATAAACAGGCAATCAACGACAAGTATGGTAATCCGATGGAGATGGTGCATAAGTACCAATACTGATCAGAAAATTGCCAAGTTAATTCTGAAAGTTTCCGCCGAGCAACCAAACGAAATATTGAAAGATAAGGATATCCAGATAGAGGTTGACAACAGTACCTGGTTACGGAGCATTAGGGTTTTTCTACAGGACAATCCAGAAGCATTTTTATCTTTGCTCGTTATTCCGTTACTAATATGGCTGTATAGGCTGGCTTTTGGTAGAAAAAAGAAAGCTTCACTGAGTATTCCACGGTAATGTTACCACGTTCCACCACTTATGTTACCAAAGATTCCACAGGATAAGTGCCGCCCTTCCATAGGTTAAGTGCCATTTATTCCACCGCATAAGTGCCGATTATTCCACAACATAAGTGCCACCCTCCGAAGGAGGAGTTTTTGTTTCTTTCCGAAGGAAAAGAGCGGCTACCATTTTACCTTCATCGGCCACATTGTCATAAATCAACTTTTCAAAGAACTTCGGTAACAGTTGTAAGATTAACTGTTTTTTCTTAAACAAGCATTTCAGGGGTTGCTTACTTTTTTTCCTTTTCGTAACGATGCTCCCCGCAACTCAATTTTATGAGCATGCGCGGTAAGCCGATCCATTATTGCATCTGCCAGAGTAACTTCTCCAATATACTCATGCCATTTGTTGACTGGTAATTGAGAAGTGATAATAGTTGCATGTTTTCCATACCTGTCTTCCAGGATATCCAGCAAAGAAAGCCGTATTTTATGGTCCAGCGGATTTAATCCGAAGTCTTCCAGAATCAATAACGGTGTTCTGGCTATTTGATTAACCCATTTAACATAGGTTCCATCCAGGCGTGCCGCCGATAGTGTTTCAATAAAACGGCTCATAGAATAATAAAGCGTACTATAGTCTGTCAGGCAAGCCTGACGGCCAAGGGCACATGCTAAAAAACTTTTTCCACAGCCTGTAGAAGCAGTGATAAGAATGTTTTCTCCCTTTGCAATATAGTCCCCTTCGCAGAGTTGCAGTAATTGTTCCTTACTCAGGCCCCGCTCCGCACTGCAATGGACTTGTTCCGGCAATGCATTATAGCGCAACTTCGAACGGCTAAGATTACGGCTAGTGCGCTTATGAGACCGGTACTGTATTTCCGCTTCTGCCAGGTTTGCCATGAGTGTATGTGATTCCGGCTGTTCGTGGAGGGGAAGTGCCAATACTATTTCATAACGTTTTACCATGCCTTGCAGATTCAATTGCTGCATCTGTTCTACGGTGTTTTGTGTGTTCATTGTTGATTGATTTTTAAAGTGATTGTTTATTTATTCAAAAATTACTGGTAACTATCCGCTCCCCGTACATTGGGATGTGCGGGTGGCTGGAATAGTTCCGGTTGTCCCTCATCCGGCAATTTGTCCAGGTTGTTTTTAAGGATGTTGTCTACGGTTTTATAATTATACCGGTCACCTTGCAGCGCTCTTTTGCAAGCCGCTTCCAGACGATCATGACCATATTTTCCACCCAGACGAAGGATGCCTTTGCAGGCATCAAAAGCCTGCTGGATAATGTTCCTGCCTTTCAGTACGCCGTCAATATATTGATGTGTGTGTGGCCCGACTTTAGCGGCTTCTCTAAGGAAGTAATCTGCATCCCAACCTCTTTGTTCCACTATTTTTTGATGGTTCTCCGGCATATGTTCTATGCAAGACGTATAATCGTTTTTCCGGTAGCTTCTTTTATGCAGGGCGATTCGATTGAGTTCATAGAAAATCTCCACGATATCGGTATCATAATTGACCATTACTTTTTTACCGATGTACTTATACGGAACGCTGTATTGGTGGCCGTCTTCGGTCAGAGTGATGTGGTAATTCATTTTTACCGTGGCCTCAATTTTATGGCGGATGACAAAGGGTGTTGGCGGTAGCGGATGTAGGAACTCCTTTTCCAGTTCGATAAACTGTTCCCGCCGGCTAATTGTCTTTTTCTGAAAGTGCATTTGATGGTGTAATACCAATTGTTCCTGCAAGGCAGCATTGATCTGTTCGAGGCTGAAGAACTCTCTGTCCCGTAGCGGTGCGTACAGTCGTTGATAGGTGAGCAACACCTCTTTCTCAACCATTGCCTTATCCTTGGGCTTATAGGGGCGTGCGGCAAACAGCGCTATGTTGTTATGGAGAGCCCATTGTTCAAATACTTCAGTAAATACTGGCTCATACCTGCAGCTTTTTACAACAGCGGTACGCATATTGTCGCTCTTGGCGCCCATGGGAACGCCTTCAAAATAGGCAATGCTCGCATTGAGCGCTTTTATCACATTGGGGGTCTTCTCATCGCGAACGGCAATCACATAGCTATACCCGCTATAGGGTAATATGCACACAAAAACAGGGCATTCCACCAGAGCGCCGGTAGGTCTGTCGATATAGCTGATTTTATCGCCGGCAAAATCAACCATCATCAGCGCCCCCGGCTCGTAGGTCATATGAAAACTGGCATTATCCGGCAGTATTTGTTCGGCCAGTACTTCGCAGAACTTAGCATACCCATAGCCAGCAGGATCGGCCCTGATATATTCCTGCCATAGCAATACCCGCGTAACGCCTGTTCGATTCAGTTCGGCCAGATAATAGGCCTTACGACTTATTATAAACGTGCTACGAGCGTCTTCCCGGACCTTTTGTCCTGTAGGATGAGCAATTGCCGCCAGGCTCGTGTCGTCGAGCCCTTGAAGTTCCTCTATGCTTTTACCACTAATGGTTAATCGTTCCTTATAGCGACTTACACTTGGTCGGGATATTTTCAACTCTTGCGCAATCTGCCGCTCAGATAAACCCCGCTGCCATAACAACAGCATTTTCCGTATTACTTTCATCTCAATGAGTTTTTTCGACATGCCGTATGAGTTTATTAAGGAATAAAATCACGAAGCACTGTCAATTGGTTAATACAAATGGAACTGATCTGTGAAAGGTATATCAATGACAAAGCGGCGGGATCTACGGGGCAAATCGGTAACAATAAATACACTGTTTGGGAGAATAAAAAGCGCCCCGCTTTTGGTATCTTAAGCCGTGGAATAAATGGCACTTATCCTGTGGAATGCCTGGCACTTATAGCGTGGAATAATCGGCACTTATGGTGTGGAAGGGTGGCACTTATCGGTGGAACTGATGGCACTTATACTGTGGAATACTCAGCTTCACCAGATCCATACTGAGGAAAAAATGGAAAAATAAATTTCAAAGAGGGACAGACAATTGCTGTCTCAATAATAATTCATCATTAAAAACAAAAGACAGCTATATTTTCTTTTGACTCTTTCGTATTGCACCTAGAGATTATATGATTTATTTGACATAAGATTCCTTATGTAACCGATGAGCTGCGTAACTTTACACCACAAACTGCAACCAAACCACTTTATACTATTGAATTAGGAGGCTGCAAAAATGATAATTGGTTTACAATATCTTTTGTCATTTTTGAAAGAGGTCTTTTCTCAAAATCATCCGCATCATAATAAGCACCAAATGCAATCCGATATAATTCATCTACCCCTCCCAGCCGAGGAAAGGATTGTTTCAATCCGAGAAGGTATTTGCCACTCGAAACGTGATGCTTCCTAATTAATTCCGCAATCTCACCCCGATGACTTTTTTGATAAATTTCTACTATTTTAAATAGCTCCGCATTCTTCATTGCCTTGCTTGCTTTGGTAGATTGAATAGGGTTTTCAATTAGCCTAATGCGAATATTTGTGTCTAGCCCCAGGGCGCTATCCACATCTTTTGCGAAATACCTGAAGGCTAATGCATCATCATACCCTTCTTCATAAGGATGCAAATACTCTCCCGCCATAATAATCTTTTGATTCTTCACCGTCCTGTTACATATTAAGCAACTGGGGATGAGATTATAAAACGATAAGGCAAGCAAAGGATATTGCTTATCAGGATAAAAATGATCAAAATCCGGCCTGGCAATCTTATTGCTCTTCTCACCTACAGTTACTGTATAATTTCTATTACAATAAGGGCAAGTATCTACTTGAAGCTTTCCGGCCAACTCAAATGCATTGTACGGTTTAGTCTCTTTATTGGAAAACCAACTGTAATTTATAACCCTGCTTAAATTCATTTTTGGATTCTTAATCTTGCCTTTACAATGCACAATGTATTTCTCATTCAAATCAAACAATCCAATTGGAGTTGCTGTAATGATCTCCTTTAGTTTAGGCTTAATGAAAGATTGCTGAACTTTTGACAATAAATGCAATCTGCCTGTGATATACTTTTCTATTGAGTTATAGTGCTCATCACAAATTTTATCAAGGTTTCTTTTGAACGTCTTTTTTATTTGCAACATTTGACTCTAACTCTTTTAAACGTTTATTGATATATTGTTGTTGAATCCTTAAATTGGCGATCTCACTGCTTTCTCCCGTTCGCTCTGCATACATTTCTGAAAGCTTCAATTTAATTAGTGGCTCACCCGTTATTCTAATTAATGTCTTAATCAATCCCTCATCCAAAGGCTTAGCAACATCCTGAAGATTTTCAAACCCATCATTGATTTTCTTTTTGGCAAAATCTCCCATTAATGCACCATCCAGGAAAAAAGATTCTTTAAATAAGTCATGGATATTCTCACCAAACGTAGCATGATGCTGAAAAGAACTGTCCACGTAACTATAAGGATCATCTTCAGCCTTCCGTATAAAATTGATACATTCCCTTGGCAAATCTGACACAATGAAAGGAGAATGACTGGTTAATATGATTTGAAACGTTAGTTCTTTGCCTGATTTTTCAACAATTAATTCCAAATATCTTATTAACTCCTTTAAATATTTTTGCTGCCATCTAGGATGAAAACCAAGATCAAACTCATCAAGTAATAGGAGCATAGTTTTTACCCTGAGTTTTGATTTAGGTTTGAATAAATGATTGAACCCGAATCTTGAAAATAATTTCAGAAACTGCTTTTCTCCCGTGCTAAGCCCCCGTATATCCAATTCGAAAATCGAGGATGGAGCAAATTTGAATCCCGATTTTTTATCGAAAACCGATATTTCCTTTAGTAGATTATCTAAATCATTCCTGGAAGCAGCTTGCGTTGAATAGCCATTTATTTCCCAATTTAAGCCTGTAATTTTGGTCCCTGAAAAAGACTTAAATTTTTCCGAGAGTTTATTAAACTCCTTCACCTTCATCAATCCTATTGATTGTATGTTTCCTTCGCAATTTGTCAAAAACCTTTCGCATTGTACATCATAAGGAGTATCGTCGAAAAAATATTCGGATAAATCATCCATTAATTGAAGAAAGGCATTATATTTTGTATCGTATATGAAGTCTCCCATCGTTTTCAGGACTCTTTCCCGGATCGCCCTGAATAGTAATTGGTGAAGCAAAAAAAGCCTTGCCAAATCAATATTTTTGTTATTTTGGAATACGTCAAACTTTTCTCCGAAATACCTGGCAAAGCCAAAAACTTCAATTTCCTCTATTTGTCCAATCAGTTTTTTGTTCTGTTCTTTGGAATGCAATAATTCACGTTTTACAGCATTCGCAAGAGGCTTGAATGCAATCTCATCATAAGAGGCAAAAAATATGGAATCAATATCACTTAATTTGATATTGATGGTATTTCGGTCAAAAGAAAATGGAATTAGCTCTTTATAAGTACTATTAAATAAGTCAAGAAATCTTTTTGATTCACCAGCCCGGTATGCAAGAATTGGATCAACACCCGTATAAATTGCTTTGTCGGTATTTCCTCTGCTCATGTCTCCA
>NZ_LWBP01000254.1 GCF_002078015.1 Niastella populi | reverse complement strand
ATGGAAATACTATAACAGGATTGCATAACTATAGATATGAACAGAATTGATTGTGGCAGCTACAAAATGATAGGGTCAACTATTGGGACAACCAAACTGGTAAAAAAGAAAAAGATGCGGGTTTTACCGGCATCTTCGCGAAAAATTTGTAGTCCCGACAGGAATCGAACCTGTATCAAAAGTTTAGGAAACTTCTATTCTATCCATTGAACTACGGGACCAGTAAAAATTCAAATTCTATTTGTTCACCACCCCGGTCACCTTCAATCGGGAGGCCTGCAAATCCACTCCGGCAGCCCTGCCGCCCGGCGGATGGCAAAAATAGGAAGAAAACTATTAAACCGATAGCCTAAACGGTCAAATACACTGAAAATCCTGCTTTTAGTATCATTACTCATACTCCTGGCAGCCCTAATGCTTACAGCCAAATGAACAAAAGCTGCCGATCAATAGTAACTGGCCAGCCAGCCATTTATTGAAACAGGTAAAATGCGGTTACAATGGCCGTTTGCATTGACAAAAGAAGGGAAACTGTTTGCAGATGGTATTGCTGCGGAGCTGTTTACCCCCTGACCCCTAAAGGGGGAGGCGCTGGTTATTACGGCTTGCGCTAATGCCTTCGGGATTGAGCCGGGTTTAAGCCCATCTTTCTTCGGACTTTCTTCGGACTTTCATTGGGAATGTTCGGGTCTACCTAGGGGAAGTCCGAACAAAGTCCGAACAAAACCCGAACATTCCCCGAAGCAATACCGGCGCAAACCCGGAATAATACCGAATGTCTCTCAAACCGCCCCCGGCTGTTCCGGGGTGTCACGTACTAAAATAACTTTACACTTTGGAGGGTTAGACTGGGGAGAACTTTACAGGCATCTTTTTATCCGTAATAGCCAACCCGGTAAAAAAAAATTTCCCCTTTTCAATCCCTGCTGACATACTGTTGTCACTTCCCCGCAATAGGTTTGTGGTGTAATCATTACCATACTTAAAAAATAATAATCATGTCAACGCAAACTGTATCACCCATCGCTTCCGCAACCATTTTTACGCCCCAACAATTGCTCACACACTGGCAGGGCCATCGCGGGCTTACCCGTAAAATGATCGAGGCCTTCCCCGATGACAAATTATTTACCTATTCTATCGGCGGTATGCGCCCTTTCTCCGAACTGGTATATGAGTTCCTGGGTATGGCAGTACCCGGACTGAACGGTATCGCTACCGGAAAATGGCAAAAATGGGCCGATGCGGAAAAAGTAAATACCAAAGCCGAACTGCTGGCCCTGTGGGATGAGGCTACCGCTCAGATCAACGACATATGGCCTACCATTCCTGCCCACCGCTTCCAGGAACAGGATGTAGCCTTCGGTCAATGGCCCGGTACCGGCATCTCGTTCATCTTTTACTTTATCGATAACGAAATCCACCACCGCGGTCAGGCCTACGTGTACCTGAGAAGCCTTGGCATTGAGCCGCCAGCTTTCTGGGACCGTCCATAACTTCTAATTAAAATAATTTTAATTGCCCTGTCATTCACCGACAGGGCAATTTTGCTTGCTGCCAATAACGGTTTTACTAACTTTCCGTTTCATTGCAGCGATACAAACATCACATATGAAAAAAGTAACCTGTTTATTAGTTGTCAGCATAATCCTGATCCTGTCTGCCAGCGCTCAAAATAAACCGCGGATCAACCACATCGCCCTGTACGTAATGGACCTGAAAACAAGCACCCATTTCTATCAGCAGGTGATCGGTCTCGATACCATTCCCGAACCTTTTCACGATGGCCGCCATACCTGGTTCAGCCTGGGTACCCCGGGGCACCTGCATATTATTTCAGGCGCTGCCGCCAAAACGCCGCACGATAAAAACACCCACCTGTGCTTTAGCGTTCCTTCCATAAACGATTTCATTACCAATCTTAAAAAGCACAAAGTGGAATACGAAAACTGGGCAGGGGAGAAGCATACCGTTACCAACCGCGTTGATGGCGTAAAACAGATCTATTTCAAAGACCCCGACGGCTACTGGATAGAGATCAATGACGATAAATAGCCGACATGCTGTCAGCTAAATTCAACAGCCCAAACCAGTATTCCATAATTTTAAATGGCCATTTAAAATTACAAACCATGCACCTGGAATTACAAATACCCCCGTTTAATTACAAACCTGCTTCCATAATTATGAACGCCTCATTAAAAATTATAAATCGTCACTTATAATTACAAACGAGCTTCAATAATTTCAAATGGCCGGTTGCTGTTACAAAAAATGCTTCTGCAGTTAGCGGGGTGAAAATATTTATAAGCCTTGTGCGTGTAAAATGTGTATGGGTTAAGGGTGTATGAAAATGGTGCCACCTACCCCCCAATCCTCCGGATCAGCCCGGCTTCCGGCCATAAGCGGTGAAACCGGCTACCGGCGCCCGCCCATGCCAATTAACCTGCCTTTGCCCCACCCGCCATCATAAACTACCCGCCGCAAACCGAATTGGCGTATCTTTGCCATCCTTAAAATTTAAAGGTTTATGAAGTTTTATGTTTGGCTCATACGTTACCGCCTCTACCTGGGTCTGGCGCTGATTGCTTTGGGCGTACTGGCCAATGTCAATTATGGTTTCTGGCCCGCTTTTCCGGCCTATTTTATCGGCCTCATTCTTATTGCCGGCCACTTCTTTATAGGCCCCCTGCGCCTTATTCAGGAACACATGGAAACCGGCGACCTCGATGGCGCAAAACGCGTATTGAATTCTATAAAATATCCCAACCTCCTGTATAAACCCATCCGCTCGGCCTACTTTACCTTCAAAGGTCAGCTCGCCATGATGGAACAGGATTTCGATACCGCCGAAAAGAACATGAAAAAAGGCCTCGAAATCGGCACCCCAATGAAAGAGGTTAAAGGCGCCAGCATGTTGCAAATGGGTATGATCTCGTTACAAAAGAACGATTTCAAACAGGCTGAAAAATACATTCGCCAGGCCATTCGCGAAGGATTACCCGATAAAGAAAATGAAGCGGCGGCCTACCTGCAAATGTGTAATATCATGATGAACAAACGCGAATTCCGCGCCGCCAAAGAATTCTTCCGTAAGGCAAAGGCCCTGAAGCCTACTACCGCCGAGCTGGTTAAACAAATAAAAGAATTAGAGAAACATATTCCCCGCCTGCCGGGGTAACTATTGGCCTTCGGCCATAGTTGAGGAAAGAAATAAGAAGTCGGAAGTACGAAGCTCAAAAACCTTCATACTTCCGACTTTTTTTAGCACCTTCCGGCACCTCTGTATTTTACTTCAACTTTTTACCCGCCCATTTCCCGCCTGTATTCACTTCGACATTCAACATTCGACATTTTCTCATCTCACAACCCAAACTCCTTCTTCAACTGCCCCACACATGCCTCCAGCACTTTCACCACTTCCTGCACCTGTGCAGGGATCTGATCAACCTGTTCGCCCTTTTTTCCATTCGTTTCTATCGCACGCACAACATCCTTTATTTTTATTATGCCCATACTGTCGATGGTCGCCTTCATCTTATGTGCCAGCTTGCTAACCTGCTGCCAGTTCTGCTGTTCGGTTTCCTTTTGTATATCATTGAGCGAGGGAGGCACTGTTTGTATGAACAATTCCACCATGCGCTTCACAAAATCCGCATCGCCGCCCGCAATGGTTTGCACCATGCTCAGATCATATAATTTATCATGGCCTTCGGTTACCGGTATATTTGTTTCGCTCATAGGTATAGCCTCCTTTGTACTCGTTTTTAAATTATTTGATATAACAAGAAATAATTTCTGTTCATTAAATGGTTTGGGTAGAAAATCGTTCATACCTGCCGCCAGGTATTTTTCACTATCCCCTTTCAATGCATTGGCGGTTAACGCCACAATAGGAATAGCCGCCTTAACGGGATCGCTCAACTGCCTGATGGCTCGTGTGGCTTCTATCCCATCCATCTCAGGCATCTGTATATCCATAAGCACCAGGTCGTAGTTATTTTCCTGTATCCTGTCAACAGCCTCACGGCCATTGTTCACCACATCCACAGTAAAACCCCACGATTCCATAATATGCCTGACAAGGTATTGGTTCAGCTCCACATCCTCGGCCACCAGAACATACCTGTTGCCCAGGCTTTGATAATTCAGGTCTTGTGCCACGGTTGATTGATTGAGTTTAGATGAACTGATTGCAAACGGCAACTCAAAGCTAAAGGAACTTCCCTTTCCCGCCTCACTTTCCACTTTTAATTCACCGCCCATCATTGTTATTAATTCCCTGCAAATACTAAGCCCCAGTCCAGTGCCGCCATGCGTGCGGGTTATAGCTACATGCGCCTGCATAAAGGGTTCAAAAATCAATCCCAGCTGACTCGCAGTAATGCCTATTCCGGTATCCCTTACGGAAAATGCTATCCGAATTTCATTACCGCTCTTCTGTATCAACCGGGTTTCAATGGTTACAACCCCGGTTTCGGTAAACTTTATGGCATTGTTGATGAGATTATTCATTTACCTGGCTCAACCGGTACGGGTCGCCCAGCACCACCAGCTCTTCACCTAACAAATTCTCATATGCCAATCCAATGCCTTTCTCTTCTGCCTTATATATAAACGATTGTAAACAAAGCTCTATACGATCGGCCAGCGAAAACACCATATGCTCAAACTGCAGTTTACCCAAAATGATCTTCTCCAGGTCAAGCACATCGTTCACCAGCAATAACAGGTTATTGGCCGATTCCTGTATCAGCTGCAGGTAATTCTGCTGTTGTTCATCGAGTTTAGTTTTGGCCAGCAAACCTGCAATGCCCAACACCCCGTTCATGGGTGTGCGTATTTCATGGCTCATATTGGCAAGAAATACTTCCTTGGCCCGGGCCGCTTCCTCCGTTATCTTTTTCGCCTGCCGCAATTCCCGCTCGGCCTTGATACGGTCAGAGATATCCTGCGCAAAACCTATTACATAGGGCTCTATGCCCGGTACATCCATTTTATAGTTCTGGTACAACAGGTAAATGACCTTCCCTGTTTTTCCCTGGATCCTGAAAACGCCTTCCGATTTTCCATGCCGCAGTATCGGCTGTAAGTAATTCAATTCATATAACGCTACGTCTTCTTCCGGTATGAATTCAACCAGTTGCCGGCCCACCATTTCGCCGGCAGTATAATCCAGCGCCAGGCTCGCGGCCGGGTTTACCGACAATAACTTTCCGTGAAGGTCATGCGTGCAGATCCAGGCCTGGCTGTAATTGAACAGATCGCGGTACTTCTTCTCACTTAACTGTATGTATTCTTCCGCCCGCTTCTGATCGCTGATGTCGATGCTGTATGCAATGCAGAACTTTACCTGCGCTTCTGCATCCAGTACCGGTTGTATATGTCTGATGTGATATTTAACCTGTCCGTCGGCCCATTCAAACCGCTCCTCCCATTTCTGCAGTTGCTTTGTTTGCACTGCCTCGTCTATCATTTCTTTCCGCCGTATGGCCAGTTCGGGAGGTTTTTGCCGTATGCGGCAGTAATCATCTATGTTCTTCCCGATAAGCCATTCCCGGGTTTTCACGTCTTTTATTACCGCTGAGTTGATGAACATGAACTCGCCTTCCGTACTGAACACTGCAATGTCTGCAGGAATATTCATGAGCACTTCTTCATAAAATGAAGCCGGCGTTTGTAACGCACTGCCCTTATTTTCCCCGGTTCCGCCCGGTTGTGGCGAAATTTCCTTATCAGCTGACGGTATGTTTTTCAACGGTTTCATTATAGCGGGTAATCTACAGTGAATATGCGATTACCTGGCGTTCAGTTCACCGGCCTGTATCATCCGGTAAATGGTGGATTTTCCTATATCAAGCTTTTTGGCTACCAGTAAAACATCCTTGTCGTATTTGTCGAGATAGTGCTGTATGATCTGTAATTCAAATTCTTTCAATGTCCGGTCCTTATTCATGAGGTCATTTACAGATGAATTGGAATTAAGGGTTATGTGCTCGGGCAGAATGGTGTCGCCATCGGCCATTACTACGGCCAGCTCCATTACCGAACGCAGTTCCCGCACATTGCCGGGGAATGCATGGCTCAATAATCGTTGCTGGGCTTCAGGCGATAACAATTTTCTGTCGGTATTATTTTCTTTGCAGAACTGATCCATAAAATGCTTGGCAAGTATAATTATGTCGTTGCCGCGCTCTCTCAATGGTGGTATTTGTATGGGTAACCCGATCAAACGATAATACAGATCTTCCCTGAAGCGTCTGCCCTGTACTTCTTCCAGTAAATTCTTGTGGGTAGCTACAATGATGCGTACATTGATAGGCACCACTTCATTTCCGCCAACCCGCGTTATTTCGCGCTCCTGCAATACGCGCAGCAGCTTGGCCTGCAGGTTGATATCCAGTTCGCCTATTTCATCTAAAAAAAGCGTACCGTTATGTGCTTCCTCAAATTTACCAATACGCCGGGTAATAGCGCCGGTAAATGCGCCCTTTTCATGTCCGAATAGTTCGCTCTCGATAAGCTCACGGGGAATGGCAGCCACGTTCACCGCCACAAACGGCTTTTTGCTTTTGTCGGAATTGTAATGAATGGCCCGCGCCACCATTTCCTTACCCGTTCCTGTTTCGCCGGTAACGGAAACAGTGATATTCGTTTTACAGGCCTTTTCTATGAGGCCGAACACTTTTTCGAAAGAAGCGCTTTTGCCTATGAGGTATTTTGAATAATCGTACTTTTTTCCCACCTGCTCTTTCAGCTGCTCCACCTCTTTACGCAGCCCGTCAATTTCCTTCAGGTGCAACAGGCTGTTCCAGAGCCGGTCCTTGGCATCGTCGTCTTTTACTATGTAGTCGAATGCACCGTTCTTGATGAGGCTGATGGCGGTTTTAATGTCTTCCTGTCCCGATATGATTATTACCTGAATACCGGCGTCAATTTCCTTTATCTTCTTCAATACTTCACTGCCATCCATATCGGGCATCGAATAGTCGAGGGTAACTACCTCAGGCCGCTCATGCAAATGGTTCAGGAAGTCTTTACAGTTATGGAACCGCTTAACTTCGTAATCAGGATTCATTGCCAGGTAGTGCTGCAACATAGAGCCATACCAAACATCGTCTTCGAGTATAAATATCTTTAGGGAGTGCTGGTTTTTCATTTTGTGAAAATCTGTAATGCAACAAACGTATTAATTTTGATTTTATTCCCATTTAAAGACCGATTCCACCGTAGAAACCCATCTTTCTTTTTCCCTCGCAAACTACTTATTATCAAGGCCTATGTGTTTCTATTTAGTGGAATGAGCGTATTTCAAACACGAAAATGCAGCAAAATCAAATATAATACGTGCCTCGCCGGTTTTTGTCTTCATTAAAAATCCTGAAAACTTTTGCACATTTGGCGGGAGTTTCTGAACATCTGCCCGTTATCATATAAGGCCCCCAACATATTTATTCACCGTTCGTTATCTTTGATATATGAGCGTGAATCGGGAGCGCCTTCACCAGAAATTCACTGAAGAATACAAGAGGCTGAATCAACAGCAAAAAATCGCTGTCGACACAATTGAAGGACCGGTTATGGTTATTGCAGGGCCGGGAACCGGTAAAACCCAGATCCTTGCCAGTCGAATTGGCAAGATTCTGCTGGAAACAGATTCGCAACCCCGCAATATTTTATGCCTTACCTATACCGATGCAGGCGTGGTGGCCATGCGCCGGCGCCTGTCGCAGTTCATTGGTCCTGACGCCTACAGGGTTAATATCTACACATTTCACGCATTTTGCAACGATATCATCCAGGAAAATCTGTCGCTTTTTGAAAGAACAGCGCTCGATCCCATTTCCGAACTGGAAAGAATAGAACTTTTCAAATACCTCATCGATACCTTTCCCAAAAATCACCCGCTCAAACGCTACCGGGGCGATGTGTACTACGAAATTCACAACCTGCAGTCGCTGTTCAGTACCATGAAGCGCGAAGGCTGGTCACCGGCATTTATCAGCGAACGGATCGATGCATACCTGGCCGAACTGCCCACCCGCGAAGACTTTGTTTACAAAAGAGCGTACAAAGGCTTTAAGGCCGGAGATGTGAAGAAGGATAAGCTCGACGAAGAAAAAGAGAAAATGGAAAAGCTGCGGGCCGCAGTAAACGAATTCGATCGTTTTCAGGAGCTCATGCGCACCCGCAACCGGTACGATTTCGACGATATGATCAACTGGGTGATCAAAGCATTTGAAGAGAACCCGGCATTGCTGAACCGTTACCAGGAACAGTTCCTGTACGTTTTGGTTGATGAATTTCAGGATACCAGCGGTACGCAGAATCAGTTGGTAAAACTGCTGATCAACTTCTGGGAATCGCCCAACATCTTCGTGGTGGGCGACGACGATCAGAGTATCTATCGCTTTCAGGGCGCCAACGTAGAGAACATGTTGCAGTTCGCCCGGTCTTACCGCGAAACCCTGATGGTTGTTTTAACCAACAACTACCGTTCGGCCCAACCCATTCTCGATGTTTCCATGACGCTCATCAATAACAACCAGGAGCGGCTGGTAAATCAAATAGAGGGGCTCAGCAAAAATCTAAAATCATCGCACCCGCGGTTCTTTGCACTGGAACCGGCAGACGCCATTCCCGTTATAAGAGAATACGAAACGCAGCGGCAGGAAATGATCAACATTACCCTGCAGGTGCAGGAGCTGCTGGCGCAGGGTGTTATGCCGGGAAGAATAAGCGTTATTTACCGCGAGAACAAATATGGCGAAGAACTTACCCAGTACTTTAAACTGCTGGGCATACCGGTTTACAGCAAACGTCATTTGAACTTATTGCAGGAACCATTCGCCAAAAAAATAATCCTGCTCATCAAATACATCGCAGCCGAACATGATATTCCTTACGGCGGCGATGAAATGTTGTTCGAGATCCTGCATTTCGACTGGTTCAATATTCCGCCCGTTGAAATTGCCAAACTGAGCATAGAAGTGGCCGACAGGTCATTTGGCAATAACAGAACGTCGTTACGCCGCCTGTTGTACGATAAAGCCAATACGCCGCCGGCCGATCTGTTCAGCAAGGGCCTGCACCCCGGCCTGCAGCAGGCTACCAGGGCATTGGAAAAGCTCATTGCTGCGGTGCCAAATGTGACCCTGCAGGTACTGGTTGAAAATATCATCCGCCGCACCGGTTTGCTGAACAACATTATGCAAAGCCCCGAAAAAGCGTGGATGATGCAGGTGCTTACCGGTTTATTCGATTTTATAAAAGAAGAAACACACCGCAATCCTTTACTGCAGCTCACCGACCTGGTTGAGATCTTCGAACTGATGGAAAAAGAAGGATTGCCACTACCGCTTGTTCAGGTAAGCGGTAATGATAAAGGGGTTAACCTGCTTACCGCTCACGGCTCAAAAGGCCTCGAGTTTGAATATGTATTCATTGCCGGCTGTAACGCTTCTTTCTGGGAAAAGAAACGCAAACCCGGCGGCGGTTACAAGATCCCGGAAAATGTGTTTCTCAATCAGGCTTTGGCAACTGGCCCCTCCCCCACCGGGGGAGGCAGGGAGGGTGCCGGGACCGAGCTCGAAGAGCTGCGCCGTTTGTTTTACGTAGCGCTTACCCGCGCCGAACATTACCTCTATATTTCCTATTGCCGCTATAAGAACGATGGAAAGGAACTGGAACCATCTATGTTCCTGGCCGAAATACAGGAACAACACCAGCTGCCTGTTGAAAAAGTGTTTACCAGTGAAGAAGTGATCACCGAATTTCAGCTGGTACAGTTCCGGGAAACAGAGGCGCCCGAGATCGGCCGCATTGAAGAAGAATTTATTACGGTCCTGCTCGATCGCTTTGTGATGAACGTAACCGCACTGAACAATTATTTAAAGTGCCCGCTGGAGTTTTACTTCAAGAACCTCCTGCGTATTCCCTCGCCCAAGAACGAGGCTACCGAGTTTGGTTCGGCCATACATCATGCCCTGCAACGCCTGTTTGAAAAAATGCAGGAACACAACAACAAATTTCCCGGCAAGGCTGAGTTCATCGATGATTTCACCTGGTACATGCACCGCCACCGCGAGAACTTCACCCGCGAACAGTTCGACCGCCGCCTCGAGTATGGACATGAAGTACTGGCCAACTATTACGATAAATACATTTATAGCTGGAACCGCATTGTTGCAGTAGAAAGGAATATCCGTAATGTCGTTGTGAATGGTGTTCAGCTCAAGGGAAAACTCGATAAACTGGAATTTGACGGCAAACAGGTGAACATCGTTGACTATAAAACCGGCGATCCTGATAAGGCAAGGGCCAAACTACAGCCCCCGAACGAAAAAGAACCCAATGGCGGCGATTACTGGCGCCAGGCCGTTTTTTACAAGATCCTGATCGATAATTACGAAAGCAAGGACTGGCAGGTGATCAGCACCGAGTTCGACTTTATTGAGCCCGATAAAAAGAAAATATACCGTAAAGAAAAGGTCGTTATCAGCCCGGCCGATATCACCACCGTTTCACAGCAGATCGTAACGGTATGGGAAAAGATCCAGAACCGCGAATTTTACATTGGCTGCGGCAGCGAAGACTGCCACTGGTGCAATTTTGTAAAAACCAATAAAATGGCGGTGGCCTTACACGATCTGGCCGAAGAGGAAGAGAATCAGGGATAGCCGGTTAGCCGGGGCCGGGCGCCAGGTACCGGTTAGATATGCGTTACAGGTTACAAGGTACAGGTTACAGGGCCATGAAACCGGACTGCCAAACTATTACATACCTCGCGCATCTGCACATCTGCCACCCAATTATTGCAAAGCCTGAACTTAAAACCCCGGTAACCGGCAACCCCGTAACATTTAACTCTTTGGAGACGACATTTGCCAATAAACAACTTAAGTTTGCGGCCTTATGAAGTATGCTTCTATTTTAAAGATAGTTTCGCCGTTCCTGTTGATCCTCGCGCTGCTTCCGACAACCCTGGTGCAAACTGGTTGCGCCAATATTGTTCCGCCTATGGGCGGCCCCCGCGACTCCCTGCCTCCCCGGCTGGTGAAAGTAAATCCCCGCGATTCGGCCACCAACTTTACCGGCAAAAAGGTTGTTTTTGAGTTCGATGAATTCGTTCAGATAGACAATATCCAGGAAAACCTGCTGGTTTCCCCAACGCCCAAAATAAACCCGCTGGTCGACTCAAAACTGCGCACCGTAACGGTAACGATCAAAGACACGCTGCAACCGAACACTACTTATTCCATCGACTTTGGAAATGCAATAAAAGACGTGAACGAAGGCAACGTTTTAAAAAATTTTACCTACCGGTTCACCACCGGTACCGCGCTCGATTCCCTGGCAATTACCGGCCGGGTCATCATCGCCGAATCGGGTAAAATCGATTCTACCCTCATCGTTATGCTGCACTCGAGCACCGATGATTCTGCCATCATAAAAGAAAAACCCCGCTATGTTGCGCGGGTCGACAATAATGGCAATTACCGTTTCAACAACCTGCCTTCCGGTTCCTTCGCCCTTTTTGCGTTGAAAGATGAAGGCGGTCAACGCCGGTACCTCAGCGGCAGCCAGCTTTTTGCTTTTGCCGATGAACGGGTAACACCTGCCGTTTCACCCCAGCCCATCACTTTGTACGCCTACACCGACGAAAAAGAAGAAAAAGCCAAACAAACGCTGCCGCAGCCGGGCAAACAGGGAAACAACAAAAAGAGCGATAAACAGGATAACAGGCTTCGTTTCGAAACCAACCTCGGCAACAGTGAATTAGACCTCCTAAGCCAGCTCGAGCTCAGGTTTCCCGCACCGCTCAGCATCTTCGACAGCAGCAAGGTGGTGCTCGCAAATGAAAAGAACGAACCGCTTTCGAATTACCGGTTCATCAAAGACACAAGCAATAAAATAGTAACCATTTCCTATAACTGGGTTCCCAATACCCCTTACACCCTGATCCTCGATTCGGCGTTTGCAGAAGACACTTCGGGTAAAAGAATTTTAAAAACCGATACCCTCAAATTCCGCACTAAGAATGAAAACGAGTACGGCCTGCTCAGGCTGCGGCTCATCAACCTCGATTTCAGCAGAAATCCCGTGCTGCAGTTCGTTTCGGGCGATGCGGTGAAATTCTCATACCCCATGACCGGTAAGGAATTTTATGCAAAACTGTTCCCCCCCGGCGAATACGATCTGCGCATTTTATACGACGATAACAAAAATGGCGTGTGGGACCCCGGTTCCTTCTTTGAGAACCGGCATCAGCCCGAAAAAGTGCAACCGATAAGTCGTAAAATAACCGTAAAAGCCAAGTGGGATAACATTATCGATATCACTTTAGAGAAATGAGAAATAAGGAATTAGAAATTAAAAATTAAAAAGTGTGAGCGGCCGCCAGTTTGTCGGCCGCTCGCCGTATAGGAATAACCACAAACCATAAACCCAAACCACAAACCGTTTGGTATCTTTACAGCATGGAATTTTCTTCTTCTTTGTTGGAAAACGCGGTGAGTGAATTTGCCAAACTACCCGGTATTGGAAAGAAAACGGCTTTGCGGCTGGTACTGCACTTATTAAAGCAAGACCCCGGTAACGTGGAAACATTTGGCGACGCGGTGCTTAAAATGCGCCGGGAGATAAAATTTTGCGAACGTTGTTACAACGTGGCAGATCATTCCACGTGCACCATTTGCGCCAATCCCATGCGTAAACAGGATATCATTTGCGTGGTGGAGAACATCCGCGATGTTATTGCTATAGAAAGCACCCAGCAATTCAGCGGTGTGTATCATGTATTGGGCGGCATCATTTCACCGCTCGATGGCATTGGTCCCGACCAGCTTACCATAGAACCACTGCTGCAACGCATTCCCCGCGAAAAAACGGAAGAGCTCATTTTTGCGCTGAACCCCAACATCCAGGGCGATACCACCATTTACTACATACAGAAAAAGCTGCAGGGAAACCCGGTTAAGATCACCACTATTGCCCGCGGCATTGCCTTCGGCGGCGAACTGGAATACGCCGATGAAATGACGCTTGCCCGCAGCATCACCAACAGGCTGCCGGTTGAAAAGTATGTGCAGCATTAAGCAACAGCCTTTTATAGCACCCGTTCAGCCTCTACCGGCGTCCTTAAATATCAGTAGTTTGATATTAACATAACAAGCTGTAAATTTGCACCCGCACAGGCAGATTTGTTTATTGTTCGGCCTGTGCATCCTGAGCAGGAACCGGCATCTGGCTCCTTATAACCATCAAAACAGATGCTTATAACTGAACTAATAAACGACAAGAAACTCTCGCCACAATAGTTTCCTACGTTTACCGGTTCGGATCAATGAATGAACGGTAGCATGTTGCTATCTGTGTCATTGTTGACAAAACGTCAACCCCGTCCGGCAATGCTCATCAACAAAAACCGCTATGCTAAACAAAAGGAGGGCAGCATGAAATCAATACAACAATGCCTTCAGGAGCGAATCCTGATCATTGACGGCGCAATGGGCACCATGATCCAGCGCCATAAGCTGGAAGAAGCCGACTATCGTGGAGAACGTTTGAAAGACTGGCCCAGCGACCTAAAGGGTAACAACGACCTGCTGGTGCTTACTCAACCCAACATCATCAAGGGCATTCACAAGCTATATCTCGAAGCCGGCGCCGATATCATTGAAACCAACACGTTCAATGCACAGGTTATTTCGCTGGCCGATTACCATATGGAGTCGCTGGCTTACGAACTGAACTTTGAAGCCGCAAAGATTGCCAAAGAGGCTGTTAAAGAATTTTTCTCCTCCTCACCCACTGGGGGAGGCCGGGAGGGGGCCGGCGGCCGCGAATGTGCTTTCGTTGCCGGCGCCATTGGCCCCCTTAACAAAACGCTCTCATTATCGCCCGATGTAAACAACCCCGGTTTCAGGGCGCTTACATTCGATGAGGCCATGAGCGCTTATTACGAGCAGGTGAAAGGCCTCGTAGATGGCGGGGTTGACCTGTTGCTGATCGAAACCATCTTCGATACCCTCAACGCCAAAGCCGCCATTTACGCCATCAAAAAATACTTTGCCGATGAAGGCAAACCCGAACTGCCTATCATGATCAGCGGTACCATCACCGATGCTTCGGGCCGTACGCTGAGCGGGCAAACACTGGAAGCCTTCTATACTTCGGTTATGCACGCCAAACCGCTATCCATTGGCCTCAACTGCGCGTTGGGCGCCTCTGAAATGCGGCCGCATATTGAAGAGTTAAGCCAGATAGCATCCTGCTATACCTCGGCTTATCCCAATGCCGGTTTACCCAATGCCATGGGCGAATACGATGAACAACCCGAACAAACCGCTCATTTCCTTGAAGATTGGGCCAGTGAAGGTTTTGTGAACATCGTGGGCGGCTGCTGCGGTACAACGCCCGATCATATTAAACATATTGCCGAACATGTTCGCCGGTTCAAACCAAGACCTTTACCGGTTTTGGAAAAGGCGTTATAAATACCGGTGCAGGAACCATCTTCTGCCCGGGACCACCTGGGTTTAAAATTCCAAAATGTAAATGAGGTATGTCAGCTAATACTACGATAAAACCATACTTGCGACTTTCAGGCCTCGAGCCGCTGGTCATTCGCCCTGAAACCAATTTCGTGAACGTAGGGGAGCGAACCAATGTAACCGGTTCGAAAAAATTCGCCCGGCTTATCAGGGAGAACAAGTATGAAGAAGCGCTCAGCGTTGCCCGGCAGCAGGTAGAAAGCGGCGCACAGGTACTCGATGTAAATATGGACGACGCCCTGCTCGACGGCGTAAAGGCCATGACCACCTTTTTGAACCTGTTGCAAAGCGAACCCGATATTGCCAAGATCCCCATCATGATCGACAGCTCCAAGTTCGAGATCATTGAAGCGGGTTTGAAATGCGTTCAGGGCAAGTGTATCGTGAACTCTATTTCCATGAAAGAGGGAGTGGAAAAATTCATTCGCGAGGCAAACATCTGTAAGCTGTACGGCGCATCTGTTGTAGTAATGGCATTTGATGAAAAGGGCCAGGCCGATACCCTCCAGCGCCGGGTCGATATTTGTACAACGGCCTATAAGATCCTTACCGAACAGGTTGGTTACGATCCACAGGATATCATTTTCGACCCCAACATATTTGCTGTAGCAACCGGTATTGAAGAGCATAACAACTATGCCATCGATTTCATAGAAGCTACCCGCATCATAAAACAACGAATGCCCCTGGCCAAAATAAGCGGCGGGGTTAGTAATATTTCATTCTCCTTCCGCGGTAATGAGCCTGTACGTGAGGCCATGCACGCGGTATTCCTGTACCACGCCATTAAAGCGGGTATGGATATGGGTATCGTAAACGCCGGCCAGCTTGTAGTTTATGATGAAATAGAACCGCAACTGCGCGAACTGTGCGAAGACGTTATCCAGAACCGCCGCGAAGACGCCACCGACCGGCTGATCGCCTTTGCCGAAACGGTAAAAGCAAAAGATAAATCGGAAGTTAAGAACGAAGCATGGCGCAGCAATACCGTTGAAGAGCGGTTGAAACATGCCCTTATAAACGGTATTACAGACTATATTGACCAGGATACCGAAGAAGCCCGGCTGAAATATCCCAAGCCGCTCGATGTGATAGAAGGGCCTTTAATGAACGGCATGAACGTGGTGGGCGACCTGTTCGGCAGCGGTAAAATGTTTCTGCCACAGGTGGTAAAAAGCGCGCGGGTAATGAAAAAATCGGTAGCCATTCTTACCCCTTATATCGAAGAAGAAAAAGAAAGACTGCGTAATTCGGGCCAGGCTGCGGCCGCATCAGGCGCCGCCAGGATCCTGCTCGCCACCGTCAAGGGCGATGTGCATGATATAGGAAAGAACATCGTAGGTGTGGTACTAGGCTGTAATGGTTATGATATCATTGACCTCGGTGTAATGGTGCCGGCCGACAAGATCCTCGAAACAGCGCAAAAAGAAAACGTAGATATCATTGGCTTAAGCGGTCTTATCACCCCTTCGCTCGATGAAATGGTGCATGTGGCCCATGAAATGAAACGGCGCAATATGAACCAGCCGCTGCTGATAGGCGGCGCCACCACTTCACGCATGCACACCGCGGTTAAAATTGCCCCTCAATACGGCAATGGGGTTGTGCATGTACTCGACGCATCGCGGAGTGTAACCGTTGCCGGTTCATTATTAAGTAAAGAACAAAAGCCCGATTTTCTTGCCAACATTGGTAAAGAATACCAAAAGCTGCGCGATGATTTCGGCAACAAGAAAACCGCCAAACAATATCTTCCTTTCGCAGAAGCGCAGCAAAACCGCGTAGCCATCGACTGGAACAACTATACGCCGGTTAAACCGCAATTCACCGGAACAAAAATTCTCGACAACTACGACCTCAACGAGCTGGTCGACTACATCGACTGGGGCCCGTTCTTTATTGCCTGGGAATTGCATGGCAAGTTCCCCGCCATCTTACAGGATGAAAAAGTAGGAAAAGAAGCCACGAAACTGTTTCACGATGCCAACGACCTGCTGAAAAAGATCATTAGCGAAAAATGGTTGACGGCCCGCGGTGTTATCGGTTTCTGGAAGGCGGGCAGCAACGGAAAAGACTCTGTTTTCTTATACGATGATAACGGAAAAGTATCTGCACAACTGGAAAGCCTGCGCCAGCAGAATAAAAAAGCGGCCGGCCAACCGAATTTTTCATTAGCTGACTTTATTAAACCTTCCTCCCCCACCGGTGGAGGCCAGGAGGGGGCCGGCGGCAATGATTACATGGGTGCATTTTCCGTCACTATCCATGGAATTGAGCCACACATAAAAAAATTTATAGAAAACCACGACGATTACAACAAAATCATGTTACAGGTGTTAGCAGATAGGCTTGCCGAAGCTTTTGCAGAACTGTTGCATGAAAGGGTGCGGAAAGATTTCTGGGGCTATGCAAAAGATGAACATTATTCGAATGAAGAGTTAATTAAAGAATCATATTCAGGCATCAGACCGGCACCTGGTTATCCGGCTTGTCCTGATCATACTGAAAAATACAAACTATTCCATCTGCTGGGTGGAGAGCAGGCAACCGGTATTACGTTAACGGAATCACTGGCCATGTACCCTGCTTCATCAATTTGCGGCTGGTATTTTGCCCACCCGCAAAGCCAGTACTTTGGATTAGGAAAAATTCAGAAAGATCAGGTTATTGATTATGCCGCCCGTAAAAACATGCCGATTGAAGAGATAGAAAGGTGGCTGCGCCCTGTTCTTGAGTATGATGTTTAAAGTTTGTAGCGCGTATTTCACAATATTAAAAACATCATGATCGTTTGGGCATCGTTCCCTTGGTTAACGGCATTAATCCAGTAGCAAAATGAGAAATTCCCGTAGAAATGCTATTACGGCAATAGCATTTTTGTGTATGCTTGCGCCTGATTTCGCAGCAGCACAGTCCAAACCTTCTAACCGTAAAGGAGAATTCTATTTCTCCTGGGGGTACAACAAGGAATGGTACACAAAAAGTGATCTTCACATCAACCAGCCCGAACTTGGTAACAAGTATACCTTTGAAAACGTTCGGGCCCATGACAACCCCGGCTGGGATAAAGGAATCTTCGACCGGGCCATGACGATCCCCCAGTACAACTACCGCATCGGTTATTTTTTCAGAGATGACCTGGCAATCGAGATCAACTTCGATCACACCAAGTACATCATCGACCGGCAGGAAGTTAGATACAAGGGCACCATGGACAACAAACCAGTTGACGCCACCACTGAGTGGAACGACAACAACGGTTTCTATTACTTCCTTAACAATGGCGCCAATTTCTTACTGTTCAACATTGTAAAACGCTGGGACCTCTATCAGAGCCCTGGTAACAAATTCCAACTCGACATGTTGGGTAAAGCCGGTGTAGGCCCAGTTATTCCGCATGTTGAGAACAGTTTGTTCGGACAAAAGAACAACCCCGATTTTCAGATCGGCGGCTGGAACATAGGTGTAGAAAACGCTTTAAGGGCCACCTTCTACAAATATGTTTACCTCGAGTTCGCACACAAAGTTGACTATGCCCGGTATGCTCACCTGAATATTTACAAGGGTAAAGCCCGCCAGGCATTTGGTACCTACGAGCTAATCTTAAACCTCGGTGTTACCCTGCCAACACGTAAGAAAGCGCAATAACGTTCCTTTCCCACGATTCGCTTGCCTCATCTTTTTTCAAACAGCCAACGACGTCTTTTACGCGGCTTAACCTGGTAATTCCGGTTAATATAGGTTTGAATATGCTCCATTGCCTCATCGATGCTGTCGGTAAGCAGAACCAGTTTCATGTCTTCCCGGCTGATGGTGCCCTGCTGTGCCATAAACTCAGCATAGTTCCATAGGTTGCTGTAGTAATCTTTACCAAACAACACGATGGGGAATTGTGTAATGGTTTTGGTTTGAACAAGGGTGAGGGTTTCGAAGAACTCGTCCATAGTGCCGAAACCGCCCGGCATAATGATGAACGCATAAGAGTATTTAACCAGCAATACCTTGCGAACGAAGAAGTGTTCGAAGGTGATCGACTTGGTAACGAACCTGTTCACATGTTGCTCAAAGGGCAACGTGATGTTACAACCAACCGACACGCCGCCATTTTCAAAAGCGCCGCGGTTGGCCGCTTCCATAATACCGGGGCCGCCGCCCGTCATGGTTACGAAACCCGTATCGGCAATACGTTTGCCGAATATGCGGGCGCTTTCATAATAAGGGTGGTCTTCTTTGAACCGGGCGGAACCAAACACGGTAATACAGGGACCCATAAAATGCAGGGCCCTGAAACCCTTGATGAATTGTTTGAACACCCGCCAGGCAAAGGCCAGTTCATACGTACGGCTTTTGGGCCCATCCAGATAAACCTGTTCTTTTTGTGGTATTATCGGCTCAATCTTTTTCTTGGCTGAAGCTGCTTCCATATCAATAGTGTAAATTGCCAGCCAATTTAAACAAAAAATCATGCGCATTATTAGCTATAATGTTAATGGCATAAGAGCAGCCATGACAAAGGGTTTTTGCGAATGGTTAAAGACCGACCCCGCAGATATCATTTGCCTGCAGGAAACAAAAGCCACCAAAGACAATGTAAACCGCCAACTGGTAACCGAATGCGGCTATGAGGACTATTGGTTCTCCGCTTCGAAAAAAGGGTACAGCGGCGTAGCCGTTTTTACCAAAATAAAACCCGATAACGTAGAATACGGGAACAAACATGCGGTAAGCGATGATGAAGGCAGGATCATACAGCTCGACTTCGGAGATATCCGCCTCATTAACGCATATTTCCCATCGGGAACAACCGGCGATGTACGGCAAACGGTGAAATATAGCTGGCTTAATGATTTTTATTCTTACCTCGAAACATTGAAACAGCAATATCCCAAACTCATTCTGTGCGGCGATTACAATATTGCGCATACCGAACTGGATATTCACGATCCCAAAGGAAATAAGAACACTTCAGGTTTTTTACCCGATGAAAGGGCGTGGATGGATAAATTATTCAGCAGCGG
This sequence comes from Niastella populi, assembly GCF_002078015.1. Classification (GTDB taxonomy): domain Bacteria; phylum Bacteroidota; class Bacteroidia; order Chitinophagales; family Chitinophagaceae; genus Niastella; species Niastella populi. The sequence goes on along the minus strand of NZ_LWBP01000254.1, from coordinate 296,877 downwards.
CTGGATAGACACTTTTCGTGTTTTTCATCCCGAACCTAACCGGTATAGCTGGTGGAGCCAGCGTTTTCCTACAGTAAGGCTGCAAAATAAAGGATGGCGGCTCGATTATATCAATGCAACAGAACCGTTACGCAGCCGTTTGAAGAGCGCAGAAATTTATCCCGATGTAAAACACAGCGATCACTGCCCCGTATACCTGGAACTTAATTAGTGATCAATTGTAATTTTTACACCTTATTCTACGTTTGATACAACATTTTCTAATGCAAACTGTTTCTCATTCGCCATGATCGTTTATAACATTACGGTAAAGGTTCATCCTGCAATAGATGAAGCGTGGTTATTGTGGCAACAGCAGGAACATATACCCGAGATAATGGCTTGCGGACAATTTTCCCAATGGAAAATGTTCAGGCTGCTCGATCAGGATGATTCGGAGGGAATGACCTTTGTAATACAATATTTCGCGCCTTCACTGGAGAATTATGTGCGTTTCACTGAGGAATTCGAACCTGTATTACGAAAGAAAGCATTTGATAAATGGGGCGATCGCTTTATTGCGTTCCGCACGGTAATGGAAGTTGTGAAATGATTGTGGAAAATAATATTTTAATAGGCCTCCCTGCTAAATTTATTGTATATTCCACGAAACCCTTTACAGGCCAGCATTTCAGCCGGCATCGCATGAAACACAGGACTGTACAGCATTTCAGCGTGTAACATCAATTCACAAAACACATTACAAAACATTTCAATTTGCTAAAAACCTTGCCCCAAGCGGTTTTCAGCACTTTATCAAATGTTAATTTTTCGATCAAAAAATTTTGTTTCAAGTAAAAAGCGGCTAAATTTGTTGCTGCATAAATTCTTAAAAAATCACACTATGAACAAAGCTGAATTAATTGCAAAACTTGCCGATGATTCAGGCATTACTAAGACACAGGCTAATGCTGCTCTTGACTCTTTCATCGAAGCAGTTACCAAAACATTAAAAGGTGGAGGTAAAGTTACCCTGGTTGGTTTTGGTACATTCTCTGTATCAAAAAGAGCAGCTCGCAATGGTCGTAATCCGCAAACCGGTGCTGTGATTAAGATTAAAGCTAAAAAAGTTGCCCGTTTCAAAGCAGGTAAAGAATTACAGGCTAAATTATAATTACTGCCTTAAGCACGAAAGCTCCGTTACTGCATGCGAAGTATCGGAGCTTTTTTTATTTTTGCGTTACTTTATAATCACTTAATAAACTTATAACATGGGTAGAGGAGATAAAAAAACGAAAAAAGGTAAAACCTTTAAAGGTTCATTCGGAAAAAGCCGTCCTGCCAGAACAAAAAAGGCAGCTGCAGCTAAAAAGAAGTAAGAAATTAGTTTACGCGTTAACAGGTTAACCAGTTGATAAGTTAGTTTATCACCTCGTTAACCTGTTAATATTTTAGTCAGTTAAACGGCCTACGGTGCCAACCGCTCAATCAACCACGTATTATCACTCTGTAATGTATACTGGATCCGGTCGTGCAAACGGCTGGGGCGCCCCTGCCAGAACTCAATACTGATGGGCTTTACCCGGTATCCCCCCCAGTGACCGGGTCTTTTTAATGGCTTACCGGCGAAATCTTTTGCCAGTGTTTTCTCCCGCTCCTCGAGCCATTCCCGGCTTTCGATCACCTGGCTTTGCGGTGATGCCCACGCCCCGATACGGCTTCCCTCGGGCCGGCTGTTGAAATAAATATCGCTTTCTTCTGCGCTTACTTTTTCAACCAGTCCGGTTATGCGTACCTGCCGTTCCAGTTCTTTCCAGAAAAACACCAGGCATGCTCTTGGGTTTTCTGCCATTTGCAGGCCTTTGAAGCTGTCGTAATTGGTAAAAAACACAAATCCATGCTCATCATAACCTTTTAATAATACAATACGGGCAGCCGGCACCCCATCGGCCGATGCGGTAGCCAGCGTCATGGCATTCACCTCATCGATCTCACTATGAATGGCTTCCTGCCACCATTTATCGAATTGACGAATGGCATTGGCGTCTACATCTTTTTCAAGCAGTGACCTTAACATGTAATCTTTGCGAATAGCTGCGATAGTTGATGGCATGAACTACGATTTTAAAGTACAAAGGTAATGGCATGCACAATTAACACTCCTGATTTTGATCATAAGCATTAACCTGTTAATTTAACACGGCAATGTGTGCCACGTTACCCGGCGGCGTTGAAAGCAAACGTGGTACCACTGCTGATTACACGAACACTGTTTCTATGCATAGTATGAAAAAATCAGCTGCTGTCGCTCCCTAACTATAGCTACATTGATATCGGCGGCGCCCATGGCAACCATGGAATGGGCGATGTGTTCCTGTATATCTCCTATAAAGAACTGGAGAGCTGCATGAAACCCGCGTTCAAAAATTCCTTGGAATAACCCCGGCCAATTAACTGATCGAACTAACAATCCTAAAAAAAATGACCCACTTATAAGTGGGTTTTTCATTCTTCCATTATCTCATTATCGAATTATCACATTATCACATTAACTACTCCGGCGGTTGCCCATCTCCCTTACCACCTTTCCCCTGCACACGGGCCAGCATCACTTCAATTTCGCTCATGCGGCGCAGCTGGTTTTCCAGCTTTTTGTTATGTTCAGAGATCTGCTGCAGATCGCGGTTCAGTTCTTCTAGGAAGGTAATTTTTTTCTGTAACTGCTGCCTTTGGAAATTCGATTCGCGCAGCTTTTCTTCAGTATCGGCCAGCAGGCGCGACAGGCGCTGGTTCTCCTCCAGCAGGTCGAGGTGTTTTTGTTTGTATTCGTCGAATTCCCTTATAAGTTTGAAATGGTTCTGCTGTAATTCCTCAAACTCGAACTGGCGGCTGGGCGGGTTGGAAAGGGTTTCGACCTTCAACAATTTTTCGCGTAGCGCATTGAACTCCTCATAAGCCTTTTGCATCCGCTCTTCCATTTCTTCCGAAAGCAGTTGTTGTTGTTCCAGTTCAACAATACGCGCGTCCCTGCCTGCCAGTACGGAAAGCATTTCATTGAGGCGGGCATTCAGCTCTTCATTCGCCTTCAACGTATCGATGTGTTTGAATTCGGTTTGTTTCAACAGCTCTATCTGGTCGAGCAGCAGGGAGATCTGCTGGTTTTGTTGGGCCAGGCCTTCCTGTGTTCTTTGCAGGCGGATAAGATATTCTTCAGATTGTTCTTCCTGTGAAGCAAGGGAAACCGGCTTTTCAACAAGCTGAGGCGGTTCATGGCGGCGCTTCAATTCCTTGTGCAGCTCTTCCACCTCTATGGTAAGCAGCTCTTCGTTATCGCGCACCTCATCGAGCTCGCGGCGCAGCTGCATCTGCACTTTTTCCTGCAGCTCCATTTCCTCGTAATATTTCAGCCGCCATTCGTCGGCATCATTAAAAGCGGTATCAGCAATGACAGGCAGTTCCCGTTCGGGTAATTTTATTGACATTGTTCTGCGGCTCACGAGAAAGAAGTGAATAAAGAAGCCCAGGGCTACACCGCCCAGCAGGAAAACAACAATTTCAAGAATCCCAACATACATCTGGTACCCCAGAATAACCAATACATAGTTCATAACGGCTTCGGAATTAGAGTATACACCGCATCACAGGTATGATCAATCTCTGCGCTATTTTTTCATGGGATCTTTGAAAAGAGGATAATGAAAAAACCACCGGTACGGTGGTTTTTCGTATAGGAAATTTAATACAGTATTGCGATAAATGCAAAAAAGCGAACGATAAAATTAAACCCCTGTTTATCAGTCACTTACTAGCCTTTTACGAGGGTACCAACTTTTTCTCCGCTCACTACGCGGCGCAGGTTGCCCGGCTTGTTCATGTCAAATACGATGATCGGCAGTTTGTTCTCCATACAAAGGGTGAACGCCGTCATATCCATTACCCGCAGGTTTTTTGAAATACATTCCTGAAAAGTGATGGATTCGTATTTTTTGGCGGTAGGATCTTTTTCCGGATCGGCGGTATAGATACCATCTACGCGGGTGCCTTTCAGAATTACATCGGCCTGTATTTCGATGGCGCGTAACGAACCGGCCGTATCGGTTGTGAAATAGGGGTTACCGGTACCGGCCCCAAAGATCACCACCCTGCCTTTTTCAACGTGGCGGATAGCGCGGCGGCGGATGTATGGTTCAGCTATCTGTTCCATTTTTATGGCGCTTTGCAAACGCGTAAAAACACCTATTTTTTCCAACATGGCCTGCATTGCCATTCCATTGATCACCGTGGCCAGCATGCCCATATAATCGCCGTGAGCGCGCTCGATACCAGTTTCTGCTTCGTTCATTCCCCGGTAAATATTGCCGCCCCCGATCACAATGGCCACCTGAACACCCAGGTCGGCCACTTCTTTAATGTCATGTGCATATTGGGCCAGGATGGCAGGATCCATTCCAAAACTTTTATCGCCCATCAATGATTCGCCGGAGAGTTTTACTAAAATGCGCTTGTACTTTGGTAGCATGTATGACTGACCTTTTGATTTTTTGTGAATGCCCGCCCAAATGAACCAGCTCAGACGGGGTCAATGGTGACTTTTTAACTGTAAATGATCAATGACTGCCATTCATTTAGGTACGCCAATACGCGCGAACTTACAATTGCGGCAGCAACAACAAACCATAAACAATAAACCACAAACCTTTTAAGGCTGTGCAAAGAAAGGATTTTTTATTAATGTTTTTCACCTTTTGTGAAATGCTTTACAAACCCCTTTCAAAAAAAAGAGGGAAACTACCAAAAGCAGTTTCCCTCTTCATTTATTTCGAAAGTAATTCGCTGATATTAACCTAAAGCCACACGTTTGAATTCGGTAACGGTTACGCCACCATCAACACTCTTCAGGTAATCGCCAACGGTTTTTGAATTGTCTTTTACGAAAGCCTGGTTCAACAGGGTGCTTTCTTTAAAGAACGCGTTCAGTTTACCTTCTGCGATCTTATTGATCATTTCTTCGGGTTTACCGGCCATTTTAGGATCGGTTTTGATCTGCTCGGTAACGATGGCGCGCTCGCGCTCAACAGTAGCGGCAGGAACAGAGCTGGCGTCAACAGCAACCGGGTTCATGGCGGCAATTTGCATTGCTACGTCTTTACCGGCTTCTGCGGCAGCTTTATTCATACCAACCAGTACGCCAATACGGTTTGCACCGTGAATGTATGATGCCACGAAATCAGCATCAACACGCTCGAACTTGGTGATACCTATCTTTTCACCGATGCTGGCCAGTTTATCGTTAACCAGGTCGGCAACTTTAGCGCCATTGATAGAAACTCCGTTCAGTTCATCGAGGCTTTTTACGTTGTTTGCAATAGCGGCATCGATGATGCTTTGTGCAAAGGCAACGAAATCGGCGTTCTTACCAACGAAGTCGGTTTCACAGCTTACGCAAAGTGTGATGCCCGTTTTATTATCGGCTGTAGTTTTAGCCAGTACCACACCTTCTTTTGCCTCGCGATCGCCACGCAGTGCAGCAACCTTGGCGCCTTTTTTACGAAGCCAGTCGATAGCGGCTTCGAAATCGCCATTGGTTTCGGTCAATGCTTTACGGCAATCCATCATGCCCGCGCCGGTCATCTGACGCAGCTTATTAATATCAGCGGCAGTAATAGCAACACCTGACATAGTAATTTGATTATTTATATTATGAAAATTTGAAAATGCGTCACAAATAACCCGATTCTGTTCAAATCATGTATCTGTGAAGCATTTTCATTTTATTAATTCTGTTCAGAAGCGTTATAACAGCACAAGTGTGCGACGCAAGTGAAGCTCAATAGTTGTTCTTAAGCCGGGTCCATAAAAGTGCTGCACATTCAACCTGCTCAAAAGCAGTGAGCGGGCAGGAACTTCGAAAACCTGGAACTAAGAACTATGAACTAACGTCTGCCACCGCCGGGTCCACGGTTACCGCCAGGACGGTTACCACCACCTCTGTTCTGGCCGCCACCGCGATGACCACCGCCACCACCGTGACCACGACCGCCGCCGCCACCATGGCCGCCGCCGCCTTTGTTACCACCACGGCCACGACCAGCTTCAGCTTCGGCTTCAGCCAGCAGGCGTTGTGCTTTCTTTTCTTTTTCGTCATCTGCCTGATCGTCGGTTTCTTCGTCTTTAGCAGCCTGTCTTTCAGCAAGACCTTCAGCTATAGCGGCAGTAACGTACTGAGTAATGATTGCGATAGATTTAGTAGCGTCGTCGTTTGCAGGAATTGCAAAGTCAACCTTATTAGGATCGCAGTTGGTATCAACCATACCAAAAGTGGTGATGCCCAGTCTTTTGGCTTCAGCCAGTGCGATGTGCTCGTGGCCGATGTCGATGATGAACAAAGCGGCAGGTACACGGCCCAGCTGGCTGATACCACCCAGTACTTTATCCATTTTATCGCGGTCGCGGCCCAGCGTTAATTTCTCTTTTTTAGTAAGAACGTCTGCAGTGCTTTCGCTCAGCATTTTGTCAATGCTCTGCATTTTCTTAACGCTTTTACGAACGGTGTTGAAGTTGGTTAACATACCACCCAGCCAACGCTCGGTAACGAAAGGCATGTTCACTTTGCGGGCGCACTCGGTAACAATTTCTTTAGCTTGTTTCTTGGTGCCAACGAACATGATCTTTTTACCGCTGCGGGCGATCTGCTTTAAGGCAGCAGCCGCTTCTGTCAGGTGCTCGGTAGTTTTATTGAGGTCGATAATGTGAATACCTTTCTTTTCAGCAAAAATGTATGGTAACATTTTTGGGTTCCACTTCTTACGCAGGTGACCGAAGTGAACACCGGCATCCAGGAGCTGCTGTTGCAATGAAGTGTTATTTTCCATTTAACTAAGTTGAAAATGTGTGTTTGAAAAATTTGATAATGACCACAAGCGCTTCCAAAACGCGCTCCGCCACAGAGCGGAGGCGCTGGTATGGATTAACGTTTGCTGAACTGGTAGCTGCGACGAGCTTTTTTGTGACCGAATTTCTTACGTTCAACAGATCTCGGATCGCGCTTCAGCACACCAACTGCTTTTAAAGCAGGACGGTATTCAGCACTGATTTCGAGCAGCGCACGGCCGATGCCCAGTTTCGCGGCTTCAGCCTGACCTTTCATACCACCACCGGCAGCATTGATCTTTACATCAAATTTATCAAGAGACTGAGTAGCTTTTAAAGGCAATTCAACCTGGTTCTGCAAATAAACCAGAGAAAAATATTCTTTGTAGTCTTTATCGTTTACAGTGATCTTACCGGTTCCACGTGTTAACCAGATACGGGTCACAGCTTCTTTACGACGACCTACGGCATTTTTTTGCTTTTCCATGTATGATTTACAATTAGAAAGTTAATGATTGAGGTTTCTGTGCAGCATGCTCGTGTTGGTCGCCGGCATACACAAATAATTTCTTGTACATTTTGCGGCCAAGGCGATTCTTTGGCAACATACCTTTTACAGCTCTTTCTACCACTACTTCGGGACGACGACGCAGCAGTTCGCGGGCTGTTTCAGATTTTTGACCACCGGGATAACCTGAGAACGTCAGGTATTCTTTTTCCTCGGTTTTGTTGCCGGTGAATTTTACTTTTTCGGCATTGATAACGATAATGTAGTCTCCGCAATCGACATGTGGCGTATAGTAGGGCTTGTTCTTACCACGAAGAATAGCCGCTATTTTCGCGCACATGCGTCCCACGGTTTGATTGGTACCGTCTACAACATACCAGTTGCGTTTTACGGTAGCCGCATTCGCATGTTGGGTAGTGAAATGTAGTTTGCTCATTTTTAAAAAACTTTTAGCTGAAAACCTTTTTTATAAGCCTCAGCCGGTTAAGAAATTAAACAGCAGCGCCATCCCGCCTGCCGTTTCCGCCTTAGTTGGGTAACTAAAAACGGGTCGCAAAGATAGGTTGTTCATTTTGGCACAGCAAACATTTACACTACTAATTTTTTATCGCATCTTTATATTTGATTGATTTTCAATAAATATTTTGACGTATTATTTTTCTTCCTGCCTTAAAAGCCCGCTTGGCAAGGGTTTCGGAGGTCCTATGACTGGTAACTTCAGGCAGTTTTTGCGTTCAAATCGTATCTTACGAACTATCACCATTAAAAAATTTCCCAATTAACCATGTCCATTCACCACCTCGGTCGCAGCACATTTGGCGACGTTAGCAATACCGGAAACCTGATGCCCATCGAAGAAGCCCATCAACTACTCACCGACTGGGTACCCAATGACCGCCTGCGCCTTCATATGAAACAGGTGGCCGCCGTTATGAAAGCATGGGCCATCGAAAAAGAAAACGCCGATGACCTTACCGCCCGCAAATGGGAACTTGCCGGCCTGCTGCACGATGCCGACTGGGAAAAACATCCCAATGAACATTGCCGTATTATCATAGAAGAGCTCGAACGCCGTCATATCGACCCTGAAGTGATCCATTGCATTGCCTCGCATGGCCCGCGCTATTTTGGGGTTGAACCTAAGAATACAATGGATAAAATGATCTATGCCTTTGACGAATTATCGGGTTTTATTCACGCCGCCGCCCTTATTCGCCCCAACCGCTATGAAGGCATGGATGTGAAAAGCGTACTGAAAAAATTAAAAACCCCTTCCTTTGCAGCCCAGGTAAACCGCGATGATGTAACCGATGCTATCGCCCGCATCGATACTTCCCTCGAAGAAATCATTCAGTTCATTATCGATCATCAGAAAGACGTACAATAACCCTTGCCATAATCCAATATTCACTATTTTGCAAATACACACCGATCTATTTGCACTATGAAAAAATGGTTTCTGGTAACGGTGATAGTTATTGCTGCAGCGGTTGCCGGCATTTATATTTTCATTCCCGCCAGGTTGAACATTGTTCAAATAACACCGGTTACGGGTACCGTTCCCGGCGCCTACAGGGTGTTAACCAATGATCAAAAATGGCAGGTGTGGTGGCCGGGAACGAGGGCACATAATAACTCCTTTCTATTTAAGAACACGTCATTTACGGTCACAAAAAAGCTGCGGAATACACTTGAGATCGAAATCGACCTAAACGGTCAACCACTTCATAGCACTTTGCATATTTTCCCGGAAGCGGGCGATACCATCAACCTCAACTGGTTGTGCAGTTTTACCACGGGCATCAACCCAATTACACGTATTCAACGGTACCGGCAGGCACTGGCTTTAAAGAACAATATGGATTCCGTGCTCAGGCATTTTAAAGCCTTTGCCGAAAAAAAAGAAAACATTTACGATATTACTTTTCGGGAAACCATCTTCAGGGATTCATTTCTTCTAAGCTCCAAAACCTACCAGGCCCAATATCCCGGTGTGTCTGCAATTTATTCGCAGCTAAACACCCTAAAGCAATACAGCGCTGCCCACAAGGCCCGGCAAACCGGTAACCCGTTCATGAACATTACGCCGTTGAGCCCTTCCGGTTATCAATTGATGACGGCCATTCCGCTCGACAGGCAAATACCCGCAAATGCACAATTCTTCAACCAGCGTATACCCATGAACCGCTTTCTTGTTACAAGGGTGCAGGGAGGTAACGCTGCCGTGGACCATGCCATGCATCAGTTTCAATTATACATCCAGGATTATCAGCGAACGGTAATGGCGCTTCCTTTTCAACAGCTAGTTACCGACAGAAGTGCAGAACCGGATACTACGCGGTGGATCACAGACATTTATTACCCTTTATTTTGAGAACTGTACTACCATAACGCTGTCGTTATTGCGGGCGAGTATATACGCATTCCTGTTGCCTATATTAATTTGTTGAATTCGCCGCACCTGGCCTTCTGCCTTTATTCCATTGGTTTGTTCAACATCAAAGCGGCCCCGGCCCCTGTTCAATAAAATAGTACCCCAATCGGCATCATAGCGCCCCATTTCAACATTGTTATCGTAAAAATTTCCACCCAGCAACAGATCGGGCAAACTGTCATTATTCGCATTTACAACCATAGCATCGCGATAGCCCGTTAACTGCGCCTGCCAGGGCAATGGCTGTACCTCAAACTGCATGTGGCCATCGTTTATGAGAATGGCATTGTAAAAATAATTGGCCACAAACGCGTCATCCGGATCTACTTTGGCAGAAGCAAACAATTGATTCAGCCGCGCTTTGGCAAAGTCCCCCGCATACAAAAAATCCTTTTTCAACACCGGCATTTTCTTTTCCAGCTCGGCTTTATTGGCAAACGGAATTTCCCTGCCCTGCACATAGTACGTTACTACCTGTTCCTTTTTACCATTCTCGTCAAAATCATTATAATATAAACGCACCGGTTCCTTATCCGATGCTTTCAACCGGCTGTTCGCTCCAAGATTACCCGCTATGAGGTCAATATCGCCGTCATTGTCGACATCACAGGGCGTTACAAAATTCCACCAACCTTTTTTATCAGTAAGCGCCTTGCGGGTAAACCGGCCGTTGTTGTTGATCCACGCATCGATACCGCCCCACTCAAATGAACATACGAGGTCATTATCGCCGTCTTTATCTAGGTCGGTCCAAACCGCTCTTGTAACAAAACCGGCATTACTTAGCTCTTTTGCATGGGCAGCGGTAACATCTTTGAACTTACCGGTACCGTCATTTTGTAACAGGTACGACTTGGGGATTTCTCCATACGCCCAGGGCCTGGCCCTGCCGCCTACAAACAGATCAACATAACCGTCTTTGTTAAAATCAGCCGGCACAATGCACGACACTGTTTCATATATACCCGTGAACGCATTGGGCAAACGTGCAAACAGCCCTTTCCCATTATTCAGGTAAACCCGCGGCAGCAGATGCTCATCATGACCATAAAACTCATTGCCCCCGCTGGCGACTATAAGATCATTGAACCCGTCTTTATTTACATCGGCTATACAGGCGTCCACATCTTCAAACGTACTATCGGCCCCCAATGCAGGCTGGCTGGTTCTGTAAAATGTTCCGCCTGCTTTTTGTAAAAACAACCCGCTATGCTGCCATTTGGAAGAACCGATAAATACATCCTGTAACCCGTCGTTATTCATATCGCCTACTGCCAGGGCAGGCCCTTCGGTTGAAAGCATATGCGGCATCAACGGTTCACGGTCAAACTCGGGGAAGTGATTCTCTATATGCAGGTATTGTAACCGCACACTGTCTGTAATATTGGTGAGGTGTAAAGTGGAATTCTTTGTATAAGAAGTTATTTTATGATAATCAAAGGCCGGCAGTCCTTTTTGCCAGGTCATCTTTATTTGGGAAGAACCGGCCGGAATGTTTATTGGCTGCCAGGTATTATCGGGCCATACCAAAAAAGCGGAATCTATCTTTGTTTTATTCAACCCAATGTGCAGGGGTATTTCCATCGCCGACATAAACCCATGCACCCCTTGCTTTTCATACAGTTTTATGCGGCCATTTGCAAACAACACCGCTTTGGCGCCGATGCCATTGATATTGTTCGGTGGCCCTTTGAGCGTGAGATCGATGTAGGGTTTGTCGTGTTTGTCGTTGCTTTTATTTTCATACACCAGCGCCGGTTCATTGATATTGTTCACCACTACGTCAAGATCGCCATCGTTGTCAAGATCGGCATACACGGCGCCATTTGAGTAAGTTGACTTATTGTCGCCCACCTGTTTTTCTATATCGGCAAAAGCAAGATCACCGTTGTTCTTAAAGAATTTATTGGGAATTTTTATTTGCGGGAATTTGTCGATGAGGGCCATGTCCTTTTCGTTTATTTTATCGGCCCGCAGCTTGTTCTGTATCTCTTCGTTTGAAATGTAGTTGATGTAATCGATGTCGTTCATGCGTTTGGGAATGCCATTCGACACGAACAGGTCTTTCAATCCGTCATTATCAAAATCCATCCATAAGGCGGCCCACGACCAGTCGGTAGCATACACGCCGCTGTATAAACCAACTTCGCTGAAGGAGCCGTTGCGGCCGTTCAGTTGCAGGTTATTCCGCGTGTACTGGTAACTATAACCGTTCTTTAGTTTCAGGTTATAAATATCCCACGCGTCTTCACCCAGCGATCTTTTCAATATATACGGGTCGGCGGGAAGCATATCCATGGTAATGATCTCCGGGAAGCCGTCGTTATTTACATCGGCAATATCAACTCCCATGGTATACTGGCTGGTGTGCATCACGCAACGGCTAAGATCATCCCTGAATGTGCCGTTGCGCTGGTTCAGGTACAGATAATCGTTTTCATGGAAATCGTTACCAATGTAGATATCAGGATAACCATCAAGGTCTATATCACTTACCGCTATGCCCAGCCCGTACCCAATGGCCGAACTGTTTATCTGAGCATCTTTTGTAACATCGGTAAACCGTGGCGAAGCCGCATCTGTGCCCTCATTTCTGAACAACCTGTCTCCCGATAACGGATGGTAGGTTCCCATGAATTCATTGCGCGGTTGAAAGGTACCGTTTTCGTGAACCGAATGATTCAGCAGGTACATATCAAGATCGCCATCCAGGTCGTAATCGAGGAACGCCGCCTGGGTACTGAGGCCCGAAAAACCGAGGCCCAACTCTTTTGCCCTGTCTGTATAATGTGGTAAACCGTTCTTATCGATTCCCGTACAGATCAAAAACTGGTTATGGCCTTTCAACCGTCCGTAATTGCCAACCCGGCATACGTAAATATCCTGCAGCCCGTCATTATTGATATCAACGATAGAAACACCGGTGCTCCACCCATGGTCGTTGGGCAAACCGGCGGCGGCAGACACATCTTTAAAATGCAATTTGCCTTCGTTCAAATACAGTTTATTCCCGGCCTGACTGGAAGCGAAAAAAAGATCTGTCAATCCATCATTATTGAAATCAGCAGCACCCACACCCGCGCCGTTGTAAAAGTACATGTAGTGAAAAATATTGAACGAATCGGTAGGCGTTAAGGTATTGGCAAATTGTAACCCGGTACTGGAGCTGTCCAACACTTCAAACAACGGGGCTTGTTTTTCCTCATTGTTGCATGCAAAATTTATATGTAAGGCCAGCATCATCAAACATAAGCCCGCCCATTGCCTGCTTAAGATCATCATCTGCTATTCGTCTGTTTACTTTTTTAAACGGTATAATACCGGGTAATCGTTATTTCTTGCAAATAATACGTAATTCATGCCTGCTCCGGTAACCAGTGTAATATCCCGTACTTCACCATCCACCTGCACACCCGTTTGCCGTGATGGCAACCAGGTGAACCTGCCCTTTCCGTCATTGATCAATACTTCGCCATAGCTTGCATCGAGTTTGGCAAATTGCGGCGGAAAGCCCGATTTGTTTCCGCCCAATACCAGATCGGTAAACCCGTCTTTGTTAAGATCGGTACAAAGAATGGCATTCATCATTGACAATTGCACCTGGTATGGCAGGGCCTGAACGGTAAAGCTGCCGTTACCATTGTTGATAGCTACACATGATTTTGTATAGTTAAACAGCCTGACGCTGCTTTTATCGAGCAGTTCTTTTTTGAACAGTTCCTGTATCGATCGTTTTGCGTAATCTTTATTCTTCAGGTTCTCCTTTTTTATGGAAGGAATTTCCTCCTGCATCTCCCGCTTTAAAAAAACCGGCACATCGCGTTTTTCCACCGAGCGGGTAAGGATCTTATCTTCAGAGCCGTTGCCATTATAGTCGTTGATCCATAATTTAACCGGGTTTTCCATATCGGGCCGCAGGTAAAAATTATCGCCAACATTCCCCAGCACCAGGTCGGTGCGGCCGTCATTATTTATATCTGTAGCCACAACGGTTTGCCACCAGCCGTACATGTCGTTCAAATTGCTTTTAACTTCAGTGAACCTGTCGCCATTGTACGAAAAGATGCGTGGCGCCATCCATTGGCCGGTAATGACCAGTTCGCTGCCCGCATCCCCGGCCACATTGGCCCATACGGCCCCAGTAACCATTCCAATATGTGCAATATCGGGGTTTTTGGTTTTCGCCATATCGGTAAACTGACCATTGCCGTTATTGACATAAATATAACTGACTGGCGCAACTCCATAATTGCGGGGTGTGCTTCTGCTGCCCACAAACAGATCGAGATCGCCATCGTTATCGAAATCGTTAGCTGCCGCTATGCCCGTGTTCATACCATCGCTGTGAAATGCAGTGGCGTTGAGGGTGAAATTTCCTTTACCATCGTTTTTTAGCAGCCTGCATTGCATTTCGCGGCTGTATGGCGGACTGTTATTGCCTCCCGGGCCAACAAACAGATCGGCATCGCCGTCTTTGTCACAGTCGAAGAACAATACAGCCTCATCTTCAAAATCTTTGAACTGAAGAAATACCGGCACCTGTTTTTTTACAAAGCCGCCGCTTTTTTGTTGCAGGTAGAGTTGTCCCGGATGGCCTTTGGAGCCACCGATGTACATATCCTGTAACCCATCGCCATTTACATCGGCGGTTGCCACCTTTGGTCCTTCGCGGGAAAGTATTTCGGGTATATTCCGTTCGTAATAGAAATCTACATAGTCATCTTCTTCATGCTTTTCCAATGCCTGCTGCACTGCTGTAAACAGCAATGTGTTGTTCTGCAGGCTATCGAACTGCATGTTCTTTACGGCTGTCGATTTCGTAACCACCAGGGTGGTATCGATGGCCGGCTTATTAAATACGGTTACCGTACGATCGGGCCACATCACCACCAGGGAATCAACGCCTGTTGTCTTTCCCAAACCGATAACCTGTTTATAATCCATTGACGATTGAAAGCCCCGGCTGGGCACTACTTCGCGGGTAATGATGGCGCCACCTGCATGTACCATTATTTTGCTTCCTATGGCATACGTGTTCAGGTCATTGCCCTTCAGCAATACGCTGAGATAATGGTTTGTATTCTTTTCGCGGGAATGGTTTTTATAAATAAAGGCCGGCTGATTTATATTGTTCACGACGAGGTCGAGGTCGCCGTCATTGTCAAGATCGCCATAAGCTGCGCCATTTGAGAAAGATGCCTCGGTGAACCCCCATTCATTACAGGCATCGGTAAACTGCAGGTTACCGAGATTTCTGAATGCTTTGTTTACGACCGCCGTTTTGGGAATATGTTCCAGCACCTCATGCACCTTTTCTTTTTTACCCGTTAAAACCATCTTTTGAATAACATCATTGGCGAAGAATTCCATAAAGTCGAGATCGGTAACATCGCGATTGACACCGTTGCAAACATAAATATCGTTCAGTCCATCGTTATCGGCATCGAACAACAGGGCGCCCCAGCTCCAGTCGGTGGCATAAACGCCACTGTAATTGGCTACATCCGAAAAGGTGCCATTGCCATTGTTCACCTGCAAACAGTTTTTCATATACTGGTGATAGAAACCTATTTGCAATTTGTTGCGGTACTGATCGACGTTATCGAACGCCCCCAGGGTTTTTAAGCGGTAGTCGTTATCGGGCAGCATATCGGTGGTGAAAATATCGGCATACCCGTCGTTGTTGATATCGGCAATATCGGCGCCCATGGAGGAAAAGCTGTTCTGCTTCATACATTTCTCCATTTCATCTTTAAAGGTGCCGTTCTGCTGGTTTACGTATAAATAATCACGTTCGTATGAGTCGTTGGCAACATAAATATCAGGATAGCCATCGTTATTTACATCACCCACCGAAACACCCAGCCCAAAACTCATTAACGTTCCGTGGATACCCGCTTCTTTATTCACTTCGGTAAAACGGCCATTATCATTGCGGTACAGGTGATCGCCGCCATCCTTTACAAAATCGGCTACGGGCCATTCCTTTGCAGGCAACTCGCGCCTGTTGGTATACCCCAGCGTATTCACCGGCATGGGACTGTTATCGATCATAAAACAATCGAGGTCGCCGTCGAGATCATAATCAAAAAACGAAACCTGCGTTGTATATGCTGAAAGCGCCAGGCCGTATTGTGCTGCAGATTCGGTAAAAGTGAGGTTATGGTTATTGATATAAAGTTTGTTACGGCGGTTACCCGATTTCATATGGCCCGAATTGCAGATATACAGATCGAGCCAGCCATCGGAATTGATATCGGCCATTACCACACCGGTGCTCCACATGCTATCCTGCCGCATGCCGCTTTTTGCGGTAATATCCTCAAATTTAAAATTGCCCTTGTTCAGGTACAGCTTATTCTCTTCCATGTTGGAAGTCAGCAGCACATCGGCCAGGCCATCGTTGTTGATATCGCCAATGGCCACCCCGCCACCATTATAAAAATTACGGAACAAAAAACTGTTATCATACTCCTGGTCTGTGACGGGATTATTGAATTCGATACCGGTATTTTCAACCAGTTCAAACAAAGCGGAATGAGCATCTTTCCTGTCGCTGCATGAAAAACAAAAAAGACATCCAACAAGTAAACAGCCAGGTAATATTTTTAAATACATCCTGATAGGGATATTATTGATTCTAAAAACTGTACTTACCCTTGAGAAAGGGCAAAGGTCATTATTGTATAATGACCTTTGCTATGTACAATAAATTTAAGCATTAAAAATTATTCAGCGTATCCCGGATTCTGTTTCAAATTAGGATTGGCCAGTAATTCATCGGGCGCAATGGGGAACAACAGGTTCCGTACCGGATCGGGATCTGCTTCCTTCAATGCCCACGCTTTCAGGAACACCCCGAAACGGATAAGGTCCTGCCTTCTCCAGCTTTCCCAATACAACTCGCGGCCTCTTTCGGCCAGTAAGGTATTGGGGTCATACACGTTGCTCGGATTTACCAGGGTTATGGCGCCCAGCGGTGTGGCACCGCGTGAGCTCCTGAGCTGGTTCACCAGTAACAATGCCCCGGCCTCATCGGAAGGCGTTTGTCTTAGTTTGGCTTCAGCCATCATTAAGATCACATCGGCAAAGCGGAATATCTGCAACTGGTTTCTTTGATTACCACTGCTGTAGGCAGAATAATCGGGCGGATATTTTACTATCCGGATACCAGCCACCTCGAGGCGGCTCTTTTCTATTTCAACCAACCGTACATCGGGCGTAAACGACAAATTATTTCCCTGCCGGTCTTTTATGATTTCGCCATTCTGATTTACCTGTTGGCCAACTACCAGCCCTGGTTTTAAACCCGACTCATCGGTAACACCTGGATAAGGCACGCCGCCCAGCCTTTCATCGGTAGAGCCGAACGTATTGTAAAAATCAGCTACGGTTGTAAAGCCATTCCAGCCGGCACTGCCGAAGCTGTTATTTTTATTATAGGAATTGTAATGCAGGGTCATCATCCAGCGGGCGTTTATACCGCCGCTGTTGATACCATCGTTTGTTGCTGCGCCGGTATTGGGCCAGGCAAGGATCATTTCATTTTTATGCGATGCGTTGGTGGGACCGAAATTATCAAAGTAATTGGGGGTAAGGGAATAACCGCCGGACATTATAGCATTGCCTAACGTTACTACCTGCTGCATATCGGCATTTTCAAAAGCAGGTGCCTGCCTGTTCAGGAAGGCGCCCTTGTTCAGCAATACCTTCATCAGTAAAAACCGGGCGGCGTCGGGGCTGGCCTTGTAAGGTTTGTTTGAAGCAGGCAATTGAGGAATGATGGCCGTTAATGTATTCACCAATGTATCTATAGCCTGTTGCGGCGTCATTACGGGTGAAGGATCGAGGCTGTTGTAATCGGCTATGTTCCTGTAAGGCACCTGGCCGTAAAGGTCGAGGAAATAAAACTGGGCAAGCGAGCGTAAGAACAATGCTTCGGCGCGCTGGGTGGGGTTGGGATTGAACGCCAGCACGGTAATAGCCGCGCTTTCCAGAGAGCCGAGGGCATTGTAAACGTTTTTAAACTGAACGTGTATCGTGTTCCAGGTATGCGCATGCAATACCCGCCAAACACCGTTATCGTCCCAGTCGCCACCGCGGGTAGGCACAAGCGCTTCATCGGTAGTTGTTTCCTGCAGGGAGAACATCAGGTCCTGTGCATGCATTAAACCGTTCATGCTGTTGTAAGCCGAGTTCAGCAGGGCGGAAACGTTTGTATTTGACGTTCCGCTTGTAAGGCTATCCTGTAACTCCTGATCCAGTTTCGTACAACCCATCACCGTCACCAGCCCCAATATTGAAATATATTTTAGTTTCATATCGCTTAATTTAATGTAACAGTTATAATTGAAAACTTACACCTAACAAGTAGGTCCTTTGCGTAGGATATCCTATGTAGTCAACACCTAATGACGGTACGCCGTTCAGCGCTTTCTCAACGTTCACTTCCGGATCGAATCCTTTGTATTTTGAAATAACAAAGACATTGTTCACAGAAGCCGATACAGCCAGGTTCTTCAGGTATTTTCCTACACTTCCGAATGAATACCGTAATGAAGCATTGTGTAGTTTCACATAACTGCCTTTTTCGAGGAAGCGGGTAGAAGTTGCGATGTTATTGGCAATATTTTCAGGGGTACTTACCAAACCTGAAGCAATGTTGCGGCCGCCAACGATATTTGAAATGTTCAATACGCTCATGGCCGTATTGTTATACAGTTTGTTTCCGAACTGACCATGTGCGCCAAGGTTCAAATTCCATTTCTTGTAACCGATATCGGTATTGAAACCCATATACGCCTTAGGGTTGGGATCGGCAACATACTCAGGTGATCCGTTATTGGCATAAGTACCTATTCCGTCCTTATCAAAGCCTGTAAACACCGGCAGGTAAAAAACGTTCAGCGGCTGCCCATTGGCAATGGCTTCTGAAAAAGCGCCGCTGGTTCCCTGTCCGTGTAAAGCCCCTGTTAATATAAATGGTACCGTACCTGCTTCAGGATATACAAACCTGTTCTTTAAGAAGGTCACATTACCGTTCGCACTCCAGGTAAAATCTTTCCCTTCAATAATATCTGCGCCAAGGGTAAGTTCCACACCATTGTTTTTTACATGTGCCCCGTCAACGTTCTTATACTGGGTGGCAGAACCCGAAGGTTGCGCAATGGTGAGGAGGATGATAGGATCGGTTGTTTTTTTATTGAAATAATCAACCGAACCGTAAATGCGGCCGTTCAACAACTGAAAATCCACACCGGCATTTACCGATTTTACTGTTTCCCATTTCAGGTCGTCATTACCAAAATGCACGGTCGACAATGTAGCATTATTGGTATACCGGTATACTTCAAGTGCCGCATCTGCCGCAAACTCCTGGTTACCCGTTGAGCCATAACCAATACGAAGTTTCAGCAAATTGAACAGCTTGTTGTTCTTCAGGAAGTCTTCATTGGTGAGGGTCCAGGCAGCAGCTACCGAAGGGAAGTTGGCGTATTTGTTATTGGAACCGAACTTACTTGAACCGTCGCGGCGGAAAGTAGCGGTCAATGCGTATTTGTCGCGGAAGCTCATAATGGCGCGGGCAAAATAACTCTGTATTTCAACCAATGGATCGCGGAATGAAGTGGTATTTAAATTGCCCTGTTTACCGGCCGCCATGTTATCGTAATAGTGAATGTTTATACGATTATCCTGCTGCAGATTATAGGGGAACTCAAATACGGTTGAACCGCCGCCATAATAACTGGTTTTCCAGTATTCAAACCCTGCCAGTGCATTTAAAGAAAAATCATCTGACAGGTCTCTGTTAAAATTGAGGGTATGGGTAAGCGTTTGAGAGAACAAATACCTGTCGAAAACACCTGCAAGGCCCTTGCCGTCGGCGTTTCCACCGGTACCTTTTATCCAGCCCTGGATCTCTGCCTTACGGCTGCCACGCCCATAGTTTACGCCATACAACATCCTGTACTCGAGCCAATCGGTAAACTTATAAGCGGCATTGAAATTTCCCAGCAACGTAGTGATATCTACGATGTCGGTATAAGCGTCAGAAAAAGCTAACGGATTTATCTGTCCGCTGGGGTTTTCCTGGTTATACAACCCATTGCTTCGTCTCAACTGCAGCGTAGGGTTCCAGATCAATGCCAGCGAAATAAGGTTACCGCCGCTGCCTGCATCCTGCGAAATGGGCGAAATACTTTCACCAACATGTGAAGCAGAAACGCCGAAGTCGATGCTCAGTCTTTTATCGAGGAATTTGTATTGACCATTGAAGTTTCCGGTATACTTCTTCAGGTTTGTTTTTAAGATGATCCCGTCCTGGTCGCCCATAAAGAAAGAAGCGCGGTAACGGGCATTTTCAGAACCGCCGCTGAGGGCCACAGAATAGTTCTGCGTGAAGGAGGACCGAAGTATTTCATCAAACGGATCAACGTTGGCGCCCGAATCGGAAAGGGGCGCGCCATATTTCGCCAGCGCCGACCTGTACTCACCCGCATCCAGTACGTCTATCCTGCGCATAACATCACTGAAACCGGCAGAAACGTTCACATCGACACGGGCCGGGCCGGAAGACCCCTTCTTGGTGGTGATAAGCACAACCCCATTAGCGCCGCGTGAACCATAAATGGCCGAAGCGGAGGCGTCTTTCAGTACCTGTACGTCAGAAATTTCGTTGGGATTGATAAATGTTAAAGGATCACTGGCCGGTGTGGTGCCTAAACCGGAAGGTGCAAATTCAGGGCGGGCCGTTCTGCCATCGAGCGGTATTCCATCAACCACATACAGCGGTGTATTGCCCGTACGTATGGAGTTGTTACCCCTGATCTTTACAATGGTAAGCCCACCGGGTTGTCCGCTACTGTTGGTGATCTGTAAGCCAGGCACCTTACCCTGCAGCAATTGTTCGGGCGTATTGATCTGCCCGCGGTTGAAATCCTTTGCAGTGATCGAAGATACGGCGCCGGTAATATCACGCCGTCTTACAGTACCATAACCCACTACTACAACTTCATTCAAACTACTCTGGCTTTCAACCAAAACAATATCAACGGTAGTTGTTGAAGAGATATCTACGTCCTGCGAAGAAAAGCCTACCGCACTAACGGTTAGCGTTTTGGTTGCGTCAGGCACGGTTAGCCTGAAGAACCCATCGGTACCGGTAGTGGTACCACCCTGGGCGTCTTTGATAACAACAGATGCGCCAATAATGCCGGCACCCTTGCTGTCCTTAATGTTGCCGGTAATTTGTCTTGTCTGAGCGTAAACGTTGAGAGAATAGATGACAGTCAATAAAGGCAGTAGTGTTGCCTTTAGCAATCGTTTTGAGGGCATAATAGTAGTCGTTATTGGTTATATAATTGAGAATACCAATTGTGTGACCTGTACACAATTATACTTAATTTATAACACTCCAAAAAATAATTAAGTCGATCCAGCGGGCGTCTACCTGAACATTTTTACTTTATCATGCTAACTTAAACAAAGGAGTCACATGCCGTTATACTGCAGTTATATAGAAGTCATAACCCATGCAACAGCGTTGGTATGATTAGTGTTCCCCTATAAAAAAAGACAGCCTTTCCGGAGAAAAGCTGCTTCATATCATTTTTTTTAAAATTATAAGCTGATGTTACACCGGAATAGGGGTCTTGGTTTTACCGTTAGTAGCGTTGAAGCGGTACAACTTACCGGGTCGGTGAGGAACGTCCTGTTCCAGCTCATTCATATCCTCGAGCCAGTTCATTAGGAAGAATTTCTTTCTGAAGTTGCGGCGATCCATTTTTACGCCCAGTATGGCTTCATACAGGTTTTGTAACTCACGGAGGGAGAACTTCTCGGGCAACAGATTGAATACGATGGGGTGTTCTTCGATCTTTGACTGCAGCCGGCGCAAACAGGTTTCGAGAATGGTTTTGTGATCGAAGGCGAGCGCAGATATTTCATTTACAGGGTGCCAGTGCAGTTCATTATCGCTGTACACGGGCAGGTGGTCTTTGATATTTATCAAAGAATAATACGCCGTGCTGATCACCCGGCCGGCAGGGTGCCGGTTAACTTCGCCAAAAGTGTACACCTGTTCAAGGTATACGTCATCGAGGCCGGTACGGTCTTTCAATACGCGGTAAGAAGCGGTGTCGAGATTTTCATCGGGGCGAACCAGGTCGCCCAATAAAGACCATTGATTATTAAACTCTTCCAGGTCCGATTTGATAAGTAAGACCTTCAGTTCGTTTTTGTCGAATCCAAAAATTACACAATCGACTGAGATGGCGATCTGAAAAAACTCACGGTCTTCAGAACGCAATTGGTGAATGGTTCTCTGTAATGCTGTTCCCATGGCTATTAGCTAGATTGTCAGGGTTAAGAAATCTGATTTATAATTCCAACCTGTTGTTGTAATAACAGACTGGCTTAACTGGTTTCAAGCGTACGGGCCGGGAATCATCATCTCATGTAACCGTGTAATAACTAAGGTCTTAATTGAAGTGAGAGCAATTAAACAAACAAACTGGCGGGAGGGCCCAATGGCACGCGATCAAAAGAAAAACTGCACAATTGATCCGGTATGGGCCTGTTGCCGGTTGTGTTAATACGGTAAAGATATATTGAATACTTCACTCCTGAACGCCCCGTTGTTTTTTTACTACACATTTTGACAACGGACATATTTCAGATACCATACCCTTAGGTATGCACCCATGCAAGTATAACTTATTGCCTTTTAATTAGTTTTACAACAGTTATCCCTGTATGAAAGACGCATTTTTTGAATAAAACAACCTATTTTGCCTTTTTTCAGATTCTCAGTAATTGATATTCGTCAATATCTGCAGCATGCTAACCGTGACTTACATGCTGAGTTTTAAAACAGGGCATTGACCTAACTTTGATTAAACAGCAACAACCATATCATTTTATGTATTCACCCGACCAAACAAAAGATTTACAAAAGGTTACTACCGGTTTAATGGAAAAGAACTCCCAGGGGCATTTAACCGACTCGGATATCGAAACGCTTCGGGATGCGCTCCGTTTCCACGAACACCGGTATTATATTTTGAATGATCCGCTTATTGCCGATTTTGAATACGACCAACTATATAAAGCGCTTGAAAAACTCGAGAAAGAGCACCCGGCGCTACGCACACCCGATTCACCAACCCAGCGGGTGGCCAAAGAACTTACAAAAGACTTTCCAACGGTATCGCACCTGGTGCCCATGTTATCGCTCGATAATTCATACAATGCCGATGACCTGATCGACTTCGACCGCCGTGCCCGTGAACTGGCCAAAGCCGATTCGCTCGAGTACTGCGTTGAGCCCAAATTCGACGGGGCCAGCATTTCGCTCATATACGAAAACAACATGCTGGTACGCGGCGCCACCAGAGGCAACGGGGTACAGGGCGATGACATTACAACCAATATCAAACAGATCAGGAGCATTCCTTTATCGGCAGCTATTTCCAAATACGGGCTCGGGCAGATAGAGATCAGGGGAGAAGTGTTGATGAGCAAACAGAACTTCAAAAAGTATAACGATCAGCTGGCTGAACAGAACCTGCCGCCGTTAGCCAATCCGCGTAATGCGGCAGCCGGCACATTACGCATCAAAGACCCAAAGGAAGTGAGTAAGCGAAACCTGGAAGCTTTCCTTTACCAGGTAAGCCATTATACCCAGTTGCCGGGCACCGATCTTCATAAGGAACTGGATAGCCATAGCGGTTGTTTGACGATGTTATGGGAGCTCGGCTTTCGCAGTCCCATGAAGGAAAAGAAGGTGCTGAAGGGCATCGATGCCGTTATTGAATACTGCCATGAATTTGAAAAGCAGCGCGATGATCTGCCCTATGAGATCGACGGGATGGTAATAAAGATAAACGATATTCACCAGCAGGAACAACTGGGTATGACCACCCATCACCCCCGTTGGGCCATCGCTTATAAGTTCAAGGCCCGCCAGGCTACCAGCAAATTAAAAGCGGTAGAGTTTCAGGTTGGCCGTACCGGTTCGGTTACTCCTGTAGCCAAGATCGATCCCGTGCCTATCGGCGGCGTTACCGTAGGATCCGTTTCATTGTTCAACGAAGAAGTGATAAAGGAAAAAGACCTGATGATAGGAGATACGGTTCTGGTTGAACGGGCCGGCGATGTTATCCCTTACATCGTTAAAAGCCTGCCCGAACTTCGTAACGGAACAGAAAAGAAGATCGACTTTCCTACCAGTTGCCCTGTGTGTGGCGACAAGCTCGAAAAGCCGCAGGAAGAAGCGGTTTGGCGCTGCAGCAACATCAACTGCGAGGCCCAGGTGGTGGAACGCATCATCCATTTCACCAGTAAGGATGCCATGGATATCAGGGGACTTGGCGAAGCCAACATACGTAAGTTCTATACGTTGGGTTTTCTCAAAGATGTACCCGGCATATACCAGTTACCCTTCGACAACATTGGTACGCTGGAAGGGTTTGGTAAGAAAAGCATTACCAACCTGCAGGCAGCTATTGAAGCATCAAAAGCACAACCTATTCACCGGCTCATCTATGCCCTTGGCATCAGGTATGTTGGGGAAACCACTGCAAAAACACTTGCCCATGCGGTTAAGCATCTGTTGGAACTGAAGGACTATTCGCTGGAAGCCCTGCAAAACCTCGAAGATATAGGGCCCAAGGTGGCTGGCAGTGTACATCAGTTTTTCCATAATTGGGACAATATAGCAACCCTTGAAAAGCTTGAAGCGCTGGGCCTGAAGCTGAAAAACGACAAAAAGGACCTTGTAACCGGAGGCAACCTGAGCGGTCAAACGTTTTTATTTACCGGCACCTTGCCCACGCTCAAGAGAAGTGAGGCCGAAGCAATGGTTGAAACTAACGGAGGTAAGATACTCGGCAGTGTGAGCGCAAACTTAAACTATCTGGTAGCGGGAGAAGAGGCAGGAAGCAAGCTGGAAAAGGCTAAAAAGATAACCTCCATCAAGATCATAACCGAAGCCGAATTCCTGTCCCTTATACATCATTGATATGATTCTTATCAATTGTTTGAATTTCACATTTGTTTTTTTGTAACTTTAGCCAAAAGGAAAAGGCGATGATAAAAAAACTCCCCAACGAGGTGTGGAAACCCCTACAGTTTCCAGGCTGGAAACACCTCCGTAAAAAGTATGCGTTGTCCTCCATGGGACGCATAGCCAGCTACACAGATGACGTTGTTGAAGACGGCAAATTGTTACAAGGCTCTTTAACTACCGGTTACAGAACTTTGAACCTGCATCGTCCAGGCAACAACGGTACGCTGTACATTCACCGTGAGATTGCACGTTTATTTCTCAAAAAAGCATCCCTCAAGAACAAGTATGTGATCCACATTAATCACAACAAACTTGATAATGCTGTTAAAAACCTGAAATGGGCAACGCTCGAAGAAATGATCGAACATCAGCAACACAGCCCGGCCAAAATTGCGTACAAAAAAGTACAGGCAAACAGAACCGAAGGCTTGAAGCTGAATGCAAAACAGGTTCAAGGCATTAAGAAGATCCTCAACGACAAGAACCGGAAGATCACCATCAAAAAGTTAGCGGAAAAATTTGGCGTCTCCGAGATGACCATGTACCGTATAAAAAGTGGTGAGAACTGGGGCAGGATCAAATAATGCCCGGTAATTGATGCAAGCAAATAAGTGGTGTGAATGCATAAGGCTAGCTTTCACGCCACTTATTTTTTTGGTCAATGGTCAATGGTGAATTGCTCGCGGATTTTGAGATTAATATACGAACTTGCGCCGCCCGAAATTGATCGCCTTCCGCCTTCCGCCTTCCGCCTTCCGCCTTCCGCCTTCCGCCTTCCGCCTACCGCCTTCCGCCTTCCGCCTTCCGCCTTCCGCCTTCCGCCTTCCGCCTTCCGCCTTCCGCCTTCCGCCTTCCGCCTTCCGCCTTCCGCCTTCCGCCTTCCGCCTTCCGCCTTCCGCCTTCCGCCTTCCGCCTTCCGCCTTCCGCCTTCCGCCTTCCGCCTTCCGCCTTCCGCCTTCCGCCTTCCGCCTTCCGCCTTCCGCCTTCCGCCTTCCGCCTTCCGCCTTCCGCCTTCCGCCTTCCGCCTTCCGCCTTCCGCCTTCCGCCTTCCGCCTTCCGCCTTCCGCCTTCCGCCTTCCGCCTTCCGCCTTCCGCCTTCCGCCTTCCGCCTTCCGCCTTCCGCCTTCCGCCTTCCGCCTTCCGCCTTCCGCCTTCCGCCTTCCGCCTTCCGCCTTCCGCCTTCCGCCTTCCGCCTTCCGCCTTCCGCCTTCTGCTGCCTTTTCTTATCTTTGGCTATGCTGCAATCTTCCACTTTAAAATTCATCAAGGATCTTTCCAAAAACAATAACAAGCCCTGGTTCGATGCCCATCGTAAACAATATGATGCGGCAAAAACTGATTTTACGACCTTTATTCAGGCTGTAATCGACAAACACGGCCTAAAAGATGACTCTATACGCGAACAGGAAGCCAAAAAATGCCTTTTTCGTATCAACCGCGATGTTCGCTTCTCAAAAGACAAATCGCCTTATAAAACAAATATGGGCGCCAGCATTAACCGCGGCGGCCGTAAGTCGGTCTTTGCAGGGTATTATTTTCACCTCGAGCCCGGACAAAGCTTTGTAGGCGGAGGGATCTGGATGCCTATGCCGCCCGAAACAAAAAAAGTTAGACAGGAGATCGATTATTGCTTCGATGAGTTCAAAAAGATAGTACAGTCGAAAAAATTCACCAATATATACGGCGATCTGTACCGGGAAGAAGATATGACCCTTAGCCGCGTGCCGCAGGGGTTCGATAAAAACAATCCGGCCGGCGAATATCTGAAACTTAAAAGCTGGATCGCAATGCAGTCGTTAAAAGACGCCGATCTCACTTCAAAAGACCTCCTCAAAAAAACCGTAACGGCCTTTGAAGCACTGCAGCCCATGGTTATTTTCATTAACCGGGCGCTTGAAAATGTAGAATAACGAACGTAAAATGACGAATGCCGAAGCGTATTTCCTTCGACATTCGTCATTCATTATTCTATGTTCATTATTTCAACAATCCTTTCCCCATTAGGTACTCGGCGATCTGTACCGCGTTGGTAGCAGCGCCTTTACGCAGGTTGTCGCTTACGATCCACATGTTGAGCGTATTGGGTTGCGTTTCATCGCGACGCAATCTTCCTACAAATACCTCATCTTTCTCATGCGCATCCATAGGCATGGGGTATTGCTGGCTGGCAGGATCATCCACCACCACAATGCCGGGTGATTTTTCAAGCAGTTGCTTAACATCATTCAGCTCATAATCTTTTGTGAACTCAACGTTCACGCTTTCACTGTGACCACCCATAACCGGAATACGCACTGTAGTGGAAGTAACGCGGATAGAGTCGTCGCCCATGATCTTTCTGGTTTCATTCACCATTTTCATTTCCTCTTTCGTATACCCATTATCGAGGAATACGTCGATCTGGGGAATTACGTTCAGGTCGATGGGGTATTTATATGCCATCGGGTATTCGTCTTTGGCGTTCTTAACCGCTTTCTGACGCTCGCCCATCATTTGGTCAACCGCTTTTTTACCGGTACCGGTAACGCTTTGGTAGGTTGACACTACAATACGGGTAATGTTATATTTTTTATGCAAAGGCTGCAAAGCCACTACCATCTGAATGGTGGAGCAGTTGGGGTTGGCTATGATCTTATCTGCCGGTGTCAATACATCTGCATTCACTTCAGGGACTACTAACTTTTTTGTGGGGTCCATACGCCATGCAGAAGAGTTATCGATAACAGTTATGCCTGCTTCGGCAAATTTGGGCGCCCATTCCAGTGAAGTGCTGCCGCCGGCTGAAAACAAAGCCACAGCTGGTTT
Source organism: Niastella populi (assembly GCF_002078015.1). Classification (GTDB taxonomy): domain Bacteria; phylum Bacteroidota; class Bacteroidia; order Chitinophagales; family Chitinophagaceae; genus Niastella; species Niastella populi. The sequence goes on along the minus strand of NZ_LWBP01000254.1, from coordinate 269,214 downwards.
TGCGGCAATAGCGTCGGTCATGCTGACAACCTTGAACTTCTTTCCTTTGTACTCCACGTCTTTTCCAACTGATCGCTCAGAGGCTACGGGAATCAGTTCTGTAACCGGGAAATTCCTTTCGGCCAATACCTGTAACATTTTGGTACCCACTAAACCGGTGGCACCTACAACCGCAACTTTCATGTTTTGCTCCTTTTGTTTTGTTTTTTTGGTTGAACACTGTTTTCAGGCAGTGCATTAAAAATAAAAAGGCCTTCCCGTTCTGTGGGAAGGCCTCTGAATATGTTGGTATACAAAGTAGTCCTCAACCTCCCCCGTGTATGGAGCCTGTCTTGGTAGTCTTTGTATTTTTCTTTATGTTTTGCATTACGAGGGCCAAAATTAATTCGCAAATCCCTTATCCCCAAATTTAATTTTTCCCTGATCCTTTTCCAGCCCGGGCCAGGTATGGCTTTCACCCCACTTAACATTTATCAAGAAATTGATGATGAACAAGTACGGTTTACATTATAATATTAATATACAATACATTTGCCCGCTCTCTGGCATGGCTCTGCTTAGGTAGTATTAAATCTATGAATAATGATGCTACCTGTTTTTCGCCGTTTTATACCGGCCTGCTTTCTCCTGCTGCTGCTGCATTTGGGCGCCATGGCCCAGTTTGCCAGCCGCTTCGATGTGGTCATCGACGAACTGCTTCCCGACCCAACACCACCGGTACAGTTACCCAATGCCGAATTCATTGAACTTAAGAATGTTTCTACTACGGCATTTAATATACGCAACTGGAAACTGAGCGATGGCAGTACCACCGCCACCATAACCACCAACTTCATACTTCAGCCCGACAGCTTTGTAATTATTTGTGCCAACAACTCCGCTGCTTTATATGCTGCCTTTGGTAATGCTATCGGCGTAAGCAATTTCCCATCATTGAATAATGACGCCGATATTATTTCATTGTATTCTTCCGAAGGAAAACTAATTCATGCTGTTGCATATAATAACAGCTGGTATCAGAATGCAGTTAAAAGCGAAGGCGGCTGGTCGCTGGAGATGATTGATACCAAAAACTCCTGCACGGGCATGAACAACTGGAAGGCCAGCCCGAACGACAGCGGCGGTTCGCCCGGGAAGAAAAACGATGCCGACGCTACCAATGCCGATGACCAGCCACCGGCCCTTACAAGAACCGCTACAACCGACAGCATCACTATTTCAGCTTTTTTCGATGAACCGCTCGATAGCGCTTCCGCAGCCACGCCCGGTAATTATACCATAAACAACGGCATGGTGCAGCCTGCTTCAGCCAACATTGTAATGCCCTTTTGCACAGAAGTTGTTTTGAAACTGCCTGCTGCGTTGCAGCATAAAACTGTATACCAATTGAAAGCATCGCAGGTAACGGACTGCTCGGGAAATACGATCAACCAGTTAAACACCGCAAGGGCCGGTGTGCCGGCAATGGCCGACAGCCTTGCGGTAGTTATCAATGAAGTGTTGTTCAATCCCCGCCCCGATGGCTTTGATTATATAGAAATATACAACCGCAGCAACAATATCATTGACCTGAAACAGCTGTACGTTGCCAGCCGAAATGCTACCGGGCAGTTTACCGGCATCACAGCCGTCAGCTCCGTTCCCTGGCTTTTGTTTCCCGGCGATTACCGGGTGCTAACCGAAAACCGGTTGTGGTTACAGCAGCAGTACCTGGTTAAAGATCCTGCTCTTATTACAGAGCTGACGGCCTTACCCTCACTACCCGACGATAAAGGCACTATTGTGTTGCTAAATATGCAGGGCGCAGTTATCGATGAGCTGCGCTACGATCATAGCTGGCATTTCGCACTGGTAAGCGAAAAGGAAGGTGTAGCCCTGGAACGCCATAGTTATAACGAGCCTACCCAGCTGAAATCAAACTGGTCGTCGGCCGCATCTACGGTAAATTACGGCACCCCGGGGTATCCCAATTCCCAACTGATGGCCGATACCCGGTTGCAGGGACAGGTAGCTGTTACCCCGGCCGTTTTTTCACCCGATAATGACGGGTTCAATGACTTTGCCACTATCGGTTACCAGCTTGACGCGCCGGGGTATGTTGCCACCATTCGCATTTTCGATGCCAACGGCCGTATTGTGCGCCACCTGGTAAACAATGCCAGCCTTGCCGCCACCGGCCGCTTTCGATGGGATGGCCTCGATGACGGGTTGAAAAAATTACCAGTTGGTATTTATATAGTGCTTACCGAGGTCTTCAATCTGCAGGGCAAAACCAAAAAATTCAAACAGGTGGTTACGCTGGCGGGGAGGTATTAAAGCAGATGTGCCACACCTTGGAGGTGTGGCACATCTTATAACTTTATATCATTGCAACGTTTATTTTACTTTATTACCGCGACCTTCAAACCAGTTCAATATCAAAATTCACCAGCTCAACGAACTGTTGAATGCGGTTATCTATATCGGCCCGGCTGATCTCTTTCAGGCGTTGGGGACCAAACTTCTCAACACAGAAAGAAGCCATAGCAGAACCTACGATAATACCGGTTTTCATATTATCGAATGAAATGTCTTTTGTACGGGCAATATGTCCCATAAAGCCACCGGCAAAAGTATCTCCGGCGCCGGTTGGGTCAAACACTTCTTCCAGCGGCAATGCAGGCGCAAAGAACACCTGGTCGCCATGGAACAACAGGGCGCCATGTTCCCCTTTCTTAATGATCAGGTATTTGGGACCCATTTTCATGATCTCTTTAGCCGCTTTCACCAGTGAGAACTGGGCGCTCAGCTGACGGGCCTCGCTGTCGTTCAGCATCAGCACATCAACTTCTTTCAGCACTTCTTCGAGGCCGGGCATAGCTACTTCCATCCAGAAGTTCATGGTGTCCATTACGATCAGTTTGGGACGCACCTTCATTTGCTTTATCACGCTCAACTGGATCTTCGGATCGAGGTTGCCCAGCATCAGGAATTCGGCGGTCTGGTATGATTCAGGCACAACCGGATCAAAATCGAGCAATACGTTCAGATCGGTGATCAGCGTATCGCGGCTGTTCATATCCAGGTGGTACTTACCACTCCAGAAAAATGATTTTTTATCGGGCACTACTTTAACGCCATCCAGCTGAACGCCTCTTTCTTCCAGCTCTTTCATTTCCTCCCTGGGGAAATCGAAGCCAACGATCGAGATCTGCTGAATAGGCTGAACGAAATTGCTGGCTGCATAAGCTACATAAGTGGCAGATCCGCCTATTACGCGGTCGGTTTTGGCAAAAGGCGTTTCAATTGCATCAAAGGCCATAGTGCCCACAACGATCAAAGACATAAGCAAATTTTTAACCCATATAGTGCAGCCATAACAGGCGGCCCCGGGTACTATTTAATTTTAATGAAGAAATCGGATGAAAGCTTCGGAATACCCCTGTATCCCGGTGGGAACGGGGCTGAAGCGGCGTGCAAACCTACGCGAAATTTCTTATGTGCTGAAACTACAAAGCAGTTTTGCCATACTATTTATTAACTTGCCGCCATTCTGCACAAACTACATTGATTAACCTGCCCGCTGTTTATACAGCGGCCTGATTATGACCTGGTTTCAGTATTACTGCCCACTTAGTGTTATTGCCGTTTTATTGTTAGTATACTAATTTTATTTTTTTACCTGTATTCTAATATAACCCGCTAACAATTGTTAGCATTTTTATTATCTTTGACCCCCATTATTATGGCTAAAATTAAAAGAAACAGAAACGGTACAAGGAAAGACGTAATCATCGCCAAGGCAGCCAAGCTGTTCCGCGAAAAAGGCTTTAGCGCTACTTCCATGCGCGATCTGGCCGAACATGTAGGGGTGGAAGCAGCCAGCCTGTACAACCACATCAGTTCGAAAGCCGAGATCCTGCAGGAGATCTGTTTTAAAACGGCCAATAATTTCATGTCGCATATTGAGGAAGTGGATGCCACACCCAATAAAACAGCCATTGAAAAGATCCAGGCCATTCTCCGGTTTCACATCAGGCAAATGCTCGATAATTATGAAGAGGTATACGTTAGCGACCGCGAGTGGAAGCACCTTACCGATCCTTACTTATCGAATATGCAAACGCAGCGCAGGGCCTACCGCCAACGCATTGCCTCCGTTATCGAAGACGGTATTCGCAAAGGAGAAATTAAACCCATCGATGCGCCAACAGCCGTATTGATCATGTTGCACGCGGTTAGCGGTATTGAATCATGGCATCGCAGTAAAAAGAAGATCGCCGGCGAAGTACTGGAAGACAATATGGTACAGATACTGGTTGACGGCCTTCGTAAACAAGCATAGTTTCATTAAAAATTTGCCCTTTTGGCTACGCATTTTCATCAACTAACGATTGCTGATATCAGGAAAGAAACGCCCGAGTGCGTATCCATTGCATTCGAGGTGCCCGAAGAATTAAAAACCGCCTACCTGTTCAAACAAGGGCAAAACCTTACACTTCGTACGGTCATCAATAATGAAGAGGTCAGGCGTTCCTATTCCATTTGCAGCAGTCCCACCGATAATGAACTGCGGGTAGCTATCAAAAAAGCGCCATACGGGAGGTTCTCCGTTTGGGCCAATAATATGTTGAAAAAAGGCGATGTGGTGGAAGTAATGCCCCCAACCGGCACCTTCTTTACCGAGCTCGATCCGGTTCATAAAAAAAAGTACCTCGCTTTCGCTGCCGGAAGCGGCATCACACCCCTGATCTCTATTATTAAAACAACGCTTTTAACTGAACCCGACAGCACCTTCACCCTCGTATACGGCAACCAGAACCGGAACAGCATTATCTTCAAAGAACAACTGGAAGCATTAAAGAATAAATACATTAACCGGCTGGCCGTTCATTTTCTGTTAAGCCGCGAACAAACCGATGCAGCCATTTATTCGGGCAGGATCGATGACGAAAAGCTGAACCTGCTGAGCCAAAAGCTGATCGATGTTCATGGCATGGATGAGATCTTCATTTGCGGGCCCGAACAAATGATCTTTACGGTTATGAACTGGCTGCAGCAATATGGCATACCTAAAAAAAAGATCCACTTCGAGCTGTTCACCACCCCCGGGGAGAAGGCTGAAGTAAAAAGCAGAAAACACGAAGCGGGAAAAGAAGAAAGCACCGCCGAAAAAAGTAAGGTTACCGTAAAACTCGATGGCATCGCCTTTGACTTCGATCTGCCTTACGAAGGCCAAACCATTCTCGAAGCCGCCCTGCAGCAGGGAGCCGATCTGCCCTTTTCGTGCAAAGGCGGGGTTTGCAGCACCTGCAAGGCAAAACTGCTTGAAGGCCAGGTTTACATGGATATCAACTACGCCCTGGAGCAGGAAGAAGTGGATGCCGGGTTCATTCTTACCTGCCAAAGCCACCCCCGCACCGAAAAAGTAGTGGTTGATTTTGATGTTAAATAGTGGGGGGATTTCCCTTTCTTCAATTTATCTTCGCGGCCTCAAAAAAAGGTTATGACCGGCATTGACAGCGTACAGTTGCAACAGGTTATCGTGCATAAAGTAGGTAATCCATCCCGCGGTGAAGACTTAAAACTTTCCGTTAATCCGCTTACCCTCAACGATGATATGGTAAAGGCATTACTTACCAAATACTTTCTGGGGCCCTTTAACGAGAATGAATTATACCGTTTTACCCATCTCAGCGATATAGAAATGAACGAGGTATATACCTTCGTTCGCAGCATTTTTGAAGACCGCGAGCGCTTTACCCAACAATCGGCCCTGCTGGCGCAATTCCTTTACAGTAAATCGACCCACGTAAAAGTAAAAGAAGGAGAGTTTTATGTGGTACTGTTCGATGATATTCCCTTTGAAGGCGAATTCATCAGGGCTGTTGGTTTGTTTAAATCAGAAACCAAAGAAACCTTTCTGAAAGTATTTCAGCATGGCCCCAGCTGGGAAGTGATCCAGGAAGAAGGAGTGAACATCAATAAACTCGATAAAGGCTGCCTCATCTTTCACACCAATACAAACGAAGGATATAAAGTTTGTGTGGTTGACGCTACCAACAAACAAAACGATGCCCAGTACTGGGTAACCGATTTTTTACAGGTAGAACCGTATGCCGACAGCTATCACCATACTGATAAATACCTGAGCCTGTGCAAAAGTTTTATCACCAATGAATATGCCGAAAAGTTCGAAGTATCGAAAAGCGATCAGATAGATATGCTGAACCGCTCCATGGAATACTTCAAAACCAAAGAGAACTTCAGCATAGAAGAGTTCACCAATGAGGTTATTCACCACCAGGAAGTGGTTGATACTTTCATGGATTATAAAAAGAACTTCGAAACGGCGCGCAACTTCGAAATACAGGACGAATTCGCCATACACGTATCGGCGGTTAAGCAACAACAGCGCGCATTCAAAACCGTATTAAAGCTCGACAAGAACTTCCACGTATATATTCACGGCCGCCGCGATCTTATTGAAAAAGGCGTTGATGAAATGAGCGGGAAAAAATATTATAAGCTGTACTTCGACGAAGAAAGCTAGAAAACTGTTTGTTGTTTATGGTTTGTAGTTTGTAGTTTGTAGTTGCTGCCGCGCCTTGAGTCTGCCTTCTCAATTTAGGATTGCAGAGAATTCGGGAAGATGAAATGCAAACAGCCTGACCGAATAAAATAACCACAAACCATAAACAACAAACCACAAACTACTTCAATACTTTCGTAAACCGTTCCACCTCCAACACTTCCGCCGGTGTCAGCGTTTCGTTATTGTCGTATTTCGATTTGAGGAAAAGCACCCGCTTGTGCTGGGGATATTTGGCCAGAATGGCCTCCATCATTTGCCCAATACGTTCATCCTTCTCATACATCGGTTTGGGCGGCGGCGGCGTCGATTTATAACGGGTAGGCCGTTTCAGGATCACCGCTTCCAGTGTTGCCAGTTTACCGGTGGGAATTGTTTTTACCTTCAGCGATTTATTATATAATCCTTCCAGCTGTTTCTTACTTAAACCGCCGCGTTCCTGGTACTGCATATACAGGCTTTGCACAAACGTAGAATGTGGCTGCGCCTCGAGCAACGCTTCCAGTATATCTTTAATAACGTCTACATCTACTTTTTTCCGCTGCATAATTATCTGTTTCCTTTTTTCTTTTCACTTATTCATTGCCGCTTTACCGGCGCAACGCAAACGATTGCCTGCCCGGCAAAAATAACACACCGTATGAATTAATTATTAAATGCCTTGTATTGCAGCTTTTTGCGGCTATAAAGTCCCGAAATATCGCAGGCTTTTGCAACAGAGGCTGTAAATTCGGCGATACCTGCAAAATTAACCTACCATGTTAAAAAATCTACTAACTGTTTATGCGACTTGCATGCTATGTGTTGTTGGGTTTGCACAAAATGCGCCCAAACGCGAATTCCGGGGCGCCTGGATTGCCACTTACTCAAATATCGACTGGCCCAACCGCACCCAAACACCAGCACAGCAACGCGCCGCATTACTCACCATTCTCGACCATCACAAAGCTACCGGGCTTACATCACTGTTCATACAGGTTCGCAGCCAGTGCGATGCTATGTACAACAGCAGCATCGAGCCCTGGTCGGCCGACCTTACCGGTACACAGGGTAAAGTGCCCGATCCGTACTGGGACCCTATGCAGTTCGCCATTGAAGAATGCCATAAGCGCGGCATTGAATTTCATGCCTGGCTCAATCCATACCGGGCTGCCGGCAACTCGAACAACATTCCTTCCTTTGCCGCCAGCCACGTTACCAAAACGCATCCCGAGTGGTTGTTAAGTCAGGGTACCCTGCGCATCCTTGACCCCGGTTTGCCTGCGGTTCGTGATTATGTTACGAGTGTTATCACAGATATTGTGCACCGTTATAATGTCGACGGTATTCACTTCGACGATTATTTCTACCCCTCACCGCCGGGCGCCGGGGTAACACCTATCAATGACAGCGCCAGCTATGCCAATGATCCCCGTGGTTTTACCGTAAAGGCCGACTGGCGCCGCGACAATGTGAACCTTTTGATCTCCCGTGTATATGACAGCATCAAAACCATAAAACCCTGGGTAAAGTTCGGGGTATCGCCCTCAGGCATCTATCGCAATAGCACCAATCCCGCCATCGGGTCTGCCACAAGCGGCCTCGAGCATTACACTTCGCTGTATGCCGATACCCGCAAGTGGATCCAGATGGGCTGGGTCGACTACCTATGCCCGCAGGTATACTGGTACATTGGCCAACCGGGCGCCAATTATGCGGTTGTTGTTCCCTGGTGGAATAACAATGCCTTTGGCCGCCATATTTATATTGGCCTGGCAGGTTATAAAGTAAATGATCCCGCACAGGGCGCCAACTGGGCCAACCCATCCATGATCCCGAATGAGGTACGGCTGAACCGCTCACTCAGTAATGTGTATGGCGCCGCCGTATACAATACCAACAGCCTGCGCAGCACTACCAAACTGGGCTTCAGGGATTCGCTCCGGCTGTTCTTTTATAACAAACCCGCCCTGGTGCCCAATATGCCCTGGCGCGATAGCATTGCCCCCGACAAACCATCCAGTTTAACCGCCGTGAAATACGCCCATGACTCTGTAGTATTAAAATGGATCAACCCGGTTACAACCGATGAAATGAACAAGGCCTGGCAATTTGTGATCTATCGTTCAACCAACCCGGTTATTGATACCAGCCTTGCCGAAAACATCCTCCACATTACCGTTAACGATACTACCGGTTATACCGACCGGTCAGGTTCACCCGACAGCACCTATTATTATACCGTTACCACTACCGACCGTTTTCACAATGAGAGCGTGGCCGCCAACATGGTTTCAACCCTGGCGCCTGATATCGTTTGCCAGCCCGATACCCTGCTGGTGTTGAACACTTCCTGCTCGGCTATACTGCCCGACTTTACGCAACTTGCAGCAGTGCAGGCCTCATCGCCGGTTACTATAACACAATTACCCGCTGCCGGCACTATTATAAACGGTCAGCAGGGAATTCCAGTGACCCTGATAGCTACCGATGCGGGCGGCAATGCAGACACCTGCAGCTTCCTGGTAACGACAGTTGACCACGAAACACCTGTTCTCAACGCACCGGTACTTACAGTTGCCAACGGCGGTACTATTATATTGTCAACAGATTCAGCTTCCTGTTCGTTTACAGCCGGCAATCAACTGGATATCACCGCTTCTGATAATTGCGACGACAGCCTGCTGATCAGTTATACACTTACAACCAATGGTGTTATTTCCGCACCTGTTTCATCAAACACATTAAGTGGTGTGATCTTCTCAAAAGGCGCAACGCTGGTTTCATGGACGGTTGCCGATCATGCCGGCAATACTGCAACGTATAGTTATACGGTTGTAGTGAACGATACAGAAAGTCCGCTGATCACCAATGTAACCGCCACGCCGGCGCAATTGTGGCCACCCAATCATAAACTACGCGATGTTACCATCGATTATACCTTAACTGATAATTGCGGCGGTGTTACCAGCTCACTGGCGGTTACCAGCAACGATCCCGATAGCTATCGGAACAATGAACCCGACTGGGTAATCATTGACGCACATCACGTTAAACTCCGCGCAGAACGCACCGCCATTAACAAAGAGCGTGTATACACCATTGCCATTACCGCTACCGATAGTGCAGGAAATAACAGTACCGCTTCAACTAAGATCAATGTTCCGCTATTCCCTGGCGAAAATGAAGGTATCCTCACCGTGAAGGCATTCCCGAACCCTTCACCCGGTCAGTTCATCATCATGACCCTGAGTACATCGCCTAAGCCACTCAGCATAGCTGTTATAAACAACGCGGGCAAACTGATTGAAACCAGGAATGGCCTGCCTTCAACCGGCTTGTTCTTCCTTGGCAACAATTATGTGCCCGGCATTTATTATCTCGAAGTAAAACAGGGCAATAGTAAGGAAACCATCAGGCTCATAAAGCTCAAACATTAGAAATATTTGTAAACAAGGGGAGCCGTGCGCCAGATGGCAGGCGACCCACCCCCCAAAAAAAAGAAGCGTCCCGCCGGTGGCGGGACGCTTCTTTTTTTAGTTGGTTTAGTTATCGCTGGTTACACCACATTCCACCAGGGTTTATCATCCTCTTTTTTCGGGTCAGCGCTATTATTGGCCGGTGGAGTTGGATCCTTCTTTTTTGGTGCGCCGGTCACTGTTGACGCATACTGCAGGCGGTTTGTTTGCAGCAATGCGGCGATCCGGTTCTGCAAAGCAGCGCCCTGCGCCGGTTTTACCATCTTTACAAAATTGGCATAACCCGTTACCGCACTGGCGAGGTTATCATTGCCCCATTTCAGTTCTGCAGCGTCTTTTGTTTTCAACTGGTGAAGCACGGCCCTGAACCGGCGAAGTTGCTTACGGTTCAAACCCAGCTTTTCATTTACCACCACACCGGTCACTTCCTGATGCGTTCCTTTTCGCATGATGCGGATCTTCTCAGGATGCACAGTAAACCCCTCATCGGCCAGCACCTTCTTTATGCGCCATACCAGTTGTTGGGCATTGGTGCCGGGATCGTTAAAGGAGAAAGTTATATCATCGGCATAACGGGTAAAACTACACTGGCCCTTGTTTGCCAAACCCTGCAGCCGCTTATCGAGCTGGTAGCATAAAATATTGGTAATGGCCGGACTGGTTGGCGCGCCCTGTGGCAATACCCGGTTGCCTTTTTGAACAAAATAGTTCCTGCCATCGATCGCTACTTCTTCAGTAACCGCTTCAGTACACAGCAATGCAAGGATCACCGCTATCTTTTCGGAATAGCCCAAATGCTGTAACAGCCCTTTTACTCTTTTATAATGTATAGAGGGAAAGAAATCTTTTACATCTACATTCAGCACAACCTCTTTGCCAACATGCGGCTGCGCATTGCTGATGATAGAACGTTGCAATGCAAATCCGTGAACTGCAGCATGAACAGCCACTTTGTTCAGGATATTTTCCAGGATCCAGTATTGAACCTGTTTCAGCCGGGGCATGGGCGCGGAGATCAGTCTTTTGCCACCCGATTTTTTAGGAATATAAAACTTACGGTAATGCGATACGGTAGATACGCTTCTGTTGTAAGACAAAAAACGCAGTTCTTTTAAGGGAATGCCTATTGCGTTGGCGAGGTCATTTTCATTATTGAAAACCGGCAGGTTGTGCTTTTGTAAAGCGGCCAGGTTGTTATCGATATTATTCAGCCCAACGGATACGCCTTCACCAAGATAAATGATCTCTTTTTTCTTTTGTTCTTTCCAGGCTTCGGCTTTATTGAAACGTTCCTGTTCTTTTTTCTTTTTATTTTCCTCGCGTTTCAACCGCGCTTCGGCCATCCGTTTTTGGCGCATTTCTTTCAATACGGCTTCCCTGTTCTGGTACCGGCGCTTTTCTTCATACAGTTTGTTGAGCTCTTTGTTCAGCTCGCTTTCTTTTTTTATCAAAAGCTCAGGAACGGCTGGCCCGCCTTCATTTTTTGACCAAAAGCCCATACGCTTCATTTCTTCCAGAACCACTTCATCTTTTGAACTTTCGCGGATGCGGTCGTATAACTCCTGACGAATGTTTTTGTGTGCCATGTTGGTGAAGAAAAGAGATCATGTATTGACAGAGGAGAAACATGCTGCCTTCGTGCACACCGGTGACCAGATTAATCAACGCAAGGCATATGGGTACCAGTGTACTATTTAGGCACATAGTGCCGGTACTGAAAATAGTACACTGGTACCTATATGCCATAGTAAAGATTACATTTGGTGATGCATGAAATATTCATGTTGCATGAGCGACGAAACATCGCTCTTTCCTTTCGGAAGCAAGGTGCATGTAATTATTTCCCCTCTGTCAAAGAACACGAAATGCGGTTAACAAATATAGATTCCTATTTTTTAATTTCTAAATAATTCAGGGTTCTTTTTTTATTACTTATTCACGGAAAACGCAGAACGCCTAAGGCTCCTGCCCGCATCTCAAAATCTATGGCAGCTTTGCAGGAGGTTCCGGTTTCGAAGAGCAGCGTTAAGTCCTGAAATTTCCATTTCATTTAAACCCTTCCGTTATCCTTGTTTTGTTAAACGACTGGCGAATGGCCAGCATGTGCTCACAAGGCCCCTTGTATAATTTATTTTCAATATAATAACTGCAATCGCAGTTGGCCGATCTTATCTTTTCATCGGCATCTACCAGCAATTGCGTATTGTAGGTTTTGCGTGTAGCTTTCACCGTACCGGTCAACCGGGTACTTCCATCGGCCAGCACCTCTGAATTGAATGTTATCTCGTTTGCTTTTAACAATTCAGCCGCCATTTCCTCACGCGGGTTATCGAAGCGAAGTTTATCGAACGGTAATGGTTCACGGCTTAGTTCACGTAAGCGGTAAACGTTCCGGTTCAAGTCATAAATAACACGACCGGCCTGCGTATACGCGCTCAATGCGCCTGATACCTGTGCAGGCTCGAGATGCAGCTTCTGCGCAAATTGCTGCGACGTTCCAAACCAGTCCTGCTGAATGGCGGTAAATACTTTTGCCTTAATGTTATCATCAACCGCAAGCCTTGGCGCCAGCAGATCAAAGTTGCCTGCGTGGCTCCAGTCGTTGGCGGTCCAGCCGCTCAACCCCAGCGTAAAATTCATATCACCGAGGTCGGCTATATAAAACGAAGGCAAACCGGTGCCCAGCAAATGAACCGTAAACTTTTTAGCAACAGGGATCAGCCTTTCCAGTATCAGCAACCTTCTTCTTCCCCATGTTCTTACTTCCTGTTTGGCCGGGCCCTGATAAATACTGCGCGCACAGATAATTTCCTTACCCCAGGGTTCCAGTATCACCTTTACCGGTTGACCGGGCTCCAGCACATATCGCAATGAGCGCGGACCTCTTTTTTCTTTGAATCGGCGCAGCATTAAACAGATGTTGTAAATATCCATCGGGTGCAGGTCGAACTGAATGGTGGGCAGAGTCATAGCGCTGCTTACCTGTAAAAATCCACGTACCCAGCTATCGGGCAGATCGATCTTTACTTCCTTATACTGCTCCTCATGGGTAGTTTGAACCGTAAACCCGCTGGGATCGACTTTCAATTCCGTTTCCTTATAATCACGGATCTTCTGAAACTCTTCATACAGTGCAGAAGAATAATCTACATTGGTTGTACCGCATTTATAGTCATCGAGCTGTTTGAATACGTTGTAATTGCAACCCAGTTTACCATAGGTTGATTCATCCTGGCTGAAACATTCAAAGAACAATTCATCGGGGTGAATGGTAATAACGGGGTCAAGCACAATCCAGGCTTCCCTGTTCTTCTCGTATAGATAATTGAAATATTTCTGGCGGGCCGTATAAAAAGGAGCCATTAATTTTTCCTTTTGCGTGCGTACGTCGGTTAACTCCGCTTTTATCTGCTCTATGCGGTTGTTCGCAGCATTGGCATCATAGCCGGCCATATATTCAGCCAGGAACAGGGCTTCATTCTGCGCCACCCATTCTTTATACGCGGTTTTATCTTTTGGTTTGAACCGCAGATCACTAACTACAACATCGTGCAGCGCCGAAATGGCTTCGCGGAATGACAGCTTCTTGTGCAGCCTGCCTACAAACCAGGCGCTTTCACGCAGGGTATCGGGCGCAAACGACAATCCCGTCTTTTGCGAAGTACTGGTTACCGTACTGTTTCCCGCGAATTTATATTTAAATAACATGAATGACTTTTTATAAAGGATCAGATTCGTTTTTCGTGAAAAGGTCGTTCATTCCCCGGCACTCGCGTAAACCGGCAATCGGCAGTCGTGAGTCGGTAATAAACTCCGAACCTTCGGGTATCGCTATTGTTAAAATGCGAAATAAATACATCTGTGTGCCCTGCGGCGAACCACCTGCTAAGAAGTAAAAACCAGGCACTGTATTACCTCTGTCAACCTTATAACCTTTTCAACCCCTTGTTAACCCGTTAACCAGTTAACCTGTCAACTCCTTACTTCAATTTCTTTAATCACCAGCGGCGACTCTACTTCATACAACGACTTCAACTGCAACAACACTTCAATACATTTCGCTTTGTCGCCAATGGCCGCAATGGCAGAAACATCGGTGAGTATTGCCCCAACCGTTTTGGCAGCGGCTTCCGATTTGCGGCCTTCAACCAACAGGAAATGATAGATCCTGTTTTTGGCGATGCGGCTTTTATTAACCCTGGTTAAAACAGAACGGAAATAAAACTCAAGCGATTGAATTTTCTCCACATCATCCGAAGCGTAACGTTCGAGGTAATTGGTGGCGAACAACTGCATATTCTCGCTGGGATGCTGGCTTAATTTTAACAGGTAGTTATGGCCCTGGTCGCCGGTGAAGAATTTAGTGATCAGTTCGCGGCCATACGCTTCAATATCGGGTTTAACCGAATCGGCCAGTGCTATCAGCGCTTCCGGTGTCCAGTCTTCAGCGGTGAATTCTTCCCTGAAATATTGCATGGCAAACTGCCGTGTATCGATCCATTTGCTGTCGAGCAGTTTTACCGCAGCGTCTTTTTCGAATTTGATCCTGGGCACCTGCTCTTTATAGAATTTCCGGCACCACAACCGAACATTCAGGTTTTCGTGGGCTCCCAATGCAATTACCTGCGGTATGGTCAACTGCGCGGGATCGGTATATTTTTCAAGTATTACAATACCAACCTTCTGTGCAGCGGCGTAATTGCCATACAGCAGATTCAGGGCAAGCTCTTTATTGGCATTGTGTAAGTAGTTGCTCAACTCATTACATAAAAGCGCGCTGATGTCGTCGTGTAAGCCTTCGCTGGTTTCTTTTCTTAAGAGATAAGGCATTAACAGGTCGGCAGCTTTTTCACCAAAGCGCCCGTCTTTCTTCGCCATGCGGGCAATGGCCGACGCCAGTCCGCGTCTTACATTCTCATATGGTGAGGTAATGCTGGCGATGATCTCCCCGCCATACTGCAACAAAATTTCTTCCGGCATGTCGTTCAACAATATCACTCCCATATCGCGAACCGGCGCATAAGTGTGTTGCAATAAACCAAACAGCAAAGACCTGTTCAATTCCTGCAGGTTGGCATTTCGTTTTCTTTTTCTTAACAGGTTCAATCCGAATATAAGAACGGGCGGAACTTCATGCTGCAGCAGATCGGCTATGATGGCAAGCGGCACCTGCTGCACTTCCTCATCAAACAACTCAAGCAGGGTGTCTGATGCGCGTTTGATGATGGGCTCATTTTCTACCGTAAAATCAATGATGGCCATCAATTGTGCAATAGACTTACCAACCACTACATTCCTGACATCATTGCTAAGGCTGGCCTTCTTTATAAGGCCTTTTGCCCAAATAGCTATATCGGCGTCGGCGGCAAAGATCAGGTTGTTAATGAAATCGCTTTGCTGCAGGTAATCATCCTGGTATTGTGCCGTCCACTCCTTTCCTTTATTACGGGCATCGGCATTCTGTGAATTGAGGAGGGCGATCACCAGGTCGGGGTCGGCCTTGTTGCCGGCATATTTCTCTATAGTCAGCTGCAAACCAAAAGCAGCCGGAATACCAAAGGGAGAAAGCAATAATCTTATGCAGGCATGTTTGTCCAGCTTCAATTTGATCTCGTTCCATTGCGGATGCGTGGTAAGGCCGCCCTGTGCGAATTCATGGATCTCATCGAGCTGCGCATCCATCAGCAATTGCACATATGATTGTGGCAGTTTGTTCCATAAATGCAGGAAGGGTGTGCCATTTTCATTTACGGTTGAAGCCTGCGGTGTTTCATTATTTTGGGGAACCGCCTGCTCATTTTCCTTCTTCCTGCCAAAAATGCCGGAGATCTTTTTTAACAATCCGCCATGCTCTTTTTTGTTTCCGGCCGGCGACTGCAGTGCAGGCCTGGCGGCCAGCAATTCCTGTTCTGTTTTTATGCGCCAGATCCCGCTATTGAGCAGGAGCAGTTCAGGATGCTCTCCGCTTAATATTTTATGCAGGAAAAAAGCATGCGCATTTTGCGGGAACCGGATTTCGGTACGCGCATAGTTGCGGCCATTCCATTTATAATCGTACGTAGTATAAGCTTCCTTAAAGTCGGTCGATCTGTTATAGGAGAGCAGAATACCGGTTGCCAGCTTTACATAATCTACGCTTTCGAGGTGGCCATACATCTGCAATCTGCGGTTAACCCGGTAGCGTAAATAACGGCGGGTACGTTGTGAATAAGCCAGGCGGCTGTTCTGCTTTCTCAGTTCCCTGTTTGGATTAACGTAGCCGTTGGTATGAACAAAATAATTTTCACCGCGTTCGTTGTTGAGTGTAAAATGATGAACGAACATTTCGCGCTCCCGTTCAAAGCGTAATACAAGCAATGCCGATATTTCAAAATCATCAAGCAGTTCGGCCTGTTTATAAACGGCCCGCACATGTTTGAAATAATTTGGCTTCAACGGTACCTGTTGCAATATGCTTTTTACTACGGGGCGTACCCATCTTTTCTCAGTTGAAATAAGATACAGGTGTTCGAGCCAGTTGTATTGCGGTTGTTGCTGACCGATCCTTTCCTGAACGAGGGCCGCCAGTTCTTTTTCCTGGTTGTTTTCAATGGCGGCCTTTATTGGTTCGGGTAAAGAATTAAGATAGTGACGGAGATGCTCTTCCTTTGCCTGTGCTTTTAAAAGCAGTAACAGACCGGCACCGGCTATTTTACCGATCACCGGTGATGAATGTTCTTTAAAGATTTGTTGCAATGCCGGGATGGCTATTTCATTTCCGCAACGCGCCAGCGCCCAGGTAGCGCAGTATTGATGTACGGCATCGCCGTTGTTGAACAACTTTAGAATATATTGTGCCGCTTCGGGTATTTTATATTCACCGGCCTTCCAGATAACACGGGAAAGTTTCCATTTTGTCTTATAGGAGGTGGTGGAGCCCTGAACGGCATTATATAATCGCTGCAGAATTCCTTTCGTTCGGCCGGGCGGTAACGACATAAAACTGGCGCCAATGGTTGTTTCAGTTGCCAGCGCGAATGGAGCGGCCTTTGGAACGGAGGAAACACCGTCTTCTGAAGCTGTATATCCCTTAGAGATCTTTTCGTTTTCCAGTTCACCAAAGATCTCCTCTGCACCGGCCAGGGTAACCGGCACCGGGGTTTTACTGCCCTCTTTTAATTTCGCACCTCTTCGACCATAACGAAAATTCACCACATATTTATCATTACCTACATCGCAAAGGTCGATCTCATAAACTTTATCGGAATTACCCTCTTTAAAATATAGAATACTTTGTTTTATAAGGCGCATGGGATAAGCTACAAATTAGAGGTTGGTAAGATAGAGAAAAACGGTTGATAAAACCAACCCCCTGTTTATATTTTATATATGCAGTTTGTCACCTGCGGTGACCAACCGATCATGTAACTGGGTATAACCAGCCATCGCTAACGTACCCGGTTAACTGTTTCAGAAAAGTAGTGCGCGCACTGATATTATTGCCATAAAAATCATCGATGTGGTAGTAGGGGATTTCTTCGCCATTTGCATGCGTAGGCATAAGCAGCGCAGGTTGGCACTTCCCATAGTGTTTACGGAAAACAGCTTTCTGGAAATTAACAAAATACAACAATATTATTAAAAATTATAAGGAGAAGAATTTATACACAGAACGGGGAGATATAAATTAGGGAATTTGTCAAATTGGCCTATTTTAGACCCTCTGTATTAATTCTGAACCAGTACAGGAATTGTGAATATGAAACAGGAAGATTTACTGTATTTGTTGACCGCCAGTCCCGCCGTACAAATGCTTCGCTCCCGGAGCGCCCGTTGGTATTTACCCTTTCTATACCAGGTATATAAAGAAGATAACAGGTTTGTAATACAGGAGGATACGTTAATACAACTATTGTCCGAAACGCTTTCGCACCAGGAAGACGGTACCGAAGATTTTGAGGAAGCCAAGATCGTCTTTGGGGAAGATGAAGAAACCCGCAGCCGTAAATACATTCTAAACTGGGTGCAAAAAAGAATTTTGCAGGATCTGCAGGATGCCGAAGGCAATGTACAATACCAGTTGAGCGCCCATACCGAAAAAGTATTTCAATGGCTGCTTTCCCTGCAGGCGCGCAACCACGTAGGCACAGAAAGCCGGTTCAAATTGCTGTTCAATTCGTTACAGGATATAGTTGAGAAAACTGAAGACGACCGCCCGAAACGATTGCAGATGTTGAAAGACCGCCGGGCCGAAATCGATAAGGAAATAAAAGCCATCGAACTGGGCGTGGCGCCGGCCAACTATAGCAATTCGCAGGTACAGGAGCGGCTTGAACTGTTTACCCGGCTCTGTTATGACCTTATCAGCGATTTCAGGGAAGTGGAAGACAACTTCAAGCAAATTCACCGCGCCATCGTTGAGCAACATACAAAAGCGGAACAGAACAAAGGCGCCATCGTAGGTTTTGCCTTCGCAGCTTATGACGCCCTGCGCAACAGCAACCAGGGCAAAAGCTTTTATGCGTTCTGGGACTTTCTTATTTCCCGGGCCGGTCAGCAGGACTGGAAGGAATTGACAACCCAGTTGCTCGACCTGTTGAAAGACCGCGGCATAGAGGCCGATGAACAGTTCCTTCAAAACATAAAGTCATTACTGCTCGAGCAGGGTAAAAGCGTATACGACGCCAATGATAAAATGGCCGAAAAGCTCAGCCGCATTATTTCTGAAAAAGAAATCGCGCGGCATAAGCGGTTACGCCACCAGATAGGCAATATCAAAGAACTGATCTTCGAATTGATGGATGATGAGGAGGTGAAGGCGGGCATTTCCATAGACGAAGGGGTTGAAATAAGAATGCTGATGGAACGCAGGCTGCAGTTTGAACAAAAGAAAGCGACGGTAACCGTAAAACAACCGGTAGCAGCCAGCGAAAAGATCGCAGATCCCGAACGGTTCAGCCGCATGGTAAACACTACGTTCATAGATAAAAAAAGATTGTGGCAAAAAGTAGAGTATGCACTGAAAGAAAAACAAACCGCCACCCTGAAAGAAGTGCTGGAACAACAACCGCTGGAGAACGGCATTGCTGAAATTGTGAGCTATTTCAGTTTCCTGCGCGATAAGGCAAGCCGGGTGCAGGTGATCCAAAATACCAGCGAGCATATACCGATAAATGAAGCCGCCACAAAATTTGTAGAAGTACCTTATTTATTATTTAGCAAATAACCGATATGAGCAGCCAGCAAAGAATATTACCATATACATCTGTTTTTATAAAACTGCTGAAGGGGCCGGTTGAATACGTGGAGAAAAGCACCTGGGAAAAGCTGATACAATACAAGGTTGAGCTAACCAGCTTCCTGTTACAAATGGGATTGTCCCTTGTACTCGACGAACAGGATGGTTATGCCTATATTAAACATTACCCGTTTGAAGAAGACGAGAACCCGGTTAGCTGGATCCAGCGAAGATCGCTTACTTACGAAGAAAGCGTGATGCTTGTTCTGCTGCGCGAAATGATGGCCGAGTTTGAAGTAGGCGAGGCCACCAACCGCGAGCTGATAAAAAAACGGCGCGAAATAAAAGAGTACGCCGAACTGTTTTTTAAAGAAAATGCCAGCCGGGTAAAGTTCCTGAAAGAAATAGACCGGCTGATTGATAAAGCCGAAGAAAACGGCTTTATCGATAAAACAGAAACGAGCGACCTCGCCGATGAACAAAAATTCCGCATTAAAAAGATCATAAAAGCAAAAGTAAGCAGCGAGGACCTGGACCATTTCTATCAGCAGCTGGTACGATATAAAGAAGAAAAAGAAACAAACCAGCCGGTTCAGCAGGAGCAACAGTAGTACAAAACCCAGGAGTAAACAATTATGCAGTTAAACGTTTTCAGCACTGATAGTCAAAAAAGCGGTTTTCGGTTACAATACATGGAGATCTTCAACTGGGGCACATTCGATGATGTGGTTCACAGCATCAGGCCAATGGGCGAAACCAGTTTGCTTACCGGCGCCAACGGCAGCGGCAAAACCACTTTTGTGGATGCGCTGCTTACCCTGATAGTTCCGGAAAAGAAATACCGCTTTTATAACCAGAGCAGCGGCAGTGAAAAAAAGGGCGACCGTACCGAAGAAACATATGTAATGGGTGGTTACGGCTCCATGAACAGCGAAAGCACCGGTTCATTAAAAACCCTTTACCTGCGCGAGAACAAAGAAGAAGCCTATAGCATTCTGCTGGCGCATTTTGCCAATGAAGCAGAGCAAACAGTGACGCTTTTCCAGGTACGGTATTTTACAGGCGGCGATATGAAAAGGCTTTTTGGCATTGCCCATAAACCGCTGCGCATAGATGAAGATTTCAAACCTTTTGACCTGAACGGACAATGGAAAAAATCGCTCGATCAACGCTATAACAAAGGCACCCGTAAACAAATAGAATGGTTCGATGCCGCCAGCAAATATGCCCAGCAACTGGTGCATGTGCTCGGCATGCAAAGCGTTCAGGCTTTACAACTGTTCAACCAAACCGTTGGGATAAAAGTACTGGGCAACCTCGATGAGTTTATTCGCATGCACATGCTGGAGCCGCGCAATATGGAGGAATCGTTCCAGGACCTGAAAAAACACCTGGCCACCCTGCTCGATGCCCAGCGCAATATTGAAAAAGCAGAAGAACAGATCCGGTTGTTGACCCCGGTTGAACAGCACTACAAAGCGTACAACTCGTTAAAAAGCGAAATAGAACAATCGGAACAATTGCTGCAAACAGCACGCATCTGGAACAGTTACACCCGCAATGAATTATTGCAACAGGCCATTGAAGAAAGCAATGCCACCATTAAAGATATTCAGCAAAAACAGCAGGTACAAAAATTAACTTACGACCAACTGCAGGAAGAAGAGCGGGTGATCAGGAACCAGATAGATCAGAACAAGGCCGGGCAACGTATGCAGAACCTGGAAAAGGAAGTACAGGAACTGGAGTTGAAAAAACTGGAAACTACCGAAAACCTGGCGCAGTTCACGAACTGGTGCGAGGAATTGCATATTGAGGAAAAATCGCCTGGCGATGAAGCCGCTTACAACCGCATAATAAAAGAGGTAAACAGAAAAAGGCTTGAGCTGGAAACCAAACAACGCCTCAATGAAGAAGATGAATACACGGCCAAACGTAATAAAGACAAATGGGATGCCGATAAGAAGAAGATTGAAGATGAATTGAACAATCTGATCCAAAGCAAAAACAATATTCCCTCCAACCTCATCAGCGTTCGCAAACAGATCTGCGATGCGCTGAACCTCGACCAGAACGATCTTCCTTTTTGCGGCGAACTGATGCAGGTGCGCGCCGATTCAATGGAATGGCAGCCTGCACTTGAAAAACTACTGCGCCCATTTGCCCTGCGGCTGCTGGTACCGGATAAACACTATAAAAAGGTAAACAGGTACGTAAACAACACCCACCTTGGTATACGGTTGGTATATGATCATGTTACCGATAACCCCATTATGCAGAATGCAGAAAAGGACTCCGTTGCCGATAAGCTGGAGTTTTATTCTGAAAACAAACTAAGCGCCTGGGTTGAGCAGCAGATCATTATGTTTTACGATCACGTTTGTATCAACGATGAAAAAGCGCTCGACCGGTACGACAAGGCCATTACCCTGAACGGCCTCATCAAAAACAAAAGCCGCCATGAAAAAGACGACCGTTCGGGTAAGAACGACCCCGGTAAGTACGTGATGGGCTGGAACAATGAAAAGAAAAAAGAATTCCTGATAAAGAAACGCAACCAGCTGGCCGACCAGGTGGTGAAAGCCAGGGAAACGCTTGATAAATGCAAAAGCAAGGATGAACGGCTGCAAAAGCAATTCTATGCCATTACCCGTATTCGCGATCATAAAGGATTTGCCGAACTGAACATTGCCGGCGTTCAACGCGATATTCACAAGCTGCAGGAACAGATAAACGGTTTGCGCAAGGCCAATAAAGAGCTGGATAATTTAAAAGCGCAGTTGCTGGATATTCAACAGAAAAAAGAAGAAGCGGAAAAACAACGCGCCCAACTGCTGATAGATGAGACCCGGTTGAAAGACCGTGCTGAGCAATACCAGCAGCAACAGGATGCCATACTACCGCTATTACAGCACATCAATGAAACCGATAAAGACGGATTGCTACAGTTTCAGCAACAACAGGCGAACCTGCTGTCGAACATTACCCTCGATAACATCGATGAAATTTATGAAGGGCTGAAGCAGGAGAAATTAAAACTGCACGAAAAGCAAAAAGACGAATTGCACCGCGAAGAAACACAGCTGAACAAATGTATCAACCGCATCAAGAACCCTTCTTCAGAATTAAAAAGCAAGTTCTCGCCCGAATGGGATGGCGATGTGCAACACCTGCCCGAAGATGCGGCTTATGCCAATGAATACATCGACTGGCTGGCAAAACTGGTGCACGAGAACCTGCCCAAATACAAACGTGATTTTGAAAGTTATATCAACGACACCATTACGTATAAGATCGGCGGACTGAACGAGGAAATGGAAAAATGGGAACGCGATATCAATAACAGTGTAACCCGCCTGAACCAATCGTTAAGCGGCATTAACTTCAACCGCCTGCCCGATACCTATATTCAGTTAGGTAAGAGACCGGTGGGAGCCGGAACGGATATCAAAGAGTTTCGCGCCCGCCTGCTCGATGCATTGCCGCAGGCTGCCAACTGGCAGCAAAGCAGCTTCGAGGAAAAATCGAAACACTTTACCCAGAAAGTTCAACCGCTGATAGACGAACTTGATAAAAACGAAAGCTACCGTAATAAGGTAATGGATGTACGTAACTGGTTCGAGTTCTGGGCAGATGAAAAATTCCGCAATACCGACGAACTGAAGAAAACCTACCGGCAAATGGGACAGTTGTCGGGTGGTGAAAAAGCACAGCTCACCTATACCATTTTATGTAGCGCTATCGCTTACCAGTTTGGTATTACCCGCGAAGGAAAGAACAGCCGGAGCCTTCGCTTTATTGCGGTGGATGAAAGCTTCAGTAACCAGGACGAAGAAAAAGCGACCTACCTCATGGAGCTTTGTAAACAGCTTCACCTGCAACTACTGGTGGTAACACCAAGCGACAAGATTGCGATCGTTCAAAACTTTATAGCCCACGTGCACCTGGTGCAACGGGTACAAAACCGCCACAGTGTGTTGTACAATATGACTATTAAACAATTGAAAGAACAGGTTGAAGAAGGCGCCGCGGTGCTTCAATAAATCGTGAACGGCAATCGTGAATCGTGAATGGCCTCGCGACGTGAAACGGCAAACGGCTCGCGAAATTTTGGATTTATTTACGCTCTTGCGCCGCCCGAAATCCGAGCCGATTGCCGGCGTACGCCGCGCTGAGGTTTGCCGTTTCACGATTGCCGATTGCCTAAAATCTCATCTTCAGTCCGCCTGCCACAATATATTTTCCATATCCCGCTTCAACAAAGAACCCGCCGTGTTTGGTAGCGTTGAACTGAACACCCAACCCAACCTGGTATGCCAGGGAAGAACCCTCATCGGTATCGGCAGCCTTTGACCCATCAGCCGCCAAATATTTACTTTCACCGGTATTGATGCCAATTGCCGTACGGGTATATGGCATTATCTTTTGCGACATGCCCATATAACGCGTAAAGTTCAATAATACCGCGGCGTTGGTTATACTGCCGGTAAAATCCTGTTCGCCCGTGTAATAATTATAATACGGCCTGCTCACCTTCCCATAGTTCACCATTACGCCAATGGCCATACGGGGTGTAAAGCGGTAATCGATGCTTGCTATTACCGGCCCCGACCGGGTGGTGCTGCCCTGATAATAATTGTAGAAGTCGGCAAGTAAGTATTTGTCGAGATTGGGAAAGCCATACCCAATGGAAACATCGAGCGACGGTTTGAAGTTTTGAAACTCGCGGATCTGCCTGCGGCGGTATTCGCGATCCCGGCCGTAACTACGGCCATACTGGGCATTGCTTTCGTAAAAGCAGGCCATTAGTATAAATCCTAAAAGTATTCCCTTGCGCATATTTCTTTTTGCATGGGAAGCCTGTTACTGTCAAAAGTTTAATGGCGGCGTTCTTTCAAACGGCCTTTTACATTCCTGTAACAGGGCAGCAGAGCCGGCTCACCCCCTGTTTTGGATAGATGAATGGTAGAATAAGACGGCTCAGCGCCTTATTTGGAACATTCAAAAATTATTGCACCATACAGCATTTTCTTCTATTGCCAATTGCCTATTGCTTATTGACCTACCGGTTCTTCAATGGCGGCGGGTTATCTTTCCAGCGCCAGAGGTACATGCAGGCATAAGTACGGTAGGGGCTCCACTTGTTGGCTACATGCAACATATCTTCCCTGAATTGTTTTTTATCGGTGCGGTCGAGCTTATACAGGGCTATCATGGCATTCTGGATGCCAAGGTCGTCAAGGGCAAATACATTTTCACGGCCGAGGGCAAACATCAGCAACATTTCAACCGTCCAGCGGCCAACACCTTTAATCTGCGACAGGTAGGTTATCACTTCCTCATCATCCATTTTACCCAGCTTGCGCTGGTCCATACCCTGTTCCAAAGCAAAACGCGCTACATTCTGTACGTAACCTGTTTTGGCATTCGATAACCCAATGGCGCGCAACGTTTCGGGTGCGGTATCGATGATCTGTTCAGGCTTTGGCTCTTTGCCGCCGTACAGGTTCAAAAACCGTTGATAAATAACGTCTGCCACCCTGGTTGAAAGTTGCTGGCTCATAATGGAGGCGCAGAGATAGATGCAAACGTTTTTTCGTTTGGTAAGGGTGAAGGCACCATGGTGCTCAATGAGCTTTTTAATTTTTTTATCTTTCGAAAGGTGTAAGGTATATTCCTGACTCATTTTATTTTGTAGGTTTACAGCAAGGCCATTAGCGGTATTGCAATTTAGCCGTTAATTTTGTTTTCTTATGCAACGAAATCTGATCGTTACAAAAGATGGTTCACATTCTGTAGCTATTCCCGAGTGGGAAGTTTCTTACCACTCGGTTTATGGGGCTGTTCAGGAATCGTTGCACGTTTTTATTGAATCGGGTTTGAAGTACTGGCTTGACAAGCACACATCTGCCAGCCGTTGTGTAATTTTTGAAATGGGGTTTGGCACCGGGCTCAATGCCCTGCTTTCGATCCTGGAGTCCAAAAGGCGGCAACGGAAAATAATGTATGAAACGATAGAAGCATTTCCCCTTGAACAGTCAATTACGCGGGAACTGAACTATTGCACAGCCCTGGAACAGGGTTTCTGGCAACCGGTATTCGACTCTTTACATTCCGGTGAATGGAACAGTACCCAGCACATTACCAATTTCTTTTCCTTTAAAAAGATAAGATCGTTACTTGCCGATTATACACCGGGTGAGCCGGTAAACATCATCTACTACGATGCATTTGCACCCAGTGCGCAACCTGAATTGTGGACAAAGGAGGTGTTTGAGCGCATGCTGAACATCCTGGCGCCTGATGGTATTCTTGTCACTTACAGCAGCAAGGGAGATGTTCGGCGCGCGCTGCTGGCAGCAGGGTTCAGCGTTGAAAAAATTGCCGGGCCGGCGGGTAAACGGGAGATGATAAGAGCAAGCCGAAAGTAATTTGCTAATGTGCTAATTAAATACAGCTACAGGCAGCGGGTTGAAAACCCAAGGCTGAGAGCTGAAGGCAAAATTGCTTCAGGCTGCCGCTGCAGGCCATACGCAATACAATTACTTCATACCGTTGCATGGGAGAACCGGAGGCAAACGGCTAAATAAAAAAGGTGCGCCCTGCCCGATCATCGGGTTGACGCACCTGATAAATTTCCTGAAGCCTGAAGTTGTATTCTTACGAATACGAATAACTCATTCCGCCATCTTTCTCATCTTTCAATAAAATGCCCAGTTGCTGCAACTGCTGACGGATCTTGTCGGAGGTGGCGTAGTCTTTTCTGGCCTTGGCCTCTTTTCTTATTTCTATCAACAACCCGATCACCCCTTCCAGTTTACCATCTTCTTTTTCCACGTCGCCATTTAACGCCAGGATATCTTCAATGTATGTTTTAAAATATTTCTGCAGTAACTCCATAGTGCCAGCGCTCAGCGCATTGGGAGCAATATGTTTATCCTTTATTGAATTGATAACAGGTACCAGTTCAAACATATTGGCCAGCACTTTGGCAGTATTGAAGTCATCGTTCATGAATTCATCCAGCTCAAGTAGCAGCTTTGTTATTTTTTCATCCAGCGCTGCATCGCCAGCTTCGGCCTTCAGCCCGCTCACATCGAGCTTACCCAATACTTCATATGCTTCCCACAGGCGTTTCAATCCTTTTTCCGATGCCTGCAGGGCTTCATTGCTGAAATCGAGCGTGCTGCGGTAATGGGTTTGCAAAATGAAAAAGCGAATGGTTGGCCCGGTATAAGCTTTTTCAAGCAACGGATGGTCGCCGCTGAACAGCTCCGTCAGCTTGATCACATTGTTATAGCTCTTACCCATTTTGCGGCCATTGATAGTGATCATGTTGTTATGCAACCAATATCGCGCCGGCACATGTTTATTGCAGATAGTACTTTGGGCGATCTCGCTTTCATGATGTGGGAACTGGAGGTCCATACCACCGCCATGGATATCGAATTCACTGCCGAGGTATTTGGTGCTCATGGCCGAGCATTCGATATGCCAGCCGGGGAACCCTTCGCCCCATGGGCTTACCCAACGCATAATATGTTCTTCGGGCGCCGCTTTCCATAAGGCAAAATCCTGTTTATTCCGTTTTTCATCCTGGCCTTCCAGCTCACGGGTAGTTTCGAGCAGGTCATCCATCACCCGGCCGCTCAGTTTGCCATATGGGTAACCCTCTGCATACTTTTTTACATCGAAATACACCGAGCCGTTTATTTCATACGCGTACCCTTCTTCTATGATCTTTTTGATCATTTCTATCTGTTCAACAATATGGCCGGTGGCGGTAGGCTCTATGCTGGGATCGAGGTTATTGAGCTGTTTCATGCCCCAGTGAAAAAGGTTGGTATACTTCTGCACCAGCTCCATGGGTTCCAGTTTTTCGAGCACCGCTTTTTTGGCGATCTTATCTTCCGCTTCCCGCCCTTCTTCTTCAAAGTGGCCGGCATCGGTGATATTTCGTACATAACGCACCTTATAACCGAGATGCATCAGGTACCGGTAAATGACGTCGAAGGTTACATACGGCCGCGCATGGCCGAGGTGGCTTTCACCGCTCACGGTTGGTCCGCACACGTACAATCCCACATGGCCGGGTGTGATAGGTTTAAACACTTCTTTCTGCCTTGTATATGAATTCAGGACTTTGAGTTCACTCATAAAAAATCATTAAATCAGTCTGATGATAGTTAAAATAAAAGCCGGTAGATGCAAAAATAAATGTATCCCGCCAGAACGGCGAATTGAATCAGCAACAACAGGAATGTGTGAAGAAATGGATCATATTTCAAATATAGGGGTATTTGCGATAAAACCAAGGTCGTGAAACGTCGAACCTTCACTTCATCGGGGCAGGCTGTGAAGGGTGAAAGGGAGAAGCGCAAGTGGCAATAACTTTCGGGCTGTGCGGGGTTGTAAATGAATTACAAAATTCGCGCATTTCACGTTTTGCCGTTTCACGTTTCACGCCTTAACACCGAACTGACACCATTCAACCGGTAGTCGGTCCATTTATTCCTCAGCCAGCTTCAGATCGGCCACCACCGGGTAATGATCCGACCAGGGCACCAGGAACCGGTTATACTGCAGCACATCGAAGGCTCTGTCGGCCAAAATATAATCGATGCGCAGGGTAGGCGATACGGCGGCGAAACTGCGGCCGATGCCGTAGCCTTTTCTCACAAAAACATCCTGGCGGTTTCCTTTTATTTTGAAGTAGGCATAGCTATTGGGCACGTCGTTAAAATCGCCGCAAATGATCTCGGGGTAAGGACAGCTATCGAGCTTACCACGCACCAGGTCGGCCTGGTCGCCGCGAAAGGAATAACCCTGCCGCAGTTTTTTGACAATTGAGCGCGAGGCAGCCACCATGCTGTCGTTGGCCGATTTTATGATCTCGATATTGCGGTAGTCGTTCTTCTGGAACAGAACAGATTGCAGGTGGGTGGTATAGATCCTTACTTTTTTGCCGTTTACCAGCACATCGGCCGAGATCAAACTTTCGGCCGCCCGTAAATTGGCCGGGTCGGGATACCGCACCCGCTGGGTATCAGTAATGGGAAAACGCGAAAAAATGGCCACCCCGGCCTGAAAGCGGCCGCCGCTTGCCTGGCCATAATCGATAACGCGGTAATAGTATGGATAATTAAGTTGTACAATGGCATTGGTATTACTGGAAGTGAACGATTTTCCCAACTCGAGGAACTCCTGAAAACACAGCACATCGGCATTCTGTTCCTTTATGAAATCGATCATCTTTTTCCGGTAATCCTTGCGCTCTTTGATCTTTTTGTTATGCTCATCGAACCAATGCACATTCCAGGTCAGGATCCGCAGCGCGCCTTTTTCTTTTTCAGGTTTATAGGATGTGGCGAAATGAAGGCCTAAAAAAACACGGATGTTCCCTAAACCGATGAGCAGAACAAGGGCAGAAAGCATGGCCCATTTTGAGCGGAAGATCAGCCAGAATACGAGGAAAGCAAATAAAAAGAGGAGCAATACCGGGAACCCGAGTCCCAGCAATGAAAAAAACCACCATTTTGAAGGATGCAGCCAGGCATTGGCGCAGGCTATCAGGAAAAGACCCGCGATAACCACGTTCAATATAATGCATAACCGCTTTGAGAATGTTCTAACAAACCGGGCCATATTTAAAATTACAATTCTTCATCTTCCGCCGCCCGTTTCAGAATGTCTTTTTCTTCATCGGTGAGAAAACGATAGCCTTGTTGATTGATTTTATCTAAAATTTCATCAATCCTTTTCTGGGTTATATTGGGTATCTTTTTGTATGGTTGGGTTCCCCTGGCGTTATAGTGAAGATCGGTTTTAGCTGTTTTCTTCCAGCTTTGCCTGTCGGGGTTGAACAGGTTACTCACCCAATCAAAGAAGTTATTCATCCAATTGCTCCAGTCGTTGCCGCGGCGCATTTGATAAACAAACAAAAAGCCAACACCGGCGCCAGCCAGGTGCGCGAAATGACCTGGTTGCTTTTTCTGTGCAGCTATCAATCCAATATCTATCACAAGGTATAATACGGTCAAAATCCACAACGGGATGCCTCCATTGATCATGGGGAAGATCCGGTAGTCGGGCGCCAGTGAAGTAGCCGCCACGGCAATGGCCATAATGCCGGCGGTAGCGCCCACCAGGGTTACCCCTGTGCGCATGGGCGCCAATTGCGGAAAAAGATTGTAACTCAACAAAAAAAGTATTCCGGCGCCTACGCTGCCATAGATGAAAACCGGGAAAAGCTTTTTATTACCGGTAATGTCCTGAAAAATATACCCGAATGCCCATAACCACAACAGGTTTCCCAGCACATCCCACACATCGCTGTGCATGAACATAAAGGAAAGCAGCGTCCACGGCCGGGACAGCATTGTTTCTATATTGCCGGGTACCACCAGCCAGTTGAAGATATTCTTATCGTATGCGGACAGGTCCCTTTCGGCTATGTTATAAACAAGCCATATGAATTTGAAAATACAGAAGATGATGGCAATTGCACCAACTAGCAGCACCAGTGAATTCCCATCCTGGCCCAGACCGATCCTTTTCCTATACCTATCTTCTCGTAGCACTGAACAAGTTTTAATGAATTTACAAAATCCTTCAACTTCCAGCCTTTACGCTATGTGAGCCCTTTGGTTAAGGCTCAGGCGCATCGGCGAGGTGTATTTAAGAGGCAAACCGGGTTCCACCTCCTTATTTTAACAGCTAAAGCGTTGTTAAAGTTGCAGGCTGTCAATAAAACGTTCGCCGGTTCGATTTATTCATTGTTATTACTAAAATTAAACCAACGATAGCGCCGCCAACGTGGGCAAAATGGGCTACATTGTCGCCTTGCGTTGGGTTAATACCGCCAAACAGATCGAGCAGAAAATAACCGATCACCAGGTACTTTACCTTTATCGGAAAAACAAAATATAAATATACCGGTGAATTGGGAAACAGGTAAGCAAAGGCCACCATTACGCCATTAATGGCCCCCGAAGCCCCAACGGCCGTGCTATGCAGAATACGGGCCGCTCTTGCATAATATTCACCCTCAGTGATCGACCGCTCGTTAACCCGGTTCATAAGCAGGTTGATCTCTACGGTATAAGCACCTAAAAGCACTACGGCTGCGCCCAAACCGCACAACAGGTAAAAGATCAGGAAACGTTTGCCGCCCCAGATATCTTCAAGTGTTGAACCGAACATCCACAGGATAAGCATATTTATGGCAATATGCCAGAATGAACTGTGCAGGAACATATGGGTCAGAAACTGCCATACGCCAAATTCAGGTGATTGATAATAATGAAGCGCCAGCGTATTAATAAACGGGTTGCCAAAAGTTAACTCCGCAACAAAGAACAATGCATTTGCAATAACAAGGTTTTTTATCACCGGTGGTATCGACTGAAACCCTCGCATTCGTAAATCTGCCATTCTGAAAAATTTATTACATGAATTTCGGTATGTTTTGTTACAAATAAGGCGGTAGAATTGTTATTTATCTCAATTTCAATTGAACAACATTTTCAATATGATGCGTGTGCGGAAACATATCTACCGGCTGCACATGCGTCACTTCGTATTTTTCATTGAGCAGGTTCAGGTCCCTGGCCTGCGTAGCCGGGTTGCAGCTTACATATACCACCAGCGGCGCGGCGGTTTCCAGTATTTTTCGAACCAGCTTTTCGTGCATACCGGCCCGCGGCGGATCGGTGATCACCACATCTGGTTTACCGTGCTGCTCAAAAAATTCACTGGTACAAACGTCTATTACGTCGCCTGCAAAAAATTTCGCATGTTCAATATTGTTGAGGGCTGCATTTTCCCTGGCATCTTCAATGGCTTCCGCCACAGTTTCTACCCCTATTATCTGCTTCGCCTTGTCGCTTACGAACAACCCTATGCTGCCCGTACCGCAATACAGGTCGTACACCGTTTCTGTTCCCGTTAAACAGGCCAGCTCGCGGGTAACCTGGTACAGCCGCTCGCCCTGGCGGGTATTGGTTTGGAAGAACGACTTGGGACCGATCTTGAATTTCAGGGCCGGCGCCCCGGTGCCGGTTGACAATGTTTCAATGATATAGCCTTTTCCAAAATAGGCTTTTGGTTCCAGGTCGTAAATGGTATCGTTCTTTTTAGGATTGATGGTATACAACAAAGTGGTGATCCCCGGCACGTTTTTGAGTAAATGATCGAACAGGCGTGTTCTTTCCTGTTCATCGTCATAAGCCAAACACACATTCACCATTACTTCGCCTGTTGTGGCCACCCGAACAATTAGGGTGCGTAACCAGCCCTGGTGAAACCTGATATCATAAAAAGCCAGGTTGTGCTCTTTGGCATAATCGCGAATGGTGTTTTTGATAGCGTTTACCGGCTCGGCCATCAGGTGGCAGGTGGTAATGTCGATCACTTTATCAAAAAGACGGGGAACGTGAAAACCGAGTGCGTTCTCCTGGTCAATGACCATATCGCTGGCCGCCGCTATTTCCGAAGGAAGTAAATACCGGCGGTTACTGAAGGTGAATTCGAGTTTGTTGCGATACCGCGCGGTTTCGCTACAACCTATTATGGGTTGAATGGGCGGCAATTCTACCTTGCCTATACGGCGCAGGTTCTGCACCACCTCATTCTGTTTATATTGTAATTGTTTTTCATAGGGCAGCATTTGCCATTTACAGCCGCCGCAAACACCAAAATGCTGGCAAAACGGCGTTACCCTGTCGGGGCTCAGCGAATGAAAATGAATGGCTTTTCCTTCGCCCCATTCTTTTTTACTTTTCGATAACTGCACATCTACCACATCGCCGGGCACGGCCCCTTCAATAAAGATCACCTTGCCATCCAGCTTGGTTAGCGCCTTTCCTTCCGCAGCATAATCTTCAACAGTTACCTGTTGTAACACCGTCTTCTTTTTTTTCATGCCGCAAAGATAGTTCAGAGTGGGGAGTTAGTAGTGCTGGCTGGTCAGGGATTAAGGCATTATCTGCCGTAGGGGGTCTAAAATCGAAGCATAGTGCAGGATGCAGGTAACCAACTTTCTACATTTTCTGCCTTACAGGCTACCGTAACAGTTTCATTTCGGCCCTTGTTGGTGCTTACACAAAAAAAGGCAGCCCCGTGATTAAACAGGGCTGCCACCTTCACGCTATTATTACAAGCAAAAATAGACCAGTGGTTAAATAACCACAGTCGCTATTTTAATAACAATATCCGGCTGCAGAAGGTTGCTGTATTTTTAGGTTTTGCCTATTATTTTACGATTAATAAACATTTCCCTTAGTGGGTACGGCAGCGCCCGCTAAAAAGCACCGGTTTGCCCAGAAATTTGGGTAAAATGGGCATTTAAACTGGTGAACATGTGTGCACCGGCGCCTGAAAGCAAAAAAGCAGGCCGGTCCCGTACGGGACGCTGACCTGCCTCTTGAATTTCCTGTGTATTCTTGACAACCAGTTATTTATTCACCTTTCTTAGCGTCTTTGTTCTGCTGGTCGCCCTCGTTGTATTTTTTCTCAGCGGCCCGGGCCTTTTCAAAATCGAGCACAACCCCGTTTATGCAATACCGCAAACCGGTGGGTGGCGGGCCATCTTCAAAAACATGCCCGAGGTGGGCCTTGCAGCGGCCACACATTACCTCGGTACGGCTCATACCGTGTGTATTGTCGGGCGCATAAATAATGCTTCCTTTTGTTATGGGTTCATAAAAGCTTGGCCAGCCGCAGCCACTTTCAAACTTGGTATCGCTTTTAAACAGCGCATTGCCACAAGCGGCACAGTAGTAGGTGCCCACTTCCTTCGATTCTTCAAACTTGCTGGTCCAGGGACGCTCGGTTCCCTTTTGCCGGGCAATGGCGTACACGTCGGCCGGTAAGATCTTTCGCCACTCTTCTTCACTGATATTCACCTTCGACGAGTCGGTACGGGAATAAACAGGGTTCTTTTTTGATGTGTCCATATTTTCCTTTTTCGATGTATTAGATTGAGAATAAGTACATTGCTGCAATGTTACAGCCAATATCACTAACGTCAGGCACTGGAGAACGCGCTTCATAAAAATTTGATTGTATTTCCCAAATCTACGTTGCCAATATAGGGTTTGGATGTCTGCAGGGCGACATCCCCTATGACCTTAACATTTTGTTGGGGCAGATGGTTGCCCGCCTGCGGCGCCATTCTAATGTTATATTAATAAAAAAGCGGCGAAGCCCCTGCAAAGCAGCACCAATGGCAAAAAAACGCCATTCTGATTAAATAATTTTTAATCAGAAAGCCCATATTCTAAAGGGTATATTTCTGTGGTTGGTTTATATTTGCCGACTCCTAAAAGGACTTGACAAACATGTTTAATCTTATATTATTCGGACCTCCCGGAAGCGGAAAAGGAACCCAG
The DNA here is from genome assembly GCF_002078015.1 of Niastella populi. Classification (GTDB taxonomy): domain Bacteria; phylum Bacteroidota; class Bacteroidia; order Chitinophagales; family Chitinophagaceae; genus Niastella; species Niastella populi. Next base: position 235,578 of record NZ_LWBP01000254.1, on the reverse strand, counting down.
TCAGAAAAGCTGATCGAAAAATTCGGTTGGATCCATCTTTCAACCGGCGATCTGCTGCGTAAAGAAATTGCCAATGAAACCCGGTTGGGTCTTGAGGCAAAATCATTTATGGATAAAGGCCAGCTGGTGCCTGATGAAGTGGTTATTGGCATGATCGGTTCTGCGCTTGACGCCAACCCGGCCGCCAAAGGTTTTCTGTTCGATGGTTTTCCCAGAACAGTTGCCCAGGCTGAAGCGCTGGATAACCTGCTCGCCGGAAAAGGCAGTGAAATAACCCTCGTACTGGCGCTCGAAGTTGGTCAGGAAGAATTGGTTGCCCGCCTGCTGAACAGGGGCAAAACTTCTTCCCGCAGCGACGATCGCGATGAGAACGTGATTCGCAAACGCCTGGTTGAATATGATAACAAAACTGCCCAGGTTGCCGATTACTATGCCAGGTTTGGTAAAGTGGCCAAAATAAAAGGCGAAGGCAATATTGAAGAGATCTTCGGTTCGCTTGTTGCTAAAATAGAAGCTAAACAACCTGCATAACCGGTGTGTGGTTTGTAGTTTATGGTTTGTGGTTAATCTCCCGATCATCCACCACTTTTTATTACAAGCTTAAACCGTTCATATTTTTTAAAATAAGGCGAGCCTCGTTTACCGTCGAAGGCCGCCTTGTTTATTTTATTGGCGTTCCTTTCTCATATCCCGGCTGTTTCATTTCTCATTTCCCCGGATATTCTCCCGGTATAACGGTTATAGTTGTCTTATGACCGCCCCGCAATACCTGCACCTGTATACGCTGCCCGATCGTTTTTTCATTCAGCTGTTTATGCAGGTCGTCTATCGTTGCAATGGGATGATCGTTAAACCCAACAATGATATCGCCGCTGCGCAGTTCATTGTTATAAACCGGTATATCGGCCTCTATTTCCGAAATATAAACCCCGGTTTGGCGTTGTAACCGGTTAGCGGCAATCATGCGTTCGGTTAAATTAACTAACTGCCCCGCCAGCCCGAGGTAACCCCGTTTCACCCGCCCCTGCATAATGAGTTTACCACTTACGTAGGCTGCGATGTTCGACGATACGGCGAAACAAATGCCATGCGCCGTAGGTATCATGGCGGTATTTACCCCAATTACCTGGCCCAATGAGTTTACGAGCGGACCGCCAGAATTACCGGGATTCAGCGAGGCATCTGTTTGAATGACATCATCTATCAGCCTGCCGTCACCGGCGCGAAGGGTTCTGCCCAGCGCACTTACAACGCCAGCCGTTACGGTATGCTGCAAACCCAGCGGATTGCCAACGGCAATGGCTATTTGCCCAACCTGCAGTTGATCGCTGTTGGCGAATGACAGGGCTTTCAGCCTGTTCTCGTAAATTTTAAGTACTGCTATATCGGTACTGCGGTCGCTGCCCTTTAGCTCGGCATTTACATTCCGCCCATCGGCCAGACTCACTTTTATTGAGCCGGCATTTTCTATAACGTGGTGATTGGTAACAATAAACCCATCGGAAGAAATAATAAAGCCCGAGCCGCTGCCCCGGGTCATTTTTTCCTGACGGGTGCGGCGGTCGACAACACTTTTAGCAACCTCTATGTGTACCACAGATTCTGCAATGCTGCCTACAACGCCGGTGATCGTTTTTGAATAAGCATCCAACAATTCATGGTCGGTATGCTGTATAAGTTGTACTGTAGATGCTAACGTTTCCATGGCCTAATGCCGGCAAATTGTTTACCAGTAAGTGTTTTATGACAGAACGGCGGAATTCACCAGGCAGCAGGCAATCATCAATGCGGAATCACTATCAACAGTTTTGGTTCATAATTAATTGCTGCAGAAATTTCCGCTAAGTTTTCATCCTTACCTATGCAGCTAAGGACCTGCGCTTTGCCCGTTGTCTATTGCCTATTGCCAATTGGTTTCAGCACCGAATCGGCCTGGTTAAGGGCAGAAAAGATCAGTTCTTTTACGACAGTGACTTTTGCCTTTTCTTCTTCCAGGTATTTAATACGCAACTCTTTGTTATCCGATAAAGTATCCACTTTAAAGCCTTCCATCCACGCGTTCATTTCCGTATTGGCTTTATTAAGTGCTGTTTGCAAATCGACAAGTGATTGTTTATAGGCCGCATTCACCCTGCTGGCCGGCAGTTTGCCAATACTGTCGAGTTGACGCTGGGTTTCCTTTATATTTCCCCGCAGTTTACCCGTTTTGGCCATACCGGCATCGTGGCCTTCCATTACCTCGCGAAACAGGGAATCTTCCCGGTTTTTAGGCGCCGGCGGACCGCTTTTATGTTCGGTTGATTCACCGGAATTAGCACCGTTATTACAGGCAGAGGCAAACAGGCTGAGGCTTATAAGGGCTATCGTTAACCGCGTCATAAATATGCTTGTTTTTACTATGTAAAAAATAGGGTCAAAGTTAACTTCTTTTATACGCTGCCGGTTTTAAATCCGTTTAATAATCGGGTTTACCTATTTTCGCACCATTAATCCTGCAGTGCAATGGCAAATCGTTTCCGGCTTACCGTGTTGGCGTGCATCGTGTTCATTCAAACCGGTACTGCTCAAATAAAACCGGGTCCCACTTACAGACTGGGCGCTACAGTTTCCTTCGGATTATCAAATCTTACCTCCAATCATGTTGGCGTGGGCGGTATCGCCGGCGCCGAAAAAATGTTCTCCAAACACTTCGCAGCGGAAATAGAAACCTCTTATAACTACTTCACGGGCGATAAAGCCATTTATGTAGATGCAAAAAATAAATCCTACGCCATTCCCCTGCTGGCAGGCGTAAAAATGTATCCGCTCTCCAATGTATATGCCTCCCTCCGCACAGGCGCCGTGTATTTTCTTTTAAATAATATGTCATCGGCACGCGTCAGTTTTGGTTATGGCGCAGCAGGCGGAATTAACCTGCCTGAGAAAACCAACCGCCTCAATGTACAGGTAGGTTATACCGGTTTTCAGTATGATGGTATTAGCCGCGGATATGCTACATTAGCAGTTGCGATAATTATCAAATAAGTTGAATGGTCAATGGTGAATAGCTCGCGATGGTTCAGGTAAAAACAAACCTGTGTTACCTGAAAATATTGCTATCCGCATATTACTGAAGCTGACGGCAATCTGAACAGTCAGATTGACCATTCACCATGATACAAACTAACGATTCGCCCCGGCACAGCCGGGACCATTGAAAACAAAAACTACATTTTGCATGAAAAAACTTGGTAATTATGTAACCGGCCGGTGGATCAACGGCGACGGGGAAGGACAGGCATTATACAATGCCGTAAATGGCGAAACGATCGGCTACGCTTCTACCCGCGGGCTCGATTTCAACGCCATTCTCGAGTACGGAAGAAAAACAGGGAACCCGGCCTTACGAAAACTCACCTTTCACGAACGCGGCCTCATGTTAAAGGCCCTCGCATTACACCTGCGCAACCATCTCGAAAAATTCTATTCCATCAGTTATAAAACCGGCGCCACCAAAGCCGATAGCTGGGTTGATATAGAAGGCGGTATCGGGAACCTGTTTTCCTACGCTTCACTGCGCCGCAAATTTCCAAATGAGCCCTATTGTACAGATGGCGACTCTATTCCCCTTGGCAAAGGCGGCACTTTTATGGGCCAGCACATCCTGGTTCCCAAAGAAGGCGTAGTCGTGCATATCAACGCCTTTAATTTCCCGGTATGGGGTATGCTCGAAAAAATTGCGGTGAACCTGCTGGCGGGTGTTCCGGCCGTTGTAAAACCGGCCACTATAACGTCGTACCTTACCGAAGCGGTGGTACAGGAGATCATTGCCTCCGGCATTTTACCCGAAGGATCATTACAGCTCCTTTGTGGTTCGGCCGGCAACCTGCTCGATCATGTAACCGCACAGGATGTGGTTACCTTTACCGGTTCCGCCTCCACCGGTTTACAATTGAAATCGCACCCCCGCATAATGACCGAAAACGTTCCCTTTACCATGGAAGCCGATTCGCTCAACTGCATTGTGCTGGGCGATGATGTTACCCCCTCCATGCCCGAATGGGATATCTTCATAAAGGAAGTACGCAGGGAAATGACCACAAAGGCCGGACAAAAATGTACAGCCATCAGGCGCATCTTTGTTCCGCAAAATAAAATGGAAGACGTATGGCTGGCGCTCGGCAAAGCGCTTAGTCAAACCACCATCGGTAATCCTGAAAATGAAAAAGTACGCATGGGTTCGCTGGCCGGACAAAGCCAGCGCGAAGAAGTGCTGGCCCAGGTACAAAAACTGCTAGCTTCTTCACAGATCGTGTATGGTTCGCTCGATAGTGTGCAGGTAGTTGATGCCGACGCAAAAAAAGGCGCTTTTATGAGCCCTTTATTATTGAAGAACGAAAATCCGTTCGGGAGCGATGCCGTTCATAGCGTTGAAGCATTTGGCCCCGTTAGCACCATTATGCCTTACAACAGCATGGAAGAATCCATTGCGCTCGCTAAGAAAGGCAAAGGTTCACTGGTTTGTTCTATCGTAACCGCCAGCAATGCCAATGCCCGCGAATTTGTATTGGGTGCAGCCACGCACCACGGCCGTATACTGGTATTGAATAATGAATGCGCCAAAGAAAGTACCGGCCATGGCTCCCCGTTACCCCTGCTGGTACATGGCGGCCCCGGCCGGGCAGGCGGTGGCGAAGAAATGGGCGGCGTTCGTGGTGTTCATCACTATATGCAACGCGTAGCCCTGCAGGGTTCGCCTACAGCCATCACCGCCATAACCAACGTATACCAGCCGGGCGCACAAACAAGGGAAGAAGAAAAACATCCGTTCAGAAAATATTTTGAAGAACTGCAAATTGGCGATACCGTTATTACGCATAAACGTACCGTTACCGAAGCCGATATTGTGAACTTTGCCAATGTGAGCTGGGACCATTTTTATGCCCATACCGATCATACCTCCCTGGAAGGCACCATTTTTACAAAACCTGTTGCCCATGGCTATTTTATTTTAAGCGCCGCCGCCGGTTTGTTTGTAGATGCCAAAAAAGGACCGGTAATGCTGAATTACGGGCTCGAAGAATGCCGTTTTATAAAACCGGTATATGCCGGTGCAACCATCGGTGTGCAACTTACCTGTAAAGAAAAAGTGGAACAGGAGAAAAAAGACGAGAACGATATTGCCAAAGGCATTGTGAAATGGCTTGTTCAGGTAACTGATGAAACAGGTGAACAGGTTGCCGTGGCAACAATTCTTACCATGGTTGCCAAAAAGAACCAATAACACGAAATGCCCCAAATGTGCCACACCTTGAAGGGGTGGCACATTTTATTGTAGTATTTAATAACTTTATAAAGAGAAGATCCGCTTACGCCGGCCATCTTCCTTTTACGCGTTTGTAAAACTAATTTTATGTCGTTAGGATACGTAACCTCACATATAGATCACAATGGTGTCAATACCATTGAATTCTTTCATCCGCAAAGTAATTCGCTGCCGGGCCGCCTGCTCGAAGAACTGGCGCAAACCATACATGGCGCCGGCAATGACGACGATACCAAAGTAATTGTGCTGCGCTCGGCCGGAGAAAAAACGTTTTGCGCCGGCGCTTCTTTTGATGAACTGGCTGCAATAAAAACCCACGATGAAGGGTTGCAATTCTTTAGCGGGTTTGCCCATGTGCTGAATGCCATGCGCAAAAGCCCGCAGTTTATCATCGCCCGCATTCAGGGTAAATGTGTTGGCGGCGGAGTAGGTATTGCCGCGGCCGCCGACTACGCCATTGCCGCAGAAGGCGCCGATATTAAATTGAGCGAGCTGGCGGTAGGCATCGGTCCGTTTGTAGTTGGCCCCGCGGTAGAACGAAAGATAGGGCTGGCGGCGTTTGGCAACCTCGCTATTGACGCCACCATGTGGCGCAATGCCGAGTGGGCTAAAAGAAAAGGTTTGTATTCAGAACTACATGCTTCTGTCGATGATATGGACGAGAGTATTCAACGGTTATCATATGAACTGGCGCATAGCAACCCCCTCGCCATGCTTGAAATGAAAAAGATGCTCTGGAAAGGCACCGAAAACTGGGACCAGCTCTTGTTGCAAAGAGCAGCTATAAGCGGTTCACTGGTGTTGGGCGCTTTTACCAGAAATGCCATTGAAAAGTTCAAAGCAAAAACAAAATAGTGAAGTGATTAACCATGGCGCGGCTGAAAGTTCGTGCCATGGTTTTTTTAAGCCTTGCCGGGAACTGGCGGCCATACCGCTCCATTGCAGCCATTTAGTTATGGCATCATTATATTAAAACGAGAAATATTAAGTTCTAAGAATTTTCATTACCGGCCAGCTACCCACACCTGAAAACCTGTTACAGCTTGCAGGGGTCGCCGCTGACCTGTTTCCCCTCCATCTTGTAACCAGTAACCGTGCCTTAAAACATCCCTTGCAGCATAAATACCAAAATACCTGCCATATAGCCAACCAACGCCAACCAGGCAATCTTCCGCAGGTACCAGAAAAACTCTATCTTTTCAATACCCATAGCGGCAACGCCGGCCGCTGAGCCAATGATGAGCATACTGCCGCCCGTGCCGGCACAATAAGCCAGAAAATGCCAGAAGAAATGATCGGAAGGATATTGCTGCAGCGAATACATTCCCATCGATGCCGCTACCAGCGGAACGTTATCGACTATCGACGATAAAACGCCGATTATGACAACGATTATAGTTGGGTTGCCGATCTGTTTGTCGAGCTGCTGCGCCACATTCATCAAAGCGCCGATCGACTGCAGGGAAGCCACACTTATAAGAATACCGAGGAAGAACAGAATGCTGGGTGTATCTATCTTTCGCAGGGCGTATAATACTGAAAGGAAATGTTTATCCTGCGTGTCTTTCTGGTGATGAATTACCTCCGTTATTGCCCACATAATGCCCAGGCCCATCATCATGCCCATAAACGGCGGCAGATGGGTAACGGTTTTAAATACCGGCACCATTAATAGTATGACGATGCCCGAAATAAATATAATGTTCCGGTCGCGTAACGGCGCTTCGGGTTTCATTGTTTTCGCTTCTTCAGTGCCGCCAACTTCCAGTTCGCCCCGCATCCGGAACGACATTAACACCATGGGCACCACAGCGCAGGCCACACTGGGAAGAAATAACTTACCAACGATCTGGGTTGTTGTAACCTGCCCGCCAATCCAGAGCATGGTGGTGGTAACATCGCCTATGGGCGACCAGGCGCCGCCTGCATTGGCCGCAATTACCACTACACCGCAAAACAGCAAACGCGCCGGTTTGTTACGGATCAGCTTTCTGATCAACGATACCATAACAATAGCGGTGGTAAGATTGTCAAGGATGGCCGAAAGAAAGAACGACAGGCCGCCTATAAGCCATAACAGCTTTGCCTTTTTGGTAGTTTTGATCCGGCTGGTTATAACTTCGAATCCGTCATGGGCGTCTACCAGTTCCACAATTGTCATAGCGCCCAGCAGAAAGAAAAGAATACCGGATATTTCGCCCAGGTGTTCGGTGAGCTGTTCGTTCACATGGTGATTGTCGTTCGAATACAGGATATAGACCGTCCAGCACAGTACACCGGTTATCAGCGCCGAAGCGGCTTTGTTAAGCCTTATAACATGTTCCATGGCGATAGCCGCGTAGCCGAGGACAAAAACAATAAGTATTATTACAACCATTACAACACAATTAGTATAAAAAAAATGCCTTCCATTACAGAAGGCAATGCGCGAAGTTACAATTTTTAAAGGCTGTCTTTAACGGCAACAATGAAAACGGTATTAAATATTTAACCCGCCGCAGGCGCTTATTACCTGTCCGGTAATATAAGAACTCATGTCTGAAGCCAGGAACAGGGTAGTGTTCGCGATTTCCTCCCCACTGCCAAAGCGGCCTAAAGGAATTTTATCGAGAAATGCTTTTGCACCATCACCATCTTTCAGGTAGTGTGTCATATCGGTTTCAACAAAACCGGGTGCAATGGCATTGCAACGTACATTACGGCTGCCCAGTTCATGCGCTACCGATTTGGTAAAGCCAATGATACCGGCTTTGCTGGCGGCATAGCTGCTTTGTCCGGCATTACCACGAATACCAACGATCGAACTCATATTTACTATGGAGCCTTTTTTTGCTTTCATCATGGGGCGAATAACCTGTTTGGTCATATTATAAACGCTCTTCAGGTTTATATCCATTACATCGTCCCATTGTTCGGGAGTAAGGCGCAGTAATAAGTTATCTTTTGAAATACCTGCATTGTTCACACATACATCTACCGTTCCGAATTCTTTTACTACATCATTTACAAACGTTTCACATTCGGCAAAATTACCGGCATTACTTTTATACGCTTTGGATTTTACGCCCAGTGCTTTTATTTTTTGCTCCAGCTGAGCGGCCTTTTCGGCACTGCTGTCGCTAACATAGCTGAAAGCTACATGTGCGCCATGTTCAGCCAGTTTAAAGGCAATAGCTTCACCAATGCCACGGGCTGCACCGGTAACAATAGCAACTTTTCCTTCTAATAATTTCATAGTATCGTATTTGGGTGAGCAAAAGTACAGGAAAGAAGTCGGAAATAAGAAGCCAAAGGCCGGAAGTACGGGACGTGGGGTCGAAGTGGGGTGTCGGAAACCGGATGCCGGAAGTAAGAAGCCTCTTACTTCAGTCTTCAGAGCGCAAGTATTTCTTCAATATACTTTCTGTCATTGCTCAGGCGGGGCACTTTATGTTGTCCGCCCAGCTTTCCTTTACTTTTTAACCAGCTGGTGAAAATGCCTTTGGAGAGGGACCTTACCAATGGCTGGCGCAGGGCAATATCTTTATGCCGTTTGGCTTCGTAATCGCTGTTGACGCTTTTGAGGGCGGTATCCAGTTCCTGTGCAAAATGGTTGAGGTCGGTTGGTTCTTTTTCAAACTCTATCAGCCACTCATGACCGCCGTTACCGCTATCGCTGAAGTATACCGGGGCGGCGGTATAATCATTTACTATGGCGCCTGTTTTTTCACTGGCAACGGCTATGGCGCGGTCGCTGTTATCAACGATCACTTCTTCGCCGAAGGCATTGATAAAGTGTTTTACCCTTCCGCTCACTTTTATCTTAAATGGGTTCAGCGATGTGAACTGAACGGTGTCGCCTAATAAATAACGCCATAAACCACCGTTGGTGCTTACCACCATGGCATAGTTCTTTCCCAATTCAACATCCTGCAAACCGATGGTATCGGGATGTTTCTTTCCATATTCTTCCAGTGGCATGAACTCCATAAAAATGCCGTGATCGGTGAACAACAGCATACCTTCCTCACCCGGTCGGTCCTGGGCAGCAAAAAAGCCTTCGCTGGCATTATACATTTCGAGGTAATGTATAGGTTTGCCTATGAGTTTTTCGAACTGTTCTTTATAAGGCGTAAACGAAACGCCGCCATGCATATACAATTCCAGGTGTGGCCATACTTCGGCCATCGTGCTTTTGCCGGTAAGTTCCAGTATACGCCGGAACAGTACCAACGTCCAGGTAGGAACGCCTGAAATAGAAGTGACGTTTTCTTTTATGGTGCTGTTCGCCAGCATCTCGATCTTGCTTTCCCATTCATCCATAAGGGCGATGCTCAGATCGGGCACCCGCAGCCAGTGCCCCCAGAAAGGAGAGTTCTGCAACAATACTGCGCTCAGGTCGCCATATTGCGCATCGGCATTCAACGGGTTTATATTATGACTTCCGCCAATTACCAGGCCCTTGCCTGTCAACAGGTCCGAATCGGGATTGAACTGATAATATAATGTCAATACATCCTTGGCTGCCTTATAATGACAATCTTCAAGGCTTTCATCGGTAACCGGTATGAACTTGCTTTTATCGCTGGTTGTACCGCTGCTTTTGGCAAACCAGTAAACCGGTGTATTCCACAACAGGTTCTGCTCGCCCTTCATTATACGTTGAATGTATGGCTGCAGGTCTTCATATTCATGAATGGGAACCGTTTGCTTGAAGGTCTTTACATTGAAAAGCCCCGAGAAATTATATTTGCGGCCAAACTCTGTATACTGGGCAGATGTTACCAGATCCTGCAATACCTCACGCTGGGCGTCGGCAGGATTATTTTTCCAACCCTCTATGCGCCACAAACGCATACGGGCCAATGATGATATGGCAGGCGATAATAGCTTCACAATAATTTCACTATCGGCAAAATAAAGAATTTGAAGGGAATAAATATCAGAATGCAACAGGTAAGCCCATATATACCGTGAAACCACCGATATATTGCCTTATTTGTTAATAACTGATTGAAGAATTATCTTTTAAAACATTTGCTCAATCAGCCATTCCAATTGCCGGTTACTTATTTGAAGAAACTTCAATTCCCCTGAGCGCTTCTTCGTGTAAGTAATCTTTACGCTTTAATTCAAAATTGCGACCAAGGTATAAACGGCGCACCTGCTCGTTTTCGGCCAGCTCTTCAGCCGTACCATGTTGAAATATTTTCCCATCGATGAGCAAATAAGCACGGTCGCAAATAGAAAGCGTTTCGTTTACGTTGTGGTCGGTGATCAAAATACCGATATTCTTATACTTTAACCGGGCAACCACCGCCTGAATATCTTCCACGGCAATAGGATCTACCCCGGCAAAAGGTTCATCGAGTAATATAAACTTGGGGTCAACCGCCAGCGCACGGGCAATTTCGGTTCTTCGCCTTTCGCCACCGCTGAGGGAATCGCCATTGTTCTTGCGCACATGGTGCAGGCGGAACTCATCGAGCAGGCTTTCCAGTTTGGCTTTTTGCTGGGCTTTGGTAAGTTTCGTCATTTCCAGTACCGCCTTGATATTATCTTCCACACTTAGTTTCCGAAATACCGAAGCTTCCTGGGGCAGGTAGCCAATACCCATTTGAGCCCGTTTGTACATTGGTAGTTTGGTGATCTCCTCCTGATCGAGGAATACCTTGCCTTCGTCGGGTTTTATAAGCCCCACCACCATGTAGAACGTAGTGGTTTTACCGGCTCCGTTGGGACCCAGCAAACCCACGATCTCACCTTGCTTTACGTTTACCGAAACATGATTTACCACGGTACGGTTACGGTAAATTTTTACCAGTTCCTGTGTATTAATCTCGCTGATCAATTGTAATTAAGGTTTCGGCAAAAATACCAGAACTAATTCAAATAGAAGGCCATTGACACGGTAATTTAACAGCTATTTGCCATCCCGATTTCCTGCCTTATGTTTGCAGGCCGGTTGAAGGCTGAAAATGAGCATTTTTGCTAAAATGCTTGTTTTCAATGAAACAGAATTTGTTTTATTTCTCATAACTAATAAAGGATACTTGCAAGGGGCACCGGTGTTCTGTTAAAAACCTAAATATTGGTGAGGCCTTTGAAAAACTGTTACTATTTACATGAAAGTCATCGATCACATTCGTCAGGCAACTGGTTCGCTTATTTCCTTTGAAATATTGCCCCCGTTAAAAGGTAAAACCATCAATTCGATCTACGAACACCTCGACCCATTGATGGAGTTCAAGCCTTCTTTTATCAATGTTACCTATCATCGCAGCGAACATGTTTTCAAAAAGAAAGCCGACAGCACCTTTGAGAAGGTGGAAGTGCGTAAACGCCCCGGCACTGTTGGTATTTGCGCTGCCCTGATGAACCATTACCGGGTTGATGCCGTTCCTCACCTGATCTGCGGTGGTTTTACTAAACGTGAAACCGAAGACGCCCTTATTGACCTTAATTTTATCGGTGTTGACAATGTGCTTGTATTGCGCGGCGATGCGGCCAAGAACGAAACGGTATTTGAACCGGAACCAGGCGGAAACGCTTATGCGTTCGATCTGCTGAAACAGGTAGTAAACCTGAACAATGGGATCTACCTTGAAGAAGATATCCGCGATGGCTTCAAAACCGACTTTTGCATTGGTGTAGCCGGTTACCCCGAAAAACACTTTGAAGCGCCCAACCTGCAAACCGACCTGGCCTTCCTGAAAGCCAAGGTTGCGGCAGGCGCCGATTATATAGTAACGCAAATGTTCTTCGACAACCAGAAGTATTTCGATTTTGTGAAAAAGTGCCGCGATAATGATATCAATATCCCCATCATTCCGGGCCTGAAACCCATTACCAGCAAAAAGCAACTGTCGGTTATCCCCCGCACATTCCATGTTGATATTCCCGACGACCTCAGCAACGAGATCATGAATTGCAAATCGGATGCTGATGTGGAAAGAGTAGGTACCGAATGGCTGTTGCTGCAGTCAAAAGAATTGAAAAAGGCCGGCGCACCCGTGCTGCATTATTACACACTTGGCAAGCCAAAAGTGATCTATAATGTAGTTAAGCAAATTGTGTAACTGAATATTTCATTATACCCGGGGTTTAGCCAGCCATACAGCTTGCTAAACCCCCTTTTTTTTACCAATCTTTCTTAAACCCTTATAACATGCGCAGTCATGCAGGCTTTAATAAACTGATCGCCGGCCTGTTTGTCATTGGCGCCATAGGTGGGTTATACTTTCAGTTCGCTTCCCATAAGTTCCTTAATAATGATACGCTTGCATACATAAATATAGCAGAGCGATATGCCGCCGGCGACTGGCCACATGCCATCAACGGCTACTGGTCGCCCATGTACTCATGGCTTTTATGTATTTGCCATTTAACAGGGTTGCCGTTATTGCAAAGCTGTTATGTAATAAATTTTATTGCGGCCGCATTAAACTTATACGTAATAAGCGCATTGGCGCGCCGATATTTAACTCACCGGATGTTTTACGGTGCATTTGGTTTGTATGCGCTGCTGATCCTGCTTCACTCCGCCATGTCGACGTTAACGCCCGATCTGTTGGCGGCGTTCTTTTGTTTCTGGTTCTTATATCTGGTAACCGATAAAGATTTTGCATTCAATAACCGGCTTCCCTGGCTGGCTGGCATTGCTGCGGCATGTGCTTACTTTGCAAAGTCATATAATTTTTTGCCCCTGAACATGGCCCTGGCAACATGGCTCCTTGCCGCATTAATTAAGAAAAAGGCAGCCGGCAAAAAACAGCCTTTACCTTTAATTAAAACATACGGCATTTTTCTATTCCTTTCCCTGTTGTGGATAGGCGCGCTGAGTATTCATGAAAACAAGCTTACATTTTCTACCGCCGGCCGGTTCAACCATAATCTGGTTGGACCCTATTACAGGAATGCTTTTCCTACAAATACCCAATTACTGGCTCCCCCTTTTGAAGAAGCATATAGCATACATACCAACCCGGCCAGTTTATTGAACGACTATGACTGGAGCCCATTCAATGATACCCGCAGCTTTCATCACCAGCTTCTTTTAATTATAAATTCCATCCGCGGTTTAATTATCATTCCCGATGGCACCGGCGCCAAATGGCTTGTACTGCTGGCATCGCTGTTGTTGATTTTCATTAACAGGAAAAAGATCCACACCAACACAGCCTCCGGTATTCACAAAGTTGTCTTTTTCTGTTTATGTTACCCTTTGCTATACCTGCCGCTTTTTGTTATCGATCGCTATATTTTGGTTTATATAGTGCTTTTTCATCTGCTGCTGTTTTTCATTGCACAGACGGCTGGCGTTTTTATCAATAAAAAAATATTTGTACCAGCGGTGGCCATTATAATAGCATTCAGTATTGTTCCTTTTGTAAGGGCCGCACAACGAAAGCTGACACATAGCACTGCGGAATATGCGTATTATAGCAACTTCTATCGGCGCCTGCCGCAATTTTCGTTTCTGCAAAACCAGGCAATTGCAAGCGACCGTTATTCAATGGTAGAAGCGACCCAACTTTGTTATTATTTTAATTGCAGGTATTACTGTACCTCTACCGACTACCAATATCAATCTCTCAAAAAGTTCAAGATCCGTTTTCTTATCGCCAAAAATGACCTGTCATCATTTTCCTTTTTACATGAAAGGGGAAAAATATTGCTTGAAAAAGAAACCGTGTATGTTTACGAGATCCGGTGAAGCGGGCAAAAAAAAACCCGTGCCGGTTGAACCTGCACGGGTTATACTGATAATGAGTTCACTTATAATTTGAAGCCAACAGATAAGCTCAATACCCGGTGCTTGTTATTATTGTCTTCTGAACTATTTGTGCCTGACTGCAACTTGGCCAAACCATAGCCGTAATTAAGTGCTATCATTCCATCTCTGATCAGAAAACCGGCCGTGGCATTTATACCGTAATCGAACCTTTTCATAACGCCCAACCCGGTTCCTTCTTCGTCATTGAACGTTGAAGGATCGTCATTGCTGAATTCGATCTTGTCTTTACTGCTGTACGAAACACCCAGCGTTCTTCCTTCTATCTTACGTTTACCGCCAACGCCTATGGCCGCATATGGGCCTGCGCCTACAAAAAAGGTCGACTCTTTTGATACAGGTAGTTTAAGGGCCACATTTACCGGTATCTCTATGTAATAAGGATTTACGGTTGCCTTGAAATAATTGAGATCGCCTGAATTGCCGCGTTGGATCTTCGACCCCTTACCGGTGAACTGGATGCCGGGCTGAATGGCCAGAATTTTTGCAAAGGAAATATCGCCCATTATGCCAACGTGAAAACTGGCCAACAGGTTGGCATCATCCACTTCACCATCGCTATTATAAGAAACATTGGCAAGGTTTACGCCGCCTTTTAACCAGGCTGATCCCTTCTGAGCAAATGAGGTTACACTAATACTACTGAAAATGAACAAATAAACGAAGCGCTTTGCGATCATACATGTTGTTTTACAGGGTGATTAGGAATTTTGCCTCGCTATGACCTGAATAGTTGCGTCAGGTTTAAATTATCTGGGCAGGCTTTTTACAACCGCTTCATTAATTTTTACCGGGTACTTCTTTTTAAGATCGGCTATCCATTTCTCTTCCAGGAACACCTGATAATCGTTGATCACAAAACCACGTGCATCGGCAAAACCGCGTACTTCGCGATTGGGATATAATTTAACTATGTATGCAAATACGACGCTGTTATCCGATTCATTCTTTACGTTGGCGGTGATCAGGCCTTCGGTAAAATTGGTTCTGTCAACAACCGGAATCTGGCTCAATTCAAAACGCCCCGAATCGCCCTGCAGCAGCCCGCCGCTCTGATCCATGTATTTTTTCCAGTCTTTATAGTTCTCTTTCATTTTTTCACGGAAGCCATCTGCTGCCTGTGCCTGGGATGCGGTGAGAATGATTGCATCGGCACTGCTTTCCCACTGGTATTTATCTTTATGGCTATTATAATACTTTTTCAAACCGTCGGTATCTACAGAGGCGGGGTCCCAGATATTACGCTGCATGATCTCGAACAACAGATTGCCTTCCCTGAACTCATTTAACTGATAGGCAAACTCTTTATTGTATTCTTCAAGGTGCTGGCGATAATAGTCGAATGCACTTACTTCAATGAAATCCTCCAGCAGTTGCTGATGACCTTTGTTTTGCCGTATGCTTTCTAAACCATGTAACGTTTCGAGGTATGTATTGAAGTCCTTAACGGTTACCGTTTTTTTGGCAAATGACAGCAGCGGGGTTTTTGCTGTTACATCTGTGAATACCGGGAAGCTTTTGCCTTGTAAAACACTATCTATAATTACAAACAGGTGTTTTTCATTTACCGCGTGTTTTTTGAACCCGGTTAGCTGTAATATTTTTTTGTACAACATTTTTTGCGATACCTCCATCCTGTCGCTTTGTGTTATGCGCAGTCTGAAATCTTCATTCAGTTGCGCACTGGCGGTATCGGCTACAAACGGTTTATGCTGTAAGCGCTTTATGATATGGTAACCATAGCTGGTGAGCACCGGCGCGCTTATATCACCGTCCTTTTTAAGGGCGAAGGCTGCATTTTCAAACGCAAGATCATATTGCCCAACGCCAAACTCCATCATTTCACCGCCAGCCTGCCACGACAAATTATCATTGCTGAACTGCGTTACCAGCGCTTTAAAATCGCTGCCTTTGGTCAAAACATTATAAATTGAATCGGCTTTTTTCTTAACTTCTTTCTGCTGTTCTTCGCTTGCCCCGGGCGGGAATGACAGTAAGATCTGGGCTGCCTTCATTCTTCCCAACGCTTCTCTTTCGCCCACATTGCGGAAAATATGAAAACCTGCCTTGCTGCGAACAGGCGCTGAATATTTGCCAACCGGTGTTGCATAAACTGCGTTTTCCAATTCATAAGGCAGCACCAATGCAGTGATATACCCTATTTCGCCTTTGTTTACCGACACGGTTGGGTCTTCTGAATATTCCATTGCCACTTTTCCAAAATCCTGTCCTTTTTGCAACTGGTTCCAGGCCGCATCGATCTTCTCCTTCGCTTTTTTTACATCTTCAACTGTTGCATCAGATTTGGCCGCTACGAAAATATGGGCAATGTGAATGTCTTTTTTACTGCGGGCAATAGCTTCATACACCAGTTGGTTCAGGCTGCTTTCATCCCGCACGTAGCTATCCATGATCTGGTTACGAAAGCTCTGCAATTCTGCCTGCTGAGTAGCCAGTGTGTCAAGCCTTTTATCAAGCGCTGCCTGTACTTTCAGTTTGAACCGGATATATAACTCAAGGTAATCCCTGTACGCTTTTTCACCGGGTTTGCTTTCCGCATTATTCTTATTGTACGCTTTTAAGAATTCGTTCTTTGTAACAGATTTGCCACCGTAAGTAAATAATACCTGGGCGTTTCCTGTGGCAGTCATGAAGATCAATAATGAAGCAACCGCCGCTTTACTGATAACAGTCATAGTACTGGTTAGATTTTTTTATTTTTAAGTTTAAGGTCTATCACTTCGTCTAATTGCAGGTAGGTAAGTTTTTTTGCTATGATGCGTTTATCCTTATCTAACAAATACAGAATTGGTGTCTGGTATACATCATATAGCTGGCGATAGTTGGGTTTACCGGCCGCTTCTTCCTGTTTTTGTTGTGAAGGTAGCTGGTATGCATGTATCCAGCCGCTTAATTTATTGTCGTTGATGAACTTCTTCCAAAGGTCTTTGCCGCCATCTACCATTACCCCATAAACTGTAACGCCTTCATTTTTCCATTTGGCTTTAAAGATCGAATCTACTTTAGGAACGGTTTCTTTACAATGGCTGCAGGTGGGGTCCCAGAAACAGATAACGGTAAATTCACTTTCAATGTCGTACAAAGAAGCCGGTTTATCGAGGGTATCTACCAGGTCGAGCTGCGCCGCAGGCTGGCCTATTAAATTAGCCATCAGGCTATAGGCGCGCTTGAACATAAAGTCTTTGTACTTTTCGGTAAAGAAGTCGGCCTGGCCGGTATTGATGTATTTCTCGAACAGGTGAACGAATACCGCATCCTGCCCCATGTACTCAGGGTTCACATACTTCTGCACAAAATGCACCAGCAGGAACTTAAACATTTCCTGGTTGCTTCTTGAATACAACAGCATATGATCAACTTCCTGTTTTATTGAATCGGGGTTGGGCACCACCAGTTCTTTATAATATTTTTCCATTTTGGCTTCAAAGAAAGGTGTTCTTACCAGGCGACCATCGCTGAACGATACGCCATCCCAGTAATGTGATTTGTAAAAACGGTAAGCATACAGCGAATCGTATTTACCACCGGGATGTTTTGCGGCCGGGGGTATTACCGGTTCTTTCATTGCCTGGAACAGCGCGGTTAAAAATGTATTTGGGTTCTTCGCTATCATGCTGTCGCGGTACAACTGCATTCTGTCGGTAAGCTGTTTTAACCTTATTCTCAGCTTTGCTGAATCCTTTTCATTTTTTGCCGCTTTGAAACTTTCGTTGGTCCTGTTGATCTCACCACCTATCTGGTTGGTGAACCGGGTATATAAGTGAAAAAGCAAATTATCCTGCGAACCTGTAAAGGTTACATTATTGGGCAGACTGGCCGAATCGGCCGCTATAGAGAATTTCTGTTGTTTATCGATCAGTACTTCAAAAAGGATCTCTTTGCGGGGTGAAACCACGAAATAAATACCACCGGGCAACGGTTCCTTACCGGCAAATACCCCTTTGCCATTGGCATCGAGCAATGCCGAATCGGCAAGGGCTTTCATTTTACCGTAGTAATAACCCAGATAAACATAGGTATTCTTATAAGGTTTTAGCGTAATGGGAATATTATAACCCGTTTGTGCCTTAGCTAACACACAGCTTATCAACAGCATAGCCAGCGGTAAACATCTTTTCATAGTATTGCAATAACAGAAAAATACCTGAATTATTGAAAATAAAAACGGTTAAGTTGTTAATTCCTTGCAAAGGTAACAGGATATACATGTTAACATGGCCGAAAAGTTACATGTAAAAAGCAGACAAGGCTACAAGGTCTTATTTTTGCGCTATAATTTATACAGATGAAACTTAGCCATCTTGCAGAAACATTAATTGGATCGGAAATCGTAAAACTGGGCGGAGAAATTCGTGATAAGATCCGTGGGGGAGAGCGAATATACAATTTTACTGTGGGTGATTTTGACCCGGTCATTTTCCCTATTCCGAAAGAACTAGAAGAAGAGATCATAACGGCCTACCGGAACCACTTTACCAATTACCCTGCCGGAGACGGAAACCTCGATTTGCGTGAGGCCCTCGTTCACTTCCTGAAAGAACGGGAACAGCTCGATTATAAAGCTTCCGAAATTCTGGTGGCTTCCGGCGGACGGCCGCTTATTTATTCGTTATACCGCGCTGTTTGCGATAAAGAAGATAAAGTGATCTATGCAGTTCCTTCGTGGAACAATAACCATTATACGCATTTTATTGGCGCTGAACACGTAGTGATAGAGGCCAGGGCTGAGAACAACTTTATGCCTGTTGCCAAAGACATTAAGCCGCATTTAAAAGGCGCTACGTTACTGGCGTTGTGCTCGCCCCAAAACCCTACGGGCACCACCTTCACCAAACACGACCTGGAAGCGATCTGCGATATGGTACTGGAAGAGAACAACAGCCGGGGCGACAATGAAAAGAAATTATACGTGATGTACGATCAAATGTACTGGCAGCTTACGTATGGCGATATTGAACACTATAACCCCGTATCGCTTAGGCCAGCCATGAAGTCGTATACCATTTTTATCGATGCCATCAGTAAATGTTTTGCCGCCACCGGGGTACGTGTAGGCTGGGCATTTGGTCCGCAGGTTATTCGCGATAAAATGAATGCCATTTTGAGCCACCTCGGCGCCTGGGCGCCCATGGCTGAACAAAAAGCCTGCGCCCGCTTCCTGCTCAATAATGCGGCAATCGATTCATACCTGAATGAGTTCAAAGCAGAAGTTGAAGTGCGGCTGCGCGATATTTATAATGGTTTGCAGCAATTAAAAAGCGAAGGTTTTTCCGTTGACGCCATTGCACCGCAGGCCGCCATTTATCTTACCATTAAAATAGACCTGGCAGGTAAAAAAACAGCCAACGGCCACGTATTGAAACAACAAAGCGATGTAACCGCCTATTTGCTGAACGAAGCTAAACTGGCTGTTGTTCCGTTTTACGCGTTTGGGGCCGACAGGTCGTCGCCGTGGTACCGCTTAAGCGTTGGCACCTGTAAGAAGGAAGAGATCGCTGAAATGATAGGCCAGCTCAGAAATGCACTGAAGAAATTGACAATATAATAATGTGATAATGAGATAGTGTGATAATGAGATAATGAAAAAAGCGAGCCCTCCGTCATGATTCCGGAGGGCTCGCTTAATTATGTAATGCTGAAATATGCTGATCAGTTCTTGTTGCAGATAAACATAAAAGGTTTCAGGGTTTCCCTTTCAATGACCTTCTGTAATTGTGATTTCTTTTTCAGGATCCGATACTTCTGAATATCGAACACCTCGTGTGCTATACAAAAGCTTTCCAGTGTCTCAAAATTCACCAGCAGCTTATTCAATTGCTGAAGCTCATGCTGCATAGCCTCCTTGTTTGTATAGGCATCCTTTACCAGGACAAGCAAATCACGATTAGAGTTTTTCATTGTCTGCATCGACTTTAATAACCTACAAATCCCCTGTTTAAACCACAGCCGCATTTTTTGGATGAACCGCCGCCAGCGATTCCTCTACCTGAACTGCAACTGGCAAAAACCAGGCTAACAATTAATAAAACGATCACGGGATAACTTACTTTCTTCATATACTTGGTTCTTACTAAATTAAACTATTTTACGAACAAATTAGTATTTGATATTGCCCGAAAGCAACAAATTTAACACTGCACCGGAAAAGCCCGTCGTATTACTATCGCCGTTGGATTGGGGATTAGGTCATACCACCCGTTGTATTCCCATCATCAACGAATTATTACATCAGGGCTGCAACGTTATTATAGCCTGTAATTCAACGCAAAAAGCGTTACTCATCAGGGAGTTCCCCCAGCTTGTTTACGTGCATTTGACAGGGTATGATTTGAACTACGGAAAAAAGAGGTGGGGTACAATAGTCCGGATCTTCCTCCAGATACCAAAAATATTGATCAAAATCAATAACGAAAATACCTGGTTAAATATTTTCCTGAAGTCGCAAATGGTTAATCTCGTCATTTCCGATAACCGGTTTGGCCTGTATGCGCCAGGTGTGCCTTCTGTTTTCATAACCCATCAGCTATATATAAGAACCGGGTTGGGCAGCCTGGCAAACCGCCTGGTTCAATGGATGAACTACCGCCGTATTAAAAAATTTTCCACTTGCTGGGTGCCCGATCAACAGGGAGCAGGATCGCTGGCCGGGGAATTGTCGAACCCCGCGAAACTGCCGGCAATCCCTATCCAGTATATAGGCGGCATCAGCCGGTTCAACAGCTGCAAATTGCCGGTACATAACATCGATGTGCTTATCATTCTTTCGGGCCCCGAACCGCAGCGCAGCATTTTTGAAAAGCTGGTATTGGGTGAATTGAAATTGCTGCGGGGAAAACTTGTGCTCGTGCGGGGATTGCCCGAAGAAAGCAGCGATGTAAAGGAAGAGAATAACTGCACCATTTATAACCACGCACCTGCCGGTTTGCTAAACCAACTGATTTGCGATTCGGCGTTTGTAGTAAGCCGCCCGGGCTATACAACCGTTATGGACCTGATGAAGCTCGGAAAAAAAAGTATCCTGGTGGCTACACCGGGCCAGGCAGAACAGGAGTACCTGGCGAAACACCTGCACAAACAACAACTGGCCTATACAGCTCGGCAAGCGCGGTTCTCACTTACAAAAGCGCTGGCTGCAGCAAAAGCTTTTTCTTACCGGCAGCCGGCATTGGTGATGGATGATTATAAGGAAGTACTTCGATCGATGGTTGAAAAGATAAAGAGGGGTTGAGGTAACGTCGATGCGGCACTATTTTCAATAGTGCACTTGCTGCAAATACGTGGGGTCTTTAACCGTTCCCCGGCGCCAGACCATCCCGGTCCTATTTCGCCTTTGGATAATCAAAAAACCAGTATTGTTTATCTGCATCTTTAAACTCCGACCAGTTTTTGATCTCAGCTTTAACGGCAAAGATGGCGCAGGTAGGCATATAGTCTATCCGCACATCGGTAAGTTCGTTGGCAAATTCTGTAATACCGGGGTTGTGGGCAAAAACCGCGATGGTCTTAGCCGATGCAGGCGCCTTCGCAATGGCTTCGTAAAAGGCATCCGGACCAGCCAGGTACAGCTCGGGCGTTAAAATGATCTGTTCTTTGTCGCCATCGAATTCTTTGATAAAAAGGGCGGCTGTTTTGCGGGCTCTTTTGGCTGAGCTCGAGATGAACGCATCGATTGAAACATGCCGTTCAATCAACCGTTTGGCCATTTTGGGTGCATCATCTTTGCCCCGGTCATTCAAAGGCCGGTCAAAATCACTTTCACCAATGTTATCCCAACTGCTTTTTGCGTGCCTTATAATTAATACTGACTTCATAAAATAATAATAGGGGGATTAATCCCCCTAAAAATAATGAGTTCGATCAAAGGAATCAGAAATTTTAACAGGCCTGTTATTAAAATTGGTTCCCCATAGGAAGCTAAACGGTCGGCAAGTGCATTTGCCGCAAATACTTTGCCAAACGCACCCGCCTCCGGGGGAAAATACGTTTTATTTAGATGTATTATGTACTTATATGGTAGAGGAGAATTACAGTCCGCTAGAGTTGATATAGTTAATAAGGGAAGCAGTGTTCTTCACCTTTAATTTCTTCAGAATATTGTGGCGGTGTACTTCCACTGTTTTTATAGAGATGGCCAGCTTATCGGCTATTTCTTTCGACGACAATCCATTCCTGATAAGGTTGATCACCTCTATTTCGCGTTCAGAAAGCTGGTTCAGCCCGTCACCGCCTTCATCTTCATTCATCATTTGTTCAGAAAGGATGTTTTTCACTTCCTGGCAGATGTAAACATTACCGGCAGTTACCTGATGAATGGCATCAAGCATTTCTTTACGGGGAGAATTCTTGGTAACGTAGCCACGGGCGCCGAGGCGCAGCATTTTTTTGGCATACGCCGGCTGTGAGTGCATCGATACGGCTATAACTTTTGAACCGGGCGATAACTTACGGATCATTTTCAATATATCGAACCCATTCAATGGCGACATATTGATATCAAGCAGTACAATGTTGGGCCGTTTATCCCTGGCAATTTCAATGGCGCGCTGACCGTCCCCTAATTCCGCAATAACTTCCAGCTCTTCGTTCCTGCCTAAGAGGTACGACCAGGTTTCGCGGATCAGGGTGTGATCATCAACAATCATGATGGTAATTTTACTCATACTAATTTTTTTTCAGTAGTGTTTGAATGAGCTTGTTATCTGCACAACGGCACGCAAAACAACCAAAGGTTGTTCATAGACCTTTTGTACAACTACTAATGGATGAGCTTATACCGTTGTTTTCCTTGGGGTATAGAAGAAGTTACATATATTCCCGTACCTGATATTAAGCATTTTTTTTGATATATGCAAACTTCATTTTAAAAATGCATTAATAATGAAGTAGTATTCAACATGATAGGCAAATTTAATACCCTCTCACATTTTTACCCTCCATATAGTTGATAAATGCTTTATTTACCACCCGGTTGCCGCCAGGGGTCGGGTAATTACCGGTAAAGTACCAGTCGCCTGTATTGGTTGGACACGACTTGTGAAGGGACTCTATTGTCTGAAAGATCACCTGAACCGGCAAATTAAGGCCTTTAGGTGTAATTAATTCAGCAATTTTATCAGAGATCTGTTCGGTTGTGAATGGTTTATAAACGTTCTGAACCACGTTTTCCGTATGTAACTGACCCAATCGTTGCAATTCTTTGCACTTTTCGTACAGCTCCTTCAGGCAATCTTCTTTGCCGGTCTCTTTCATCAATTCAATCGCCGCTCTGAATGCAACAAAATCTCCCAGTTTGCTCATGTCTATGCCATAGCAATCGGGATATCTGATCTGTGGTGCTGAAGATACAATAATAATCTTCTTTGGCTCCAGCCTGGCCAGCATACGTACGATGCTTTCTTTCAGGGTTGTGCCCCGTACTATAGAGTCGTCGATCACCACCAGGGTATCAACTCCTTTTTCCACCGTTCCGTAAGTTATATCATATACGTGTTGCACCATTTCATTACGGCTTACATCTTCCGTAATGAACGTACGCATCTTAACGTCTTTGATCGCGATCTTTTCAACCCTTATCTTACGGTTGATCATTTCGCTCAGCTTATCTTCTGAAATATCCCTGCCCCACGATAATATGCGTTGAATTTTAACCTGCTTCAAATAATCGTCGAGGCCCTTCCATAACCCGTAAAAAGCAACTTCGGCTGTATTAGGTATAAAAGAAAAGATCGTATTCTTAAGATCGTGATCGATGGCATTTAAGATCTGCGGGCTCAAATTATAACCGAGGGCATTCCGCTCGCGGTAGATCTTTTCATCGCTGCCCCTTGAGAAATAAATGCGTTCGAAGCTACAGGCCTTGCGTTCTTTAGGCTCTGTTATTTTATCGATGGTTATTTCGCCATTGCCTTTTACGATCAATCCCATGCCGGGCATCAGTTCCTTCACTTCATTTTCGCCAACATTGAATACGGTACGGATGGCCGACCGCTCTGAAGCGGCTACAATAACATCTTCGCTTATATAATAATAAGCGGGGCGAATGCCATGCGCATCGCGGAAAATGAATGAATCGCCATTACCCAGTAAACCACCAACGGTAAAACCGCCGTCAAAAAGCGGAACGGCTTTGCGCAAAGCGCTCAGTACATCCATTTCACCGGGCGACTGCTCGTCGCCTTTTACTACAAAGTGATGAATGACCTCCATCATAGCAGCCAGGTCGCTTTGCTTTTGAAATTCGCCGGGCTCAATATTGATGAGATCGAACAACTCATCGGTATTAACGAGGTTGAAGTTGCCCGCCAATGCCATATTACGTGCCGGAATGGTGTGGCGTTTTATAAACGGATGACAAAACTCTACATTGTTCTTTCCCTGTGTGCCATAACGCAGGTGCCCCAACAACAATTCACCGAGATATGAAATATGCCCTTTCATTAGTCCGGGATGTTTCATTACATCGGGCTGGTATTTTTCCAGCTCTTTCACTTCCTGGTTTATTTGTCTGAAAACATCTGCAATTGGCTGGTGGGCGCTGCTGCGGATCCGCTGCAGGAAGGGATAACCGGGTTCAACGTTCAGCTTCACCGATGCTACACCCGCACCATCCTGGCCGCGGTTGTGTTGCTTTTCCATGAGCAGGTACAGCTTGTTAAGGCCCCACATTACTGTACCGTATTGCTGCAAATAGTAGGAGAACGGCTTTCTTAAACGGATGAATGCTAGTCCGCATTCATGCTTTATTGCATCACTCATGAATTACTCCCGATTATAAAAAGAAAGCGCAAAGTTACAAGGAATAAATGAGAAGAAGAAACAATGGAATGTTAAGGCGGGAAAATGAAAAAACCCCCAGTCTTCATAGGTATGGGGGTTGTTCCTCATCAGGACATTGGATCAATATCTGCGCCGGTTTGTTTTTTAATTTAAACAGGCATTGGACGGTTCAGCTTTTCTTTAGGATTTGGATCTTGGACGTTGGATTTTAATTGTTTTACTATAGATATTGGTAGCGCTAAATTGATGATTTTTCTGAAAGAAATCATAAAAAATTCAATGTCTTTTGAACACTTAATGAATTTTTTCAGCCAAAAATAAAGGTTTACCCTTAGGCCGGTGTTGCATGTCCCCCAAACAGTTATGGAATATCCCTGTAAACTTTACAAATAAATACCTGTTGTAGAATATATACTACAAGATTTCGATTACCAGTGCCCCCATTTACATACTGGTAGCCACATTATTTATAAAGTTTACGAGCGATGCCGAATTTTTGAGCTTTAATTTCTTCAGAATATTATGCCGGTGCACTTCTACCGTTTTCAGCGAAATATTCAAACTCATTGCAATCTCTTTCGACGACTGCCCTTCCTTTATCAGGTTTATGATCTGAATTTCACGTTCGGTGAGTGCATTTACATTCGGCACATCCTTATTTTCTTCGAGTACCAGCTCGGAGATATTATTCTTTATTTCATCGCAAATGTATTTGTTGCCGCCGTGCACTTCCATAATGGCCGTTATCATCTCTTCCTTGGAGGAGTTTTTGGTAACATAACCACGGGCGCCTATCTGCAACATCTTTTTGGCGTAGGCCGGTTGCGAGTGCATGCTGATGCCAATGATGCGGGAAGCAGGCGATACCTTTCTGATTTTTTCAGTGGCCTCAAAACCCGAAATGGGCAGCATGTTTATGTCCATGAGCACGATCTGGGGCTTTTTGCTTTTGGCCATTTCCACAGCCTGTTCCGAGTCGCCGCATTCAGCAACCACAGTGAAACGAGGATCGTTATTGAGTATAAAACTCCAGGTTTCCCGTATCAATTTGTGGTCGTCTGCAATTAATACACTAATTTTTTCCATAATCAATAAGGGGGTTTAGATATTTGAAATAGGGACATTTATTTTTAGTTTACAACCTTCGCCCGGTGATGTTACAATATGTACGCTGCCATTGAACAACTGGGCCCGGCTGGCAATATTCGAGAGGCCCACACCTTTTTTCGATCGCACTTTATCCAGTTCGAATCCCTTGCCATCATCACTGATCGTAAGGTCTACCGCATGGCCTTCACTGTCGGCAATCAATTCTATCACCAGATTTTTCGCAGCCGCATGCTTCAATACATTGTTTACCTGTTCCTGAATGATCCGGAACAGCATCAGTTTTCTTTTTTCATCCAGCACATTATCAATTGTTCCTGAATAATAGAACTCAACATGCAAACGCCGGGTGGCCTTTATATTTTCAACCAGGTCCTGCACCGAATCGATCAGTCCCAGGTCGCCAATGCTTGGCGGCACCAGTGAACGGGAAATGGTTCTGATCTCATTGATGGCAACAGAAATATTATTGGTGCTGCGATTGATGAGGTCGAGGCGGCTCTCATCATCGGTTTGCGCCAGTTCAAGATAGAGTTTTGCGGTTGACAGGATCTGGTTCACATTATCGTGCAGTTCCTTGCCAATTTCGGCGCGCTCTTTTTCCTGTGCGTTCACCACCGCCTGGGCAATCACTTTTTGCTTATCAACTTCCTGCTTCAGCAACTTCTTTTCAAGCTCTTTTTTATCGGTAACATCCTGCATGGAACCTACCATGCGGGCTATTTTACCGGAGTGGTCAAAAATTAAAAAGCCACGGTCAAACACCAGTGAATACTCGCCATTTGGTTTTATGAATCGGTATTCATCTTCCCATATTTTGGCAGTACTGTCTTTTATAAATTTATTCAGGCCATTCACTACCCGGTCGCGATCTTCGGGGTGTATGCAGTTTTCCCAGAAATGGTTTGAGTTATCTACATATCCCGGTTTAAAACCAAACAGGGTATAAATACCTTCACCCCAATACAGGGTGTTGGTGTTCACATCCCAATCCCAAATGGCATCGTTGGTGGCTTTTGTTACCAGCAAATACCGTTCATTGCTCAGCCTGATCTTTAATTCTGAATTTTTATTTTCAATGATTATCCGCAACAGGCTGCTGATACGTTCAAACAAATTCAATTCGCTTTCAGTAGGCGTTGCCGGATACCGGTGATAGACGGCAATGGTTGCCAGCACCTCGTTGCCGGCATTCAGAATAGGGAACGACCAGCATGAGCGCAATTTGAACCGCCGCGCAAGATCGCGGTAACCCTGCCACAGGGGATCAGTTTCAACATCAACCGTAATTACTTTCTCTTTTCTGTATATAGCCGTACCACAGGAAGCTACTTCGGGCCCTATGGGAATGCCGTTTATTGAACGGGCATATTCTTCAGGCAGGCCGGGGGCCGATAAGTGCAGAATGCTTTGCTTATCATCACCCGGCATTATTACCGAACAGATCATTTCGGTAAAGATCTTTTCCAACCCGCCAAGGAAATAATCGATGGTGGTTTTCAGCGAAGCCGCCGGCTGCGCATTTATTTCAAGCACTTCTTTCTCCAGTTCAAGCAACCGTTCCTGTTTTTTACGGTCGGTAATATCTTTGAAATAAATAAACGCGCCCTGGGAAAACGGATATACACTGGTTTCGAGCCAACGGTCAAAGGCAGGCAAAAAATGTTCGAAGGTGGAGGAATTGCCTTTTTCGATAGCTTCTATATAATGGTGGTACCCGGTAGTACCTACAAAATTCGGGAAGATCTTCTCTACGTCGGAACCAATAACATCTTTTGCATTCAATCCGGTCAAATACTCTACCGAATGGTTCCATAAGAATATCTGCTTGTTCTTGTCAACGGCAATAAAGCCATCGGTTATACTGGCCAGAATGTTTGTGATACGTTCTGAATATTCTCTCAACTGGTGCTGGCTGGTTCGTAGTTCTATTTCCGCCGCTTTCTTCTGCGTAATATCTACAAACGAAGAAACCACCGCATCGGGATGTACGCGTTGTTCGGTGTAATATACCGGTTCGGTATTGATCGAGATCCAAACCAGCGGACCTTCCCTGTGCTGAATACCCATGATCACATTCTGTAAGGAACGGCCGGTTCGCAACGTTATGAGGGAAGGATGTTGCTCATTCGGGAATGGCGTACCATCTTCATATATATATATGCTTTCCGTTTCAATCGATTTTTTTCCAATCAAAACTTCACAGGGCGCGTTCAGGATCATTTCAGCGCTGCGGTTGCAGGCAATGATATCGCCGTTCTTATCGTGCATGAGGATACCTTCACCCAACGCATGCACTACAGAACGGTACCGTTCTTCATTTATCCGCAGATCTTCCTGCGATTGACGCGCCTCGGTAATATCGCGGTAAATGCCGGCGAAACCAATACGGGTTCCGCGATCGTTCTTTACAAACGACAGCGCACAGTTAAGATAAATGCGTTTACCATCGAGGCGATTGTAATAAGCCTGGCCTTCCCAGCTTCCTTTTTCATGCACTTCCTGCAAGGCGCCTTCCCAGGTATTTGACAAATACGTGAGGTTAATGATATCATTGAGGCGCCGGCCAATAATTTCGTGGCCGGGTATGCCATAAATATTTTCAGCCGCTTTATTAAACGAGATGATGTTGAGCTCCAGATCGGTTGAAACAATTCCTTCCGACACATCCTGCATTACCTGCACCTGAAAACGGATCTTTTCTTCGGCCAGTTTGCGGTCGTGTATTTCAACTATGGAACCAATATATCCTACAAAGGTGCCGTCTTCCAAAAAACGGGGCACACCATGATCGAGCACCCAGCGGTACTCATTGTCCTTATTCCTGATACGGTATTCCAGCACTACCGGTTCGCGGTACCTGAAATAACGTTTGTATTTTTCTATTGCTATCGGCTGGTCGGCCGGGTGAACGATCTTCGCCCATCCATCGCCGCCAACTTCATTCAACGTAACCCCGGTAAACTGTTCAAAACATTTGTTTACATAAATGGTATTGTCCATTTCATCGGCCACCCAAATGATAACAGGCGCCGCATCGGCAAACTGGCGAAAGCGTTCTTCGCCTTCCCGTATTGCCTGCTCTGCCTGCTTACGTTCGGTAATGTCCTTGTTTACTGAAATGATATCGGTGATCTGACCCTTTTTATTTTTTAGAAGGGATATCGTTGACCATAAAATGATCTTTTTCCCGTCTGAAGGCCGTATAAATGAGAGCTGCCCATTCCAGGCGCCGGTTGAAAATAATTCTTCCAACAACTTTTCACGGGTTGTATCGTGAAAATCAAAGTCGATGAGCTCATGTATGGCCCTGCCCATTATATCGGCAGTCTTTATGCCAAACAATTTTTCAGCTGCGTGATTATAACTTTTGGTGCAATAGTTTTCATCAGAAGCCATTACTGCATCAAACACGTTTTCAAGTACAGTAGCCTGGTACCGGTTGGCTTTTTCGGCCAGCCGCAATTGGGTGATCTCGTTCTGGGTGGTCCAAACGCGCAATAACTTTCTATCTTCTACAACACCTACGAGGTTATTCAGGAAAAATCTTCTATTGCCCTCGTGATCGATATGCATCGACATGCGGCGATATATTTTGTACCCGCCCCTGATAAACTCCTGTACTACCTGGCAGGTTACCGGTTCATTGGGATCGAAGAATGCCGAAACTTTTTTGCCTATAGCGCCGGCCGCATTTTCGTATCCGTAAAAATGCGCCATATGGTCGTTGCATTCGGCGAGCGTGCCTGCGAACAACTGCTGTAATTGTTTCTCTTCAGGGTCGTCAATATTGATGGGCGTTTGTAACTCGCACCGCCAGATGATCTCCGAGCTTTGTTGTACAAATGCTTTGTACCGTTCAGTAACTTCTTTCAGTTCCTGGTATACTTCCTTCAGCGTTGCATTGGATTCTTCAGGAATAATGCGCGCTGTTATTTCCCTGCCTATGGCGAGCACGCACTTATCTTCTTCGAGGCCGGTGGTTGACCAGGAAATCCTTTTTACCTGGCCGTTCTTACATAAGTAATCGAACTCAGCGGTAAGAAAACCTAACTCAATGAACGATGGCCGTTCGTCGGAATGAATAAAATGTATAAAATGTTTGTCCTGCATTTCTTCGGCGGTATAGCCCAGCAGGTCGGTAAACGGCTGATTTACGTTTTTTATATATCCTTCCTCATCGATCAGGCACAAAAGGTCGTTCGAAAAGCGGAAGAATTTTTGGAGCAGGTTATCGGTTGAAGACGGCAGAGGGGCTGAACGCGGGTCATGAACAGCCTTCCAGGCAATTACATCGCCTGTTTTGCGGCTACTTTTTTCCTGTGTGGCAGAAAAACCAATTTGACGCACGCCCGATTTTCCTTTCAATGCAAGTTGAATTGTTAAACCGGTATCAATACCGGTATTTAATATGGCCTGTAGTTTGGGTTTATCGGTGGAGTCGATGATCTTTTTGAAAGAAATGCCTATAAGCTCTTCCTGATGCTTGCCAGTGAAAGAAAGCAGTTCGGATGAAGCCGACAAAATTATACCCGCCAGATCCGTTTGCAGGCTAAGGGCGGTATAATCAGTTATTACTTCAGGAATGGATTTCTTTGACTGTTTTAACATACAGCATGTGCAGCTTACATGATAAATTTTAACGTGATATTTACATGTAAATACTTATACAAAATACTTAAAAGCTGGTTCACGCCAACAGTCATGGATACGTTTCTACCCCATTTAAGGGTTTACACCTACACTTAAATGACTATTTATTGCAATGAATAATACATTACTGCAAAAGCATATAACAGCAAATGACCGCAAAAAGACCGTTCAAATATACCCAATCACCATTACAAAAACAACCCCTTGGTCTTGATAGCCGGACCAGGGGGGCGTTAGATATCGTTATGGCACAGGTACCATTTAAAATAAAAGCCCCGGCAGTAATGCCGGGGCTCAAATATGTTCCATTTTTAATGTCTGTTACTTATTGCTGGCGGTCGCATATTGCATCCAGTTCTTCAACGTGCTGCAGGCGTTAAAATCAGGATCGATCATGATGTAGTATGTCGGAATTTTAGATTCAAACCAGGTTTCAAGCGCTTTTTGTTTTTTTATTTCCAGTGCGTCTTTTGCCAGGTGGTCATAATCGTCTTTCAAATTCTCAACGTGCGGTGTTGTACGTGTTTTCAAATAAATGATGCGTACACCTTTTTTTCCCCGTTCATCGGTGTAAGGGGTAGGTTTCGAATATTCGCCGGCTTTTAAGCCGCTTTTGCCTAACAGCTCTACCAGGTCTTTATCGAGCTGGTTCAATTCAAGAAATGTGCTTCCGTTTGGACCCTGTAAATAGCCACCGGTAAACTTTGAATTCTCATCTTCACTGTACTTGGCAACCGCTTCACCGAATGTAATGGTACCTGCTATCAGTTTGGCGCGTACGGAGTCGAGTTTGTCGATGGCTTCATTTATTTCATCATCAGTGATCTTTGGAATGCGTAATATATGGCGAACGATGGCATCATCACCGGCGCGGCTTACCATTTGTATAATGTGATAACCGAATTTTGATTTAAACACCGGGGATACCTGGCCTTCTTTGAGGCGGAAGGCGTTGTTAAGAAACGCCGGGTCCCATGTTTTTTCAGTACGGTTTATGGAATATTGACCGCCGCTTTCCTTACTTCCCGGGTCATCGGTATATAAACGCGCTAAGGTTTCAAACTTCTGTGTGCCTGATTCTACCTGCGTTTTGAAGTCGTTCAATTCATCGATGGTGAGCTTTTCGAGGTCGCGGCTCGCTTTCGGGTTCACTGTAATTTGCCCTATCACCACCTGCGATTCGTAAAAGGGCAGGTTCTTCTGGTCTTTTTTCGCGAAAAAGTCTTTTACTTCCTGCGGCGTGATCTTTACATTTTCAACAATTTTATCGCGCATGCGCTCGGCGAGCTTTCTTTCCTTGAAGGTTTGGCGGAAATCTTCTTTGATCTGGTAAACTGTACGGCCGGCAATTTCTTCCAGTGCTTCTTTTGACCCGTACATATTTACGAAACCGCGGATCTGGTTATCGAGCAGGGCTTCTATTTCATCGTCACCCACCTGAATAGAGTCTTTTTCGGCCTGCACTACCAGGGCTTTCAGCGTGAGGATCTGTTCCATAATTGCGCAATCGGCATTTTCAGGAACGGGTTCACCACGACGCTGACGGTCGAGGATATCGTTATAAACATCAGATTTTAAAATGATCTTATCGCCAACTATGCCTACGATTTTATCGGCAGTTACTTTACGGGGTGCCTGTGCTACCGCAATGGTCACAAAAAACAAGGCGGTAACAAATGTAAATACAGGTTTCATCTGATTCTTTTTTGAAAGGGACAGTGCCAAATTTAAATGTTACCTGGCCAATTACTGAACGGGATACGTTAATTAACAAAAAGTTGTGTCAGGTAAAATGATAAAGGTTACAAGCTGCAGGTTACAGGGCCTGCCTTGTGCAATTTCCCTGAAACCTGGACCCTGTAACCTGTTACTCTTATAATGTTCTTTTTACTTCTTCCAGTTCAAACGCTTCAATGATATCACCTACTTTAATACCGCTGAAGTTTTTAACGGTTAACCCGCACTCCATGCCGGAAGGCACTTCCTTCACGTCGTCTTTAA
This sequence comes from Niastella populi, assembly GCF_002078015.1. GTDB lineage: Bacteria > Bacteroidota > Bacteroidia > Chitinophagales > Chitinophagaceae > Niastella > Niastella populi. Next base: position 202,942 of record NZ_LWBP01000254.1, on the reverse strand, counting down.
AGCGTTTCAGTGATTGCAGTTCGGCGCTTTGTCCTTCACCCTTAGGATATTCTACGATGCCATCGCGAATAACGCGGATCTTGGAGTTACGCAGAATTTTTCCATCGAGTACATAACAACCGGCAACGGTAGCTTTGTCGAACACGAATACGTTCCGTACTTCCACGTTGGCAACGATCTTTTCGGTGATCTTCGGTTCCAACATCCCTTCCATAGCGCTCTTAACTTCCTCAATTGCGTTATAGATGATTGAGTAGAGTTTGATTTCCACGCCTTCGTTCTCTGCCAGGCGGTTGGCCTGCGTTGATGGACGCACGTTGAAACCTACTACGATGGCGTCAGATGCGGTAGCGAGCATTACATCGCTTTCGCTGATGGCGCCCACCGCTTTATGTACTACCGAAACAACGATCTCTTCGGTTGATAATTTCTGTAATGAATCGCTCAGGGCTTCTACCGAACCATCCACGTCACCTTTCAGGATCAGGTTCAGTTGTTTAAAGTTACCCAGTGCCAAACGGCGGCCAATTTCATCAAGCGTGATGTGTTTCTTGGTTCTGATACCCTGTTCACGCAGGATCTGTGCACGGCGGTTAGCTACTTCTTTTGCTTCTGCTTCATCTTCATAAACCTTGAACTTCTCACCGGCCTGTGGCGCACCGTTCAAACCGAGAATAAGAACCGGGGTAGAAGGCGGCGCTTCGTCGACCCGTTTGTTACGTTCGTTGAACATTGCTTTTACGCGACCGTAGAACTGACCCGATACAACCAGGTCGCCATGTTTCAGCGTACCGTTCTGTACCAGTACGGTGGCTACATAACCGCGGCCTTTATCGAGGGTAGCTTCGATGATAGTACCTGTAGCTTCGCGATCGGGATTGGCTTTCAGCTCCAGCAACTCTGCTTCGAGCAGGATCTTTTCGAGGAGCTTGTCAACATTCAATCCTTTTTTGGCGCTCAGCTCCTGGCTTTGGTATTTACCACCCCATTCTTCAACCAGGAGGTTCATACCGGCCAGCTGTTCGTATATCTTTTGCGCGTTTGCGCCGTCTTTATCTATTTTGTTGATGGCAAAGATCATTGGTACCCCGGCAGCCTGTGCGTGGCTGATGGCTTCCTTGGTTTGCGGCATCACGGCATCGTCAGCAGCTACTACGATCACGGCAATGTCGGTTACTTTGGCACCACGGGCACGCATGGCGGTGAACGCTTCGTGACCGGGTGTATCGAGGAAACTGATCTTTTTACCGTTGGGGAGCGTTACTTCGTAGGCACCAATGTGCTGGGTGATACCACCCGCTTCACCGGCAACCACATTCGCGCTGCGGATATAGTCGAGCAATGACGTTTTACCGTGGTCAACGTGACCCATGATGGTAACGATGGGAGCGCGGTGCTGCAGATCTTCTTCGTTGTCGGCCTCTTCTTCTTCTTCCATTTCCATCTGCTTTTCCATATCGATGAACTCGGCTTCATAGCCAAACTCACCGGCCACCAGTTCAATTACCTCGGCATCCAGACGCTGGTTGATAGACACCATGAGGCCCAGGCTCATACACTTACTGATCACTTCGGCAAAACTTACGTCCATGAGGTTGGCCAGTTCGCTTACGCTGATAAACTCGGTAACCTGCAGTTTGTTGTCTTGTCCTTCAACACCTTCCCTTTCGGCCATGCCCTGGCGTTTTTCGTGACGGCGTTTAGCTTTTATGCTCTTACCGCCCTTGTTGCCCGACAACTTGGCCTGTGTTTCACGTATTTTATCCTGGATCTCTTTTTCGTTGATCTCTTTCGGCTCGCGTGACACGTGGCGATTTCCACCACCATGGCGCTGCTGGTTAGGCCGGTTACCTCCCCTGAAGTTACCGCCACCCTGCTGGCCGCCCTGGCGATGCTGACCACCTTGCTGGCCCTGACCACCTCCGTGATGGCCGCCACCGTGATGACCGCCCTGCTGACCTGGTTCTCTTTTCTTGAAAAGATGCTGAGCCCGCTCCTGCGCAGTTTGTTGTGACTGCTGCTGGTCTTTCTTTTCAATGGGAATGCGCTTGCGCTTCCTCTTTTCCTCGTTGGGCTTCGGTTTGGTGCGGGCTTCGTCGCCAACCGGTAATTCTATTTTGCCCAGAATTTTCGGTCCCGTAAGTTTATCTGCTTTAATATTTTCAATAACCGGGGGCAGTGCTTCTTTCTCTTCTTCTTTTTCTTTCTGCACTTCCTTTACCGGCTCCTGTTCCTTTTTCTTTTCTACAACTACCTGTTGTTTTGCAGGCTGCTGTTGTTGAGCAACTTCTTCTTTTGGCTTCTTTACCTTTTCCTCGGCTACCGGAGCAACAGTTTCCGCTGCGGTTTCCTGTACTACTTCCTTTGGCGGCTTCGGCTTTTCTTCCTTCGGCTGTGGTGTTTCTTCTTTGGCCTTTACCGGCGGCTCCTGTTCTTTCTTTTTAACGACAATAGGCGTTTTCTTCGGTCTTGTCGAAGAATCTATTGCCGAAAGATCGATCTTGTCCAGCACTTTAGGCCCTTCTATTCCGGGTGCTTCCACTTTTGTTATTTCCTGTTGTTGCGTTTCTTCCACTTTTGGCTCTTCCGGTACTTCTTCTTTCTTCGGCTCTTCCTTTTCCTCCACAGTTGGAGTTACCACTGTTTCAGCAACAACCGGTGGCTGCGTAATTTCTACAGGTGGGGTTTCTTCTATCTTTTCAACAGCCTCTACCGTCTCAACTTTTTCTACTATTTCTTCTTTCTTCTCTATCTTTTCTACTTTCTCTACCTTTTCCTCTTTCTTTTCTTCCACTACAGGTGTTGGTTCCTGTTTTTTAACCACCTCTTTTTTCGCAGCTGCGGCATCGTCTTCCTTCTTCTTCTTCGCTTCCAGGCTTCCCTTCGGCAGATCGATCTGGTCGCTTTTTAATTTGGCCACTTTATCACTCTGGAATTCCTGTTGCAAAGCACGATACATATCCTCCGTCAGTTTTGACGTAGGTTTCAGGTCGTCTTTGCTAAATCCCTTTCCTACCAAAAAGTCTACCAGCGTTTCTTTGCCGATGTTAAACTCTTTGGCTGCGGCCATTAATCTAAGTGTTGTTGTTTCTGCCATTCGTTATTGTAAGACAATTTTTTGTTTTGTTCGCTGTTTGGATAAGCAAATTACTGGTAAAAAGTCATTTTGGTCATATTAACATTTAAAACCATGCGTGTAAACGGTTCCATGCTCATACACAGACCATTACCAATTAAACGGCTTTAATAATTTGCTGGTTCCTTACAGCTATAAACCAAATAGGACTTCTCTGCCTATCCTTTTTCAAATTCTTCATTCAGGATCCGGCGCACCTCATTGATGGTTTCTCTTTCCAGGTCGGTTCTTCTTTCCAGCTCTTCGGGTGTAAGATCAAGTACACTGCGGGCTGTATCGCAACCAACGCGTTTGAGCTCATCAAGGATCCAGGTTTCAATTTCATCGCTGAATTCTTCCAGGTCGATATCGAATTCCTGTGGTTCGCCTTCCGTATCCCGATATACGTCGATGCTATATCCGGTTAATTCTTGTGCCAGCTTAATATTCACCCCTTTTTTACCGATGGCCAGTGAAACCTGGTCGGGTTTCAGGTATACGTTCGCCTGTTTTTTATCATTGTCAAGGTCCTGGGTGGTGATCTTGGCAGGGGTAAGCGAACGCTGGATCAGCAGTTGAATATTATTGGTCCAGTTTATGACATCGATGTTCTCGTTTTTCAGTTCCCGTACGATCCCATGGATACGGCTGCCTTTCATCCCTACGCAGGCGCCTACGGGGTCGATACGATCGTCGTAAGATTCAACGGCTACTTTGGCCCTTTCACCGGGCTCACGAACGATCTTTTTAATAACAATCAAACCATCAAATATTTCAGGCACCTCAATTTCAAGCAGTTTTGCAAGGAAAGAGGGAGAGGTACGGGATAAAATAATGACCGGAGAATTGTTTTTTAATTCTACTTTTTTTACAACGGCGCGGATATTTTCACCTTTCTTGAAATAGTCCTGCGGAATTTGCTCAGACTTAGGCAATATTAACTCATTCCCTTCTTCATCGAGCAATAATATTTCTTTTTTCCAAACCTGGTAAACCTCGGCGCTGATAATTTCGCCTATTCTGTCGCCGTATTTCTTCACCAGTACGTTCTTTTTCAGGTCACTAATACGGCTGGCCAGGGTTTGTTTGGCGGCCAGGATGGCCCGGCGGCCAAAATCGAGGATATTTACTTCCTCATATATTTCTTCCCCAACTTCGAAGTCGGGTTCAATTTTTACGGCATCGCTATAAGCTATCTCAGCCAGCGGGTCCATCACGGCCCCATCCTCAACAATTGTACGGCGGCGCATAATTTCCAGGTCACCTTTCTCAGCATTCACAATTACGTCAAAATTCTCGTCACTGCCATATTTTTTACGCAGCAGGGTCTTGAAAACATCTTCCACCACCTTCATCATAGTAGGGCGATCTATATTTTCGGCTTCCTTAAAGTCTGCGAAGGCCTCTATCAGGTTTATGCTTGCCATATTCTACATTTTTTTTCCTCCCGGCACTGGTGCCGGGAGAGTCTATTAAAATACAGTTTGAATTGTTGTTGATTTTATTTGATCGAATTGAAATTGGTGTTGAATTACCTCTTTCTTTTTATTTTTTCCTTTGGTTTCCTCTACCGTTATACCCTCATCGCCTGCTTCAATCATTTTGCCGGTAACTTTAATACCGTCCTTAAGCACAACCTCTACCGTACGGCCCAGGTTTTTCTTGTATTGTCGCAACATTTTTAAGGGTTCGTCAACGCCGGGAGAAGATACTTCAAGCGAAAAGTCTCCGTTAGGGAATAGATTATCCTCCTCAATTTTCTTATATAAAGCCCGGTTCCAGGAGATGCACTTCTCAATGGTCACTCCCTGATCGCCATCCAAAAAAAGCTTTACATTATTGGTAGGTTTCACTCTAATCTCAACCAGGAAATAAGCCGGGTCACTGGCTAACATATCCTGTATCATTTTTTCAATTACCTGTACTGGTGTTTCCATGCTCTTATGGGAAATAAAGAAGGGAACGATTTCCGTTCCCTTTCTATTCATCTTTTGCCTTGGCAAAGGTAAGGTAATTACCCAATTAATTCCAAAAACCCCTTTGTTAATTTTGAATAAACGAAAATCAGCATGGGTGGCCGCCACCGTTTATCATTGGAAGAACTTCTAAAAAAACAGTGTTTTGAACTTTCGCAATGCCATACTTGTTGATTTGATATAGTTTTGCCATGTTCCCAAACAAATGACCGGGGCCGTTTGCAGCTAATGAAAAAATTATTTGTCTCAGCCAACTTAACAGTTTGTTAGGTGCTGTACGTGTACCTTTAGTTTTTTTAATATGAGCATTACACGCATCTTATTATACATACTTCTTGCCTACTTCTTATACAAATTTGTATTCAATTTCCTGGTGCCCATTATTAAAGTTTCGTGGCGGGTTCGCAGCCAGGTAAAAGAATTTCAACGCAGGCAGCAACAGCAGGACCCCCTGCAGCAGCAGCAGCAAGCCGGTTCCGGCAGGCCTTCCTCTGGCGACAACCCAACCGCAACTAAGCCAAAATCGGGCGAATACATTGATTTTGAGGAGGTAAAGGAAAAATAAGCGGTACTTTTTCATATTATTTTATACCACTTTCATATGAAAATGGTACTCCACCATATGAAAACATCCCGTTTTCATATGAAAAAGGTACGCTACCATATGAAAACACCCCGTTTTCATATGAAAAAGGTACTCCACCATATGAAAACACCCTGTTTTCATATGAAAAAGGTACGCTGCCATATGAAAACGCCCTGTTTTCATATGAAAAACCTGTGCTACCAAATGTTTCAGCCGCCGTTCGTATGAAAACTATACCCTGAAAAATACTTTACAGCCCCAGATCGAGAATGGTTTTTCCACCGGTAAGATGATGTGCCTGTAAACCCGCCAGCCGGGCCCCTTCCACATTTACCAACGCATCATCGATAAAAAGCGTTTCCGCAGCATTTACATTACTGTCCTTTATCACAAACTCAAAGGCCGCCACATCGGGTTTGCGATGGTTGATCAAATGTGAATAATAAGCTTTTTCAAAAAGATCGTCCATGGCCGAGCCATATACTTCCCGGTAACTTTTTTGAAATGCCTGCAGGTGAATGGCGTTGGTATTGCTGAATAAGAATAACCGGTATTTGTTTTTTAGCAATTGCAGAAACTGAACGTGTTCTGCCGGAAAATCGAGCAGCATAACGTTCCACGCATCTATTACCTCACTGCCAGTGGTGCCCGGATGGCACAACCGGCGGGCCTTTTCAACAAACTCCTCGTCTGTAATTGCGCCTACTTCATAGTCCCTGAAGAAACCATGTGCGTGCCCAATACGAAAGAGATCATCTATTTGCTTAAGCCCCAGCTTTATAAACGCATCGCGCGTTTGCGCAATGCCCAGGTTCAGTAATACGCCGCCCAGATCGAAAATTATGTTTTTCACAGGTGCCATTGATTCATAGTTTGGTCGCAATTTACGGCTCAAAATTATTTTACCAACCTGAAACCCGCTTCCTTCACATCGCGGCTGTTGGTGCCTATGAAAACCCTGAATTCGCCCGGCTCGGCCACATACTTCAACTCACTGTTATAAAATTTCAGATCGTTTTCAGTAATGGTAAATTCCACTTTTACCGCTTCATGCCCTTTCACCATTATTTTTTTGAACCCTTTCAGTTCCTTTACCGGTCGTGTTACGGAGCCAACCATATCACGAATGTATAGTTGCACCGTTTCTTCTCCGGCTATATCGCTATTATTGGTTACCGTTACCGAGGCGGTTATCGTTCCGCCGGCTCGTAAGGTATCGTGGCTGAGCAGCACTGTGTCATAATTAAATGCAGCATAGCTTAACCCATAACCGAACGGGTACAGGGGCTCATTCACCACATCGAGATAATCTGACTTGAATTTGGGATTGCCGCCTTCGAATGGCCGGCCCGTATTTTTTGCATTATAGTAAATGGGTATCTGTCCTACATTGCGTGGAAAGGAAGCAGTTAGTTTACCCGATGGATTGTAATTCCCAAACAACACATCGGCAATGGCGTTACCAGCTTCGGTTCCTGCAAACCAGGCTTCCACAACAGCTGTCGCCTGCTCATGTAACCAGGGAATGGCCAGCGGGCGGCCGTTCAGCAATACCACTACTACCGGTTTGCCGGTTCTTACCATCGCCTCTACCAGTTTGCGCTGGCTGCCCGGCAGATCGAGATCGGTGCGGCTGGCCGATTCGCCCGACATTTCCGCCGCTTCGCCAACCGCCAGCACTATTACGTCGGCTTTTGCGGCAACGTCAATAGCCTCGTGAATAAGATCATCGGGATGACGGGGGTCTATTTCCGTTGGTTTGGCAAAGGGGCTAATGCGTTTGGCAAATGAAGTATCATCGGTAATATTGGCTCCTTTTGCATACAGGAAATTCACGCCGGCGCCTGCTGCATTCTGTAACCCCTTTTGTATGGTTACGCTTTTTGTATTATCGCCCGATACTGCCCAGGTGCCAAGCATTTCTGACTGATTGTTTGCCAGCGGGCCTATCAACGCAATGGTACCTGACTTTTTTAAAGGCAGCACCTGGCGTTCATTCTTTAAAAGCACGATAGACCGGGCAGCAATTTCCCGCGCAGCCTGGCGGTTCTCCGTTGTCAGAATCTCTTTCTCAGGACGGCCTTCATTTACATAGCGGAAGGGGTCCTGAAACAGACCTAGTTTGTATTTTGCCTCCAGTATGCGTCGGCAGGCATCATCAATTTGTTTTTTCGTCACCTTTCCTTCTTTCAATGATTTCTGCAAAGTGGTCAAAAATCCTTCGCCCACCATATCCATATCGAGCCCGGCGTTCAGGGCCAGGGCAGAAGAAGTTTGCAGATCACCCATACCGTGCGCTATCATTTCGTTCACAGATGTATAATCGGAAACCACAAAACCTTTAAAGCCCCACTGGTTACGTAATAAACCGGTAAGCAACCACCGGTTGCCGGTTGCCGGTATACCGTCGATCTCATTGAACGAGCTCATCACACTGCCCACCCCGGCATCAACGGCCGCTTTGTAGGGCGGCAGGTATTCGTTGTACATTCTGATGCGGCTCATGTCGGTGGTATTGTAATCGCGGCCGGCCTCTGCCGCACCGTACAAGGCAAAATGTTTTACACAGGCCATAACCGTATTGTCTTTCGACAGATCGGTTCCCTGGTAGCCTTTCACCATCGCCCTTGCGATTTTCGACCCCAGATACGGATCTTCACCTGCGCCTTCGGCAATACGGCCCCAGCGTGGGTCGCGGGCAATATCAACCATTGGAGAAAAAACCCAGCACAACCCATCGGCCGATGCTTCCATGGCGGCAATACGGGCGCTTCGTTCAATAAGCGCCGTATCCCACGAACAGGAGAGGCCAAGCGGAATGGGAAAAATGGTTTTATGTCCATGTATCACATCGAGGCCGAAGATCAGCGGAATGCGAAGGCGGCTTTCGTTCATGGCAAGCGTTTGCGCCTGCCGTACTTTATCGGGACCGAAGATGCCGAACAACCCACCCACACGGCCTTTGCGAATATTATCTTCTACGCCTTTGCTCACTACCGAACCGGTAGGCACGCCCCAGCCGGGTGTTACCAGGTTCAACTGGCCTATCTTTTCTTCCATTGTCATTTTTGCCATAAGGCCGGCCACGAATGTTTTCATTTTGGCATCCGTAGTTTGTGCAGTTACCTGCAACAGGGCGAATATGGCAACGATCATTGTCAATATCCTGCGCATATGTATAAGTTTTAATCTGAGAACTACTCAACTCTTACTATCTGGCTTCTTGCCGATACCCCGTTTTCATTGATGGCTTCTATAGCGAAGAAACAGGGCTTTTCTTTGTCCATTGCTTTGCAGTAATATTCGTTGGCGCTGTAAACCATTACACAGTTATATAATTTATCCGGCGCCACACCCATATATATATTATATGCATAAGCGTTGTCAACCGGCCGCCATTTCAACCAGGCACTGCGTTTGTCTTTTTCTGTTCGCAATACAATAAATTGTTGTACCGTATCGGGTTTGCTGCCGTTCCCATTACCAAACACCCGCAGCCCGCTGATGGCAAACTTACCGGTGGGCATATGTAAATTTTCCAGTTTTATATACCGGGTTTGAACCGGCTTTTCAAGTTCGATATAATCATGCGGCACATCTGTTCTGTTATTGCTTTTATCTGCAAGCAGCTTCCAGCTTTTGCCGTCAACGCTATGGTATAATTTATACTGGTGATAAGTGCCTTGCGGTTTGCCGAGGAAGGTTACATCCTGATCGGCATAATTGATCTGGATGGCCCTTACCGTACCTGTATTTCCGAGGTCGGTCTGGACCCATTCCCCTTTGTTGCCGGTGGCGGCGCTCCAGTATGTTTTTATGTTTTCGTCAACGGCAAAGTTTGGGTAATAACTGCCAAGGGTACTTGAAACGATGACGGGTTTGTTGTAGTTCAGCAACATCCAGCCGGTGAAGGTAGTTTCCCCCCGACCCTGTCCGGTGGAGGGGGAGTTTGAACCCGGCAAATAATACGGGTAATCGCCAAAAGCTGCATCCATATACATTACACCGTCTTTATCAAAACCAGCCGGCCAGATGCCAATGCGCCTTTCGAAATTATTCTTTACAGAAATAGCCATGGTCGACACATGCCACCAGTTATTATAAGGATCCTTAAAGGTAGCTCCATGGCCGGCGCCGCGGGCAAAACCGCCTGGTTTGTAACTGAAGGGAAACGATTGCGGGGTGAAGGGACCGAGCGGGTGATCACCCACTACCACACCATCGGCATATCCGCTGAATTCGGTACCCGGTGCACCGTATTGCAGATAATATTTACCGTTATATTTTGTCATCCAGGCGCCTTCAATAAACGGATCGAGAAAGGTATTATCGAGGTATTCGCCAAAGCGCTGCCAGCCATAGCGCCAGGGTTCCAAAAAATACATTTCCTTACGGGTGCCTTTGGGTGTAAATGTTTTACGGTCAATTTGGATACCATACAACGGATAGCGGTTACTGCTGCCATTGTACATATACAATTTGCCATCATCATCCGGAAAAAAGGCGGGGTCCCAGCCGCCGATCTCAAAGGAATCAACCGCTTCTTTCCATTCATTGCCCTTGGGGTTGGTGCTCATCCAAATGGGAAAGTTGGTTGAGTAGGTTGACCCGAAAACAAGCATGGTATCGCCCTGTACCCATACCGCCGGCGCACACAGTTCATCGTATACTTTGTGCCAGGGCTTCAGGAACAAACGCGAAACAAAATGCCAGTTGCTCAGATCGTTGCTCCACCAGTAGCCCCACTGGTTTGTACTGAATAAATAATAATCGCCCTTATACGTTACGATCACGGGGTCGGCTGTTGCCCGGTGTTTACCCCACTGCGTAAAATTGGGTATAGGTGTGTAGCCGTAATCGATATTCAGGGGATTACAATAGGTTCGTTGAATAAAGGCGGGACGTTCGCCATACCGGTTGTTACCGGCACCCGATCGCCCCACCTTTTGTGTAAGAGCTATATGGCGCTTACTGTTGCTTTGAGGAAATACCTGCGGAACAGTGGCCGCAATGAGAAAAACGGTATAAATAAGTTTGGCAACCATCTGTAATAATTTTAATCAGGAGCCGGCTCCTTCCGCTATCCGCCAAAGGCGGATATGCGCTCAGGACGCTCTTTCCCGTAAACAGATCCTTTGGCCTGCCGCCACAAGGGAAACAAGCGTTCAGGATCACTTAAAATGCGGGCTTGTAAAACCCAGTTGCTTCAATCCGGCTTTAACTTCGGGGCAGCTCATGAACAACCGCCATAACAATCCGCTGCGATAATTTTCCATCATTACCACAATAGGCCCCTGGTCTATTGCCAGGTACCGTTGCGGGTACCAGTTGGCTGTTTGGCTGAAGGCATCGTAAAAGCCATAGGGTCCCCACAACTTATCTTTCATATCATTGTACCAGTGCCGCATGGCCTGCATCGATTGTTGTGGGGTATAGGGAAAAGAAGATAAGGCTGCGGTAGGGGATATTACACCGCGATCGTTGTAATTGCCCGGGGCATGCGCTGCATATCCATTCACTGAATAACTGGCTGTAAGCCCCCAGTTATCGGGACCATACCCTTTAAAGTATTTGGGATTTCTGATACACCATGAATAATTGATGAGCGTTTGATTTCTATTCTCCACCCAGTAATCGGCATACCGGTCTTTCAATCCATGCGGATCGAGGCCGAGGTAAGAATAATGCGCCCAGAACAATGGGCCGCCGTACGGCGAATCGCCCTGGTGATACAACTGCAGCGGATAATCGAATACTGAACAGGGTGCAACTATACGGCCGCTTTGCGCCCAACCTTCATGATACACTTCGGGCGGTACGCCATGTGTTGGCGATGAAGCCGCCAGAATGTACATGATCAAACATTCATTATAACCATGCACCGGAAAATTCATTTCCCAATTGTATTCCGGGCTCCAGTGCCAGTACAGGGAATTGGTGCCATGGCGATACCAGTCAAATTCAACTTCACGCCATAGCGTATCTATCCGGTTCGCCAGCACCTGTTCGGCAGAATCGCCATTGATGAAATACTGGCGAACACAAAGCAAACCCTGTAACAGGAAGGAGGTTTCAACCAGGTCGCCGCCATTATCTTTCTTACTGAATGGTTTCACTTTACCCGTTTCACCATACCACCAATGCGGCCAGGCGCCATGAAAACGATCGGCTGTCTTTAAGAACTGTACAATTTTTTCGAGCCGCTCCCGGCCCTGGTCGCGCGTTATAAACCCGCGATGAATACCAACCAGCAAAGCCATAACGCCAAATCCGCTGCCGCCGCTGGTAATAACGTTCCTGTCTTTTTGAGGGTAAACATTATCAATATGAATTCGTTCCCGCGCCATCCCGCTGGCAGGTTCCGCTCCATCCCAAAAATATTGAAACGTTTGTTCCTGCACCTCGGTAAACAGCTGTTCATCTTCAGGCGAAAATTTAGCCTCGCTGTTTACTTTATGGGTATTGGTACAACGGACCAGTAAAAAAGAAATTACAATCGTTATTACGGTTAACCTGTAACGTATCATTGCCGCGTTGCGTTTGGTTTCGGTACTTTGAGCGGGCAGGATCAAAACTTTTATTGTAATAATGATGGCCGGTGGCCTTTCGGCAACCGAACCATCATACTGCGTAACCATTCAATCAGCTAACTACAAATTCGGGTTCAGGTCCTTTTGTTGCGTTGGAATGGGCAGGTATTCATTTCCAGGTGTAAAGCCGAAAGGCGCCAGCACGGTGGCGGCCTGTTCTGTACGAATGAGGTCGTTATATCTTTCTCCCCACCATTCGCAGGCAAATTCGGCGCGGCGTTCATCCAGCACCTGTTGCAGGGTAACATCGCTTATAGGGTCAAGTTTTGCCCGCTGGCGAACGAGGTTGAACGGTACATCGCCGCTTTGCCCTTTACGTACTTTTGCTTCAGCATTTAACAGCAGGGCATCGGCATAGCGCAATACGCGTATATTGTTATTGGCGCCATATTCTCTTCTGCCCGACAGGTTTTGATTGCTGGGCAGGTATGCCTTTCCCATAAATCTTGTTTGGCCATTTGTGTTGCCATAAATTTTATCGCCGCTGGGTGAGGTAACGAATGTATTTTCATTGGCACCGGCAAAAAGTACAGTTGTCTTCAGGCGAACCGAATCATTGCGGTTGTTGAAAAAGTCAACGATAATTTGTGTAGGCGACAAAAATCCCCAACCTGAAATATAACTGCCACGCTGATCGCCGTTAGGGCCCTGAAAATCCCAGAAAGCGCCCGGTTTAATGTTAGTGCCGATACTGGAACCCTGATCGGTATACTGCATTTCATACAACGATTCGTTGCTGAGCTTTCCGGGATATTTCCATAGCTGATAAAAATCGGGGAACAGGTTGAACTTACCGCTGTTGATGATCTCATCGGTGGCAGCCAAAACAACATCCCAATACTGGCTTCCGTTTTCGTTGTCTGCCAGGTCAGCAGCGGCTTTTGCTTTCAGCAGCAGCGCCGTATATTTCGTTACAGCACCCGGATGCACCGATTGATTAGGTCTTGCGTCTTCAAGGAATGCGATAGACGAATCCATTTCGCTGATGATCCATTGGCGTATTTCGGCGGTGGTACTTTTAGGTATCTGGCTAAGGTTGGCGTTATTGGTAACAATAGGCACATCGCCAAACACGCGCGATGCAAACAAATGCGCCAGGGCGCGTATTACCCGAACTTCGCCCTTGTATTGATTATTCAGGGCCAGGTTCTGATCATCGCCGGGTGCAATATTGGCGGCATACCGGTTCAGGTCGGCCATTGCTTCATTGCAAAACAATGCCAGTCCAAAATGATTGTTCCAGTAATTGTTGCTTCCCCAGAATGTGACCACACCCGGGTTGCTGTTTTGAAAGTTCTTGATATCGCTAAGCTGTATCTGGTCGTTAGGCGCCGAACCTTTGGCAACGTCATCGCCACGTACGGTGCGTATTGCGGCATCGACCCAGTGTGCAAAACCCGGATTATCGCTCGCCGCTGCGCGGTAAATGCCCGACACCGGCGAATACATTGAACCCAGGTCGTTATAATCGATAATAGTGCTCCTGGTCTGGTCTTCCACATCGCGGTCGAGCAGCTTGCTACACGCTGTTACTTCCATTATCAATAACAGAAGTAAAATATTTTTTATGATATTCATGATGCTCATATTAGTATTAATAAGAGATTCTTACTCCAATCGTGTAAACGGCAGTGGTAGGATATACGTTATTGTCGTATCCTGACCCCGAAATAACAACTGCCGGCGTATTCACAGGCGCAGCCCCGCGGTCTTTCGGCAATTGGGCAGGCGCCGCTATTTCGGGTGTTACACCGCTGTACCTGGTAAAAATAAGCGGCCTGTCGGCGGTTGCGTATACACGGAATGAAGGTCCGTTTTCACTCTTTCCAAGCCTGAAATTGTATCCCAGTTGAATGTTCTGCAATCGCAGGTAAGATCCGTTCTCTACATAAAATGAACTGGCGCTGTTGTTCCACGAGGCGGCGGTACCGATTGCCGAAGGAAATTCATTTGTAGAACCTTCCCCCGTCCATAAACTGGTCACAAATTCTTCGTCGCCATTCATATCGGGAAACTTCTGCCGCGTTGCACGGTTAAAGTTCAGGATGGAATTTCCCCCTACACCCTGGAAGAAAACACTGAAATCGAAATTTCTGTAGTCAAGTTCGAGGGTAAATCCATAATTGATCTTCGGAAAATAACTTCCGAGGTTCACCCGGTCCTGCTCGTTGAGCACTTTATCTCCGTTCTGATCTTTGTATTTGAAAAAACCAGGCTTTACATTATTGCCTGCTGTAATTGGATCGGCATCTACCTCGGCCTGATTTTGATATACACCGGTTACCTGGTAACCCCAGAAAACATTAAAGGGTTCGCCTACCTGCGAATTCGTTGGAAATTCCGCTACACCGCCAGGCAGGTTTTTCAAACCCTGCAGGTCAACCACTTCATTTTTTACCGTAGCCAGGTTACCGCCGATCTTATAGCCAAGGTCACCAATTTTGTCGCTCCAGCTAAGGTCTACTTCAATACCGCTGTTGTTTACGGTACCCCAGTTACCGTATTGGCGAATGCCGGTGAACGGGATATTTCTTTCAAATGCCAGTTTATCGGTTTGCCGGTGATAATAATCCAACGAACCTTTTAACCGCCTGTTCAACATAGAAAATTCGATACCACCATCCCACTCGGTCACCACTTCCCAGTTAACGGTACCGAAAATCGGGTCTATTCGATAACCTGTTTGTGGTGAGCCGGCAGAACCGGGCGTACTGCCGAAAATGCCCGAATAATCATTACCCGTATTCACAACAGCATAACCGGTGCTGGGGTTAACATTATCGTTCCCCAGTTTACCCCACGATCCGCGTATTTTCAATTGATCGAACAACTGCTGATCCTTCATAAATTCTTCTTCCGAAATTACCCAGCCTACGCCCACTGAAGGGAAATAACCCCATTTGTCCTGGTACTTTGAAGTACCGTCGGCGCGGAAAGTGGCTGTCAATAAATACCTGTCGGCAAAATCATAACTAAGGCGGCCGAAAAAGGAAACGGAAGAATTCCTGAACCCTGTTTCATTATAACCGTTCTGGCGGCGAACGCCCTGATCGGCATACCAGAATTCCTGTTGGCCAGGTACGCTATCGGTTATTACCTGGGTCGACCTGAATCGTTCATCACGCACCGACTGCCCCAGCAACAACGTCCAGCTGTGATCGCCTTTGTTGTCTTTATAAGTGATTAAATTATCGATGATGTAGTTTTCCGTTCTGGTTTCAGTTGTCGTCAGTGTCGAGTTTCGCTGAAGCTGAATGTTATCGACATAATATTGCGGCAGGAAGTTCTGGTTGAGGTTAGAACCATAACGCTGGCTTATCTGCGACCTGAACGACAATTTGTTTTTCACAATATCTGCTTCAGCATACAGGGTTGGCAAAATCTGGAAGCCTTTTGTTTTGTCGAACCAGTAGTTGGCTGCCGCAACCGGGTTGTTAAATACGCCGTTGGCAAAACCAAGCGTTGTTGAAGAAGTATATTTATCAGGAAACGCCAACGTATTGTTGGGATCGAATACCGGATATAATGGCGAAGCCAGGTAAGCCAGGGAAAAGGCGCCCGTGTTGGGATTTCGCTGAATAAAATTGCTCAGGTGCGTGGTTAAACCCAGTTTCAGGAATTCGTAGGGCTTGGCTTCGATCTGAAAGCGAACGTTATACCTTTTGTAATTGTTTTCTGCTGCATCCATGATCCCATCCTGGTACAGATAGTTCAAACCCAGGGTATAATTTATTTTGCTGGCGCCGCCCGACAGATCGATGCTGTGGTTATGCATAAGCGCTGAGCTCTTAAGCAATTCATCGTACCAATCGGTACTGGTTGAAGGATTCAGGCCCGAGCCGCCAAATTTCGATACCGATAACGCAACTCTCGCGGTATCGGTGCCGGTTTTTTTTGCCAGTTCCATGGCTGCATATTGTGCGCCATTGGCCAGCTTAAATTTACCTGTTGGTCTTTGTACACCGAAGTAGCCATTATAGGTTACGCGGGTTTTCTGGTTATACCTTCCTTTTTTTGTTGTTATGATCACCACGCCATTGGCGGCACGCACCCCATAAATGGCTGCGGCAGACGCATCTTTTAAAATCGACATTTCACCAATGTCGTTGGTATTGAGGAAGTCGATGTTATCGACAAACATTCCATCTACAACATATAGTGGTGATGTATTATTAAAGGAGCCAACGCCACGGATACGAACGGTTGGTGAACCACCGGGCGCCCCGGTAGTAACAACCTGTACCCCGGGCGCGTTACCCTGCAATGCCTGCATGGGACTGGCCGTCATACGTTTGTTCAGATCTTCAGGATCCACAACGGCTACCGGAGCGGTAAGGTCGCGGCGCGAACTGGTACCATAACCGATAACCACCACCTGCTGCAATGAAGAAGCGTCTGCAGCTTTCATACTAACGTCGATAGTTGCGCGGCCATTAACGGGCAATTCCTGCGTTTCAAATCCCAATGAGGAGAAAACCAGGATGGCGCTGTCGGGCACCGTAAGCGAGTAGTTACCTGCTCCATCGGTTGTAGTTCCAATGGTGGTATTCTTTACCATTACCGAAACGCCGGCAACCGGCTCACCGGTTGTACTGGTTACCCTGCCCGATACTTTTATATCCTGAACAACCACCGACGAACCATTTTTCAGAATGACCAGGTTATTGGCCATCAACTGGTACGAGAGGCCGGTATTGTTAAGTAAGCGGTTCAGAACATCGGTCACTTCTGCATTGGCCATGGTGAGGGTAATACGGGGCGCATTGGTAACCAGGCTTTCGTTATATAGAAAGCGGAAATTACTTTTCTTTTCAATGAAGGTCAATGCCCTTTTCAATTGAGTCGATTGAAAGTCGACGCTTATCCTGTTCTGGGAAAAGCCTCCGGCAGCAACATGAAGACAGCTAAGCAGTATTATGGCAAATGAAAGCTTCATAATCAGGACAAACTTTAACAAAAGCGGGTCCCTGCCGAAACTCAGCAGAATTCCGTTTTTTTTCATACTTTGTTAATTGGAAGGTTAAATAATAGGTCTTTCCTGTGCCTAAACAGGAAACTTCGTTTCAGCCTGTATTTTACCTGGCGGGATCTCACTGCAATGAGGTTCCGCTTTTGTTTAAGGCTTTAAGAGCTGTTGTTATTCATTTTTCAATCGTTTTGATTTAAAATATCATCGTCCTATAATTACTTTGTTACCCTGCATTGAATACTGAAAGGGTGTCGATATGCTTAAATAATCCAGCGCCTGTTGTATGGTTTCATTTTCGAAAGTCCCCGAAATTCTTTCCGCACGTACTTTTTCATCCCTGATCTCGATCTCTACATTGTACCAGCGTTCCATTTTTTCAACCACTTGCAAAAGCGATTCATTATTAAATGCAAGCTTGTTTTGCACCCACGCTGTTTCAACTATCATGCTGTCGGCATCTGAATAGGTTAATTTGCTAAGTGAAACCAGGGGCTCTGTATCAGGCGCGGCCGGTTTACCGGCAACGGGTTCAACCGCTTCTTCATTCTTTACAACCAGCTTTTCATTGGGGTGCAAAACGATCTTTTCTTCGGGGCGGTTATGGATCATCACTTCCACCTTGCCATGCACCAGGCTGGTTTCGGTATGTTTGTCGCCGGGGTACGACTTCACGTTGAATGCGGTTCCCAGCACGCGTATATCTATATGTTGGGTATGGATGATGAATGGAACTTTTTGCGCTGTTGCCGGTGAGGTGGCAGGCACCACGTCAAAAAAAGCTTCGCCGCTTAGTTCAACTTCCCGTATGTCACCGCCGAAATCTTTATTGTAGGTCAGCACGCTGCCCGCATTCAGCCAAACTTTTGATCCATCGGGCAGGGTAATGGTTGTTTTGGAACCATTACGGGTGCTTACCTCATTTTTTTTGCCGGCCAGGCCGGCCGCGAAAGGGCGGTCTGAAGTTTTTTTAGTTGCGGCGTTATACCAGAATATACAGGCCACCAGGAGAACGGTAGCGGCTATACTAATTATAAAAGGTGATTTACGTGAACGCTTTTGTGCGGGTATATCGCCGGGTTGAATACCGGTTTCAGCAACCTGGTTCCATTGAACACCGGTTTCTTTCAACCTGCCCAGATGGCGGTTGAAGGCATCGTCTGCTTCACTTGTTGCAGGCACAGGCAGATTCCATAAGTCAGTTATATTTTGGAGGGCGTAATGCATGTCAGGATCGCTACGCAACAGTCCTTCCAGTTCATTCAATTCTTCGGCGCTTGCCTCACCAGCTAGTTTTTTGCCAACTAAAAACCAGATTCTATCCTTACTCATGTGTATATATATAGTATATACCTGTAAGGACACTACTATAAAAAACATACCCCCAAAGTGGTGAAATATTTTTTTACCGGGCAGTCGGAATGCGGGTTCCCGGTATTACACAGATAAATTCATACCAGGCTGTTCAGGATGAAAGGGTGGTACGTATATCGAAATGAATGGCCAACCCTATTTTACGGATGGCAATAGCCATTTGATTTTCAATAGTTTTTATTGAAAGGTTCAGCAGTTCGGCTACTTCGCGGTATTTAAGCCCGTCTTCTTTTATTAGCTTAAATATAAGCTGGCAGCGGGGTGGCAGGTCGTTGATGGCTTTTTGAACGCGGTTCATCATTTCGGCGGTAAGCATCAGTTTTTCGGGGTTGAAATAGATGCTTTGAAGTTGTACGAAGTATTGCTCGGGTTGAAGCAGGATCTTTTTCCGGGTACGCAGATAATTGAGCGAGCAATTTTTAGTGCTGATAAAAAGGTATAATTTGAGGTTATGGATACGGCTGAGACCGGCCCTTTTTTTCCACACCTTAATAAATACGTCGGAAACGATCTCTTCGGCAGTTTCAGGGGAACGCACGAAGGAGATGGCAAACTGTTGAAGGCTCTTAAAGAACAGGACATACAACTCCTTATAGGCGTACTGGTCGTCATATAGCGCAATACGCGTTTGCAGTTCCTGAATGTGCGGGCTGGCAAGCATAATAAAAAAATGCTAATCGTCAAGGAAAAAGACCAAACTGTTCACCTGAAAGCTGCTGCACAAGGTAATTTAAAAAATTAAATAAGATTTCTGCGGGGTACTGAATGAATTTTTCTAATTTTGCTGCTCTTTGAAACGAAAAGCGCTTGTTTTAATAATATTGCTGCGAAAGCAGTTCGGATCCTTAGCTCAGACGGTTAGAGCACCTGACTCATAATCAGGGGGTCTTCGGTTCAAATCCGAAAGGATCCACACAAGTTTACAGGATAATGATCCCAACAGGATCCACACACAGTTCTTATTTCATCGTTGGCTTTCTCTCCAAAAATAATTATCGGGAGGGTTAGGGTATCCCAAACACATCGATCCATCGCTGGTCGGTTGAATCGGGGCCTCTGTAGGGTTAATTTCCATATTTGACGTATTGTTTCCCGATATCCGTTACTACCGGGTGGGGCGATCCGCAAAAAAGTCAACCATTACCTCATTTTGCCCATGGCAGTGCTATGGGCTTTTTTGTAACCTTAACCTTTCATTAACCCTGTGAAAGATACTTTTGACAATCATTTGAGAACAGTATGAAAAAATTGATTACGCTTTCCCTCGCATTGGCATTTGTACTTCCCTTATTTGCACAGGATTCAACAGTTACACCAGACCCCGTTCCGGCCTCCAAAACGTCGCAAAAGAACGAATGGACCAAGGCCTTAAGCCAGCGTCACGGTAACGATCACTTCCTGATTCAGGTAGGGTATAATGGATGGTCAGGTATTTCAGATACTATCGATACAAAAGGTATTCCCCGCAGCTTTAATATGTATTTCATGTTCGACTTCCCTTTTAAAACCAGTCCCCGCTTTAGCGTAGGTATTGGCGCCGGTTTGGGAACCGACAATTTTTACCTCGATAAAACAACTGTAGACATTGCCGGCTTATCGGGCAACACGCTTTCTTTCAGAAGCGACACCACTTCCAACTATTTCAAAAAATATAAAGTAGCAACCACCTACCTCGAATTGCCGGTTGAGCTTCGTTTTACGGCAAACCCGGCAAAACCCAACAGCAGCTGGAAAGCGGCAGTAGGCGGAAAAGTAGGCACCATGTTAAGCGCCATGACAAAAGGTAAAAACCTCATGAGCCGCAATGGAGGTACCATCAATAGTTATACAGAAAAGATAAAATCAAAACGCTTCTTCAATAGCACACGCCTTGCCGTAACCGGCCGCATCAGCAAAGGCATATTTGGTATTTATGGGCAATACCAGATCAACAGCTTTATAAAAGATGGTGCCGGTCCCGACATACGGCCGTTCCAGATAGGATTAACTATCAGCGGATTATAGAAGCGCCAGCAGAAAACGCCCAATTGCGGGCCATACTGTAAAAACATCCGATTCAAAACATATTAAAGTCCGGAAGGAAATTTCGCATAAGCGAAGCTACTTCCGGACTTTTTGTTTGCACTGTTGCATCCGCATTTATCGATTCATCTTTCATTATTTAATGGCGGAAAAATGGATAAACGCCGTATTTATAATAATAAGTAGAAGGCAGGTACAGCGGTATCAACTAATTAAGAGGGTGGAATATCGTACTTTTCACCCCCCACGGCCCAACCGGAAAGAGAACACGCCGGCAGTTCCGGTTTTTCAGCTTACTTTTGCACGGAAAATTCGAAGGACTTGTTAGACAAGAAGAACATCATTCAAAAAGAAGAGAAGGCTGTACTGGTAGGACTGGTACATAAATTACAAACCGAAGAGCAGGTAACCGAGTACCTGGATGAACTGGCGTTTCTGGCAGAAACCGCCGGCGCAAAAGCCGTGAAGCGTTTCGTGCAGAAACTCCCGCACCCCGACAGCCGCACCTTTGTGGGCAAGGGAAAGCTGGAAGAGATCAAAAATTACATTGAAGGACGCGATATTAATATTGTCATTTTCGACGATGAGCTAAGCGGCTCACAGATCCAGAATATTGAAAAGGTGCTTGAAGTAAAAACCATCGACCGCAGCGACCTCATTCTGGATATTTTTGCCCGCCGCGCCAAAACGGCCCAGGCGAAAACCCAGGTTGAGCTGGCCCAGTATCAATACCTGCTGCCCCGCCTGCGTGGTATGTGGAAACACCTTGAACGTTTGGGGGGTGGTATTGGAACCAGGGGACCGGGTGAAACGGAAATTGAGACCGACCGGCGAATAGTTCGTGAAAAACTGGCCCTGTTACGCAAGCGCCTCAGCGAAATTGACAAACAGGCGGCAACCCAGCGCAAAGACCGCGGTGAATTTATCCGCGTAGCCCTTGTTGGCTATACCAACGTAGGCAAAAGCACCATCATGAACCTGCTGGCGAAAAGCGAAGTATTTGCCGAAAATAAATTATTCGCCACGCTCGATACTACAACACGTAAGGTAGTTTTTGAAACCACACCGTTCCTGTTGAGCGACACGGTAGGGTTCATCCGCAAATTACCGCACCACCTGGTTGAAAGTTTTAAAAGTACGCTCGATGAAGTACGCGAGGCCGATATACTCCTGCATGTTGTAGACACCTCGCATCCGGCGTATGAAGATCAGTTGGGTGTGGTAAACAAAACGCTGCAGGAGCTGAGTGTGATCGACAAACCAACGATCACCATCTTCAATAAAATGGACCAGTACGAAAAGAACACCTTTGATCCCTGGCTGGAAGAAGAGGTTCGGGCCGAAATACTAAAAGACCTGAAAGAACGCTGGGAAAATCAGTTACAGGGCAACTGTGTTTTCATTTCCGCCACTGAAAGAATGAACATCGACGAATTACGCGCAACCATCTTAAATAAGGTGAAGGAATTATACGCCATACGGTACCCATACAAAACGGGTTTTTATTAATGGCGATTTATTTACCTGTGCATCCGTGAACAAGCCTCCATGACCGAAAAGAAATACCAGTACCACCAGGTAGCCGAACATCCTTCAGTGCTTACATTCAGCGAGCATGGCATTGCCGTTACGGATGTAAAAGGAAAAAAGATCTGCCTCACCCGGCACCGCGACCAATGGTTTGCATTTGCCTATAAATGCCCGCATGCCAGCGGCATAATGGCCGATGGTTATGTAGATGCGGTTGGGAATGTGGTTTGCCCGGTGCACCGGTACAAATTCAGTTTGCAAAATGGCCGCAATACCAGCGGCGAAGGATATTATTTAAAAACTTACCCGGTTGAAGTTCGGGGCGAAGCGCTTTTCGTTGGGCTGCCCGATGGCGGACTGTTTGGATTATTTTGATCCCCGCGAAATTAATGCCGGCCCACACCTCACATTGTAAGGCATAAACTTACGCTTATAGTATTAAAACTAAAAAGCAGGTATATGCCAACTCCATTACAGATCTTGCTCGACCCGGAATCGTTGTACATTCTTTCTATGTACCTGGTGCTCATTGTGTGGGAAGCCATTTTTCCGGCACGGAAATTACCCGCCATTCGTTTCTGGCGCATCAAAGGCATCGCCGCCTTTATCTTTTTCTTTTACCTGTCAACCTATTTGCCGCTAGCCTATAGCCGGTGGCTGCCTTCTGCCCAGCTTATCGACCTTTCAAAAATGAACCTTGCTGTAGCAACCGTTTTGGGTGTTCTGTTATATGAAGGTGGCTTATATGTGTGGCACCGGTCAATGCACCGCTACAATGTTTTATGGCGGGTATTTCATCAAATGCACCATAGTGCAGAACGCCTTGATACATATGGAGCGTTCTATTTCAGCCCGTTCGATATGATAGGATTTACCCTCTTGGGCACCCTTTGCTTTTCAATAGTCTTAGGGTTGCCGGCCGCAGCGGTAACGCTGATATTGCTCATCACCAATTTCTTCAGCATTTTTCAGCATGCCAATATAAGAACACCGGTTTGGATGGGCTACATCATTCAGCGGCCCGAAAGCCATGCCATCCATCATGCACAGGATGTACATGCATTCAATTACTCAGACCTGCCTTTGTTCGACATACTGTTCAGGACCTTCCGCAACCCTAAAGAATATGTAAAGACGACCGGTTTTTATGAAGGCGCATCTGCGCGTATCGGAGAAATGTTACGCTTTCAGGATGTGAGCCTTCCACCCGCAAGCAAAGAATAAAATATCTATTAACCAACCGCCCGTTACGCTATAGTGGAAACGGGATAAATTAAATGTATCATTTATGCGAAAAAAGGTCATTCACTGGCTGCCCTTTATGCTGGGAGTTAGCCAGTGTTTACAGGTAGAAGCTACACCTGTACTTCAGTCAGACACCAACCCAATTACCGAACAAACAATTACGCTGGCCAACGGCGTACAACTCAACTATGCAGAAAAGGGGAATGCCGAAAACAAGCCGGTGATCTTCATACATGGCTATTCTGATTCGTGGCGATCGTTTGAAAAGGTGCTGCCCTTACTTCCAGCGGATGTTCATGCCATGGCCATCACGTTGCGCGGGCATGGCAATTCATCGAAGCCGGCGGCAGGTTACAGCTTTAAAACATTTGCTGCCGACATAGCGGCGTTTATCACTGCAAAAAAGTTAGGCCCGTGCATACTGGCCGGCCATTCGATGGGCGGACTAATTGTGCAACAATTTGCCATTGACTATCCACAGCTTACCCGGTCGATAATTATTGTAAGTTCAGACGCTTCATTTGCCGATAACCCGGGGGTACCCGAATTTTTGAGTGAAGTAATGAAACTCAAAGACCCGGTTGACTATTCGTTTGCAGAAGCATTTCAAAAGAGCACGCTGGCCAGGCCGGTAGATTCGGCTTACATCAATCAATGCATTGCAGAAAGCATGAAACTGCCGGCGAGAGTATGGCATGGATGTGCCGCTGCCTTCATGAAAACAGATCTTACAAAGGAACTACCGCGCATTGCCATTCCGGCACTCATACTTTGGGGCAGCAAGGATGGTTTTTGTTCGCGGGCAGACCAGCAAAACCTGGCTAAGCGAATAAAAAATGCCCGGCTGGTGATGTATGAGGAGGCGGGCCATGCGTTGCACTGGGAGGAATCCGAGCGGTTTGCAAAAGATGTGGTAGAATTTATTAATGCAAGTAAATAGGCGGCAAGAAAAAACGGCAGTAATTTTCGGGTGCCGGGTGCCAATAAGTAAGGATTTTGGGTTGAGAAATGATCCATTCCTGCGGACTTAGGAATTGAGCAGAAAATAAGGGTAAAAAAGCAGAAAAATTTTTAAATAAAAGCCTGATTTTTCTTTCAGTATGTGTTTTTTAAAATAGGAATTTCCTTATTTTTGCTGCCCATTTCGGAGAAGGGGTAAAAGCCCGGGCTATTAGGGCCGCCGGAATGGAAAAACAAATTCCTCCTTAGCTCAGTTGGTTAGAGCATCTGACTGTTAATCAGAGGGTCGCTGGTTCAAGTCCAGCAGGGGGAGCACTCAAACACAATAGCTTACAAGGCCACCTTCGGGTGGCTTTTGTCGTTTTTGGCGAATTTTCAAACAGTCGGGAGCAGGGGTGAGAAAGAGCTTTTCAACTAAGGACTCTGGTGTTTTTTAACTGCATTTCTGTTTGCATTCGTAAAGGGTAAGAACATCATCTTCTGCCTGCCATTGAAGAAGCGGTGGTAAAGATGGCCTTCTGCACTGATATGAACCTTTCAAAAAGTAAAACTCTATGAAAACATTCAGCATGGGCACTAATTATAGAAGCGTAAAAATTGCAATTTCACAACAATTTGTCATTAACGTTATCAACTAAATTCTTGAAAACCGGATTAACCTTTACCCTGTCACTGCTCTTCTACAACCTCCTGTATAGTCAGTCTGTAGTGGACTCGATTAAAAATATGGATACCGTAACAGTATCCAGACAAAAGCAGTTAATTAATGGAGTGAACAGGCTTACATTAAGCGCAAAGCAGATAGAAGTGGTACCAAAAATAATGGGGATAGCAGATCCTTTAAAATCAATACGCTTCCTTCCTGGTTTTGGTAATGGAGGCGATGCCAATTCGGGTGTGCAATACAGAGGGCTTCCATCAGGAAGCAATGGCTATTTTTACAATGGGGTCCTCGTTCATAACCCAAGCCATCTTTTCGGATTATTCCCTTTATTCAATAATAATGTTATTGAAGACCTGAAAATCTACACGGGCGTTGTTCCGGGAAAGTATTTTGGGAAATTATCCGGCTATATTGATATAAATAGTAACTGGCAAGTCAGAGATACCACCCTTATTAAAGCAGAAGCCTCCCTGGCTCATCTGGGCGTAGGCGCCAGAATTGAACGGGACTCTATTCAGGTGATTGAAATATTCTGGAGGAATACCTTTATGAATAAAACACTATGGCCTGTATTAAGTAAAATGGGAAAGGATTTAGAAGGTATGAACTATGACCTGTTCGACTTTAATATGAACGCCAAAAGGGTTTTCAACAAGAGTGAGATAAAGGCCTTCTTATACCTGGGTAGAGATAAAGCTATGTTTGATCTGTATGAGCAGCGGGCAAAGAATAGTATGGATTGGGGAAATCTGGTTATGGGCATAACTCATACTGCAGATATCCGGCAATACCTGCAATGGGAAAATAATATTGGATACTCAAAGTACAATACCCGCGTTGCATTTGATCTGTATGGCGAAGAGTTTGCGCTATTCAATCATCAAAAGACCTTAAGCATAAATTCTACCCTGGCTTATCGAAAATCGCGCCGCTCGGTTGAAACAGGCTTCCTTTATATAATGGATGATTTAGGCACTACCCTTCAGAATGAGGGACAGCCTGCTCAATCTGGTGGCAATGTCCGGTATAAAAGTAATCAGCATTTATTTAAGCATTTTGTGAATGCCACATCCCCATTGTCAGAAAAAATTGAACTGAAAGGCTCACTGAATCTTTCTACAGTTTCAGCTGTTGAACGCGTGTTTTTTATAAATCCGGCACTTTCAGTATCCTATCTGATGGACGCAAGGAATTCTTTTTTCTGTAGTTTATCGATGGCTTATCAGCCGATACACCAGGTTGGCCTTACAAATATTAACCTGCCAGTTGATTACGTAATTCATGCCAACCGGAATCTTTCTGTTTCAAAGATCCGGGAAGCCTCTGGCGGATACCGTTACGCAGGGGCCAGTATCGAATATAGTATAGACGTTTATTACAGATGGCTGTCTGGCTTAAAAGAATTTAATGGGAACATCGTCTCTTTAAACGAAAGCAATGATATTGCCAATGGAATAGAAAATGGTAATGGGGTTACCTACGGATCCGATTTTTTTGCCAGATTAATCACCAACCGTAATTATTTCACGGTAAACTACTCCTATTCAAGAAGCTTCAGGAAATTTGATGCAATCAATAACGGACAATGGTATAAATATATTTACGACCGGCCGCATAATTTAAGTATTGTGAATTCTTATAAAATGACTCCGAAAATATCTATCTCAGTTAGTTTCATGTACAATAGCGGAAGCGCATATACTCCCACAGTAGGGATGTATTATTTTGGCAATTCCGTATTGGCGGAATATGGCGCCAAAAACAGTGTCCGGATGGCTGCCTATCACAGGTTGGATGCAAGCGTAGACTGGCTGTTGAAGAAAACCAGCAAATGCAGGCAAACCCTGGGTATTTCAATTATCAATGTCTACAATCGCTCTAATCCAATTTATATATACCAAAGTTATGACCGGAATTATTTTCAAGAGAACAATGCCTTTAAAATGATCCAAAAAGAAGGCGCAAGTTTGCCCCTCTTACCTGCTCTCACTTATTCATTGGAACTACTATGAAAAAATTACTATTAACAATCATCATAGGTACGGTATTTTCTGCATGCATTAAAGAAGGTGCCCAAAAAGAATTTGACCCTAAGTTTGTAGTTGAAGGCATTATCGAGAACGGAGCAGTTCCAGTGGTGAAAGTGATGCACAACATACCCACTAACTACGTTATCGATGAGGAGCAACTGGAAGCTCTTATTGTACGTTGGGCAACCGTAAAGGTCTCTGGCGGAGGAGATGAGGAAGTTCTGACATTGACGCGCAACGATAAAGTTTTTCCTTATTTATTTTATGTTGGTAATTCTCTGAAAGGAAAGGCAGGTCAGAAGTACAAACTGGAAGTTAAATACAACAATGATGTTCTTCTTTCCGAAACAGAGATCCCACTTTATAAGCCTGCCATAAAAGGCGTATCGTATGAATGGCTCGACCCGGAAAAGGCTCAACCTGTCGTAAATATTGACAATGCAAATCCGGAAGCCAATTATCTGCTGTTTACGAAGCTGCAAACTCAACATGAGTTCTATGCAACCACTCCCAGAGGAATCAAGGCTATTGATCAGGCCGGCAAACAATTTACTGTATCATTGATGAGGACCCGATCGATACAGGATACCATGAACTCTTCCAGATATTATGAAAAAGGTGATGAAATAGCAATAAAAGTATCTAACGTTTCCGCAACAAGTTATTCTTTATGGTCTGCTGTTTCGCAACAAGGTCTTGCGCTTTCATTTCTGAACTACTCCGATGATTTTTCCGGTAATATTGAAGGAAATGGTGTTGGCGTCTGGTATGGCGCCAATTCTTCGGTTTACAAGCTGATTATCGACTAAAAATGCCATCACGCAAAACGTGATGGCATTTCAATATTATCTGATAAGCGCCAGGCGCTTTAGTTCTCAAATTTATCCAGCAAAGCTTCGACATCGTCGATCAGGTTTTCAAAACCTGTTTCCCCAAATACTTCAAAGCTGATCTTTGATTCATCTCCGAATACAAGCAAAGGTTCCACATCATAATAATGTACAGTTGTATTACCGTATTGGTGTACATCATCTTTTAGCTGAAAGGTAACTGCTGCTATTTTCTTCTTTGTTTTTGTGTTTACGCCTACTACAGCAGCGTGCTTGTTTAAAAGGCTTGCCAACAAGGTATAATACTCTTTTTCATACGCTTCACGATCTTTCTCATACTTCTGATAGGCGGAATCATAGAGGTTGTATGCAACTTCCCATTTCGCATTATACTCGTTCAGCGCTTTCTGGTATTCGTTATAGCTGCTGTAGTCATCGTAATCAGGATAATCTATGCCTCCGAAATAAGTATCCCAATCTGGAGAAGCAGGCTCTTTGTCGCGAACTGTTTTCAGCTCATTATGCATCATTGCATAATCAATTTGTCCACCCAACGTAAAGCTGCCTACTGTAAATGTTGTGTTGGCAGAAACGAACAGGTCTAATGTTTCGTCATCCTTGGAATTCACCAGGTTGTCATACGATAGCGAACTGAAGTTAGAGTTGGCTTCCCATGCAATTAAAGTTTCGGAACCTTTGGCGAAACTAAATTTAGTACCGGCCAGCTTATTGTCTGTGTTCACTTCGAACTTCGCGGCATATGATCCGAGTGAAAGGTTTACATTAATTAATTTTGGGAGCTTATCATCCTGATAAGTATAAATTGAAGACAGATTCATCACTTCCGAACTGTTAATCGTCATCCTGGCCATTAGCTCGGAGGGCAATTCATAGGTCTCTTCTGTATTTATTTCAACAATATCGTAGTTTCCCGTTTGAGAATTGTATACATAGTCGTATTTCGTACTATTCTCCACATGAGATTTTCCAGAATTCTTATACGTAATAGTCAGGACAGTATTGTTCGTCGTTCCATTCTCTGTAGCAGGAAAATGAAATTCAATTTTGTCGCTGGAAGCAGTCTTATCCCACTTTTTTGTTGATTGATTATATTTGTAAACTCCAAATGCCTTGCTTAGAATATAAGATTTCTTTTCTGTAGTTAGTGTAGATAGCACATTGTTTATGGCTTCTATTCTCTGCGATCCGGCTGTTATTTTTCTAAAGCCATTTACCGTTATGTCTATTTCAGGAGCTTCCAACCTATTGAAGTTTTCTAATGCTTCTATAGCAGTATTGGAACTTAAATCATCAACTTTTTTGACAAAATCGCGCCCTTCAGCCTCCATAAAGGCTTTATTGGCGGTTACACCTTCTTTATCATAGGGCAATTCATAAATGGATGGATTGTTTTCCGGATCAGAGTCGTTGGATTTCTTACATGCACTGAATACGATCGGTGCTGCGATCAATAACAATACGGTTGTTTTTTTCATAATAAAAGTAACATTTACAAAAATGGTATCTAAAAGGGGATAATAAAAACTAAGCTCGAAGGATTTAGTTAGTTATACAACTCAAAATTACATTTATAATTCATTAATTTAAACTGTTAGAGACAGTTTTATGTTCAAAATGGGGCTAAATATAACCCATCAACGTAATATTGTGTAATTTATTCTTACCTATGATCTGAAATTTATGAATACTTATCCTGTTCTATATTCACGACAAATATTAATGAGTACTATGCTAAATCACTGTTGCGATCCGGTTAGAAATGTTGCTGTTGCACTTTTCCTTATTTTACTCATTCAGGTAAATCGGCAATCTTAATTCTGCAAAATCCTCTCGCCGCCCTTTGGGAAAAACGCCTTTATTCTGGCGAAGAAAGGCAAGCATTAAGCTAATCTTTTTATCTGGCATATCTATCCCATCCCAACATGCTCTATCTCGTTTTATGTTATCCCAGGTTATTCTATGTGCGCCTACAGTACACTATATAAGTCTACAGTGGTCTACATGTGTCTTAAATGGCCATGGTAACATGGGGTGTTTTTCCGGCATAGTGCCGGTATCAGGAGGGTATTATGCCGGACGTTGTTCGGGTGTTGTTCGGACTTTCCGGGGGAATGTTCGGGTGTACTCAGGAGAAATGCGAAGAAAGTCCGAACAAAGTCGGTAGTAATACCGGCACAAGACCGGATCGATACCGGATTCCGGCTGCCTGTCACCTACTAAAATAACTTTACACTTTGGAGGGTTAGACTGGGGAGAACTTTACAGTTTTAACAATTATACTAATTAGGCTTACATTTTATAAAATTTTTGGATCTTCCCTTTTAATTTTGGAAAACAAGAAGGAGGCCGTTATGACCTCCTTCATCACTCCGGATACGGGACAACATCTCTTTTTAATTATCACCTGCTTATTCCATTTTGTATGGCTATTTCAACAGGAGAAAAAATACCTGTCTCGTTTTGTTGCATCAAGTCACTTTTTAACAGTAACGGCGGCTGGGCCAGAAACCGCGGCTCTTTTCCCCTGTGCGGCTGGGCCGCATGTATCAAAAAAGGATGGCACAGGTAAACCGTTCCGGCCCTGCCTGTAGCAGTTACCACTTCTCTATCCGGTAAGGAAGGAAATTGTGCAGCCATCTCTAAAAGAGTCATGCCCTGCTCGCCATGCGGTTTCAATAACCGCGCAATATCCAAATGTGATCCTGTCTTAATTCTGGTTGGCGCATCATCCTCGCCAATATCAGAATACAGGAACAGCATCAACAAACCCCTGTTCTTCGATCGCCAGTTTGCGCGCCATTCAAAAAAGTTGGTTGGGTTATCACCAAAACTGACGTCTACATGCCAACCCGTATCACCAGCATCTTCCGTCGAAGGAAAACGAACCGGAAAAGTGCCCATGCTCCGGCAGGGCAACCATTTATCTTTTCCAACCAACTGGTCAAAGGCCGCGTGTAATACGGGCGTATTGGCCGATTGTACAAACGGCGGCTGTGTATACATGGCTAAACGGATAACAGGTTTTGTCCAGGTAGACCGGTCGGCGGGATCAGCCTCCATTTCTTTCCATAAAATATTTCGAACTTCGGCTGCTATTTCAGTGGAGAACGCATTATCGATACGTACGAAGCCTTTTTCAATAAATTGATCTATCTGAATTGAATTCAATACTTCTTCCATAAAAAAAGAGATTAGGATGAATAATAACAATACCTACACGTGTGATCATGATCACAGTTGAAATGAAGTGTAAAAAGAAGAAGTATTAAAGTGTTGGTGACATCCTCATAAAAGCAAAGATAATGAATATTTGATTTTTAGCACATCCGGCAATACCCTTAATCAATTCCATTCTCCGCCGCCTTCAATTGCCTTTCCAGCTCATCGGCCAGTTCAGCGGCGGTACCGCCAGGCATACTTCTTAAATTACCGATGGTTTGCAGGATCGCATTTTTATCGCGCAGAAACACTTCACTGTTGCTCAGTTCACTCTTTTGAATGCAATCCTTACTGAACAATTCAGCAAGCCAGTCATTCACCTTACAATCAACAACAAGGTGTATCCTGTTACTGCTTCCCTTATTGGCAAGCCGGTGCGGCAAATTGGCATTGATATACCAGCAGCTACCTTCCTGCATCTGCAACCGGTCGTTATCGAGAAAGAATTCGACAAATGGATTTGTTATAAGGGGAAAGTGCAGCCGGGCCTCGCCTTTTTCAAAATAGAGTTCTTTATCGTTATGCTCTTTGATAATTGCGCCCGCCTGAAGATTTAATAAACGCGCTGATAATTTTTCACATTGCAGGCTTTTCAACAGCGATCTTACGGCCGGACAGTGATCCAGCAACGGCGTATCCATGTAAGCTTCATTATTCACCGGTTCCGCCAGCGTATTCAAACCGCCGCCCGGCGACCGGAACGATACAACATCCCACCCGCCTTCATAATCGTGCCTGTTTAAATGCGGTTGCCAAAATGACTGCAGCGTTTCAATTTCTTTTTGAATACTTTTGACAGCCACGGGCACATTCAACATCGCGTATTTAATGATGCTCATACCAATAAATCTACAAAGATTTCATGAATTCATAGAATGCGGCAGGCCACGATAATACAATTAACCGGGCTTTCAGGGGCAGGCAAAACCACGCTGGCCCAGGGAGTAAAACACCTGCTTGAAAAAGACGCGTTGAAAGTAGTGATCATTGACGGTGATGTGTACCGGAAGACACTTTGTAAAGACCTTGGCTTCTCAAAGGAAGACAGGATGGAAAACATCAGGCGGCTTGGCGCGGCGGCTTTTTCTTTTAAAGACCAGGCAGATATCATAATGATTGCGGCCATTAACCCGTTTGAAGAAACCAGGAATGAACTGAAAGAAAAATACGACACCAGAACGGTGTGGGTAAAATGCAACATGCCCGTTCTGATCGAACGCGACACAAAAGGATTGTATAAACGGGCACTCTTACACGACAAGCATCCCGATAAGTTATTCAACCTTACCGGCATAAATGACATTTATGAAATCCCTGTTTCACCCGATCTTGTCATCGACACAAGCACGGCAACGCCTGGGCAGTGTATCCGGCAACTATACGAATTCCTCATTTTGCCGGGTGTCTCCTATTTTCATAGGCCGGCAGGAGGTTGAGATCTTTCCCGGCCTCAATAATTATTTACAACAAAAAAGGCCCGCTGATGCAGACCTGATTTGCCTTTGTGCGTGTATCGTGTAACTATTCCTATATCGAGCTCACTTACTTTTTTTTCGTTTTTTATCGATCGTATATTGATTGTAGATCAGATCGATAATATGTTTGTCTTCAACTTCTATGAGCGATGCTATCCTGATGGCATCTTTAAAATTGAACCGCTCGGGATATTTGATCAGTTTGGTGAATGTTTGATGATGCATACCCAGATCATGCGCTACAACAGTTTTCGGTACGGTATCCAGTATTTCCGAAAAGCTTTTTATGTACCCTGCTGTAATCAGGTTCTTTACAGTATTGTAGCGCTTATCCTTCGCCATTATACAAAGAAAGCGGAAACGGCTAAATGTGCGTCAAATACGTCATTCAACTACATTTAAAAGTTCATTTTCTGACATACTTTAGTTCATTTACTGACATTGTTATATTCATATCGTACTTTTTTAATACCGTAATCACTTTTGCGCCGGTTTTGTGAAAATCCCCAATCTTTGCAAAAACATTATCATGAAAGCATTTTTGGGCATGGGACTACTGGGTTCCAATTTTGTACGGGCCATGTTAAAGCGGGGTGAAACGGTACAGGTTTGGAACCGCACGGCATCAAAAGCACAGGACCTGGAAAAAGAAGGCGCCAAAGCCTTTGCACAGGCACAGGAGGCAGTAAAGGGCGCAACTGAAATATTCCTGGCCCTGAAAGACGATGCCGCCGTTGATGAAGTGCTGCAGGCAGCCGAACCCGCACTAACACCCGGCGCTATCATAATCGATCATACTACTACGTCAAAAGAGGGCGCTATCAGAAGAACGCAGGCATGGAAAGAAAAGGGATTTACTTATCAGCATGCGCCGGTATTTATGGGACCGGTAAATGCCCTTGAAGGCACCGGCTTTATCCTTTTATCGGGCGATGAAGCCGTTATCAATATGCTTACCCCAACCCTTAAAAAAATGACCGGCCAACTGCTTCATTTCGGCGCCGAAACAGGAAAGGCCGCTGCCATGAAACTGGCGGGCAACGCCTTTTTGGTTTGCCTTACGGCCTCACTTAAAGACACGCTTACTTTATCAGGGTCGCTTGGTGTTTCTGTTGAAGAGCTGCTCACCCTGTTCAATTCGTGGAATCCCGGCACAATGATACCAGCCCGGTTGAAACGCATGACCAGCGCCGACCACAGCCAGCCATCCTGGGAACTGAATATGGCGCGCAAAGACACCCAACTATTTATAGATGCCGCACAACAGGCCGGCAACGAACTGGTGCTTATGCCCGCCATCGCCGCCCTTATGGATGAATTCATCGGCAAAGGTTTCGGCAATTACGACTGGACGGTGATCGGGAAATAGTACATTTGCCGCGCATGCGTCCCAATGATCATCCTACGGTAAGCAGTTTTCGCATCCTGAGCAGGATGCTGAACCTGTACCGGCAAATAAAAAAACAGGAGCGATTTTTTAACAACCATCTTCCCATTGCGCTGGCCGGCCTTGTGCCCGATTTTCACCAAAGATTTTCGCCAGCCCATATTAAAAGGATCACCAAATACTGGCAGCTTGGCCTGAACCTGGTATGCAAAAACCTGTACAATTTAACCGGGAAAGAATTACAGCCGCATGAGCACAAACGCATCGTACTGTTAAGTGTATTCGGCCCGTTGTTCGATGATCTGTTTGACGATAAAATTCTGGGTAATGAACAGATCATCTCATTGGTTACAAAACCCGAAACATATATCGCCGTAAACGATACAGACCGGCTTGTAACAAAAATATACCTGGAACTATTACGGAACCTGCCGAGGAAGCAGCTGTTTATGCAGCAATTGCGGGCTGTTTCATACTGGCAGCAGGAATCTTTGAAGCAATTGAACGACAATATAACGGAAGAGGAATTGTACCGCATCACCTATAATAAAAGTTACTATGCGGTGCTGTTATATTGCGCCGTGCTCGATGAATATCCAAATGAAGAAATGCGGGGAATGCTTTTTCCTGTGGCCGGTTTAATGCAATTGACCAACGACGCCTTTGACGTATATAAAGATGTGCACAACAACGTATACACGCTGCCCATCTTATACCGGAACTTTGAGCAACTGCAGCAACACTTTATGGCAGAAGTAGCACGCATCAATACTACCTTATGGCGATTGCCTTATACGGAAAAGGCAAAACTCAATTATGCCATTACCATTCACTCGTTACATGCCATGGGCTGGATGGCGCTTGAACAATTAAAACAGGTAACAACAGGCATACCAACGGTTGCAGCGCTTCGCTCAATGAGCAGAAAGTCGCTTGTTTGTGACATGGACAATTTTGAACAAAAAAGGAAATGGCTGGGTCACATCCGTCGTATTACCAACTATAGCGACTCCGCTGCCGGCAACCGGCCTGCATTCATTACCATCACTATGCCTGTATAAAGGCCACTCTGTAGAAACAGAACGGCTTACTTACTAGCTATGACACAAAAATTACAATCAGAACCTGAAAATATATGTAGCCGAGTTTATGCGCGCTGGCGTTGCAACTCAAGCATTTTGGTTTCAACAAAGAACGATTCACCCTGCTCCACGTCTATGTAACACTGTTTTTGCAGTTCAAGGAACTCTTTCTCATCACGCATGGCAATGATCGCTTCTTTATCCAGTTCGCACTTCACCCGTATCAACGATGGGAATCTTTCTTTTACCATATCAACTATATTATCCCAGGTAAACATTTTGTCCTTTGTAACCCTGGGTGTTCCTGTACGAAAACCGATCACACTATGTAAAAGATCGTAGCTTTTGCGCCGGCCCCAATTATCTTTCTGCTCTTTTGCATACACTTCCAGCACTTCGAACTGTTTTTCTTTCTCGCGGGTGAGGTGAATGATCTCATCGGCGAATTCGTCTTTAATGCTGTTGATGCGCTCGTTTATTTGCGCTTCAATAAAACCAAGGCGGGCCGACACTTCAGCATATCTCGAAGATGCTTCCTGTGCCTGATCATAATCTACATTGTTGATGACTCTCTTTTTTTCACGGAACATACGTTTATAATTTAGTTGTTATTAAATAAGGTAAGCAGGCGGCGCATTGGATGGGTTCTTCTGCCACCGTATCAATGCGCGCTTAATACCTGCTCTTCTTCTAATTCCATCAAATAGCTTCTTACAGGTCCATAATATTTCAGGAATTTGTCATCCTGAACACGCAGCCAGTCGTACCCGCTTCGAATACCTTTAATTACCCCGGCATGATCGGTTGCACCTGTGAGGTTGGCCAACACGCAGTAGGAGATCTGCGGAAAACGTTTCTTGCCAGCCATCCATAACAACTTTCTCATAATGGGGCGATCGTTCGCTCTGCTTTTATCGCTTACCCATGAAAGCTGAACGTTCCAGCATTCACACATCGATTCAAATAGTTGCCGCACATCGTCTTCCACCCTTTTATTCGAATAGCGTGGAACCAACACTACGTCAATACCAGCTTGTTGTTGAATTTCCGATTGAGCACGCGTAATTACATGGCTTACGATAGACAGCTCTTTTCTTGTGAGTATATTCATAACACTTCCGTTTTTATTATTTCGCTAATCATTGTTTTATAACCATTGCTCATAATTAATCCTACCGGCGAACACTCATCGGCCAATACGCGTGCATCGTGCCAATTACGATACAGCCTCCTTTTCTCTTCAATAGAAAGTTTGTCACATTTCATCAGGGTGCCGGCAAGAACATAATCTCTGTCGAGCCATTCGTTCTTCCACCATTTCCAATAGAGCTGGTGGAGTAACACTTCATCGATTGCCACAGGATCTTTTGATATATAATATTGTAAATACAAACAGCCACATTGAAACTGAAATTCTCCATACTGCAGTTCGTCCCAATTCAGTAAATGGCATATCTGTGCTTTGAGATGGGTGGCCAGATCATTCTGTATAAATAAATGGATCATGATCGGCAGCTTTCATGCTTCAGGATTCAGGCTGTCTTTAAACGGCACCGTATCTTTTGCAGCCCGTAACAGCATGTTATCGTTCTCAATTATTTGCATGTAGGTAGCCAGTATTTGCTCATTTTCCCGATCACCTCTGACAACTTTTCTGACATGATCGGCAGTAACACCGTGAATATCTGCCACCAAAGCAGCCACATCCCGCCTCCGCAGCATCGTTTCGTCGTTTTTTTGCCTACTTTTAGCCCCATGCATATTTGTATCGCTTTTCGATACAGCAAATATATGCCTCATTTTTTGACATTTCCAATTTTTGGGGCAAAAAATTTACTCTATGCCAACTTTTTTTGCATCGAACCTCTCCTTTTTAAGGAAAAATAAGGGGTTGACACAAGCGGAAGTGGCTACAGCATTGGGTTTGAAGCGAAATACCTTCTCCAACTACGAAACCACCCATTCTGAGCCAGATTTGAATACATTAGAAAAAATTGCCTCATTTTTCGACATATCAATGGATGAGTTAATCAGTATTGATTTGTCAAAAGGCGGCCTTGTCGAATTAAAAGGCGGAAATGATGAGAAAAATGACGATCGTGACAAAATAAATGGCGGCGTTACCAACGGCAATGTAACTTCTGCCGTGCGTCAATATCTGCCACCAATTGATGAGGATCTGCCCGTTTCTGTGGTAGGCAGCACGCTGTATCCTTACCGCCGCTTTCAGGCCCCAAAAATTATCACCATCGATAGCCAGGGGGAAGAGAATATCATTTATGTTCCGGTAAAAGCAAGGGCCGGTTATATGCTGGGCTATGGCGATCCGCAATTCATTCAGTCATTATCTGCCTATCGTTTGCCCGGATATACCAACGGCACTTACCGCATTTTTGAAGTGGAAGGCCATTCCATGTTCCCCACGCTGCAGGATGCCGACCGCGTTATTGCGCGCTGGGCCGATATATCGGAAGTTCGCGACGATCGCGTATATGTGCTGGTTACCCGCACGCAGGGTGTATTGATCAAAAGGCTCATCAACCGGCATCATGAAGGAAAGATCATCGTCAAGAGCGATAATAATCACGCCGGGGAATTTCCCACCATTGTTATGGAAGTAGACGAAGTAGCCGAAATATGGTATGTGGTTGAACGCTGGACCCGTCAATTGCCCGGCCCCGGTGAAATTTATAAACGCCTGGTGAATATAGAAGCTGAACTGGCCGTATTAAAACAAAAATTGGGAGAGTAGATCAGGTATCTTTCTCCCAATAGTCTATTCCATGTGAATACACTTATGTTCTACTCACTTCGCAAAGCGTTCACCGGGTTGGCTACAGCCGTTTTTATGGTTTGAAAACTTATTGTAGCAATAGCGATGACAATAGCCGTAACGCCCGATACCGGCAGTATCCACCAGCTAATGTTAGTTCTATAACTGAATTGCTGCAAAAACAAATGCATGAACAGCCAGGCCACCGGCGAGGCAACAAGCACCGAAATGCCTACCAGTTTTACAAATTCTTTTGTTAGTAAAGAAGTGACCGAAGCAACACTGGCTCCCAATACCTTTCTTATTCCTACTTCACGTCTTCTCATTTCAACCATATAAGCAGTAAGTCCCAACAGTCCCATGCAGGCAATAAATATGGCTATCAATGTAAATGAGTTTATCAAAGCAGAAGCATTCTTTCGCTGTTGAAAGGTTCTGGCAACATCCTCATCGGCAAACTGCAGCTCTGTGATATAGCCCGGGTTATTCTTTTTTATTATATCTTCTACTTTTTTAATGCCCTGCAATGTTGAGCCGGCCTGCATTCTTATATTGATAGTTCCATCATCTGTGCCATACCGGATCATTACGGGTTTGGCAAGCTCGCCCGGGGAATTTTGATAAAAATCTTTTACCACGCCAATGACCGTCCAGTTACGGTTATCTTCTTTCAGGGTTTGTCCAACCGGATTCGCAAATCCCAATTCCTTAGCCGCACTTTCATTTATTACGCAGGCCACATCATCTGATTTGTAGTTGTTATAATCAATATCGCGCCCTGAAAGCAGGGTAAGGCCGTTTGTTTTTACAAACCCGCCTGTGGTAGTATATAAGCCAAATGAAACATACTTGTTATCTTCCCTGCCATTCCACTCCAAACCACTTAAAGCACCGCCCACTCTTGTTATTGGCGAATTGGTTTTACAAATAGCCGCTACCATGCCGGTACTTGCCAGTTCCTGTTGAACAGCTTCAAAATTCTTTCGCAGATCCTGGGTCATTGAATGAAAAACCAAACCATCCTTTGCAAACCCCATCTCGCGGTTTTCGGTAAAATTGGCCTGTTTTCTGAAAAGGATCGAAAAGTTCATAAGGAAAATGGCCAATACAAATTGAACCACAACGAGTATGCGCCGGGGGGTTATCAACGATCCCTTATTGCTGAATACGCCCTTCAACACCTTTACCGGCTTAAACGACGATAAATAAAAGGCCGGATAACTGCCCGCCAATATGCCGGTAAACAGAATAAACGCCAGCCCCGATAACCAGAAAGCCGGCAAATGCCAGGGAATAGCTATCCGAACTTTTGCCATGGCACTGAACGACGGCCATACCAGTTGAACAATAAGCAGCCCTGCGCAACCCGCCAAAAAAGCAAGTAAGGTCGACTCTGTTACAAACTGAACGATTAACGATCTCTTTACAGCTCCCATTATCTTTCGAACCCCCACTTCTTTTCCTCTTTTCCCACTTTGCGCCGTGCTCAGGTTCATAAAGTTTATACAACCTATAAATAACATAATAACAGCCAGTACAGACAGGAAATAAATTTCTGACTGGGTTTTCGGGTTTCCTTTTTCATCAAAATTACCCTGCAAACTCATTTTACCAACAGGATGCAGAAATACCTGTGAGCCCTGTTCGTTCTTACTGTGTTTGCTTACAATATCAGCAATTTGTTTATCAACAATTGTTTTCTCTCCTGCACTGTTCAATTCCACAAAGGTGTTTGCAAAATAAAAATCCCACCTATTGTTATTATCCTGCCAGGCCAACAGGTAGTCGAACTTCAATGAACTGTTCACCGGCACATCTTTCAATACACCTGTTACGGTAACGTCGCGGGTATTATCCAAACGGATCACTTTATGTAAAGGATCTTCGTTCCCAAAGATCTTTTTCGCCATCTTTTCGGTAAGAACAATTGCATCACGATCTTCCAGCACTGCTTGTTTACTTCCCGTTATTAAAGGAAAGCTGAACATGTTGAGAAAAGGAGCATCTGCATAATAGCCTTCGGCCTGCAGCTTTTTATCTTTATAACTGAACTGTTTTCCTGTATAAGCAATTCTGGCCATTTGCCTGATCCGGGGATATTCTTTTTGCAATGCAGGTCCAAGGGGAGCCTGGCTATGGTCGTGGCAACTTAGCCGGCCATTTATAGACGTTTTATTATACACTTTAAACACCCGGTCTTTCTTTTCATGAAACTGATCGATACTTACCAAATAATAAATATTCAACAAAAGCAAACCGGCGCCGGCCATCCCTAACGCCAGTCCCGAGATATTTATAAAAGAAAGTAACGGTGTTTTAAACAGATTCCGGAAAGCAGTCTTAAAATAGTTTTTGATCATATGTTCCTTTTATGCGGCCTGCGGCAATAGTAAAACAACCTATAAAATGCCAGTTTTTTATCGCGCTCTCATCCAATGACTTATAGTTTGGTAATGTAAGCCGGTGTACGGTAATGTTACAGCCGGTGTTCATTTTTAAAGGCGGGTATAAAAACAGGAAGTACGAGGCAGATAACTGCTCGTACTTCATTCGGGATCTTTCATTGGTTGCGTTTCGCTTTCTGAACGCTCAACGCTTTATAGCGCAGCCCTTCGCATGGGGCTATACTTAAAACTGCTTTTATTCAATAACCAGCGTGGTAATGGAATGGGGCAAACTGTTTACTGCCGCTGCATTGCCCTGCAGCCAAAGGTTGTACTCAACTGCATCGTTCGAAAGGTTCAGCACCACTACAATCAACCTGCCATCGGGATTTATAAAGGCCGTTGTGATCAATTTATCGCGGCTTGAAGCAGTACCGATACGTTTTGCACCGGCCTTTACAAACTTTGAGAAATGACCTAAATAATAATAGGCGTTTGTATAGATGAGCTTACCGGTTTTTGTATCGGCATGTACAGGCGCAAAACAAAAATTACCTACATGGTTCGGCCCGCCGTTCTCATCGAGCAAAATATTCCAGTCGGTCCAGGCTACTGTACCGCTATTGAAATCATTTACCATGGAGAACCCGTAGCGTTCGCCGATAGACCATTCATTGATGCGGTTCAGATCGAATTTCTCCACACATCCTTCCGTAAATATCAGGTTGGTGTTGGGAAATGTTTCATGCACTCTTTTCAGGTTTTCGAACTGCATGGCGCTGCCGGTCCAGGTTTCGTACCAGTGATAACCAATACCCCAAACATATTTGGCAGCAGCCGGGTCGTTTAAGATGGTAGTTGCCCGCTGGTACAGCAGATCGCGGTTATGGTCCCACGCGATCAGTTTTTTGCTTCCCAGTCCCTGTTGCTGCAGGGCAGGCCCAAGATATTTCTTTATAAAATCGCGCTCTTCTTCTGCGGTAAATATGCACGATTCCCAGCGCTGTTTGGCCATGGGCTCGTTCTGCACCGTAAGGCCCCATACCGGAATGCCTTTGGCCTCATATGCTTTTATATACTTTACAAAATAACTGGCCCAGCTTTGTTTATAGCTCTCTTTCAGTTTTCCGCCCTGCAACATGTTGTTGTTGTCTTTCATCCAGGCGGGCGGGCTCCACGGACTAATATACAATGGTATCTTTCCGCCGGCTGTAGCAATGGCCTTTTTGATCATGGGAATACGATACTTTTCATCGTGCGCGATACTAAACGTTTTCAGCGCCACATCATTTTCGGCCACATAGGTATACGTATCACTCGAAAAATCGCAGCTGTTCATATTCGTGCGCACCAGCGAATAACCGATGCCTTTGCCGGCACTGTAATAAGCGTTTATCAGTTCGCTCTGGCTTTCAGCAGGCAGTTTGGCAAATGTTTCTGCAGTGGCATCTGTAATGGCGCCGCCTATTCCGGTTATGGTTTGAAATTTTCGGGTAGCATCTATAAACACACAGGGCTGCGTTTCCAGTGGCTGGCCAAACGGCGTAAGGGTAAGGGTATTTGTTTTTGAGAGGCGGTAATCCGTTTTATCGGCAGTGGTGTAAACCGTAACTGTTTTCCAGGCAGGTTTGGCCCCTGTTTGTTGCGCCTGCACAACACCTGTTTGGGTAACGAAAATTAAAAACGGGACAGCAATATTCTTCATTTTTTCTTTTTTTCTAATTACCATACATAGGTTCCAACGGCGCCTCCGTTCAATGATGAGGTTACCATTTTGCCATTGAATTTTATGTTGAAAGAACCGGTTTCGGTTCCTTTGTTCAACACGATCAATACTTTTTTTCCTTCCGGGTTCTTAAAGGCCACTGTAGCAAATGAGCCGGAATTGTTTGAAGCGATGCGCACCGAACCGGGACGAACGAATTTGGAAGCGTGCGCGATTATATAGTAAGCTACATTCCTTGTTACGTCTGAACCAATGGTAAGCGCACCGAGACAGGAAGTACAACCACCTGGCGTATGCGGTTGGTAACTGGCATCCGCCGCCAGGTTCCATTCAAGTACGTTGCGGCTCCAGTTGCGGGTAGCGCCGATGATCAGGTTCTCTACATGCCATTTCAGATCGCCCGCGAAATTACCCGGACCGCCAACCCATTGTTCAGTAAAATATACATGCCTGTCGGGGTGCGCATTATGTACATCGGTAAGCGCTGTAATACTGCCGCCATACAGGTGAAATGCCGAACCATCTACATATGCTTTTGCCGCCGCGTCGTTTAAAATTGCCAGCGGGTAATCGGGCCGGTCGGCATTATGATCGTAGGTAATTATTTTGGTTGTAATGCCTGCGGCTGCAAATGCAGGCCCGAGGTTGTTCTTTATGAATGCCGCCTGGTCAACAGCCTGCATTACCATGCTGGGATTGTTACCGCCATGCAATGGTTCATTTTGAACGGTAATGGCATCGATAGTGATGCCTTCAGCTTTCATTGCCTGAATGTATTTTACAAAATAAGT
This sequence comes from Niastella populi, assembly GCF_002078015.1. Lineage (GTDB taxonomy): Bacteria > Bacteroidota > Bacteroidia > Chitinophagales > Chitinophagaceae > Niastella > Niastella populi. The sequence goes on along the minus strand of NZ_LWBP01000254.1, from coordinate 160,196 downwards.
GGCATAGACGCCATAATATTCAGGTTTCAGGCTGCCGCCCACAAAGCTGCCGTTGGTCTTCATCCAAACCGGGGCCGACCATGGTGAGCCCAATATTTTTATGGCGGGATTTAAAGCAACGATCTTTTTGAGAATGGGGATCAGGTCCTGTTTTTCTTTATCGATGCTGAAGTGTGCGAGCGTGGGATCGGTTTCACCAGCCGGCACATCATCGTATGTAAATGTAGATGCGCTGAGGTCAGAGGCGCCGATGCTGAGGCGTAAGTAACTAACACCGATATGTGTACTGTCCCACAAAAATAGTTCCTTTAATAAAGCGTCGAGTGTAGCTGCGGGTAATGCGTTCAACAGGGTAGCGCTGCCGCCGGTCAAAGTATAGCCAAAGCCATCGATCGATTGAAAAGTTTGTGCCGTATCTACTTCAATAATAGTGCCTGCCGGTCCGGTACCTGAAAATACGAGGCTTACGTTTTGTTTTTGAAAAAGAATATTTTTATCGCCCTGTGTTACATACAAACTTACATCCGAAGCTACCGGTGGTTCCGGATCGGGCGGGGGGCTTTCGGAAACATTATTTCTATTGCAACTGCCGGCGAGCATCACACACACCAACCAGCATCCAACACTGTTGAGCATAATAAATAAATGATTTCTTTTTAATGGTTTCATGGGAAAGTTTATAAATGTGCCACACTTTAAAAGTGTGGCACACCTTCATACACTTCTTTTACAGCAACTAATTATAATTGGGATTCTGATCTATGTTCGTACCCTGTGTTTCCCTGAAAGGGATCGGGAATATTTCATGTTTTCCCTGTACAAAACCCCTGCCTCCCAATACAGAAGGCGCATCGCCCCATCTTACGAGATCGAACCAGCGATGGCCTTCACCGGCCAATTCGGCGCGGCGTTCAGTTTTTATTGCAGCAAGCGAAACAGGTACAGACCCAAGGCCAACACGGGCTCTAACGGCATCCAGTAAGGCCTGCGCTCTTGTGCCGGTTCCGCCCAATGCTTCGGCCTCCATCAAATACGTATCAGCCAAACGGATGATATAAGTGTTCTGACGATAGTTCAGGTCGGCAGCGCCGCCGCCTTTCGAAACATCCTGTTTGCGGGGAAGGAATTTATTCAGGAAATAGCCTGTATTCTGGTATCCTGCAATGTATTTTACTTTTCCTGCTGCAGCCAGTGCTTTTACATCGAGCAGTGTGGCTTCAAAGCGTGGATCGGTTTTTATAAAATCATAAAAATTCTGCGTAAATACCATAAAGCTCCAGCCCGAAGGAAGGTCCGGTGCAGTTTGATCAAGTCTTTCATAACTTCTTGGACCAACCTGTACATTCGCCGTATTGCCTTCATCGCGGCCGCTGCCCCAGAAGCCCCAGTCGGAATTACCGGCAGCACTATGGGTTTCTTCAAAGATCGATTCCGTGTTGAACTTGTTGTCAGGTAACCACAGATCGCTGAAATTGGTGAGTAACTTATAACCAAACATACTTGTACCGCCTGGTGTTCCGTTTACATCGGCCAGTTGCTGTGCTGCCAGTGCATTTTTATTTTCATACAGGTACACTTTTCCCAGCAGCGCTTTTGCCGCGCCTTTTGTCAAACGGCCCGCTTCTGTGCCAAGCGTAAGCGTGTTAGGCAAATCGTTGATGGCTTCAGTAAGGTCTTTTTCGATCTGTGCATATACATCCTCGGGTTTAGCCTGCGTTACATCATAAATGTTGTCGGTCTTCAATGGTTCAAGTATCAATGGAACGTTTTTGAACATACGCACCAGGTTGAAGTAATAATAGGCGCGTAAGGCTTTTGCCTCGGCTGCAAACCTTGCTCTCAGGTTATTGTCCATTGCCGGAACGGCGGGCAGTTTCTGCAACAACACATTCGCTCTTGTTATACCCTGGTAAGGATCGTTCCAGAAGCTGGCGGCCATTAAGTTGGCCGTTATGGTGTAGTTGGAAAAAGATTGCAACTGCATACCATCTGTTGAGTTACCACCGCCTGCAAAATGATCGTCAGATCCGGAGTTCATCAACGCAAGCATGTTATCGAACCCGCCCGAATTTTTGCGAACGGGATCGTATACCGCAACCAGAGCTGAATAAGCCTGGTCGGCATTGGAATAATAGGAGTTAGACAGGAATTGACCCTGCGGATTTATATCGACAAAACTTTTTTTACATGAAGCCAGCGCTACAATGGTAACCGCGGCAAGTAAGTAGTTTATTTTTATTGTACGCATAACCTTAATTAGTGGGTGAAAAATTAGAATTGCAACTGAATACCACCGATAAATGAGCGCGCCTGCGGATAAACACCTCTGTCAACGCCAAATACAGCGCCGCCGATCTCAGGATCGTAACCTGTGTAACCGGTGATGGTAAACAGGTTTTCTGAGGTAATATAAACACGCAGCCTGCTGGCTTTTATCTTACTTGTAAGGCTTTGTGGTAAAGTATAACCTAATTGTATCAGTTTAAGTCTTGCAAAGTCACCTTTCTCCAAATAGAAATCCGACATGCGGGTAAAGTTACCATTGGGGTCAGCCGTTGAAAGACGCGGGTAAGCGTTGGTGGTGCCTTCACCCGTCCAGCGGCCCAGCACATCCGTTTGATAGTTGGCGTTACCTATATCAAGCCGGCGCAATCCCTGGAAGATCTTGCTGCCTGCAATACCCTGCATAAACACCATCAGGTCGAAATCCTTGTAATTGGCATTCAGCGTTAAACCGTATGTGTATTTCGGAAGGCTGTTGCCAAGGAAGGTTTTATCGAGATTATCATTGGTGATCTGTCCGTCGCCATTGATATCTACCCAACGGAAATCGCCCGGTTTAGCGTTTGGTTGTAAACGATCGCCGTTCTTGTTCTTATAGGCATCGATCTCGGCCTGGTTCTGGAAAATACCAGCGGTTTGGAAACCAAAGAAGGTATTGTAAGACTGACCTTTCTGAATACGGGTAATTGGTCCCATGGTTTGAAAGCTGGCATCGCCCGTAATGAAATCAGCATCCTGTGCTACGTAAGTAACTTCATTTTTCAGGTAGGAGAAGTTGGCATTAACACCGAGGTTAAGATCACCGATGCTTGTGCGGTAACCCAGTTCAACTTCTATACCTCTGTTATCCATATCGGCAATATTGTCAACCGGTGCAACAGGTACCCCCACATAACCGGGAATGGTAACCGGGCGCAGGATGCCGGTTGTACGCTTCAGGAAGTAATCAAAGCTCAGCGTAATTGATTTCAGGATCTGCGCTTCCAAACCGATATTGGTTTGGGAAGTTTCTTCCCAGTGTAAATTCTGGTTATCAAGCGATTCTGGTCCGTAACCGGTTGTAATATTATCACCGGTACCGATGGTATAGTTGAAACCGCCCACTACGGTTGCCAGGTAACCCCAGTTCCTGATGGCATCGTTACCTACCACACCGTACCCACCGCGTATTTTCAGGCGGTCAACAACTTTGTTGTACATCCAGAATGCTTCATTCGACACATTCCAGCCCATAGAGAAAGAGGGGAATACACCAAACTTGTTGGCCATCCCAAATCTCGTTGAACCGTCCCTTCTGATGATACCGGTGAACAGGTATCTTTCATCATAGTTATAATTCACCCGCGAAAACAACGATGACAACTTATGCTGAGCGAGGTCAGAAGAAGTTGAGTTCCTGTTTGCCTGGGGAATATCGAAGTTAAAAGACGCATCTTTATAACTGGTTACAGGCAAATTGAACAAGGTTACCGAAGAACCGCCACCGATATTTTCAACATAAGCACCCTGACCCAGTAACACCGTCAAATTGTGTTTATCGAAACTATTGGTATACGTAACCGTATTTTCAATATTCCAGTTGAAGCTGTTGTTGTTGCTTTTGTTGTAATTGTTTTGTGAAGTTTTTACAGTGGCGCTCAGGTAATAGAAAGGCGTGAACCCTGTATTGCCCCAGTAAGCCAGCTTACCACCCACTGTCGACCGCACTTTAAAATGTTTACCAAGCGCTGCTTCGAGGTAAGCATTACCTACGAAATCATCGCTCCAGCCATACTGGCCGAGGCGGGTTTGAATATAAGCAATGGGGTTGCTCATTTCCTGTCCCACATATGATGAAATACCGTAGGGATTTCCGTTTTGATCTCTTATAACGGGGTTGTTTGAATAGGGGTTGGCGTTAGCAATGGCCGGATCGGTAACTACCAAAGGCGTAACGGGGTCGAGGTTGATAGCAGAAGCCAGTGGACCGCCGTATTCGCTGTTCGTATTTCCAATACCCACGGTTTTCTGACGTGAATACCCTATGTTCTCTCCAAATGTGAAGATCTTCGCAAACTTATGCGTTGAGTTGATACGGATGTTTTTGCGGGTATAATTTGAGATCGGACCGGCTACGATACCTTCCTGGTCCTGGTAACCGAACGACATATAAAATGTAGAACGTTCGCTACCACCGCTTACACTCAGTTCATGTGAGAAACGGCCGGCGTTGTCATTAAATAATGCATCCTGCCAGTCGGTACCTACCCCCAATGAGTTGGGGTTGGCAAAAACATTGGCGCCACCGCCATTCACCGATTTTTCGTTCATAATAGTGGCATACTGGGTGGCATTCAGCAGATCGAGCTTTTTGTTTGCACGCGACAAACCATAGAAGCCATTGTAGTTTACCGTTAGCTGCCCGTTCTTACCTTTCTTGGTTGTTACCAGAATTACACCGGTAGCGGCGCGGGTACCATAAATAGCGGCAGAAGCGGCATCTTTCAATACTTCAATCGATTCAATGTCGCTTTGGTTCAGGTAACCGATGCCGCCCTGGTCGATCACCACACCGTCAACTACCCATAATGGATTATTACCGCCGTCGCCGAACGTGGTAATACCGCGCACCCTGATGGTTGAGGCAGAACCTGGCTGACCGTTGTTTTGCGCAATGGTTACACCAGATACCCTTCCCTGCAGGGCCTGTTCAATACGGTTACTGGGCACATTCTCGAGGTCCCTGGCTTTTACACTCGAAATAGCGCCTGTAACTACTTTTTTACTTTGGGTGCCATACCCTATTACCACAACCTCGTCGAGGCCCGTCGTCCCAACATCTTCCAGTTGTATATTCAATTCTCCGCTTTCGGGAATAGCTACTTCTTTGTTGGCCATACCAACATAAGAAACAACAAGAAGTACTTTTCGATTGGGAATAGTAAGAGAGAAACTACCGCTGGCATCAGTTGTTGTAGCAGTGCTGGTGCCTTTAATGGCTACCGTTGCACCCGTAAGCGGTTCGCCGGTTTTGGCGTTTACCTTACCGGTTACAACAATATCCTGTGCCAGTACAGGTAAATAGAGAGCCTGAAATACCAGCACCACGAGGACAATTCGCAGAATTTTCATACGCAAGTCAGTTGTTAGTGAATAATTCAAATCAAAATCTAAAATAGAATGTTGATGAACCCCTGCCTAAAAAGGCGCCCCATCAATACCCTATCAAACACTACTACCTGGGCCATAACAGTGCATTTTATACCCCTCTTTACCACATCATAACTGGCTGCCCGGGTTTAATTACATGTGCCACACTTTGAAAGTATGGCACATGTAAAACTCTCATTGTATAATAGCGTGTATTATTCGGCGGCAGTAAATTGTAAAGAACGAAGGCTCATTTCACCTGAATCGATATAAATGCGAAGCGTATTCGCGCCCTTTTTCAATTCCACATCTTTTATTTCCACCGCCCGCCAGTCATTTGCCCTTGGTACCGCTATTTTTTTAGTATTGTTATTATTCACATATAAAGAAAGCTTTCCGTTTGCATGTGCGGTATTGTAGTGCACCTTCACTTTGTAATGTCCCCCCTTCACCACATCAAGAGTGTATTGCAGCCATTCGCCCGCTGCAGTATGATTTACAATATAACTACCGGCTATTGCAGGGTCGGCTGCAATATCAACCCCATCATTGCGATATACCCGGCCCCGGTTACCGCCGCGTTTGCCATTCGAGATATGATAATCGGCCGTATCGGTGTCGAGGTACGCCGCGCCGTTCCTGCCCAAATCATAATCAACCGCTTTTATTTCAACACCGCTTTTAATTATATGTGTTTTGAAAGGGATGGCGGTTTGTGACCAGGGTTGTCTGAAAAGCGCATCCAGCACATCGCGTTTAATAATGGTATTCTCCAACCGGGTAGCAGCTGCCAGCTGCATCAGGCCATTGTACGCTTCTGCTTTGGAAGGCCTCGACCCTTTGCCCGACCAGTAGGCAAGCACTTTTTCATAATCCTTATTCGACTTTATTTGCATAGGATTATTATTGCCCAATTTTTTCAATGGCCACCAGGCCCAGCCTATGTTGTTGGCTTCAAGCAGCCTTACGGCTTCGGTAAACCACACATTTGAATTTTCGCCGGTTTCGCCCAGCCATACCGGTACATTGTATTTATCCCGGGTATCGAGTATATGCTGAATAGCTTCTGTGGTATTGAAATTCCAGTATTTGTGAAAGCTGAGCACCATGTTGTTATCCCAGGGTGGCAATATGCCGTTATAATTATTACCCCAGCCGTTGCCTTCAATGATAATGATGTGGCGCGGATCAACTTCGCGAATGGCTTTTGTAATATCAACCATCAATTGCTTAAGCGGCTCGTTGCCCTTTTCGTTCAACCCGTTTTTATCGTTTGCCAGATCGGCAAAACCCCAGTTGGGTTCATTCAGAATGTCGTAACCACCGATAAAAGGTTCGTTGGCATATCTTTCGGCCAGCTTTTTCCAAAGGGCGATCGTTTTTTGGCGGTTGGCTTCGCTTTCCCACAGGGATGGTTTGGCGGGGTCGCGGTCAGAAATGTTATTGTCGTTGCCCTGGCCGCCGGGCGCAGCGTGCAGGTCGAGGATCAGGTACATGTTATTGGCTTTGCACCAGGCCAGCAGGCTGTCGGTCATTTGAAAACCCTTTTCCAGCCAGGTTTGCTTTCCCGGTTCCGGCTCTTTTTCTGCGGGCAGTGTATATAAATTATAGTGCATAGGAAGGCGAACGGAGTTGAACCCCCATGCTTTCATGGAATCGATATCTACCCGGCGGGTATGGTTTTCAAGCCACATATTATAAAATGTGCGGGTGCTGTCTTCGCCTATCAGTTCCGCCATTTTTGCCCTGATGCGGTGCTGCATACCCAGGCCGCCAAGCTGCAGCATATAACCTTCCTGCAACATCCAGCCGCCGAGGCCTATGCCGCGGAGCAATACGTTCCGGCCATTTTCATCAACTATCTGTTTATTGCTGACCTTCAAAAAACCCTGGGCCCGGGTTTCAGCATGAAGCAAAAGAATAAGAAGCAGGAGGAAAAGCAAATTCGTTAGTCTGTTATGTATCATCGGGCATTTGTTTGGGTAATTAAAATTAGAACTCTACCATAAAAATTTCCGTTTTGGCACCCCATCATTACCACATCAAAAAGAGCATAAACTGTTAAAAAACAGTGTATTTACCCTATTAACACCATATCTGCCCCATTATTTATATTAATCAATTCCCTAACTTAGTATCCTATCGCCCTCAATGCCTGTCATGATGAGAAAATTATTGCTTACCATATTAAGCCTAAGTGTGCTCAATGGGTTTACCCAAAACACCATTGCGCTGCCCGGGATCATCAATTATCCCAAACAGATCTATAATGCCGGCACCCAAAACTGGAAGATCGTGCAGGATAAAAAAGGGATCATCTATGCGGCCAACGATGAAGGCCTGCTCAGTTTCGACGGAAGTTTCTGGAAAAAATATACGTTACCCGGCGGCACGGGGGTGCGTTCGGTTGCCATCGGCAACGACGGCCGCATTTACATCGGGTCGCAGGGTGAAATTGGTTTTTTTGAGCCGGGCAGGAACGGTAATCTGCAGTACCGGTCGCTGAACGATCTGATTCCCGAAAGCGATAAGGACTTTACCGATATCTGGGATGTGGTGCCGGTAGGAAATGAAGTTTTCTTCCGCGCCTTTCGCAAAATCTTCCAGCTGGAGAATGACAGGATCACGGTCTTTGGCAATCCCGCCTGGAGCTTTTTAGGGTTACACCATAATAAACTCATCAGCAAAGCCTGGCAAAAAGGCCTGCTGCAGTTTCAAAACGGAACCTGGGCGCCCTTCTCCCAACCCGATTATTTTCCCGAAAAAGCCGAGATAACGGCCATTGTACCACTTACCGGCGACAGTTCGCTGCTACTCACCAAACATCATGGGTCATATATTCTGAAAGGAGAAGAGATCATCCCGTTCAATACGCCCGATTTGCGGCTGATCAATGAAAAGAACCCCTACAGCGCCGCGGTGATCGATAAAAACCAGATCGCCATCATTACCAACCTGGCAGGTTGTTTTGTGATCAACGATAAAGGAGAGCTGATCCAACGGCTTTCGAAACAGGACGGTTTACAGAGTAATAATATCCTCAGCGTGTTTATCGATCGCAAAAAGAACATCTGGCTGGGGCTTGATAATGGAATCGATTTCATCGCCTATAACAATGCCATCAAACATATTTATCCCGATTACCAGGAGCATAGCGCGGGTAAAGCAGCCATTATTTATAAAGACCATTTATACATAGGTACATCGAATGGGGTGTACCAGGCCGGCATTTCTTCCCAGCCCGACCTGGGTTTGATCAAAAGTAAGTTTGAATTGATAAAGGGTCCCAAGGGACAGGTTTGGAACCTGTCGGAACTGAACGGACAACTCGTTATGGGTCATAACGATGGGTTCTTCGTTATTGAGAACGGCGCCACCAAAATGATCGACAGCAGTTCAGGTTTCTGGACCTTTCAACCTTTAAGCAATGTGGCGCCCTCGTCGGTTGTGCTTGCAGGAACGTACAATGGATTGAACTTTTATAACTTTCAGAACGGCCGCTTTACCAATCCCGAAATACACGCCCATTTTGAATCGGCACGTTTTGTGGCGATCGACAACAACATTGCATGGGCGGCTCACCCATACAAAGGCTTGTATAAAATAACGATGAACGGGGGCGTTACACCCACCAAGGAACCTTATAAAGACACAAAGGGAATTCTTTCACATAACAACAATCACATTTTTAAAGTAAAGAGCCGGGTCATTCTCTCTAACGATAAAGGGATCTTCGAATACAATGCAAAAACCGGCGATTTTGAACCTTCGCGGTTTTTACGTGATATGCTGCCTAAAGTGCCCATCAGGTATATGAAAGAAGACTGGAACGGAAATATCTGGTTTGTGCACGACCGGCATTTAGGCGTTGTTGATTTAAGCACCAAACAACCCCGCATCATTTATTTTCCCGAGCTTAATGGCAAGATCACCGGCAATGGGCTTGAATATATTTATCCATATAACAACAGCAATATTTTCATTGCGGCCGAAGAAGGGTTTTACCTCCTGAACTATGATCTGTACAAGCAATTCAAAGAAGAGATACCCATACAGATAAGTGATGTGCGCATTGTAAACAAAAAAGACAGCACCATATTCGGCGGTTATTTCAATAAGGAAAGCGAACAGCAGCAGCTTATAAATGAAGAAGTACCGGAAATTAATTATGCGTGGAATTCCATTCACTTCGATTATTCTTCCCCGCTGTATGGCAAACAGTCGAGTATTGAATACGCTTATTTCCTGGAAGACTTCGACAATGGGTGGTCGGCCTGGACAAAGAAAAACGAGAAAGACTATACGTATTTGTCGCCCGGCACATACACTTTTAAAGTAAAGGCAAGAACCCATGAGGGGCAGGAATCGAAAGCAGCAGTGTACCGCTTTACTATTCTGGCGCCCTGGTACCGTACATCGTGGGCCTACTCGGTATATATTTTACTTGGAATGCTGGCCATTTACACTATTTACAAATGGCAAAAAAAGAAATTCATTCTGCAACAACACCTGCACGATGAAGAACGAAAGCGCATGGAATACCTGCATCAGTTGGAAATAGAGAAGCACCAGGAAGAGCAAAAGCAATTGATGTATCTGCACCAGCTTGAGCTCGAAAGAAATGAAAAAGAGATCATCCGTTTACAGAATGAAAAGCTGCAATCGGAGATACAGGTAAAAAACACCGAACTTGCTTCAACCACCTTCAACCTGGTGCAAAAAGGCGAAATGCTGATGAAGGTGAAAGAAGAGTTTGTACGCATGAAGAAATCAAGCGAAATTGATAAGGATACCGATGATTATAAAAAGATCCTGCGCATGCTGGGCGACGATAAAATGAAAAAGAACTGGGAACAGTTTGCCGTGCATTTCGATAAGGTGCACAGCAACTTCCTGGTGTCTTTAAAAAGTATTTACCCCAACCTTACCGCCAGCGATCTGAAGTTGTGCGCTTATTTACGGTTAAATTTAACCAGTAAGGAAATTGCGCAGATCATGAACATTACTATTAAAGGGGTTGAACTGGGGCGGCACCGGTTGAGAAAGAAACTAGGTATTCAACCCGATGTGAACCTGGTTAACTTCCTGTTGAATTTTCATTCGGAGATCAATTAGTAAAAATTGTTCCCATGATATTCGAAAAGTCAATTACCATTCTCTATTCTTCCAACCTGAAGAACAGCCTCGATTATTATGTAAATAAACTGGGATTTGAAGAACAATGGGAATGGAGAGATCCACCCCCATTTGGCGGCGTTGTAAAAAACGGCGTTGAGATCTTCTTTTGTGAAAACGGCCAGGGACAGCCGGGCACCTGGTTATGTATCGTTCTTGATAATGTTGATGCCTATTACGAACACATAAAAGAAAAAGGAGCAAAAATAATAATGCCGCCCACCAGCCGTGAATGGTACATGCGCGAAATGATGGTGGAAGACCCTGATGGGCATGTTATCCGCTTTGGTCACCGCATCGAGTGCGATTAAGCCTGCGCTTAATCCGTGCAGCACCACCGGCTATTCGTATAGATGGCGGGGTAATCGATATACCCGGCATCTCCACCCTGGTAAAACGTGTCGGGATCGGGAGTGGCCAGTCCGGCATTATGCCTGAAGCGTTCAACCAGGTCGGGGTTGGCAATAAAAGGTTTACCAAAAGCCGCCAGGTCGACCAGCTCTTGCTGTAAGATGGCTTCTGCGGAAGCAGCGGTAAAACCACCGGCCAGCATCAGCAGGTTATTAAAACGCGCCCGCACATCTTCAATAAACGCTATAGGAATTGATGATTTCCCATTACTCGCCAGGGCCGACAGGTGTATGTACAGAATATCGAGTTGTTGCAGTTTGTCGATAATATACTTATATGTTTTGGCTTCCTCATCATATGCCGGCAAGTCATTGATATGCGCAAAAGGCGATAATCGCACCCCGGTCTTTTCTTTACCGATAGCAGCCACCACGCCTTCCATGATCTCCAGTAAAAAGCGGCTTCTGTTTTCTATGCTGCCGCCGTATTCATCGGTGCGGCGATTGGTATACGGGTGTAAGAACTGTTCGGGCAGGAACCCATGGGCGCCGTGAATTTCTACCCCGTCGAAACCCACTTCAATGGCATTTAACGCAGCCCGTATGTGCGCCTGCACCAGTGCTTTGGCGCCGGAAGTGGTAAGCGCTTCGGGAACCGGAAAAGGCACATGCAGATCACCGGGAATGCGTATTACCCCATCGGCCTGTACTGCCGAAGGTGCTACGATCGGTTCATCGCCTTCGTAATTCAATGAATGACCAATACGGCCGGCATGCACCAGTTGAACAAAGATCTTTCCGCCCCGCGCATGAACGGCATTTACGACCTTCCTCCAGCCTTCCTTTTGCTTTTCATTATATATGCCGGGTGTATTCAAATAGCCGATACCATTGGCGGCAACGGCCGTATTATCGGTGATTATCAACCCGGCGCCGGCTCTCTGCGCAAAATACAGTTCGGTGGAAGTATTGGGTATACCGTTCTCTGCGCGACGGCGGCTCATGGGCGCCATTACAACCCGGTTGTTCAATGTGATACGATCGGTGACCAATGGCGACAATAACTTACTCAATTGCATGACTGACATTTATTTAATGTCAAAATTAGCAGTCATCGCCATGGCCGAACAGTGATAAAGAAAGGTTTGTTCTGTACAATTCGAGGTTGGCAGAAGCAGGGACAAAATGTTCAACACAGGTTTCCGGGAACAGTGGAAGTTTCGCTGGATCAAAGAAGAGCGTGGTTGCCGCATCAGGCACGTTATTTTGCGTTTTTGCGAAACGCTACCGGGCTTACGCCGCCGCTGTGTTTTCTGAACTGCCGGTTCAGATGGCTTTCATCTGAAAAACCCAATTCATCGGCAATCTGACTGATGGTGAGGGTGCTGTTGGTAAGGCGGTGTTGCACCAGTTGCATTTTATATTGGATAATATATTGCTGCAGGCTTTCACCGGTAAGTTTCCTGAAATATTCGCCCACATAATTGGCCGATAAATTAAAATGTCCGGCGAGGTGGCTGATGCGCAATTTTTCGGGGTGGCGAATGTTTTCATGAACGTACAGCAACATACGATTGATAAGCGGTTCCGGTTGAGATTCAGCCGCTACGGTCACTTTACTTTCGGCCACATTACGCGCCAGGATGTTCAACACCAGGGTAATAAAATGTTGCAGGTTCTCTTCATAGTAGGGTTGTTGCGCTTCAAATTCCTGCACCATATGGCCGATCAGGGTGGCGATCATCTGGCAATCGGTTTCCTGTTTTATTAGCACCCGTTCAAAACGGTTATGATGGTAGAAGATATGCTCCAGTTGGCGCAGCCATTGGGTAATGCGTTCACGTTCCTGGCCGTTCTTGCATTTGCTGAGGAAAACCTCTGAAAAGCGAATAGAGCAGAACCGCGTGGGTGAATTCATTTCAAAACCGCGGCAATCGAGCGGGGTGAATAAAAAAATGCTGCCTTTACTGTATGGATAACGGTTTTGGTTCACTTCCCGCACCCCATCACCTTCCAGTATCTGTACGATCTCGAAGAAATGATAGATCAGCGGCCGGGCATACCACAATTCCATATCGGCTACATACAACTCGAACGACCGTTGAAGCATTTTCTGTTTCATACAGTGCAAAATTACAGAAGAACTGCAAATCACTCCTTCACCAATTCGAGCTTCAATTTTACAATTTGATCAAGGACGATGATTGGAAACAGGAAAGAGAAGAACAGTAGTGCTTTGTGGTTAATGGCTACGAACTTTCGCATATATAAACGGTTCATAGAATAAGTTTCGGTTTCATTGAAAACAGGTAAAATCTGGTCAAAATAGCCGGAGCCATTGCAGAACATTCAGATTTTATTATTTTTGCTGCGTATTCCTGAATGAGAATCTATACTACGCTACAAATCGGTGCGCTTCACACCAACCATTGCGAAGATTATTTTATCACGGCAGAAATTGGGAAAAACAGGCTCCTGTGTGCTGTAATGGACGGCTGCACAATGGGGGCCGACAGCTACTTCGCGGCTACTTTAACAGGTAAATTGCTGAGAAAAATTTCCAAAGAGCACAGCTATAAAGAATTCTTGTCGAAAGAATCAGCCGGCTTAGAGCAGACTCTGGAAAAAATAACAAGGCAGTTATTTGAAGAATTGCGCTGTGCTAAAAATATCCTTCAGTTAGAAAGGGAAGAAGTGTTGAATACTTTATTGATCGGTGTTATTGATACAAACAACCGCTCAGGAGAATTCCTGTGCATAGGCGACGGTTTAATATGTATCAATAAGCATCTGTATGAATTTGAGCAAGACAACAAACCTGATTATTTGGGTTATCACCTGCATGAAGAATTCAATAGATGGTATGGCAGCCAGCATCAAAGGATTACTGCGCAGGATTTGCAAGACTTCAGTCTGGTGACTGATGGAATATTTACCTTTAAAAAATTCGATAACAAAACCTATGCAGCCCCGGGCAATGTTATTGAATACCTGTTGTTTGATGAAGAAGGAAGCCATAACAGCAATATGCTGAACAGCAAACTGCTCGATATTCAAACCAACTGGGGATTAAAGCCGGGTGGCGACCTGGCAATTATCAGAACAATATTTTAGTTACATCTTAAACACAATTTTATGGCTTATATCATGGTTGATATAGAAAGTGATGGGCCTATACCGGGAGATTATTCCATGATCTGTTTTGGCGCCGTGCTGGTCGATGAACAGTTAAGTAAAACCTTTTATGGAAAATGTAAACCCATTTCAAATAAGTTTATTCCCGAAGCATTGGCCGTTTCGGGTTTCAGTCGCGAAGAAACGATGGCGTTTGATGATGCCGCAATCGTTATGAGATCATTTGCAGACTGGATAAAACAAGTGGCAAAAGACCGGCCCGTATTTATCAGCGATAATAATGGTTTCGACTGGATGTTTATCTGCTGGTATTTTCATCATTTCACAGGCTCAAATCCATTTGGATTTAGTTCACAAAATTTGGGCAGCCTGTACAAAGGGTTGGTAAAAGATACCTTCCAAAATTTCAAACATTTGCGCAAAACAGCGCACACACACAACCCGGTCGACGATGCCCGCGGAAATGCGGAAGCGTTACTGGCGTTGAAGCGGAATTATGGGCTGAAGATCAAGTTGTAAGGGCATTAAATGAGAGAAGATCGTTAAATGCTTTTCTCTCTATCCTTCAACCATTGTACCTGTTGATCGGTATCGGGTACAGCGTTTACTCCTCAGGTTTTATCACATATCTCCGTCCAATGATCCTGAACTTATCAGTGATATTCCAGAAAGCAAAACCTGGTTTACCGGTAGGTACGGGCCAGTAAATTACCTCCCCGTCTTTTTTCTTTAACCCGAATTCCGCCAGTTTCCCTTCGGTTTTTATATTCACAATTGTTCTGTTATCCATTTGTCCGGGCCCAAATGCTTTAAAGCCCCTGTTGCCATCGAAGTCTTTATAAAACAGGGAGGTGATACCTGAATTATCTATATGTATAAATCTTTCAGTAGTATTTAATATAAATTCATTTGTATTAAGAGACAACACGAGTACCGGAATTTCCTTTTTGTTGAACTCCACCCGGCTGATCAGTTGGTTTTGCTTTTCAAAATACAATTGATTAAAAATCGTGAACGGTTCCGATCCGTTGAATGAAGATCTTTCTGCTTTATGATACATTAGAAACCATCGCTCAATTTGCTCTGCTACCTGGTTTGGCGTTTTTGAAATTTTCTGCATTGTTGATCTGTTACAACTTATATAATTCTATTTTTCGTCCGTCGGGGTCTTTAATGATAGTCATAAAACCATAGTCGGTTTGCATGGGTTCCGACAAGAACACTGTTTCTTTTTCTTTCAACAATTTAACGATTGTTTCAAAGTTATTTACCGCAAATCCCAATCTTAAATTTATTTCGGCGTCGCTTTGTCCTTTTGCCAGGGGATAAATTTCAAGGACAGTGCTTCCAAGTGTAGCCGAATAGTGATAAGGAGATTTTCCATGTTTGTGATAATCGAAGATTAAGCCGAATAAGGAATAGAACGCTGCAAGCCTTTCCATGTCTGAGGTACGTACTACGAGAAGCCGGAGTTCCATGAGGGTGAGCTATTAATTAATCACATATTACTAATTTTTCTGAATTCACTCTGCAAAATTTTCAACTGATCAATTAATTCATCAAAAGGTAAATTTTCTCCATAAATCATTTGTTCCTGCATCCGTTCATAGTCTTGACGATATACATTGAGAAGATCATCAGGAGGAACAAACGATATAGTTGCGGGCCGCAGGCTTTCATAATCAAACCAGGAAATTCTATAATAGTATTTCCGATGATTTATTAAATATTCATACAGCCTGAGATCATTAAGGGCTTCCCTACTGAACGTAGTTTTCATAATATTTCCAAGGTCATATAAATGCCTGGACATCCTTTCCGACCTGATCTTAGACCTATCGGGTTTCCCGAATTCCTCATGAAGCAGGAATGCTTTCTCTAAAAAGGTCTTTCCTGGTGCAACAGCCTCTACATTAAATGGATTCTCGCCATAAAAAGAATTGGGATTAATTTCGTTTAGAAGAGAATGTATGGATATCGTTTTAAACGGAATAGAGAGTGACCTTACACTGACTTCAACCTTTACTTCATCTGATATATAGCTCCCAGGTGCATATAATGAGGGATATCTAATGTAAAGGGTTTGGGGATCGGTATCGGGAAATTTATTGGGTATAACTGCAGCGCTGATAATTATCATTCCTTCAGGCACCCCCAATGCCGAAATTTGTTTTTCAACTTCAGTCTTTAATTCCTTGCTTATGAAAGCACATCCTCTTCTTTTCAACCTTTCAACGGTAGTTTTTGAAGGATTCTCAATATAAGCCATCTCAAAAGCCTCCGGCGATAGGGCGATGTCAATGTCTTCTGAAAAACGAGCAATAATTTTCCAGCACTTACTTAAAGATGTGCCTCCTTTAAATACTATGTATCTGGAATATAAATTGCGAAATAACGCTTTTAAGGTAAGTGTAACCCACCAATCTTTTTCAATTGCCTTCGCACTTATACCACTTAATTGTTCTGCCTGATCAATGGAAGCTTTACGTTGTTCGCTTGTTAGTTTCAACCAACCTGTCATTTTCCTGCTTTCTCAAAAGTTTGAAAATGTAATCATTTACTTTAGCAGGGGCCAATGCAAGATCATGTTTTAGTTTTTTAGGATCTTCCTTCTTAAGAAGCTCATAAATTTTTAACTCCGTTTTTGCATCTACGTTTTCAGGCCCAATTTCTTCAAGCGCCTGGATAACCAGACTGCTGATCTTTCCAATTGTAGACAGCTTTCTTGGCGTAGTTGCTTTGAACCTGATCTGCATCTTTCCCAGCTTAAATAAGCGGGGATTCCCGTCTGTTATGTAAACAAGTTTGGTTGGAACCTGGTTAGTAAGACCTAACTGGTGAAGCGCATAAGCACCAGCGGGTTTCACCCGAATCTTTTCTTTTTTGGCAAGCATCTTTACAACATCTTCAGCACCTGGCCGAAGTTCACCTAATACCGGATCGATTTTAGGGATATAATAAATACCATGTGCCAATCGCTTCAACACACCTTCCTGAGTTAGCCTTGATAATGCTTTTTTAATAGCATCCTCCGTACCCTTTCCGCGGAAGTCAGTAGGGAATATTAATTCTCCTCCTTTTCTTCGCATAATTACATGCTCAATATGCGTATGCGTTTTTTGCATTGTCACAAATATATGAAAAAAGGTGACATTTGCAAACTTACAAAATCAAGATTTATGACAGTAATCAAATGATTTTCAACATAATAATAGTAACCAAACACAATGCTCCATGGAATTCGGGGGGAAATAAGAATTTACGTTTACTTTCCCCTCCGCTCCTTTACAAACCTCGCCACATCTACCAGCGGTACACATAGCAGTAATGCAGCTGCTCTTCTTACTATTGTCATGTTGGTTCTTTTTATAATTAAAAAAGCATAGTTGCATTCAGCCACTCAACTGTCCGCAACTACGCCTGTACGTAAATTTAAGCCAAAAGCTTTACTGTATAGATCAAATTTTTCCGATGCCTGCACCTGACATTACACCCGACTTCACCGCACTGGCCGCATCCAGTGAATATGAATATGGCGGCGTAAATGTGCAGGTGGAAGTGGTAGGCGCTGCGGTACCTGTGATCCCTGAAAATGTATTTCCAATTACCTGGTATTTACCCAGTGTAGAACCGCTGGCGATCACCGGGCTTTTCACTGTTTCAAATACATTATTCTCCACGCGTACACAGGCGCCCATACGGCTATCGATGCCGGATCCGCGGATCACATTATAATAGTTGTTATACACATGCGCCACACCACCACGGTTCAGCGGCAACCTCGATTGAATATTGCGGTAATAATTATGGTGGAAAGTCAATTTTCTATCCGAGATATCGGAATCCGATGAACCTATCAAATGGGTTTTGTGGTTATCATGGAAGTAATTCCACGACAGCGTTATGTACTGACTTGTATGTTTGATATCAATCAGTCCGTCGTACAGGTCTTTATTAGTTTGAACTGTTGGGTCGGTGTTGTATAGTTCACAATGATCTATCCACACATTGGAACTGCTGCCCTGAATGCCGATGCAATCGCCACCGTTTACGATGATCTGGGGAAGGCCTTCATCGCCATCGGGATCGTAAACAGCGGGGTCGCTACGATCGGTAATGGACGTGAGCGTGATCTTGATGTTCTGGATTATGATATTCCGTTTACTGGAGATATTTAACCCAATGCCATCGAGGAACCCTGCGGTGCCTACGCCCAGCAGGGTTTTGTTGGAATTTACATTGATGCTGCCACCCTTGGTGCCGTTATAGATCCTGCGGTCTACCCGAACGATGTAAGTGGTTGAGCTTTCGAGATAACTTTTCAGTTGCGCGTAGGTGGTAGCGGTAACTGTGCTACCGCCCTGTCCGCCCGTAGTGCCGCCGTTTTGGGTGGCAAAACCGGCTATTCCGAAAGGCGCTTCAGTGGTGGCGGTGCGGTCATCGGCGGGATCCTCCGAAACCGCCTCATCAGACCTGAGGGATTTTGAACAGGAAGCAATAGAAAAAACAATGGCAAGCACTGCCATACAAATGGATGTTTTCTTCATTTGGAAGCTGTTTGGTCGTTAATAATAGCAATCGTAAAACAATGGGGTGTACATGGCGGTTACCTGGTTTAAACGGCAATCAGGCGGGGTAAAAAGCGGGTACAAATTAAAATGGCTGCAGCGAAAATGGCCAGGCAATCGTTAGTAACCCAAAAAAGTCGTTTATGTAAGATAGTGATTGCTAAAAATCAAACAGTCATGGCCAGAGCCTTTTTCTGTGCAATCGTTCCCGACATCGTTTGCAGGGAGGAAGATCAGTATAAAATACAGGAGTCCTTATTTATTAATACTAAAGTACTGTTGGAAAGTATTTTTTATAGAACACGTTTACAAATGATGACGACGATCAGTATATGCACCCCCATGCCAGCCACAAGTGATTTTATCTATTTGATCAATACAAAAATTCATAAACTTATTTGTAGTTACCAGCAGATCATTTTCTACCCTGAATTACATATAGCAAAATGTTAAATGAAGCATAACGAAAAACAACAATCCCGAACTGTAAAATAATCAACCGCCCCTATTGCAATTAACGTCAAAAGCGCATACTTTGGGGCCGCAGTATAAATTCTCTACCAATGGCAAAAACAGGTATCGTACTAAGCGGTGGCGGCGTTCGCGGGTTCGCTCATTTGGGACTGTTACAGGTTCTGGAAGAACTTCAAATAGAAGTTCACGTCATATCCGGAGTAAGCGCCGGCGCTATTGTTGGCGCGTTGTACGCCGCCGGCCACTCGCCTCAAAAAATACGCGATCTCCTTAAAAAGAACTCCTATTTCGGCTGGTCGAGCTTTCTGCTGAATAAAGACGGACTCTTCTCCATGAAGGTGCTGAAAAAAGTTCTACAAACCCATATTCCCGAAGATTCTTTCGAAAGCCTTCAAAAAAAACTGTTCATTACCGCTACCGATTTTGCCGCCAATGAAGCCATTACCTTTTCCAAAGGCAGGCTCATTGAAACGGTTATTGCCTCCGCTTCGGTTCCGGCCATATTTGAACCGGTTAAGATCGACGAACATGTACTCGTTGATGGCGGACTGCTCAATAACTTTCCCGTTGAACCGATCGAAAAAAAATGCGATGTGCTCATCGGCTGTTATGTCAACAGTATTCCAAAAGGACTGGGCAATGGCAAACGCATCGGCAAAATGAACCTGATAGAAAAATGCTTTCACATGGCCATTGCTCCTACCGTTTATAGCAAAGTGCCCGCCCTGCAGGTTTTTGTTGAGCCCGACCTGCATGAGTTCGGGATGTTCGATGTAAACAAAGCCGACCTCATTTATGAAGCAGGCTACAAGGCGGCCATGAAGCATAAAAACAAACTATTAAGCATTCTATAATAAAAACCCTTACTAAATCGCCATTCCATTCCCGCACCAATGCTAAAACCCGCATTCCTGTTGACCTATATCAATAAACTCACGGTTACACAGTATATGTTTTCCCGGTAGCTTAATTCAGGATAACTTAGTAGAATAACAAAGATGTTGTTTTAAAAATTTAGACTAAATTATATAAGGGTTAACCAATATGCCCTGAATTTGTCTGTGAATAATCTCGTTCAGCCTGCGTTATCTTAGAAGGGCGTTTTTTAATCCCCCCACGTATACTAATCATTTAACCAATATAATCTAATGCATTATTTAACCTTTAAACGCTTTCCATATGCAAACATCATTGTTTACGTACAATGGGAATCAACTATATATCCAAAATGAAACCGGCATTGCCGATCTCACCAAAACACAGTTGGTACTGGGTTTTGGCGGCAAAGAAATTATCAGCACCCAACCAGTATACGAAGAACTGAAGACAAAATTCCCCAATGCGCATATCGTGTTATGCTCTACCGCCGGGGAAATCATCAATAACCGGGTCAACGACAATTCTGTGTCGGTAGCGGCCATAGAGCTGGAAAAAACTTCCATTCAACCGGTTTCTGTAAACATTCGCGATTTTGAGAACAGTTTTGAAGCCGGCAAGGCACTGATCAGGCTCATCAATTTTGTGAACCTGGCATACATTCTTGTTATTTCCGATGGCAGCAACGTAAATGGAAGTGAGCTGGTGCGTGGCATAAACGAACTGGTGAATGACCGGGTACCTGTTACGGGCGGCCTCGCCGGCGATGGCACCAATTTTCAATCTACCGTTGTAGGGCTTAATGAAAAACCTTCCGGCGGAAACATAGTAGCCATTCCGTTCTATGGCAAAAGCTTTGTGGTATCGCATGCTTCCATGGGTGGATGGGAAATTTTCGGCCCTGAACGCACCGTTACAAAATCTGATGCCAATCAGTTATTTGAAATCGAAGGCCAGAAAGCGCTTGACCTTTACAAAACCTATCTCGGCACTTACGCTGATGAATTACCCGGTTCAGCATTGCTGTTCCCCCTGGGTATTAAAATAAACGAAGACGATGCACCCATTGTGCGAACCATACTCTCCATTGACCAGGAAACCGGCAGCATGGTATTTGCAGGTGATATTCCTAACGGGTCAAAAGTAAGGTTCATGAAAGCCAATTTTGATAAGCTGGTTGATGCCGCCACAAACGCAGCGGGCCAGGCTTTTCAAAAATTGCCGGCGGCGCCCCAACTGGCATTACTGATCAGTTGTGTGGGCCGTAAGATCATTTTAGGTAAACGAACCGAAGAAGAAGTGGAAGCGGTTGCCGATACGTTTGGCAACAAAACCCTGTTGACAGGCTTTTACTCTTACGGCGAAATTTCACCTTTCAATGACAATTCAAAATGCGAATTACATAACCAAACAATGACCATTACCACCTTTGACGAGTTATAATTGCGATATGGGCTTTAATAAACTTCTTGAACGGCAAATTAAAAAATACCTTCCTGAAGATTACTATTTGCAGGAAAACCTTGCACGGTTCATTCAGGCAGTGCATGATTCCTATGAAGATTATGAACGGGACCGCAAACTGTTCAACCATGCATTTGCCTGCAGTGAAAATGAATATATACAGATCAACGAGAAGTTAAAAAAAGAAGCGGAACTGAAACATGCATCCATTCAGCAGTTAAAACAAACCATCAATAAATTCAAAGGGAACGAAAATATAAAATACAACGATACCGACGATCTCTCAGATATCATCAGTTACCTCGAACACGAACTACAGGAAAAAAAGAAAGCCGACGACCTGCTGCAGCAATCCGAAAAAAGGTTGCGCCTGGCGCTGTCGACCATCGATGATAACGTATGGGAATACCATTTTCCAACCCAAACGATGAACTTCGCAGTTAACGAGAAATCGATCCTCGAACTGAATAAAACGGTTTTTGAAGGAAAAGAAAATCTCGTATGGTGGCAAACGATCCTCGAGGAAGACCAGCACATTGCCATCGATACCTTCCGGCAGTACATGAGTGGTGAAATAACCAAACATTGTGTTGAATACCGCGTAAAGCTAAAGGACGGAAAAACCAAATGGATCCTCAACCGCGGCGGCGTTATCAGCAAATCAAAAACCGGAAAACCCATTACCATCATCGGCACCCTTACCGATATTCAAAATTACAAGAACATACAGGGCGAGTTAACCGCAACCGCCAACAGGTTATCGCACCTGCTTATTAACCTGCAAACCGGCGTACTGCTTGAAGATGAAAATGGCAAAGTGGTGCTTACCAATAAAAAGTTCACCGATTTCTTTGCTTACCCCGGCTCGCCGGAAACGCTGGTTGGTATTGAATGCACCGAACTGTACGAAAGTGCATCCTCCCTTTTTACACAACCTACCGAATTCTTAATAAAAACCGCCAGGCATTTAAAAGAAAAAAAACCCGTCAACAATGAAGAACTGAACATGGCAGACGGACGGGTGCTCGAAAGAAATTATATCCCCCTGTTCATTGATGACGTTTACCGTGGCCACTTATGGACGTATAACGACATTACCGAAAGAAAACACTCCGAGATCCAACTAAAAAAACAGGAGGAAAAATACCGCAGCATCATTGCCAATATGAACCTTGGACTTATAGAAGTTGACCTGCAGGAAAACATCAAATATGTGAACCAAAGCTTTTGCCTCATGAGCGGTTATGAAGAACATGAGCTTATTGGTAAAAATGCGGCCGACATGTTTGTGAAAGATGAATTCAAACGCGTTATCGAAGAAAAGAACAACTCGCGCCAACTAGGTCTTTCCGATGCTTACGAAATGAACGTAAAGACCAAAAACAGCGATGCCAACTGGTGGCTTGTTTGCGGCGCCCCGCTGTACAACGATAAACAACAACACATAGGCTCAATTGGCATTCACCTCGACATTACCCAGCAAAAAATACTGGAACGGCAACTGATGGAAGCCAAACAAATTGCCGAAAAATCGGTTCATGCCAAAGACCTGTTCCTGGCCAATATGAGCCATGAGATCAGAACGCCCATGAACGCCATTCTGGGCATGAGCAAACAATTACAAAAAACCACGCTCAATACACAACAAAAATCTTTCCTCGAGATCATCGGCACCGCAGCCGAAAACCTGCTGGTGATCATTAACGATATTCTCGACTTCTCAAAACTCGAAGCCGGCAAGGTTACCCTTGAAGAAATCGGTTTCAACATGCACGACCTGATAACCAACACCAGTCGCGTGTTAAAATTAAAAGCAGAAGAAAAAGGACTGGTCTTCGCCGTTTCAATTGCCCCCGAAGTAGCAAAGGTTTTAAAAGGCGATCCCTACCGTATTAACCAGGTATTGATGAACCTGCTCAGCAATTCGATCAAGTTCACTAAACGCGGCCGGGTAACCCTGCAATGTTTGCTAAATAATAACAATCCCAACTCCCAGGCATTGGAGATCGTCATAAGCGATACGGGTAAGGGTATGGATGAGGGATTTTTGAAAAACCTCTTCAACAAATTCAGCCAGGAAGATGAAAGCATTGCACGCAGTTATGGCGGAACCGGCCTGGGTATGAGCATCGTTAAGCAGTTGGTTGAACTGATGAATGGTACCATCACCGTAAATAGTAAAAAGGGCGAAGGCACAAAGGTTACCATAAGGTTGTCATTTGCCAAAGGCACCGAAAGCGACCTGCCTAAAAAAGACAACAGCCACGTGGAAGCGCACATCCTGGCCGATAAAAGAATTTTGCTGGTAGAAGACAATGAAATGAACCGCGTGGTGGCTGAAACCATATTGAAGCAATATGGCGCAACCATTTCCGAAGCGGTAAACGGGGTAGAAGCCGTTGATGCCATCCGGAACCACAATTTCGATATCGTATTGATGGATATTCAAATGCCGGTAATGGATGGCCTTGAAGCAACGCGTCATATCAGGAACGATCTGCACTCAACCATTCCCATCATTGCACTCACAGCTAACGCCGTTAAGGGTGAAATGGAAAAATGCATTCAGGCCGGTATGAACGATTATTTAAGTAAACCGTTCGAAGAAGAGGACCTCATACGGCTGATTGCAAAATGGCTCGGAAGGGAAGCGCATTTCGATCCGGCCAAAACGGTAAAAACAGCCGACACACCATTATACGATCTCAGCAAGCTGAAACAAATTACCCGTGGCGATGAAAAATTCATCGTTAAAATGCTACAGGTGTTCATCAATGAAACAAAGGCAGGCATCACCGGCCTGGAACAGGCTTTCGAAAAAAAGGATCTTAAACAGGTGAAGTTCCTGGCGCACCGCATGAAATCATCGCTCAGCAACCTGAATATTTCTTCCGCCGCCCGCATTGCGGGGAATATTGAAAATGCGCAATGGTCGGAAGAGGGATACCCCGTTTTGGAAAGCCAGATCCGGGAACTTAAAAAGGTCGTCGCAGTGGTGATACCATTGATAATGGCTGACTATTCTGAACTGCAATACTAACAGGCTGTTAGTCATTTTTAAATCCCCGCCGGTAGTTTTCTGACTACAGCCGGCTCTTATTCCCGCCCTGATAACTGGTTGAAAATGGGCATTCTGACAGGCCCTGGCATTCTTTTTTATGCTATTTCAGGAATAGTAACGAACTTTGCAACGTCTATCATTCTCCATCCCTGCTTTTAATATTACTTGCCATAACCTGAAAAGTTAGTTAGGCGATAGGCGTCCTTTATGCCATAAAGGAATGCATTTGTTCATTAATGTTAATAAGAAGAACGAGTTATGGAACAACCAGTAAAAAGAGTAGTTATTGTCGGTGGTGGATTTGCCGGCATTAACCTCATCAAAAAACTTTCAAAAGACAGTCGTTTCCACATCACCCTGGTAGACAAGAACAACTATCACTTTTTTCCACCGCTGCTATACCAGGTAGCCACCGCTTTTATTGAACCTTCGAACATCAGTTACCCGTTCCGCAGACTGTTCCAGGAAAAACACAACCTGCGTTTTCATATGGGTTCTCTCAAAAAAGTTAATCCCGACACAAATACTATTGAAACAGATACCGGTACCGTTAAATACGATTACCTGGTACTGGCCATGGGTACTGAAACCAATTACTTCGGTATGGAAAAGGTAAAAGAGAACTCGCTGCCCATGAAAACCATCGACGATGCCCTCAACCTGCGCAACCATTTGTTGTTGAACATGGAAGAGGCGGTTCATACCGACGATATGAAGGAAAAAGAAAAACACCTGAATATCGTTATCGCCGGCGGCGGCCCAACAGGGGTTGAATTAGCCGGCATGCTGGCTGAGCTCGGCCGTAATATTGCCCTGAAAGAATATCCCGAAATAAAAGACCTGCGTTCGCATCTTTATCTTATCGACGCCGGTAAGGTTTTGCTTGGCACCATGAGTGAAAAATCGCAACGGGAGGCCACACGGGTTTTGCAGAACCTGGGTGTAAAGATCATTACGAATACCGCCGTGAAAGATTATCGTGACGATACGGTATACCTTAGTGATGGAAGAACCATCCCAACCAACGTATTGATATGGGCTTCCGGTGTAACCGGCCGCGAAGTGCCCGGCCTGCCCGCAACCGCCATTACCCGCGGCAGAAGGATCATCGTCAATGAGTTCAATAAAGTGCAGGATACTGCAAACATTTACGCCCTTGGCGATATCAGTTATCAAACATCCGATAAGAACTTCCCCAACGGGCACCCGCAACTGGCGCAGGTAGCCATTCAACATGGCGACCACCTGGCTGCCAATCTTATAAAAGAGGCTGATAACAAACCCATGGAAGCTTTTTCGTATAATGATAAGGGCAGCATGGCCATCATTGCAAAATATAAAGCGGTGGTTGACCTGCCGAAGCTGTTCTTTAAAGGTTTTGGCGCCTGGTTCATCTGGCTGTTCATTCACATTATTCCGCTAATAGGTTTCCGCAATAAGGTTAAGCTGGCCTTTAGCTGGTTCTGGTCGTTTATGACCAACGACCCCACACTCCGGCTGATCATTCGTCCGCGTAAAGAAGATGTTATTGATGCGAAGCCGCATGGCGAGAAGGTTGTTGAAAAGTTGACTAGTTAACTAGTTGCAAGGATATAAAGGAAGAGGCCGTCTCCTATGTTTCAAAAACATGGAGGCGGCCTCTTTTTATTCTTGTTTTGCATATTGCTTCGCCTACCAATCTGCAGGCAGCCGAAAAAGGCGGATTCTTCCTGGTCTACTCGTCAACTAATCAACTCGTCAACTAGTTAACTCGTCAACTCCCTACCATGTCTTCTTCACCACCGCTGTTTTCGAAATGCTGTCGTGCCATGGCAAATAAGCCAGCAGCGCGCTAAACGGTTCAAATGGAATGAACCTGCACAATGTGCGTATTAACGCATGCCTGAAAGTAAACGGTTGCCCATCCTGTGTAATAGCGGTTGTGTCGGTCAGTATTTTACCAAGCGTTCTGCCGCGGGTAGCAGCTTCAAAAATGAGATAATAGAAAAAAGTTACAGAAAAGGAAAGCAAAAAATTACTTTTTATCGCCTCAATGTCGAGGTTGTTCAGGCGTTCCACATCTATCTTATGATAAAAAACATGGTCACCATAGTTGTCGCCCAGCAAATAATAGGCAACACCAAATGTTAACCCTTTTATAATTACCTGTATAGCTACCTGGTCTACCATGTAATTAATAAACCGGATGAATTTCGAAACCGGGTCGGCATATGCCAAGGACTCCCGTTCTTCCCGCAATATTTCCCTATCGTTCTGTTCCTGCATTATTCGTTAAGATTGAACTGCAAAATAAGTGAAAGAATTGCATACCGGAACAACCTGTTGCCGGCGCCGGTCTAAAATAACAATGCGTTAAAAACAAAGGGCGACCCGCCGGTTGACGGATCACCCCTTTTTTGCCTGTATGAATAGCTTATTATTGTTTTACCAGTTTCAGCTCTTTGATGAGGTTGGTAGCCCCACCCAGTTTGTCGATGCACCAAAGTACATACCGTACATCAACACAAATGGTACGGTTATACACCGGGTCGAATGAAATTTTGTGGCTCAACGCTTCGTAGTTGCCATCGAACGCCAGACCAATAAGGTTACCGTTGGCGTCGATCACCGGTGAACCGGAGTTACCGCCGGTAATATCGTTGGTAGTAATAAAGCCAATCACCAGATCGTTGCGTTGTTTATCGATGTACTGACCGAAATCTTTTTTCTTTGCCAGCTCGATCAGCTTTTCGGGCAGGTCGAACTCATAATCGCCGGGTTTGTACTTTTCCATGACACCTTTCATGGTGGTAACATAGTCGTACTTAACGGCATCGCGCGGAGCATAGCTTTTTACATTACCAAAGCTTACGCGCATGGTGAATGTAGCATCGGGATACATCTTCTTCGCTTTTACCGAATCCATTTGCATAATGCCTTTCAGGTACAAACAGCCGAACTCATTATTCTTTAAATTGAACTGCTGGTAACTCTGTAAAAACTTACCCTGCCAGTTCTTTAAGAATGCGCTGGCAACCGCATATGCCGGATCTGCCTGTAATACGGTGGCATCGGGATTATTGCTGAACGCATCCCATTTGGCATTATCCAGGATCATGGTATTGGCGAATATGCCGGCTGCATATTTTTTATAGGTAGCTTCATCGTTCAGGTCGCCATAACCTGCTTTTATCCCATCATAAAAACCAATAGGGTGTTGTGCTTTATCAATGTCTTTGTAATACATCTGTAACACAGCAGCAACAATTTGCTGATCAGAAGCTTTGTTCTCGTTCTTAAGTAATTCAGCCCTGTGATCTTTGGCTGCTTCGAGCGCTTTTTTGATATCAGCGGTGCTGCCTTTCTTTACAATGGCGTTCTCTACCTGTTGTAATGAGGCCGCAAAGGCTAACAGGGGTGATCCGAAAATACCTTCGTTGATGTATACGCGGTGTTTTGAGAACGGACGCCATTGATCATAAGCCGCGCCCCAGTCTTTGAAAATATTTTCAAACTCCGGTTTGCCATTGGCCCAGGACTGGAATTTTGCTTCGGTAGCTTTCTTCTGATCGTACACATTATATTTGATCAGTTGTTTACTTTCACCATCGAAGAACTTCCAGTAGTTAGCTATAGAGGCATAATCAGCGGCAAGTTGCAGTTTGATAGCGGGATCGTTCTTCATTTGATCGAACATGTATTTCAACCGCATTTCGCGCAGCTTCACCAGTGTTGGGTTATCGATATCAATTTTTTGTTTTATGCCGTATGAAGTTTCATAACGGTTGGTACTGCCGGGATAACCATAGATCATGGCATAATCGCCATCTTTAATTCCTTTTATAGAAACGGGAAGGAAATGTTTTGGCTTTAAAGGAACGTTCTCGGGAGAATAAGCAGCAGGTTTAGCATCCTTGCTCATGTATACGCGGAACACGGAGAAGTCGCCGGTATGGCGGGGCCACTCCCAGTTATCGGTATCGCCGCCATATTTACCAATGCTTTCCGGTGGTGCTCCTGCAAGGCGGATATCGGAATAACGTTTGTAAACAAACACCAGGTACTGGTTGCCTTTGAACAATGCGCTTACGCGGGCTATGGTGCTGGTTGCTTCATCGGAAAACCGTTTGTTGATGGCTGTTGTAACCGCTGTTACTTTGGCTACACGCTCCAGGCCGCTAAGGCCTTTGGCCGAGTCGAGCACTTCAGCGGTAACATCTTCAATTTTAGTGAGGAACTCGGCATATAATCCGGGAGAAGGAATTTCTTCCTGTTTGCTTTTGGCCCAGAAACCGTTCTTAAGATAGTTGTTCGTTACAGAGCTGGCAGTAGCTACGGCATCATAACCGCAGTGGTGGTTGGTAAAAATAAGTCCTTCGTTACTTACAATTTCACCGGTACAAAATCCACCGAAGATAATGATAGCGTCTTTGATAGAGGCCTTGTTCATGCTGTACAACTGTTCTTTGGTAAGCTTAACGCCGCGCTTCACCATATCGTTATACACCTGTTGTCCAAGCAATAGCGGCAGCCACATGCCTTCATCGGCAAAGCTGCGCACCATGGTAACGGCTAACACAACCGTTAAAAGAATTTTCTTCATATAATGATAGCTTTTGTGGCGGCAAACCTATTGAAAAATTTGGTTAAACGCACAGTTGGCAATGGTTTTCCCGCCCGAACGATGTGCTGCCAGCCGGGATTGAATTGTTGATAAGGCGCTGAACTATTAAAAAAGCATTAGAACGCCAAAGGCCCGATGCTGGTGAGGCATCCGGCCTTTGGCAATAAGTCTGGCACTGGCCGTTAACGTTTTAGTTCCTGTAATACCCTTACCATGTATGCCCGAACATCGGCCGAATAAAGCCGCTTGTCCATACTATCGAGGGTTCTTCCCGAAATAGCCCAGTTCATCGAATATTTCAATGGCTCCTTTGGCCGGTAAAGATTGATCGGTTTATAATGCAGGTCGTTCCCGTACATATTGCGCAGGTAGTTTTTCAACCGGCTGTCATTGATACTTGTTTGCACGCCGTAAGCGCCCATGAGGGTTTGAATTGGCGATGCCAGGTCGTTGACGAATGGATTTACTTTTTTCAATAATACGTCACCTTCGGGCCCGTTGCTGATGTGCATTACATAGAAGGAGATCTTCCGGCAGTTGGAACGCAGAATGGTATCGGTTTCCGCTTTACAAATGGAATCGCGCAATGTGTTCAGCTTTATGATCATTTCATGCACTACGCCCGCGCCGGAATTATCGACATACCCGCCATCGACAAAATAAAAGGGAAATTCCGTTGGCCCGGCACTGAGGAATTTCAATCCATCGATCCGGCCTGCCGGACTAATATACGGAAAGCTGGCCCCCAGCACCACCGCGGTGCTCAATTTCATATCGCGGCCATTGTTAAGCCGGGCCAGCACATCGATACGGTTATTGAATGTAAGCGGATCGATTTGTATGGTACTGATAACCGATGGCGCACCATCCTGCATGCGGGTGGTATTCACACAAAGAATGGGCAATTGACTATTTACCCGGTTCTTATATATGGCCAGTTCTGAAAAGGGCACCTGCAGCTGGTTCTTCAGCAGTACGCTATCCTTTGGCGCCTGCTCCAGCGCATCGGCCAACGCTTTGGCGCGGTCGCCGCTGGTATTGAAGGGTAACATGGCTACAAAGAAGTCGTGGCCCAGCATGCGGCTGAGTGTATACGTAAGGAAGTCGCTGCGCAGATATTCTTTTCCAGCCTGATGGAACGGCTGTTTGTTGGGAAGATCTTTACCGGGCCGGCCGGCCGCATTTCTCAGTAAAGTATAAAAGGCCGCATTGCCTACGCTGCCACCCGAAGCGCCCGACAGGCAAAACAGGTGTTTTGAAAAATCGCGGTTCGATGTGTCTTCCAGTTTGCCCAATACCGACGCCACCCAGTAACCCGAGCGGGAAGCACCGCCGTCTGACAACACAAAATAAACCGGGAACTCCTGCGATTTCCTGATAAGCGTGTCCCTGTCTTTCACCCATTGAATAAAATAGTCCCTTACACTGGCTTTACCGGCAAAACTTTCTTTTATGGCCGGGTTCTTTTCAATCAGTGCCACATGATGACGCTCTGTCCACTGACCGAACAGAAATACCATCATGAGAAAGATAAGATGAATGTTTATGCCAATGCGGATAGAAATAAAGGTAAGTATAAACCCAAAGCCCATAAATACGGCGAATGCCAGCAATACAAATGGGAAGGAACCGAGGCTTACTGCAAATGCCACATTCACCGTACATGCCAGGTACACCACCAATGCAGCTAAGCTTATTGTAAGAAAAGTAATATGAAAACGAATTTCTTCCCGTGGAATACCGAGGTAGCTGGCCAGCCGCAAAGTTTTACCGCCAGTTTCAACAGCCAGGTCTTTATGTTGTTTTATCTGCCGCTTCAGCGATTCGCGACGCGTTACTACCAGCACCATAAAACAGGCCTGCAATACCAGCAGCATAAAGATCACCAGCCACGAATAACGGCTTACATTAAGTGTTATTAAAGCCGAACCGCCGATGATAACGAACATAGTTATTAAAAACAGGTGGTTAACGCGGATCACTCTAAACCGCCGTTCAAGGAAATTATTCAGCCAGAAATAATAGGGGATGGATGCGGCCAGCAATACAAAATATATTTTACTGTCATCATCGATGCGGCTGCCAAACAGGGGCGTTTGTGCAAACGCCAGCATAATGATGGTAAACAAAGACAAGCCTATAAAGCGGGGCATGTGTTTGTAATACCCTGCCCTGAGGTAACCCGGCGCAGTATGCGCGCTTTGCTGTTTGGCATTGGCAACGGTACGGGCAGCATACCAGCTTACCAACACAAGAAAGGCAAGCAATGACTGAAATAATAGGAAGAAGCCGCGGTGTTCGGTGGCTAACACCATCAGGTCTTTACCCTGCGCAAGATTCCAGAAACAAACGAGAATGAGTGCGAGAAATAAAATGCCGGGAAAGAAAACCCAACATGCACGGAAAACATTACGCAACAGGGTAGCCAGGCGTTTTAGTATACCGGTTATAGCCATCATAAGCAGATAGTTTTTAGGGTACCCCAAGGTAACTATATCTGCCACAATTTCAATAACCTGTTAGTTGTATTGAGTGTGTAGATTTGTCACAATACGTGAGCAGCCGGTTGCATAACCGGCTGCTCACGTATTATAATTATATATTGTTTCTTAATTAAGCGTTTGAAACTTCCGGGCTTTCATTCAGGGCTTTCCATAACATATCTTTCAGTTCGTTCAAACCCTGTTGCGTAATGGAAGAAATAAAGATGTGAGGAATATTTTCCGGCAATTCTTTTTTAATAGCTGTTTTCAATTCGTCATCGAGCATTTCGCTTTTACTGACGGCAATGAGGAACTGTTTATGCAATAATTCCGGATTGTATTGTTCGAGCTCATTTACCAGAATGGTAAATTCTTTTCTATGGTCATTGCTATCGGCAGGTATTACGAAGAGCAAAACGGAGTTGCGTTCAATATGACGCAGAAAGCGGTGCCCCAGCCCCCTGCCTTCTGCCGCGCCTTCAATGATCCCCGGGAGGTCGGCCACGCAAAAGCTTTTGCCATCGCGATAGGCTACAATGCCTAAATTGGGATTGATGGTAGTAAAGGCATAATCGGCGATCTTGGGTTTGGCGGCGGTGATAACCGAAAGCAGGGTTGATTTGCCGGCATTCGGAAAACCTACCAGCCCCACATCGGCCAGCACTTTCAGCTCCAGCACTTTCCAGCCTTCGATGCCGGGTTCACCGGGCTGGGCATGTTCGGGCGCCTGGTTGGTAGGTGTGGCAAACTTCGCATTACCCAAACCGCCACGGCCGCCTTTTATCCAAACAACTTCCTGCCCGTGTTCGAGGATCTCGACTTCCTGTTTTTCGGTTTCTTCATCGCGGGCAACGGTGCCCAGCGGCACTTCAATGACAATGTCTTTGCCATCGCGGCCGGTCATATTGTTTTTGTTACCACCCTGGCCGTCCTCGGCCAGTACGTTCTTATAATAGCGAAGGTGTAAGAGGGTCCACATGTTTTTATTACCACGCAGGATAATATGCCCGCCACGGCCGCCATCGCCGCCATCAGGGCCGGCCTGGGGGTTGAACTTGGTACGCATAAAGTGCTTGCTCCCTGCACCGCCATGTCCGCTGCGGCAGAAGATCCGTATCTGATCGACAAAGTTTGATTTTTCCACTGGTTTCTAATTGGCGGCAAAGGTAAGTTAACGAGTTGACTTGTTAACGAGTTAACTAGTTAATACGTCTAAAGATTATACGTTGAAAACTAACATACTATGACATTCAATGTCAATCGCCCGGAAGGCTTCTTAAATATTTTATATAGCCACTTAATATTTTTTCGAGCTCATCGAACCTGATCCTATACCGTTTAAGTTGCTCGGTAGAAATATATCCACAATCGAACGCATCGATAAGGTGGTTAATTGTTTCACTTATAGAGCCCCGGGCCTGAGTACAATACTTGATTTTGTCCTTATTTGTACGTTTCCCGTGGCCTTCGGCAATTTGTGCATTTATAGAACGTGAGCTTCTTATCAACTGATCGGTAAGACGGTATTTTTCTTCAGGTGGAAAAGCCTTACCTAACTGAAATAATTCATTTTTCAATTCCCTGGCTTTTTTCCAGACTATCAACTCTTCGAAACTTTGATACCCTGTTTGCGACATAAAATCGTTTAGCCATAAGGTATAACAATTCTCGTTGGATCATATCAACCAAGAAAAATTTTATCATTTGTCAAATGCGCTTATCTCGTCAACTCGTTAACTCGTCAACTCGTCAACTTGTCAATTAGTCAACTCCCCTTAACCTCCTTCCATGTCCTATAAAGTAAGCTCTGCTCCGGCCGGTCCACCGGCACCTCACGCAACGGCTCACAAGCCGCCCACTCATTATACATCTCGGAAGGCAACTCCTGGTATAACCTGGTGCCTTTCGTCTTCCATTGTATCATTTCGTCTGAGACCTGTTTTATGACCTTTGCAGGATTGCCTACCAGTAAACTGCGCGCGGGGATCTTTTCATCGGCCTTTATAAAACTGAGCGCGCCCACAATGCATTCATCGCCGAGGTCTACATTATCCATTATTACACTATTCATTCCTACCAGGCAATTCTTCCCGATGGTAGCACCATGTATCACCGCACCATGACCAATATGCGCACCTTCCTTCAATAACACCGTTACACCCGGAAACATATGGATGGTGCAATTCTCCTGTACATTACAACCGTCCCCGATCACAATTCCTCCCCAGTCGCCACGAATGGCAGCACCCGGACCCACATATACATTTTTTCCAATGATGACATTGCCGGTAACGGCAGCCTGCGGATGAATAAAAGAAGATGCATGAACAACGGGTATAAAGCCTTTGAATGAATAGATCATATACGGAACATTTTACCAAAGATAACTTTGTTGACAATAATGAAACGGCGGTTCAATGCCACCTGTAAACCATTTTTCGACTTGTTTGTTCAAATAGCAATGATTGAATAGTGCAAGCATTGGTTTGAAACAGACAAGCAACAAAGCATATTTGAGTTTTAATTTTGTTTCCAAAACACAATTTTATGAAATACAGGAATCTGGGCAATACGGGGGTTCAGCTATCGGCCATCGGGCTGGGTTGCATGGGCATGAGCTTCGCCTACGGACCGCGCAATGATGAAGAATCCATTGCCACGCTTAACAGGGCTTTAGAGCTGGGCATAAATTTCTGGGATACGGCCGACATGTACGGCTTTGGCCATAATGAGGAGCTGATCTCAAAAGTACTGGCACCCAACCGGGACAAAGTTTTTATCGCTACCAAATTTGGGTTCCGGCAAAGAGAAGGCGCCACTTCTAATTTTGCAGGCACACCGGCTACTTATTTCGATGGATCACCGGCTTACCTGAAAACAGCCGTTGAAAAAAGCCTGCAGCGTTTGAAGATCGATACCATCGATCTGTATTATGCACACCGCATAGATCCCAATGTGCCTGTTGAAGATATGGTTGGCGCAATGGCCGATCTGGTAAAAGAAGGCAAGGTTAAGTACCTCGGTTTGTCTGAAGCTTCGGCCAACACCATTCGTAAAGCGCACGCGGTGCACCCGATAACGGCTTTGCAAAGCGAATATTCATTATTGACGCGCGATGCGGAAGGTGAGATCCTCGATACCATCCGCGAACTGGGTATTACATTTGTGCCTTACAGTCCGCTCGCAAGAGGTTTGGTAACCGCTACCGTACCTGATAAAGACAGTTTGCCGGGTGATGATTTTCGCAGAACATTGCCGCGGTTCGAATCGGAACACTGGCAAAACAACCAGCAACTGGTGAGTGAGTTTGCGGTTCTGGCCGAACAAAAAGGCTGCACACCCGCTCAACTTGCGCTGGCCTGGGTTTTGGCGCAAGGCAATGATCTGATACCGATTCCCGGTACGAAAAAAAGAAAATACCTCGAAGAAAATGCAGCTGCCGTAGATATTGAATTAAGCGAAGGTGAATTAAAGAACATCGAAGCAGTTGTAAACAAATATCCCAATGTAGGACAGCGTTACAGCGATGGCGCTTTAAAACTGGTCAATCATTAATAATACAAGTGTGCCACATTTCGATGTAGCAAGCTGAGCTAAATGTGGCACACTTTAAACGTTCCATTCGGTTTCTTTCCTGAAGACAGTGCCTTTGAAAAGCGCCGCCAGTTCACCATTCTCTTTTTCAACCCGCACTTCATAGATAGCGATCTTATTACTGCGGCTTTTTTCTTCTGCTGTAGCAATTATGATATCGCCTTTTTTAAGCGGTTTAATATGCGAAATAGAAGTCTCCACTGAAACGGCCTGCCGGCCATGACTGTTAGATGCAAAGGCAAGCGCGCTATCGGCAAAGGAATAACTGATGCCGCCATGCGCAATTTCAAACCCGTTGCACATTTCAGCCCGTATTGTCATTTTCAATTTGCAGAAACCATCCTGTTCTTCCAGCCGCTCAATGCCGAGCCACTGGCTGAAATAATCCTTAGCCATCATGGCATCGATGATGGCGGTGGTTCTTGTTTTACTTTCTGACATAATGCAATGTTTAAACAAGTTCGTTGCAGGTGTGCCACATTTACTTTCAGCGCAACAGGTAGCTGTGAAGCACCTATCCATCACGTAACTGCCGGCAACTTTTACTCACCCCTGAACTCCGGCGCCCGCTTTTCGAGGAACGATTGAATACCCTCTTTGAAATCGGAAGTGTTTGCAGCGCGTTGCTGGTATTCATCTTCGAGCATCAGCTGTTGCTCGAGGCTGTTGGTCATGCTTTTACTGAGCACATGTTTAGTGTAGGCCAACCCTTTAGTGGGTAATTGAGATAAGGTAAACGCTATCTTTTTGCTTTCTTCCGAAAAATCTTCATCGGGAATTACTTTATAGATCATGCCCATTTGTTCGGCCTGCCCGGCAGGAATTTTATCGCCCAGCATCATGATAGCGCTTGCTTTTTGCCAGCCGATCAACCGGGGCAGCATAAACGTACCGCCGCTATCGGGCACCAGGCCGATCTTTGAAAATGCCTGTATAAACGATGCCGACTGCGCTGCTACCACAATATCGCAAGCCAGTGCTATGTTGGCGCCTGCGCCGGCGGCCACGCCGTTCACCGCGGCTACCACAGGTTTTTGCAAATTGCGGATGCGGGTAATGACAGGATTGTAATGTTCGCTCAGGATCCGCCGCATACCGGGGCCTTCGGGGTCAACTACTTCGGCAAGGTCCTGCCCGGCACAAAACCCTTTACCCGCTCCGGTTATGTACACACAGCGAACCGCCCTGTCGATGCATTCATCGAGCTTTTTTTGCAGTAACAACGCCATTTCGCGGTTAAAAGAATTCAATTTATCGGGCCGGTTCAACGTAATAGTGGCAATACTTCCTTCAATAGTAAAAAGAACAGATGACATATAATTCTTTGTTTAGGCAGTACAATCTATGCTGTAAATAGTATTAATAGCATTTAAAATAGTCGAACGGTTCCAGGCAGTCGTTACACTGGAACAACGATTTACAGGCGGTTGAACCAAACTCACTGATGCGGCGGGTATTGTATGAATTGCAATGCGGGCACTGCACCGCTTCATCTTCTGCAAATAACTGCGTATTGCAAACCTGTTGTTTGGGATTTGGCGGTGCAATACCATAAGCCTTTAATTTTTCCTTCCCGGCCTGGGTCATCCAGTCGGTTGTCCACGCGGGTGACAGAATGGTGCTTATTTTAATGTTCTTATATCCATGCTCCAACAATACCATCCTAATGCTCATTCGTATTACATCCATGGCCGGACAACCGGAATATGTTGGCGTAATCACCACTTCTATCTGGTCTTCGTCATTGGCCCGGGTTATTTTTACATCTCTGATTATTCCGAGATCGATGACAGATAGCACAGGCACCTCGGGGTCGCATACCGTCTCGAGAATGGACCAGATATTTTGGGTTGATATGTTATCAGTTGAGTGCATTGCCTATTGCCTGCTGTATTTCATTACCACATTAGCATATATCACATTATCACATTTACCTTACCACTCACATCCCGGGAACGTACGTTGCATCGATTGCATTTCTGCCAGTATAAAACCCAACTGTTCGGTATGCACGCCCTCTTTGCCGCCGCTCTGCATCCACACGCCTTCACTGCCTGTTATTGGGGAGGAAAGGGTTGCTTCTGCAAAGATCTCGTTCACGCGTTGCTCCCACAGCGGTTTTATGGCTTTTACATCTACACCGAATCCCAGGTTAACAGCATCTGTTTCATAACCGGCAGGTGTAAACATTTCACCGGTGAACGGCCATAGGTCATCAAGCGCATTCAATAAACGGTTGCGGCTTTCTTCAGTACCATCGCCGAGGCGTATTACCCATTCACTGCTCCAGCGCACATGATAGGTCACTTCTTTCAATGACTTTTCAGCAATGGCTGCCAGGGTGCTGTCGGCCGATCTTTGTAAGCGTTGGTATAAAAAGAATTGACAGGTGCTGAAAAAGAACTGCCGCAGAATGGTTTGCGCCCAGTCGCCATTGGGTTGTTCAACCAGTAAGCAGTTCTTATATGCGCGGCCTTCGCGCAGATAGGCCAGCGTGTCTTCCGTAGCGGTTCTGGCCCCGGTGGTAGAGGAAAAAATGTTATTTGACAATTCGGCTGCGTACTGATACAAACTTCTCGCCTGGCCAATAAGGTCTAATGAAATATTGGTTATGGCAATATCCTGTTCCAGAACTGGTCCGTGCCCGCACCACTCGCTGTTGCGTTGCGCCAGAATAAGAGCATTATCGGCCAGGTGCAGGGTATAGTTATATAATGTTTCGTTCATTGTTTGAGGAATTTGGAATCCAATTACCATTCACCCCTTCTACATATGTGTCAATTCATCGGGCAGATCGTAAAA
The DNA here is from genome assembly GCF_002078015.1 of Niastella populi. Lineage (GTDB taxonomy): Bacteria > Bacteroidota > Bacteroidia > Chitinophagales > Chitinophagaceae > Niastella > Niastella populi. The sequence continues at coordinate 122,199 of NZ_LWBP01000254.1, read as the reverse complement.
AGTAGGATGGCGGTACACTTTATCATTGGCCGGTTCGTACAACGATGCGCTTTCATCGGGGTTGCTGGCATGTATGTATTTACTTTCCACCACCCAAATGCTTACACCTTCCATCCGGCGCGTATATACATCGCGGGCATTTTCAATGGCCATTTTAGCATCGGCCGCATGCAGGCTGCCCACATGTTTGTGATCGATACCCTGTTTACTGCGAATAAATACTTCCCACAGCGGCCAGTCGGCGCCACCGCCAGCCTGTTCTTCACTGCCTGTTTTACGTTGAATATTTTTTAATCCGCCACCTTTATCCTCTGGTATGTCACCGTAGTAATATTTTGTGAGCCGTATATTCATTACAATCGTTTTAGAATTTATTATGCGATCTTCTTTTCTTCGCGCATTTTGCGTTTGGCGGCATGCGCACTGGCGGCTTCGCGCACCCAGGCGCCTTCGTCCCATGCCTTGCGCCGTGCATCGAGCCGTTGTTTATTACAGGGGCCATTGCCTTTAACCACATTCCAGAACTCCGTCCAGTTTATTTCACCAAAATCGTAGTGTTTGGTTGTTTCATTCCATTTCAATTTGTCATCGGGCAATGTCATGTTCAGCACCTTTACCTGTTCAGCGATCATATCAACAAACTTCTGGCGCAGCTCATCATTGCTCATGCGTTTTATCTTCCACAGGGTGCTTTGCTCGCTGTGCGTTGATTCGCCATCATGCGGGCCAAACATCATCAATGAAGGCCACCACCAGCGATTGATAGCATCCTGGCACATTTCACGTTGCTCGGGGCTGCCTTTCGAAAGGGCCATCAGTATATCGAACCCCTGGCGCTGGTGAAAACTTTCTTCTTTGCATATACGCACCATGGCCCGCGCGTACGGTCCGTATGAAGTGCGGCACAACATCACCTGATTCAGAATAGCGGCTCCGTCAACAAGCCACCCAATGGCGCCTATATCGCCCCAGGTTAGTGTGGGATAATTGAAAATGGAAGAATACTTGGCTTTCCCGCTATGCAGATCGAGGATGGTTTGTTCACGGGTTGTGCCTAATGTTTCGGCTGCCGAATACAGGTACAGGCCATGACCGGCCTCATCCTGCACCTTGGCCAGCAAAATGGCCTTGCGTTTAAGGCTGGGTGCACGGCTGATCCAGTTGCCTTCGGGCAGCATACCAACGATCTCACTGTGTGCGTGCTGGGAGATCTGCCGTATCAGCGTTTTACGATAAGCGTCTGGCATCCAATCCTTTGGCTCAATCTTTACTTCCTGTTCAATTTTATTCAAAAAGATCTTTTCCAACTCCTGAACCGACATGGGAAACATTTTTAGTGGTACCAAAGATAACCATATTTGTTATAAAAGCTAACAATCGTTAGCGGTCAATTTAAAGTATATTCCATTGATTGAGTGAAAGATGCAAAAAGTATCGAAAACCAACCAGGCAAAGGGTGCAAAAGCATCGCGATTCGTAATGAAGCTGTATAACGCGCGCCACCTGTAAGAACAATGCCCAATTCGAAGCACTGAAATGGCTGAAAATGGTTTCGCAGGCAGATTGTATGTTAATGAATCATTAACTGATGCCATTTTGAATACCCTGAAAACGGGTTGGGCATCATGCATTATTTCCTCTACAACCCGCGCCAGACGGCGGTTTTAACATTTCTTAATATGCTTAACCATCCTATAAACGAAATAGAGTTGTTTTTTGCCGCCTTCATTTGTGTCATAAGTTTGTATCACGAAACGCAACAAACAGCAATCACCAACCGGTGAACCTCAAAGCAAAGTTGCTCTCTCTTTCGAAAAGACGTACGAATTGCCTGCCTTACACGATTGTTACTCCATAGTTAAGCAATCAACAGAATTTAAAAAAATTATATAAAATACGAATTATGAAAAAGGCAATGAGGAATTTTGGATTTATCGCTATCGCTTTAGTCGCTTTAACCTTCGCATTCTCTAACACAGCACTGGCTAATGAAGAAGGTCCATCAAAAAATGTAACTGAACTGAAGTTCATCGGCAATAAAGAAAACCAACCTGTATTTGAACTGAACCTGAAATCAACCGTAGAAGATGAATACACGGTAACCTTCCGCGATGAGTATGGTAACATCCTGTACGCTGAAAAATTCAAAGGTGTTGGTCTTTCTAAAAAGTTCATGTTGAAATCTGATGATTTAAGTGATGCAGCCCTGAATGTAGTGGTGAAATCTAAAAAGAATGGCACTACTGAAGTTTACTCGATCAACAGAAGCCACACTTACGTAGAAGAAACTACTGTAAATAAAGTAAAGTAAGATAACCGTCAAATCACGCACAATTAAGTAAGCGTCCCGACAAATATCGGGACGCTTTTTTTATGCAGATGCGTATTTCAACATGTCAAAGAACCTGGCTGGCCAAATGGAACAAGCCTTGCGCAATTAGTGTTTATGTTCTTCCATCATTTCGCCGCCTTTTTTGAAAATATATTCGCTGTTCAGCAGGTAAGCGCCGGTGATTACCACAACATCCCCGTTCTGTAACCCCGACTTTATTTCTATGCGATCACCGCTCTCCAACCCGGTTTCAACCATTTTCCTTTTATACGTATTCTTTGCTGTTTGTACCCAAACCTGGGCCATTTTTCCGTCGCGCAGTACGGCATCTACGGGCAGCGTCATGGCGTTGCCGCCGCTGCTTTTCAGTACTACATAAGCCGGCATACCGGGTTTTAACCGGTTACCGGTATTGGGAATGGATACGCGTAATAAATTGATACGGGTATCGGTGCTGATCTCGGGGTTGGCAAATGTTACCTTTCCCTTTATTTCCCTGCCCGGCATATCGGGTAACTGTACAGTGGCTACGCCTTTGTAGTCAACTGCGGCCAGCTGTGATGCATATACCTGCGCTTCGGCCCACAGGGTCGACAGATCGGCCAGTTTTACTATAACGCCGCCTTCCATTACATACTGGCCTTCTTTCACCGGCAGTTCAGTAACATAACCGGAAGCAGTGCTGTAAAATGCGGTAAGGGGTGAAAACTTTTTTGTTTTTGCCAGGGCCGTTATCTGCGATTCGCTTACCCCCCACAGCTTGAGCTTGTTTTTTGCGCCTTCTATAAGTTGTTCAAAATCTACAATTGAATTACCCAATGCCTGTTGCCGCTCGAGCGCCGCAAGGTATTCCTGTTTGGCGGTATTCAATTCTTCACTGTAGAGATCGAATAAATGATCGCCCTTTTTTATGTAGTCGCCGGTGTTTTTGAAGTATAATCTGTCTATCCGGCCCATAACGCGTGCACTCACTGTGTTTACCTTCATTTCATCGAAATTAAGGGTGGCGGTCAACACCACTTTGTCACCCATCAGGGCACGGCCGAGGGTATCGGTTTGAATATTGCCCAGCAGGATCTGTTCATCGCTGAGCATAAGTTCGTCCTTTGCTTCGTTCGATCGGTTAACCGGTATCAGGTCCATATGGCAAATAGGACAGGTACCTGGTTTATCCTGCATGATCTGCGGGTGCATGGAACAGGTATAATATGTGTCGTTTTTGGCGGTTTCAGCCGGTTTATTGTATTTACAGGCCGATAACAACAGCATGGCAAAAAAAGCTGCGTAAATAACAAGGCGCATAAATGTCACCGGCGCTGCGGCCGGGTTGCCGGCAATTATCGCCGGCATACGACGCAACGGAAGTTGAAACCAACTCCTGCCGCCCGTACCATTATATAAAATATTCTGAAGCATAATTTCCTATTGTTTCACTTTTATAAAACTCTCGCTGTCTACCAGGTATTGGGCATTGGCCGCCACTTCATCTTTTTCAGTTAGTCCGTTCAACACCTGTATAAGATGGTTATTTACGATGCCGGCTTCAATTTTATGCGCAACAAAAGCGTCATCTTTTTTTATGAACACTACTTTATCGAGGCCGAGGGTGAGCACCGATTCTTCGGGTAACCAGCGGGCTGAGCGGGCGCCGGCGAAGATCACCGCCTTTACCTGGCTGCCGATGGGTATGTTCATATTGCGATTGTTGAAATACACACGTACGGTTGCAGTTTTACTATCGGGCCGGTAAAACGGTTCCATGAAACTTATGTCGGCCCTGAAATCCTTGTCGGGCGCTGTTTCGGGCGAAATGCGCACTTTATCGCCCACTTTTACCATGCCCGCCTGCCCGGAAAAAATATTCAGCACGGCCCAGGCTTTTGATGGATTATAGATCACAAAAAGGTTCTGGCCTTTTGTTACATACATGCCTTCTTTTAACGGCAGCTCTTCGGTGATGAGCGAAACATCTTTCATTCCCGTTTGCGACTGCTGCTGCATGGCCTCCGCCGCGCCGCTTTCATGAATATGACCACTGTAGCCGCTGTAGATGGAAACGGCAAAAGCAGGTTTACCGCTTTTTATAACCTGATCCAATTGTTGATCGCTCATGCCCAGCAATAAAAGTTTTTGGCGGGCGGCTGAAATAAGCGACCGGTTACCGGCATCATGTTGCAGCAGGAACAACAGGTTTTGCTGCGCCGTCAATAACTCGGGACTGTAGATATCCATTATCTTTTGTCCTTTGTTCACTTTCTGATACCGGAATTTCACATATAACTTTTCAATGCGGCCTGCTACGTTGGTAGAAACCGTGCCCACCTCGCGGGTATCGTATGTTATAAAGCCATAGGCAGTTATTTCAACCGGTTCATCCCGTTCCTGGATATGTACAGTAGGGATACCCGAAAGCACATACTGGTTCGAAGGGCGCAGGAGATCGTTCAGCGTAATATCTTCCACCTTTTCGCCGTGCCGATGGCTATCGGGCGTTTTCTTTACCAGGTCCATTCCACACACAGGACAGCTGCCCGGTTTATCTTTAATGATCTGCGGATGCATGGGGCAGGTGTAGGCGTCCTGTACGTTTGCTTTTGTTTCGGGCTGGTCTTTTTTATTTTCACGGCAGGCCGTGAAAACAACCGGCACCAGTAAACAGGCAATAAGCAAATACCAATTGGCAATCGGCAATTGGCAATTGGCAATTGTTTTATTACTCATTGACTCTGTTTGAACGGCTCGTTCACGCAACCGTTCAGTATTACCTGTTGTCAATTGCTTTTTGATTATTGGCCACCCGCCTGCCCATAATATCTTAAGTATCTTACTCATAAACTTTCATTATTTAACCTCCAGTATTTTTTCCAGTTCTGCCTGTAACAACAGCGCTGCTTTCAACTGATCGAGGTATTCGAGCCGGGTCATATTCAATGCTTCCCAGGCATCGAACAGTTCAAACAACTCCTCGGTATTTTGTTCATAGCCCAGTTGCATGGTTTGAAAATTCCTTTGCAGCGCCGGAACTATCTGGGTTTCGTATAACCGCATCTGTTTCTTTTTGGTTTCGAGCTCGGTTCTCGCAGAACCGGCCATACCGGCAGCCTCGTTCAATATCATCTGCTGCTGGCTTTTCAGTGATTCATTCTGCCAAACCAGGCTCTCCGCTTTTGCCTTGTTCATTTTAGACGACCATTTTGCCAACGGCAGTTTAACCATTGCCATCAGGGAGAATTGGGAAGGCTGCGCGGCCAACCCTATCATGTGATCGTACTTGATGCCAAACTCGGGTTTTAATTTGGCCAGCTCGGCATTGCGTTGCAGGTTGTTCACTTCTATATTACGTTGTAAAGCCTGGATGTCGCTGCGACGGTCAATGAGGTAAGCCGAGTCGAGTATGGAAGCCGGAAAATCTTTCCAGGTATACAACGTGTCGATAGTGAATTCATGATCTACCTTGCGATACATGAGGCTGTTTAGCATTATGCGCTTCAGGCGGATATCATTATCGAGCATCAGCTTCATGTTTTCGATATTGGCCAGGGCGGCTTTTGCCTTATAATAGGCGCTGATCTTTCCCAGGCCGTTCTTATATCGTATTTCGGCACTTTTGATCATAAAATCGAGAATGCGGGAGCCTTCATCGAGCACCATTTGCCTTTTCTGCAACACCAGCCATTCATAGTAGCTTTTCTTTGCCGCATACCGCAATTCATTGAGCGCTACTTTTCTCTTCTCCGTTTCCACTGTCGACATAGACCGCATCCAGTCGGCTTCGGCATCCTGTTTTTTCCGGTTGGGAAACATCTGTTGCGCCGACACCATAAAAAAGCCCATGCCTTCATTCATCATTGCGGGGTTGGCCTTTATCTCTTTCGTATTATACGGCGTCATGAATATTCCGGCGCCGGCTTCAGGCGGCATCCAGCTGTAAGCGCCTTTGGCGGCTTCTTTGAATGCGCGGGCTTCCGCTTCGTACATCTTCAATCCGGGGTTGTTTTTTTCAACCGTTGTGAGGATGTCGGTCAATGTCATTGGCGTTTGGGCCTGTAAAGACATTGCTACGCCTGCTAATATTGCGGTTATTATTGATCTTTTGAACATAATGCTTTTTTATCGTTAGTGAATGCTGCCAGGCTGTGATGAGTGGCTATTGAGGTGTGCCACATTTACTTTCGACGCTACAGGTAAATTGGCACACCTTGCTTATTGCCAATTGCCTGTTGGCTTAATGCTTAGCCTCCAGCACTTCAATTTTACCATGCCTGCGCAACTCATATTCTTTTGCCATCAAAAATATCAGCGGGGTTACAAGCAGTATGTGCGTGGCAGATGTAAGTACGCCGCCTACCATTGGCAATACGATCGGTTTCATAACATCACTGCCAACGCCATGGCTCCATAAAATGGGCACCAGTGCAAACAGCGAAACGCATACCGTCATTATTTTCGGACGAAGCCTTTTGGCTGCGCCTGCAATTACCTGCTCGCGCAATTCTTCGTTGGTGATGGTTTCCCTTGAATTGCCCTTTTTGGCAACCAGCTGCTGCATGGCATCGTTCAAATAGATCACCATCACAATGCCCGTTTCCACTGCCAGGCCGAACAACGCAATAAACCCAACTGCAACGGCTACGGAAAGATTTACATCCCAGATCCAGATCATATAGGCGCCGCCGATCAAAGCAAACGGGATCGTTATCAGGCTGAGAAATGCTTCGCGCGCCGAATGGAATGCGAAATACATGGAGATGAAGATAATCAGCAACACCAGCGGCAGGATCGTTTTCAGGGTGCGTTCACTGCGTATGAGGTTCTCATACTGACCGCTCCATTCGAGATAATACCCTTTGGGCAGTTTGCTGATCATGGCATCCAGCTTTTCACGCGCTTCATTTACCGTACTGCCGAGGTCGCGTTCACGTACATTGAACAACACCGTACCGCGCAACATGGCATTTTCTGAATTGATCATTGGCGGGCCTTCTGCAATGGTTACGTCAGCCACCGCTTCCAGCGGCACCGGTCCATAATTCATCGTTTGCACCTGCAATCTTTTCAATGCAGTGAGGTTGTTACGAAAATCCTGGCCAAAGCGGGCATTTACCGAGAACCGCTGGCGGCCTTCGACCGTAGTGGTTAGTTTCATACCGCCCAATGCAATCTCAATTACGCGGTTCACATCGTCGACGCTTAACCCGTAGCGGCTGATCTCATCGCGTTTGATGTGAATATCGATGTATTTTCCACCGGTAATGGGCTCTACATACAGGTCTTTTACGCCATCCATGCCTTCCAGTTGTTTTTTGATGGTTTGTGCAAAAGCATAAATGGTATCGAGGTTTTGCCCATATACTTTTACGCCCACATCGGTACGAATACCGGTTGAAAGCATGTTGATGCGGTTGATGATGGGCTGCGTCCATCCATTGGTAACACCGGGTATCTGCAGTTTATTATTCAGTTCATTGATGATGTCGTTCTTTGTAATGCCGGGCCGCCATTCGGCCTGCGGTTTCAGCAGAATGATGGTTTCGATCATGCTGATGGGTGAATTATCGGTAGCGGTATTGGCGCGGCCCGCTTTTCCCAATACATTCTTTACTTCCGGAACTGTTTTGATGATCTTGTCCTGCACCTGAAGTATACGTTTCACTTCGCTGTTCGACACATCGGGCAATGTAACCGGCATAAACAGCAGCGAGCCTTCATCGAGCGGGGGCATGAACTCGCGGCCCAAACTCATCAGCAGCGGAATACTGATGGCCAGCGCGATTATATTTATGGCAATGGTTGTTTTGCGCCATTTTATACAGGCGCGGATCACCGGTTCATATATGCGCTCGAGGAACCTGTTTACCGGGTTGGCGGTTTCGGGCCGGAAGCGCCCCTTCATAAAAAAGGAGATCAGCACCGGCGCCAGCGTAATGACCAGCACGGCGTCAACCACCATGATGAAGGTTTTGGTAAAGGCCAGCGGATGGAATAATTTCCCTTCCTGCCCCGTTAACAGGAAGACCGGTAAAAACGAGGTGATGATAATAATGGTGGAAAAGAATACGCCGCGCGATACCTGTTTGCAGGCCTTTTCAATGATCTGCATTCTTACCAGTTCAGGAATCCGGTAATTATCCTTTCCGCGTAATTTGTTAAATAGTTTCGTCATTGCATCATGATTTTGCGCTTTGCTGCTGCTGGTATTCGGCCAGGTGGCGATAGGCGTTCTCACTCATAATTATTCCATTGTCGACAATAACCCCTATTGCCAGCGCAATACCGGTTAACGACATGATATTCGATGACAGCCCGATGGCATTTAATAATATAAAACTCACGGCAATGGTGATGGGGATCTGGATAATGATGCTCAGGGCGCTTCGCCAGTGAAACAGGAAGATGATCACGATCACACATACAACCGCCATTTCCTCTATGAGCTTTGTTTTAACATTTCCAATAGCGGCCTGGATCAGTTCGCTGCGATCGTATGCGGTTTTAAAGGTTACGCCATTGGGCAGGCCCTTCTCTACTTCTTTCATTTTTTCTTTTACCGCGGCGATCACCTTATCGGCATTTTCGCCGTACCGCATTACTACAATACCGCCTACAACTTCGCCCTGGCCGTTCTCATCAAAAATGCCCAACCGCAGATCACCGCCCATTTGAACCGTGCCTATATCTTTCACGCGAACGGGAATGCCATTGTAATTGCCGATAGCAATGCTTTCGAGGTCTTCCTTGTTCTTCACATATCCAAGGCCGCGAATGATGTACGCCATATCGCTCATTTCAAATTTCCGCCCGCCCACATCGTTATTGGCTTCTTTCACTTTGTTCATTACATCCATAAGCGACACGTTGTAAAACTGCAGCTTAACGGGATCGAGCACGAGCTGGTACTGTTTTTCGAATCCGCCAAACGAAGACACTTCCGCTACGCCGGGCACTGTTTGCAAGGCCAGTTTTATGTACCAGTCCTGCAACGCCCGCTGCTCACCGAGGTCCATTTGTCTGGCATCGAGCGTATACCAGAAAACATGCCCCACCCCGGTGCCATCGGGCCCCAGTGTAGGCGTAACGCCTTCGGGTAATAAACGCTGTGCATAATTGAGGCGCTCCAGCACGCGGGTGCGCGCCCAATAGATGTCGGTATTGTCGTCGAAGATCACATACACAAAACTCATCCCGAACATGGAGGTGGCGCGCACGTTCTTCACCTTGGGTATTCCCTGCAAATTGCTCACGAGCGGGTAGGTGACCTGGTCTTCGATGATCTGCGGACCGCGGCCCATCCATTCAGTAAAAACGATCACCTGGTTTTCGGAAAGATCGGGAATGGCGTCGATGGGATTTTTCTGTACGTTGATGAAACCCCACACCAGCAAGGCCGCAGCCATTGCCAGCACGATGTAGCAGTTCTTTAGCGACCAGGAGATTAGTGATGAGATCATTTTGAAATTTTGAATGTCGAATGTTGAATAACGAATGTAGAAGTGAACACCCTTCTAAGTTCTACATTCATTATTCGTTATTCATTATTATTGTATTTCCTCTTCCACGCTTCCGCATTCCATCATCTTGTCGCCGAAATAGGGGTTTCGTATTGCTTTGGTTTCGCTTAACCACATGGCGCCTTTACCATCTTTTGCCATTGGGCAATGATCGTGGTAGAGGGTTTTGCCACCGCCAAACGCTTTCACCATGGTATACAGGCTTTCGCTCATTATCGAAAACTGTTCGCGCTGGTGTTCGAGATCGCCGGTGCTTTTGGCAATATGTTCTGCAGTGGTTTTTAAGTTTTCTTCCTGCTGATCATACACTTTTTTCTGGTCGGCCGAAAGCAGCGACTTATCGAAACCTTTTATTGCTGCTGTTATTTTATTTGCCGCATCGCCGGCTTCGGCTGGTTTGGCGTTGGTGAGGGCGTTTTTTATCAGCAGGTAATTATCTGTTAACTTTTTTATGTGGCCGGCCACGGCAGCATCAACATTTGTAAAACTTGCCTTTACCACTTTTACTTCGGCATTTTCTTCAGTAGCAGCATGAGCTTCAGACGCATGCTCTTCTTTTTGGGTAGTAGATGCGTTATCGCCGCAGGAATATGCAATGATCGAAATGGCAGCCAGTACGCCAATGAATGACTTTTTCATTTTAAGCATTTTAAATGATGAACAATTTTAAAAACGTGTACATACGAAAATGCAGCCTATTGAAGGCAACAGCGCTTTTCTTATGCTACAATTTTATGTTTGATTACTGAATGGAGATGTAAGAAGGCATAGGTGTAATTAATGCCATCTGCCCAACAGAATGCCGGGGTTGTATAATCGGGAGATCAGATACGGAAAATGCAATAAAGAACACGAAGGGGCACCGTACTTCGCGGCGGCGCATTGGATAAAGGGTACGCTTCCGTTACAGAAGCGATAACCGGCGTTACAAAAAAAGGAAATGTGGTAATAACGGCAATACTAACCGGCGCGTCGGGCTGATACCGGCTTTCTGCCTTCTGGTCTTTTTCTACCTGCAGCCGCTGGTGTTTATCCTCACAACAACCATTCTTTTTGTTTTTGACCTTTTCCATACCGCAATTGCCGCAGGTATGTGTTTCCTGTATGGAAAGGTCCCAGGTTACCAGTTCGCCCATGCAATAATGCAGGTTTACCGTAGCGCCTATTGAGGTGCTTAGGTAAAAGATGGCTAATATGGACACGAGGAGCTTTTTCATTCCGGTGTAAAAGTATACTGTTTTTTCGGAAAGGAGTTTATAAAATTTGGTTGAAGCGTTATAGAATAATGAGGAGGAAAGCCTGGCTTCAGCACTGTGTATAACAAACATACTCAATTGGTTAGGCGGCTTTAGAATCCGACAACGGGTATCTGGACTTTTATCGGCGGTTTTCGAAGTAATCAACTATTCCCTTGTGAACCCAATTCCATCGGGGCTTCGCCTTTCAATTCCGCCAATCCGTAATCATCTCCGGGTAGCACCCTTCTTCCCTTGTAAACCTGCCAACTTATTAATCTGTTAACCTGTCAACCTGTTACTGGGTCGACGATGCGGTTTCTGCGGTTGAGTTATTACGTAATACGAAGGCAGACGGGCTGTTTATAGACATCAATATGCCCGATATTTCGGGTATCGATCTGGTACGTTCTTTGCAAGAAAAGCCACTGATCATCTTCACTTCGGCACACCGGCAATTTGCCATAGAGGGAATTGAACCGGATGCGGTGGATTACCTGCTGAAGCCTATCAATATAGAGCGGTTTACCAGGGCCGTATATTGTATCTGTTGCCATGGTAAAAGCCATTCAATAACCGGAAGGTACAATTGACAGCCCGAACTGAACTACCCATCAGCGACAGTTATGTGAGTTTTTTCAACAACCGGAAAAAAGTTGACAACAAAAAGTGTCTTTTCCCCGATACATTTGCCGGTTTCGTCTATAACATTATTGCGATATTTAATATAGGACCTAATTTTAGGGTGAAACAGGAGCAATTTTGTTTATACAGTAAGGTTACTATAGATTAGCTGTAAATCTTTCTTTTCGATAGTACAATGCACGCGATCCGGCAACCTGTTTATCCATTGTATCGTAGAAGAAAGAATCAGATAACATTTAATCCAAAAAACACCTGTATGAAGAAAACGCTCAGTTCGGCAACCGGCATCCTCCTGTTAATGACAGTTCTGGCAATTGCTTGTAAAAAAGACAGTGCCAATGATGATACGCCAGCCACAGTCGATTGCAATACCATTACCACCACCTTTTCCGCAAACGTTCTTCCATTAATGCAAACGAGTTGTTCAAAATCGAATTGTCACGAGGCTGCCAGTGTAAATGGGCCCGGAGCGCTTACAAACTATACACAGATCTTCAATGCGCGGGCACAGATCCGTACGGCGGTAGCAAGCGGCAATATGCCAATGGATGCAACGTTCAGCGCACAACAAAAAGCCATTATCACCTGTTGGATAGACGCTGGCGCGCCTAATAATTAAAAACCTTACCACACCGTAAAAGTGAGCTTCGAAAAAAGTGCAGCTATAAGCGCAATTGTAACCTTCAAACATCGTCAAATAAGTATAAAGAAATTATTGTAACTCGTTTTTCATGGGTGTTACTTTTAAAGTGCAAAGCCCTGTTTCAACAGGGCTTTTTCTATTTACCATTAAAAAAAATTATGCACGGTCGCACCGGCCATTAAACCTTTCTTAAAAACTGCCTTCCTACTATTTACAGCGGGCACCGCCTTATTTGAATACTTTCGATACAGTATATACCCGGCATTTTTTTTGTTGTTGATATTTCGCTGATAACCAGTACCCGTAAGTTTTTTAACATTTCATATTCACATTCTGTCAACGTCTTTGCGTTAAATTAAATTACTATCGACTACTTCTACTTTTAATTCACCATTTACTGTTCATCAAAACAATTTATTCATGGCCTCTTTCTACCCGACTAAAAAACCAATACATGAATTTGTTTTCCGGAAAGGCCATTGCGTTTACATTTATAGCTTGCAGTTTTGTTAGTTCCTTACGCGCACAGGTAATTGTTCCTAAACATGAAATAGGGATTGGGGGCGGCGTATTCGTTTATCAGGGCGATCTTACACCTGAAAAGGCAGGCGCATTTAAATCGCCTGGCTTTGCATTCAACCTTTTTTATAATCGCATTCTATCGCGTTCCTTTTCATTACGCACGAACCTGGCCCATGGCAAACTAATGGCCGATGACACCAATTACGATAGCCCCGAATGGCGGCAGCACCGCGCGTTCCGGTTTGGCGCCCGGGTAACGGAAATTTCAGAATTACTGGTTTGGAATATTCTGGGTAATAATTATGGTGAAAGAAAAATAATATCCCCTTATATTTTTGGCGGGGTAGGTCTTAGCGCATTACGCGTTACCCGCGATTTCAGCCGCATAAACTATGATTATTTCCCGCCTGATCACACGATGCTTCAGGGCCTGGCCACAGACTCGGCGCATAACCTGCCCGGCACCATTGCCGTTATTCCCGTTGGGGTTGGTTTGCGATACCCCGTCTCAAACAAACTATCGGTTATGGCTGAAGGATCGTACCGGTTCACATTCAGCGATTATATCGACGGATTCAGCAAATCGGTGAACCCCGACAAAAACGACTATTACGCCAATATTTCAATTGGGTTGATTTACACCTTTGGAAAAAGGAGCACGCTCGATTGCCCGGTTATTCGCAAATAATAATTCTTAGAACTGAGAACTAGTGACTATATGAAAAACCAAAAGTCCCCCGGCGAGGCCAGGGGACTTTTTTATTTATTATTACTTAAACAACTTTTCTACCCGTTTGCCGGCAACTGCGCCACCGGCGGATTGATCATCTTGGAATGAGCGATATAATTTGAATCGGGGCTGTATAAGAACAAACAGCTGCCATCTTTTATAGTATTGATAATAGCTTTATGTAATGATGGCGGTATGGCGGGGCAACCAAGGCTGCGCCCTAAAAAGCCTTTCATTGCAATTACTTTTTCATTTACATAGTTAGCTGCATGCATTACAATGCTTCTGTTATATGCATTGTCATTTATGCCGGCTTCCATGCCCTCGAGCCGCAATGAATAACCATGTTCGCCCTTATAAGTGTTTCCTGTTACGAAAAAGCCAAGGCTGCTTTTAAAACTGTTAAGGTCGTTTGAAAACCGGGTGGCCATTTCTTTACCGGAATTGCGGCCATGTGAAACGTATGTATTGAACAACAACTTTCCTGTTGTTACATCGATTATGAACAGTCTCTTTTTCGAAGAAGGCAGGCTAAAATCTACTATCGAAAGCAGATTGTTCTTTTTTAAGCCGCCGTTCGAAACCATATCGGTATATCCCTGTAAACCATAGTTAAATGCTTCCTGCGACAACCCAAGGCTATCGAGTTTCATTTGATTGTACAATAAACTATATTGGTTAACGGTGTTTGCGCCGGTAATAGCTGGATCTTTTACAGCAATAGCTGTATCGGCTTTTTTCTTATGCAACAGATCGGCAGCCGGAGCTGCGAACATAAAACATACTACAACCAGTAGTAACAGCGGAAAAATCAAGATCCTGAATTTGGGATAGTTGGATTTAGGCATTCAATTTCTTTTTGGCTTACACACCTGCCGGTTAATGAATATTGATTACAGTCATTATAACACCACCTGGTGCAAGTGGTTTGCCAAATAAACCCATTAAGGAAACTTTAACAGATATACATGTTGATGTTGTTGGCTGGCAATTGCCGCTTTCTTAATTATCTTTCTCTGCCGCCTCACGCATCTTTTCTTCTGCCTCCCTGGCCTTGGCCTCGCGTTTTGCTTTCTTTCTAAAATACCCGCGGAATAAAAAATTGTGCTGTAATGCTTCCAGGTCTTCATCGAGTTTGCGGCTGCCGGAATTCAGGTTTTCCAATATGGCTTTCAGGTCTTCCGCAGCTTCCTGGTCGTTCAGCAGTACACCAGCGGCACTATTGTCTGTACGCAACTGATCGCTAACGGTTTTCAGGTTAGATGTAAAGGAGTGGGCGGCGTTGGCGGCATCATTTATCTGTTTTACTGCAGCCTGTAAATTGGCCATAATAACCGTATCGTTCACCAGGCCATTCGCCAGGCTGCCCGGTTTTTCCAATTGGGCGGTATATGCTGCAATACGGCTGCTAAGTACCTGGCTGTTACGCGCCGCTACCTGTAAATTGCTGGCAGTACTGGCCAGGCTTTTATACAAGGTAGCATCGGTAAGCAAAGCGCCGGCAGTTCCTTCTCCACTTACCAACCGGTTGCTAACCGTTTTAAAATCGGTAGTTATGGCCACCAGGTTTTCATTGTTCTTTTGCAGGGTAGCCATCATATCGTCGGTACTCAATGTTTTTTCAACCATCAGATGTTCACCGCCCTCAATAGGACCGGCCTTTTCTGAACCGCCATAGATAACCACCAGTTTATTGCCTATAAATCCTTCGGCGCCTACTTTGGCCTTTGCGTCTTTGCGGATAAATTCCTGGGCCTTTCTTTCAATGTGCATGGTAACCCTTATTTGTGAATTGCCATTGAACTCAATCGACCTTACGACACCTACTTTCACACCCGAGAACCATACATTATCGCCTTTCTGCAAACCGTTCACATTGTCAAAAACAGCCTGAACGTCAATGGAAGGCGCAAATGTCTTTTTCTGTCCGCCAAGCGTAAAAACCCCCACCACTAAGATCAGCAGGCCCAGTGTTACAAACAGGCCAACGATCACCGTACGTTTATTTTTTTCTGTGCTCATCAGTAAACATTTTAGTTTGAACAAATCTGTTTGTTCAAATACATTTTCAATCAGGTTATAAAATTGTAATCATAGAAACTTTTCAGCCGCTCATCGCCGCTGGCAAAAACTTCTTCAAACGACCCCATTTGTACAAAACGGCCATCGAGCAAAACGGCTAACTTATCGCCGGTAGCCCTGGCACAGGTAAGGTCGTGCGTTATAATTATGGAACTGGTATTGAACCGCTGCTGCACTTCATTGATAAGATCATTTATCTCCATGCTGGTTATGGGATCAAGGCCAGCGGTAGGTTCATCATACAACATTATGGCCGGTTGCATAATAAGTGTTCGCGCAATGCCAATGCGTTTTCGTTGTCCGCCCGAAAGCTCGGCCGGCCACTGGTTTATGGCATGCGACAAACCAACCGCTTCAAGCGCTTTTTCAACTGCACTGTTGACCTGCGCCGTGGTTAAATGTTTTGAGTTGCGTAACAACGGGAATTCGAGGTTTTCCCTTACGGTCATGCTATCATACAATGCGCTGTTCTGAAATGAAAATCCAATGCGTAACCGAAGCTCTTCCAGTTTGCGGTAGCTTAAGCTGGCAACATTTTCGCCCAATACATTTACCGTTCCTTTGTCGGGCTTCAGCAATCCGGCAATGATCTTTATCAGCACCGATTTACCCGTACCCGACCGGCCCAGCACTACCACATTTTCACCCTGAAAGATATCGAGGTCGATACCCCGCAATACGTGGTTTGTTCCAAACGATTTATGCAGGTCGCGAATGGTAATAACCTGTTTTGTTCTGTCGATATGTTTTTCTTTTTTTTCCATCAGGGCCTGAACCAGTTTGTGATCTGTACAATTATTATTTCTTCTATAAATATCAGGAACATCGACATCACCACGGAGGAATTGGCCGCCCGGCCTACCCCCTGGGTGCCCTGCGTTGTATTATATCCCTGGTAACAACCAACAATACCTATAGTAAAACCGAAGATGACCGATTTGAATATTGATGAAAAAATATCAAGGAAACTGATAGTTTGAAAACCGTTCTCGATAAATGAAACAAAACTGGTTTGCTCATTGGCGTGTACGTTTACAAAGGCGCCTAACAAAGCCAACAATGCCATATACAACATCAGCAGGGGAACCATAAAGGTGGTGCTCAATATGCGGGTCACTACCAGAAACCTGAACGGGTTGGTAGCCGACACTTCCATGGCATCTATTTGTTCGGTCACTTTCATGGAACCTAATTCTGCCCCGATGTTGGAACCTACTTTGCCGGCAGTGATAAGGCCGGTAACCAATGGGGCCAGCGCACGGATAATGGCAATGGCTACCAGCGAGGGCAGCCAGGAGGTGGCGCCGAATTCAGATAACGAAGGGCGGCTTTGTTTTGTAAATACAATGCCCGTAATAAAACCGGTAAGTGTAATTAAGGGTAATGATTTTACGCCTATGGCATAACTCTGCTTTATTATTTCTTTGAACTCGTAAGGCGGTAAAAATACTGTGCGGAAAAAGCGGGCAATAAACTGCCCGAACGAATACACATCGGTAAAGAATGCATCCAGTTTTTTAGTCAATACATACCTGCGGGGTTGTCTTTGTTTCAATTTCATGGATGCATCATCCATCGAAATTTAACACCAGCTTTGTTGGGCAACAAATTCCCCAATATGTTTATAAAAACGAAGGAGTTAAAGGCTATTTGTGGGCAATAGGATCGGGACTGCCATCGGGGTCGTTTTTAGCTGTGCCTAAAGTAGTTATAGCGCTTCCTTTAAGCAATAACAAACCGGCTACATGCGGCGCAGCCATCGAGGTTCCACTGAAGATGGCGTATTTTCCATTTAAATAAGTGGAAGGAATTCGAACACCGGGCGCTGCAAGGTCCACCACATCATTTCCGTAGTTTGAAAAGGAGGCAAAATTATCGAGGCTGTCGACCGCAGAAACCGTGTAGATATTTGTACCATTCACTCTGCCGGGCGAGAAGCCATTGGCAGATTTGCCGTCGTTACCGGCGGCAATGGCAAAGTAGATTCCTTTGGCGGCTATTGACTGAACCTGGTTATCAAGGATGCTCGATACTTCATCTTCGCCCAAACTCATATTCACCACATCGCCTGCTTTTGCATTACTGCTGATGTATGATAAAGCCTGTACAATTGAACCGAGGGTGCCTTCGCCATCTTTATCAAAAACCCGGCAGGCAACCAGGCTGGCGCCTGAAGCCACTCCCAACACCCCTTCTGAATTATTCTTTGCACCGATAATGCCGGCTACATGGGTACCATGACCGTTTTCATCGGCTGCTGAAGTAACGCCGTTTATAAATGATTTGCTGCGGGTAGCATCGGCATTCAGATCGGGATGGCCGAAATCGATCCCAGAATCAATGATCCATGCGGTTTTGCCGGTGCCGTCGCCATAACCTACCCGGGTTACGTTCCAGGTAATTGTTTTGGGCTCAACCACCTGAAAACAAGCACCATAGGCAACGATACGGTCCTGTTCTATCATGCGAATGGATGTATCGGCTTTCAACCTGGCCAGTTCTGCACCCGATAAGCGGGCAATAAAACCACCCAATGCACGGCTGCCGGGAGCGCCGGAAAAACTCTTCCGCAATGCGGAACTGCTGATATTGTTACGTTTCAATAAATTATTACTGAATGAAGCGATGCGCGCAGTTGAACTTAAACTGCTGCTGGTTGACTGGTTGTAGGCTATAATGTACTGGTCGGGAATAAGCCTCCCGTTTCCAGTGCTTTCCTGCACCACACAATCGCTGGTTGATGCGCCATCATCTGAAGACATTGAATCATCTTTACGACACGCGGCGAACAATGTTACGCCGGCAATCACTGTACTGGTTATAGCTTTTATATTCATGCTGAATGGCTCCCTGGATTATAATAACGCGTTTCAATAATATTTGGCTGGGTGTCATCAATTGCTTTAACAACCTTTTACCATTTTCAATCAATTCCGCTCATAGGGCAAATCTCGAACCAATTGGCGAAAAAATGCCCGATCCGGTGAGGGTTCCAGCAAAAACAGCGTGTTAATACTTATTAAAATGGAACAAATTTCTTAGCGTGCAGGTGCAGCTGATTTTTCTATGACATTTGTCAATGCATTCAGTAAACACTGAATGGCATTACCAGGCGGCAGGGTTTGTTATTTCGCCGGTTCTTTAATTTTCTATTGAATGGTCAATGGGAATAGGTTCGCCCTTCCAGGCTTTTTTAGCGGTCCAGTCGGCATCGGCATTCTGCCAGAACGGATCGTTTGCGGGCAGGCCGAGCACCAAAAATACCTGTGAGCATAAATACAGGCTGCCCGTTGAAATATAGTGTTCGCCTACGCCGGGCTGATGGCCCACCAATCCTATAGTAAGCCATCCGTCTTTATCGAACGTACCGGGCGCTTCCATTTGTTTTTTTACTACTTCATACAAGGCGCATCGTACCTGCTGCGGCAATACATCGGCCGGCAACTGGCGCATGAGCGCGATCTTCGACAGTAATTGAAAGGCGCCAAACCGGTAAGCCAGCGAACGGCCAATGGGCGGGTAGGTGCCTTCGGGCGAGATCATGCGTTCCTGTACAGCTGCATACCGCCGGGCGCGGGTCAGTTCAAGATCCCAGATTTTGGTTTCTTTTTGTCCGCTCGCGATAAGCGCCTGCAGCACTTCGAGGAACATGGGCTGTATTACAAAGCTGTTGTAATAGTCCCAGTGAAAATTGGGGCCGTCGCCATAGGCGCCATCGCCCTTGTACCACTGCAGGTGTTGCGATACGGCATAGTCTATTCGCATTTTATCACAGCTTCCTTCAAACTGTAACAAAGCGGCTTCTACCATGGCGCTGAAAAAAAGCCAGTTGCTATGGCCGGGTGTTATCACTCTTGAACTTTTCAGCGCTTCCAGTACATTCTTTTTTGTTTTTGCATCGAGCCGGCCCCATAACTGGGTGGGGGCGCGCAACAGGGCCTGCGATAAAAATGCCGCATCTACAAGGGCTTGTCCGCCCTTATAAAAGTTCATATAATCGGGCGCTGCGGGGTCGGTGGCGTTGCGAATACCTGTCACAGAAAGATCAATGTATTTTTTGCGCAGTTTTCCTTCTTCGGTATTATCAGGGCCCAGTTCCAGCCAGGGCGCCATGCCGGCGAGCAAACGGCCAAAAGCTTCGAGGTAGGTATAGTTCTGCCGGTCGTTGGTCTTTGCTTCCACCGGCATTTTCTTTTTCAATTCATTTTTGCTTAGTGCGGTCAGCAGGGGATCGGCAATACGTACGAGGGATTGTACAAAGTATTCGCGTTGGCTGTTACCGGTTGCAGTTGATTTTTCAGTTTGTGCATACAGGCTTACAGGCAACAGCAGCACAATGAACAGGCGTTTTGTTTTCATTTCCAGTTGATTCATGAATCGTTGATTTAGCCTGCCGGAAGGGCATACAATCGTTACCGGCAGTATCGCAAAACCTGAAGATACAGGATTCAATAACAATTTCTGTCAACCTGCCGATTTCCCATTTTCCAGATGAAGAAATAATGGAATATTATGCAATGTTAAATGTGGCCATTGCCGGCACATGCGCTGCTCAGTATCTATTCCTGTTTCGCAGATTAAAAAATGCTTTTTACAGGGAAAATACCCTCAAAAATTGGTATTTTTATACTTATTATCAACCTCATGGACAAAACAAAAACCCTTTTCATAATCGATGATGATGAAGACGACCAGCTGTTCATTAATGAAGCCATGAAGGACCTGAACATTCCTTTCAACTGTTTCTTTGCCAACAATGGAGAAGTGGCGTTAAGACAATTAAAGGATGAAAGCATTCCACTTCCCGATTTTATTTTCCTCGATCTGAATATGCCGAAACTAAACGGTAAGGAATGCCTTATTGAAATAAAAAAACTTCCCCGGTATTCAACTGTTCCGCTTATTATTTACACTACCAGCAGCAACCAGAAAGACAAACAGGAAATTCTGCAGCTGGGTGCACATTTCTTTCTAACCAAGCCCACCCGCATCAGCGAATTGTGCAACTGCCTGCTGAATGTATTTTCTATGGATTGGAGAATGACAGCGGGAAAGCCAAATTAAATCATCGACAACTACAGCAGGAGTGACCAGGTTTATCTAACCAATACCAGGGTACCGCGTTGCATATACGGCGAACCCAGGTAATCAACGGCTTTTACTACCCAAACATATGTTCCGGAAGGCTGCTGTTTACCGGCAATGGTGCCATCCCAGCCATGTTCACTGGTTGTGGTGCTGAAAACCAGTTGCCCCCAGCGATTGTAGATCCGGAAGAAATCGATGCGGGACATACCTGCCGCAACCGGGCGTAAGAGATCATTGCGGCCATCGCGATTTGGCGAAAATGCATTGGGCACAAACACCGACGGCATTGTTTGAAATACTTTTACTTTGATATAGGCAGAATCAACACAACCTGCTTCGTTATACACCATTACTTTGTAAGGTATACCGGTTGAAGGCGTGCTGTAGACTGCCACCGGATTGGCAATAGCTGTATTTGATAAACCTGTTGCCGGCTTCCATTCATATTTCACGCCGCCGCTTGCCTGTAATTGTAATAACTGACCTGTAATTACCGTGGTATCTCTTCCTGCAAATGCGTTTATGGCAGGCAATACGCTTACCGTTACGGTATCATATCCCGGCTTGGGGCAACCCTTGTTGTCAAACGCCGAGAGCACATATGCCGTAGATTGTTCTGGTGATGCTATGGGGTCAAAGATGGTGAGACCGCTCAATGTGGAGCTGGGCAGCCAGGCAAAAGTCATTGCTTCGGTACTGCCCTTTAGCTGCGCCGAAGTGGCAAAACAAATAGTTGTATCAGGGCCGGCATCAGCAACCGGGTAAGGCACCGTTGTAACAACCACCCTGTCGAGCGCGGTACAACTGCCTATACTGGCCAATACCTGGTAACTGGTGGTGAACTGCGTTACGGCCAGGGGGTTGGCGGCGGTATGGTTCAGCACCTGGTTAACGGGCGACCAGGCATATTGTAACCCGTCTGACTGCAGGTGCAGCCGGATGGTATCGCCCTGGCAGATGGTGGTATCGTTCATAGCCTGCAGGTCAACATGATCAACTACCCGCACTTTTACCGAGTCGTGATTGATACATCCATTATCGTCGAGCTGTACTTTATAAGTTGTAGTGGTAACCGGGTTAACCGTTGGCGTTGCCGTATTGGGGCTCGTCATGGCAATAACCGGCCCCCAGCTAAAAATACCATTGCCAATTGCTTTCAGCTGAACGCCATCGGGTATACAAATAAGCGTATCGCGGAAGGCAAGCGAGAGCGGCGGTTTATCAACAACGTTAACGCTCTTATACACGGTATCGCGGCAGCCTTTTGTAGTAGTGGCCACCAGCTGCACGTTTTTCGTACCCATCGACTGGTAAGTGTAGGTTGGCGAAGGCTGGGCCGACCGGTCATTGCCGGTGCCATCGCCAAAGCTCCAGTTCCACGAATTTACCTGCCCGTACCTGGTGGTACTTGCATCGATGAACCGGGTTGGCTTTTTGAAACAAATGCCATCCACCGAAAAATCGGGCACAAAGCCGGGGTATACGTATGCAGTTGTGAATGACGAGTCGGAGCATTGCTGGTTACGGTTAATGACAAGTTTTACCGTGTACAAACCTGTATCGGGAAATGTATAACTGGTATTGGCACTGTTGGAAGTAAAAATTGAAACTCCGTTACTATTGAACAACTCCCAGGTGGTTGATGTAATAAGCGGACTTGTGCTCAGGTTCGATAAGGCAATGGTTTGTGAGCTTTTGCATAACATGTATTCAGCCGGCATGGAAGCGGAAGCGATGGTGCAGGCCGTTATGCGGATCTGCAGGTCCTTGCGCTGCGTGGCTATCACTACGCCGTTCCTGATCTCTTCTACCTGAACCGTTACCACATAAATACCATCGCCGGGTGCTATGCCTGTTATTAAGCCGGTGCTGGCATTGATCTTTACGTTACCGCCCAATGGTGCACCTGCGCCATAATTAGATCCGTATGGCACCGATGCATAGGGTGGCGGTGCAGGTGGAAAGTTGGCTCCGCCGCCGCCCGAGCCGCCGATATACGCGTTGGCAAATGAATACCGTAACTGATCTTTGTCGCCATCTTCTGCCGCAAAGCTGTAAGAGAAAGCGTTGTTGGCGCAAATGACAACCATATCATCGCCGGTAAAACGGGCGCTATGGTTTTGCGGGCCTGAAGCCTCCCGGCTGTTGCCCGGGATTTCACCAGTGTAGGTAGCCCCGATATTACCATAGCCCGGCGTTAAATTGTTGATGCCCTGTACCCGGTATACAACCTGTATGGCAATGATGTACCCTTCTGCTGCCGGCGGCAGGTTTACCGTAAAGTCATACAAGCCTATATCGTAGCAAACATTGGGCGGGTTGGTAATGCATTTGCCGGGATTGCTCAGCAGCAGCCTGTCCTGCCGCACCATGGGTATCGACATGTCCATAATATGAGCCCCGGTGCCCTTGTTAAAAATGCCGAAGAAAGCCGGGTTGGGAAGCCTGCGGTTACTATAGCAATCCATAAAAAGCTTAGCGGTGACCTGGTAAGTGTACTGGCCGTTGTTGATGCCCATGAAGGTATAATGCATTTCGCCGCCTGTGATATGATCGGCACGGGCGGCAGATAGCGTAAGCAGCAGCAGGCAGCCAATTACAGATCTCTTCATGCTTCTGGCAAAAAGTAGTTAGTAAAAATGCAGTAAAAGGGTCTTGATTAAAAAAAAGGGCAGTAAAATGTTCCTTGCCGTATCTAATAACACGCCTTATGAATATACGATTTTTTAGGAAGAAAGTTGCCCCGAATGTTGGCTGCTGACACCCCTGTGTAAAGTGAATTGAGAGCGTGTAAAAATTTCAGCAACAGGCTGATTATCACAACCGGTTAATACAAGAACTTCAATCGGGCAGGAACGGAATTGAACTATTTCATCAGTTAATAATCAGCTAATTTTCAATTTATTGTCCTGCAAACCCGATTATTCCGGCCATCACACGTTTACAATAGCTTACTCTGGAAAGATTATTGCGCACCTTTGTATTTGGTATAAAAGGGCGACCATGGAAACAGATTTTTCAACCATCATTAAGTGCACAGACGGGCAGGAACGGGAGTTTCATTTTGCCCGTATAAATTCTATAGCTATCTATTTTCACATTTCAGTTGTTGACAGCAGCGGCAGCCTGATTACCGCAACGCTGGCCCGTGATGAAAATGGGCGTTGGAAATTACATGAGCCTGAATTACCCGGTTGGTTCATTACAGCCGAGCCCGAACTTGGCAACCAGGTTGAACATAAGGCCGGCCGGTAAATAAAAAAGGAACCGGTAAAAACCAGTTCCCGGAACCCTTATGTTATGACTGAAAGAAGCTACTATGTTAACTCAGTACCACTTTCTTGCTGGCCAGTACATACACCCACATTGCTGCAGATAAAAAGCTGGTGAGTACCAACAGTGCAGAAAAAGCATAATGTCCATGTTGAAATAAAGGTACACTTACTAAACTGGCAATTACTATCAGTACGATGGTAGTGAGGGTAAAGAACGTTTTCATATTTAATGTTTTTAAAGTGATTATTTTTTTTACCTGT
Organism: Niastella populi; assembly: GCF_002078015.1. Classification (GTDB taxonomy): domain Bacteria; phylum Bacteroidota; class Bacteroidia; order Chitinophagales; family Chitinophagaceae; genus Niastella; species Niastella populi. The sequence continues at coordinate 97,878 of NZ_LWBP01000254.1, read as the reverse complement.
ATAAAGCGTGTTGCTTTTATGTACTAATAGAAGGCGCAAAAGCCAGGAAGTTTATTAAAGAAATGCTAAGAAGAAAAGTGTATTGCTAAGGGTTAAAGCGGAAGCAAAAGGTATTAGTAATTCCTTAACAGAAGGGCTTTAAACGACAAAGCCCGGAAGCGGAAAGCGTTCTTATTCGCTCTCTGCTTCCGGGCCGTTACTTATATGGTATTGTCAATGCACCGGGTTCTGCAGTGATTTTATTCTTTCGGTAAGGCCACCGTGAATATTTACATCAGCTACTTTTACTGCAGTTGCAAATTCCATAAACTCTGCAGTATGTTCTTTCCTGCGCCCGGTCTTTACATCTATACTGGTGAAGTTGGTCCACATAATGGCTTTTAACGTCGTCTGGCTTTCATCATACATTAACATTTCAACCAGCAAATGCGAATCGGCAAGCTCAATAAGCCTCGATTCAATACATACGGTTTCATTATAAAAAGCGGGACGCAGGTATTGTATATCGTGCCGGCGCACTACCCAGGCAATGCCTTTTTTATGATACTCGGTCAGGTTGATCTGGTAAGCCTGTTTCAAATGATCTTCACGGGCATTAAGCATGTAATCGATATAACGGGCGTTATTCAAATGCCCCATAGGATCGCAATCACTGAACCGTACTGTATAAAATGTTTTTGGTTGTGAAGTTTGCATATAATTAAAGTTATCTGTGTGGTTTATTCTGCATTGTTCATGTATTCCGTTTCCATGCGGTTCTTCAGGTTTTCAAGTAACCTGTTCAATACCGTTACATCATCGAGCACCTTGGCCATCATAATACCGCCTTCTATTTGGGCAAAGATCAGTTCGGCTTCTTTCTTCACATTCAGATCGCTCCTGAATGCGCCTTCCTGGATACCCATTTTTAGAATATGTTGCAGGGAACCGATCATTTCCTGCAATGCCTGGCGCGCTTTCTTTTTCAGGAACGGATACGCATCATCGGCATCCACCGCAGTGTTCAATAGCGGGCAGCCGCCATCGACAGTTGGCGATACCGTATAATTTTTATAATACTGAAGAATGACCAGCAACTTGTCAACACCCGTTTTTTTGGCGCGTATCTTCTGGCCTATATCATCTTTCAACTGGTTGTAGGAATACTCGAATGCAAGTGCGGCAATTTCATCCTTGCTTTCAAAATTGCCGTACAATCCGCCTTTGGCCAGCCCGGTGGCTTTCATGATATCGCTCATGGATGTGCCGGCATAACCTTTCTTATTGAACAGCGGCGCGGCTTTGGCAATAATGAATTCTTTTGTCTTTTCTGATTTCGTCACCTCACAAAAATAAACCGATCGGTCTAATTTACCAAGCAAATTATTTTCCCTGGGTTCGGGCGTCGAAAATCCGTTTTCATCCTTTATTAATAGGGGCCTGGCCCATTGAGGGCAAAAAAAGTTTTGGTTATTACCGGCGTTGGCTACCTTTGCCTCTCCTCAATGAAACGAACCATGAAACTTTAAGATACAGTTCGCTGCAGCATCAGGCATGTTTCACGAACACTTAACTCCAGCATTTTTTTAGTCAGCGCTTGCAGCGCCTCATTACCTTTTATTGTATTACTTGTTAAACAGGATCTGTATGGTTGACCAAACATCCAACGTAGGCACATCTCCGCGCGAGCGCGGGGTCAAAACTTTTTTCTCTTTATTCAAACAGGCATTGTCGGGACAGGAGCAGGACTATACGCAGGGTAGTATCCGCCGCGCCGTGTTCTTACTGGCTGTACCCATGATACTCGAGATGTGCATGGAGTCGGTTTTTGCGGTTGTGGATATTTTTTTTGTAGGGCGGCTGGGCATGAATGAAGCCGTTGCCACAGTGGTGCTAACCGAATCGGTGCTAACCATTGTTTACTCACTGGCCATAGGCCTGAGTATGGCAGCAACGGCGATGGTAGCCCGCCGTATAGGAGAAAAGAACCCCGAAGCTGCATCGAAAGCGGGCACGCAATCATTGCTGATCGCTTTTTTTGTAACTGTTATAGTTAGTATCACCGGCTTGATATTTGCGCCTGATATTCTGAAACTGATGGGCGCTTCGGCTGAAACCATTCGCATAGGCACCACATTTACCCGCATCATTTTTGGCGGCAGCATTGTTATCATGTTGCTGTTTTTGATCAACGGTATTTTCAGGGGAGCCGGCGACGCGTCTATGGCTATGCGTTCGTTATGGATCGCCAATATCTGTAATATCATTCTTTGCCCGGTACTGATACACGGCGCAGGTCCTATTCCTGCATTTGGTATTACCGGCGCCGCTATGGCTACCACTATTGGCCGGGGTATCGGCGTCCTGTACCAGTTTTATCATTTATTCAGCGGCAAACGCGTTATTAAAATAAAGACGTCAGATTTTTTACCCGACTGGCCAATTATTAAGTCCATCAGTAATATAGCCTGGACGGGTACTGCACAGTTCCTGATCGCTTCTGCCAGCTGGATGGTACTGGCGCGTATTATGGCTGAGTTCGGCGATACCGCTGTAGCCGGTTATGGCGTTGCCATTCGCCTGATCATGTTCTTTTTATTACCTGCATGGGGGTTGAGCAATGCTGCCGCCACGCTGGTTGGTCAAAACCTGGGCGCGCAGCAACCGCTACGGGCCGAACAATCGGTTTGGAGCACCGTACGCTATAATACCATCTTCATGATCTTTGTAACGCTGGTGTTCCTGTTGTTCGCGCAACCGATCGTAGGGTTTATGAACAAAGACGTTACCGTTGATTCATATGCTGTACAGGCATTACGCATCGTAAGCCTTGGTTATATCTTTTATGGCATAGGCATGGTTGTTACCAATGCCTTCAACGGGGCTGGCGATACCAAAACGCCTACGCTGATCAATGTCTTCGGCTTCTGGTTGTTCCAGGTGCCCATTGCCTACCTGCTGGCGATCGTGTTCAAACTGGGGCCCAAGGGTGTGTTTATTGCCATTGTACTTGCCGAAACAGGCATTTCCATTGCCGGTATCATTCTTTTCAAAAAAGGCAACTGGAAGAAGGTTAAAATATAAAGTTCTTATATCTTAAAAATGCAAAGGGCGGGTCAACTTCAAAAGGGTACCCGCCCTTTTGCTATTAAAGGAACGGCATTTGCAATTATTATTTATTTTTAATCCACAACAACCTTCATGAAACAAATTCCCAATAACGCTATCCGGCAGGTACTGATACTGGCCACCATTATTACGCTCGGTATTGTTCTGTTCAACCAGTTAAAGACCCTGATCCCGGCTTTTTTGGGGGCATACACTTTATACGTGCTGCTGCGCAAGTGGATGTTTATTTTGCAGGGACAATACAAATGGAAAAAAAGCCTGACGGCGGCCCTGCTGATGCTGTTATCATTCCTGATCATTCTGCTGCCTATTTTACTGGTGGTTAACATGCTCACTTCAAAAATTGCCTTTGCTATGGAGCATTCACAGGAAGTGCTTTCCTCTTTGCAATCCTATATCGAAAAAATTGAAGCCCGGTATAAGATCCAGATCCTTACCAGCGCCAACCTCGAAAAAATTGCAACCTGGGGCAGTAATACTGTGCCGAAGATCCTTGCCTCCACTTTCGATACTATTTTCGGCATAGTGATCATGTATTTTATTTTGTACTTCATGCTGGTTGACGGCCGTAAAATGGAATCGAACTTTTACGACTGGGTACCGGTTAAAGACGAGAACACGCTGTTATTACGCAGGGAGCTTAACAGCATGGTATATTCGAATGCCATCGGCATTCCCCTCATTGCCATCCTGCAGGGTATAGTTGGCCTGATCGGTTACCTGATATTAGGTGTAAATGAACCCTGGTTCTGGTTTGTGATTACCTGTATCACCTCCATGCTGCCTGTGGTGGGAGCGGCTATTGCCTATGTTCCGGTAAGTCTGCTGTTCTTTGCCGGCGGTCAATCAGCAAAAGGCATCATTATGCTCTTATACGGTTTCGGAATAATTGGCACTGTCGATAATCTTTTCCGTTTCTGGGTACTGAAGCGGCTTGGCGATGTGCACCCGCTGATCACCGGTTTCGGAGTTATAATAGGGGTAGGACTATTTGGGTTTATCGGCCTTATTTTCGGACCCATCCTCATTTCACTTTTTCTCGTACTCATTAAGATCTACGCCAACGAATTCAATATCGAAAAAAGGGATGCGGCCGGCCCCGGGTAAATGTACTAAAAGCAACTGGCGGTCAATAGGGGAATTCCCTTATTGGGAAATACTCCAATATACATACTGCTTCAATTATTTCGGAAAACACTGGTTTTCTGCCTGAAAACGCGAAAATATTTTCGGAAAAGCTTCGTTCTATTCCCGTATTTCGTAGAAAATAATTGTTGCAAACCGATTTTTAAGTTCAAATACCTATGAAACGGACATATAAGAAAATGTCATTTGGTGTGTTGTTGTGTTTTTTAGCAGTATCGCCGGTAATTTCAGCCGGCACAGAGGAAGAGGTAAAAGAACCAGATGTGACTGCCACATCTAAAATGGAGTTTCGGGCGCCTATTCCGGCAACAGCAATGGAAATTGTAAAGTCAACCGCAGAGGCATTCGCTTCGGAAGCGATGTTGATGTACAACGAAATGAACCTGAAAAAGCTTGGCCTGTCGCCAAAAGCCTTTGAATATGCGCTGAAGGGTTACAAAAACCTGGTTGAACGCGGCAAGGTGATGAAAGATCAGGTGCTTTCCATCTGCGATTTCAGTCAGTCATCGCGCAGAAAAAGATTTTACGTAATCGATATGGAAGAAAAGAAAGTGCTTATCAATACCTGGGTAGCGCATGGCCGCAATTCAGGTGGCGAATTTGCCCGCTCTTTCTCCAACAGTCCCGAATCACATAAAAGCAGTCTTGGTTTTTATGTTACCGGCAACACGTACTACGGCAGCCATGGCCTGGCGCTGAAAATAGAAGGGCTTGAAAAGAACATTAACGACAAGGCCGACGAGCGGAATATCGTCATTCATGGATCAAATTATGTAGGCGCCAGCTTTTTAGCACGCAGCCCCATCAATGGCCGCAGTTTCGGATGCCCTGCACTTCCGCAAAAAGAAACCGGAAAAGTTATTCAAACTATAAAGGATGGTAGCTGTTTGTTCATTTATCATCCCACCAAAAACTATATTCAAAAGTCTAAAGTTCTGAATGGTTAAGTAGTAACACTACTTCAGATGGTTTGAAGCCCGCCCGACTGAACGTCGTTCGGGCAAGGTTAGAAGCTCAATATAGGATCGTACCCTATGATTGGGCTTTTTTTATGCACAGAGGCAAAAAAGGGCTTTCCTTTTTTGCCTCGTTGTATTATTGTGTTGTTGCCTTTTTGCCTCGTTGCCTGTTTTACTACAACCAGCGTGCAATTACCTGGCAAAACGCACCGGCAAAAAGGCCTAAATATATTTCTGCGGGTGTATGATCTGAAACAATGAGGCGCGAGGTACAAACCACCCCGGCAATTAAAATAGCTATGGAAAAATAGATGCCGGTTACATCCGACTGGTTGAAAGCATGCAGTAAAAAGAACATGGCGAAACCACCAATGGCTATAGCGTGCATGCTTACCTTATTCACGATATTCAAAAACCAGGCGGCGCAAACGGCGAGGAATGACCCTAACAGGAAATCAATAAACGGCCCGGGATTTTCTTTTTGCCTGTGAGCAACATACCAGGCCCAGAAGTAAAAGATCATGGCGGCGGCATACGGGATGATCCTTTCTTTTTGCGTACGCAGGTGCATCGATTGTATCAGTTTCAGCCGCCACATCAGGAACACGGCAAAACCGGGTATGAACGCGGTATTGAAAATAACAAAAATGAGCCGGAACAAACTGTACTTCGTATTAAACCCGGCAAATGTATACGGATCGATGAACACCAGGAAGGCGGTTACACAGGCCGGAATAAATAACGGATGAAATACCCAGGAAAAAAAATGGGCTAATGCCCTGATGGGCGCCGGTTGTTTCGCAGGCTGTGCCGCAAGCGGTGTTGTTGACATAACTTACTTCTATTACAGTTCTTTCCTTAACCGGGCCACAGGAATATTCAATTGTTCGCGGTACTTGGCAACGGTTCGGCGTGCAATATTATAACCTTTTTCCTGCAATAGCTCGGTGAGTTTTTCGTCGCTCAATGGTTTCTTCTTGCTTTCGCCTTCTATGAGGTCGCTGAGTATTTTCTTTACCTCGCGGGTAGATACCTCTTCCCCACTATCGGTACTGAGTGATTCGCTAAAGAAGAACTTCAACCTGTAGGTGCCGAATTCGGTTTGTACAAACTTGCTGTTGGCCACGCGGCTTACGGTAGAGATATCGAGCCCGGTGCGTTCGGCAATATCTTTCAGGATCATGGGCTTCAGCGTAGTTTCATCGCCGGTGAGGAAAAATTCGCGCTGGTAGCTCATGATGGTTTCCATTACACTGCTCAGCGTATGCTGCCTTTGTTTAATGGCATCTATGAACCATTTGGCGGCATCTATCTTCTGCTTTATGAACAGGATAGCTTCTTTCTGGCGTTTGTCTTTTTTACTGCCCTTATCGTATTCGCGCAGCATGTCGCGATAGCCTTCGCTGATGCGCAGGTCGGGCGCGTTCTTTGAGTTGAGCGTGAGCTCGAGCTTGCCGCCGTTGTTGTATACGAAGAAGTCGGGCACCACATAACTTTCCGCCTTGTTGATATCGCCATGATTACCGCCGGGTTTCGGGGTAAGGCGAATGATATGGCCGATCACATCTTTCAAACCTTCATCATCGAGGTTCAACCCGCGTTGAATTTTGTCGTAGTGTTTCTTGGTGAACTCATCGAAGTAATCGGTAAGCACATCGATGGCCTTGTCGACATTTCTGCCGCCAATCTGCTGCCGGTGCAATTGCAGCAACAAACATTCCTGCAGGTCGCGGGCGCATACTCCCGGCGGGTCGAACTGCTGCACCAGCCTGATCACCTTTTCCACTTCCTGTTCGTTGGTATCGATGTTCTGGCGGAAAGCGAGATCGTCGACGATGGCCGCCGTTTCGCGGCGCAGGTACCCATCATCGTCAATACTGCCCACTATCTGTTCGGCGATCCTGCGTTCTTTATCGTTCATCTTCAACATGCCCAACTGGCTCAGCAGGTGTTCATGGAACGATGTTTCTATTTTATACGGAACAACTTTCTTGTCGTCCATTTCGGGATAGTTATCATCCCGCAATTTGTAATCTGCTATTTCTCCGTCTTCATCTCCTACGTACTCGCTAATGTCGATATTATCATACTCATCCTCACTGCCATCTACATCAAAATCCTCTTCATCGCTGCTGTCGAATTCATCTTTCGTCTCATTATCATACTCGTCATGGCTTTCTTCAGACACTTCCAAAGCCGGATTTTCTTCCAGTTCTTCCTTAATCCGTTCTTCAAGGTTAGCCGTAGGCACCTGCAGCAGTTTCATGAGCTGAATCTGCTGTGGAGAAAGTTTTTGTAAAAGCTTTTGCTGTAAACTTTGACTCAATGCCATGTGCGTCAATATTTTATTCAGTTTGTCGCTAAAAAAATTTTAAAAAAATTTGCGGCAACCACAAAAATCAGGCCGTAAATTTACAGACAAATGTAATCAACGTTGTGAAACGATTTTATAAAATTATTGTCTTTGCGGCTTTTTGTTTTCGGCCGGGGGTTATTTCGGCTCAAAACCAGGTAAATATAACATCTGGCAGGGCGTTATTTTCTCCGGACAAAGTGGCGCCGGTTTCTATGTATAAGGTACCTAAAAAGTTACTAACAGCTGGTTTTCATATGTTAAGCCATCGTAAAATAGTGTTTTCACCTGATTTTCAGGCCCGCCCGGCGGTGGTAAACACAATAGGTAACAATTATTACACCTCGCGGTTTGGCTTTTTTTGTAAAAAGGAGCTGATGTTTGAAAAAGCGACAAAGGTCCCCCTGCGGTTCCGGATTGGCTCGCTTGATTATGTGAACAGGCTGGAATATGGGAAGTGAAGTTGGCTTGTTGACGGGTTAACGAGTTGACCTTACTTCCTCACAATCTTATTAATGGTAGTTACATCGTTCTGGAAGCCTTCGAGTGTTTTCAGTGCCTGCTTCGGGGTGTTATCCTTAAAATGTTTCTGCAGCCATAATCTGGAGCTATCGGGTTCGCGCATTGCGCGGTATTGATCTTTCTGGGAATAGCTTTCGGCAAACACCGCGCCGGCCTCATACATGCGGCGCAATGTCAAATACAGGGTATCGCCCTGCGTACTATTGATGACCAGGCTATCGACCATTTCTTTTTTATTACCGGTCATTTCGGCCCTTGTCAACGCCATTTGCGTTTTCATGATCCATGAAGTGGCATCGAGGAAAATAATGGAGAGATCGTTATTCAGATAGTGGGTCTTTCTAAGGCTATCGAGGCGGTCCTGCGCTTTGCGGGCTGAATCACTCATATTACCTGCTGCAGCGCCGCTTTGCGAATCCTGACTTTTACAACCGGCCATTATCAATAATGCAACTAGGCATACATACAGGCCTGTTTTTACGGCATTAGCGGTTCTTTCCATTTTTAAAGTACGCTGGTTTTACAACGTTTGGAAGATGATATCCTTACATCATCTTCCAAACGTGTGCCCTGTTTTAAAATTATCGTTAAGCCGAGATCTTTTGCGCAGCCAGTACTTTCTTCACTGCCGCTACAATTTTCTCGCCTTTTTCTTTGATCTGTTGTTCGCTTATCAGCAATGAGATCTGGGTTGAAACACCGCGGCTCATCACGGCGTCGCTTGGGCCAAAATCTTTGTTGGCCTGCTGCATAATGGCGGCTTTATATTCAGGATGCAGCGCGTTGAGGGTAACGCCCTGCTTCAGGTGCTCCCATTTGCGAATGTAATGCCAGTTGTGATCGAACCAGTAGAAGTTACCGCCCCATGCATTCTGTGCTTTTAATTCGGCCACCACCGCCTGCGTGAGTTCGGTTGTTGGCAGGAACCAGCTCAGGAACGTGCAGCTGTCACCCGCTTCATCGAGCACGCGGCGGAAGCTGATCTCGGGCAACTGGGCCAGAATGGCTTTCAACTGGCTATGGCCAGCGCGTTGTTTGGCGAGGAACTCGTCGATGCGGCTGAATTGCGCCAGCCCCACAGCGGCATGCAGTTCAGAAATGCGATAGTTATAACCGAGGTAGGGATGCAGATCGGCGCCGCGGTCGACCCCGATATGGTCGTGACCATGATCGCTGAATCCATCGCTTTTCAGATACACATCTTCGCGGTTGGTAACAATGGCTCCGCCTTCACCGCAGGTAACGATCTTCACAAAGTCGAAGGAATAGCAACCGGCATCGCCGATGGTACCAAGGTATTTTCCTTTATAAGTAGCGCCGGTGCTTTGACAGGCGTCTTCGAGCAATATTAAATTATGTTCTTTACAGATCTGTTGTAATGAATCCATATCGGCCTGGGCGCCGCACATATGCACGGGCATTACGCATTTTGTTTTTGGCGTAATGGCCTTGCGAACCGCGTCGGGGTTCAGGGTGAGGGTATCGTCAACATCAACCAGCACCGGCAGGGCGCCTACACTGATGATAGATTCAAAACTGGCCACAAACGTGAAGGTGGGCATTATCACCTCGTCGCCATAGCCTATTCCCAAAGCGCCTAATACGGTTGAAAGGGCAGTGGTGCCGCTCGACACCAGGTGGGTATACCGACAGCCGAATTTTTTGCTGATGGTAGCTTCCAGTTCTTTTGCTTTCCAGATCCCTTTACGCGCCCCGTCGAAACCAAACCGCATAAGGATACCGGTTTCCAGTACATCATTTACTTGTTTGCGTTCATCGGCGCCAAATAGTTCAAAGCCAGGCATATTGAATTTGTTTATGGTTTATTGTTTGTTGTTTATGGTTGTTTCCGGTTCAGGGCACCCGGCCCTTTTCGGCAACACCAGCCTAAAGCTGTAATTTCCCCGGGCAACACTTTTTAATGCTTTCACTATTAACGTTAAATGCCCTGATTATTGGTGAGCAAAGGTAGAATTTTCGGGTGATAGTGGGGGAAGAGTTAACAGGTTGACGAGTTAACAGGGAAGTTGAAATGTTGAAAGTGTTGATAGCGTTGATAGATGAAAGGCGGCTCCGTTACCGGCTGGCTGAGCCGTAAGGCGAAGCATGCCTTTTATGGACGATAAAAGGCTCCCTTGCGGAAGCCTTTATAATCTTTAATCCCTTTATAATTTGCCTTTCGACCTTCACCTGTATCTGCTTTCAGCTTGTAGCGTGCGGCTTGCAGCTGTATTCAGCTTACTTCGCCGCGGTATTCGATTCCCTGTTCAACGTCCAGCCCAGGCGGTCAACCTTAAACGCTTCCAGCTTTATAGGCCAGTTGGGGTAAGGTTTGCTTTCGGTATTCTCATCATCGAGGCAGGTTACGTAAAACCGTACGAATTTCCTGTCGGTTCGCAAGGGCGCATAAAAAGTACAGGTGTCGGCCGGATCGAAACGACTTCCTATCAGTTGCGCATTGTAGAAGTTATTGTTATTGAATTCCTCGTTGTAGCAGGCGTACAAACGGTAACATTTTATCTTTCTTTTTTCCGAAGCGAGTTTTTTCACTTCTATCCGCAACACCGTATCAACCGGTTTTATCGACACCACTTCGGGCATTCCGGGGCGGCCTTCATCGATCCAGGGCATGGGCGGAACCAATGCGGGTTCTTTATAATAATTATAACGCAGGCTGTCGTTCCAGCCGAGGGGGTTCTTCAGGAATGAGGCGGTGCTGAAATAGATGGCGCCCTGAATTTCGGGGTATTTGCGCATTGCCTGGATCTGACGGGGGATCTGTGTTTTATCGCGCCAGGCAGGGTTGCTGCCGGCTTTGAAGATACCCAGTCCTACATAACAATGTTTGCCGTAGCTGTGTTTTGCCCACCAGTCGAGCAACACTTCATACGCCGCCCGCGGATGGCCGAATTCAAAATATATCTGGGGAGCTACGTAGTCGATCCAGCCGTTCTTCAACCAAAGCAGGATATCGGCATACAGCTCGCTGTAATTTGTCATCGATTGGGTTTCACTGCCTTCGGGGTCCTGGCTGCGGTTGCGCCAGATAGCGAAGGGAGAGATGCCGAAGCGGCAAAACCGGTTCTCGTCCTTAATGGCATTGCTGAGTTTCAGGATGATAGAGTCGGTATTGCTGCGGCGCCAGTCGCCGAGGTTCAACCCGTTCCCGTATCTCTGATATGATTCTTTATCAGGGAACTCTTTACCCGAAATGGGGTATGGGTAGAAATAGTCGTCAAAATGAACTGCGTCAATATCATAGCGGCTTACGATATCGCGGATCACATTCACCACATAGTTCTGGGCTTCCTTGTTTCCGGGATCGAAGTACCGGGTTCCGCCATAGGTGAGGAACCACTCAGGATGCATTTTGGTAATATGGTTGGCTGCGATGGATGATTTACCGATCGCAAATTCTGCCCGGTAAGGGTTGCACCAGGCATGGAACTCCATACCCCGCTTATGGGCCTCTTCAACCATGAATGCCAGGGGATCGTAATAGGGAGCAGGCGCCTTGCCTTGCTTACCGGTAAGCCATTGGCTCCAGGGCTCATACTGAGATGGATAAAATGCATCGGCGCAGGGGCGTACCTGTACGATAACGGCGTTCAGGCCATTACGCTTATGCATTTCAAGCAGATTGATGTATTCTGCTTTCTGGCTTTCAGTATTAAAATTTCCACGTGTGGGCCAGTCAATGTTATCTACTGTAGCGATCCACGCCGCCCTAAATTCGTATTTAGGTTGCGCTACTACATTAAACACTAGAAAACAGGCCACTACCATCAGGCGTGTAGTTCTTTTCATATTCGGATTAAAGATTAACGGATGTCACTAAAGTACGGTTATTCTGAACTTCTTATTTTATCCAGTAAATTATTTAACAATTTTGCTTCTTCTTCGCTCAAATTTCCGAGCATAGCGTCCATTTGCTCGTTATAGCTGTCGAGCCTGTCGAGCAACTGCAAACCGGTATCGGTAATGGTAACATCTACCAGCCGGCGGTCGGTTTTGCATATTACCTTCTGTACCAGTTCTTTCTTTACCAACCTGTCAACAATCCGGCTGGTATCGCTCATTTTATCCAACATCCGTTGACGGATCTGCAGGGTTGACAGCGGTTTTCCGGCTCCCCGCAAAATGCGGAGAATATTATATTGCTGGGAGGTAATATCTCCCTTTTCAAAAAACTGTTTGGTCTTTTCTGTAATCCAGTTGTAAGTAAAGATCAAATTGACCACTGTTTTATGATACTCGTTCCGGAATTTCGGCTGTTGTATATCTTTTTCAATACTCATGGTCTCCACAGTAATTATAATTAGTTGTTAATCAATAATGTTACCCAGGGGCGGTCGACCTCGTTAGCATAAAAATGCTGAATAAATGATGCGCTTCATGCAGCAGGAAAAACTCAGTCCATTCGGCAATGGTCAACAACCCGTATTTAGGGTGGCGTCCGGTTTTACGAACCGACGCATCGGTTAAGCCAAAAAGATAATTAGTAATATCGGTTCGTTGCGATCTCAGACCATCAAGCAATTCACTTAACGGTCTCTTGCAATCTGCGATAAATGCCGGGTCATTATCGGCTATATACCGCCCGAACAATGGATCATTTTCCTGCTGTATAATTTGCATCCGCTGCAAAAAAACAGGCTGATACGAAACCAGGTGGGCTACCTGTTCAAACGGACTCCATTTATCGTTATGTATACGTTGCCGCAATTGTTCTTCTGAAAATCCATTCAACAATTCATAAATGGTTTCATGCTGATTTTGCAACCGGCTACAAACAGATGCAGACAAGGACATGTTAATTACGATTTAACTTGTTCTGCGGTCAGGCATGGGGAGGATCAGGTTTTCCTTGGTTTAGTTTCAGCTGCACGCGCCAGCTGTTTTATGTTGGGATTTGTTCCCGGGTTGTAAGGGGTTTTATCTGGTCTGGTCTACAGGGCTGACCTGTTATACTGCTAAACCTATTTTGTTTTTCGAAATTACATTATTTCTTATTCCATTACCACTTTTACATCGACTATTCCACGTTTTTCATTACTCTTACCCAACTCACATTATATACTTTCACTTATCATATAGGGATTTCCGCAAAACTAATCGCCCCATACTCTTGTACCCTCACTGCAATTGGCGCAAATGTCAATATTTTTTCGTCCCAACAGCACCTGCTCCCGAAATCGTTTATACTTATCGTTATGCCAAACCTCTTTAAAGCTTTTTCCCTTCAGGTCGCCCAGCGGATGTTGGGCGTCTTTATCAAAACAGCAGGGTACTACCAGTCCATCCCAGCTTATAACCGTTGCATGCCATAACCGCCAGCAATGGTTACTGAGGGCATTCTTTATTTCCATTTCCCCCTGTTTGTTGCGGCGGTAGCGGCTGAACCGGCTAATGGTCGGTATCAGTTTATTGGGGTCGTTCCCGTAATCATATACCTGGGCTGTTTTAAACCGCACTTCATCTACCCCAATTTCTTTAGCCAGCCGCTTTACGTCTTCTATCTGATGCTCGTTAGGTTTTACAACCAGGAACTGGAAAAACACGAACGGCGTTTTACTCTTTAATTCCTTTTTCCACTTAACTATATTCTTTGCCCCCTCCAGTACCTTATGCAATTTTCCGCCCACCCTGTATTGCTGATAAACATCCTGGGTAGTTCCGTCGATAGAAATGATCAACCTGTCTAACCCGCTTTCTACCGTTTTACGGGCATTTTCTTCGGTAAGGTAATGCGCATTGGTCGATGTGGCTGTATATATACCTTTTTCCGATGCATACTTTACCATCTCAAGAAAAGCCGGGTTCAGATACGGTTCGCCCTGGAAATAAAATACCAGGTACAGCAGATCGCGCGACAACTGATCGATCGTCTGTCGAAAAAAATCGTTTTGTAACATCCCGGTGGGGCGGGTAAACGCCCGTAAACCACTGGGACATTCCGGACAACGCAAATTACATGAAGTGGTAGGCTCGAAAGAAATAGAGATCGGGTAACCCCATTGAACAGGCTTGCCGGTGATTTTACTTATATAATAACTACTTAAAACCTTACCAGCATTCCATGCCCGGCGGGGTGTTAACCTCGATATCAAATTGAAACTATCGTGCCAGTTAATTGCGGGCATAGAAGTGTAAAATTAGGGTTCGGCGGCTTAAAGACAATGTTTTATGTACGGATACGTTTAAAAGAGTTAAATTTTTCCACTTCAACAGATTATATCATCGCTTTGTTTAAGCGCTCCAATATATTTGTGAAACCTTATGGCAAATAAAAAAAAGGTAGCCATTGTTTGGAAGATCGTCGTTAGCCTGATCGTAGCAGCAACCATTTTCATGCTGGTATTCAGGGCGTATGAATGGTGGCAGGAACGAAGAGCTCATTTTACCCGGTATGAAGCATTTGGCATTGAAATTCCCACCCGTTATACAATTCATGGCATCGATGTAAGCCGCTACCAGGAAACTATCGACTGGGAAAGCGTAAAATCGATGAATGTAGAAGGCGTAAAAATGGGTTTTACCTTTATAAAGGCTACAGAAGGCGTTGAAAGCCAGGACCGCTTTTTTAAACGGAACTGGAAGAGAGCCAAAGAGGCCGGTATGGCCCGCGGCGCCTATCATTTTTTTATAGCTACAAAAAACGGAAAAGCACAGGCCGAGCATTTCATTAAAACGGTTGAACTGCGGCCAGGCGACCTGCCGCCCGTGCTCGATGTGGAAGCCACCTACGGCGTACCCTGGAAAAAGGTACGCGAAAGGGTGAAGGAATGGCTGGCAACAGTTGAAAACTACTACGGAGTTAAACCCATCATATACGCCAATGTTGATTTTTACCAGCAGGTGCTGAAAGATGAATTCGACGGCTATCCCTTATGGGTAGCGCATTACCTGCAGAAAGAAAAACCCCGTATTTACCGCGACTGGCATTTCTGGCAATACAGCGAGCAAGGCCATGTAAACGGGATCTTCTGTAAGGTCGATTTCAACGCGTTTAGCGGTGATTCCACCGATTTCAAGAATTTACTGATCAATTAACGCGAAAGCGTGCGCCCGTTGAACCAATTTGCCTTCACAACATGTAATTTTATTGTTGGCTTTATTGGTTTCTGCTATCGTTTAAGCGGGCACATGGGCATGTTTTTCTTTTGAATGACAGAAAATGTTTTTTGTGTGCGTTTTAGAAATAATTTGATAGTGCAATTCTTTTTGAGCAAGAAAAAGGAACAGGGGCGCGGAACTTTTTTCAATGCGCTTAAAAAATTTTCAGGGACGCCATTTTTTTGGATGAAGAAATACCTGGTGATAAAAATTTTAGCGGGGCACAAAATACCCGGGAACTTTCTTCTTTTCTGAAATTGAGTTGTTATTCTACAATCAATAATAATTTTTTCAGTATGAGCATGATGGAAGATGATGTCAGGGATTTTCTGAAACGGATCGTTTGGACGGTTTCGTCGGGGTTCTTATGGCTTACCATCACGCTGGGCATAGGCGCGTACAATGATCTGCTGGTACCTAACCCACGTATTAGCATAGGCAATATTATTTTCTACATCTGGGGAGTGGGCAGCCTTGCGGCGCTGATCTATATGTATACGCGCATCTGGAAGAAGAAATTTCCGCATGGGTAGAATACAGCTGCAAGCCGTAAGCCGTAAGCCGCAAGCTGTAAGCCGCAAGCCAATACAAATACAGGCTAAAGGCGAAGGACTAAAGCCCCAAGCGAATACAATACAGCTGCACGCCACACGCCATGCGCGAATACAGACATTGGACGTACAAACAACCTACCGCCTTCTGTATTTCACTTCTACATTCTACATTGAAAATTCGATATTCAACATTCAATATTCTCTCATTCGTTTCCCAAAAAAAAGGCTTCCTCATAAAAAGGAAGCCTGAAAATATTATAAAATGGCTTTATTTCTTCCCGGTGGTTAAAACCTTGTAGCCGGACAACCAACTTTTTTATCTCTATGGTAGGCAGGTAATCCTGCTATGCGTCTGTAGGTATCAAAAAACAGTCCGCGAACAGTAACGGTAAGGGCCATGTAATAATAACCGTCTTTTACCCCTGAACCGCCACGGGGTGTTTTGGCTGCAGGATATGCACCGGCGCCAACCTCATCGCCACGGTAAGCCAGGTCAACTGCCGTTTGCCCTTTTGCAGCAAGCAACGCACCCTGATCGGCATATTCGGTACTCACATCATCGAGGTGATCGGTAAATAATTTGCGATAACCCATTTCCAGTCCAACCCGCAGGTCTTCACTGATCACATACGTAGCGCCAATGCCCAATGGAATATTCAATTGGGTCAATTTATATTCTTTCACCCCGGGTATTACACCCTGCCCCTCGGTGCTGAGGGGTTTCAGGAAAGTTTTTGCCCCATCGGCATTGCGGGTGAACGGGTTAAAATGGTATACACCCAAACCGGCATAAATATAGGGTGTGAACCACGAGTTGTTCAGGCTTAAAATATTGTATTGCATGCCCAGCTCCCATTCAAACAGCCGGGTTTGAAAGTTCAGGTTGCGCGCCTGCATGCTGGCGGTACCTTTTTTATCGTCGCCCTGCAGGGAGGTTAGCGTGAAGTAGGTACGGGCGGTAAAATGTTCCGACAGGTCGTATTGGGCGCCCAATGAGCCCAGGAATTTGGCTTGTTTTAAAGTAATGTTCTTCGATTGCAGATCACCCTGATAGTTAGCAATACCCACACGAGCCGAAAAATGGAAATTCTGAGCGGTTGTTGCCAGGGGCCAGCAACATAAGAGCATGATAATCTTTCTCATTAATATTCAATTAGGATATAATCTGTTCAGGCGCACAAATCTACGGTTTGGTTGACACCCTTAAACGGTTTGACAGTTATTTTATTACTCCCGCACCCCCGTTCAATTGGCGGGGGTAGCACCGAAACATTGAATATTGAGCGCAGGGCGAGCCACTTTGAAAGGTAACCCGCCCCGTTAACGATTACTGCTTCGCGTCCAGGATCACCGGCGTATTTCCCCTGCCCATGATCACCATTTTGGCATTGCCCGAGGCCGCCAGGTCCTTCATGGCCTTTATTTGCTCATACTGCAACTGGCGGTCGGTAAGGCTTTCATTTATGATACGCTGGTAATCGGAAATACCCTGCGCTTCTACGCGTTTGCGTTCTGCCTCCTGCCGTTCTTTGGCCAGTACAAACTGCATTTTTTGAGCATCCTGTTCGGCGGTGATCTTTTGTTCAATGGCCGTTTTAACCATTTGCGGCAGTGTTATATTGCGCACCAGTAATTGTTCAAGTACCAGGCCGCGGCTTTTGAAATCGGTTTCTATACTTTTAAAAATACGGGCCTGAAATTCATCGCGTTTCGAAGAGTACAACGATACCGCTTCATAGTAAACCGCATTATCGCGGATCTTGGTGCGGGTAAGCGGGCGAACTACCTTGTCGGTATAATTCAAACCGATTTCGCGAACGATATTGGGCGCATCGGCAGGCAATACCCTGTACAAAACCGTGAGATCAATAATAACTTCAAGCCCATCGGCGGTAAGGGCGCGAATGGCGTCATCGTTCGATTTCTGGCCTTCGTCATGCACGCCGCTCATTGTGTAATTCTGGGTTTTAACGTCCATTTCCTCAACTACAAGCAAAGGATTTATAAAGTGCAGCCCACTGCTCAACACATCGTTCTGCACCTTACCGAAGAGCTTTTTTACACCCACTTCACCTGCTTCGATCTGGATAACGCAGGAAATAAGGACCCCAATTAGAATAATTATACCGCCGATGATACGAATGGGCAGGGAAAAACGCCTGTACCTGTAATTCCATTCGCTATTACGAACTATCGCCAGTCCAACAAGAAATACGATAATCCCGATAATTATAAGAGCCATAATTGTATGGTTTAAGTTCGCCCAATATGGCCGCCATCGATTGTGGTTGTCATAACGGTGCAAACGAGGTTAAAATGTTAAGCAGTTACTGCACATTGAAAAGTTATCGCCAGGGTTTCCCTGTTATCGCATTATCAAATCATCACATTAACTGCTATGGTCAGCGACTATTACCCAGCTTCCGTCTACCTTTCTGAAAAGCAGATCGTAGTGGCCGCCCACGTCGCCAATTGTTCTTTTCAAATGCCATTTTCCAACAACGTAGTAATAATCGCGGGAGAGGCGTTGTACTTTAACGAGGTCAAAAACCAGGGTACCCATTGCTTCGGCACTGCCGTAATTTTTTTTGTAATTCATTAGTGTATTCTGGTACCCATACGTTACACCGCTTTTGCCAATAAACATTAAAGAGTCGTGTTTCCAGTACCCTTTCATGAATGCTTCTATATTTCCGGCGTTCCAGGCAACGGTTTGATCGCTGAGTATTTTGCGAATGGCCAGTTCGTCTTTATCCTGCGCCCGGGTTTGCTGTAATAAGAAAAAGGCGAGAATAAACAGAGGCAAACTTCTCATAATATGTGTAGTTTGTTTAAAGTTAAGCAATAAAAAAAACCCGGAAGCAGTAAACTGTCTCCGGGTTTGCTGATATGTGAGATAACATTTTACAACTTCAGCTTCTTCATATACGCCGCATCTGCGGCAGCGCTTTTCAGCGGGGTGCTGTTATCATAACGCTCCTGCTCAACGATGAAATATTCCATGCCTTTTGAAGTGCTGGCTTTCAGGATCTTTTTGAAATCGATATTGCCTACCCCCAGGTCGATCGATGCATCGTGATCGCCGGCAGCGGCATCTTTTTTCCTGTCTTTCACATGGCACAGTTTCCAGCGGCCGGGATATTTGTCCAGCCAGGCAATAGGATCTGCACCGGCAGTTACCACCCAGTAAATATCCATTTCAAAATCAACAGTGTCTTTGTTGGTGTTTTGCATCAATATATCCTGCGGTAACTGGCCTTCCATTGTTTCAAAGCTGTAGCCATGATTGTGATAGGCGAACTTCAATCCGTTCTTTTTACAGATCTCGCCGCAGGCATTGAACTTTTCAGCAGCCCTTTTAAAATCATCGAGCGACTTGTTTGCACCGCCAAGGCTCGGACAAATCAAATATTTCATCCCTATTTCACCGGCCTGCGCTGCCTTTGTTTCGAAATCATTGTTGATATTACAATGGCTCGAAACGATGGTCATGCCCAGTTCATCCATATATTTTTTGAACTCTTTATTGCTCATACCCCAAAACATACCCTGCTTGCCTTCATAGCTTTCAATTTGTTTATAGCCAAAGGAAGCTACCTGTTTCAATACGCCTTTGGGATCGTTCGGCAAATCGGTGCGGAGGGAATACAACTGCAAACCAAATTTTTTAATGCTTCCTTTGGATGCAAAGTCATCCATAGAGAAGGCCGATCTTCCGATTAATAACCCCGACGCCAGTGTTCCGGTTGCTTTGAGAAAACTTCTTCTGTTCTGCATGAAATTGGTTGTTTATTTAATCCTGTAAAACATCAAATGATGAATGCCAAAGTGATTTCACTTCTACATTCATCATTTATAATTCAATATGTAAAATTTTTATAAGGCCCAGGCTTTGTCGCCTTTTTTATAAGGAATGCACGCATCGAAGCGGCCGGGAACCGGCACATAGCGCAATGCCTGTGTAGCGCCGGGTTCAGAAGTGAAGTAACCCAACAGGGTCAACTGTTTCATCAATGTAAAGAAGTGCGGATCGTCTTCTTTATTTTTATTCTTTGCGTGTTCTTTTTGTTCTTTGTCGAGTTCGGTCAGCAGTTGTTTGCGTTGTTCGGGGGTGATCTTCATAAATGCGTTGCCACCGAATTTTTTCCTGCTGTCTTCGTTGATCTTATTCATGCCATCCAGAAATACTTTCTGGTTCTTTTCATCATAGCAGTCTTTTACCATAACGGTCATGAATGTACCCACCTTCGCAGCTTTGGCGCCGGGCGTATCGGTAGCAGGGATAATTGTCTCCGCTACTTCATCAAGGTAAGCAATATCGTCAGCAGTAAAGTCAACAGACTGTCCAACCTTTTTATCGGAACTGGTGCAACCGCTCAGAAAGAATTCAGCCCCGATCACCGTTCCCCCCAACAACAAAGCAACACGGGATAATGCGTCTCTTCTGTTCATAATTATTAATTTGAAGTATGAATCGTTTTGAGAATTTGATTATTAAAAACAACTTTTAGCCGTTCAACCTGGCTTACATTACTTTTGAGCCCCGCATAAAAACATTATCACATCAGCTAATTGACTTACAGGTTTCCTTTCTTCAATTCATTCACCGCAAAATCAGCAGCTCTTGCCGTAAGCGCCATATACGTTAACGATGGGTTCTGGCAGGCCGATGATGACATACATGCGCCATCGGTAATGAACACATTCTTTACATCATGCATCTGGTTATTGCCGTTCAGCACAGATGTTTTAGGATCTCTTCCCATCCGGGCCGTACCCATTTCGTGGATACAAAATCCGGGCGGCGGATCGTTATCGAATGTTTTTACGTTTTTCAGTCCTGCTTTTTCCAACATCTCTGCCGCACTATCTATCATGTCTTTGCGCATGATCTTTTCATTTTCCCTGAACTCACAATCGATATCGAGCGTTGGCAGCCCGTATTTATCTTTTTTGTCTTTGTTCAATGTTACCTTGTTCTCATAATAGGGTAAGTGTTCGCCCCATGAGCCCAGTTGCATCGTCCAGTTACCGGGTTCGGTAAGCGCTTCTTTCAGTTCAATACCTATTCCATCTGCGTTACTTACTCTTCCGCGCTGAGCGCCGCCCTGGTAACCAAAACCGCGTACATAATCGCTGCGTTTTGTACGGTCGTTCACATTCCTGAAACGCGGAACATATATACCATTCGGTCTTCTGCCATAATAATACTGATCGGCGAAGCCCTCGTATTCTCCTCTGGCGCCCACTCCGTAGTGGTGGTCCATAAGGTTATGGCCTACCTGCTGGCTGCTGTTACCAAAACCATTCGGGAAAACATCCGACACGGAGTGTAACAGAATTTGTGCAGTGCCAAGGGTAGAAGCGTTCAGGAATACTATTTTGGCATAATACTCTTCGGTTTTCATGGTTTCCGCATCGAGGATGCGTACGCCGGTAGCCCGCCTTTTATCTTTATCGTACAGTACGTCGAGCACTATCGAGTTTGGCCGCAGGGTAAGATTTCCGGTGGCTTTGGCAGCAGGCAGGGTAGCCGAATTACTGCTGAAATAACCTCCGAACGGACAACCCTGGTGGCATTTATTGCGATACTGGCACGGACCGCGATCACCCACCTGTTTTGTATGGTTGGCAGAACGGCCCATGATCATTACCCGGTCAGAATAATTCTGCTTTAAGCTGGCAGCCACATGCTTTTCGAGGCAATTCATTTCCATTGCAGGTAAAAACTCCCCATCGGGCAAATGCGCGAGGCCATCTTTATTACCATTTATACCGGCGAACTTCTCTACATAACTGTACCACGATGCCAGGTCTTTGTAGCGAATGGGCCAGTCGACCCCATGCCCGTCTTTTGCATTGGCTTCAAAGTCGAGGTCGCTCCAGCGATAGCTTTGACGGCCCCACATCAGTGAGCGGCCGCCCACATGGTAACCACGGATCCACCAGAACTTTTTAACCTGGGTATATGGATTCTCTATATCGTTGACAAAGAACTTTTTAGAAACCTCATCATAAGCATAACACTTGCTTTGAATGGGACTATTCTTTTTATCTTCTTCAGTTTGTTTCAAATGGTGGGGCAGTTCCCAGATGTTCTTTTCTGTTCCCGCATAGTCTTTAATGTGTTCAACATTTCTACCCCGTTCCAGCACCAGTGTTTTCAAACCTTTTTCGCATAATTCCTTGGCGGCCCAGCCACCACTTATACCTGAACCTACTACAATGGCATCATACGTATTTTGTGTAGTCGCTTTTGTGTTTAGGTGTACGTTTAAAGAGTCTCCCGGCATGTTCACTAATTTGATAATGTGATAACTCGAAAATGTGATAATTGAAATACAGGATTATAGACGATTTCAATTTATAATATGGCAGCATGTAATTTAAATAATTTTTTTAATTGTCTTTTCAACAACAAACTGCCGGCTTTTAATTATTCTCTTCGAAATGGATGCATTATCACAACCTGTCCCGCTTTGCGGGATTATCCAATTATCGAATTATCACATTCTGTTTTATATGTTACCTTTCTTTAATTCACTCACAGCATGTTCGGCGGCGCGGGCCGTCAATGCCATGTATGTAAGTGAAGGGTTTACGCAGGCGGCGGAGGTCATGCAGGCGCCGTCTGTTACGTATACGTTGGGCGCGTCCCAAACCTGGTTGTGCGCATTGAGCACCGATGTTTTACGGTCTTTACCCATCCGGGCCGTACCCATTTCATGAATGCCCATGCCCATGAAGTAATCACTTTCAGTGCCTTTTACGTCCTTCAATCCGGCGGCTGTGAGCATTTCAATGGCATCGTTTTTCATATCGACGCGCATTTTCTTTTCATTCTCCTTCAATTCACAGTCGATGGCCAGAACGGGAAGGCCCCATTTGTCTTTTTTCGTTTTATCGAGCGAGATCTTGTTTTCGTGGTAAGGCAGTATTTCACCGAAGGCGGTCATCCCCATCGACCAGGGGCCTGGCTCTGTCAATGCGTTCTTCAGTTCGGCGCCAATATTCATTTCAGCGATCAGGCGGTTCCAACCCTGGCGGCTGGCGCCACCCTGGTAGCCGAAACCACGGGTATAATCTCTTTTATCGCTGCCAACATTGCGGAAACGCGGTATATAGAAGCCTGTTGGCCGGCGGCCGAAATAGTATTTGTCTTCGTACCCTTCAGCAATTCCTTCGGCGCCTACTCTGAAATGGTGGTCCATAACATTGTGGCCCAATTCGCCGCTGCTGCTGCCCAAACCGCCGGGCCATATGTCGGTGGCGGAATTGAACAGCACCCAGGTACTGTTGAAAGCCGAAGCGCAAAGGAAAACCACTTTCGATTTGAACTCGTAGGTCTTATTTTCCTGTGCATCCATCACTTCTACACCGGTGGCTTTTTTCTTGTCTTTATCGTACAACACTTTTGTTACAATAGAGAAAGGACGCAGCGTAAGATTGCCGGTTGCCATGGCTGCCGGTAATGTAGAGGACTGTGTGCTGAAATAACCGCCGAACGGACAACCCAGCCAGCACTTGTTACGGAACTGGCATTTGGTTCTACCCGGTAATTCCTGCGTAATATTGGCCACCCGGCCTATAAATAGATGTCGCGATCCCTTGTAGTGTTCTTTAAGGCGGGCAGCTACATCTTTTTCAACACAGTTCAGTTCCATGCCCGGTTGAAATTGTCCGTCGGGAAGCACGGCAAGACCTTCCTTGCTGCCGCTGATGCCGGCGAATTTTTCAACATAATCGTACCAGGGCGCTATTTCTCTATAGCGGATAGGCCAGTCTACGGCTGTGCCTTCTTTGGCGTTCGCTTCAAAATCGAGATCGCTAAAGCGATAGCTTTGACGGCCCCACATCAGCGAACGGCCGCCAACGTGATAACCGCGAAACCAGTCGAACCGTTTTGTTTCGGTATACGGACAATCCTTTTCGTTTGTCCAGTAATTGAGGTTGGTTTCATTGAGCGGATAATCCCTGTTCAATACGGGATAGTCCTTTATCATTTCCTGGGTTTTGCCGCCGCGATGTGGAAATTCCCAGGGGGCTTTATTGGCGTTTTCGTAACCTTTTATATGTTCAATATTTTCGCCGCGTTCAAGCAACAATACTTTCAATCCTTTTTCGGTAAGCTCTTTTGCAGCCCAGCCGCCACTGATACCCGAGCCAACTACAATAGCATCATAAACATTATCTGCCATAGTTCAATCGTTTTTATTTAAAAAGAAAGACGTGAGAATTAATAACAGGTACTATACATCACAGATCTTAATCGCTTTTTCAAGCGATACCAGCTTTTCTTCATTCGTTTTGCGGGCCGGTATGAACTCCTGCGCCACATAACCTTTGAACCCGGTTTCGAGAATGGCCTTCATGATGGCCGGGTAATACAGTTCCTGCGTTTCGTCAATTTCATTTCTGCCCGGAACACCGCCGGTATGGTAATGCGCAATGTATTGGTGATTGTCTTTGATGGTGCGAATGACATCACCCTCATCTATCTGCATATGATAGATGTCGTACAATAATTTGAAGTTCTCCGATCCTATGCGTTTTGCCAGTTCCACGCCCCAGGCGGTTTTATCGCACTGGTAGTCTTTGTGGTTTACTTTACTGTTTAGCAGTTCCATTACAAGAACCACATTATTCTTTTCGGCGATGCTCATGACCTGTTTCAAACCTTCTGCACAATTGTTCCACCCGGTTTCATCGTCTATACCGCGCCGGTTTCCGCTGAAGCAAATAAGGTTTTTATACCCAGCTTTTGCAACCAGGGGAATCATTTCGGTATAGTTCTTTATCAGTTGTGTGTGGAATTTTTTATCGTTCCAGCCGTCTACCAGGTTTATTTCTGCACCGTTGCACATGGAAGAGAACAGACCGTGTTGTTTCAAAACAGGCCAGTCTTTGGGGCCAACGAGGTCAATTGCGCTGATTCCCATTTTTTTGGCAGCAGCAGCAAATTCATCCAGTGGAATAGAACTGTAGCACCAGCGGCACACAGCATGGTTGATATTTCCTTTCAAGGCGGTTGATTTAGTTTCTTCGGGAGTGGTAAAAGACGAAAGCATATTTGCGGTACCCAGGGCGGCAGTACCCGCTACCAGGTTTTTAATGGCAACTCGCCGCGATTGATTGGCCATGTTTATAAATGTTAAGATTGAAATTTACAAATTGTTCTCACAAAATCGTTTAAATGTAGAACCGCAGACGTTAAAATATTACAAAAGGTTAAGATAATACTATTATGCGCTAACAGGTGTTAACTGTTCGGCCTTCTTTCTGCCCCGCATGTAGAATACTAATGCCGCAAATGCCACTACCAGTATTATTGGAATAACCAGGGTAGTATCCAATATTTGCGGACCGGCCGCTTTTTTCGCTTCTGCAAGCGCATTGGCCATTTCAGATCCGGCAGGTGCATCGGTATAAACTTTCAGCTCGGCATCGGCTGGTAATTTTTCGCCCAACAGTTTATCGTAGTGGCTTCCCATGAACATCATATAAATTGACACGGCAAACATTCCTGCACCACCCATCAGGTTCAGGCCTACCGCTCCTGTTTTGGGAAGGTTCTCCGAAACAAAACCCAGCATGGTTGGCCAGAAGTAACAAACCCCCATACCGAATATAAGGGCGCCTACGAAAACCATGTTGCCGGTAGTGTGGCCCAGCAAATAAATACCCAATGCAGAAAGTACCGCCGAAATGAGCAATACACCCTGCGGTGATAAACGATGCACTACAGGTTCGGCAAGACCGCGGCCAATTACCATTACACCCGTTTCGAGGGTAAGTATCAGTATGGCATTGTCGGTTACATTCTTCAATAATACATCGATCCACTGGCCGGTAAACAATTCGGTGATCGCTGTACCGAACATGCAAATGATCATGAAAATGAACAGCGGGTTCAATAATGATTTATACATTTCCCCGGTTGATACCCCTGCCGCCACGCGCTCTGTTACGGGGAATTTCAACCGGCTTACCATATAACCATAAATTAACGTTGGTATAAGCATTACGGCCACCTGTATCTGCCAGGGTTCCCATCTACCTATAGAACCAATACCCGCTTTATTATAAAGGAACACGATGAGTGTGCCTATTACAATTCCGCCGGGGAACCAGAGGTGGAAATGATTTAATTTCGTGGTTTTATTATCAGGGTAAATAGCTGCTACCAACGGGTTACAGGCAGCTTCAACAGTACCGTTCGCTATTCCTATCAATAAAGTGGAAAGGAACAGGGGCCAGTACCCGCTGGCAAACACGGTCAATAAAATACCTGCAGCATGAAACAAACAGGCGAGCAGCAATAATTTTTTCATCCCGATGGCATCCACTACCATTCCACCAATAATAACGGCCAATGGAAAACCCCAGAAAGCGGTTGCGGCTATGGTACCTAATTGAGAGGCGTTGAGATGGAATTTTGTACCTAATTCGCTTAAGATACCGGCGCGGATGCCGAAAGATAAAGAGGTTACTAAAAGAGCTAAACAACTGGCCCAGAAAAGCTGGCCGCGATTGAACGTTGGTTGTTGCATGGCAAGAAATCTTTTTGGTTAATATATGGTTGGTAATTGATATTTTTTAAAGTTTTTACCGAACCACCGTAACTTTATCGAACGCAATTGTAAATTCGTTAGATTCAAATAAGCATGTAAATGTAATTTTTTATTTCAAAACAAATCCTTTTTCACATTTTCTAATTAATATTTCATGAACAGAAAATTAAGAATGGGAATGGTAGGTGGAGGCAAAGATGCCTTTATCGGCGCTGTTCACCGCATTGCTGCCAATATGGATGGACTTATTGAACTATCCTGCGGAGCATTAAGTGTAAATCCTGACGTGGCCATTGCATCAGGAAAAATGTTATTCCTGCCCGAAGACCGCATATATACCAATTATGAAGATATGATCAGGGCAGAAAGCAAGTTACCGGCCGATAAACGTATGGATTTCGTAACCATCGTTACGCCCAACTTCGCACACTTTGCTCCTGCTATGATGGCGCTCGATCATGGCTTTCACGTGGTGATAGAAAAGCCAATGACCTTTACGCTCGACGAAGCTAAACAGTTAAGCAAAAAAGTTGAAGAAACAGGTTTGCAACTGTGCCTTACACATACCTACTCCGGCTACCCGATGGTTAAACAGGCGCGCGCCATGGTACAGGGCGGTGCATTGGGTAAAGTAAGAAAAGTAATTGTTGAATATCCGCAGGGCTGGTTAAGCCGTTTGTCGGAACGCGAAGGCAATGCGCAGGCTGCGTGGAGAACCGATCCCAAAAAATCAGGTAAGAGCGGTTGTATGGGCGATATAGGTACGCATGCCGCTCACCTTACTGAATATATCACCGGTTTGAAGATCACACATCTTTGTGCCGACCTGAATACAATGGTAGAAGGCCGCCATCTCGATGATGATGGTAATGTGCTATTAAAATTCGATAATGGCGCAGCAGGCGTTTTGGTTGCTTCTCAGATAGCCGCCGGCGAAGAGAACGCTTTAAAGATCCGCATTTATGGCGAGCTGGGTGGCGTAGAATGGGCGCAGCATGAACCCAATACCCTCATTGCCAAATGGCTCGATCAACCGACGCAGATCTTACGCGCGGGCGCAAACTATACCGGCGTATTGTCGTCTTTTGCAACGCATAACTGCCGCACCCCGGGCGGTCACCCCGAAGGTTACCTCGAAGCATTTGGCAATATCTATCGCAACTTTGCTTTGACATTATCTGCACATATCGATGGCGGGCAGCCGACGAAAGAAATGCTCGACTTCCCACGTGTTGAAGAAGGCGTTCGCGGTATGGCGTTTATCGATAACGTTGTTAAGAGCAGCGCAAGCAAAGAGAAGTGGACGTTGTTTGAGGTGTGATAATCGTCACAAAACGCAAACCATTGATGCCAGGCTGCACAAGGCTGGCTCCTGATACCTAATTTCAATTTCCAAATCTCAAAGCGCCATTTAATGAAAACGTTAAAAGGACCCGGATTATTCCTCGCCCAGTTCATGGGCGATCAGCCACCATTCAATTCACTGAAATCAATTTGCCAGTGGGCAAAAGGCCTTGGCTTTGCAGGTGTGCAGATCCCTACCTGGGACAGCCGTTGCATCGATCTGCAAAAAGCCGCCGAAAGCAAAACCTATGCAGATGAAATAAAAGGCATCGTGAATGAGATCGGTCTTGAAATAACGGAGCTGTCAACCCACCTGCAGGGACAGCTTGTAGCCGTTCACCCTGCTTACGATACGCTGTTCGATGGGTTTGCCCCGGAAAAATTCCGCAACAATCCCAGGGCCCGCACCGAATGGGCCGTTCAGCAATTACAATTCGCAGCCAAAGCCTCTCAAAACCTGGGATTGAACGCGCATGCCACTTTTAGCGGCGCGCTGTTATGGCCTACGGTTTATCCCTGGCCCCAACGCCCGGCAGGTTTGGTTGAAACAGGATTTAAAGAACTGGCCAACCGCTGGCTGCCCATCCTGAACACCTTCGATGAGAACGGTGTTGACCTTTGTTATGAGATCCATCCCGGGGAAGACCTGCACGATGGTATCTCCTACGAAATGTTCCTGCAGCATACCAATAACCATCCAAGGGCCTGTTTGCTGTACGATCCATCGCACTTCGTATTGCAATGCCTCGACTATCTGGAATACATCGACAATTATCATGAGCGTATCCGCATGTTCCATGTAAAGGATGCGGAGTTCAACCCAACGGGTAAACAGGGCGTGTATGGCGGTTACCAGAACTGGATCAACAGGGCCGGCCGTTTCCGTTCACTGGGCGATGGCCAGGTCGACTTCAAATCTATCTTCAGCAAACTGGCCGCTTATGATTATGCCGGCTGGGCGGTGCTGGAATGGGAATGTTGTATCAAACATCCTGAAGACGGTGCCAAAGAAGGTGCGGTGTTCATCATGGACCATATTATACGTGTAACAGAGAAAGCCTTTGATGATTTTGCCGGTACCGGAAGCGATGAAAAATTTAACAGATCGGTTTTAGGATTAAAATAATGTAATTTGCTAAATATATAACTTGCACAATTCTGTGAACTAAAACTTTTGTTTCGATGAAGAAATACGTTGTTTTTGCTGCTCTTTGTACAGCACTGGTTGCCTGCAACTCATCCGATGGCACAAAAAGCGGTGATAAAAAACCAGCAGAAAACGCATCAGCGGATGGTGCTGCAACTGCAGCCAATGATAAAGCCCTGGAAATGATCGGTGCGCTTGATTGCACAACCTGTCACAAGATCAGCGAAAAAAATATAGGCCCGGCCTATACCGAAGTGGCGAATAAATACGAATCAACAGAAGAGAACGTTACCATGCTCGCCGATAAGATCATCAAAGGTGGTTCAGGCAACTGGGGTACAGTGCCAATGACACCGCACCCCGCACTGAGCGCAGACAGCGCAAAAGAAATGGTTCGCTACATTCTCTCTTTAAAAAATCAGTAAATCATACAACCCCTGCTCCCTTAAAAGCGGGGGTCTCTTTTTACGCTCAAAATCACATGAAGAAGTTAATCATCGCCTTATTTCCGATCGCATCGCTCGCATGCCACACCGCCGGTAAAACAACAGATTCAGCTAAGGGATCATCAAAGAAAGAGGATGGCTGGCAGGTTTTATTCGATGGCACTTCAAAAAATGCCTGGCATATTTACAACAATAAATCCGATGGTTCGGCGTGGACGGTAAAAGACGGCATTTTATACCTCGACCCTGCAGCCAAAAAAAACGGCGCAGGCGGCGGCGACCTGGTCACCAATGAAGAGTATGAAAATTTCCACCTTAAACTGGAATGGAAAATTGATTCTGCCGGTAACAGCGGCATCATCTTTTTAACACAGGAAGATCCTAAATACGGCCAGTCGTATTTAACCGGTCCCGAAATGCAGATCATTGACAACAACGGCCACCGCGATGCAAAGATCAATAAACACCGCGCCGGCGATCTGTACGATCTTATTACCAGTGCTCCTGAAAATGTTCATCCCTGGGGTCAATGGAATTCAATAGAGATCAGGATCAATAAAGGCCAGCTGGAGCTTTTTCAAAATGGCGCCAAAGTAGTTGCCACCACCATGTGGGACGACAACTGGAAGCAACTGATAGCAAACAGCAAGTTCAGGAACTGGGCCGGCTTTGGCATGTTCCGTAAAGGCCGCATTGCCTTACAGGACCATGGAAATGGCGTAGCCTTCAGAAATATTCAGATCAAGCGGTTATAATTCGCTTTTCAACTAAAATCATCTACATATGCGCACAACTTTTGCTTGCCTGATCATTGCAGGCGTTATTGCAGGTTGCCAGGGTGGTAACGGCGGTTCAGAACAACCGGCAGCCGACTCAACAAAAACAGATACTATGGCAACTGCTTCTTCCGATATGACCAATAAACTGACCGACGCAGAAAAGAATGAAGGATGGCAACTGCTTTTCGATGGCACATCAAAAAGCAATTTCCATGTGTTCAATCAAAAAACTGACGGCAGCGCCTGGCAGGTGAGCGATGGCGCCCTGTACCTCGATACTACCAATATAAAAGACGGTAAAATAGCTGGTGGCGGCGACCTGCTCACCAATGAGGAATACGACAACTTCGACCTTAAACTCGAATGGAAGATTGCACCAGCTGGTAACAGCGGT
Source organism: Niastella populi (assembly GCF_002078015.1). Taxonomy (GTDB): domain Bacteria; phylum Bacteroidota; class Bacteroidia; order Chitinophagales; family Chitinophagaceae; genus Niastella; species Niastella populi. The sequence continues at coordinate 67,439 of NZ_LWBP01000254.1, read as the reverse complement.
ATCATGTTCTATGTGCAGGAAGGATCGAAATACGGTGAAACCTATCATACCGGCCCCGAAATGCAGGTGCTGGATAATGCAGGCCATCCCGATGCAAAGATCACGAAACACCGCACAGGCGACCTGTACGATCTTATCACCAGCTCACCCGAAACGGTTAAACCCGTCGGCGAATGGAACCAGGTTGAAGTGATCTCGAATAAAGGCGCGCTCGAGTTTCATTTGAATGGAACGAAAGTGCTCGCCACTACGATGTGGGATGATGCCTGGAAAAAAATGATAGCCGCCAGTAAATTCAAGCAATGGCCAGGCTTCGGTTCTTTTCAAAAAGGAAGAATTGCACTGCAGGACCACGGCAATGCTGTATGGTACCGGAATATCAAGATCAGAAAATTATAAGGCAGGTGTGCCACACCTTTGAGGTGTGGCACACTTAATTACTTACACCTTCGGAAGTTTGTACCCGTTATGATACTCCTTCGCCAGGTACAGACCGTTTACCTTTTCATCGGTAAATTTATCTTTGGCTTTATCCCACACCAGGCGTTGCCCGCTTCTGAATGAGATATTACCCATTTGGGCAACCGTGGCAACATGCGCCCCGGCCTGAATGGAGCAATTCAGCTCTTCCATCTTCCTCGACTTCACCACATCGATGAAATTCACCCAGTGATTGTTCAATCCGTTATCTGATGGTTTTACAAACGACTTGCTGGCTTTATTGGTGCTTTGCGGCTCTTCCAACACCTCCCAGCCACCACGATGCAATACCAGTGTGCCATTGTTGCCTATAAACGCGATCCCGTGGTTTCGGCCGTACGATCCATTGTCGATACCCATGGCAGAATCCCAAACGAGATTGAATTTATCGAACTCATACAGCGTGGTGAGGGTATCGGGTGTTTCCTGGCTCAGATCGGGATAAGCGAATTTACCGCCCAGTGCGGCAATTGATTTGGGCACATCGGCTTTCATGCCCAGCAGGGCATAGTCGAGCAGGTGCACACCCCAGTCGGTCATTAAACCGCCGGCATAATCCCAGAACCAGCGGAAATTAAAATGAAAACGGCTGGCATTGAACGGCCGTTTCTCGGCTGGCCCCAGCCAGGCAGCATAATCAACACCTGCCGGCGGGTTACTGTCGGGTACAACCGCGGCCGGCTTCATCCACCCCTGGTAGCACCATACCTTCACGGTTCTTATCATTCCCAGCTTGCCGCTTTGTACATAATCAACGGCATCTTTAAAATGCTGCTGGCTGCGTTGCCACTGGCCGGCCTGCACCACTTTATTGTAGCGCTGCTGGGCAGCCACCATTGTGCGGCATTCTATAATTGAGTTACCCACAGGTTTTTCTACAAATACATCTTTACCTGCTTCGCAGGCATGTATCATTTGCAGGGCATGCCAGTGGTCGGGCGAACCAACAATTACAATGTCGATATCTTTCTGATCGAGCAGCTTACGGTAATCGGCATAGGTTTTCACCTTTGATGTATCGATATTTTTCTTTGCCAGGTCGGCCATTCTTTTATCGAGCACGTTCTTGTCAACATCGCATAAAGCGCCCAGGGTTACGCCGGGTACTTTCAGGGCCGCAGTTACATTGGCCCAGCCCATGCCATTGATACCAATGGCACCGATAACCAGCTGGTCGCTGGGGGCGATTCGATTTTTGAATATGGCAAATGCGTTGTTATCGAGTGCAGACAGTACTGTACCCCCGGCAAGCAATGTACCCGCCTGTTTCAGGAATCTCCTTCGTTGCATCATAGAAATGGTATTAGGTAATGTTGTAGGATAATATGTTTACTTGACTATATTCTTTTTCAGGTAGGCGATGCTTTTGGCGGTACTTTGTAACGGATCGCCGGGGCACATATCCTGTTCTACAAAGAAGTATTTCATACCGCTTTGTCTGGCGTAGTTAAAGATCTTTTTATAGTTGATAACCCCGCTGCCTACTTCGGTAAAGTTTTTCGCCGGAGTATTGTCCATATCCTTTACATGCCACATGGCAAAACGGCCCGGATGTTCGGTAAACAGGGCCAGCGGGTCTTTACCGGCTTTCGATACCCAGTAAATATCCATTTCAAAGAAAACCAGTTTGGGATCCGTTCCTTTCAGCAGGATATCGAAACCGGTTGTACCTCCAACCGGCTGCAATTCAAAATCATGGTTGTGATAGGCGAGCTTTATGCCTGTTTTTTTACATGTTTCCCCGGCCTTGTTAAGTGCGGCGGCTATTTTTTTATAATTATCGGCATCAGCGCGGTATGGTTCTTCGAGCCAGGGAATTACAATGAATTCCTGCCCCAATGCTTTGGCATCGGCAACTGCCGGTTTCCACTTTTCTTCCCAGCCGTTTTGTAAGAATATGCTGCCGGGGAAAGTATGGCCGCTTGGGGAGGCAAGCCTATTGGCTTTAAGGGTTGCCTTTAGTTCGGCCACGTTCATACCAAACCATTTACCATCGTCATAGCCATAGGTTTCAACGCATTTATAACCCTGTGCGGCCACTTTGGCTAAGGTACCTTTGGCATCTTTACCCATTTCATTTCGGAGTGTATATAGCTGGAGCCCGATCTTTTTTGGTGCAGCGAACCATTCATCTTTACTGATAAAAAAACTGGCGGTAAGCAGGGACGACTGCCTGAGGAAATCCCGACGAGTAGGCATAACGAATCGTTTTTAAGGAGTTGAAATTACTTAAAAATAAAGTACAATACTACCAACCCCCTGAAGGGAGTAAAAACTGTTGGATACAAGATGATTAAAGCTAATGTATGGTTGCGTGACCGTCTCCGGTAACAGGGGAGTAAAACCGGTTATAGATTACCGGGAAAGGGAAATTGATAAAACGGCCGATGAGCTCAATAAAAAGCCCTGGGGCCGGGCCGAACGGGCCTGTTAAAAGCCGTAAAGTTGAGAAAATGAAAAGTTAAACAGGAATGCCTGGAGAAGTTTTCTCCACTATGCTTCTTCATCCATTTGCATCAGCAGGTCTTTCAGTTTCTGAATATGCTGGCCGTATAATTTTCCAATCAGCCAGCGGTTCAGGAAATAACTGCCAACCGTAAGCACAGCGCCTATTGAAAGAAATACAATAAAAAAACGGTGATTACTGATATGTTGTGCAATAGGCATTTGTGAAACGGAAGTTTGCGCCTCCAACGGTACGTCTACGAGATGGGAATTACCTTCCTGGGCATTGAACAGGATTATGATACCGGCTGCAAAATAAGCCAGCGGCGTAAGTATGGTACCTGCGATAAAATAGAAGCGAACATATTTTTCAAGTGTTCCCAGTTGCTGTTTCAGGTTCGAGCGCACTTCGCAGGCCACACATTCCATTTGTTTCAGCAACTTGCTTTTGCGGTAATAATAAAACAAAAAAGCCCCGCCCACCAGGGCCAGCAATACAGCCAGCTCGCTGTACATTCTTTGAAAGGTGGTAATATACCATATAGTTAATGAGTATATGATCAAAACGGCGATGAGCTCGCGGTTGAGGTTGCGCTTCAGCCTTGCAATGGTACCTTGCGAACGCTTATGCAACATGGATGAAATCGGCACTTCACTGCCCGGACGAATGTCTGTTTCATCCAGATTTTTCCAAATATCTTTCAGGCTATCTAACTCCATGTTCTACAGATTTTGTGAGTTTACGTAATTTTTCTTTGATCCGGTTCATTTTCACGCGCAGGTTATTCTGATTGATCCCCAAAATTTCTTCCATTTCTTCGTAACTCTTGTCTTCAAGGTACAGCATTACAATAGCCCGTTCTATTTCAGTAAGATGATTTATAGCTTTATAAAGTTGCTGTAACCGTTCTTCTTTTTCGTTGCTATATTGTATGTCTTGTATCTCTGTTGGTAATAATTCTGGTTCTACGCTTTTAATTATCTTCTTTTGTTTACGCAGGTCAGAAATGGCGGTATTTAGTGCAATACGGTACAGCCAGGTGCTGAACTTGGAGTCACCCCTGAACCGTGGATAGGCACCCCACAGTTGTATTACGATCTCCTGGAAAAGGTCCTGTTTATCGTAATCGGATGTGCAATACAAGTTACACACCTTGTACAACATAGCGCGGTGTTGGTGCACCAATGCCACAAACTCATCCTGGTTAAGTTTTGCCTGCAATTGGGTTGGTTTTAGCGAAAAGATACTCAATTGGTCGGCGAATTGCTTAAAAAATTACAGGCAAAAACGCCGATATTATTAAATAAAATGTGAAAGCCTTCCCATTGAGTAACCGTTAATAGGGTTTTCGCGGCCAATTTACAACAAATTCGACCCAAATTAACTGAAATTGTTATTTAACTACCTGATTGCCAGTTCCCTTATCAACTTGTTAACCCCGTAAACTTTTCAACTTGCGCCCCCTATCTTCGCGCACATGAAAAAAATCTACCATCTGGGCACCTGCACCACCTGCCAGGCGATCATCAAAGAAACCGGTATAGACAAAAAAGGGTTTGAGATGCAGGATATTAAAACCGAAAAGATCACACCGGCCCAGCTCGATGAAATGAAGAACAGGACCGGCAGTTATGAATCGTTGTTCAGCCGCCGCGCCATGAAATACAAGGAAATGGGTTTGAAAGACAAACCGCTTACGGAAAAGGATTACCGCCAGCTCATTCTCGAGGAATACACATTCCTGAAACGGCCGGTTGTTTTTGTGAATGATAAGACCTTTGTTGGCAGTGAGAAGAAAACCATTGAGGCATTAAAGAACGCATTAAGCTGATCCGTTCTTCAGCAACGCCATCCGTAACGCCTCGAAATTTATTACCTGCACTTTAACAAGCCCCGGCTTACCGGCATAATCGGTAGCCGAACTGTACAGGTAATGTTCGGGACTGTCTACAATGCCATCGCGAATGGGATTTTCATGAATGTACAATACTCTTTCCTGCAGTTTATATACCTGCCTGAAATCTATAAAAGAAGGATTGGTGCAGGTTTGCCACAATTGAAATTTTTCTATTTTCTTGAGACTAAGGCTGCAGCTTTCGAACCGCTGCAGCATCCACGAGCGGCGCAGGTCGGGCTCAATATCTATGGCTTCGAGTATTTTTGTAGTGGTATATCGTTTGAACTCTTTCTCAATCACTGCCAGCCCCGACCCGTCCTGGGCACGGGCCAGCATGTGCAGGTGATTGGTCATCAGGCACCAGGCGTACACGGTGAATTTTTTCGCTTCGATACAGTAGTTTAATGCGTCAACGATGATCTGTTTATAGGTAGGTCGTATAAACACATCGATCCAGTCCACTACATTAAAAGTCAGGTAAGAACAGTCTTGTTGTTTAAGACCCTGGTCTTTATTCTTATTAATCATAGGAGCATTGCTTTATCAATGTTCATTAATAAACAAATACTTCGGCGAATCCTCGGGGTAAATAATAAAACCGTGCTGTTAATTTGGTACCGGGTGCGGAACGAACAATCAGGCTAAAGTTATAGCAGAGACAAGGGAGTGTAATATACAAAATGTTGTTTAGAAAACGACCGGATGTTAATAGCTTCAGCTAATAATAATGTTTGAATAATACTGTTAGCCGTAACAATGCTTTAACGATATATCGGTTTAGTTCTTTGCTAATTGTTTTATTAAAGGATAATAAATACCTGCCCGGCCAATGAACCGGCCGGTAGATCAAATGCTTGCAGAGGTATACGGAGGCTGTTTTAAATACTATTGCCAGGGCGCCAGCTTAACCCGTTGGTGAGGATGGGCGCTGCTGTAAACATAATGATGGGGATCGTCTACCAGCCTGGTGGTGACCGGCAGGTTTACTACTTCGGTAACATGTTGTGCAAACAGTTCGGTACTATCCAAAACAACCGGATGATTGCCAAATTGCCAGAAGTGATGTTCCGCATCGTGCTGGTACCGGTTGCTGTAATAGCTGAACAATCGCATCATCCATTCTTTTCTTTTTTCGTCAGGATTTTCTGCAATTGATTTCAGCACCTGTTTAGCAGTACCGTTTTTAAATTCCCTTAAAATGGTAGAAATGTGCTTCTTTTTTGAAGAGGCAATAATAGTGATGTAGCTGGGCATTAACACGTATTCATACACATGGAGGTTTTTGTTGTCAATACAATGGTTTAGGTTGTCAATTAAAATTTCGCAATAAGAGTGGCAGGTGAATACGTCTATCCAGCCAGACACGCTTAATGTTACATAATAAGAGCCGAAGGGTGGGGGTTTTTCGTACATTCATATAAGGTAGTAAAGTTTTACCATTTAATCAATCCCGTATCAGGTCTTTATACCAAATACCGGTAATTTTGATACGGATCAACTATTACGGGCTACAATTCAACGACTTAAACCCGTAGCAATCCGATTTTGCACGTTTCGCGTCGTATTGAAACATCCTGCTAATAATTTTGCTGCAGCGTGCTGACTACACAGCACGTACTTGTCGAGCCCATTCGTATTTCGTCGACCAGATCACTTGGTCCTGCATTTTTCTCTTTGTCTACCTACAACCGCTTTCTAACATAGTATTGAAGCCTGTCAGCCACTTTACAATTGGGCAGGCTTACTAATGCAATAGTTTTACGGTGTTCTGCATTTTTCAGTTAAAACTATAGTCATGAAAATAAAATTGATCATATCGGCGATCATCGGATTGCTGATGCATGCCGCTGTTTTTGCCCAGGATAATACAGGGGTTTCACCGGAATGGGTATCGGAGAAGGGATGGTGGGTGGTTGAAAGCAATATTCATTCGTTCAAACACCACATCGTTTATTTTTATAACAATGACGGGGTGCTGGTTTATAAAGAAAAGCTCGAAGGCGTACGGTTGAAACTCAACAAACGTTCTACCAAAATGCGCCTGAAGAAAGCGCTTGAAACTACGGTACAGGCCTGGGAGCAGCAGCATCAGGTTAAAGAAAACGGATCGCTGGTTGTAAATATCCTTAAAGGGAAGTAGCCTGCTCAATATCCCACACTCCAAACATTTTTGTCGACGAAAAATTGATGTCTGGCGATATTAACATGCCGGCGGGTACATTTCCGCAAAACGAAATGTAATTTTAGGTATATGCAACCGACCGAACAATTCCCTTTTATTTTTTCACAAGAACGCAAATACCGCGTAAGGCGGCACCTCGCGTTCTGGGGTTTCTGGTGGTTGTTCCAGGGCGTGTTGTACTCGGTGATCGGTTATACAGGTAAACCCATTTATTCCGTTCGCCTGCTCGATTCTTTTGCCGAATCGGCAGTGTATATGATAGCGCATATCGCCCTGTCATTTGCCCTCATGTATTTTGTAATTCCGCGGTTCCTGCTGAAACAAAAATACTGGCTCACCGGCATGTGGGTGTTGATCTGTTTTTTGGGTGCGGCGGCCATTTCCACCATTTTATCGGCCACTATCATTCCTGAAATTCAGCAACTGATCATGAAAGATGACGCATTCGGCCAGTACCTGAAAAAAAGAGCCACCTTCCAGGTACACCTGTCGCTGATGGCCGGGTTGCGGGGCGCTATTACCATTGGCGGTATTGCGGCTTCCATAAAGCTGATGAAACTATGGTATGTAAAAGAACAACGCAACCTGCAGTTGCAAAAGGAAAATGCCGAGGCGCAATTGCAATTGCTGAAAGCCCAGGTTCATCCGCATTTCCTGTTCAATACGCTCAACAATATTTACTCGCATACGCAGAACACCGCACCTGTAGCATCGCAGTTGGTGATGGGTTTGTCAGATATGCTGCGTTTTATGTTGTACGAATGCAACCATAGCCAGGTTCCGCTTTCGAAAGAATTAAAAATGATCAGGGATTATATTTCGCTCGAACAGATCAGGTACGACGATCACCTCGATGTTCACATCGACCTTCCCGGCAATACCGATAACCTCGCCATTGCGCCGTTGCTACTGTTACCGCTGGTTGAAAATTGTTTCAAACATGGTACCAGTCATATGATAGAACAGCCCTGGCTGAGCCTGCATGTTACACTTGAAAAAGACAGGATGAATGTGAAGCTGATGAATGGCAAAACCAATGAGGTTATAAACAATAAATATAAAGGCATTGGTATTGTGAATGTACGCAAACGCCTCGATCTATTGTACCCCGGCAAACATGAGCTTACCATCACCGATGAAGAAGAGGTGTTCATTGTAAACCTGTGGCTGCAGCTGGAAAAATTGCCGCTTACCAAAAAAGAAACCGGTAGCTTTAAGCTAGCATATCATGGATGAAACCAAAACCATACGTTGCCTCATCATAGATGATGAACCGCCGGCCCGCGAGATCATTCGCCGCTATGTGCAGGAAATTCCTACACTTCAACTGATGGGCGAATGCGCCAATGCCATTCAGGCACTTACCGTTCTGCAACAGCACCCTGTGGATCTTTTATTCCTCGACATACGCATGCCGCAGTTGAACGGCACCGATTTTATAAAAACACTGAAGCACCCGCCCAAAGTAATTTTTACCACGGCCTTTTCTGAATATGCACTGGAAGGGTATGAACTCGATGTGGTAGACTACCTGATGAAACCCATCCGGTTCGATCGTTTTCTGAAAGCGGTTAACAAAGCCTTTCCGCTCAATGGAGCTGCAGCACCGTCTAAACCTGCAGTTGTGGCGGCCGTGATAGAAGAAAAGAAAAATGAAAGTTTCGTTTATTTCCGTGCCGATCGTAAGATGGTGAAAGTTATGCTCGATGATATTTTGTATATCGAAAGCATGAAAGACTATATTAAGGTGAATACGGTACAGGGTGTTATCATCACTAAACAATCTATCAGTTCGGTTGAGGCCATGCTGCCCGAAAAGTTATTTATAAGAACTCACCGCTCGTTTATCGTTTCCATCAACAAAATAAAGTCCTTCACCCATGAGCTGGTTGAAGTGAATAAAACCGACATTCCCATCGGCAAGCTTTTCCGCAATGGCGTAATGAAAGTGTTTTCACCTGCAGTGGGCAGCAAATAGATCAAATAACAAAGGACAACCAACGTGTGCCGGTTGTCCCCCCCGTTACACCTGCCCGTCGCCGGGCAGGCCTGTAATCTATTGTTTATTGCTTATTATTCTATGATCCTCAACCTGGCATAGTTAAGCATGATCTTCTTTTCACCATTCAGCTCAAACTTTACGGTAGCAATGGGATTGTGCGCGCTTCCTTCCATTTTTACCACTTCGCCAAATCCGAATTTCTGATGTTCAACCCGCTGTCCTACCTGTAAATTCGAAACATCACTGGCCACAAAATCGGCTGAAGGCACATGCTCTACCGGTTTGTTTTGTGGCTTGGGCGATATGTAAGAAGGAGTAGTTGATGTTGGTGTAGATGCTTTTTTCGAAGGCGGCGGGCCATACCGTTTTTCTGCCTGGTTGGCCGACTGACCGCCACCCCAGCCGCCGCCATTCATTCTGTCGTAGGCGCTGCGGTTGCCAATGCCCTGGTTACGCATACCGCCACCGGCAAAACTTCTGTCAACATATTGCTCAGGCAGTTCTTCCAGGAAACGGCTGGGCTCATTCTGCACCAGGTTACCAAAGCGGTAACGGGTATTGGCATAAGAGATCCAAAGCCTTTCCTTGGCCCTTGTAATTACAACATAGAACAAACGGCGCTCTTCTTCCAGCTCTTCGCGGGAATTTATAGACAACGCATTCGGGAAAAGCATTTCCTCCAAACCCGCGGCAAACACACAGCCGAATTCCAGGCCTTTGGCGGCGTGGATCGACATAAGTTTCACTGTATCGGCATTGGGGTCTTTTTCATCGGCATCTGTAAGCAGGGTGATCTGTTGCAGATAAGAACCCAACCCCTTGTCATTCACTTCGCCTTCTTCGGTATCGGGACTTTCAGTCCATTCCTTGATACTGTTCAGCAACTCCTGTACGTTTTCGTACCGTTGAACGCCTTCGGTACTTTTATCGTTGAATAATTCCTTTACAAAATTTGTTTGCTTACCAACATGCACGGCCACATCATAGGCATTCTTGCTTTGCAGCATGCTGGCGAAGCTTTTGATCATTACCACAAAATTTTCAATCGCCTCGAGGGTACCGGCTTTAAAACCAACCTCGCGTGCACGCTCAAGCACTTCCCACATGGAAATGTTGTTCTGATTGGCAACCAAAACAGTTTTATCGATGGTTGTTTTACCAATACCGCGCACAGGGTAGTTAATGATCCGTTTCAGCGCTTCCTCATCGCGCGGATTGACGATCACCCGCAAATAGGCAACATAATCCTTGATCTCCTTGCGCGAATAGAAGCTAAGACCGCCGAACATGGTATAGGGAATACCCATACGGCGCAGGCTTTCTTCAAATGCACGGCTTTGCGCGTTGGTTCTGTATAAAATAGCGAAATCGCGGTTGTTGTAATGATTGCGCAGTTTTTGTTCCTGAATGGTATCTGCCACATACTTACCTTCATCGTTATCGGTATTTAACCGCACCAGTTTTATCTTTTCGCCTTCGCCTTTTTCTGTCCAAAGGTTTTTGGGAATTTGCCCTTTGTTATTCTTGATCACCTCGTTGGCTACATCGAGAATGCTTTTTGAGCTGCGATAGTTTTGCTCCAGTTTTACCACTTTGGCGTCTTCATAATCTTTCTGGAACTGCAAAATGTTTTCAATGGTGGCGCCGCGGAAGCTATAGATACTTTGCGCATCGTCACCCACCACGCACACATTTTCATGCATGGCGCCCAGCAGTTTTATTACTTCGTACTGTGCGGGGTTGGTATCCTGGTACTCATCTACCAGAATGTATTTGAATTTGCGCTGGTATTTGCTGAGTGATTCGGGAACGTTTTTCAACAGCTCGTAAAACTTCAACAACAGGTCGTCGAAATCCATGGCGCCGTTCTTATAACAGCGTTTTACATATGCGTCATAGATCTGCGCTATGGCCGGGCGGTTGGTGCGCATGTCTTCCTGTTGAATAGCGTAATCATTCGCATATTCTACCGGGCCCACCAATGCGTTCTTTGCGCCGGAAATGCGGTTGTACACAGCCGCAGGCTTGTAGTGTTTGTCATCGAGGTTCAGCTCGTTCACTACCGTTTTTATCACACTCTTCGTATCATCTGTATCGTAAATGGTAAAATCGTTGGGATAGCCAATGCGATGCGCTTCGCCCCGTAAAATGCGGGCAAACACACTGTGAAAGGTACCGATATACAAATTTCTGGCTTCGCTGTTTTGAAGCACTTTCTCGATACGTTCTTTCATTTCCTTTGCCGCCTTGTTGGTAAAGGTGAGCGCCAGAATGTTAAATGCATCAACACCTGTAGCCATTAAATGCGCAATGCGGGTGGTAAGCACTTTTGTTTTTCCACTACCGGCGCCTGCCACAATCATCAATGGACCATCTCTATGTAAAACGGCTTCACGCTGTTGCGCGTTTAAACCCTGTAAATAATCTTGCATTTATGCAAGTTAATGCCTCTGCCGGTTATTTGTAGCGGAAAAAAAATATTAAATAGGTGTAGTTAATAACTAGTCATTATCTGTACAAAACTGAAGATACAGGCATAAAAAAGCCCTCCGGATCATCGGGGGGCTCCGTAATTCATTATGGTTCGGGAGAAATAGGTTAAAGATTGAACCAATTGCTTACGCCGTTGTTTCTTCCAGGGCCAGGGCTTCTGGTTGAGGCGTGCAATTTTTGATGCTTACCTGGAACTTGGTGTTCAGGCTGATAGCGTAATTGTTCGTTGCAAACAGCGTTTTGCAAGTAGCATCTTCCAGCATTACAGTAGCCAGGTCCATGGCCAACTGTGAAGTGCTTATCACATTAGCTACTTTGCCGTTGGTAAACTCAATGGTGAATTTGTACCCGGCTTTGCGAGCAACGCCGGCTTTTTCAAAATCTGGACGATTGAGGTTGAGCATCTGATCACCTGCGGCCGATTTCTTCATTAAAATTCTCAGAATGGGCAGGTATTTAAGCCAAATGTGAGTATACATTATAATAAGCGGTTTTACTATGGAAATAATAAACTAAGGAAAATGGCAGCAAGCGTCTGCAAAGATGCAAATTTAATTTGCTAAAAACGAATGAAAAATTAAAAACCTATGAATGTTTTTCCAGCCGGTAGTTGCAAACCCTTACTGCCTAAGCTACATGAAAAAAAATCCTCACTTATTATTCCACACATTATTCTTCCTGTTAACATCAGGAACATAGGTACTGCCCAGTGAAATTGACTTAACAGACGTTTTTGCAGGAAGTGTCAAGGTGACTGTATTTGCTTTTTCCCACACTGCTACAGAACGATGCAGTGTAGTTTTTGTTCCATCGGCATAGGCAACTGTTAAATCGACCGGCACCGGCTTATGGCCAACACAATCTACTGTTACGGAGTAGTTTGTTCCCGCTTTAACAACTTTTTTTATCGACAGATCGGGTACGCCGCCATCGATAAACCATCTTTTCCAAAACCAGTTGAGGTTTTTTCCCGAACCGGTGTTCATGCAGTTAAAAAAATCGAACGGAATGGGGTGTTTGCCTTTCCATTGCTGAATGTAGTAATGCAGTGCCCTGGTAAAAAGCGAATCACCCAGCATGTCTTTTACGTATAAATAGCCGAGGGCCGGTTTCGGATACGAATTAACGAAATAATTGGAGCCGCTTATCTGCGTAGAAAGTGTGGTAACGGGCGAATCGTTCTCCGATCCGGCCAGCCGTTCATACCCGCCAACGCCATAATCGTCAACAATACTGCTGTCGATGACCGGCGAAATGATCCATTCGCCGATGGTGGCCCAGCCTTCATCCATCCAGCCGTATTTCGTTTCGTTGGTGCCCATGTAAAACGGGAACATCATATGAAAAACCTCGTGATCGACCAGCTCGATGGTTTCAATGCGGCTGGCGAGCGGATTATCGTTCACCATCATCGGGTATTCCATTTGATCGAGCCCGTCAACAATAGTGACATGAGGGTAAGGGAACGGCCAGCGCGGAAATACGTAGCTCATGGCCCAAACCGTTTTACGGCCAAAATCAACCACTTCATAATAATCTTTGTGCGCCGGGTTGAAAACCGCATCTACCCGCGTTCTTCTTTTCGTGGCAGGGTCAACTTCGACACTTGTCGATTTCCACATATAATGGTCACTTACAGCGAACGCAAAATCGGTAACGTCGTTGGCTGAAAACTTCCAGGTGTTGAATGCGTTCTGGCGGGTGATGTTCTTTTGCAGCAGATCGGCCGAATCAATAATGTTAATAACGCCATCCTGCTTTTCGGCTGCCTGTAACCGCTGGCAATGCGTTTCGTTCAGTACGTCTTTGCAATTGGTAAGATCGCCGGTGGCCCACACTACAAAATTCACCGGTACCGTAACGGCCACATTGAAATTGCCAAAATCATTGTAGAATTCCTGGGGCCCGGTATACGGCTCCATATTCCAGCCATCCACATCGTCATACACGGCAATCCGGGGAAAGAAATAAGCCACGAAATCGGCGCCAGGTTCGATTTCACCGGTGCGGATATGAGAGGTTTTATTCAACGTATATGCGTATTGAATACTAAAACGCATAGTGCCGCCGGGCGCGAGTGAGCTAACCGGAACGCTCATGTTGGTTCCATTTATTTGCAGGCGGCTGCTATCGACGGTTGTGTTGTTATATTGGAACGATGAAATGTGAACGCCCTCCGTAATATCGGCAGGTTTTACGGGCATCAGGCGCACGCTTCCTTTTTTGTAGAGATTGGGGTACAGTTTAAAAACGATCTGCTGCAGCGTGTTTGGACTGTTATTAACATATTCGATGTCGACCTTGCCGGTAAGCAGCCGGGTTTCAGGATTAAAATTGATGTCGATGTTGTAGTTACCCGTATTCTGCCAGTATTTGGGGCCGGGCTGGCCGCTGTTGGTGCGGGTACCTTTTTCATAAGCCCCCACAATATTGCGGGGCATGGTCAACGTTACCTGGGCATTTGCTCCATAAAAACTTATCAGCGCTATTAAGATCAGGAACCGGCGTATTGACATAATGCATGTTTTATTGAAGATAATTAAACCGGCAGGAAAATAAAAAATCCCGCTGTGTGCGGGATCTTAATATCTGGTCAGATCAGGCTTTGGCCAAAAGCCGGTGCCTGCTCTTTAAATATTTTTCATATACAATGTCGCGCATAGGCTTCTGGTATACTTTACTTTCCGTCCAGGAAATAATATCGAGGTAAGCAAATGCCCTTGTTTCAAACGGGTTTTTTTCAAGATGTTTGATCTTGTTCAGGAATTTCTCCAGCTCTGGTTTCAATTCCCGCGGACTAACCCCAAATGAATGTCGAAGGAATTTCAGCATCTCCTCTTCCACCACCGTTATGTTTTTCATACGCGCCATAAAGCGGAATACCGATTTGGAGAGCGATTCCATCAACTCATAATTACCCATTTCATAATGGGCAAGCATGTGCAATAACCGGGCGTAACATTGCAGATCTACCCGCAGGTCGAGCGGGCCGTTGATAATCCTTTGCAGGTAGTCGATACATTTTTCAAAATCGCCGTTCCCGAAATACAGAGTTGCGATCTTGTAATTGAACACCAGAATGCGGTGCTGATCTACAAACAACGCATACTCTTCCAGCTTTTCTTCTATTTCAGGCACCAGGGCCAGTCCTTCGCGGAAAGTGCCCTGCATCAGGTGCTGGTTTATTTTCGCGCTGTTTATATAAATAAATGTATGCGTGCGGAAATTATCGTGGTGCGTGGCAACCGGCGTTCTGGAGAACTCTTCAAACTGCCTGAGCGTAATTTCAAACTGCTTGAAGTTACGCAGGTCGAAATGTGCGTTAAGCAGGTTGTGCATTCCCTTTATATAGTGGCCTGTTTCCACTTCTTTCATCAGGGGATGTTCTGTGTACAGGTCGATCCACTTTTGACCGTAGCGGTAATACATCAGGAAATCCTGCTTTATAAATGCATACCAGCTATAGCTCTGGTACAGGTACAGCCGTTCGTAAAAGCCGTTTACGACATTCATATCGGCAGGCAGGTATTCTTTAAAGAATTTTCGCAGTTCCTGCTCGTCTTCGGGATTGCGGGCATGGCCATTGAGCACAAACCAGCGATACATGAGCAGGGCGAGGTTCGAAAGCCGGGTAACGCGGTCGATATGACTGCTTATTTCCTGCGCTTCCTCTGCTAAATGAAGTGTTTTTTCGGTAGAACTGCGGGTGATGTGAAGCGTTTCGATCTTCTTTTCCAATGAGATCACCTGGGCCAGGAAATTGAACTTCTGGTTGGCGCGCGCGATCTCCTTAGCCTTTTCAAGAATTTTAAGGGCTTGCAGTTTTAATCCTTTATTATAAAGCACCCGCGCATGGTCGAGGTGTTCACTGAGCTGAAGATCAATATTTTCGGTAGCCTTTAACAGCCTAAGGCTGGCCAGTAACTGTTTATATAAATGTGTTTTTATGTTGGCAAGTTGCGGCTTTTTGATGTCTGGTAACTTCTTAAGCAACAACTTTTCGTCATACTCGGGTAATTTATCCAACGCGTCGAATAACCGTATGATCTTCAAGTCTTCGTTTGCCGAACTTCTTTTTATATAAAGTTTAAAGTGCCTCTTTTCCGACTTCTCCAGTGAATGAACCAATTGAAACAATGCATCTGTAAATCGGTTGGACATAATTATGAAATTTGCCTGAAACTCAGTACCGGTAAGGGTTTTAGGTTTTCTTTCACACTCTTGGCGTAATAAAACCGGTAGTAAGATGTTTCGAAAGATACGGATTTACATCCTACTTTTGATTCAGCAAATGAGCAAATGGTTATGGGAAGCAATCGTTAGAGTTATAGCAATCATTAGAGGCTCAAAAAAGAATACGGCAAGTTAATACCCAGTATTCAAAAAGACAAATAGATTTATCTCTTTTTTCATATGGCAAGCAATCGTTAGAGGCCAGCTGTTTCTACAGGTGGCTTTTTTTATTTGCCTTTGCTAATATAGCTGTTTTTTTCAATTTTCCGCGTTTTCTGTGATCTAAATCATATAAAAAAGGCAGTTTTTTTTTATTCGGGCCTTAAAACATGACATATCAACTCTTCCTTTTTTCATTATTCGCATCTGATTTTTTTATTTCAAGCCCGCAACACAATAAAAAACTATATTTTATAAATCGTAATATCTTAGCCTGAGCGGTAGGCTCCACCATTTGTGACCCCTCAAAACCGGCCCAAACAATGGGCCCGTTTTCATTTTAAAACGATACTCTATCATATGATTTCACCATGTTTTCATATGAAAATGGTACCCTGCCATATGAAAATGGTACCCTGTCATATGAAAATGGTGCTCTGCCATATGAAAATGGTACCCTATCATATGAAAATGGTACCCTGCCATATGAAAATGGTACCCTATCATATGAAAATGGTAACCTGTCATATGAAAATGGTGCCCTGTCATATGAAAATGGTGCCCTGTCATATGAAAATGATGCGCCGGGATATTTTTTCAGGGCACTTTGAAATAAACATTGATACCCCCAATAACGGAGCCATAACCTGCCCTGCTTATTTATCATCATTATAAACGGATTGCGCCAATCTTATAGCTGCCTTTTTCTCACCTTTACCGGTCATTACTTATCTTGCCTCAAAGTGTGTGAGTTATGGCTTTTTCCGGAGATTCATCCAATCATTTGTTCCAACTGGCTGTTCGGTTTGTGAATCAAACTAACCGCCACATTTTCCTTACCGGAAAGGCTGGTACCGGAAAGACCACTTTCTTAAAATACATCCGGGACAATACTTTTAAAAAACTGGCCATCGTGGCGCCTACCGGCGTGGCCGCCATCAACGCCGGCGGGGTTACCCTGCATTCTTTTTTCCAGTTGCCGCATGGCTCGTTCTTACCGGTTCAGCAAACCGGCTGGAACAGCAATAACTCCTTTAACACGCCGCACACGTTGTTGAAGAACCTCCGGCTCAACAATGATAAAAAGGTATTGCTGCAGGAACTGGAACTGCTGATCGTTGATGAAGTGAGCATGCTGCGGGCCGATCTGCTCGATGAAATTGACTGCATTTTGCGTCATGTTCGTAAAAAGCAGTTTGAGCCTTTTGGCGGCGTTCAAATGCTGTATATAGGCGACCTGTTTCAATTACCCCCTGTTGTTAAAAACGAGGAATGGGAAATTTTACGTCAGCAATACCGAAGCCCTTTCTTTTTCGATGCCCAGGCCCTGCAACAGAATCCGCCGCTTTACCTTGAACTGAAAAAGATCTACCGCCAGCACGAACAGGAGTTCATTTCAGTGCTCAATAATATCCGCAACAATAAAACCACCCAGGCCGACCTCGACCTGTTGAACAAACATTACCTGCCCGGTTATGAAAGCAGCGGTACAGAAAGCTATATTACCCTTACCACGCATAACGCAAAGGCAGATACTATAAACCAGGTGCAGCTTGAAAAACTGGCTGGCGACGGAATTGAATGCAAAGCCGAAATAACCGGCGACTTCAACGAGCGCGCTTATCCTGCTGATCTTATACTGCAGCTGAAAGAACGCGCCCAGGTCATGTTCATCAAAAACGACAAGGGCGAATCAAGAAGGTTTTACAATGGAAAGATCGCCACTATTTCGCGTATTGCCGGCGAAGAGATCTATATCAGGTTCGAAGGCGATGAACACGACATGCTGCTGGAGAAAGAAACCTGGCGCAACATCCGGTACCAGTATAATCAGGAAGAGGACAGCATTGAGGAAGATGAAGTAGGCGCCTTTAAACAGTACCCCATCAGGCTGGCCTGGGCCATTACCATTCACAAAAGCCAGGGCCTCACCTTCGATAAAGCCATTGTAGATGCCGGTGCGTCGTTTGCGCCCGGACAGGTTTACGTAGCCCTGAGCCGGTTAACTTCCCTGGCCGGCCTCGTGCTTTATTCGCGCATACAACCCTCCAGTATACACACCGATGAACGGGTAATTGAGTTTACCCGGCTCGAGAAAGAAGAAGATCAGCTGGCACAGGAATTACAGCAACAACAAAAGATATTTATAACCCGCTCCCTGGTGCAAACATTCGACTGGTTAAAGCTGGCAGAAGGCATGGAAATGCTCTATGAAAGTTACGAAACCCGCCAGGTACCCGATAAAAACCATTGTGTGCTTTGGGCAAAAGCCTTGCTCGATACCGTTTTGAAACAACAGGAAATGGCCGGTAAGTTCTCGCGGCAACTGGAGCAGTTGCTACCTAACGCAATGCAGGATGGCTACCAGTTCCTGCATCAACGCGTTTCGGCAGGAAGCACCTATTTTTTACAGGCTATGGACGAAATGGAAACGTCAATCAAAAACCACATAGCCGAAATAAAAGTAAAACCAAAGGCCAAAAAATATGTTGCCGCGTTACAGCAATTGAACCTGCTGCCACAACGAAAAAAACAACAACTGAACCAGGCTGTACAAATTACCGAAGGGTTGGTGAAAGGCGTAAATACCAGTGAGATCCTCGAGCTGGTAGAACAAAAAAGAACGGAAGTAATTAATCGGGAGCAGAAGGAGACCATGGAAAAGAAAACGGCGAAACCACAAAAAGGCGATTCGAACCGGATAAGCCTGCAGTTGTTTAGGGAAGGTAAAAGCATTACAGAAATTGCAGCAATACGGGAACTGGCCCCTTCTACCGTTGAAAGCCATCTGGTTTCGTTTATAAAAACCGGTGAGGTAGATGTAAAAGACGTGGTTCCTGAACATAAAGTCGCTCTCATTCTCCAAACCGTGGAAGAATTGAATTTACCAACACCCGCTTCATCGCCGGTAAAGGAAAAACTGGGTGAGGATTTTTCATGGATAGAAATAAAGGCGGTGCTGAGTTACAGGGAATGGTTACAGGTAAGCAAAGCAGCCGATTAACAGGCAATAATCAATAGCGTATGACAAAAACAAGTCTGCCGCCCGAAGAAAAAAAAGTAGCCGACAAGGTCGTCATTTTTTCAAAAGAGCTGATCATATTGCTGGCGGCCTTTGCCGTTAGCCTCTTCACTTTTATATTCATCGCCTTCCGCGTTTTTTATCTCGATAAAACCGGGGCCGATGAAAAAGCTTTTGCCTTTGCACGTTCTATAGTTAATGACAGTACCACCAAACTAATGGAGATCGTCACTTTTTTTGGATCGCATTACTTTTTAATTCCCGCCAACCTGTTGGTGTCTTTTTATTTTTTGCTCACAAAAAAATCGCGGTATTCAATAAAAGTTAGCGCTATCGCACTTAGCAGCGTACTGATCATGTTGGGGTTAAAATTATTATTCAACCGCCACCGCCCCCTTATCCCTTTGCTGGAACCGGCCAGAGGCCTGAGTTTTCCCAGCGGTCATGCCTTTATGAGCGTTTGCTTTTATGGCCTGTTGATGATCATCATCTGGCGCGAAGAAAGACCCCACCCTGTTCTAAAATGGGTGTTACTGATTTTGGTTGTTGCCCTGCTATTGTTTATTGGCTTTAGCCGTATTTATTTACGGGTGCATTATTTCACCGATGTGGTGGCCGGCTTTTGCATCGGCTCGTTCTGGTTGTTGCTGAGCTCCTTCCTCATCGACCGTATAAGACCGGCCGGACTGAAACAAGCCTGAGCCTCCGCCACCATATATACTATGCTTTATTGATCACCGGCCTGGTGGCCACTTTGCGCGTCCACCTTGACAATTCTGTTTGATTGAACATCAGTGTCAGTATCCCGTTCTGCAATTTGTAACTATTCGCCAGTAACAGGTTTTCGATAAAGGCTTTCTCATTATAGCCTATGCATGCCATCTTGGTAGTAACGATCCGCTGATTGAATTGAATGGTGGTATCGGTAAAATCAAAGGTGCCGTTCATATTGTTACAGCCTGTATTACCGGTGAACCGTTTTGTTGAAAGGTCGAGATGTAAACGGGGAATTTTACCCGCTGCCGTATCGGAGGCTATAACGGGCTGTAAAAACCATACTCCGCCCAATCGGGTAGTATCTTTTTGAGCCGGTGAAGCCTGCGCCACCGGTGTGTCTTTTTTTGCCTGAATAGTACTATCGGTAGTGGGTAAATTATTGCCAGGGGAACCATTACAAGACAGTACCATTATGCTTATAAGTAAGGTAAACGGTCTCATACCTTAGGCAACTTAAAAAAATATGCCAGGGAGAGGACAGTATTTTGGGATTGCGGGATGTAGGGATTTTGACATAAAAAATCTCAAAATCCCTACATCTCTAAATCAATCAATTTAAAGACGGATCCTGGAAGGTATTACCCTGGCTTATATCACCGGTTTCAAACCCTTTTTTAAACCAGTACATGCGCTGGGCAGACGTACCATGGGTAAATGATTCGGGAACAACCCGGCCCTGGGCTTGCTTTTGTAAGCGGTCGTCGCCAATGGCATTGGCCGCATTAAGGGCCTCTTCAATATCGTTTGCTTCAAGAATGTTTTTCGTCCGCTGGGCATGATGCGCCCAAACGCCCGCCAGGAAATCGGCCTGCAGTTCGAGCATCACACTGTATTTATTGTATTCTTCCTCACTCACACGCCGGCGCAGTTGGTGCATTTTATCGCTGGTACCATTCAGCTTTTGAATATGATGGCCAACTTCATGCGCTATCACATAGGCCATGGCAAAATCGCCGGGAGCGTTCAATTTATTCTGCATGTCTTCAAAGAACGACAGATCGATATAAACCTGCTGATCGCCGGGGCAATAGAAAGGGCCGGTAGCGGAACCCGCCATTCCGCAGGCGCTTTGTACCGATTGTCTGAAAAGGACCAGCGTGGGTTCTGTATATGATTTGCCTGATTGTGAATACAACTGATTCCAGACATCTTCGGTATCAGCCAGTACTACTTTTACAAAACTGGCCCTTTCGTCATCGAGCTTTTTTTCTTCGGCAGACATTTCCTGCTGCGGACCGCCCTGCGGTAATGCTTCATTCACCGCAGAAGTGTCGCCAAGTACGAAAAACCTTACCAATAGAACTATTACGCCAATAATGCCACCGCCAACTGCCAGTCCACCCCCTGAAATACCTCTACGGTCATCAACATTAGAGCTTTCGCGCCGTCCGGTCCATTTCATAATAAATCATTTATAGTACAAAAATAGTCTCCTTCCCCATAATTAAAAACTTTGTTCCCTGTTAGCCAAAGCCCAACAGCCCGCCGAACCTGATAAACGACAGCAAAACGGGTGATGCCGCCTGACCATCGTTTCCCCTCATCGCCCAAAAACATGATCTAATCTACCTGCGCTCATGATCATCTTCATGTTTTGGCTTGACATACATCAATACCGCCTCACCTTATCGCATATAGCTTTGTGATATCAAACTAACCCAAACCATCTCCAAATACTTTAAAAGGTTTACTATGAAACGTTTTCAATCCAGGCTGCATGTAATAAGGATCGCTGCACTCACCTTTATTATTTATAGTGTGAGCCTGTTCAATACCGTTCACGCACAAACAACCTATCAAACCGCCGGGCCTGTTAAAATCAAGATCCAGGGAACCTCCAATATCCACGACTGGGAAATGAAAACTGAAAAAGGCAACAGCACCGCCGTATTCGTTACAGATGCAAATGGCGTTATCAACGGGCTTACCTCACTAACGTTCACCATGCCCGTTGAAAGCCTGAAGAGCGAGCACTCAGGCTTGGATAAAAATGCATACAAGGCAATGCAAAGCAGTAAATATGCATCGCTTTCTTTTACAGTTTCGTCGGCCTCCATAAAACCTGCCGGAAACAACTTCCAGGTTTTTTCAAAGGGAAAGTTAACCATCAGCGGCGTTACCCGCGATGTGGATGTAACAGGTACCGGTACTGTAAATCCCGATAAAAGCATTGCACTTAACGGTTCCTACAAACTTAAAATGACATCTTACAACGTTACTCCACCCAGCATTATGCTGGGCGCTATAAAAACCGGTGACGATATCACCGTAAACTTCAACCTCCTGTACAAAGCCAGATAAACTAACTATTTAAACAATTTAAAATTTACTGTCATGAGATACACATCCTTGCTTTTAAAAGCTTTCACCATCGCCGCCTGCTGTATGCCTGTGGCCCTTAAAGCGCAGTTCAGCGACAGCATAGGCTATATGCGCTACAACGATCAAAGAGGCATCAATGTATTTGAAACGTCAAAAGAAACGCCTATTGAATTTACCGGCATCAAGATCCGGCTCGGCGGTGGTTTCACCCAAACGTTCCAGGGACTGAAACACGAGAACAGCTACGGTAAAAACACCAACCAGAAATTGTATGGAATAACTCCCGGTTTCAATACCGCATCGGCAAATTTGACAATGGATGTTGCTTTGGCCGACGGTATCAGGTTAAACCTTACTTCATATCTTTCTTCAAGACACCATAACGAAACCTGGGTAAAAGGCGGCTACATCCAATTCGACAAATTGCCTTTAAAAGGAAAACTCTTCGATGACATCATGAAAGTTACCACCATCAAAGTGGGTCATATGGAGATCAACTATGGCGATCAGCACTTCCGCAGGTCAGATGGCGGTCACACCTTCTACAACCCATTTGCAGAAAACTATATCATGGATGCGTTTGCTACCGAAATAGGCGGTGAAATATATGTTCAGAAATATGGTTTCACCGGTATGGTGGGTGTTACCAACGGATTGATAAAAGGTAATGTTGACTCGGTAGCCGTTACACCGCAGGATGACAACATTCGCAAAAGCCCGTCGGTATATTTGAAAGGTGCATACGACAACCAGATCACCGATAAAGTACGGGTGCGTTTAGCCGCTTCTTATTACCATAACAGCAGCGCTGGTAAAAACGGCAACACACTGTTTGGCGGCGACCGTACCGGCTCCAACTACTTTATGGTGCTTGAACCAACATCCGGATCATACACAGCTAACTATGCCTCAGGCCGTTTGAACCCCGGCTTCAGCAAAAAGATAGATGCCGCCCAGTTCAATGCCTTCGTAAAAGTTGGCGGAGCCGAACTGTTTGGCACATATGAACAGGCCCGCGGTCGTACAAATGCAGAAACCTGGTCAAGAAAAATGAACCAGTTTGCCATCGATGGTGTTTACCGCTTTGGTTGCAAAGAGAACCTGTACGTAGCAGCCCGTTATAATACAGTAAAAGGAAGATTACAGAATATAGATGACAATATTACTGTAGAACGGATTGTGGGAAGCGCAGGCTGGTTCATTACCCGGAACGTGTTATTGAAAGGTGAGTATGTACAGCAGAAATATCTCGATTTCCCCGTCGGCGATATTCGCAACGCTGGAAAATTCTCCGGGTATGTGATTGCAGCTACTGTTGGATTCTAGCATTACT
The DNA here is from genome assembly GCF_002078015.1 of Niastella populi. Classification (GTDB taxonomy): domain Bacteria; phylum Bacteroidota; class Bacteroidia; order Chitinophagales; family Chitinophagaceae; genus Niastella; species Niastella populi. The sequence goes on along the minus strand of NZ_LWBP01000254.1, from coordinate 44,093 downwards.
CTCACAAAGCCTCCCATTGTACCGGGAGGCTTCTTTTTTTCTTTTATGAACTTTATAAAATCCTTTGGGCCATGTTGTTCATAATACTCTTCCATCTTCTTTTTGGTACGCCCCTGCCGGAAAACAATGCGGCCAATCCATTGGTAAAACGCTGGGTAGTGGCCGGCAACAGCTCACTCAATATTGAAGGCCGTTCGAACCTGAGCCCCTTTTGCTGCGAGGTTACCAAATACCTTGAATCAGACACCCTGCAGTATATAAAGAATGAAGCTACCCGCCAGCTTGTTTTCAATAACAGCCGGCTTACAGTAAATATCAATGACTTTGATTGTCACCAACGGCTCATTACAAATGATTTCAGAAAAACATTAAAGGCCGATCAAAACCGCTTTCTTAAAATACAGTTCATTTGTCTCGATGCTTTTGATCCGCAGCATCCGCAAACCGTTCGGGGCAAGGTAGATATCCTGCTGGCCGGGCGAATTAAATGCACTACCATAGATTTCAAAACCAGTGTAAGCAATTCCGGTCTTATTCAAATGAATGGAACAAAAACACTGTTATTCTCGGAATTCAATTTAACACCGCCCAAGAAACTCGCGGGGTTTATAAGAATAAAAGAAGAGATCAAAGTAAATTTTCAATTGTACTTCAAACCGCTGGCATAAGCGCCCACCTTAGTTCTTCAGGTGTTTCAACAACACCCTGAACAGTTCATCGGGATTAAATGGTTTCACTACTATATCGGTAAGTCCCGCGCTTTGCACATCCTTTTCCACCTCGGCCGGCAGGCTGGCCGTCAATGCGATCACCGGCAGCGTTACTCCGCGGGCACGCAACCTGCGGGTTGCCTCAAAGCCATCCATAACGGGCATATTCAGGTCCATCAGCACCAGGTGATATTTTCCGGGTTGAATTTTCTCCAGCGCTTCCTGGCCATTATTTGCCACATCCACCACTGCACCACTGCGTTCGAGCAACGCCTGGGCTACCAGAACATTGAAAGGATTGTCTTCTACAACCAATATGGAAACATCCTGCAATTGTTTATCGGGTTCCTGCTGCGGACCGGGCTGCTCTTCCTGCATTACCGGTTCATCGCTTACTGTAAATACCTGGCTGAAATAAAAGACCGATCCTTTTCCTGGTTCACTTCTTAAATTAAGCACCACGCCCTGTAATTCAAGTATGCGTTTTGTAATAGCGAGGCCCAGACCGGTTCCGCCATAACTGCGCGAAGTGGAGGAGTCGGCCTGTGTAAAACGATCGAAGATCAATTGCTGTTTATCGGGTTCAATTCCAATACCGGTATCGGAAACCCGAATGGTAAGGGTTATATGCTCTTCAGTTATTTTTTCTGCCTGTATCGACAGCGTTACCGAACCCGCTTCGGTAAACTTTATGGCATTATGTACCAGGTTATAGATCACCTGGCTTGTGCGGGTAGGATCGCCGATTATCTTACGGTTGATACGGGGATCGGTTTCGGTAGTTAAAGTAATATTCTTTTCCGCCGCCTTGCTGCTTAATCCGCCGGTAATGTGTTGTGCTATGGAAGCGATATCGATCGGAACCATTTCAAAATTGATCTTCCCGGCCTCTATCTTATTATAATCGAGAATATCGTTTACGATCGACAACAGGTTATTAGCCGAGAACAATAGAACATTCAGGTTCTTCTCCTGGTCTTTTCGCGGGGTACTTCTCAGTAACAGGTGGGCCATGCCGATCACCACGTTCAACGGGGTGCGTATTTCATGCGACATGGTTGACAGGAATTCCGTTTTGGTGCGTAAGCCCTGTTCGGCTTCATCGGCCGCTTTTTTAAGCGTATAAGCAAACCGGTGCGATAACACCAGCGACTGCAGGAAGAAGAAGATCACATAACCGGCAAAAACGATCCATTTATCGGTGCTTACGATCTGGAAATAATTTAAGTTGATAATCAAAAACACCAGCAGCATTACGCCGCAGCTCATCAATGCAAACACCGCTCCCACGCGTTTAAATTGTACGGCCCTGATACAGGAATAAAAAGCAAAGCCTATGTATAAGAACATTACGACCAGGAAGGGTATAATGCCTTTTGTAAAGATCCATGGCGGCGATACAGCAATTACAAGCGCATAGAACAGGCAAATGTACACTACTGCGTTTACGATATACCTGTTGGCATCTTTGGGGTATACGCTGTGAAAATAGCGGGAGAAGAGGGCTACCCCAAGTGTAAGGCTTAAATATTCTATCCGTATCGTTACGAACCAGCTAAGGCCGGGAAACACGGAATGCAATACATACAAACTGGTGCCTATCATCCGGTAGCTGTACACGATACAGAACAAAGAAAAATAAAGGATGGCTTTGTCGCGGCTGCCAAATGCATAAAAGCCAAAAAAGAAGAGCCCGCCCATAAACAGGCAACCCGCCAGCAGCAGATCATAGGCCCGGTCGCGTTGCAGTTTCAGATGCAGTTCATCGCTTTTGCCAACAAAAAGCTGTTTATAGGTTCCGCCCTTGGAGTGCCAGAAGTTGGCAACCTGCAAAAGCAGGCGAACCGTATCGGCGGCGGCAGGAAGATTAACGGTTTGGGTGCTCCAGAATGGAACGGCGGTTTGTTCCGTTGAATCGGGCCTGCCATTGGATAGCAGTAATGAATCATTTACAAACAACCGGTACGAGCAATACACATCGGTCATGAACATAGCCAGGCTGGGCCGGTCTTTTGGCAAAAGAATAGTGAGCGCATAGGTAGCATATCCTTCTACCGGCAATGTTTCGCCATGCAGTTTGATTTTGTTCCACAAAGAAGGATAGGCAACATAATCGGGTGGGCTTACTATTGAATCGCCGGGCCATAATAACTGCCGCCAGTAAAACTGCCATTCCCCGTTGAGGGAAGCCGGCTGGTCGTGAAGGTTTGCAGAACGCAGGTCGAGAACACCTTTTTTAGCAGTAATTCCGGTCAATGGCTCATCCTTTGCCAAACAAGCTGGCAAATGGCCCAAAATAGTCAGGGCAATCAGAATGATCCATCCGAAATGCTTCATAACAACCGGTTAGGGCGCTTTCTACAGGGTTTAGTTACTCAAACGAATCACATTCGAAAAAATGATCAATGGGCAACAAATTAATCGCATTCACAGGGTTTCGGAAAATAATGGCGGCTTTGTTCGAATAAAATTAAACATCATCCAACAAATTAGGTAAAATCACTTAAATCAATAGCCGTATTCAGGTACAGGCATATTAGAGGAGGATTAAAATAGAATTTATTACTTCATCACGATAGCTTTTTTTATCAGAGAACCGCCGGTTGCCTGCAATAATCTGCATAAAAAAAGCCACTCCGCTTAAGCGGAATGGCCCAATATTGTTTTCTAACACATTACTTTATTTTTTCGTCTCAAGCAGTTTAAAGAACTGATCGAGCTGCGGTAAAATAACGATCCTTGTTCTGCGGTTGGCAGCACGGCCGGCAGGGGTATCGTTAGGTGCAACCGGTAAATACTCGCCGCGACCGGCAGCTGCAATATGTGCAGGGTTCAAACCGTATTGATTTTGCAGCACGCGAACCACGGCAGTAGCACGGTGTACGCTCAGATCCCAGTTGTCGAGCAGTACGCCTTTGGCAAATTTCACATTGTCGGTGTGGCCTTCTACCATGAATTCGATATCGGGTTGCGCCTTTAACACTTTGGCTACTTTGCCCAACACTTCATTCGCTTTTGGCGTGATCACATAGCTGCCGCTGTTGAACAGCAGTTTGTCAGAGATATCGATGTATACTACACCTTTATCAACCTTGATATTGATATCTTCATCGGCCAGGTTGCCTATTGCGCCCTTCAGGTTCATCACCAGCGCCATGTTCAATGAATCTTTACGCGCCATGGATGCCTGCAGATCCTGTATATACGCATCTTTAGCACCGATATTCTCAAGTGATTTCTTAATGCTTTCAGCTTGTGATGAAGAAATAACCGACAGGTCCTGCAATTGCTTTAAGGCCTGTGAATTGTTTTGTTTCAAGAACTCGTTTTGTTTCTTCAGGTTGTCGATCTCGCTCTCGAGCGTTGCTTTATTACGGGCATATTCTGCTTTAGCGTCTTCGCAGCCTTTCAGGTCGCCCTGTAATTTTACATAGTTAGTATTCAGCGCTTCGTATTTTGCTATTTCGCCTTTATATTTTTTTGAGCTAACACATGAAAAAAGTAACAGAGAAGAGAGTCCTGTAAATAACACCTGCTTACATTTCATATAATATGTTGTTTTAATTGTTTTGCCAATACTGCACGGCCACTCATTGTTAATGGCCCCTTACGCAAGTATTGTGCCTGGCAGCCGCAAAGGTATAGATTGAACGCATTATCACTCATTCAAATTTGTTTAAATCAGGAATTTAAGATCGTTTTAATAAATTTTTTTTTACTAATAGCAGTTATATAATAGAAAGTGCCTGTTTTTATTAACAGATGCAACCTTCAGATGGCAGGGAATAGTCATGGATAATTGGCCTTGCCTTTTTTCATTTGCGGGCACCTGCAAAACCAAACTAACGGCCAATAATAATCGTTACTTGCTTCTGCCTGGTTACATAAAAATCACTCCTTATAAACTTCACTTACTATTTGAAAAGGCCAAAAACCCGGAACGGGCATGTGTGAAACCCGGGATGAATGACATAATCCATGTGTCAACCATGTGTCAAACATATGTGTTCCATTGGTAAAGTATACCATTTGGCACATGGCCGGTACAAGGATGACACGAGGTTCATACATGGTATATGTATCGGATAACAGCATCTGACAATGACGAAATTACCATCCCGGCTGCAGGTTCTGCGTGACTGCGAAAGAATTTTACCGAAAACGGCTGCAAGCGGCCTGCCGGCACAGGCACCAGATAGCAGCGTGTTTAATTTGTAATTAACACATTGTCATCGCAGAGCTGCCGGTAAACAGGTAAGCATACAACAAATGATCATATGAGAACGTACCGTGAATAAAAAATACCACTAAGTGGTATTGACTGGTATGGAGAATTATTGTCACTTTGTTAGCACCTGCATGGTTTCAGCCATTGCCTTTTCCAGAAGTAGTTTTCTCAGAAATTTCATGTGGGTAACCCTGCTACGTCGCGCTGGCAGGGTTTTTTGTTTTTTACCGGTTTCCGGTATTCCGGTAACCGGGCAGGCCAACATGTCAGGATTCCTGAAATCTGTAAACAGCACGAATATAAAGATGCTGGTAACGGGAAACCGGTAACCCGGCAACTGATCCATATAATATAGTATTTCTCCCGCACCAACCTTCTACCCCAAAATAATTAGCCCCGGAATACTAAAATAATTAGTGTTGATAATATAATTTTCTCTACATTTGGCAATCGGTAAATTTGAAAGAACTATAAAAACAACTCATCATGGCAGCAGAAAACGAAAAAGCGAAAGCGCTTAAGCTCACTATAGATAAAATTGAAAAAGACTTCGGTAAGGGCAGTGTGATGATGATGAATGAAAAGTCACAGGACCCTATGGAAGTGATCTCCACCGGTTCAATCGGTCTTGACTCGGCCCTCGGCGTTGGCGGTTTACCAAAAGGCCGTATCGTTGAGATCTACGGACCAGAGTCTTCCGGTAAAACAACTATTGCAATACATGTTATTGCCGAAGCCCAGAAAAAAGGCGGTATGTGCGCCATCATCGATGCGGAGCACGCATTTGATAGCCTGTATGCCCGGAAGCTGGGGGTAGATGTAGACAACCTGCTTATCTCTCAACCTGATTATGGTGAGCAGGCCCTTGAAATAGCCGACCGCCTTATCTTATCTGGCGCCCTCGATGTAGTAGTGATAGACTCAGTAGCAGCCCTGGTGCCTAAAGGCGAGCTGGAAGGTGAAATGGGTGACAGCAAAATGGGTTTACAGGCCCGTTTAATGTCTCAGGCCCTGCGTAAACTTACCGCTACCATCAATAAAACAAATACCATTTGCATCTTCATTAACCAGCTGCGTGAAAAGATCGGTGTAATGTTCGGTAACCCCGAAACAACCACCGGTGGTAACGCCCTGAAGTTCTATGCATCGGTTCGTTTGGATATTCGTCGAATGGCCCAGATCAAAGACGGCGACGAAGCCATCGGTAACCGTGTAAAAGTAAAAGTGGTAAAAAATAAAGTAGCTCCTCCTTTCCGCGCCGCAGAATTCGATATCGTGTTTGGCGAAGGCGTTTCAAAAACCGGTGAAATACTCGATATGGGCGTTGAACTGGGTATTGTAAATAAAAGCGGAAGCTGGTTCAGCTATGACTCGAACAAACTCGGCCAGGGACGTGATGCGGTTAAACAGTTATTGAGTGACAATCCTGAGCTCTCAAACGAAATTGAAGTAAAGATCAGGGAAAAGATCAAAGAAATGCAATCAACTTAATAGATATTGGATCAGGCAGCGTAATACCACTCTCAATAAGGTATTACAGCTTTTAACAGCCGATTCCGACCAGGTTCAGTTGAATTATATGGGTTAGTAAGTAAATAGTCCCGGTTTAAACCGGGACTATCTTTTTTTAATACCTTATGTAAAGTAATATATATCGGGTGGGTAAGCGGTGAGGATGATAAAGCGCTGTGCTTATAGTGTTAGGTACATTATTGCCGGTGTCGTTAATTCAACCCATGCTCACCTGCGCATATCCGGCATAAAATAAAAAGGGGTCTGAATAGAAATTCAACCCCGCTTTTAAAATCCAATATCCTATGAAAAACCGAGGTAAAAATAATGGGGAATTCTGATATCTGCAATACCATTTTGTGGTAATAGTAAAAATACCAAGGTATTTGGTGGATTTAATACCTGGTTTTCCGTATAAATACATGGAATGTTTATGTCTGTAACGATAAGAATATCAATTTACTACATATTAGTATCTGGCTCGTGTTCCTTCTGAATGGATACGTATCAGGAAAGTTATTGACATTTTCAAACAGCGTGTCAATAAAGCTGCTATTATCGGTTGAGCATGACATCGGTCATTCATCCCGCTAGTTCTTCAGCAATTTTTCCTGGGTTAAAAGTCCTGTAGTATGATTGTTGATTCGCAGAAAATAGATGCCTTTTTCAAGCGTGCTTACATTGATGGTTTGAAGGCCCTGTAAGCTGTTTATAGCGAGGCGTTGCTTGCCAATGGCATCAACGATTTGAATATCGAGTAAGGCTTCAGAACGTATGATAAGGATATTGTCAACCGGGTTTGGGTAGAACCGGAAAGAAATATCACCCGCAATAAGCGCTTCTGCCGATTTTGAATAAGCAGGTTGCGAATCCTTTCCCGAAAACTTCACGCGGTACAGGCTGCGTCCTTTCGGGGGCGCCTCATCTATCCACTCATTGGTGGATCTAATATCAGATTGCTTTAAAACAGCCACCACTTCAAAATTACGACCGCCCGTGCTGCGTTCTATAACCGCAAAGGCAAGCGAGGTATCTTCGGGCTGCTTCCAACCCAGGATAACCCTTGCGTTCTCAAATATGCTTAATGAAAGATCAGTAATAAAACCTGAGGTATCTGCAGGAAAATGGTTGGCCAGCGGTGAAACCGTTGGTTCTTCCTGCGCTGTACATACGAATACAAGCAGGCATAACAAATATACCAGTGCGCCTTTCTTCATGGAATTTAATGGGTCAAAATCAAGAACTTCACTATTAACAATTTCTGTGCCCGAATGTGGAAAACGTTTAAAGCGCTAATAAAATTCAACGCCGGGAGTTAAAGTTTTTCAAAAGTCATTTACCTTGTTCCCCTTATAAATTCAACCAAGAACACAAGTTTATGCTTAGAGTCAGAAAACTAAACGCCCGTAAACGAATAGCTTTGGTAGCACACGACAATAAAAAGAAAGACCTTATTGAATGGGCAGAGTTTAATAAGACCGTATTGGCAAGGCACGAATTGTATGCGACCGGCACTACCGGTAAATTATTGGAGAACGCGCTCGACCGGCCGGTAAGAGCCTTGCTCAGCGGACCTTTGGGCGGCGATCAGCAAATTGGCGCCATGATAGCCAGCGGCGATATAGACATGCTGATCTTTTTCTGGGACCCCATGGAAGCACAACCGCACGACAGCGATGTAAAAGCCCTATTACGGGTAGCCATTGCCTGGAACTGTATTGTTGCCAACGACCGCGCTACCGCCGATTTTATACTCACCTCGCCTTTGATGATGGAAGAATACCTGGTGAACATTCCTGACTACACCAGTTATCTGAACCGGAAAGTTTAACGTTATGTACGGTTGGCCCGATTACAGCGAAACGCCAGGCAGTATGCGCTGCACATTCAACCTTCCAAAAAGATCATCACAGACAATACAGGCGCCTGCGGAATTAATGGGCGCCCAACACCAGCCGCATTTAATTCTGCTCAAATACCTGAACAATTAAAAGCCTGATCCGTTCTATATAGGCCCCTTTCCAAAGCCATCAAACTTTGGAAAGGGTTAAGGCGGTAAATTTGTGTACATTTTGCACTTATTTCCTGGTCCTATCTATATAATATTATGGCTTTCAAACTCTTTGCTCCATATCAACCTGCCGGCGACCAGCCGGAGGCCATTCGCCAGCTCACAGCCGGGCTCCGCGATGGTGAAAAATATCAAACCCTGCTGGGGGTAACCGGCTCTGGTAAAACTTTTACCATTGCCAATGTCATTCAGCAGGTACAAAAACCAACCCTGGTGCTCACCCATAACAAAACCCTGGTGGCCCAGTTATACGGTGAGTTCAAACAATTCTTCCCCGAAAACGCCGTTGGGTATTTTGTAAGCTATTATGATTATTACCAGCCCGAGGCCTACATGCCTGTAAGCGATACCTATATTGAAAAGGACCTCAGTATCAACGAGGAATTGGATAAACTGCGCCTGCAGGCCACCACCGAGCTGCTGAGCGGCCGCCGCGACATTATCGTTGTGGCCTCGGTAAGCTGTATATATGGTATCGGTAACCCTGCTGAATTTGAGAACGGGATCATTCGCATTCACCAGGGCCAGGTGATCAGCCGGCAGGGCTTTTTGCATGCGCTTGTCAATTCCCTGTATTCGCGCAGTACGATCGATTTCAACCGCGGAAATTTCAGGGTGCAGGGCGATACGGTTGACATCAACCTGCCTTATGTTGACTTTGGTTACCGCATTACCTTCTTTGGCGACGAAATTGAGACCATAGAAACCCTCGATATAAAAACCGGTAAACGGATCGGCATGGTTGAAAATGCCGCCATCTTCCCGGCCAACCTGTACCTGGCGCCCAAAGACATGATTACGCAGATCCTGAGCGAGATCCAGGATGAGAGTGCCGCCCAGGTAGAATACTTTAAAAGCGTTGGAAAATTTATTGAGGCACAACGCCTTAACGAAAGGGTGAATTACGATGTTGAAATGATTCGCGAGCTGGGGTATTGTAATGGGGTAGAAAACTACTCCCGCTTTTTTGACCGCCGCTACCCCGGCACCCGCCCATTCTGCCTGCTCGACTACTTCCCGAAAGACTTTTTATGTGTAATTGATGAAAGTCACCAAACCGTTCCGCAGGTCAGCGGAATGTATGGAGGCGACAGAAGCCGCAAGCTGGTGCTGGTTGATTATGGTTTCCGCCTGCCTTCCGCACTCGACAACCGCCCTCTGAATTTTCATGAGTTTGAATCCATGCTCGATCAGACAATCTTTGTTTCGGCCACCCCCGGTGATTACGAACTGGAAAAAACAGGCGGCGTTGTGGTTGAACAGGTGGTGCGCCCGACGGGTTTGCTTGACCCGCCAATTGAAATTCGACCCAGCGTAAACCAGATCGACGACCTGCTCGATGAAATTGACAAACGGGTAAAGAAAGGCGACCGCGTTCTGGTAACCACCCTTACCAAACGGATGGCGGAAGAAATGGACAAATACCTGCACCGCATCAATATAAAATCAAAATATATCCATAGCGAGGTAGATACCCTGGAAAGGGTAGAGATCCTGCGCCAGTTGCGCCTTGGCGACATTGACGTACTGGTAGGGGTGAACCTGTTGCGTGAGGGTCTCGATTTGCCGGAAGTTTCGCTGGTAGCCATCCTGGATGCCGATAAAGAAGGTTTCCTGCGTAATGAAAAATCACTGACCCAAACGGCAGGCCGTGCTGCCCGTAACGTTGACGGACTGGTGATCTTTTACGCCGATAATATGACGGAAAGTATGCAGCGCACCATCGATGAAACCAGCCGCCGCCGCGAAAAACAGATCGCGCACAATACCCTGCACGGTATTATTCCAAAAACGGTGAAGAAATCGCGCGATCAGGTGTTTGCCCAAACCTCTGTACTCGATATTAAAGGATACGACCCGGCCAACCCGCATGCGCTGGCGCCAAACGAAGACCTGGTTGCCACCGCTGCCGCAGAAGAGCAGGTCGTTTACCAAACCATTCCCCAAATGGAAAAAGCGATTGCCAAAACCAAAAAGGAAATGGAAAAAGCGGCCCGCGACCTCGACTTTATGGAAGCAGCCCGCCTGCGCGACGAAATGTTTTCATTGCAAAAGCAATTGCAGGAAATGAAGGGGTAGCCCCCGGCCCCTTAATGAGAGAGGGTTCAGAAAATGCGTTGAAGTTTATATACATAAGGAGCGCCCAAACGGGCCTTCTTTTTTGGTTCTTACCATTAGGGTCAGGGCATGGCGACTGCCCCTACAAAAAAATTTCTACTCCTGAATAATATTATCCACATAAGCCCGTTCTTAATGCGTTCGCAATCAACCCCTAAACCCTATATCTTTTATCCGTATGAGAGCCCGTCGTATGCGCCGTCGCCTGTTTAATGCGTTTGCATTTGCATGCCTGGCATTTGCACTTTACCTGATCGCCTTTGCAAAAGAAGAAACTGTACAACCAAACCAGGCAGCCCAGACAACAACGGGCGTGGCAAACGCCCGCTAAAAACGTTCCTTTCAAAACTTCATTCTTCAAAACCTGTTTATAACAGGTTGAAGACATCATATCAGGTTAATTAGCCATCGGGATCATTACCGGTATAACAATCGGGCCGATGGGCTAATTAACCGTTTTTGCATTTGCCCGTTTTGTGCTAAAATCAGCGCCATTTTCAGCGCCATAATCCTACCTTCGGGGCATTGTGAAAAATAACCGGAGGATACCATATGGAGAATCAATCAAATGAAAAGAAAGTTTTTTTGCTCGATGCACTGGCGCTGATTTTTCGTGCCTATTACGCCCTTATCCGAAATCCACGCATTACTACAAAGGGCAAGAATACCAATGCCCAGTTTGGTTTCATAAATACCCTGCTCGACCTCATCAATAATCAAAAGCCTACCCACATGGCCGTTTGTTTTGATACGCAGGCGCCAACCGAACGGCATACCGAATTCACCGATTACAAAGCCAACCGCCAGGAAGCGCCCGAAGACCTGATGGCAGCCATTCCCGATATTAAAAAACTCATCCGCGGTTTCAATATTCCGGTACTGGAAGTTGATGGTTATGAAGCTGATGACGTTATTGGTACCCTCAGCAAAAAAGGGGCTGCCGCCGGCTACCAGGTTTTTATGGTTACGCCCGACAAGGACTACGGTCAACTGGTTGACGGCAATATAAAAATTTACAAACCCGGTTACCAGGGCGGCGACGCCGAGATCCTCGGCGCAAAAGAGGTTTGTGAAAAATGGAATATCAGGGAAGTGCACCAGGTGATCGACATCCTCGGCCTTATGGGCGATGCCGTTGATAACATTCCCGGCATTGCAGGCGTAGGTGAGAAAACCGCCGCCAAATTGCTGAACGAATACGGCACGCTTGAAAATGTGCTTGAAAATGCCGACAAAATAAAAGGCGCGCTGGGCGAAAAAGTGCGTAACGGAAAGAATGCCGCCATCCTTTCAAAAAAACTAGCCACTATCATAACCGATGTACCCATCGAATTTCATGAAGAAGATTTCAGGCTGAAAGAATGGAACCGCGATCTGCTGAAAGAAGTCTTTATTGACCTGGAATTCAAAACAGTGGCCAAACGTATTTTAGGCGAAGAGATTGCCATTGTACCGGGCGCAGCGCCGCAGGGCGTGCAAACCGACCTGTTTGGCAATGCAGTTGAACCGGACAAAGCAAAACCGGAAGCCAAAGCTAAGAAAGCGGAAGAGGCACCGGCAGATGAGGATCGGGGAGAGAATGGCGATATAATGCCTGCAGGAAAGAACATTCACAACACCGCACATCAATACCGCACATTACAGGAAGAAGAAGCTATAACAAAACTCGTAAAAGAACTACTGGAAGAAAAGGAAGTTTGCTTCGATACCGAAACTACCGGCATGGATGCCAATGATGTGGAACTGGTGGGCATGAGTTTCTCCTTCAAACCCGGAGAAGCGTATTATGTTCCCTGCCCGGCCGACCAGGAAGCAACCAAAAACATCCTCAAATATTTTGAACCTGTTTTTAATAAAAAAGATATTCTCTGGATTGGCCAGAACCTGAAATACGACATGCTCGTTTTGAAATGGTATGGTTACGAGTTGCAGGGTGAAACCTTCGATACCATGCTGGCGCATTATGTAATTGAGCCCGATGGCAAACGCAGCATGGATATGCTTAGCGCCCGCTTCTTAGGTTATGAACCTGTGCATATTGAAGAACTGATAGGCAAAAAAGGAAAGAACCAGCTGAACATGCGCGATGTGGCTATCGACAAAATAAGCGACTATGCCGCTGAAGACGCCGATATTACCTTACAGTTGAAACAGGTGCTTTCGCCTTTATTGAAAAGCAGGGAAGTAGAAAAAGTATTTCACGAAGTAGAGAACCCGTTGGCAAAAGTGCTGATGGATATGGAATACGAAGGCGTAAAAGTAGATGTTGATTTTCTGCGCGAATATTCAAAAGAACTGGAACGCGAAGCGGCCCTCGCAGAAGACAAGGTGTACGAACAGGCAGGTGTAAAGTTCAACCTGGCCTCGCCACGACAGTTGGGTGAAGTGCTGTTTGAAAAACTGAAACTCGACCCTAAAGCGAAAAAGACAAAAACCGGCCAATATGCAACAGGTGAAGATGTGTTGATGAAACTGGCCCACCAGAATAAGATCGTGGAAGACATCCTGGTGTTCAGAGAGCTTACCAAATTGAAATCGACCTACGTAGATTCACTGCCCGAACTGATCAACCGTAAAACCGGCCGCGTGCATACATCCTATGCACAATCGGTAGCGGTAACGGGCCGGCTGGCAAGCAATAATCCCAACCTGCAGAACATACCTATTCGCACCGAAAGAGGCCGTGAAATTCGCAAAGCTTTTATTCCCCGCGACAGCAATCGCATATTGATCTCGGCCGACTATTCTCAGATAGAGTTGCGCATTGTTGCCGGCATCAGCGGCGACCCGGCCATGTGCGAGGCTTTCAAAAAAGGCGTGGATATTCACACCGCCACCGCGGCTAAAGTATATGGGGTAGAAGAATCAGCCGTTACAAAGGAGCAACGTTACAAAGCCAAGAGCGTGAACTTCGGTATCATTTACGGACAGGGCGCTTTTGGCCTCGCCGATAACCTCGGTATCAGCCGCACGGAAGCCAAAGAGATCATCGATAACTATAAAAAACAATTCTCCGGTATTCAGAAGTATATGGATGATACCATCAACTTTGCCCGCGAGAACGGTTTTGTGCAAACGATCATGGGACGCAAACGCTGGCTGCGCGACATCAATTCATCTAACTTTACCGTACGGGGTTTTGCAGAACGAAACGCCATCAACTCCCCTATTCAGGGCACGGCGGCAGATATGATCAAACTGGCCATGGTGAAGATCTATCATGAGTTCCGCAAACATAAATTTGAATCGAGAATGATACTGCAGGTGCATGACGAGTTGGTTTTCGATGCGGTTAAAGAAGAAATGGATACCATAAAACCCATCATCCTCGATTGTATGCGGTCGGCACTGCCATTACCCAATGAAGTGCCTGTTGAAGCAGAGGTAGGATCGGGCGTTAACTGGCTCGAAGCGCACTAAAAAGCACCAAACATAAGTAAACAAAACCCTGGCTGAATAACAGGTTCAGCCAGGGTTTATTTAAAAAAACGATTAGTCATATGCAACTGCCAATCCTGGCCTATGGCCACGATATTCTTCGAAAACAATGCGATGAAATTGATCCATCCTATCCCGGCCTCGACAAACTTATCGACAATATGTGGGAAACCATGTATGGCGCCAATGGTTGCGGCCTGGCAGCCCCGCAGGTAAATGTACCTGTTCGATTGTTCGTGGTAGATAGCAAATCAACCCACGACAGGATGGATGAGGTTATACGGGAAGATCATTTCGTTCGGGAAGATACCGGTATTGTGGAAACTTTTATCAACGCAAATATCCTTGACGAATCTGACGACGCCTGGATCGATGAAGAAGGCTGCCTGAGCATTCCCGCGCTAACAGAACGGGTAAAACGCCCCTGGAGCATTACCATTGAGTATTTCAACCGGCAGTTCGAAAAACAAACAAAGACCTTTTACGGCACAACGGCGCGAATGATACAACATGAATACGATCACACCGAAGGAGTGCTGTATCTCGATTACCTGAAACCGCTCACCCGCAAACTATTGCATGGGAAACTGGAGAAAATTGCCAAAGGTCAGATAAAAGCAAAATACCCGATGCAGTTCGTGAAATAATTTACCGCTTCTCCCGGCTTATTTATCCCGCCCGAGCATCGATTGCACTTTCTGCCAAATGTCATGAGCGATCAGGTCGGGAGAACGGTTTCCGTCTACACTATAAACATTTTCGGCTGATCCTGCTTTTTCAAATGCCTCCATATATTTCGACCGCACCAGTTTCAGGCTGTCGAGCGTTTCGAATAACTCAACGTTCTCTCTGTTGGTATGTACCCGGTGCATGCTTACTTCCGGCGCCACATCGATGAAGATATTTACATCGGGACGAAGAATTTCAGCGGCCATGGCATTTGCCTGAATTACCCAGTCGATGTTCATGTGAGCGCCCTGGTAAGCGTAGGATGAAAACAGGTACCGGTCGGTGATCACGGTATATCCTTCCTCGAGTTTTTTCACAATACCATAATCCTCATTCAGCAAATGATCTAACCTGTCGGCAACGAACAGCCCCGCAATGACGCGGTGATCGGCCCTGGCGTTCCCTTTCAGAATATCCCTGATCAGCTTACCTATCTGGTTATTGGTAGGCTCAAAAGTGCTATATACTTTATATCCCCGGTTCGATAACTGTTCCGTTAACAATTTCGTTTGAGTGCTTTTGCCGCTACCGTCAATTCCTTCCAGGGCAATAAATAAGTTTTTCCGCGTCATAATCGATCAAAAATACACGTAAAAGACTAAATGACAGTGCGCTAAAGATTCCCTTGTTAAAAAGGGATTAATTTGTCAATAGAGAACCACTCCTTTAACAGTTGTTTTGTCTAATATTTTGTCAATGTTGGGATATTTACAAACCTCTAACTAAAACTGCCGTCTAATGGTAGTAAATTAAAGCAATATTTCCCCGTTATGGATTTTTCTAAAAATATAAACTTCCCCATATGAAGATCTTTACATTGATGGCTGTGTTGTTGGGTAGCATGATCACTCATTTGGCTATGGCCCAGGATAGCTGGCCCAAAACAACAACCACTTCCGAAGGGACCATTATTAAACTTTATCAATGGCAGCCCGAGTCGTTTGCCGACAATACACTAAAAGCCCATGCGGCTATTTCGGTATTGGAAAACGGCAAGTCAGAACCTGTTTTCGGTGTAGCCTGGTTAAAGGCCTCAACCGAAACCCGGGGCGATCAGGTGAGCGTTAAATCAATTTACATTACCAATATTAAGTTGCCTGGCGAAAGTGATGAAAGCAAACTCGAAAGCCTGGCCAACACCATTGAAGACAAGGTTGCATCCTGGGATATTGAATTTGCGAATAAGGACCTGCAGGCATCCCTTGACCTCAACAAACAGCAAAACGCCCTTGCCACGCAAATTAGTAACACCCCGCCCAAGGTTATTTACACCAACGTACCTTCCATTCTGGTATCTATCGACGGAGCTCCTAAACTGCAGGCCAATAAAGACTGGGGCGTAGAAGCAGTGGTGAACACCCCGTTTGTGCTGGTAAAGAACCGCGATGATAAGTTTTACCTGTACGGGGGTAAACACTGGTATACAGCTCCCGAAGCAACAGGCCCCTACAAACTGATCACCGGCATTCCAAACAACCTCAATAAAATTGAATCTGCCATTAAGGAAGCCGACAAGAAAAATCCTGAAGAGAATAAAGAAACTGACGCCAACACCATTTACAACATAGTGGTAACCACAGAACCGGCAGAACTGATACAATCAAAAGGGGAAGCGAATTTTTCAGCAGTAGACGGAACCGGTTTGTTGTACGTATCCAATTCAGAGAATGATATTTTCATGGACATTAACTCGCAACAATACTATGTGTTGTTGTCGGGCCGCTGGTATAAATCAAAAACCCTTACTGGTAACTGGCAATATGTAGCGGCAGATCAACTGCCTGCAGACTTTGCCAAAATTCCCAAAGGATCATCAAAAGACAATGTACTTGCCAGCGTTGCAGGCACCGAAGAAGCGAATGACGCTATTGCCGAAGCGCAGGTTCCGCAAACCGCAAAAGTGGAACGCAGTAAAGTGCGCGCCGATGTTGATTATGATGGCGATCCACAATTTGAAGCAATCGATGGCACCGATATGTATTACGCCACCAATTCACCGGCATCGGTAATCCGCTGGCGTAACAGGTATTACACCGTTGATAACGGCGTGTGGTTCGAATCATATAACGCAGTTGGCCCGTGGGTGGTGAGCGTAAGCCGGCCTTATGCGGTGGCACTTATTCCGCCCCGTTACCCGGTTTATTACATGAAGTATGTTGACATCTACGATGTAACGCCCGATTATGTTTACATGGGGTATACACCCGGTTACCTCAATGCATATGTATATGGGCCAACCGTTGTATACGGAACCGGTTATTACTATCGCCCCTGGTATGGCCGTTATTATTATGCGCGTCCTTATACGTGGGGATTTGGTATCCGCTACAATCCGTGGTTTGGCTGGGGATTCGGCGGTGGCTTTGGCTGGGACTGGTTTAATGTCAGCATCAGTTTTGGTAATGCCTACCCTTGGGGTTATTGGGGTTATGGCGGCTGGTGGGGCGGTCCACGCGTTTATCGCCCCTGCTACTACGGCCCTTCATACCACTACCGTGGCGGTTACTATGGGTATAACAGTTACAGATCTTACCGTCAATATAACAACGTAACGGTAGTAAATAACTACTATAGCAATACCAACATATACAGGGGAAGAAATGGCATTGTAACCCGTGATTATGGCCGCGGTGGTTACGACAGAGGCCCGCGTTATGGCAGTGGCGGCCGTGGTGGCCGCATGGGTTTTGCCGATAATGGACGAGGTTATAGCGGTGGCCGCTTCGACAGAAATGGCCGCCCCGACGCCGGCGGCAGAATTGCCACGCCACAAAACGGCGGTTTCAACCGCGATCGTTTTGCCCGTCCTGATGCAGGCGGAAGAAGAAGCTTCGATTCGCAGAACGGAATTTACAACCGCGAACGACTTGCCCGCCCAGATGCAGGCGGAAGAAGAGGTTTCGATTCGCAGAACGGAACCTATAACCGCGAACGACTTGCCCGCCCAGATAACAACGGAAACGTCAGGGGTTGGAGAAATAACAATGATCAACAAGGTGCTATACGCCCGGGGCAGGGCCAGCGATTTGCCAATCCCAATGGCGGTAACCGCGATTGGAACAATAATCCGGGCCGCACGCCAGAAAGGATCCGGCAATTGCCCGGCAGACAGCCAGGATCAACAGATCGCCCTTCCGGCGGCTGGCAACAACCACAACAACGCAATTTCTCAAGGCCTTATGGCGGTAATAGCGGCGATGGCGGCAATAGAGTGTTCTCGCCAGGTCGTGGCTCACAACCACAGGGCGGTGGTTTTAGCCCGCGTGGCGGTGGTAATAGCGGTGGCTTCGCCCCCCGTGGCGGCGGCGGAAATGGCGGGGGCTCAAGACCCTCCATCGGCTCCAGGGATAATGGCGGGGGCAGTTCATCAGGCGGTGGCGGCGGCCGCGGTGGAATAAGAAGGCAGGGATAACATTCTTTTATAAAACTAATTTTGCAGTCCTCCCGATTAATTGCCGGGAGGACTTTTTTTGTTCTTCAAAAGCCAAACTTCTTCTCATGCAATCAGAAAGCATCATTCGCGGTCAGGATATAGATCTTGAGCGACTTACAAATGATCATATATTCGAATTGGAATCAATTGCATTTGACGCACGCAGCTGGCAGCATCTTCCCTACAACATAACAAACAATCTTTCAAAACATTCATTCCCGAACAACTTCAGAAAAATCTGAACGCATAACAGATCACGTATGTGATGCGGAACCCGGCGGCCATCTGCAAAAAACATCGCCTGAAGTATTGATTAGTAAATGATTGCTAAAGGTTTTTTTTAAGTAAACATTTCACTTTTACAGAAATAATATTGATCTTTCGGCGTTCTATTTACAGAAAGTCGTTTCTGTGAATTATACCCTTAATCTTATACTATGAAACGAATTTTAGCTTCTTTAATCATTTGCTTTCTATTCATCATTACCTTGTACGCGCAGTACGATACTTCGCAGTTTACCGGTGTATGGGTACTACAATCTGTTAAATTTAAACATCCCGTCGACCTCAATAAAGATGGTTACCGCTCTTCCGATGCCTTTTGGGAATTTGACGAATGCAGAAAAGATCAGCAACTTGAATTGTTTCCCGATTTAAATGCCAAAACATATTATGGTTCAAATAAGACCGGTTGTACAAATGAAGTAAAGTTGTACAAATGGAACATTAAAGAAGAACTGGTTAAAGAAGTGAAATATGAATTGGGAAAAAGAGTGGTTGACGAAAGAAGACCAACCGTACTGAAGCTTAATGACGCTACCGGCAATGATGCCAAAGTGTTTGTAGTTATTGGTGTTGATGAAAATATTCTTACTTTGAAAGGGCTTGTAAAAAGCGGTTCGAACAGTAGTGAGGAGGCGATCCTCATTTACAGGAAAAGAAAAAAATAACAGCAGCGGATATACAACTGCCACTATCGTAAACGGCTATCTGTGAATGCATAGATAGCCGTTTTTATTTTGAGATTGAAAGGTTCGACGTAAATTCACGGTCATTATGGAACCAGTGATCTTTTATTGCTACGATGCTTATTGCAACTGGTGTTACGGGTTTAGCCCGGTTATGGAAAAAATAGCCGGTGAATTCGATAGCAGGCTGCATTTTGAAGTGCTTTCAGGCGGCATGATCTTACCCCAAACGCCCAGGCCTATAAGCGTAATGGCTGATTATTTTCTACAGAACTGCCAAACGGTTGCCGAACATACCGGCGCGGAATTTGGAGAAGATTTCCTGTGGCATATTAAAAACCCCCATCTCAGCGACTGGTTCCCCAATTCAGAAAAACCGGCCATTGCCTTGTGCGTGTTCAAAGAATTTCATGCCGGTAAACAGGTGGCCTTTGCAGCCGATCTGCAATATGCATTACAGTATGAAGGCCGCGATCTGTGCGATAATGAAGCATACCGGCATTTGCTTGAAAAATATGCCATTCCGGCCAATGCATTTTACGATGCTTTAAAAGATCCCGCATATAAAGAAAAAGCCCACCACGAGTTCTCTATATGCAAACAGTTGCAGGTTACCGGCTATCCGGCCGTGTTGATGCAGGTAAATGAAGCGAAGTTCATGTTACTGGCATCGGGTTATACAAAGTATGAAGTTTTAAAACAACGGATAGAAAGCGCTTTGAAAGATATCAGTTAAGTAAATTAAAAATACTACCATGATCGTTACAATTACAATGAACCCTGCCGTAGATAAAAGCACCTCTATAGATAAACTGGTGCCGGAGAAAAAAATGCGTTGCAGTGAGCTGATAACAGAAGCCGGCGGCGGCGGTATCAATGTCAGCAAGGCTATAAAGGAATTGGGCGGCGAGTCGCTGGCCGTATTTCCATCGGGTGGCATGAATGGAAAATTGCTGGAGAATTATTTATCACAAAAGCAGATCAGCTTTAAAAGCATTCCCATTGCCCATGAAACGCGGGAAAACATCGTGGTTCGGGAAACGGATACCAATTCGCAATACCGTTTTGTGATGCCGGGCGCTGTTTTATCGGAAAAAGAAGCTCATGCCTGTTTTGAATTATTACAACAACTGGAACCGCGTCCCACCTGTATTGTTGCCAGCGGTAGCTTACCGCCCGGTATACCGGATGACTTTTTCGGTCAGTTAGCCAGGGTAGTGAAGCAGTTGAATGCGCGGTACATCATAGATACGTCGGGCAGGCCGTTACAACTGGCTGCGAAAGAAGGCGTATACCTGTTAAAACCAAATTTAAGCGAGTTGTGTGCATTGGTAGGTAAAGAACACCTGGAGGTAAATGAAGTGGATGATGCGGCTATGGAGGTTATAAAACAAGGTAGTTGTGAAGTAATGGTAGTTTCCATGGGGGCCACCGGCGCTCTCCTGGTTACCCGCGACGGATGCGAGCATGTGCCTACGCCAACGGTAAAAAAACAAAGCACAGTCGGCGCCGGCGACAGTATGGTAGCCGGTATGGTTTGGATGCTGGCACAGGGCAAATCGATTTCAGAGACCGTTCGTTTTGGCGTGGCCTGCGGTACCGCTGCCACAATGAACCCCGGCACACAATTGTTTAAAAAAGAAGATGTATACCGGCTATATGACTGGATCAATAAATATGCTGATACATATAAAATGAAACTCGATTAGTTTACAACCTTAAGACGGTCATCCTTCTTGCGAATTGGCAATAGTAAAATGCAAAGGTGGGTCACTATTCAGAGGTGAGCCACCTTTGTAGGTAAACCGGCATCGGCGAATCGGCAACCGGCAAACGTGAAATAACATAAAACCGCTGCACGTTCCAAATGCCCGCGAGCCTACCCACCATTCACCTTTTTGATCACCGGTTTTACAATTCTACCAATACCATTTAAATTGGCATAAATTCTTAGCATGCGAAGCCTTCTTATCATCACCGGTTCCCTGCTGGCAGTTCAATTGGCCAGTGCGCAAACGTCACATATGGATTTTGAAAAATACGCCCCCACTTCAACCCTGGTGGTGCCCGAACATAAAATTTCCCGCGCCCGTTTTCCATTTATCGATGTGCACAATCACCAGCGCGCCATGTCGGCCGGCGATCTCAAAGGGCTGCAGGCTGAAATGGACAAACTGAACATGGCGGTGATGGTTAACCTCAGTGGTGAAAATGGCAGCCGTCTTCAAAATAAGATCGATAATATTCGCTCAACGAGCCCCAAACGTTTTATTGTTTTTGCCAATGTAAACTTCAGCGGCATTGGCGAACCCGGCTGGACGGAGAAAGCCGTTAAACAACTGGAAGAAGATGTAAAGTATGGCGCCAACGGATTGAAGGTTTTCAAAAACCTGGGGCTGTCAGTTAAAGACAATACCGGCAAACGGGTAACAGTCGATGATCCGCGGCTCGATCCTGTCTGGGCCAAATGCGGCGAACTGAAAATACCGGTGCTTATTCATACAGCTGATCCTAAACCTTTCTGGGACCCCGAAGATGAGCACAACGAACGCTGGCTCGAGATTACTTCTCACCCGGGCAGAAAAAGAGGCCCCAACGATCCTGCTCCCTGGGAGGTACTGATTGAAGAACAGCACCGCATGTTTAAAAAACATACCGGAACCACTTTTATTGCCGCGCATTTTGGCTGGTACCCCAACAACCTCCCGAAACTCGGACAACTTATGGATGAAATGCCGAACGTAGTTGTGGAGTTTGGCGCTGTGATCGCGGAACTGGGCCGTCAGCCACGGATGGCACGCCGGTTCTTCGAAAAGTACCAGGATCGTATTCTCTTTGGAAAGGACAGCTGGGTGCCTGAGGAATATGCCACTTATTTCAGGGTGCTGGAAACCGAAGATGAATATTTTCCATATCACAAAAAGTATCATGCCTTTTGGGCTATGTATGGCATGGGTTTACCCGATGCTATTCTGAAAAAAATATATTACAGGAACGCACTGCGTATTATTCCCAATATCGACAGATCGCAATTCCCCGAATAAAACAATTCGCAAAATATATAAAGCCTGATGGCCCTGCATGCAGAACCGTCGGGCTTTTTTATTTATGAGCTGCCAAAGAAACCACCGGCGGTCAGGCTTTCTTAATTACCCAAACTGGCAATAGTAACCATTCAACCTGCCCGTCTTACCGGGCAGCTGCCATTATCAACTTATCAACCCTGGCAACCTCTTAACCAGTATTACACAAAACCAGCCAGTCGGTTAACTTTTCAACCTTCCTCAATGCACCCTGATATAATTAAAATCCGAGCTCATTTCTTTTCCATTCTTACTGCCCTCAATGCGCGCCCTCAGATCATTCATTGATACCAGCTCATAGATCACCCGCTGCGGATAATCGTGTTCCCTGTTCTCAAACACATACCGGTTGCCAATGCAGGATACCAGTTTGAACGGAACCGGTTGTTGATTGTTCTGATCGCTGACCACCGGTGTATAAAAGATGTCATTGCCCTGTAAAGAAAGAACCACGTTCTCAAGTACTACAGTATCCTTATTGTTGAGCTTGTAACTACGTCCTGTAAGCCCGCTATCGCTTCTCACCTGCCATTCTTCGTATATGGTACCGCGTTTTGTATCCATCTTCCATAACCCGGTTAAACCCTGCAGGGGTTTAAATTCTTTGCCTGAATAAGATTGTTGCGCCATCGAGCAGGTTATACTCATTATCAGGATAGAAATGGTAACAGTATACTTTTTCATAACGCCATGTTTTGATATTACTTATAACTGAAGGTACGAAAGGTAACCGGTTCACTTCTGTTTTCATCGGGCTGCATTCCTGCTTCATCATGCTTTAATTGATACTGATCAGTTTGAACATTGGTACCTCTTTTGATTTTGTAATTTTAATAAAACTAACAGTTATGAAAAAACTAGCCATCGCGGCTTCGGCCGTATTGTTCATTGTCAACAGTTTTAATGCCGGTGCGCAAACCCAGGACCAAATGAAAGCCTGGACTGATTATATGACGCCTGGTGATGTTCACAAAATGATGGCCAAATGGGATGGAAAATGGAATGAGGATGTAACCTTCTGGATGCAACCAGGTGCACCTCCTACCAAAAGCAAATCAACCTGTGTAAACAAAATGATATTGGGCGGGCGCTATCAGCAAAGCACGCATAGCGGTAACATGATGGGCCAGCCTTTCGAAGGCCAGGGAACGCTGGCCTGGGACAATGCCCGTAAAATGCTTATCAGTACCTGGATAGACAATATGGGAACCGGTATTATGTACATGGAAGGCACCTGGGATAATGCAACAAAAACGGCCACAATGAAAGGCAAAACAATCGATCCCGCAACCGGAAAGGATATGGATGTAAAACAAACATTTGCCGTTGTTAACGACAATACCCAAAAGATGGAAATGTTTATGACCCAGGACGGCCAGGAATTCAAGACCATGGAAATTACGCTCACAAGAGCTAAATAATTATTATTGATAATGCGCGCATTACAGGCGCCCCGACATTATCGGGGCGCTTTTTATTGTTTTAACAGTAAGCCCCCCACCTGCCCGCACCCCCGGCATAACACCAGCCCGGGCACAAAATAAAAACCCGGGCAAAAACCCGGGAATAGTATAAAGCGTTTTACATTGTATTTCCATTCGGCAATCAGCTGTTCAACATCTCTTTCTGTCTTTGTTTTTTATTGCGCAGATCAATTCCGCCTTCTAAGATCGACTTCAGGTTTGCGAGATAGAACGTCCAGCCGGTTTTGCAACCCACATGAAAATTAAACCTGCCCTGTTCATCGGTCGGTACTTCATCCTGCGTTAACTCAACAATACTTTCACCATCTTCTTCCTTTATGGTAACAGTAACAACGCCTGCCTTACCAAAACTGAGCTTCAAATGGTCCTTGTTGTTCGTTTCGAGAATTTGTCCATTTTCAACAGAAGTATCAGGATAACCATGCCATAACCATTTATAGGTATCCCCGGTAACGATCTTTTCTTCTGCCGATCTTTCCACTCCATTTTTATCCTTGTATTCACATAACCTGAGAAACCAGCTTTCCATACCACCGCGGGTTGCCCAGGCCTGGTAAATGGTTTCAACAGGTGCGCCCACATTTATGCGCGTTACAAAACGGCTCCAGTCTATTGTTGTCATAAATAAAAAATTTTGTTTTTCTATTGCGCCGGAATGGAATGTATTCCAATGCGATTCCCTTCGGTATCTATAAACACAGCCATATGCCCGTATTCGGGTGCAATTTCGGTTTTTGGAACAATTATTTTTCCACCTGCATGCGCTACTTTATCCAATATCCTTTGTACATCGGGGTTGCCATTTAAATATAATAGCGGTCCATCAGTGGCCGACGGTTTGTGAAACGTGCCGCCTGTATCGGCCAGCGCTCCGGTTACCCCGCTCATTTGATCATCAACCGGGAACACCCGCATTTTTATATTAGGCAAATCGATAGCGTTTAATCGTATGCCAAATACTGTTTCATAAAACTGTTGTGCCCGGTTAAGATCGGTTACCGGAATTTCGAACCAGCTGATAGAATTATTCATAAACGAAGTATTATAATTTAAAGATAAGCCTTCCGGGTTTGTCGTGATATGATGCAGTTCGCCTGCCCGCTAACCCGCAAGGTTTTTCATGGCTATACCTGTTTATGTACCGGAGATCTATAACAACAGTTGCGGTAATTCTTCCTTCTTATCGCCAGGCGCCTATGATGGCGCCCATCAGTATCAATGCAACCACACTATAGAACCCGTTTATGAATATCAATCGCCAGGGTTTTAATTCAAACAAACTATGTATGGCTATGGCGCTAAACGTCCAGATGCCGGCAAGAAGACCGGCAATAGCGCCCCAGGTTATATCGGTTTTTGCTGCACATTGCGGTGGACAATCGGCCGGCGTTGATAAAAACATAGCGAGGTTAACGGCCATCAGCAGGGAAAATATAAGCGTGAAGCCAAAGACCTTTCCTTTGTTGCCTTTTCTGATCTCTTCTTCGGTGAAGTTGTTGTCCTTCATCCAGGCCTTGCCAAAAAGACCGGGCGAATACCAGATACCGCCAACTACAAATGAAGAGATGCCGGCCACCAGTACGGCCCACCAGTTTATTAAAGGCATTGTCATAAACATTTAGTTTTTTAAAATATCCCCCTCTTATCCCGTCAATGGCGGATATAAGTGGGGATTGCTTATTACAATATATTTCTCATGGCTGATTCGCCCGGCAGATTTTATGATTATGTCAAATCTATTTGCTAATTTTTATACCTTCAATGAAAAGGGAATCAGGCTGGAAAAGCAGGCGATCAATATCAATAATAAGCCGATCAAAAAACCGGGCGGCGCCGAACGTTTAAATGACATCGGGTTCAGGGTAATTCTTATACCTGCATTTGGCGTAGTTATTCCGCTGATAACGGGGATGGTAAACGATCAAACGCCTTCAACCTGGAAGTTCAAGCTCAGTTTTTTATTTACGATCGGTATCTCCTTTTTAATATGGGAGGGAAACCGTTACCTGCTGTTCACCCTGCGCAGTTATTTCGACTGGTTCAACAAACCGGTTCGTAAAATAATAGTGATTGTTTTCACTATTTCATTCTATACCATTCCCATCAGCGCTTTAATGCTGGTGATATGGTATAAGATATTTAATGATGGAATAGTGAACTGGGATCTAATAACCACCACCATACTTGTTATAATGATATGTGTATTGTTCATTACACATATATATGAAACGGTGTTTCTGGTGCGGGAAGCCGAAAATGAAAAGCTGAAAAAAGAACAACTGGAAAGAGCGAGAGCCGAGGCAGAACTGGAAGCATTGAAAAACCAGATAGATCCGCATTTTATATTCAATTCGCTGAATACGTTATCGCACCTTATTGAAAAAGAGCCGGCCAAAGCCAAACAGTTCAATGATAACATGGCAGATGTTTACCGGTACATTCTTCAAAACAAAGCCCGTGAGCTGGTATTACTGCATGAAGAAATGTTATTTTTAACCGACTATTTTTCTTTGCTGAAGATCAGGTTTGAGCAGGCCGTACAATTACAAATAAATATCGACCCGGCGTTGTTCGATCAGTATTTGATACCACCCATATCTTTACAGATACTGGTTGAGAACGCCATCAAACATAATGAGTTTTCCGATGCCGTTCCCCTGGTAATTACCATCGACATGCAAAACGATGAACTGATCATACATAACCAGGTACGGAAAAAAATACTGCGTAAGGCATCTTCGCGTATTGGGTTGAACAACCTCGGCGAACGCTATAAATTAACCACCAGTAAGGAAATAAGTGTAACAGCATCAGCCAGTGATTTCACCGTTTCGTTACCGGTTCTAAAAATTGCCTGATGTAGACCCGATGTTCTCCTGCCCACAAGTGGCCGGGGGCCAAAAACCAAATAAATGATCTCAGATGAAATGCGTTATTATCGAAGATGAAAAACCGGCAGCAGAAAAATTAATTTCTCTACTTGCTTTAAGCAATCAACAGGTGTATGTTGAAGCAGTGCTGGGCAGTATCAACGAAGCTATGGAGTGGCTGCAACATCACCCCACACCTGAATTGATATTTATGGATATTGAATTGACCGATGGCCTTTCTTTTAAAATATTTGAGCAATTCAATATTGAATGCCCGGTTATTTTTACAACAGCGTACGATGAATACTGGCAGGAAGCTTTTGAACATAACAGCATAGATTACCTGTTAAAACCTATAAAACCCGAAAAGCTGGATGCCGCGCTAAATAAATACCATAAGCTAAAGCAACATTTTACGGCTAACTATCAAAGCCTTTCCCAGTGGCCGGCTACACAGCCGCAAACTGGTTTTAAAAAGCGGTTCCTGGTAAAACGGGGAACCGATTACATAAGTATCAAGGCAGAGGAAGTGGCTTATTTTTATGCAACCCATAAACTGGTTTGTATGGTTGACAGCAGCGGGCAAAAATTTATAATGGATCAGTCGCTGGCCGATATTGAAACCCAGGTTGATCCCGCGGCTTTTTACCGCGTGAACCGCAAATACCTGGTAAATATGAGCGCGATCAAAAGAATAAAGGCATACCCTAAAAGCAAACTGCTGCTCGAAGTTGTGCCGCTGGTTACTGAAGATATTATAATAAGCCAGGAAAATGCCGCTGCTTTTAAGCAGTGGATGGGGCAGTAATACTAATGTGATAATCCAGCAAAGCGGGACAGGTTGTGATAATGGAATACAGAGCTGAACCTGATCGCCGGCCTCCCTGCGAATTGCAGGCCGTTAAAGCCAGGGCATAGCGAAATAAGCAAATAGAAGAATAGGACAGAAATCTGAAAATTCGGTCGGCCAGCATCATTATATTAGTTCAAACGTCAGGCGGCCCCACTCACCATTCACCTTTCCATTGACCAATAAAAAACCCCGATAATATAAACTACCGGGGTACATCCTATAACGTGTGCATCAAAGACATTAGTTGTTGCCGCCGCCACGGTTACCACCGCGTTGAGGGCGCAAAGAAGGCTCTATTTCATCCTTCCATTTCTTATATTGATCTTCGGTAAAGATCTTTTTCAGCTTTTCATCGCGCTCTGCGACCAGTTTTTGATTTTTTTCACGCATCTGCTCGCGGTCAGGAGCCCCGCCGGCACGCATTTCCTCAAACATTTTACCCTGACCCCTGAAAAATTCCATGAAAGTGCTATCGCTTTTGGTCGTCTGTTCATTATCCAGCTTCAGGTCAACCAGCTTTTCTTTAACGTGTTTTAATCTTTCTTCGGGCGTACGGCGTTGAAAACCGCCCTGCGCCTGCACGGCAATGGCGCCGGTTATTGCAATCGCTAATAATAATATCACTTTTTTCATGCTATGAGATTTAGTTTAAGGAAAGTATATAAAAGTTGGATGCCGCCAGGGCAAAAAACCTGCGCAGGATCATAAAATATTGTATGGGAAGGTCAAAAAATGCTCCCCGGGCACCCAAATTGGCCAAAACACGGGGGTTTTGGGGCTCGTTTTACCGGTTACCATCTTTCCGGACTATTTTGGAACACCGTTTGCCAAAATCAGATTATCTTGCAACTCCTTAAAAAATTTGTATTGATATGGAATACGCTAAAATTGTTGCTGTAACAGGTTTACCAGGATTATTCGAATTGGTGAGCAGTAAATCTGATGGCGCTATTGTAAGGTCACTGGAAGACAAGAGCACAAAATTTGTTTCGAGCAGGATACATAATTTTTCTCATCTCGAAAGCATTGAAGTATATACAGTTCGCGATAATGTGAATCTGGTTGATATTTTCACCGCTATGGATAACAGCGGCGAAAAGCTGCCCGATGAAAAAGATAACGCCGCCGTTAAGAATTATTTCGAAAAAGTATATGCCGACCTCGATTTTGACCGTGTATATTCGAGCGATATGAAGAAAATGATAAAGTGGTTTGGCGTTCTGAAGTCAAACAATATTGAGATCAAACTGAGAGAAGCGGCTCCGGAAGAAGAACCGGTTGAAGAGGAAGTTGCTGTTGAAGAAAAAGCTTCCGTAAAAGAAGAAAAACCTAAGGCTGCTAAAAAAGAAAAAGAAGCAGCAGGCGAAGAAGAAAAGAAAGAAGCAGCGCCTAAGAAAAAGGCAGCGCCTAAAGCTAAGAAAGAAGAAGACGAAGCCGGCGAAGAAAAGAAAGAAGCGGCACCTAAGAAAAAAGCAGCGCCCAAAGCCAAAAAAGAAGAAGGTGATGGGGAAGAAGCACCCGCTAAAAAGAAAGCAGCTCCCAAAAAAGACGCTAAGAAGTAATTTAATAAACTTTAATAAACTAAAGCTACAGGCTGCTGGTTTTTATACCGGAAGTTTGTAGCTTTCTTATTTTAAAAAGGTGAACTAATGAATCATACTGCAGACATAAAAAAATTGCCCCGGCACTTTTTGCCGGAGGATTTTACGGTAACTACCTGGGATAATCTTGAGCCATATTTCAAAAACCTGCTCGACAGGCCGGTTAACACTAAAGCCGGCCTGGAAAAATGGTTGCACGATATGAGCGAGCTGGAAGCCGTGGTGAGCGAAGACGCCTGCTGGCGCCAGATAAAAATGACCTGCGATACCGAAAACAAATCGCTTGAAGAAGCATTTGTGTTCTTTGTTACCGAAATACAACCCAAAATTCAGCCCTATGCCGATAAGCTGAATAAAAAACTGGTTGAAAGCCCTTTCGTAGCAGAACTCGATAAGCAAAAGTATTTTACCTACCTGCGGAGCGTTGGAAAAAGCATTGAGTTGTTTCGCGAAGAAAATATTCCCCTCCAATCTGAACTGGCCGTACTGGCCCAGCAGTTTGGCACTATTGCCGGCAAAATGACGGTTGAAGTGAACGGTAAGGAATACACTCTGCAACAGGCCAGCAAGTTTTTGGAAAGCCACGATCGCAGTTTACGCGAAAGCGTTTACCGCAAGATCAATGAGCGGCGCATTCAGGACAAGGAAGCACTGAACAACCTGTATACGCAACTGGTGCAGAAAAGGCATCAGGTTGGTAAAAATGCCGGGTTCGATAATTACCGGGATTATAAATTCAAAGAGCTGGGCCGGTTCGACTATACAAAAGAAGACTGCTTTCAGTTTCATGAGGCAGTGAAACAACACGTGCTGCCGTTGGTAAACATTATCAATGAGCGCAAAAAGAAAAAACTGAACCTTACTTCCTTACGCCCCTGGGATTCAGAAGCAGAACCGGAAGGCGTTGCTCCACTAAACCCGTTTAGCACCGGTAGTGAGTTATTGGAGAAAAGTATTCAATGCTTTGATCGGGTGCATCCCTTTTTCGCCGATTGCCTGCGCAAAATGAGCGAAATGAAACGCCTCGATCTCGACAGCCGTAAAGGCAAAGCTCCGGGTGGGTATAATTGTCCGCTCGCCGAAACCGGCGCCCCCTTTATATTTATGAATGCGGCCGGACAAATGAGTGACGTTACCACAATGGTACATGAAGGCGGCCATGCGGTGCATTCATTTCTCGCCCATCCATTGGAGTTAACTTCCTTTAAAGAATACCCAATGGAGATAGCCGAAGTGGCCAGCATGTCGATGGAATTGTTCAGCATGGATGCCTGGGATGTTTTCTTCAATAAAGAAGAAGACCTGATCAGGGCCAAAGAACACCAACTGGAAAGAGTGATCACCATCTTCCCCTGGATTGCCACCATTGACAAATTTCAACACTGGGTATACGAAAATCCTTCTCATACCGAAGAGGAGAGAGCAAAAAAATGGATGGAGATCCTGAATGAGTTTTCTAGCAGTGTTATCGATTGGGAAGGCCTTGAAGGCTATCGTACATACGCCTGGCAGCGCCAGCTTCATTTATTTGAGGTTCCCTTGTACTATATTGAATACGGTATTGCTCAGCTGGGCGCAATTGGTTTGTGGATGCAGTTCAGAAAAGACAAATCAGCAGCGCTTAATAACTATATGATGTCTTTACAACTGGGCGGCACCAAAACGTTGCCTGAACTTTACAAGGCAGCAGGACTGGTTTTTAATTTTTCACCCGACTATATAAAGCAGTTAATGGAGTTTGTGAAAAGCGAAATGGACAAACTAAACGTTCATCCCTAGCCGGGAAAAAAATACCCAGTTCATGGTATGCGAAATATTAATTCATTCTATTATATTTGTAGCACTAAAAAAATTTTGACCAGGGTAGCAATGCTACCTGCCATCATAAAATAGCTACTAATCAGAGCCTTAACCAAAAGTCCCGGTGTTTCTACATCGGGGCTTTGTTTTTTCAGGCATTTAAAGTTTTGTTAACAACACTGAATAAATGAAAATCAATGCCGACGGGCATTTCATTTGATTCAGGCAAAATTGTTTAAGCATTGAGTTTTGCAAATCTTCGCAGCAATTTTAATTCCGCTTTAATTTTTCACGCCTTTTCTTTCAGTATCTAAAAACCGGTTATGGTATACCGATACTCATAAAGGAAAACCAACCGGGAATCTGGAGGGATTGCCAATATCCGGCCTCCCTTATCAATCGCGGATGCCCTTTTTGCCCGTTGTTTATTACTTATGCTTATGACTCTTCCGCTGCCGGATAACCGGAGATAGCGATTTCATGATCTTCGTCAAGCTTTTAGCGACATGCTGCACACAATCCGGTTACTACCATCTGGTAATCGTGTGGTAAGAACCCACCCGGTAATTTTACTTGAGGAATATGAACATCGGCCAGGCAAATTGTTTTTGCGCATTTCTGGCAAATAAAATGAACATGGTCATCGTGGTGATGGCCTTCGCTGCAATTGTCTTTGCAAAGAGCGTATAGTACCGAATTATCTGATGTGGGAATAGTATGAATAATGCCTTTCTCAAGAAATGTTTGCAGGGTACGGTATACGGTTACCCGGTCGAATTTTTCACCGGTCTTTTTTTCAATATCCCCATGGGCCAGCGCCCCATTGCTCATTAAAAACAATTCCAGAATGCGCTTCCGGCTACCAGTTACGCTTAACTGATTTTTCCGTAGTATTTCGTCTATCTGTGCCTCCATTTGTGAAAACATTAATC
This sequence comes from Niastella populi, assembly GCF_002078015.1. GTDB lineage: Bacteria > Bacteroidota > Bacteroidia > Chitinophagales > Chitinophagaceae > Niastella > Niastella populi. The sequence continues at coordinate 12,263 of NZ_LWBP01000254.1, read as the reverse complement.
CAGGCAGTATTAACTGCCGAAAATATTATTTGAGAAACGCTCGCCTGTATTTCTTTCCCGCAACAGCTTCTTTATATCCTTTCTCAGCTCTTCCAGCTCATCTTTCTTCAGGCCGTCGTAAATTTTGCGAACCCGCCCTATCCTGTCTACCAGGGCAAAAAACTGAGTATGCAAAAATTGGTCATTTATATTTTGCAGGTTGTTCTGCGGATCGTCGAGCACATAGCTGTTGCGCGCAGCCAGGTACAGGCTGTCTTTCCTTCCCGTTAAAAATACCCACTGTTGGGTATTTACCTTCATTGAATCGGCATACCATTTCAACCTGCCTACCGTATCATTATCGGGATCAACGGTGTGCGACAGGATCATAAAAGCCGGCTCATTCTTATACTCCTCATAGATCTTCTTCATATTGCTGTTCAACTGCGGGCAAATGCTTGGGCAGGTGGTAAAAAAGTATTCCGCCACATACACTTTGCCTTCTACCGTTCTTTCTGTTACCTGGCGGCCATCCTGGTTTGTAAAACTAAAAGGCTTCACCTTGTTCACCACGGGCAGTTTAACGTCGCCAAAGCCAGGTATTACCTGGGTCATGGCGTAATAAAACCCAACCGCCAGCACTATAAAAAATGCAATATAATAGATCGCTTTCCGACTCATATCAGGGATGATTTTTCAGGCCTCAAAGGTACGGCTACCCATTCCGCCTTCAATGAATTTATTTTATAACGAATCTTTTTGCAACAAAGTTGCATGCGAAATAATTTACTTCTTATCTTCGGGCCATGAATTTTAGAGTAAACTGGGATGCGATGGGTGTGGCCGCTTCACTTGCCTGCGCAATCCACTGCGCAATATTACCCCTTCTTTTAACCAGTTTGCCTGTTTTAGGCATAAACATCATTGAAAATGAGGCGTTTGAGTATTTTATGATCCTCGTGGCCTTTGGTATCGGGGTATACTCATTACGGCATGGCTATAAAAAACATCACCATAGCGCGCTGCCCATTATCATCTTTGCTATTGGCATTACCGGCCTGATCGCCAAGCAAATATGGCATCAATACCAGTTATGGATACTGCCTGTTGCTGTTTTAATGATCGTAACCGCCCATTTAATGAACTTCAGGGCCTGCCGGGTACATAACCATGCGCACGAAGATGATTGCGATCACTAACCCTGCCTTTACCGGTTTCAACCCGCCCGCAGGCAATTTTCAGCAGTTCCCCGCCTGACCTTCATCCCCGGTTTAAAGATTTTCAAAATAAGAAACAATTGCAGCGGGCATTTGTTATTTTTGTATTCAACTTAAACGAAGGAAGTATCATGATCAAAACAGGAAGTCCAGTCATAAGTATATATACCGAAATGACGCCTAATCCGGAGACAATGAAATTTGTGGCTAATAAGTTGTTGTACCCCGGCAAAAGCATTGATTTTCCAGACCTGGAAAATGCAAAGGCCTCGCCGCTGGCTACCGAATTATTTGGTTTTCCCTTTATAAAAGCTGTGTTCATTGCCAGCAACTTTGTTACGCTTACAAAAACCGTTGAAACCGACTGGAATGATGTTATTCCAACCATACGCCAGTTTTTGAAAGAATACCTTGAAGAAAATAAAGTAGTGATCAATGAGGAAGAGATTGCTACAATTAAACAGGAAAGCTCTAATACAGTAGCCGCCGATGACGATGACGTGGTTAAACGTATTAAAGAATTACTGGAGAACTACGTAAAACCGGCTGTTGAAATGGATGGCGGTGCCATTCAGTTCAAAAGCTATAACGACGGTGTTGTAAACCTGATGTTACAAGGTTCATGCAGTGGCTGCCCTTCTTCAATGATCACATTGAAAGCAGGCATTGAAGGCATGATGAAGCGTATGATCCCCGAGGTTAAAGAAGTAGTGGCTGAAGCAGAATAATAATTGTAACCGGTTAATATATTACACGTTCTTAAGGTCCCGCCGTGTGGCGGGACCTTTTTTTATACATACGTGAAGGCAAAAGGGACGATGAAAGCAATCACATGGCTTAACTACCGATTAAACCATTAGCCAAACAAACGGTCATAAAAAAAACATATACGGTACTTACAGTACCATCTTTTAGGGTTACTCCTAACTGAACAGCTAAAATTTTAATGGCACTGATTTGTTTCAACAGGCGGCATTTTCTTATGCAACCGGTTGAAGAGGGCAACTTTTGTCTTAACCTGAAAACGACTATTTATTTAACTAAAATCAAGAATTATGAAAGTACACATCCTGTTTATTACTACTGCAGCAGCCACGATAATTGGTACTGCAGCGAAAGCGCAACTTAACCTCGGCGCCACTACTTCGGCCAGCCTGCGTAGTGTTACAAGCATCAACACCGGTGGCGTAGGTTCCGCCGTTCAATCAACCCGTACCTCTGTTCAAAGTGCCACTCAAAAATCAGTGAATACCACCAGATCAGTTGCTTCCAACACGATGTCCACAACAAAAAATGCAGTGGCCGGTATTAATAATAAGGCAGGTCAAAATACCAATGCCAGCGTACATACCGGCATTGCCATTCAAAACAATACCAATACAAATGCAGCTACACTTTCCGGTGATAATGTTCTCGCGGTTTCAGCCGGCACAGATAAAGCGGTTAGTATTTCCGGTAACTCAAACAATGCAGCTTCTGAACAGGTAAGCGGAGCCGTTGTAGAGAATGTTCAAAAAACAAAAGAAGTTGCCGTGTCAACAACCCGTCAAACTTCAGGAAAGGTAAAAGCAACCACAACCAATACGGTAAGTGCCGTTAAGGAAACAGCATCAAACACATCTGTATCATCTTCTTCTGCAGTAAACAGTGAGGCCGCTGTAAAAGCAGGCAAACAACAATAGTGTTTCTGTGACCATAAGCCTTTCCCGCCCAAAGCGGGAAGGCTTTTTTAACAGCACCCTCAATTTGTTTTTATGAAAAGAGTAACCGCCCTTTTTCTACTTGTTATTACCTGCCTGGCAGTTCATGCCCAGCAAGCCGACTCAATTACCACCGAAAAGAAAAAGACAATAACGATCACTGCCGGTGTTGGCTATAATTCCGGATTGAATTATTATGGACGTACCGACAGTCTGAAAAGCCAGGGTATTTATCCATTTGCAGGTATTGCATTGAACAATGGATTATACCTGTTCTCCAGTTTTATATTTATCAACAATGCAGTGGCTACTACATATGGCGCTACTACCATAGAAGCGGGGTATAAATTCAAAAACAAAAAAGGGAACTGGCGGGGAAATATTTTCGGCACCCGCTTTTTCTACGATGCCGGGGTTAACCTTGTACAATCGGTAGTGAAAGCGCAGGCCGGTATAAACCTGGTTCACAACAATAAGATCGTAGGCATTTACGGTGGCGCTGATGCGAAATTCAGCAACCAGACCGACTTTGGTGCATATGCCGGGCTTGACCATGCTTTCCGGTTCGATCCGGTTGGAAAAAAAGGCGTGATAGTGATCAGTCCTGCCGCTTACAGTTATTTTGGAACACAGCGCTTTTCAAAAACCTGGATGCAGGAAAAACGTTTTCTTTTTCTTCCCATTGGTGAGCAGGCTGTAACCGAAAGCAGCAGCCGTTTCAGCGTAATGTCGTACGAGTTCTCCTGCCCGGTTGTGTATGGGATCGGGAAAATGAATCTCATTTTAACGCCTGCCTGGGTTATTCCGCAAAACGTAATTACCTCCAATGGCCTTGCACAAAAAGCCGATAACCTTTTTTACACAACTGCAGCTATCCGCTTCGACTTTTAATTTTACGACGGTAAAATATCAACCATGCTTGGCTGTATTGCGGGAATGCAGTAAATTCAGCAAAACAGCAGGTTTATGACCTTTCTGTATATTTTAGGGGCATTAGTGGTTGTGACAGTGCTACTCCTGATCATAGCACTATTTTTACCAAATGGGTATTTTATAGAGAAGTCGGCTATAATAAAAAAGCCATGCGCTTTTGTGATGGACAAAGTAGCTGATTTTCATAATCACATTCAATGGAATCCCTGGCAGCCAAAAGGCGCTCAAAGTAAACCCACCATAACCGGTACGTCGAAAAGGCCCGGGCATAAATATTCTTGGAAAGATAGCAAGATCGGCACGGGCAGCCTTACCCTTCGTGATATCGATGAAAAGCATATTCACTTCGATCTGGAATTTATAAAACCAATAAGAACCATTGCCCGCGATAACTGGCTTTTTGAAGACTGGGGTATCGGGGAAACAAAAGTTACCTGGCAAAACAGTGGCATGTTGCCTTATCCCATAGGCCGGTTAATGGGCTTTGTGATCCATAAAAACCTGAAGCGTCAGTTTGCCGAAGGATTGATCAATCTTAAAAAGTTTTGCGAATTGTACGATGGTACTATTCCGGTACGGCATTTCTAAAGATCTTAAAGGCCAGTGTGGGAAAAAGACGCATCAGGTGTATTGCCATCCATTCCTGCGACAAAGGGCGGCCAACATATTTTTCAAATTTTCCTTTTCGTATTGCCTTCAGAATCTGCTGCGCCGTTTTACCGGCCGGGTAACCGTTCCCAATATTCTTCCCCAGCTCATTTAACTTCCCGCCCGAAGCAGTAACCGCATTCAGTGAAACCTGCGTTCTTATATACCCCGGCATTATCAACGTAACTTTTATATTATCGCGCCATACTTCTGCACGCAGGCAGTCGAAAAAACCATGCAGGGCATGTTTGGCCGCAGCATAGGCTGAACGCATAGGCGTTCCTATTTTTCCCATTACACTGCTGATCGCTATTATGTGACCCGTTTTTCGTTGCTGCATGTGCGGCAATAAAAGGCGGGTAAGCTCTATATAGCTGAAATAGTCAACTTCCATTACTTTCCGTTGCACAGCCGGCAGGGTATCCTTTACCTTCGATCGCTGGCTAATGCCACCGTTATGGATCATAATGTCAATTTGGGCAAACGCGCCAATGGCTTCCTGTACTTTTGCGGGAAAGGAACCGGCCGCCTCCAGATCGAGCGGAAGCACATATACATTCGATGCACCGGTCTGCCCGGACAACCCGTTCTGACAGGCCTGCTGCTGCACACGTTTCAACTCTTCTTCCCGGCGGGACGAAATAATGACGTTTGCGCCCTGTTTTACAAGTTCATAGGTAAGCGCTTCGCCAATACCCGAAGAAGCGCCGGTAATCCAAACGGTTTTATTGGAAAAATAACTCAAGGGGTAAAATATTTAATGGCCAAATATCGTAAAACAGGCCGGAATGCAGAGAATACCTCATCCGTTATTATATTGTCAATAGAATTAAATTGCATTTTTTTACACAATGACATTCGAGCAGTTCCTGAACCAATTTGTAGAAGGCATGCGCGCCACCACACTTCCCGAATACATTGCGGTGTTTTCGGGCATTGCGAGCGTATGGTTCTCACGCATTGAAAATATATGGGTATACCCGGTGGGCCTTATCAGCACCGTCATTTATATATTCCTGAGCGCCGAGCGGAGTTTATATGGCGAGGCCAGCGTTAATCTGTATTATACTGTTATGAGTATATACGGCTGGGTGCTTTGGCTGAAAAAAGACAGGCAACAACACTACGTGGTAACGGTGCAATTCAGTAACCGGCGCGAATGGTTACAACAATTACTGTTCTTTGCCTTTTTCTATATCGCGATCTTCAGCGCGCTCACCTGGCTGAGAAGAGCATTCGACTCGGCCACTATTCCCTGGGCCGATGCTTTTGCGTCTGCTACCGCATTCACCGGCATGTGGCTGATGGCTAAAAAGAAAGTGGAAAGCTGGTACTGGTGGATAGCTACTAACATTGCCTCCATACCTTTATACTTCGCCAAACAATATGTTTTTACCAGCGTATTCTACTTCATCTTATTTGTAATGGCCGTATTTGGTTTGTTTGAATGGAAAAGACGGGCATTGCAACACGGTAAAGCATTTCAGGAAGGGGCTGAACTTCAGGGCAAAAAACATTAAAAGATTTTGATGAAAAAAGTAGTGATCATTGGTCCGGAGTCAACGGGAAAAAGTACGTTAAGCGAACAGCTGGCAAAACATTATAGCACCAGTTGGGTGCCGGAATTCGCCCGTGAGTACCTGATACAACATGGCACTGAATACACTTATGAGGATTTGCTTACCATTGCCAGAGGCCAGCTGTTGCTGGAAGAAAGCTATATCGAAAAAGCCACACCTGCCTCAAAGCTGCTGTTTATCGATACCGATCAATATGTAATGAAAGTGTGGTGCGAATTTGTTTTTGGTAAATGCCACCCGTGGATACTGGATCAGATTACAAAAAGAAAATATGATTTATACCTTTTATGCAATATTGACCTGCCCTGGACACATGATGCATTAAGAGAGTATCCCGACCTGGCTCCGCGGCAGGAATTATATGCGATATACAAAAACATACTCACTGATCAACCGGTTCCCTGGGTAGAGATATCGGGGAATTATGATGAACGGTTCCAAAAAGCCATTCAGGCGGTAAACGATTTATTTATACAATAGAACCGTTTCAATTGTTGCTTTGTTGATGCAATATGCAAAACGCGCTGCTAAGAAATCACAGGTTGGTTTTCTATGTCGGATGGGCGTTATTGAGTTTTATACAAGCTGCTAATACTGAACTCTTCGACGATGAGGCCTATTACTGGGTGTATTCCCGATTTATCGATTGGGGGTATTTTGATCATCCTCCCATGATCGCCGCTATGATAAAAGCGGGTTACGCCATTTTTCAAAACGAGGTGGGCGTTCGGTTATTTGTTCTGATATTAAATACAGCCACTGTATTTGTTGTACATCAACTTACCTGTAAAAAAGACGATCTGTTATTTTACGCGGTGGCCACCTCTGTTGCCGTTGCTCAGGTAGGCGGTTTTATTGCCGTACCTGATACGCCATTGTTATTCTTCGTAGTACTTTTCTTCTGGCTTTATCAACGGTTCCTTCAAAATAATAATATTTCCAACGCCATCCTGCTGGGTATATGTATGGCGTGTATGTTGTACAGCAAGTATCATGGCGTGCTAGTTATATTTTTTGTACTGCTATCGAACCTGAAATTATTTGTAAACATAAACACATATGTTGCGGCACTGGTTTGCCTGGTACTTTTTGCCCCGCACCTGTACTGGCAGTACCAGCATAATTTTCCTTCTATTCAATTCCATTTGTTCGAGCGCAATGCGGCAAATTACAGGTTCGCTTTTACAATCGAATACCTGGTTGCACAAATAGCTTTTGCCGGCCCCGTCATTGGTTGGTTCCTGTTATGGGCAACCTTCCGCTACCGCCCATATTCATATCTTGAACGGGCCATGCAATTCACCCTGGCAGGCACCTATATAGTTTTTCTTTTAAGCACCTACAAGGGACGCGTTGAGGCTAACTGGACAGTGGCAGCCTTTATACCGTTAATGGTGTTAAGCCATCGATATCTGGTAAAGAACTACCGTTTACAAAAATGGATCTATAGAAGTATACCCATCACCCTGCTGGTTATCATAGCAGTGCGGCTTTATATCATGTCGTGGTTTCCGCCAATACCGTGGATAAAACGCAACGAGTTTCACGGTAACCGTACATGGACAACCGAGATGCACAGGAAAGCGGGCAATCTGCCTGTAGTGTTTATCGATACTTATCAAAAGGCATCGAAGTACTGGTTCTATTCGGGGATGCCGGCGTTTTCATTGAACTCGCCATATTACCGCCGAAACAATTTCAATATGTGGCCGGTTGAAGATTCATTGATGGGTAAAACGGTTTATATGGATGTGCCCGATAACAACGATTATTTCAGGCGGCTTTTCAACCCACATGGCTGGCCCTTTCCGCAGGATGGTATTCATCAAAATTTCTATTCCTTTTCGCGGGTATTATTTACTGAAATTAAATGCACCGCGGTGAAAAAGGGCGCCGTTAAAGTAAATTCGAAGGTTTCGGTTCCGGGCAATTATATGCCTTTATTTCAACAACCTGCTTATTGCCAAACGCCTGTATGGCTGGTGCTATACGAAGACGGTGATGTAAAAACATTGATCAATTCGGGAGCCACTGTTCAAAAGCTAACAGGGGTCAGTTTTGAGCTTACCATACGTATTCCGCGCGATGTGGTTGCAGGAACATATAGTGCCCGGTTATGTATCGGCTCCATGCTGCCGGGATTTCCATCAATTAACAGTACCGAGTTTGAGCTGTGTGTTGAATGATCATTGCAGGATCTTTTGAATATCGGGATCGTTTTGCAGAAAGGCCATTTGTTTCATCACCCAGGGGTACCGGTTGGCAACGTACCTCGACAAAGGCTTTACGGTATATTTTTTTGGATTAGGCATGCACGATGCTATCATGGCCGCTTCCTGGCGGGTGAGCTTTTTGGCAGGCTTCTTAAAATAATTTTGTGCCGCCGCTTCAATTCCAAATATCCCGGGGCCCATTTCAGAAACGTTCAGGTACATTTCCATAATGCGTTGTTTACCCCATAACAATTCGATCATAAAGGTGAAATATACCTCAAGGCCCTTGCGGAACCAGTTGCGGCCCTGCCACAGGAAAACATTTTTGGCAACCTGCTGGCTAATGGTTGAAGCGCCTTTTATACGATTGGGTTTCTTTTTGTTATATTCCATTGCCTTATTGATGCTCTTCCAGTCGAACCCATTATGATCGGGGAATAACTGGTCTTCAGCGGCAATGAACGATAAGCGGCCATAGGAAGAAACCTGCTTCATGTCGACATAATCCCGCTTTAACCCATTGCCGGTAAATAAGCTACCCAACTGTGTTAAGGTAAAAGGCGGGTCAACCCACTTTAAAAGGAGGATATAAAAAAACTGAAAAAGTATCAGAAAGATCAAAGTCCGTTTAATTATGCGCCAGATGCGAAGGGCTTTTTCTTTCGTTGTAGTTGACATGAGTAAGGAACTTCTTTGGCCTGCAAGATAACAATTTTGATTGCTGTTCCTTTAACGTTATATAAGCCCGGTATATTTTCTTATTTTGAATTTTTCACATATACCACTTTGTATTTTCCCCCGGCTTTGTCGCTTTTATTCTGAAAGTAAGTTATTGCAAAGCCTGTTGCGGCTACGCCGGCAGCTATCCCTAATGGAACTATCTTATTATTTGCAGTGATAGATTCCTTGCGGTAAGCGGTGTTTACCAGCTCGAGGATCAGGAAACCCACGCCACCCACCTTCATCAGGCGGGGAAGGGTTATTTGGGCAAAACCCCGTTTGCGGCCCCAGGTATACCGGCTCGTATAATGAAAGGTCTTTATTTCATGATAGTCTATACCAATGGTGTACGAGAAGGTATCGAGGGAAGAACCGAATTCGGTACCCGTTAAACGGCGTTCCTGTTGAAGAACTATTATAGTGTCGTTTCGAATATCTTTTATAAATCCATTTATTGAAAACCCGTTATATGTTTGTGCAGCTAGAAAAGCGCCCGGATAATAGGTCTTTATCGTTCTGTTATTGCGTTTTTTTAATACGACAAAATCGGAGGTTTGTGATAAGGTCACTTCTGTTACAGATAGCAGTAATATAAATAGTAAAGCTTTCTTCATTCGGCAACAAGTTACAGAGCGCCTTTTTGTAATTTAACTAATGATTTGTTAAAGAGACCGGCCGCAAATGGCAGCCTTGAACAAGCCAACCTGTACAGATCAATTCATGATCCTGTCGGGCATGAAAAAAGAAGCATAAAAAAGCGCTATCCCAAAACCAACCAGTATCACGCCAGACACTTTATTTATCAATGAAATGTTATGCAGGGTAAGCTTGTTGCGCAGTTTACCGGCCAGCATCACTTTAAAGATATCAGCAGCTATATTAACAGCCAGGCAAACGGAGAAGATCAGCAGCCGTTGATTGAAAGTATATTTTGCGAAAGCAGATGCGGTTCCCAGCCAGAAGAGAAAAATACTGGGGTTAAGGGTATTCAGTAAAAACCCGCTTGAAAGGATCTTCAACATATCGAGTTTGCGAACCTTCAGGGCATTGCCGTCGGCATCGGTTCGAAGGGTTACTTTTTTGAAGAACAGATAGTAAACGCCAACCCCTACCAGGAAGGTGCTGCCCAAATAACCGATGACATTCTTATAAGCCATTAGCCCGGTAACAAAAGAGGAGAAGGCATTGCTTACTATAACAAGAACAATATCACTGATCCATACCCCGGTAACAAAGGCCAGCCCGCCGGTATGTCCATTATTTAAACTTTGCTTAATTACGGTAAATATTACGGGCCCTACAGAGAGAGCAAGGATACATCCCAGCGTTAACCCACTAATTATGGCTTGCCACATGCCTTATAAATATTCCGATTTTAGTTATACGTGTACGCAAGGTAGGTAACATATTGGGGATTTCTGATTTCGGGAATTTAGAAGATTTAGAGATTTCTTACTACCACGGGCATTTCATAAAATCTCAAAATCACTAAAATCGAAAATCAGAAATTTTTATGCTGGTTTCGAAATGGTACCGGTTTCAATAAATGTTGCCCAGTCTTCGAACATCTTACCTTTCATAACACGTGGAAATTTGTGTTGTCCGCCTATCTTTCCCTTTAAATGCATAAACTCCATGAACTTTGAAACAGGTAAAACGTTCAGATATACCTCCTTCAGCGCACTGTTTCTTTCTACGGCATAGTCGTCGTTCAATTCTTTGAGGCTGTCGTCAATTTTCTGACGCAGTAATTCAGGATCAACTGCATCGTCACAGGCAATCCACCATTGATGGGCAAAGAACAAACCATGAGGAATACCGGCTACTGTATATTCAGGAATGTTTACATTCAATTCTTCACTGGCCAGTTTTATGGCCTTATTCATATTATCAACACTAAGGTGTTCGCCTACAAGGCTCAAAAAGTGTTTGGTGCGGCCGGTGATGATAATTTCGCAACGCTCTTTATCAACAAACCGAACCGTATCGCCAATCAGGTAACGCCATGCGCCGGCAGTAGTGCTTAGCAAAATGGCGTAGTCTTTCCCTTCCTCCACCTGGTGTATCATCAGTGCTTCCGGGTTTTCAACCAGGTTGCCGTCAGCGTCGAAATTATCGTTGTTGAACGGAACGAATTCGAAGAAGATATGATCATTCAGGGCCAGCTTCATGCCATGCGTATCCTGGCGGTCCTGGTATGCAATAAACCCTTCCGACGCCAGGTAGGTTTCAATAAACGTAAGCGGTTTGGCCACCAGTTTATTAAAGCCGTGTTTATAGGGTTCGAACGAAACGCCGCCATGAACGAAGAACGCAAGGTTCGGCCACATGTCGTGAATGGAATTCAGCTGATAACGTTCAATGATCTTTTCCATACACATCTGGATCCAGGCCGGAACGCCCACCACAAAACCAATGTCCCAATTGGGTGCTTCTTCAACAATGGCTTCAATTTTACTGTTCCAGTCACGGGTACGGGCAATCTTTTTCCCGGGTTTATAAAAAGGGGAGAACCAGAACGGAACCTTTTTGGCGGTTATGCCGCTAAGGTCGCCGGCGTAGTAACCCGGACCTTTTTGCAGGTCGGTACTACCGCCCAGCATTAGCCATCCTTTGCCAATACTTTTTACAGGAATATCGTGGTAGGTGCGTAAAGAAAGCAATTGCTTTATCATGACGATACGGTTACCCCGCATCAGGTCGTTTGTAATGGGTATATACTTACTTGCAGATTCGGAAGTTCCGGAGCTAAGGGCAAAATATTTGATCTTTCCGGGCCAGCAAATATCCCTTTTTCCTTCAAGGGTTTTATGCCACCATTCAGCATAAATCTTGTTGTAATCATAGGTAGGGACCAGTTGCTGGAATTTTTTCCCGGCGTGTTTGCTCAATAGGATCTCATCGAACCGGTATTTTTGACCGAATTCGGTAAACCGGGCTTTTTTCAGCAATTTCTTTAGCACCCTTATCTGCTGCCGCCTGGGTGATTTCGCTGGTAATCGCAACGCACGGGCAACCGACCGGGGTAAAGAGATATCAATTAGGGCCATTAATTAACTGCCCGTTTGGTCAGGCATTAAACCAAAATTAAAGGTTTTTAGCCTGATATATTGCACATTTTGCAAAGATTAGGGAATGCTGCATGGGGCAAAAGAAAAAAGCCGCCGGTTAGGGCAACTTTTTTTAATTTTCATTATTTGGGAAAATTTGAGTTGGCAAAAACCGGCTTTTTTTGTAAGAACTTGTAGATTCCTGTCCATGTTGACCCACCGT
>NZ_LWBP01000253.1 GCF_002078015.1 Niastella populi | reverse complement strand
TCATAGGATATATATCCTCGATATTCTCCTTGTTCAAAATCCCATTGGAAGATAAAATTCTTTCCTTTAAACGTTCTATTTCACTTCTTATACTTCTCTCTCTTTCTGATAGCCATTCGTTCTTTAAATCAATTTCGTTTTTATTTTCCTTAGCATATTGAATAAGCTTTTCTATGGTATCATTGTTATAAACCTCGTTAACGGAGAATTCGTAGTGCATTTCTTTTCCCATTACAACGAGCAAACGAATGACTTTTATCGAATCACCACCTAATTCAAAAAAACCATCTTTTACACCTAATTTCTCTATATCTACATGCAACACGTCGCTCCATATCTTTACCATCGACTCCTCAAGTTCATTTCTGGGAGCCACGTATTCTACCCCGCCTGACAGACCCAAACCTTCAGGATCAGGTAAAGCCTTTTTGTCTATTTTGCCATTGGGTGTTAATGGCAGTTCTTCCAATTGAACAAAGTAGGCCGGGAACATGTACTCTGGCAACGTTGTACCTAAATAGGCCCTTAACGCGCTCGTATTCAGTTGTTCTTTGGATGTAAGATAGGCTACCAGCGCCTTTTCGCCCACTTCGTTCTCTCTGGCCAATACAACTACCTGATCTATCTTATCATATTCCGATAGTGCATACTCTATCTCTCCCGGTTCTATCCGATACCCTTTGATCTTTACCTGGTCGTCCTTCCTGCCGATAAACTCTATACTGCCATCTGCTAACCAGCGTCCTAAATCCCCCGTCTTGTATAAACGCCCTCCTTCTTTAAAAGGATTAGCTATGAACCGCTCTTGTGTAAGGTCTGAACGGTTTAAATAACCTCTGGCTACCTGATCTCCTCCAATCAATATCTCTCCTGAAACTCCAACTGCCTGAAGGATATTCTTTTCATTTACTATATAGATACAAGTGTTATCAACCGGCTTTCCTATTAAAATAGGTTCCCCTTCAAATCCAATTTCGTCTATTATACACCCCACGGTTGACTCAGTTGGTCCGTATTCATTATAGATCCGAATTGAAGGATTTAGTTTCCTTAGTATCCCTACATGAGTATGATCAAGTTTATCGCCTCCAACTATAGCCACCTGAACTTTTGTACTTTTTAACCCAAGCTGCCCAAGCAAACTAATATGCGCAGGAGTTATTTTTATACAACTTATTTCACTCTCAAAGTATTTTTTTACGAGTGTTGGCGTATCTGATGTATTGTCAAAAATATTTATCAATCCCCCACTGATCAATGGTAAGAAGATACTTGTCACCGTTAAATCAAATGACAAAGATGAAAACAATCCAAAATTCAATGACGATGGGTCATTTAAATATTTCGACTTTCCCCAACTAAGATAATTCGTTAAGGAAGCATGCTCAACCATTACTCCTTTTGGAGTCCCCGTGGAACCTGACGTATAGATTACGTAGGCAAGGTTAGCAGGTGTATATGTTTTAGACAGCGCTCCTGAATTATAATTCTCTGAATCAAATTCGAGGTCAATGGCAAAAACTTTTCCATCAAAATAATCAATGTCGTAAATGAAACATGCCTCAGTTATCAGCAGCTCTATAGAAGTATCTTTTGCAATATATTCCTTCCTTGAAGATGGGTATTCAGGATCGATCGGAACATAAGCACCTCCTGCCTTCAATACACCAAGTATCGAAATGATTATCCACTCACTTCTATTCAATTGTATTCCTACTAAATCGTCTGGCTGGATGTTGTATTCCCTTTGCAGATACGCTGCCAGCTGATCAGACTTTTCATTGACCTGGCGATAAGTCAGCTCCTTTTCAGCAAAAGCTACAGCTATGTTACCTGGCGTCTTTTCCACCTGTTCTTCAAACAAGTCTACGATCGTCTTATCTTTTTGATAAGCTACTGTTGTACCGTTGAAGGTGACTAACAGTTCGTGTTTTTCCTTCCCGGACAGGTAATCTATTTGTGCGATCTTCTCTTCAGGAGTTTCCAGCAGGGCGGTTAACAATTGCTTGTAATGCATTATCAACCCTTCAACCATTGCCCTCTCATAGACGTCAGTATTAAAGCTTATCTGAAGCGATAAATAGTCTCCATTCTCCTGCAAGATAACCTCAATATCAAATTTAGATGTTTGATACCCCCGATCTACAATCTGATTTATCTCTTCTTCTGACAATTCAGGTCCTTCTGAACTTTCTCCATGATTGTGAAGATCAAGCAGCACATCAAAGACCGCACTTCTGCTCGTGTCTCTTTGAAGGTTTAAATCCTTTATCAAGCGATCAAAAGGATACATTTGATGGCTATAGCTCTTTAAAGTGTCCTCTTTTAAAGCCTTATAAAAACTATCAAAGCTTTTATCAGGATCAACTTCATTTTTTAAAGCCAGCATGTTTACATAGAACCCGATCTGATCTTCCAAATCGGCATGCTCTCTTCCGGCTACCGGAGTTCCTATGATAATATCCTTCTGAGAAGTGTAACGGTACATTAACACATTCCATGAGGCAAGTAAGCCCATGAATAAACTGCCCCCGTTCTTCTGGATATATCCTTTTAGTTTAGCAGTGGTTGTTTTATCAATATAAGTACCCAGCCTATGTCCGTTATAGGTCTTGAATTTTGGCCGCTGTTTGGCGCCCGGAAGGCTCAGCAATGGCAATTCTCCCGAAAGTTTATCTACCCAATATTCTTTATGTACCTTAAATGAGTCCTGGTTCAACCGGCTCAACTGCCAGGCTGAATAATCCTTGTACTGGATTCTTAACTTCGCTATCTCAGGTTCTTGGCCTGTTTGAATGGCTTTGTAATATCTAAATACATCTTTGGCCAAAATTTC
>NZ_LWBP01000252.1 GCF_002078015.1 Niastella populi | reverse complement strand
CTCAGGCGCTTTGCCTGCCTTGTAAGCTTCATAGTATTTCAATACATCTTTGGACAATACCTCCATAGACCAGCCATCGCTGATGATATGGTGCATATTGAAGTAGAATACGAATGTCTTTTCCTCTACCTGAAGTAACGCTGCCCGCAGTAAAGGCCCTTTCGCCAGATCGAAGGCCCGGTAAGCATCTGCTGTGATATACGCTTCTGCTTTTTCCTTCTTGTTAGTCTCTTTTCTAAAGTCCTGATAGTCGATTGCGAAGCCTAAGTCCTCTTTTCCGACTATCCATTGTCTAATCTCTCCTGACTCATCTCCCCTGAAGACGGTTCTTAAAATCTCATGTCGATTTATCGTAGCATCTATGGCTCTTTTGAAGTTTTCAATGTCAATGTCCTGATCCAGGTAAATACTTCCCGGTATATTATAAGCTCCCGAACTTCCTTCAAACTGACTCAATACCCAGAGTCTTCTTTGGCCATCCGAAATGGAATAGCTTGCCTGAGAAGTCACTTTTTCTATCTGAACAAATGCCTCTCTGGCCGAAGATGCAATCAGTGCGGCATGGGAGGCTACGCTGGTATGCACAAACAGCTCTTTTAAACTCAGCTTTACTGCTAATTCCTTTTGATACTCATTGCTCAGGCGAACTGCTTTTAAGCTATGGCCGCCAAGGACAAAAAAGTCATCTAACATACCAATGTTTTCCCGCTGCAGAACTTGTTCCCAGATCTTTACAAGCTTCTCTTCCAGTTCATTGCGTGGACCTACATATTTCACGCCACTCGTGATTCCCAGGCCTTGCGGATCTGGCAATGATTTTTTATCCACTTTACCACTGACCGTCAACGGCATTGCTTCGAGTTGTACGAAGTAGGCCGGAAGCATATACGCAGGTAGCTTCTCTTTTAAATACTCCCTTAAATCATTAATGTTTTGCTCTGAGTTGGAAGTGATATAGGCAACCAGCTCTTTTTCTCCTGATTGATTCTCTTTGACTAAAACCACAACCTGGTCAATCTCTTTGTAGTTTGATAAAGCATGCTCTATTTCTCCCAGGTCTATGCGGTATCCCCGGATCTTGACTTGTTGATCCTTACGCCCGGAACAATAAATAGAACCATTGTTTAACCATGACCCAAAATCTCCAGTCCGATATAAGCGATCTCCAGCTACAAAAGGGCTTTCAATAAAACTAAGACCGGTTAGCTCCTTGTTTGTATACCCACGTGCGACTCCTTCTCCTCCAATGTATATCTCTCCCTGAACACCTGCTGCAACCGGGTTACGGTTTTCGTCCAAAATATAAATTTTGGTATTGGCAATCGGTTTACCAATTTCAATCCTTTGGGTATTTTTTTCCAAAGTTTTTACCGTGGACCAAATTGTCGTTTCTGTCGGTCCATACATATTGTAAAGTTGCATACCGGGTAATTTCTGGTAAATATCATTCACCAACGAAACTGTAGCCGGCTCACCACCCAAAAGGATATTCTTAATTGAACCCCAACCTTCATCTGTTGAAAGGTGCTCATTCAACATTGCCCCCATGGAAGGCGTAATTTGTAAATGCGTGACCTTGTGTTTCCTGACTTGTGAATAAACCGAATAGTTGTACTGTGTTTTATTGTTTTTATCTTCTTCACTAATCTGCATGGCATCTCCCTGTATAACCACTTTGTATCCTTTACTCAGAGTCCATAAAAGCTCCAATACCGATATATCAAATGTAAAATTTGTCATAGATAAGAATGTACCTTTCTCTTCACCAAAAATGGTTGTCATGCCAGAGAAAAAGTTAGTTACATTCTGATGTTCGATCATTACTCCTTTCGGTTTCCCTGTGGAACCTGAGGTGTAGATCACATAAGCAAGGTTGTTGGATGTAGCAGCGGAACTCACCGGTTCTTTAGAATAACGCTCCTGGTTTTCTTTGAATGCTTTTAGCTCTTTTTCATCCAGGCATACCCTACTTTTGGTATCCACTTCAATATAAGCTATCCTTTCCTGAGGAAATTCAGGATCAATTGGAACATACGCTCCTCCTGATTTCAACACACCCAGTATCGACACAATCATCCACTCACTGCGCGCTTGTTTGATGCCTACCAAATCATCTGGCCGGATGTTATAATTTTCTCTCAGGTAATAAGCCAGCTGATTGGACCTCTCATTAAGCTCCCGATATGTAAGTGCTGTATCTTCAAATACTACCGCTATATTGTCAGGGGTCATTGCTACCTGCTCCTCGAATAAATCAATTATCGTTTTATCCCTTGGATATACGACTGCTGTATCGTTAAATGTGACCAGCAGTTTATGTTTCTCGTCTTCTGATAAGTAATTTATTGTTGAGATTTTCTCTTCCGGAGCTTCCAGCAGGGCGCTTAGCAGTTGCCTGTAATGCCTTATCAGCCCTTCAACCATGGTCTTCTCATAGACATCAGGGTTGAAAATAATCTTCAGGGACAGGTAAGCATCTATCTCCTGAGCCCTAATCTCTATATCAAATTTTGATGTGCTAAAGCCCTGATCAACTATCTGATTTAACGATTCTTCTGATATTTCAACCTCTTCGATTCCTGCCGCGTTGCTTTGAAGGGTGAGCATAACATCAAACACTGCATTTCTGCTTGTATCTCTTTGAAGGTCCAATTCCTCGACCAAACGATCGAATGGATACATTTGATGGTTATAGCTCTTTAAAGTATACCCTTTTAAAGCGTGGTAAAAACGGTCAAAGCTTTCCTCAGGATTAACTTCATTTCTTAACACAAGCGTGTTCACATAGAACCCGATCTGATCTTCCAGGTCGGCATGCTCTCTGCCTGCTACCGGAGTGCCTATGATGATATCCTTTTGAGAAGTGTAGCGGTACATTAACACGTTCCATGATGCCAGTAAGCCCATGAATAGACTGCCCCCTTTTTCCTGGATATAGTCTTTTAGTTTAGCCGTTGTAGCTTTATCAAGATAAGTGGCTAAGGTGTGGCCGTTGTAGGTCCTGACTTTAGGACGCTGCCTGGTGGCAGGAAGATCCAGCAATGGCAATTCGCCCGAGAGTTTATCTACCCAATACTTTTTATGTGCCTTAAATGACGCCTGATCCAACTGCGTTAGCTGCCAGGCCGAATAATCCCTGTACTGGATTCTTAATTCTTTTATCTGAGGCTCTTTGCCCGCCTTATAGGCTTCATAGTATTTGAATACATCTTTAGACAATACACTCACAGACCACCCATCACTGACAATGTGGTGCATGTTGAAGTAGAATACATATTCTTCTTCCTCTACCTGAAGTAAGGCTGCTCTCAATAGAGGTCCTCTTGCCAGATCGAATGGGCGATAAGCATCTGCTGCGATATACGCTTCTGCTTTTTCTTTCCTGTCAGCTTCTTTCCTAAAGTCCTGGTAGTCGATTGCAAAGCCCAGGTCTTCTCTTTCCCGTACCCATTGCCTGATCTCCCCTGACTCATCTTCTCTGAATACGGTTCTTAAAATCTCATGACGTTCGATCGTGGCATCTACAGCTCTTTTAAAGCTTTCGATCTCAATTTCATGGTTCAGGTAAATACTACCGGGTAGGTTATAAGCTACAGAACCTCCTTCAAACTGACTCAATACCCATAGTCTTCTTTGAGCATCGGAGATAGGATAATAATTACTTGAAGAAAGTACAGGAATTTCAGTGTATTTGCCATCGTTGTGATACTTTCCTAAATAACTAATAAGCGCTGCCTTGTTATCTTTTATCCTGGAAATTAAATCATGAGATAAATCATCGCCCTCAAAATCAATAACTAACTCTTCTTTATCTACTGATAAATAAATGTTTTTCGACTTAAGTTCGGCAATCAATTCTTTCATAAAAATTACAATCTTATTTGGTTCGATCTTGGCGATCTGTTCTCACGATCGTTTAATTTTTTAACCTCAAGTGCTAAATCAATTTCTTCTGCCAGTTTTTTTATGCTTCTATTCACAAAAAAATCTCCTACACTAATTTCAATATCAAAAGATTTGTGAACTCTCTTCAGCAATGTGATTGCCTTCAATGAATCTCCGCCCAGATCGAAAAAATCATCGTTTACACCTATCTTTTCATACCCAAAGAAAGACTTCCATAATTTCGCCAGCTCTTTTTCTGTTTCTGATTCGGCCTCGGCATACATGGTTTCAATATCGGGCCTATCGATGTCAGTTAAAATCATCGCTGATACCTCCTCAGGATATCTTTCAGTCTCACCGTTCACAGATTGGTCAACTTGTGAAATAAATTTTTCATCACCCAGCTTATCTATTGAACCAGATGCATACAATTCGAAAAGCCTTCTCATTGGATCTACTCTGGCCGGAAAAAATATTTTATCGAATGAATAAGTCGGAGCTGATACTTTATTTCTTGATTCATTGGAATAATATTCATCCCAATCAATACTTACGCCATTACTCCATAATACGCCCAATGCATTCAACAAGTAATAAGAATCATTTTTGGTTGCAGTTGGATGTTTGAGTACAGAAGCCAATACTAAACCTGAATAGAAATTTTTATTTTTCCGCAAAAAGCCCACCAGGGTATTTTCAGACCCGATCTCAACAAAAGTTGAATTACCTTCTTTCAGTAAAAAATCCAAACCTTTAGAGAAATTGACAGTTTCCCTTAAATGTCTTACCCAGTATTCAGGCGAAATAGCTTCCTCCTTTTTAATTGGTTCTCCGGTAGTGCAGGAAATGAATGAGTATTTGGGATATGAAAAGTTTATCTTTTTCAGTTCATTTTCATAGGCATCCAAAATGGAGTCCATCATCGAACTGTGGAACGCATAAAGAGTATGAAGCCTGGAACAAGTAATCTCTTTAGAAACCAGCAGATCCTCAACCGATTTAATGCCCGCAAAACTGCCAGAAATAACACAGGAATTTTCTGTATTAATTGCAGCAACAGCAATATCCGGAGGAATAACACCGATAGCCTCTTCAGCGGAAAGTTGTACGCTCAACATAGCGCCACGTTCAACTTCGCTCATTAACCGGGCCCGCTTAACGACAAGTCTGACCCCCTCTTCGAAAGTAAAGACCTCACTGATACAGGCCGCTACATATTCCCCAAGACTGTGGCCAATCATCTGCGTTGGTTGTACTCCTAGCTTCAGCAGGAATTTAGCAAAGGCATATTCCAGCAAAAACATCAGCGGTTGCGTGTGACGGGTGTCATTTATCTGATCTCTTTCGGAACCTTTCCCGTCATTGTACCCAAGTATACCTTTATAGTCGATACCTGTCTCTTTTTTTAAAAGTATCAACCCCTCGTCTATAATTGCTTTGAAGTACGGGTATTGTGAATAGACTTGTCTTCCCATGCCATAATACTGACTTCCCTGGCCGGAAAACATAAATACAATTCCTCCCGGCTTACCATCCTTAAAAGTTTTAGGGACATCTGTTGTATCAAGTTGTTCAATGGCTTCCTGAGCGTCCTTAACAATAATAAAGTTCCGGAACTTATGGCTTTCTCTTCCCGTTTTAAGTGTAAAGGACAAATCCGCCATATCGACCTTTTGATTTTCTTTTAAAAAATCTTTCAAGGAATCGCCAAGCCTTTTTAAAGATGATTGCGTTTTTGCAGAGAATGGCAAAAGTTGATAAACCGTAGGAACACTTCCTGGTTGTGCTAAAGGAGGTTCCTCGAGAATTGCATGTGCATTCGTGCCACCAATACCAAAGCTACTGACCCCTGCTAACCTGGGTTTGTCGCTTTTCCATTCCGTTAATCTGGCATTGACCGAAAATGGTCCGGATTTGAAGTTAACTGCAGGATTTGCTGCATTGAAATGCAAAGACGGTGGCAACATTTTTTTTTCTAAAGACAACGCTGTTTTAATTAAACCAGCAACTCCCGCAGCGGCATCCATATGCCCAAAATTTGTCTTTAAAGATCCAATATAACATTGATGAGACGTATCATGGTTAAAAGCTTTATTCAAAGCTTCTACTTCTACCGCATCACCTAATTTGGTACCTGTTCCATGCGCTTCGATATAAGAAATATCTTTGGGATTAACCCCGGCGATCTTTAATGCAGCGTCAATACAATCATATTGGCCTATAATACTTGGGGCTGTGTAACCTACTTTTAAACTGCCGTCATTATTGACAGAAGTAGATCGAATTACGCCATAAATATGATCTCTGTCACTTAATGCATCTGCCAGTCTTTTCAAAACCACAACACCAGCACCCTCTCCCATTACGGTACCCGAAGAATCCTGGTCGAATGCTTTACAATGACCATCCTTAGACAGAATTGAACCTTCCTCATGCATATAGCCAATGCCTGTAGACGATCCTATACTCACCCCACCAGCTAATGCCATGGTACATTCTTTCATTAACAAACTTCGACAGGCAATATGAACAGCAACTAATGAACTTGAACAAGCTGTATCGACAAAATAGCTTGGCCCTTTTAAACTCAGGGAGTAAGAGATCAATCTGCTTACAGAGTTAACATTTGATATATGCTTAATGAAAAAAGGATTTACATTTAGTGTTTCAGAAAGGGCTACATAATTCCTCCAATTTATATTATCGCTCGCGCTAAAAATACTTCCAATCTTACGAGAATAATTGTGAGGGTTATAACCAGCATCTTCCAAACATTTCCAGGCCTGTTCGTGCAATATCCTCGTTTGCGGATCCATCAAAGCCGCTTCTTCTTTTGTGTATCCAAAAAAAGAAAAATCGAAACTTCCAGGCTCCTCTAATAAACAACTGGTATTTACAAATTTGGGATTACGTATGAGGTCCTTACTTACTCCTGCCTTTTCCAGCCCGGCATCATCGTAAAAATGAATTACCTCATTCCCCTCCACAAGGTTTTTCCAGAAGTCCATTATATTTTTTGCCTTCGGGAATATGCCCGACACACCGATGATGGCGATATCCTTTTTTATAGACCTATCATTAATATTATTCATATTATTCAACCAGGCTTTGTTGTAACAAAATCATATCTCCCAATACAAAAACTTCAGGCTACCTACTTATTAACCGAAATATGATAAAATCGCCGTACTGTTACCTCCAAAATAGGGGGCACTGTTTCGGCCTCAGAGATCAATATATTTGCTGCCCTACCCATTTCTTTAAGGAGCTGATCCTTGTGTTTTAGTATGGCATCGTAAACTTTCATTTGATATGTTTTCCAATTTTCCGTCTCCAGCATTGATAACACCTTAAACCCCTGCCTGGCCATCAATGATGACTCGTCTGAAAGAATGTCCCACGTTGTAAATAGGAATTGTGCTCCATTTTTGGCAACTCTTTTTATTTCGTTTAAAGCTTCTTCTTTATTTTTAACCATCCAAAAAGCATCTATACTGATAACAGTGTCCACTGAATCGTCTGGCATCGGAATATTACCAAATCCTCCCACTTCAAATTTGGCCGTATAACTAAGATCAAAATTTTCTTTTAACAAGTTTGCTTCGTGAATTGCTTCTGGAACGATATCGATTCCGACCAATTTTAATTTCTTTTGCTCTGCGATCTTCAACCCCGGGCCGCCCCTACCACAACCAATGTCCAACAGCACATCACCACGTTTCGCGTTTATGAGAGACATGAACATTGCTAAATCTGTGTTTGTTAAGAAGCCAAAATGATTGAGCCCGGCAGGATAGTTGCTCCCAAAAGCGTTAGACCAGATCGTTTCTATGGTATCATTTTTACCAGAATACTCATAGTAGCTTTTGTACATATCCTCACTTAAGCTCTCGTACTGTCCATTTCCTGATGTCGACTTTTGCATAATCAAATTTTAGTTTAAATCAAAGCGAATCGATCATATCATCCATTTCAGCCGCGATATTCGTCTCCGCCAGTTCTGCAACCGCTGATTGTGAGCCATTAGTTAAATATGCGGCTAACGCACTTACAGAAGTAAATTCAAATACAGACACCGCCTGAAGATTCAAATCCATCTTCTCATTAATAGATGCATATAGCTTCATCAATCCCAGTGAACTAATTCCAAGATCAAAAAAGTTATCATAAACACTTATCTGGCTTTTAGATTTTCCTAAAATACCTGCAATAATTTCTGTAATCAGCTCTTCGACCTCGTTTTGGGGAGCTACATATTCAACACCGCTGATAATTCCCATTGTTTTGGGATCTGGTAAAGAACTTCTATCTACTTTACCATTTAGTGTTAATGGAATAACTTCCAATTCAACATAAGTTGCCGGGATCATGTATTCGGGAAGTAATTTTCGTAACATGGATGTCAAAACACCTGCATTTATCTCCGATTTGACAACAATATATGCTACAAGTGCATTTTCATTGTTTTGATTTTCCTTAACTATCACCACTGCATCTTCTATAACATCAAGTTTTAGTAATGCATGTTCTATTTCCCCCGGCTCTATCCTATAGCCTCGTATTTTAACCTGCTCGTCTATCCTTCCCAGGTACTCTATTTCACCATTGGGCAGCCATTTCCCTAAATCGCCGGTCTTGTATAATTTTTCTCCTGCTTTAAAAGGATTGTTGACAAACTTCACCGCCGATAATTCTTCCTGATTTAAGTATCCCCTGGCCAAACCAACTCCACTAATGCAGATCTCACCCGGTAAACCGATAGAACAAAGTTGTTGGTTCGGATTTAAGACATATACCTTATTGTTTCCGATTGGCCTGCCCAGGGAAACTCTGACCGCATGTTGGTTCTTATCAACGTGCTTTACTAATTTACCTATGGTGGTTTCGGTTGGTCCATAGTGATTGTATACTTCACAATTGCTATTAGCCAGTTTTATATACTTTAATATTTCTTCTGAAAATGGTTCCCCGCCAAGAATCAGGCATTTATTTGGTGTAAAAAAGCGTTCCCCGGTTTGCCATGCTTTCCAGTGCGATGGAGTCATTTTGATACAATCCAGATCAAACTCCCGGATTTTATCCACGTTGATGATGTCTTCTTTGGCAATGACATGCAGGGCCGCGCCTATTAATAATGAAGTAAAAATAACAGTGTTGCCCAGGTCAGCTGAAATAGTAGAAACAAGTCCGAAGGACTTACATTCGCTAATATTGGTTTCATTTAATATTCCAAAGGAATAATCTACAACTGCACCTGAAGTAATCATGGCTCCTTTGGGTTTTCCTGTGGAACCTGATGTGTAAATCACATAAGCGAGGTTGTCAGGTGCAGACACAACGGGAAGCCTGTCTGCGGCATAGCTATCCGGGTCGAATTCTACATCAATCGCGAAAGTATTGCCATCATAATAACCAAGATCATGGATCAAATTAACTTCCGTGATCAAAACCTTCAGCGAGGCGTCACTGATGATAAAATCTTTTCTTGAAGAAGGATCCTGGGGATCGACCGGAACATAAGCTGCTCCTGCTTTTAAAATACCAAGAATGGAAACAATGGACCATTCACTTCTATTTAACATCACGCCTATTAAATCATCGGCCTTGATCTCATAATTTTCAACCAGGTAATGGGCCAACTGGTTCGATAATTTATCAAGTTCGCTGTAAGTGAGTTTTTTATTTCTAAAGACAAGAGCAGTATTATGCGGCGTTTTTGATACCTGCTCCTCAAACAGTTCGACGATTGTTTTGTTCTTCGGATAATTTTTATCTTCAATGTTGTTAAACTGGAGAAGATCGTACTTTTCTTTATCAGACAAATACTCTATCTGCGAGATCTTTTCTCCAGGGTTTTCTAATAGCACCTTTAACAGTTGTTTGTAATGCTTTATTAAGCCCTCTACCATGTCCCGGTCATAGACATCCGGATTAAATGTCACATCCAGGGACACACAATCATTTATCTCCTGGAGCGCGAGATTTATGTCAAATTTAGATGCCCGGTAACCTTTATCTGTAATTGCATCTATTTCTTCTTCTTTTAATTCCTGTCTGTTAACTCTTTCACCGTTATTCTGGAGGAATAACATAACATCAAATATGGTGTTCCTGCTCGGATCGCTACGGAAATTCAGATCTTCTACCAACCTGATAAATGGATACATTTGATGGCTAAGGCTCTTCAACGTTGTATCGATTAAACGCCTGAAGAAATTCTGGAAACTTTCTTCTGTTTCAATATGATTTCGAAGCGCCAGCGTATTTGAATAAAAACCGATTTGATCTTCAAGATCAGCATGACTTCTACCGGCTACCGAAGAGCCGATTATTATATCCTTCTGGTTGGTATAATGGTACATCAGAATATACCAGCCCGCTAACAGGCCCATATATAAACTTCCCCCATTTTCTTCAGAATATTCTTTTAATTTACCAGTCAGGTTGCCATTAATATATGCCTGAAGGGCGTGACCATTGTTGGTTTTAACTTTTGGTCTCAGCTTTGTACTTGGCAGATCCAACGACGGTAATTCTCCCTGCAACCTTTTAGTCCAATATTCCCTATGCTTCTGAAACGCTTGCTCATTCAGCTGTGCCAGTTGCCAGGCAGCATAATCTTTATACTGGATTTTCAGCGGGTTTAATGCCGGCTCCCTGTTTTCGGTAAACGCATCGTAATAAGTAAATACATCTTTGGCTAATACTGATAACGACCAGCCATCACAGATGATATGATGCATATTAAAATAGAAAATAAACTTATCTTCTTTAACTTTCAGCAGGCTGGCACGCAATAAAGGGCCTTTTTCCAAATCAAAAGGACTAAAGGAATCCTCACCTATAAAGGCTGCCGCCTTGTCATAACCATTTCGGTCATCTTCAAAGTTTTTGCATATTATTTCAAATCCTAAGTCTTCTTTGTCAAGTACCCACTGTCTTATCTCGCCTGATTCATCTTTTCTGAAGACGGTTCTTAATGATTCATGACGATCAATTGTTGCATGTATCGCTTTTTTGAAATTTTCAATATTGAGGAGTCCTGTTAGATCGATGCTACCGGGCATATTATAAGCTACCGATGCGTGTCCGGATTGGCTCACAATCCAAAGTCTTCTCTGAGCGTCTGAAAGAGCGTAATTCGGTTGAGGAGTGATCCTTTCAATTTGAACGAATTCTTCTTTAATTGAAGTGTTTATCAGCGCTGCATGGGAAGCTACGCTGGTATGGGTAAATAATTCTTCTAACGATAAATTAACTGCTAATCTCTTTTGATACTCATTACTCAAACGAACTGCTTTTATACTGTGGCCCCCCAATGAAAAAAAGCTATCGTTCACCCCGATATTTTCCTTTGCCAGCACTTCTTCCCATATCTTTACCAACTTCGCTTCCAGCTCTGTTTCGGGTGCTGCATACGCCACGCCAATGGTTAAACCAGATCCTTCCGGGTCAGGCAGAGATCTCTTATCCACTTTGCCATTAGCTGTCAAGGGCATTGATTCCAGTTGAACAAAATAGGCCGGAAGCATGTACACCGGCAGCGCTTGTTTTAAAAACAACCTCAATTCGCCTATATTCTGTTCTTCCTCCGAAGTAATATACGCCACCAGCGCTTTCTCCCCTGGCTGGTTCTCTTTTACTGCAACTACAGCCTGGTTTATGGCTTCATGGTTTAACAGGGCATGTTCTATTTCTCCAAGCTCAATCCGATACCCCCTGATCTTTACCTGCTCATCTCTTCTGCCTATGAACTCTATATTCCCATCCGGTAGCCACCTGCCAAGATCCCCTGTTTTATACAGCCGCTCTCCTTCTTTAAAAGGATTTGATATGAACTTCTCTTTAGTCAGCCCTTCCTCGTTTAAGTATCCCCTGGCCAGACCATCGCCCCCAA
Source organism: Niastella populi (assembly GCF_002078015.1). Taxonomy (GTDB): domain Bacteria; phylum Bacteroidota; class Bacteroidia; order Chitinophagales; family Chitinophagaceae; genus Niastella; species Niastella populi. Next base: position 321 of record NZ_LWBP01000252.1, on the reverse strand, counting down.
TGCAAATCTCACCGATTACCCCTATTGGTTGGAGCGCTTCTGTTTCGCTTAAGATATAGATCTGTGTATTAGAAATTGGTTTTCCAATAAGATCCCGTTCATCTCCATCTATTCTGAAAACTGTTGTGTAAGTGGTGTCTTCAGAAGGGCCGTAAAGGTTTCGTATCTCTTTTACTTTACCTTTCAGCTCCTTCTTATAATTAGATGGAATGGGTTCACCGGCCATATTCAATACCGAAACAGACGCAAAGCTCATCCCCTGCTCCAACAATGCACCTACAACGCTTGGGACCGTATTGATCAGGAGTTTTTTCCCGGTAT
>NZ_LWBP01000251.1 GCF_002078015.1 Niastella populi | reverse complement strand
GATTGTCGAACCAATTAAAGGAATTCTTTAATCGTATTAAACCTGTAACACAATTAATAGATAGAATGCCGATTCACAAATTCTTAGCTTTATTATTCGGCTATATCATTATTTTTGACCGGTCTTCGATAACAGATACCTTGTCATGAATATGCCATTTGAACCCTGGCCTGGACTTACTGATAAAGGGGTTGCCTGTTCCAACTTCCAACCCTTATCAGTATAATTTTTTAAGGTTTGGGTGATCTTCAGTTCGTTTGATTTAATATTCTTAAAATTAATACCCATCATACTGAACAGGTTCTCCAGGTCTACTTCTTCTTGTGAAGCATCGGGATTGGTAATGATCATCTTTGAGCGACCTGCGCCACCACTAATTACTGATTCAATAGTGGTGATTTGCAGGAATTGTTTATTACTGTCTGTTTTATCCTGGGCTTTTACCAAACCCGCAAATGAAATAGTTAATAAAAAAGAAAGTAGATATTTTTTCATGGTAAGAAGAGATTTTAATGTTTTACAACATTAAAAAGATTTTGATTTCAATATAGAAATGGCATCTGTAAAGTTTTCTTAATATCGCCTTTGGTACATCCTGCTCTAGTCCATTTTGTCTGACTGTGCTTTTAATTTTTTGAGCAGGCTGTCCCAGCGTACCCATTAAACATTACAGTCATTCTCGCTTGTACCTTCTGTGTAGGGATTTTGCATGATTATTCCAGTGCTAAACAGAGATTTACTGTATGGAAAAATTTTCTGGAGCAAAGATTAGTATAGTATCATTATCATAGAAAGTAATAATGAAGTTCAACAAGTGCCTGCCCATATTCTTATACAAGAATGTTACCGGATTCGTACCAATAAACAGCGCATTCTAAAAAGATAAAACATCTTCAAAAGAACAATCTGATTGTATCAAACGCAAAACCCGCTACAGGAGCGGGTTTTACAATTTCGTGGAGGTGAGGGGACTGTAATCGAACCCCTACTTTCCTTTTTATCTTTTGTCGAACAGATAAAAGTATCTTAAAATCAAGGCGTTAGGGGTTTAAAACGACCACTATCGGCCGTTATTAATTATTGTTTGATCAACTTAAACGTCTGCCGCCTCCCTTTCATTCCCTCAAATATCAGCAAATACACTCCGGCATTCCATGGGCTGATATCTTTAACCATGATCGTATCGGCAGGGTTTAAGGACCACTGCTCAACAAATTGCCCCAACTCATTCAGGATGCGAACAGTGCGATATCCTGCGCTACCGGGCACGATTGTCAATTGCCCGGACGTGGGGTTTGGATAAAGTACTTTATTGTCCGGTTCTGATATCTCGCCAACGGTGCTGGCGATTATCCTCGCACTATTCGTTTGTTCACCCAATTGTGAGCAGTTATCGATAAAGAAATAGTTGAACTTAAAACTGCCGGAAACAACATGAATACCTGTATAACTGAGCGCGGGTAGTGTGACTGTGTCAATGATCGTCATCCATTCTCCATTGGTTGATGGAATCTGAATAATACCAAATGTAAAACTGCTATGACCGATCCTTACCTGCGATGGTGCGCTGGACCTCACACGCAAGCTGATACGATACAAACCTGCTGATGGTACATTCAATGTATTGTAAGCAAAATAATGCCCTGGTGCAAGACCTGTGAAATTCTGTCCGCCACCAATATCTGTGCATGCTTCCAGTGTTGGCCCGGAGTGACGACCCGAGAAGCTTTCCGCCTCGTATTTTTTATTCACTGAACATTGTACCAGTTGAACAAGTGCGTTACCGGTTATACCACCGTGCGAAGCAGTGATCAGGTAGTTACCCGGCGTTGAACCTGCAGTCAGCAAACCGGTTGAATCAACGGTATTGCCAATACCATCCACTGACCATTGAAAAGCGGGAAGATTGACCGATTGCCCGCTGTTATCATGCCCTGATGCTTTGAACTTGTATGTACTTCCCGTAGCGAGCAGGATCGTATCTGGCGATATAGTAATGCCCGCCAGTGAAGTTGCAGCGGTTGCACAATTATCGATCACAAACCAGTTAAACCTGAATGATCCTGATACTCCATGAATGCCTGTATAGCTTAGCGCAGGCAACGTAAGTGTATCGGAGATCGTTTGCCATTGCCCTGCTGTAGATGGGATATCGATCAACTTGTAGGTGTTAGTTCCATGCCCTATCCTGATCTTCGCAGCAGCTGTAGTGGACACGCGAAGACGGATGGTGTAACGTCCAGCCGATGGTATTTTCAATGCGTTATAAGCAAACCATTTACCAGTTGTTACATTTTCGAAATGCTGGCCTCCATTCACATCATCAGTGGTCACTGCTGTAAGTCCGGTTGCTTTTGAAGAAGCCGACTCTGCTTCATACCGTTTATTGACAGTACAGGTATAGCCAAGCTGCAACGCCAACCTACCCGTTACACCAGCGGAGGTTGCAGTTACATAGTAAGTTCCGGTTGCGTTCCCTGCATTCAATAATCCGGCATTGCTGATCGTATTGCCCGCTCCTGTTACCGACCAGTATACGGAATCTGTTAATGGCACCTGCGCATCATATTGATCAAATCCTTTTGCCGTGAACTGCTGCGATGCTCCAACCGGAACGACCAATGTATCTGGCTTGATGACAATCGTTGTCAGAACGGGCGTGCCAAGTACACGAACTATTGAACTGTCCGAGAGCGAACCGGAGATAGCTTTGACTATATAAATACCTGATGAATCAGCTGTAAATAATCCGTTGGCATTTACCTGCGTTTCGCTGCTATTCACCGACCAAACCGGTGCCGGCGAAAGCATAATAAAATTATTATCCTGATCGCGACCGATCACCTTCAACTGCAAACGCTCACCGATTATTATCCGTGCGCTGTCAGGTTGTACAGCGATACTATTCACCTGGTGATCAGCTGCCGCTACAAACTGCAGCCAGTTGAAATTCCATCCAGAAGAAGATGAGGTGATGCGGATGGTTTTTAGTCCGGGTCCAAAAATGATCGGGGCAGTAACAACAGTTCTCCAGGTTTGCCATCCGCCTGTTGCCGGAATCTGCACTGTAGCCAATATCGTACTATCGATCCTGATATCGATGTCTGACGCGTTGTTAGCTGCAACGCGAAAGCGGATACGGTAAGCTGAGGAATCCGGAACGTTTATATCGTATTCAAACCAGGACCCATTACCAATATAACTTACGTTTAATACGCCGCTCGTATCAGCCGTATTTTCGGTACAGCAAACATTTGAATTGTCAGATGCTTCTGCTTCTATTCTTGCGGGAATGAATTTATAGTTCGCTGGTCTTACATTGAAAAAGCCTGATCCCGATACGGTAATCGAATTATGCTTGCCAGATGCTGTTACCACGCCACTGCTTTGAATGGAGGCCAGACCTGTGCCCGAAATGATATTGCCGGCACCGGTGATAGTCCAGGTTGGTGTGATGCCGTTCATCACATGCCCGTTCTGATCGAGGATCTTCGCGGCAAACTGTTGTGTTTTACCAGGCAACACAGACACATCTGCCGGTGTTACCTGAATGGAGTCCAATACCGGCGTGCCCAACCCTTTCTGGTAAATACGCACGTAATCCACCTGCATGCTATCCGGCCAGTCCGCATCCGTAATAGCTCCGCCCATGCCACCGCCGATAGCAATGTTTAGTATTACAAAAAATGATTTGTCAAAGGGCCAGTCTTTCCAATCAGTCTTTGGATTTACGTAAGTATAAAATCCAACACCGTCGTGAGTAAAGCGTAAAGAATCAGGAGACCATTCCAGGCCATACGTGTGATACACTGTATCAACATCCGGCATGATCTGGTTTCCGCCGAGATTACCTCCGTTGGTCCAGTTCTTATTTTCTACGTGCACGGCGCACATTGCCTTTCCAAAATTGTTGCCCACATGTTCGAGGATATCGATCTCACCGCTTTTTGGCCAGTGCCCATACGCACTGGAGACTGGCATCAGCCAGAAGGCAGGCCATGAACCTCTTGCCCTTGGCAGTTTCGCACGCATTTCTGCTTTTCCATACAGGAATTCCATTTTGCCTAATGAAACTACGCGGGCCGAAGACCATGGCGCATTGGGATCTCCGGTAGGAAAGTCTTTTTTCCCCGTGATAACGAGGTTACCATTTCTCACACGTGCATTATCCCTTGTTGCATCTGCGTACACCTGCTGTTCATTATTGATCCATCCTTTCGGACGCGCATCAATTGTCCATTTTGCCGGATCAGGCAAACCATCGACGTCAAATTCATCATTGTAGATCATCGTCCAGTTTGGATTACCATCAAATACCACACTTCCTTTTGCTGCATAGTCCGGTACATTCGGATTCTGCAGTTCGGTTCCATTCACTGAAAGCGTAAATGCAGTCCGGGAATAATTAGCAGTCGAATTACCAGTCAGTACGAGATGAGCGGTCGTATCATTCATCCGTAAAAGGCTGCCGATGGATACACCAGGTGGTAACGTAGATGTAAACCAATTTGCCTGGTTAAGCGCCGGTTTGAATGTATCGCCATGCAGTTTCACCTGGACGATCGTTCCGTTCTCCGCCCCCATCGGAATGTTAAGAGAAGTAAGTTGTAAACTCGTTGGGTTAGGCGCCTGTATCTGGTCGAAGTACAAAATACCATTCGCTTTTTTCCCATCAATAAACTGAATGGCGATGCGATTAAGATCAGTACGGTTATTAATACCGGTAAATGTGAACACCGCTTCTTCCCATTGATTTACATTTTGGATACGATATGTCTGAAAGACGGCCTGTGTATAATCTGAACCGGGTTGCAGTTTGAACAACACGTCTTCTTTCACATTGCTGTATACCATCATCTTAAATGAGGCGCCGGCAGAAAGATCGAGGCCAGACGCCAGCGTTACCGCCGCCGCCATATAAGGCGAACAGCTGGTATCCTTTGTAAATTTCGCTACGTGCGAACTTGAATTCAATGATGATGGGCCTGGATTAATTGCATTAAAAATAACAGAACCGGTTGCATTAGTTCCTGCATTATAGATCCAGTTGCCCGAAGCAGGTCCGTTGCCTTCCATGTCATCAATCAACAAAAACTGTGCATCGAGCCTGCCTACGCAGGCCAGCATGCATAAACAAACCAGCAATGTAAACTTTTTCATATGGCAATATGTTTATGTTTTGAATAATAAGCGGCGCACGCCCATATTACTTACTGAGGAATAAAAAGTATCGCATCTGCCGGCATATAGCCATCGGCCTTTGCGTTTTGGATCTCTACAAAACTCTGTTTGTTTTTTGCGAGCCGGTATGTACCAATACTTACCCATTCTCCGGAAGTCTGGCCTTCCACAATGACCTCTGCAGGTTTTATAACGATTTTCTTAATACCTGATATTGTGGAGATACTAATTGGCACCTGTGAAGCCATACCTTTCAGTTTCGGTATATAAATGTATATCTGGTAAGCACCTGTTTTTGAAAGCTGGGGCGTGAACCGAACAGATTTTAAACTCGCGCCTTTGCTGCTATCGATAAACATTGAATGTCCATAAGCGCCTTTTTTTAAAACCTGCCAGGCGCCTTTAGCCGTGACATTTTTTCTATCATCATTATCCACCATTACCTCCGGCGTGCTGCCATTCATCAACGGATCTTTTTTCAAGATATCCTGAAGCTTTTTGATGTCAACCTTATGAACATCGTTGCCATTTTCCAAAGCGAGCGAAGCCGCAATGGCGGCAGACTGGCCCAGGACCATAAACACCGGCTCCATGCGAATAGACCCATAAGCGATATGGCTTGCTGAAAGACAAACCGGCACCAGCAGGTTATCACACTCTCCTTTCTTCGGTATCAGGCAGCGATAAGAAATTGGATAAGGGCCGAAGCCGCCAACCTCCACATTGCCTTCATTTTTCACCATACCATTCACCACTATCCGCTGACAGTTGTGAGAATCCATTGTATAGGCAGCCAGTCCCACAGCATCGGTCACCACTTCACGGCCTTCACAGTTATGTTGCGTCATCACATATTCGCCTTTCATCCGGCGGGCTTCGCGTACATACATCTGTGGCGACCAGTTTCCGTTATCTGTGTATTCATCTTTCGGATACCCCCATTGCAGCATCTGATTTCTTAAGTGCTCAGGCATACGCTGATCATGACCGATGAAATATAGCAGTCCCTTTGTATAATCTTCATGATCCTTCTGTATTTTTTTCCTTGTTGCATAATCCGTTTCGGGAAAATTATGGCTATAGCCGATCATGTCTGTGGAAATGGGGCCGTTATTGTTGATGTCTGTTTTATGATTCGGCATCAGGTCAAACTTGAGAAAGCCCCATAAGTCGCCCGGAACCTTTTTTTGAAGGTATCGTAGTAACAATTCATAACGCGTGGAATCATAATTATCCGGCCGTTCAATAGACACACGGTTTTCCGGCAAATTGCTAAGGCAGATACGGAAATTATACGCCTGCACTTTCTTATCGCCACTTCCGGTTTCATTTAATTTCCCATCGCTGACACCCCACACCAAACCACTGGCGGGATCGCCGGGTGTTTTGTACGGATCAATACCATCCGGAAACTGGTGACCATCCAGTAACTGCACCCCATTATACGTCTCATTGTACAAACTGTTCGCCTCCCGGCCAACTGTATAAGAAACTCCTGCACGCGCCATCAGGTCGCCCTCGTAAGAACAATCGATGAACATGCCGGCGATAACCTGTTGCGTGCTTCCATCCTCTTTCTGAACGGTTATACTACGCAGTTTCCCATTTTCTTTTTCGGCTTTTTCAATACGGTGACCATATAAAACCTGTACGCCTGCTTCGGCGATATATTGCTTCATCACATTTTCTGCCACACCCGGTTCAAATATCCACTGTTCAAACTTTCCATAATGTTTGCCGATACGGCGATACACATCCAGCGAAAGTCCGGTGATGGCATATTTGTTACCAATATCGGTGTATCCAAGTCCACCGGTAGTGAGTCCGCCGAGGTGGAAACCCGGCTCAATAAGAATGACCTTTCTATTCATCTTTGCCGCAGTATATGCGGCGATAACACCGGCCGCATTGCCGCCATAGATACAGATCTCTGCTTTTATCGGAGCAACCTTTTGCAATGGAATAAAAAACAGGTTGCAAAGTGCGAATAGCACTAAACATACATACTTCATAGCCAATATTATTGTTAGTAATAAAATAGCTGTCTGCCTTCATCCGGCGAACAGTTCGTGATCATCCGACCTGTCAGGTTCAACTCAGCTAATAATAATGCAAGGCCCTATGATGGACCTTACAGGTCGGTCCTCAATACCCCGGATTCTGATCCGCGGTCGGATTCAATGCAGTATTGCCATTAAACTCTCGTGGAGGGATGGGCCATAACATATGCTTTTCCGCCATATCCAGGCCTTCAATTTCTTTTATGGTTTTTTTCCAGATACCCAATCTTTTCAGATCAAACCAGTGTTTTCCTTCACCAACGGTTTCATACCCACGCTCAAGTACTACACGTTGTACAAAAGCGTCGAGGTCCGGATAGTCGGTGATCTTAATGTCGATTGCAGCATCTGGCATATCCGCCGGTTTGCCATAAGCACGCCGGCGAACCATATTCAGTTTTTCGACTGCATCAGCTGTTGGAGCACCATTCATGCTGGCTTCTGCTTCTGCATAGAACAATAATAGATCTGCGTATCGATACAATGGATAATCATTGTTTCCCTGTTGGATCGTTGCCTGTTTATCACTAAATTTTTTACATAACACTGTTGATGGAGCAATATTGATGTTTGATGCATACCAGGTAAACCGGTAACGCAGGTCCGCACGATCCCAATTTTTCAGGAAAGGGTTTAACGAATCACTATAGATAGTAGCAAATCCACCCGGAGGAAAATTGCCTGTACTTGTAGCATGCAGATAAGCCAGGTATTGATAACCCTGACCAGCCACCTTTGAAGAATATTTGAAATACATGATCTCTTCGCTCGTGTTATTGGCATCCCGGCCAAAGATCTTTTCAAAATCATCTGCCACTGAAACGCTCACCAACGAATACTTTTTCGATTGAATCACTTCCCAGCCTGCTTTTCTGGCGAGGTCATATTTCTTTAGCGTGAGATAAACCTCGGCTAATGCAGTTTTTGCTGTCCATTTTGACGGTGTGCCAACGAGGCGTGGATTATCAGGAAGATTATTTTCTGCGAAGACCATATCTTCCTGTATCAGTTCGTAGATCGCTTCGGGGCTACTCTTCTGTATATTGATGGAATCGAGATTGTTTTCTGTATGTAAAGGCACGCCTGCCCAGTTTCGAACCAAATGAAAATAATACAGCCCCCTAAGAAAACGCGCTTCAGCAATATACCGTTGCCTTTCCTCGTCAGTGATTCCGGTAGCAAGCGGCGCTTTCTGAATAATGATATTGGCATTACGGATCCCTTTATAAAAATTATTCCAGGTATCAGTGATACGCCCCACGTTTGTATTATCTAATCCCTGGTAAGAATTCATTGGAGCAAAACTTCCACGACCATACATGTACTCGGTGTTGATCTCATGCTGCAATGTATAGAAACCGCCAAATGTTGACAGATAGCGGACTGTTTCATAAATCGCGTTAAGGCCTGATTCCATTTCAACCGGTGTGTTGTAAAAATTTTCCACCGCAATGGATTGAGGCCGTTCATCTAAAAACTTGGAGCAGGAAACAAGCATCAGCAAGCAAATCACTGCCAGGCCATAAATATTTTTCATATCTAATGATTTAAAATTAAAATGTGCAACGGATACCAAATGTGATTGATTTGCTCGGCGGGTACACAGTATAGTCTACCCCCTGCACCAATGAATTGGCCGAGCCATATGCATTCACTTCCGGGTCATATCCTGAATAGTTCGTCAGCACCACCAGGTTCTGGCCGCTCACATAAAATTGTGCTGATTTCAAATAATTGATCTTCCAGTTTTTCACCGGCAGAGAATAAGACAACATGATATTTTTCAGCTTTAGGTATGAGCCATCTTCAACAAACCGGGTTGAGAAGTTGCCATTGATCTTATTCGATGGTTTTGGATATTTTGCGTTTGTCTTGCCGGTCGTCCAGTGATCGGTATATACGTCTTCAGGTTGATTAAGCCCCCAACCCATATCCAGCGTGCTTGCCTTATTAAGATTAAACAGGTCGTTACCCTGGGAACCCTGAAAGAACAAGGTTAGCTCAAAATCTTTATACCGGGTAAAAGAATTCAACCCATAGATAAAGTCAGGATTTGGATCACCGATGATGCTTCTGTCGAGCGCATTAATAGCCCCATCGGGATTTTTGTCTTCATAGCTGATGAGCCCTTTGTCTGTATATCCAATTTCTTTATAACCATAAAAAACAAACACGGCCTCGCCTTCACGAAGCAGGTTAATATAATCATTGATATTACCGGTGAAAATATTTGGCCCCACGATGTCCTGCCCTTTATATAATTTTTCAACCTTGTTCCGGTTGAAGGCGATATTGCCACCGAGGGTCCATTTCCAGTCGTGGTTATCAACCACTGTTGCATCAATGCCTATCTCAACACCACGGTTGCTGATCTCGCCCACATTCTGCAAAGCAGTTTCATACCCGAATGAAGTGGGCAATTGAACTTTGTTCAATAATGCCTTTGTTCTTTTGTAATAGTAATCTGCCGTTATGCGAACTTTATTGTTAAGCAAAGCCGCATCCACACCCACGTCCATCTGATCTGTTTTTTCCCATTGAAGGTTGCCGGTATATTCTGCACGGGGCGCATACCCGATCGTAAGCGCATCACCAAAAATGGTATTGTATGGCTGCAGAATATTTAACGACTGGTAAGGCCCGATCGAAGTGTTGCCTGTGCGGCCATAGGAAGCTCTCAACTTCAGATCGGAAACAATGGATGAGTTTTGAAGGAAATTTTCATTGGAAACCCGCCATGCAATTGCGGCAGAGGGAAAATTCTCCCAACGAAACTCTTTGGAATAAGCAGAGTAACCATCGCGGCGGAAACTGATGGTAAACAGGTATCGGTTATCGAAACCATAATTAACACGGCCTATAAAAGATGACAGCGCATTTTTTGAAAAACCGGAGGTGGGTAAACCAGCAAGGCCGGCAGACTGAAGGCTGCCTGTATAAACAGTGTTGCTCAAAAAGACAGAGGCGTTGCCTGATGCCATGCTCTTGTTTTTATCCAACTGGTTGGCAATACCGGCAACTACGTCCAGTGTGTGCTTATCAGCGATGGTCTTTTTATAGCTCACAATGTTTTCGTTTAACAGGCTTGTAAACTGGCTGGTACCTACATAGGCCGTACCGGTTGAGTTCAAGGCATAAGGCTCTCTGTTAGTGAAAGCATCATTGCGGTTATTACTGTTCAGGATGTTTGCTGAGAGTCTGAACTCGAGATCTTTGCCCGGTTTGATGCGCAGGTTCAGATTAGCAACAATATCATCTACCTGGGTTTTATTTGACATTTCATCCCGGCGTGCTACCGGGTTAACGATGGCATTGGAGATAAAAGGATAAACGGTGTTTAATCTTACATACCGGCCGTTTGCATCATAGGGGCCAACCGTGGGCGGAGCAAACAGCATGGCACCAAACATATCACTACCCCTATTGCCCAGGGAAGAGTTTTGATGACTCCTGTCGCTACGTGTATAAATTGATGTGTATCCAACACTAAAAATCTTGCTGATCTCATGATTGATGTTTACGCGGAACGAATACCGGTTATAATCGGAATTAGGAATAATTCCTTCCTGGGAAAATACCCCACCGGAAAGATAGAAGGTCGTCTTTTCTGAACCGCCGGTTACGCTGACGTTGCCTGAATATAACGGCGCCTTACGCAACAGGAGATCCTGCCAGTCAGTGCCAGGCATATGTTGGAATGCGTCCAGCTGCTGCTGTGAGAAATAAGGCGCCATATTATCATTCTTCGCCTGCTCGTTGTACAGGGAGGCATACTGGAAGGGATTCAGCAGCTTCATTTTTTTGGTGATGGATTGCGTGCTGTAACCCATGTCAGCATTCACTTTTGTTGCCTGATTTTTCCTTCCCGAATGCGTAGTGATCAACACCACGCCATTACCGCCTCTTGAACCATACATGGCAGTAGAGGACGCATCTTTCAGTATCTCCATTGATTCGATATCTGCAGACTGCAGATACGTGGGACTGCTTGGGAATCCGTCAATAATATATAGTGGTTCGTTACCGCCAAGAATTGAATTGGCACCGCGGATGCGAACGCTGACAGGGCTGCCGGGTGTTCCGTTATTCTGCATGACCCTCACTCCTGCAGCGCGGCCACTCATCGCCTGTATCACATTGGTTGTGGGAAAAGAATTGAGATCAGTGCCTTTCACATGCGAAACAGAACCGGTCAGATCGCTCTTTCTTACTTTGCCGTATGCGATCACAACCACTTCTTCCACACTTTTCTGATCCGGCGTCAAAGTGATCTCAATGGAAGTCCTGCTTCCTACCGCTACTTCTTTTTGTTCGAAGCCGACATAGGAAACAACCAGAATTTCGCCTCGCACCGCTTCGATGGAAAACCTTCCGTCTGCATCGGTGCTTGTTCCTGTATTTTTGCTTTTTAACATCACAGACGCACCGGTGAGCGGCTGTCCCTGATCGTTCAGTACGCGGCCGGTGATAGGATCCATAGCCGGTACATTGGCTTGTGCAATCTGAGGGTCGGCATTCTTTTTATGTATAACGATGATGTTTCCGACAATGGCATACGTTAACGGCTGATCTTTAAAACAAGCTTGCAGCACATCGTCTATTGTGGCATTAGAAAACTGTAAGGTTACTTTTTTGGATCCTTCTACCAGCGCCATATCAAAAAAGAAAACGTATTTCGTTTGCTTTTCGATCGATTTAAACACTTTTGGCAATGGCGCATTTTTTTCAGACAGGGTGATCGTCTGGCTATTGCCCGTAGCGCTTACCTGCAGGCAGGCCACTAATAGCAAAAAGGCAATTAATTTCATAATAAGGAATGTTTTGGCAATCAGTCGCCGCTGCAGGCGCCATCGGCCCGACAGATAATTAATTTCCATACATTTGATGTGTTTAGTGTAATAAAATGTCTACCCCGAGAATGGTGGCATCAATGCATTAAACCTCAGCTGGAAGTGTTCGTTGCACTTCTGGCTTTTTTAATGCCTGCCGTTTTATGTTTAGTTATTGATAACAGTTATTGTTTTCCCTTCCACACGGAATTTTACTTCACTTAACTCCAACGCTTTTAGTACATCGCTCAGTGGGCTTGAACGTGATATCTTTCCACCGAATTTCTTATCAGGTACAGGGCCATCATACACAACTGACACGTCGTACCAGCGTTCGATCTGGCGCATCAGGTGGTCAAGGCGATCGCCGGCGAACTGGAAGTAATCATTCTTCCACGCAAGCACTTGCTGAACGTCCACATCGTTAATGATCTTCATGCCGGCACCATTATTATCCTGCAGTGCTTGCTGACCGGGCGTCAGGTGCAATTGCTTTGAAGAAGAACTTACACGAACTGAACCTTCCACCAGCGTAGTAGCAATAGCAGCTTCATTTTCGTAAGCCATAATATCGAAGTGCGTACCGAGCACTTCTACCTTTATATCCTTTACCTGCACGTGAAATGGCTGCGCAGCATTATGCGCAATTTCAAAATAGGCTTCCCCGGTTAATGCCACTTCACGGGTGTTCCCATTGAAGGCTGTCGGATAACGCAGGGTGCTTTCAGCATTCATCCATACTTTGCTTCCGTCGGGTAATGTCAACCGGTATTTACCACCGCGTGGAATAACGATGGTATTAAATAACAAAGCGTTTGCCTGTTGGTTACCTGATTCGTAAGCCAGTTCTCCAGTGGTTAGCTTTACCACATTTGTTCCGCCCTGGTTTGCCAATAAACCATTCGCTGCATCATTAAGGGCGATAACTGAACCATCGGCAAGTGTCAATATAGCTTTATTGCCGCCTGGCTGAATATCAGTAGATGAGTTGTTTGCCGCCTGTTGTGCAACAATTGCAGGCGAAGGCTTATCAATCGTAAGCCGGTACATGCCCAATCCAACTGTGAGCAAAATCGCTGCGGCGGCTGCATATTTCCACCATGGGCGCCGGGATGAAACGGTAATTACACGAGTGTTTGTTTCAGTCTGTTCAAGCAGCAATTTTTGCCAAACCTCGTGAAAGGCCTGTTGGGAGGAATATTCTGCAGATGCGGCTTCCTGCGTTTTTTCATATTCAGCGTTGAGCAACGCTGCTACTAAACCGCGATTGGATTCGTCATGGATCAATTCCCGCAACAGGTCAAGTTCCCGGGCACTAAGTTTTTGATCACTTACATACTTTTCCCAAAGCAGTTTTAAAGTTTCTTGTTTTGTCATATGGCATAATATGCTTACAAGCCGGCAATCTCCGGTTGCATATTATTAAATGACGGATGAAAAAGAAGGAGGAATGCGTATGCGGGAAAAAAAATTTATGCAACCAGAAAATTAATCAGCAGCAGCGATAGCGGTTCATAATGGTATTGGGAAAGATATTTGCGGACAGCTGCCAAAGCCCTGACCATATAAGATTTAGACGTTACCCGTGCGATATTCATCCGGGCAGCGATCTCAGTATGACTTAATCCTTCTAACCTGCTGAGTCTGAAGACCTGCTGCATTTGTGGCGGTAGATGACTAACCGCTTCGTGAAGGAGTTGCTTCAACTCTTTGTATTCAGCATCGTCAGTGGGGCTGGTTGCCTCTTCTGAAAAATAAGCTACAAGGTAATCTTCGTTTTCAACGGTGAATACTTTTTTACGGAGAAGATCAATGGCCAGATTTCTGGATAAGACGTTCAGATACGCCCGAAAGTTATGTACATCTTTCAGTTGTTCCCGGTTATACCATATTCTCATGAATGTATCCTGTGCAAGGTCCTTCGCCAGTTCGGGAGACTTCAATATTTTCAGTCCAACTGCGTGGATCTGATCCCAATGCAATTCAAAAATTTCCCTGAACGCATCCTGGTCACCGGCAGACAGGCGTGAAAGCAATTTGGCTTCGTTGTTATTTGTAGGTATAAAAGACAAGCAGCAGCATCGTTTGAGCACTAAAGTAGCAAAATAATTTATTTATTAATTCGGGGCAATGATCAGATTATGGGTTGTTAATATCTTTCATTTTTACCGGGCTTCGATCATCCGGCGCCCTATAAATAAAAAAGACCCTGAAAATCAGAGGCTTATATCTCGTGGAGTTGACCGGAGTTTATACGAACCGCTACTCTCCTTTTTGTCATTTCTGGAACAG
>NZ_LWBP01000250.1 GCF_002078015.1 Niastella populi | reverse complement strand
TCCTTTTTGTCATTTCTGGAACAGATAAAAACTGCCTAGAATCAATCATGATTTGCCCTGTTCAACCTAAGGCAAAGGTACTAATCAGGAAAACAATATCGAACACCCTTTCATTTTCTGAAAGGGTTAAGATTTCTAATCGAATGCCTTTAAGGCTGCGAAAAATGGGGTTAATAATGGATCACGCATCCCCTGCTAACTGGTACATGATTGTTACCGAAATAGTACACTCCGGTTACCGAAATGGTACACTCCGGTTAGCGAAATGGTACACTCCGGTTACCGAAATGGTACACTCTCGTTTCCCACCTGGTAATGTAACTTATCGATTCCAATATACCTTATCGGGTATAATTCAATCCGATTAATTAATTTTATACCCGGTCGGGTATATTAATGATTTTTTTATTAATTTTATACCCGAAAAGGTATAACGATATCAATGACATACATCAACCATATAGCTTCTTTTGTAAAATACAATCGGAATAAAAACCGGATGACCCAGGAAGACCTTGCTGCTAAAGCTGGAGTGGGATTGCGTTTTATAAGAGATCTTGAACAAGGTAAAGAAACGTTGCGAATGGACAAAGTGAACCAGGTATTGGCACTTTTTGGTTATCGGGCTGTGCCCGGTTCCCAAAAAATCAAAGATCCCTATGACATATTTATAAACCACTTCAACATAAAAGTCCATATCTATCTGAAAAATAAAATCATACTTGCAGGAGTCATAATCGGTAGCGTTTCAGAGGAAAATGAGATCAAAGCATGGAAATTTGTTTCAAACAATAATGCAGTTGAATTTCAAAAAACAAAAAATGAGAATTTGATACAGGTTATTCAACATTCAGATATAGAAAATGTAGAAAACATTTAGCCTTATGCGTCGCTCAGGAAAAGTTTTTTTTCAAAACCGGGAAGCAGGAATGATTTGGCAGGATGAGGAAGGATACGGGTTCC
>NZ_LWBP01000249.1 GCF_002078015.1 Niastella populi | reverse complement strand
CGCGATTATAGGTCACTCCTTCGGGAAAGACGAACTTTTGTAGCTTCTCCTTTGCTGGTAAGTAGGTTTTCAGGTTAGAATCTTCTACGTCAAGCTCCGATAAAGTTTTAAGTATTTCTGTTTTTTCCTAATAATCATAAAAAAATTATCTTTCCTGCTTCATCAACATCTATTTCCATTTCCAATGGAAAATTGGCAACCGTTTCAAGCCGGTGCGACCAGGGGTCTATCTTTGCCCGCTTTCTCCATTGTTTATTATAGAGGAAATCAAGACATTCAATTGGGTTGTGCGGCATTTTTAACTCAGCCTCCTCAAACAAAACGGTCTTAAATGGCCGGGTCAAAGCATTTGGAAAAGATTGACTGTTGTGAAAAGCTATATTTCCATTATCGGCCTTATAGGGCCAAAGATCAATAAATGGAAAGGTATAATGCCGGCCATTGATGGGTTCTCCGTCTTCGAACCAGATCTTGTAGAACGGAACCCTTGGAAGATCCGGGCGGCCCTGAAAAAAATGACCTGATCTTATACCCGCCTCACTCATTAAAGCTAAAAATGCATCCAGCTGGGTGTCATCGATGGCAAAGTCAACATCATCGTCCCAGGGAATAATTTCTCCAAACCAGGTATACCCGAGGAGCGTACCGCCATGAAGAACAATATCGATGTTATTGGCTTTGGCAGTGTTGCTTGCAATAGCAATGAGCCTCCTTACCCTCGCCCTCCTCTCTTCGTTCCATACTTTGAAGTTCAGGATGGCGTCTTTTATTTTACCGGTACGTTGTTGTAAAAGCGTCAATGGCGACGATAAGTTGAACCAGTTGGTATGCATAAACCATGCGGCAATGGTATTCTCCTTTGTGAGTACTGTTATTTTATCATATACAGGCTGGGGTATTTTCTGAATGTTCAACAGCTTAACGGCGGCCGGCTTGCTGATAAAGAAAATAGAGCTGCTGAAGAAAAACTCCAACAATATAGAGCTTGCCCAATGTGGTTCCATCCAGGCGCCCGCATCATTTACAGGCACGGTGGAATACCTGTTCCTTTTATCAAATGGAAAGAAAATATCCCAATCAGCAGGCAATTGCCTCAGTTGCTCCCCTATATTAGCCAGCGGCTCCGTTAATTGAACATCCTCTTCGATAACCACACAGTATTCGGCTGAACTACTCAGGAAATCTTTCCATATTTTCCGGTAAGTAAAAAACAGATCGATGGTTCGCGGGGGAACTTCAAGATGATAATGTTCTTTGAGGTATGGCAGATCAACGGACACTTCGGGGTCGCGCTCCATCTTATCGGAGCATTGGATGGTTTTTACTTCTACCGGTCCATGCGTGGTATCGTATACTCCAGGGCGAAAATCGGTTGACGGGCTGTTTATCCCATTGCTGTTGAATGAAACAACATATACAGGCAAATAAAAAGCACTCATAGATCAGATAATAGATTAATGATTATGAGTGCTAATTTAATATATTTAAGGTGTACGATACCGTTACTTAATCATATAGTAACAATTACGTAACATGCCTATTGTGTACATTCGAAGTTGTCATACACTTTTCTCATCCCACTCCATACCTTATGTGAAAAAGGTTTTGGCGACACTTCAAAAAATATAACAGTACGGTTGTGCAGCTTACAATCTCTTACATGTATACGAACATTTAAAGTTATAGGCTGCTGAGCCATATAATCCAGCATATTTACAGTACCCGAAAAAGTTTCCTTATCATCCTGATCGGGCTTTACAGCTTTAACGGTTACTGTAACAGGCACCACTTTACCAGCCGGTATTTTACGCCTGGTAACATTACCTGCAACCAGTCCATCGTAATAGGTTTTCAGATTCTCTTTGAACACATTGGCATTCAACTCAGGCTCGCCCTTCAGCCACCATAAAAAAGCATACGACCAGTATTCTTCGCTGGCGGAATCACCCCAGCCCGGCATAAAGCGAAGATCGCCTACCCCTTTATGCGATATGGCTGGTGCAAAATCAATGGGGAATGCATAACGTTCAACACCCCATCCCTTTGGTATGGGCAGGTTATACGGCGGTACCCAGGTTACAGGATCAAAAATATCGAGTTTTCTTTTTATCCAATGAATACAATCTACCTCATCTACAATAGAAAGTGCACTAGGATTTCTCACGCCATTGCTTCTCATACCGGGTTGTTTGGCCTGTATAAATTCGGCATTGGTATTACCGGCCAGTAATAACCGGTTTATAAGTTCTGATCCGTCGGGGATATTGGTGTCGTATAAACTGTTGCGCCTGTTCTTTAACTGCCACTCCACATCGGTATCAAAATATAACCGCACAGCCACATTTTTCAGGTATTGTTCGTTACCTGCCGATTCGGCGTCTTTATAAAAAGGCGTTAGCCGTTTATAATTACCGGGTTGGGCTGTAATGGAACCATTCTCCTTTGTCATGAGGTCCAAAATGAACTTTGCATCGCCTACCGATGGAGGATAATAATTCTTTTTGATCTGCCTTTCGCACCAATGCCACACGCCAAACAGGTCAACCGGGCTATCGATCGTAAATACGGCTTTGGGCTGAACGGGGAACTGCGACGGCTGTTCGTATGTAAGTTCTGTATAACGCAGCACAATGTTACCGGCATAGTCGTACCCCGCCAGTACAAACTTTGAAGTATCTGCTGAAAACCGTGTAATTATGTCCCTGATGATCAGGCTAAGCCTGTTAACCGCCACTGTATCAGCATACACTTTCTGGTTCATGGAAGCCATTACCGTAAGGATGTTGTTGGCAAAAGCCACATTATGCAGTTTTGTTTCTGACAACAGGCTTTCGGGCCCCCTGAAACTTCTTACAAGGATAACCACCCCTTTTATTTCCTGCGCCTGCGGGCGTACGGCCAGGTAATAACCGCTAGTACTGTCTTTTGCGTTGAATACAACTTTTTCGATTTGCTGCCCGTTTACAACAGCAGGAAGAAAAAAAGCGATAATTACTAAGTGAACAAGAAATCGCATGGGCAAGTAGTTAAATGGTTAAACCGGAAGATCCGTATAAACAGGTAATTTAAGGTATTTTTCGATTACACATAACAGGTTTAATATTCAATAATTTTCTCACCAAATAATCTTTCCGCCTCCAAACCTTTCGCTTTGCAATAGTCAAGCACTTTATTCGATTCTATAATGGGGCGCGATTCATCCGTGTATTTAATGGAGCTTATAAACTTCAACCAGGGCTCCATACCCATGGCATAAATAAAAACATCACTGGGTTTAAAGATATCTATCAGCTCTTTCGATTGTTCAAAATTACAACCGGCCAGCCGGCGGCTCTGGTCTTTGTCCCTTTCAAGCTGCTCTGGCATCAGGGGGCCATATAACCAGGAAAGCGGGGCGCCATCACATTCCATTCCCAGGAACATTATGTCTACATCGCCCACAATCTCATGTATTTTTTCATACACTCTTGTTTCCACATTACAGGAATCGGCCGCGAAAATAATTTTATACCCGTTCTTACATTCCACCATATGGCACAGTTTTGTGCGAATGTCGAGATCTGCATGTTCGCCCAAAAAAGGCAGGCCGGTGATAACACAGTCGCTTAGCTCTATTTTTTCCATATCGCCGAGTTCGATAATATTATCGAACCCTATCTGGCTAAACATCAAACGCAAATTGGGGTCCTGCAAACTGCCGCCATTGCTTCTGGGAACAACAATATGCTTTATTTTCCTTCTGATGCGCAGCAACGTTTCGAATAAGATATGGTCCTGGTGATTGTGGGTAAAAAGAACATAGTCGATGGTCTCCGGCAGATCGTTATAGGTGAACCTGGAAATATCCGATTCGTACCCGTAACTGATCACAGGGTCTACTAAAATGGCGGTATCTTTTGTTTCAACCAATATACAGGCGTGGCCGAAATACCTTGTCAACACTCCATCGCCGGAGTATCGTTTATATGGCTGAGGCGCCTCGATAGTAAAGAATGTTTTAAACAGCGCTTCTTTATCGGGCGATATGTTCATCAACTTTTTTAGCTCTCCAAATGTGCGGGGCGTGTCGACGCAGGCAAAAAACTCATCGATCCTTTTATCCTTAAATGGAATATGCAAACGCAGGATGTTTTCATTGACCAGTTTAGGCGTGCTCAATACAAACGACCGGGAATCATCGTCATTTACCAGGAAAAGGTTTACACTTTGTAATTCTTCCTTGTAATATTTGCTTTTATACAGCAGCAATTCAAAAAAGCGGTAGGAAGGGGTGTTGTTGAGATCGTAGAACAATTCCACATACCCTCTGAGGTTATCGGGAACCTTTGGATACAAGGAAGCCAGCGAAAACCCTTTTGCTTCCTTCGTAAGCAGCCGGTTAAGGTCAGTAATGGAATCGCACAGCTCCAGCAATTCGGAACACTTGTTCATTGTATTATTCTTCAATTCCTCTATTTCCGGTAATCTTTTTCCATCGTAATCGATAAAAGGCCCACCGAGCATTTTGGGATTTTTAACGGCAGCTGCGTGGATGTGGGGGTTTTGAATATAGGAGTTCATTATTTTCAAATGACGTTCTTTAATATTCAGCGCTGCCGTTGCGGGCGAAACAAGGTGCGACCAGGCGTACCAGTTATCTACAAGCGGTTCAATAGCCAGGTTCTGGCGCACATATACGAGATCATTGTCTTGAATTTCCATTTTGATTACCTGATTATATTGTATAGGATTAGTTTTTAAATTTTCTATTTTACACGATCCATGGTTTCATCTACGTTTACATTTTTGTAAGCCGATTTTTTGATGTCACCAAAAGAGAATTTGACCGTAATAACAAACTCCCTTACATCTTCATAATACGTTTGGTCAGATCTTATATTATTGATAATAAATTTTTGATTAGAGCTCAGGGTCCTGAACATATCGTTCCACATAGCGGAAAAAGTAAACTTCTTAATTGTCTTTATCAATCCCGCATCTACAGCCGATAATTCATTCCTTTCATACAGGCCGGTAAACCTTTTTGTAAGGTACCAGCCATTGAGCACAAACGTGAAGTTTTTACCAAGCCTGAACTGGTTGTTGGTATATAAATACAAATTGGGTTTGGGGCTGTTTAAGATTGCGTTTGAATCTTTTACTTTCGAGAAGTTACCAATGACCGTATTAATGGAGTTCCAGAACCTGTATTTAGCCGGAATGGTAAGAATGGCCGTTACCCCTTCTTCGCGGGCATAATTCCTGTCTTTGATGGTAACGATATTGGTTTGCTGATCGTATTCCGTTCCAAAATATACGGGATTGGTTTGCCGGTAGTACACCACCCGAAGGAAGTTCCCTTTGTATTGATACCTGGCAGACACTTCATCGTTTATGGTGGGCAGCAGGTTGATGTTTCGCGAGAAAGCCGTTCGCGGATTCAGGTAAATAGTGATCTGGCTAAGGTTTGTAAAATTCGGACGGGTAATGGTTCGGGTATATGCCAGTGTTAAACTTTTGGTACTATCTATAGGAATAACAAACGATGCCTTGGGAAATAAAAAGGTTTGATCGCGTTTCACCACCGGTCCGCTGTTATTTTTAAATCCACCGTCAACATTGGTATGTTCTAATCGCAGACCGGCCGAAAAATTATACGTTTTTATTTTACCTGAAATATTGGTATACCCGGCATAATTTTTCTCGGTGTATTTATAGTTTGTTTGCGATGCAACCGGCGGATTGTATTCCTCAATATCCATAAAAACATCTGACCAGGCCTGGTAAACATTGACCCCCGACTCCCATTTTAAATCATTATTTAGCTTCCTGTCATAATCAGCCTTTCCCGCCAGTACTTCTATTTTGGCCTTTTGAAACCTGTCCTGGGTAGGAACATCCCCTGTATTATTGTAGTTGTTGGAAACATCTGTAGTCAGGTCTTCCGAAAACCTGGAATATTGTGCGCCCAAGAACAACTGGCTCGATTTTTTTAACTTTTTGCTGTAATTCCCGATGGTACTGATAAATCGCCTTGAGCGGTCGTTAGTGGTAGTAGTTAAAACTTTATCTATGACAACATCTTCCTGCAAATACGAGTTGTTCCTGATAGGAAATTTATCCTGCCGGTAAAATCCGTTTGCATTAACCGAAAAATAATCGTCTTTATTGATCTGGTAGAACAAACCGCCTCCGTATAACAGTTGCGGCGCTTTCGAAATTGATAAAACCGTATATTCAGTTTTATACTTCTGATCTTCTATGGAAAAAAGAGAACGGTTGCTTTCCCAGGGATTCATCCGGTTGTAGTTGAAATTCCCTTTTACCTCTATCTTATTCTTTTTAACGCTTGCATTGATACCCGCGTAGTTGTTATACCTTCTTTTAAATGAAGCAGCTTCGGACAGATCTATTTTATACCCGTCGAATTTATTCTGTTTCCTGGTAATTGCAATAACCACTCTCCCGCTTGCCTCATATTTTGCAGAAGGATTACTGATAAGATCGATGCTTTTTATATCCCGTACCGATAAAGCATTCAGCTCATTCAATGTTATTCTTTGGTTGTCGAGATAAATAAGCGGTTCACTTCTTGCTTCAATGGATACAACAGACTGTCTGTCCCCGCTCAATTGTATACCGGGTAGTTTAGCGATCAGGTCAAGGGGATTGGGAATGGTGGCCATAATAGTATTATCCACTTCCATTTTCATATTCCCGTCTTTGGTAGTGATAACAGGTTTGGAACCTGTAACCTCTACTTCCTGCAGTGCCTTTACCCGCACAGTTAACACAATGTTTACCTTCATTGTGCTATTGACCGTAACGGTAGAAAAGTTCACAAGGAATCCCGAGCTGGATAATTTCAGCAAATAGGTTCCGCTTTCAATGTTGTCAAATTGAAAAGTACCATGTTGCACTAAAGTCGCCTGCACCTGTACGGAATCAGCAGTTTTCAGCAGAAAGGCGTCGCCTGTTTCAACCGGTTTGTTTAACGAATCAACTACCGTTCCCGCCAACTTGTATTTGTTTTGTGCAAACACCGGCAGAACGCAAAAAAGAAGGATCACAGGTAATATTATATATCTCATTCTCATGCCCGAGAGGGTTTACGTTTTAACAAAAATCTACGCTACGACAAACACTCAATTAATGACTGATGTATTATATCGAGGCCCTTTTGCAGGTCATCCTGCGCAATGGTGACCGGCGGCATTATTTTAACTACGTTGTCTCTGTAACCGCAAACATCCATCAGGATGCCATTTCTGAAAAGTGTTCTTTGCAGCTGCATGGCTTCTTCTTCATTCCTCAGCTCAATTCCCCGCATCAGTCCCCTTCCTTTCAGTTGAATTTTTTGAAGAAAGCTATCCGACATAAAATAGTCTTCAATAAAGGCTGCGCTATTCATGATGTTTTTTTCAAATGCATCCGTTTTCCAATATTGCAGGGCATACGCTGCCGATACAAAAGCGATATTATTTCCCCGGAACGTGCCGTTATGTTCGCCGGGGGTCCAACAGTCTATAGCGGGGTTAATTAAGTTGACAGATAACGGAAAACCATATCCCGATAGGGATTTGGAAAGGCACACAATATCGGGCTTTAGTTCCGTACTTTCAAAGCTAAAAAATGTACCGGTTCTGCCGCAACCTGTTTGTATTTCATCTGCAATAAGCAACAGCCCGAAATCCCGGGCTATGGAAGCCACTTCTTCCAGCCATACCTTTGAAGCCACCCTTATGCCGCCCTCGGCCTGTATTGTTTCAAGTATAACGGCAGCGGGCAGGTTGTCGGCCGAAGCAGATTGCAGGTATTGTTTAAAGTTACCAATACTTTCTGCCTTTTCGGCATAGGGCATTTCAACGGTATGTCTGGTATAATCTTTATGCAAATTTTTATTTTTCATGCCCGATACCGACATAGACCCGTAGGACATGCCATGAAATGAATGTTCGAAATACACGATTTTTTCGCGGCCGGTATATTTTCGCGCCAGTTTTATGGCCGCTTCCACACTATTTGTACCTGTGGGGCCGCAAAACTGCATTTTATAATTGTACCCCCGCGGCAAAATGATGGTCTCAAAAAATTCATTTATAAATAACATTTTCGCCGAGGTCATCTGGTCGAGCCCGTTGATGATGCCATCTGCTAACAGGTAATCGATAACTGCCTGTTTCATTACCGGGTTGCTGTGCCCGTAATTCAACGAGCCCGATCCGCAAAAGAAATCAAGATACCCGTTACCTTCCTGGTCGTAAACATAGGAGCCGCTGCCTTTTGAAAAAACCACCGGGAATAAACGGCTATAATAGCGTACTTCTGATTCTTTAGCCCTGATCGAGGCATCGATGCCCATACTCACTGGTATTTGATTAGCCTGAATTGTCATATATTATTATTTGATAAGGATTAATTAAGGTATTTTCTAAGTTTGGTTATGATCGTTTGCATATTTGATTTATCCATCATATTAAGGTGGTTACAATCCACCGCATGTACATGTACTTTATTAATGGTAAAATCACTCCAGCCAAGGTCCTCGCGGCCGGCCCGGCCTTCGATCAATTCATTTCGCTTTTTGATCTGCTCTTCCGACAAGGCAGTCAATGTTTGTACTGCCCTGAATAAAACGATAGGAACATCGATGGGGCCCTCCGCTTCAGGTACATAGGAAATAGAAGCGTTTATCCGGTATACATCGGTATATGCCCTAAGCTGATCGAATGTTATCCCCTTTTCCTTCTCGCTTAACCTGTCGTAAAAAACTTTTAGTTGATCGTTTGGTGAATGCGGTATGAGTTCCTCAGCGGTAAGTTTTATTTTCTGCCCGCTGTTTTCAATGGTTACGTTATAGATGTCTTTAAAATATAACAGCCAGTCGGTATAAGTAGCCGGCAGCATTTCGTTATAGTTTTTACTGCTTTTATCGGGCGCTACCGAATCGAAAATAATTAACTGTGCTACCTTTTGCCCCTGTTGCTGTAACCTGATCGCCATTTCATATACAACGTTTCCGCCAAAAGAATATCCCATCAATGTATACGCACCATGCGGCTGTATCTTTTGCATTTCCTTTATATACAGTGCGGCCATTTCCTGTACCGATGTTAAGGGGGTCGATACCAGGTCAACACCCGGCGCCTGAAAGGCATATAAAGGCTGATCAGCTCCCAGGGCTTTGGATAATTCATAATAGAGCAATACGTTGCCACCGGCGGGGGGCGCACAAAAAACAGGCGCCCTCGTACCCTTTGTTTGAATAGGGATCAGAAAAGTAATTTTCTGTTCATTTTGCGCGGAAATTTTTTCCGCCAGCAAACTCACCGTTGAATGGGTAAATAAAACAGCAATGGGTAACTGAACATTCAATTCCCGGGTTATAAGGGCCATTACCCTGGTAGCGATCAGCGAATGCCCACCCAATTCAAAAAAATTATCGTGGATGCCAATTTTGTCTTTCCCCAATATTTCCTGCCAGATCGATACCAGTTTTTCTTCGATCCTATTCCCTGGCGGCACGTACGCCATTTGCGATCCGGTAATAACATCTTCAACAGCAGGTAACTTTCTTTTATCTATTTTACCACTTGCGGTAAGCGGCAAACGATCTAATTGAACAAAATGAGCCGGCAGCATATAAGCCGGTAATATATTTTGCAGATAGCTTCGGATGTTAGCCGGGTTTATAGTGGTTGAACTCACCAGGTAAGCCACCAATTGTTTATTTCCCTGCTTATCCAACGAAACCTTTACAACCGCCGATTCGATTGACGCATGCTTTCGTAGCGCCACTTCTATTTCGCCGGGTTCTATGCGAAAGCCCCGGATCTTTACCTGGTCATCGAGCCGGCCCAGATAATTAATGTTACCATCAGGGGTCCATTTGCCAAGGTCACCTGTTTTATATAACCTCTCCTCTTTTTTAAAAGGATGCGGAACGAATTTTTCTGCAGTGAGATCATCCCTGTTTATATAACCCTGCGATAATCCGTCACCGCTGATACAGATCTCTCCCGGTATGCCAATGGGCTGCAGACCGAGGTTGTTGTTCAATATATATATACTGGTATGGGCAACCGGTTTTCCGATAAGTATAGGCGCATTTTTCTTCATCCTGTATACTGTACTGTATGTTGTGTCTTCCGATGGCCCGTACAGGTTCCGGATTTCGGTATTAGCTGTATCCAGGCCATCAAGGTAATGTGCAGGAACAGGTTCCCCCGCCATGTTCAACACTTTTACCGGTTGCAGGTTTATTTTATCGGCCAGCAGGGTTCCTACAACGGAAGGCACCGTGTTCAACAAGATTTTTCCCGAAGTAGAAAGCCAGGCCGGTATTGATAAAGCATTGTTCAGTAACCGTAATTTCTTACCGCTACATAACGTATAGAATATTTCGAATACCGACAGG
The DNA here is from genome assembly GCF_002078015.1 of Niastella populi. Classification (GTDB taxonomy): domain Bacteria; phylum Bacteroidota; class Bacteroidia; order Chitinophagales; family Chitinophagaceae; genus Niastella; species Niastella populi. The sequence goes on along the minus strand of NZ_LWBP01000249.1, from coordinate 5,039 downwards.
TCGAAAGAAATGGAAGTACAGGCAAATACCGTATCAACATCTGCATTGCCAAACTCCTGTTTACACCAGTTAATAAAGGTATATACATTTTTATGCGAGATCATTACACCCTTAGGCACACCGGTTGACCCGGAGGTATATATTACATAGGCCAGGTTTGAGGGTGTATTTACAGCAGGAAGATCATTCGCTTCAAAGGCATGTAACGTATCCCGCATCCGTTGCAACAGCGCTTCGTCAATTACCAGTTTGCAACCACTGTTAGTTATCATATAACTGATACGTTCCTGTGGGTATTCGGGATCAACAGGAATATAGGCAGCCCCTGATTTAAGAATGCCCAGTACCGTAATGATCAACCATTCGTTACGCGGTAATGTAACGGCAAGCAGTTCGCCAGGGCGAATATGATAATGCTGCCGCAGACAAACCGCCAGCCGGTTGGCGGCTGCGTTTACCTGATCATAGGTAAGTTCGATGGTTTCACAGGCGATCGCAATATGATCCGGCGTTTTCCTTACCTGCTCTTCAAACAGATCAATAATTGTTTTATTATCGGGGAATACTACTTTGGTGTCATTAAAATCAATCAGCAACAACTTTTCTTCTTCCGGCGTAAGCAGTTGAAGTTTGCCTATACTTTGCCTGGGGTCTTGCACTATTGCCGATAACAAAGCATTAAAATGCATGCCCATTCGCTGGATGGTTCCTTCTTCAAAAAGATCACTGCTATATTCTATGGAAAAAACGGCATCTGCCTCCTTTTGTTCTACAATGAAACTGAGATCGAATTTGGATGTATGTTTTTTAAGCGGGCGGATCGACAACCGGAGATCGTCCAACTCAATTTTCTCATCCAGTCCCTTTTCCTGGTATACAAACATTACCTGGAACAAGGGCGATCTGCTCATATCCCTTTGGGTGAGCAATTTTTCCACTACCTTTTCAAAAGGCGCCTCCTGGTGCTGATAGGCTTCCAGCGTGGTTTCTTTAACCTTTGCCAACAGGTCGATAAACGGTGTATCTGTTCCCAATTCAGTTCGCAATACCAAGGTGTTCACAAAAAAACCGATCAATGGCAATATCTCCTGCTGCGTTCTGTTGGCGACGGGAATCCCAACTGCTATGTCGGTTGAACCTGTATACCTGTACAACATTACTTTAAATGCTGCTAACAGCACAGTGAACAGCGTAAGGCCCTGTTCGCGGCACAGTTCTCCCAGTTGCCAGTTCAACTGTTTGTTTATCACAAAATGACAGGTCTTTCCCCGGAAGCTTTGAACTGCCGGCCGCGGATGATCGGTTGGAAGCCCTAAAGGTTCCAGGCCTTCCAGCTTTTCTTTCCAGTATTGCATCTTCCTGTTCAGCACAGGACCTGTGAGATATTGCTTCTGCCACAAACTATAGTCGGCATATTGCACCGGTAATGCAGGCAAACCAGCAGAACTCTTGTTTACAAAGGCTTTGTAAAACATCACCAGCTCACGAATAAAAATAGGCATCGACCATCCGTCGGATGCTATGTGATGAATAACTATTATGAGCGTATACTCCTGTTCTTTGATCTGCAATAGCTGCGCCCGCACCATAAAATCCCTTGCCAGATCAAAAGGCGTACTTATTTCCCTGTTTATTAATTCCTCCTCTTCCCCACCGGAAACTTTATCGTTGTATATAAGCCGCCATTTATCTGCTGTCAGGATCTCCTGAAAGGGTATTCCTTCCTTTTCCACAAAAACCGTTCGTAATACTTCATGCCGGTTTATGATGGCACGGAATGCATTTTCCAGGAAATTTATTTCAGGTTTTCCCTTTATGCTTAACACCAGTGAGATATGATAATTCTCACTGCCTTTCAGCTTATCGATAAACCATACGCGTTCCTGTGAAAACGACAATGGAATTTGTGAAACATCTTCACGATTGAATGGTGTAATAGCCGGCGTACCGGCTTCTTCTTTTAAAAAAAGCGCTATTTCATCTTTATACAACTTTATATTATCAAGAAGCGCCGGATCGATCTGTTCGTTCCTGTTAACTTTAAGGCGTAACTTTTCGTTGTCTAAAAACGGGTAAACCCCATTTTCCCGGGCATGGCTCAACAATGCTATTACCTTCTCCTTTGTTTTCATACAGTCTTTTTAAGAAAGTCAGTGATGGCTTCTGCATCAGCATCCTGGTCTATCATATCTTTCAGGAAATATTTTAATATTTCAAGCTGATCATCGTTGGGATGTTTTTCAACGTAAGCGCATAAAGCCTGCAGCTCTGAAACATATACAAAATTCCAGGTAATGGATATGCTGTCGGTTGCAGAAGTAACATCATGAAACCAACCTGCCGGAAAATAGATGATCTCACCGGGAGCAAGCGTATCTTCATAGGTACAGGTTGCCTTAGCATATTGGGGAAATTTATCGTAATCTACTTTAGCGATATCAACAAACTCATTATCGTTCATTACGAACTCCGCCTGTTCCGGGTCAAACAAAAAGATCTTCTTTTCTCCATAGAACTGACACAGTATTGCATTGCTGTTGAACGGATCTCTGTGCAAACGCGTTCTTGCTCCTTTACCGGATATAAACAGTCCTTTATAGGGAAACAATTCTTCGTTGGCATTGATCTGTTTTCCATCCAGGCCGTAGGGTATGGCAAAAGAGTCATTGGGTAAAAAATAAGGATGGCACCAGGATTTTTCCAATTCCTTAAACACTGCATCGGACCAGTAAAAATCAATTTCTTTTAATTGTGTATACCAACGGATATACTCATGGCTGCGTTCTTCATTCACCGGTTTATTGAAGTTATCTTTCAGGTAAGTTCCAAGCGTATCGATCGTTTGCAACTCAAAAAGGTCGTTATAGATCTGCACCTCCAAATCGCCAAATGCCTTTTCAAGTTGCACGGGGCCAAATTTATCTATATCCCAGTTATCCATCGCATCAGTAATGATAACAGGTTTATGCGGCAGCAGGTACTCGTCTACAAAACGTTCTTTGGTAAGGTCACGAACTCTATCGAGCTTCATATTAAAGATTTAAAATGTTATATAAGATGAACCCTATTTACAAATCAACGGTGATATAGTTATCGTCGGCACCCGGTGTTTCCGCACTTACAACATCTATGTATGCGGCCAGGGCGGCGATATTGGGATAATTAAAAACAGTGATCACCGGCAGGTTCAATGAAAATTTTTCACTGATGGCCGCTATAACTTTTATCACCAACAACGAGTGACCGCCGAGTTTGAAAAAGTCGTCATGTATGCCCACGCGCTCCACATTCAACAATTGCTGCCATACAGCAACCAGTGTAGCCTCCCTTTCATTTCGCGGCGCTTCATACTCATTCACCTGTATATGTAATATACCTGGCCCGGGCAAGGCCCGTTTGTTTACCTTTCCATTAATGGTCAGCGGAAATTCATCAAGTTCCACTATAAGCGATGGCACCATATAATCGGGCAGGCGCCTGCTTACAAAACTTTCAACTGTTTGCCGGTCATAATCAGCAGCGGGTATAATATAAGCCAGCAGCCGGTTGTTTTCGCTGGCATCTTTCCGGGCAATTACCACACACTGGCGCACATGGGGGCATTGTGCAAACACAGTTTCAATTTCTCCTAATTCTATGCGGTAGCCCCGTATTTTCACCTGGTCATCGAGCCGGTCTAAATATTCTATATTACCACCGGGTAACCAGCGGGCTTTATCACCGGTCCGGTATAAACGCTCACGGGGGTAGGCAGGATGAAAAACAAACCTTTCACTGGTAAGATCGGAATGTTTTAGATAACCGCGGGCGAGCCCATCCCCTGCTATATATATTTCGCCGGGAATGCCAATTGGCTGCAACTCCCCATTCGCTCCTAATATATAAATCCTGGTATTGTCAATAGGTTTACCAATGGTAATATGACCGCTTTTATTTGTAATGGCATCTACCGTACAACCAATGGTTGCTTCCGTAGGACCATATTCGTTGAACACCGTAAGCCCGGCATTCAGCGTGAGCAGCTTTTGCACATGCCATTTTTCCAATCGTTCGCCACCAATTATTACAGCGCCGATGGCGGGGCTTTGAACATTGCCGATAAACGCAACATGGGCCGGTGTAAGTTTTAAACTATTTATGCGCTGATCATTAAAGATGTTGTTAAAGACCAGCTCCAGGTCGTTGCTTTTTTCAATACGTAACAGGCCGCCTGTAAGTAAGGAAAGGAATATGCTCGTTTGCGTAAGATCGAACGATAAGGAGGTAAACAACGGGAAATTTAAAACACCGGATGCATTACTATACTTTTTCATGCCATAGGAGAGATAATTAACCAGGCTCCTGTGCTCGATCATTACTCCTTTTGGCTTGCCGGTACTACCTGAAGTATATATTACATAGGCCAGATCGCCGGGGCCGGCGCTGCGTTCCCGGCTGGGTTCGCCGCTTTGCTGAATATCCCCAAACTGAATATCGATCGAACAGATGCTAACGTTAAACGTGGCTACTTCGAAAATACTTTCCGATTCAATGATCAATAGTTTCAATGCTGTTTCCTGTAGTATGTATGCCTTTCTTTCCAATGGATATGCCGGTTCAACCGGCACGTATGCTGCTCCGGCTTTCATTATACCAAGTATGGAAATAACGGCCCACTCTGAACGGTCCATCATAATACCCACCAGGTCACCCGGCCCCAGTTGATAATTATCGATTAAATAAGTAGCCAGGCGGTTGGCCCTTTCATCCAGTTCTTTATATGTAAGTGTTCCCTGTGCAAAGACAAGGGCCGTGTTAAAAGGCGTTTTTTGCGCCTGTGCTTCAAAAAGACTTATCACTGTTTCCTGAACAGGATAGTGAACCTGTGTATCGTTGAATGTTTGTAAGAGCTGTTGCTTTTCATTTTCCGTTATTATCTCATACCTGCTGATAGCCACGGAAGGATCATCAACAACTGACTGCAACAACTTATTATAATGTTCCGTAAGCTGGTTGATGGTTTCCCGGGAAAACAGGTCGGAACAATATTCAATATCGAG
>NZ_LWBP01000248.1 GCF_002078015.1 Niastella populi | reverse complement strand
GCAATCGCATAGGCTTTGTGCGTGGCTTGCTTTGCGGGGCTGCGGTGTTGGCTACTTAGCATAATGTGCCTATAGGGCAGCCCCTGCGTTGGCATCCGCCAGCTGGCGGATAAGCGTGGCGGGGGATGTCCTATAGGAACACATTATGTTAATGTAGCTTCCGGCAGTTTTTTCTGGCATGAGTGGTACCGTGTGGCTTTGGGAGAACCACGTATTTTTATTTGTGTATGTGACTACAAAAAGCATCACAGCAAAAACTGCCGGCAACACCGCAGGGGCTTGGTGCGGATGGCTTTGTGTGTCGGGTCAAGCCGGATTGATGCGCAAGACCTGGCGCAACTGGCCAAGGTGCATTTCACCAATGTGGGCAAGTATGAGCGCGGCGAAGCAGTGCCGGCGGCTGATATTTTAAACCGGATTGCTAAAGCTCTTGAGGTAACTACCGATTATTTACTCAATGGCACTTTACAGGACAAAAGCGCCGATGCGATCTCTGATGAGGAACTGTTGTCGCAATTCCGCAAAATAGAAAAACACCCTGACGATAAAAAGAAGCTCGTTAAAGAGTTTCTCGATGCCTTTATATTCAAAGCCGATCTGCAAAAGCAGTTAGCTTCATAAATACAAAAGCCGCAGCGGGTGCTGCGGCTCTGGGTTATTTATTTCACCGGGATTACAGTCTATGACAGTTAGTTACCAAATCTCAAAAATCAATAACTCTTCATTTGATTTTTTTCCAGCGTTTCTTATAGTATAACTCTCCTTCGCTTTGCTTCCTCCCTAAACCATAGATTCAATTTGTCTCTGTTATTTTTAATGTATGTTATTACTTCTGGCTGGAGTGGATTTTCATATCTACTAAATGGCCCCTTTTGCCAAACTACACCTTCTCCATGTATTAAGCCAAGCAATTTTTTATCTGATATTCTAAATTGAACTCCATCTGTTATATTTTCTTCCGAATACTTGCTGATCGGCGTTGAGTCATTTTTCATAAAGTTATATAGCAAATCCAGTGTATCGTTTGTTTTACTTATATAAACCAACTTGACAGGCAGTGCACTAAGTGGTAGATACTCATTATTTTGTTTAGTGGTATCGTCGCAATGAAAAGTGTATAACATCCATTTGGCGCTATCATTATATTGCTTAAGATTAAGGCTATCTAATAGTTTTAAATTTTTATTTTCGATGCTATCATAGTAATTCATCTTCTGTGCCACATTCGATCTCTTAGTGTTTTGACAAGCAATAAGCATCAAAAGCAGAATGGTAATTATTGAAGTACATTTCATGCTATCTAGGATGTTTAACTGTTTGACTTCCATTAATAAAATAAATATTCTTTTGATCTACAACCACGTTCCTATATGGAGTATTTCCACTTGATTGAGAATAATCAGCCGATGATGGCCCGGCACCTGGAGAGCCACTAACACCACTAGTAGCATTAAAGGCACCAACCTCCCAAGTTATACTAAATGGTTTCATTGGAGGGTGATTATGGATGTGCGCTACTTTTCCTTCTTCGTAAGGCAAACTTCCCGGACTATTTTTGACAAGATCATTGTCTGAATGACGTCCTGTCCCTACTGTTACTTTACCATCTTTCAAAACCAAATTGCCTAGCATTTCAGCATTTAACGATTTCAAAAACTGTTTACTAACAGGTTTACCATTGAATGTAGGGTTTTTCATATCGTCTATTTTGGTGCCATCAACTTTCTCTGCCTTTGTCGTCCCATTATTATCATCATAGTACTTACTCATAGCAGCGGCATCGTAGGTAACGCCATATTGCCCAAACTCTTTTACCAGATCATCAGCTTTGCGTCCTTTAAAATCTTTGAAATTGTTACCGTGATAAGCTTGAAACTGTTCATTATACTTTTCGTCAACGACTACCACTGCTTCGGAACCCTTATTCAACACTCTACCGTAATATTGACCATTTGCACCGTAATAGTATGTAGTATCTCCCAAAGGATCGTTTAATAAGATTGGATTATTGCCCATCGAAGAATACGGACTTAATACCTCATTAGGTTTTGGATCTATTTGCCAGAATCTTCCAATTTGCGGATCAAGGTTGCGATAAAAAGCATCATACATGTTTAAATCAAAATCATTATTCTGTTCTATACCATTAAACTTATGCTTATTCTCAGGCGCTCCAAAGTTCAATGCTTTACTACTTATCCCCGCCATCGTTAACCCAAACGGATAATAATGCGTTTCTTCCAATAGCGGCCCTGCGTTTTGTACTACCTGCAGGTTATCAAAGAATACCTCCTGAGTTTGGGTTTCGTTGTTACAAAATATAAAGATATAACCATTTTTAGTGACTGGTATTGTGGGAATGGTGTTGTTATTATGCGTTTTAACAAAATTTGCATCCCCCACTGGGTCAAATCCCCCGGTTACAAAATGGAACTGTTCATCAAATATCACCCAGTTTATATATGACCGGGGTTTGCTGCTACCCTCGTCGGGACGATTGATAATATAGTTCGATAATGCAGTGGTTAAACCAGGTACGTCATTCATTAATCCGGCGCTTGTTATCCCTTTTCCCTGAAGCGGCCCACCCGAAACAAACATATTGAGCAGGTCAGCGGCCATCAGGGGTAAATCCATTCTACCAGGCGGTTTTCCCGGTTGGTAATAATAGGATTTCCCAAAAATATTGATCTGATCGCCCGCCATTACCTTCAGGGTGATGCCTAATCCTATCGGTGATGCTGCATCTAGTTTATATAATTTCTGACTTAGCGCCGTGGTATTACTGTTTGGGTTATTGTTATAAGGTGGATTGCCGTTGTTGTTTTCATAGTCAGTAATTAAAAAGGCAGCAGACTTGTCGACTATACTTCCGGCATTGATATTATAATAATTCTTCTCTGTAAACGCCGCACTGCTGCTGTTATTGATATCGCCTTCCAGTGTTGCCGCCGGGTAAACATGCTGTTGCCGCTCTTCGGTTAATACCATACGCACATTGCCCAGGTGGTCTTTAATAAAATAGTCGTAGTTAAAGCCGCCTCCGGCTCCTCCGCCAACCGGCGGAGCAGAGAAGCGTATCCGGCCTTCTTCATGAGCAATAAATTGCAATACGTTTGAATAATCTTCATCCGGATTTCCGGACGGTGTGGTGGTCTTACTTTCAAATACCATCCCTCCATCGTAAGTGGTGGTAGTAATAATACTTTTATTGGTGATGGAATTATCTGTTGTTATTTTCTGCAGCTTGTTACCGGCAGCATCGTATACATACTCAATAGTTCCCTTATTTTGCACCGCAATCTTTGCCGGAAGGTTCAGATAATTGTACTCAATACCTGAAGCACCATTCATTGCAGCGATGCCCTTATTAAGATCCTTTACCATGTTTCCATTCTTATCATACATATAATCTGTAATAGCCTCAAATTGGGCGGTGGTGCTGGCAGTAGTAAGGGCTGTTTTGTCATTTTTTTGAGGGTGCTGATCTCCTGTTCTAAAGTCGCCCAAAATGGTTTGCGCATTATTCACAAAATCATTTACATTCTGTAGTTTATTTGTACCCGGAATATACGTGTATTTCAAATCATCTACGAGCGAACCGGATCCGGATTTTAATCCCATCTGCTTCATGGTAAGGATGTTTCCATTGGCGTCGTAAGTTAAGTTGCTGACACTGAAATCAACTCCTGCGGTTCTATCGAAAGCAGTTCCGTTGTATTGGTTAAAGTCGGCCCCTGTAAGGCGGTTCGCTGCATCATAGTCGAAATCATATTTCCGCTTCATGCCATCCCCCATACTCTTCCAAATGGTGCCGGCTATATTGCCGTTAAACTGCGCCTGGGTATAGATGTTCGTTGCATTGTTATCAATCACCGAGGTCTTTTTATCATAAGCCAGTTCAAAACCGAATTTACTGTTGCCCTGGTCCCGGATAAAGTCCCGGTTTACCCCCAGTACCCAGCCACGGATATTATAATCATACGTCAAAGTTTCCAATGAACTACCGGTATAATTGCCATTTGCATCTTTCTCACGGCCCAGCTTCCTGGTCTTTGGTTGCCCCAAAGCATCGTAGGTGCTTTCAGAAATTGTTACATAGTTGGCTGAGTGCAATGAATTGATCGTGTTTAACTGGCTGTTGCCGACTTTCTTTTCAGTTTTGATTACCCGTCCCAAATCATCATACGTTATTTTGCTCACAACAATATTTTCTATTGCATTGGGACTTATCGTCTGCTGCCGCTGTATCGTGATGAGGGGTTGTCCGGCCCAGGTGTATTGCGTAGTTACGACATTCAACCCACCGGTAAGGTCATTCTTTGTTTGGGTTTGTATCACTCTGCCTTTATCGTCATAGAAAACAGCGCTGTAAATATATTTAGCCGGATTGCTACCTAATATTTTTGTTTGCTTCCAGGTTACCATGTTTTTCAAAGCCGTATTCATCACCGGCATCTGGGGATAAGGCCAGTTATTGTTGTCTGTACCGGAAAAATAGCTATCCCAGGTAGTAAGATAAGAAGCTGCAAGGCCCGAAGGCAGGTTGCTGTAATCATCGTAATGAGTAACGGTTAAAAGTTCATAATCACCGGAAGGACGATAGTAGATGGTGGTAGTAGCCGCCAACTGATGAACATCAAAAGTTGTGGTATTGCCGGTTAACAATTCTGTTTCAATGGGACGATTCAGGTCATCGTATGTAGTCAGCACCCATTTACCTATAGCCCGCATATTGCCATCCTGTATCATTACCTGCCGGTCTCTTTTATCATATACCATATATACAGGGTCGGCTCCCGGCACCTTCTTCATTATCATTCGGTTGCGCGCATCGTATTCATAACGGAAACACAACTCGTTTAAAATTTCATCGCTGAGCGTGCTGTTCATTCCGGCATTTATCCACCGTTCAACTCCCCTGGGCTGTATCACGGCCCGTAATAAATTAATATCGTCGTAAATATAATAAGTACATAACCAGCCATTATAGTCTTTACCTGTTCCATCATCTGCTAATGCCGTAAGCTGTACTTTTTTAAGAACCACTTGCCCATTCTTGTTCTTAAACTCTATAACCTGTGATCCCTTTTCATCTACTGTTATATTCTTGTACAATTGTCCGGCAGCATAGGCACCGGTTACAACATACGAACCCCAATCATTTGCAACATTGGTTACTGTCCATATTTTTACATTATCGGCAGCGGTGTTAAACGCATATTTGTTTTCCACTCCGCGGTCACTTCCAAACCAGCTATTGCCAGCAGGTAGCGTCTTAACAATTCTGTTCAGAGGAGAGGGCTCAAATAACACATTACTGTAATAAAATGACTCGCCGGCATTTTGAATTTTATGAAAATCATTCAATTCGCCCAGCACATTCGGTTTATATTTACCATCGTCTGAAGGAGAAACAAATGGCAGGTAGTTCAAAGGCTGCCGTCCGTACTGATCGTATATAACCGGTTGTACAAGATCCTTATTATCCTTCCCGGCCTGCTTATTTACTGTTTGCATTAACCTGCCCAGGCCATCATAGTATTCAGTTGTTTGTTTTACGTCTGCTACCAATGTTATGGCATCCGCTGCGGGCACATCAGCTATACCCGGCTTTGTGAAGTTGCGTATACGTATATAATTCTGATTATCGACGCTTACCGCTCCGATAACAATATGGACGGCATTGCTAAAGGCTTCCTCGCCTGTCACATCGCATCTTACTTTTCTTCTATAATATACCGGACCCATGATGGGGCCGGGTTCATACGTTAGTCCGGTTGCCTGGTTGATATCATTAAAAGTAATTCCGTCTGATGACCACTGCCACTGGTAGCTGTAGGCACCATTACAACCGCCGCCGAAGGCGTGGCCAGCCGATAACAAGCCCGGATTACCGCCCGCGGGGATAACCATTTCCGCCGGTAGCAGTTCATTGCCATTCAGCTTCGGATATACGTCCACTTGTACAATGCTGCTGTAAGTGAAAGGGCCGCCGTTACAGGTCGTTGCCATCCGGTAATATGTGGGGGCGGTAATACCTGTGGGTGTAATGGAAGTAGTGTTAGTACCACCCTGTACAACTTCGGGATTACTGAAATCGGCATTCGATGACCATAACCACTGATAGCTGCAGTTATTTCCTCCATCAATTGCCGTTATTGTAGCAGCAGTTCCGTTGTATCGAACGATCTGGTAGGGCGGAAAAGCATTACCGTCCGGCTTCGGAGAAACGTCCACTTGTACAATGTTGCTTAAAGCTGAAACACCATTGCTACTCACATACAGCCGGTAGTATGTGGTGGCGGTAAGACGCGTGACTGTAATGGAAGTAGTGCTGGTACCGCCCTGCACAGCTTCGGGATTACTGAAATCGGCATTAGATGAGGTTAACCACTGGGTGCTGTAGGATCCGTTTCCACCACTAATACCACTTATCGTAATTGTAGCAGATCCGTAATATGGAACGATCTGGTAGGCCGGAGAAGCAATACCAGGCTGCACCGGTGTTTGGGCCTGCATAGTTGAACTTAATGCGATCGTAACACAGGCCATCAGACAGTAGCGCAACCACTTTATTGGGGTGAATATTGCAATCATCATGCAGGTTGGATTTGTAGTAAACGAATATGACGCTGTTGATATTCTCATAATAGGTGCTATCAGAAGATGATAAGGTATTAGTTAGTTTGATAACGGTAATCAATAGTTTTGATGATATTGCCATCCTGGTCCCTGATCAGCTTAAGCCGGTTGAAGTCGTCATACTCGTAATATGAGATACGGTTATTTACATCACATTGAGAGGTCATACCGATCAGGGGAGTATAGGTATAGGTGGTCATTTGGGCTCCGGCCGGATACAATCTTAATTCATCGACCAGTGCTGTAGTTTGAGGAATGGTAACCTGTGACACCCCTGTCACTTTATGCTCAAAATAGGTCCAGTTCCCAATTTTCTTTCCCCGGACAATGGTTCCCTGCGTACCGGTAATTGTAAATGGTTGGTTATTTGATGTCCAGTAAGAAACAACGTAGGTTGCGCCCCCAAGACCTGTTTTTGTGATGTTGCCATAAGCCAGGTCATAACACTTGTTCCCGGTAATACCATCATCAACGCGAGCTGCATTGACTATTGTCCAATTACCTGAACCATCAGCCTCAAATGAGGTGTATGCAGTTTCACTTAACCTGCTATTTTTAACATCTGCTATTGTATAGGAAGCATTATAGTCCCACAGAATAGCATGATTTCCGGTTGAACGTTCATCATATTCCGTTAGCTGATCCCTGTCATCAAATTTTGTAAACGCGGTTGTTTGTATATACCTGTTATCATACACAAAACCCCCTTGCGCATTGATACTACTCTTTGTAAAATTTTGTATCGGTATAGGATCACTTACCGTCAATTCAAGTATTTCGCTAACAACCGCACGATCGGCAGAATAAATGATCAGTTTCGCTCCGGTTACATATTCATTGCCGTTTTTATTAATAGTTCTAATTTCTTCAACAGGTACATCCAAAAGATTCTTTACGATCAGGTTGCTCAATCCCTTAACTATTTGATCTGCTGCCGGATCCGTTACAGGCATCGCCAGATAATCCTGTGGATAGCTGGTTTTTGTTTGAGCTTCCAGTCCGTTGCTTTGAAATGTTGACATGGAATTAGGTAACAGCCTGTTCCTTTGGTTCAGGCTATAATGATAAATGGCGGTTTTTTCAAGTGCCCCGCCAGTTGGCTGGAGCGATTTTTCGTGAATTTCTGTGGTAACATAATGCTGTGTACGAAGAAGTATGGTTTCAGCATTAAAAACGTTATTTATAAGCACATCGGCTTCGCTATTATTAGAGGGTACTCTTGATAATGAAGTGAAATCAGGACCACATGCGTCATTACGAATAACAGCGATTTTCAGATCTGTACCAAAACTGTCTAATGGATTTCCATTCGTGTAATCGTTATGCCATTTTTTTATAGATCTTTCTGAGATCGTTTTATTATTCGGATAAGTCTGAACAAGCGTGTTCGTCTCACCGCTGGTCCAGTTCAAACATAGAGGATCACCAAACGGTGCAAACCAATATCGATGCGGATTAAGCTGAGATGGGCTATAAATATGTACAGTCTGTCCATCTTGTCCTGAACCTTGCACCTCTGTCACCTTATAATATTCTACCAGATATGCCGGGTCATTCACCAGGCTGCTTGAATGCAAGGTGTATACCAATGGGTTAGCACAAAGCACACATGGATCGAACATGCCAGGCGCACTGGCTATTTTTATAGCAGAAACATAAACAGGCATAATATGGGTGCTGGCATTTTGATCATACATCAGATTGGTTACAGTTGAAGGATTACTGCCGTTGAGGTCATTATAAAATTCAATCTTCTTTATTCTCAATCCGCCCAGGGTCACTAACTGTTGGCCCTGGCCGTTGGTACTTTTAGGTAAAGTGTTAACCACATATTCACTACCAGAAACAGGGGTTAATGCACTAGACGCCAATATAGTATTGCCTTCGTAATAGAACCTGCTTTTTCCGCCCGTAGGATAAATGATCTCTTTTAACATGCCATATTGTGCGAAATTGGAGTTGGGAGCTCTGTTTACCCTGGCTTTCAGCCCTTCATCAATCAGAATAGCAGGTATCGGTGCGGTATTATTGGGAATTAATGGAACAGGATGACTTGGAACGGTATTAAAAGGAAGCAAAAATTGATTATTGATCTGTCCGTTGTAATATCCCCAATAATCCTGCGCATTATAGCTTGTTGACGCAAGCTGATAAGAAGGCCAGGATTTATATGGTTCCTCGTCATAGTAATTGAACTCATAAGCGTGGTGAAAGTTGCGTGCGACATTTACATTCTTTATTTTTTTCAGAAGCAAACGGTTCGTTTCGTTATATTCAAAAGTTATATATTTAACAGAGGTACCGGGAGAATAAACAGATATACCGCGTAAAGAAGGAACCGAGGCCGTTGCATCCATTTGTTTAATATCCTGTCGCGCATTTCCTGCATCAAAATCAACATATCCATTTTTCCAGGAAATTCGTGACAACTGATATACATCTACAAGTGTCGTAATGATTGTAACTACCGGGGAGGCAGTACTTGTTTGACATTGTTGTACTGAATAAAGTTGGTAAGTTTCCGTTTTTTCCGTTTTCGTATATTGATAATGCGCATATTCAAAATTAACCTGCCCTCCGCTTTTTGTTTGTATTTCCGATAAATACCAGGTAGTTCCTTTTATGTTATTATAGTAATTAGGTATACCCCCTGTTTGATTGTTATATAGAGATATTTTAGATTCCTCTTTAAGATTGAACAGATATTTGTTTCCGTTTACATCAGTAATTGAAAATTTATCCAATGTATTATTTTGTGTACTTCTGGTATATTCAATCTTATTATTTGATCTGGGTAGCTGAATGCATTCCCCAAATCTGTTTATGTAAAAACTCCCTTTTATGCCAGGTACATCAAAGTGGAACATATCATGCTCCGAATCTGCAATTGACTCTACTACATCCTTAAAGTAATGATACTTTTCAAGACCAGAAGACTGATTTTTAACCACACGAAGTTGTAATTGTGCATAATACGGGTCCATTAGCCCCCTGGGACCATCATCCGGTATACCTTTAACGGTTCTTGTTATTGCTCCTCCTACTGCTAAATGCCATCCAAGGCCTACCCATGAGGGCACTTCGGTTACCTTCAACCCGGTATTATTATAATTCAACGTTATGGGAACAATTACCCCGTCCGTCTCTATAGTATACATAGGAATTGAGTAATTAACCTGTCCGGTTTGATAATTTATGGGCACGCTGGTAAATTTCTCAAACGCAGCAGCATTAGGCGACTTTGGCGGTTTATATGCAGGAAGGATCTTATAATCGTTATCGATTTGACCCAATGCCAATTGAAATAGAAACATAAAAACAACAACAATTTTTGTCTTCATATCTTTTTATTTACTTAAGTTTCATTGATTCAGTTGCATGTTTTCACCGCCTTTTAAGGAGTTCATAACAAACCCGCTGGCCCTCCCTATCGGAAGGCCATTCATGCGCAAAAAATAAATTGTAGGTACCTGTAAAACTTAATGTACTATGAAACAGGAATAGCTATTCAATCCTTCAGGTGGCCTGACACCTTTGTTACTGTATAACACAATTTGCAAATGAGGATTAAGAGGTATAGGTTGTTGATTCTTTTTCATAAGCAGGTTTACGTATTTGATTTGGCTAACGTATGACAAGTTATTTATTTCAAAACAAATCCTTAGTCACACTTGATAAACGTGCAGAATTGGCAATAAGCGTGTAGATTTTACCGATAGGTGTGTAGACGCTGGAGATGCTGAAACTTTTAGCAGATAATAGTGGAGAAGCAAGTACTACCGATTGCCACCAAAAAAAAATATATACAGGTAAGCTTTATGACTGAGCCAGTGTATTGAAGTCGGTTGCCACAAGTATTGGCTGCTGCTTCAGTGGGATATATTGCAGGATTGGTGGTGCGCAACTGGTTCCTGAAACCTGTCCACATGACTGCAAGATAAGAAGGTGGCCAAAGTGTTTATTTATCAGGGGTTTATTTTAAAATTTTGGTCATTTTTGAGCCAATGAATGTTGGCTGGCTTAATTTATCCCCTTATTTTTGCAATCCTTTGTTGCCGGAATAAGGCTAAAAAACAAGGGGTTTCGTCTCCGTAGCTCAGTTGGTAGAGCAATTGACTCTTAATCAATGGGTCCAGAGTTCGAGTCTCTGCGGGGACACATGATAGGAAAACGCCTTCAAATCGTTGAATTTGAAGGCGTTTTTTGTTCGAGGAACATAGCAAGGGATATTAAAGCCTTTACTGATGTAGGTAGCCTTTTGCTCCTCACCAGTTTGGGTTTTCCTCAATCATTTCCAACAAATCTTCTTTGTAGTAGTCTCCTTTTTCTTCATCAAAATTGTTATAGAAGTCTTGCAGGTCTTGCTTTGTGAAAATGGCACTTGCCAAAGCCGAATAGTCCTGATAGTCTTTTACAATTGTCCACATAATGTTTTTGTAGTCGCCACTTGTGTTCAATAAGATTTCTTCGGGCCCGTTGTCGCAAGCCCAAAACTCATAATGGCGCACAAACCTTGCTTCAATGCTATTGAAAAACCAATCTCTAGCTTCGCCATCTTCACACCAGGAGGTTGAATGGTCACGAAATGTATAAAGGAAACCATTCTTAAAATCATCAACAGTCACCAAGTCTTCTTGAAACTTTGGAATACCCCAACTTTCCCTATGTGTTTCAAAGAAATCTTCTGTATCTATATTACCGCTTTGCATTCGTATAAATGCGCCCCTTGTCTTTGCTGCTTCACTATTAAGCTGCGAAAGTTGGGCAACAAAGTCTAAATAAACGTCAATAGGCTCAGTTAAGTCGTTCGTCCTTGCTTTAATAATTGTATCCAACTGGTTAGTCAATAACAGCAAAGGAGAAGTTATTGAATTGATTTCTTCGAAATATGCGATTCTGTTCATAAGATTATTACATGTTCTGCGCTATTGCATTAGGGTCTATACAGCATTATAATGCGGGTTGTTTACTTTTATCCGTCGAACCAAATCTGCTACCGTATGAATATCCCGAAAACTTGCTTGTTTAGGTTTCAGTATCCCTCCAAGCCATGTCATGCCATATCCAATTAAGAAAACTCCTCCTTTATACCAGGCCCAATTTGATTTTATGCAAATAAGGAGAATTGTCAAAAATAAAAAAGTAATAAATGATCTCAACCCCCATTTATAAACCCAGTTCGTTTTGTAGTTTATTGGAGGTAATACCATCGGATCAATTTGATTAATCTCTTCAATAAAAACGCTATTATATTTCTTTACTAACGGTGCAAGCTGAGATGAAGGTTTGAGATCAGGAACGTCAATACCCCTGTTTTTAAGCCTTCCTTTCAAAGATTTGAATATTGCAGCGGTGGTGCAGTAATTACCGAATAGCTTTATTGGTCTTATGATTTCCTTTTCAGCAAGGATGGCAATGAAATTGCAAAGGTCACCCAGTGTCTTTTCATCTTCCGGCTCAAGTATATTCATCCAGGCTTCCTCGTCTGCAGTCATGCGGAAATAATAATTTAAATACTTCCATAATTTACTTGTGTCAACTAAGTCGCATATATCTCTCCACTCTAAAATCGTAGTTTCAAAAGTAAGTTCCTGATCTTTTAGCACAATGTCGTCATACTGTTGCTGTTGCTTGTAGTTAGCTTGTATGATCTGAAGTATTTCTATCGGATAATATTTTGTAGTCATGGTTGGAATAATATAGTTGGTATTTGTTAACGTTTCCAGAAACCTTTATTTATTTCCAATAATCCATCAAGTATTTTTGAATTTGTCTTTTGTCGGCTAAGTCAAAAAATTCTAAACCGCTCCAGTCAATAAGAATGAGCTCACATTCCTCTCCTAAAGTGTACAAGGCAGCTTGGATAAGGTCAAATTGCGGAACCGAGACAATAAGATTGATGCATATCCAGATGTTTTTTACAAATTCTTCTTCTGTGTCAAAAAATATAGTAAAGTTATAGAATCCGAAAGCCTTTGTGTTACCGCTTTCGCAATCTAATACTTCACTTTTGTCAAACCGAATATGTTTTGCTTTTTGAAATTGAAAACCTGTAAGTGTTCTTTCCAAATAATCAATCCTTATTTCCTTCGAAATAGTCGGTGTCGGCATAGGCTTCCTAATGAAAGTTTCTGTGAAACCATAGCCAGTGCCTGATTTCTCTGATAAGTCTTCAATTTGCCCTATTTGTTTTTGAATAAATGATTTATTCTCAATTGGCACTATTTCAATTTGGCAAAAGTCATCTTTCCAGAATGATGGAACATATTCGCCTGGATCAAACCTTAATGGTGATTTGTTAGACTTGCGAAATTTGAGAAATGAAAAAAGCCCCATCTAATCAAGTTTTGACAAATAAATAGAAAAAATCATATTATTGTAACCTTTGCGTTTGAATGTCAGGATTAAAGATAATGTATTGAAAATACTCTTTGCAGCTTTATTTATTGGCTTCACGTTCAAATCTGCGCCTAAAATAATCACAATAGAGTTTCGCTTCTTCTGCATTGTCTGGGTTTTTCATTTTGCCATCGAAATACACCAGAAGTTCCTTCGCACGCTCTTTACTCAGATTAATTTTGCTCGATGTAAGTGCCGTATCCATTGTATGCGCAGCGCCCTGAAGATAGACAGTTAAATAAGTTGTTCCTCCACGCTCCAAAAGCTCCTGGCCTATCAAATGGAAATTTATATAACAACCAAAGGTATATTCAGATGTTTTACCAACTTCCAGATAAAGGTCCTTGAGCAATTCGAGTCTTGTTTGTTGAAGTTGAGGTATTAAAAATTCACACAATTGAACTCGAAAATTGCCATTTTCGTCCTTAAAATCCCTTCCTTAGCCGCCTTGCCATTTAAATGAAATTCGTACGAAATCTTCAGGTGTGTAATTGTCAACAAAAGATTGAAATTCTTGAGTGGTCATTATCGTGAAGTGATTACATTTTCGACAATATACGATTCTTTTGAAAAGTTAGTTTTACCTCCCGATATTTTCTTCTAACTTGCTGTTGCTAATGATCAACATTTCATTTTAAAACCATGCAATTACTATCTGAAGAAAAGCTTGTTTGGTCACCAACAGTTGCCAACTCGCGCATGAATAGGGAAAGAAATTCAAGCGGCATTAATAGTTATGAACAAGAATTGAAATTTAAACCCGAAGAATTTCTTCTTTCAAAAATCAAAGAACTTGGAAATGCATCATGGATTGACATATGTTGTGGTCAGGGCAAGGCTCTTATTCAAACATCAAATTATTTCTATAAACTGGGGTTGCAAGACAACGTTTTGCTTGAAGGTATTGATTTAGTAGAGGGCTTTTCTTTTTCAGATAATGAAACGGGACCGGTTAAATTCCAATCGCAATCAGTTATAAATTGGATACCCAGCCGGGAATATGATCTAATTACCTGTGTTCATGGAATCCATTATATTGGAGACAAATTAAAGGTTATTGAAATTCTACTAAACAGCCTGACATCAACCGGGTTATTCATTGCGAATCTGGATCTAAATAATATAGCCATCAAATCAACAAAATCCAACTCTTTCCTAAAGAATTTGTTCTTGAAAAAAGGCATTACCTATGATTCACGAAAAAAATTGTTATCCCGAACAGGTAAAATAAAAATCAGTTTTGATCTTGTTTACCTGGGAGCAGATGACAATTATGGTCCTAATTATACGGGGCAAGATTCTGTAACTTCATACTATGAAGACTGAAAAATGCCACCTGGACTTCACCAATTAATCACTTGCAGCCTAAGTTGAACGCGATAGAACATGTGATGAACTTTTGTACTCGTTGGTGTGCCTGCAAAAAGGGTAAGAATTTTAAATCCGATGCTATCGGCTCAGACATAATTTAAAAGAATATGATTTCAATTTGTAAAAAATGTTCATGGCATGTAGAAAAACTTGATTTGCCTGAAGAAATGCTTCTGGAATTATGGGCGCTCATGGTTCAGGAATCAAAACTTTATGCTGTTAAGAAACTCAAAGATGAATTCGGTATCGATCATGGCAAAGCGAAGGGTGTGGTTACTCACTTCAATCCAGAGTTTGGAAAGTGCCATGAATGTAATTATTCAGAATTAGATAAAGAATATATTGAATGTCCCAAATGCAAAGCTTTCAATTATAACCTAAAGATAGGACCGCCTTTCAATAAGGACTTTTGTGAAGTTTTAGAATACAAACTTGATTTTAGCCAGCTTGAAAATGAAAATATAAAAGGATTTTGGTGTGACGGAATCGACCATTTGCCTATGGACATAAAATCCCTTTCGGCTGACAATCTGAAACAGAAAAAATTTATCAAAACAAAAGCCCGGATTGGAAAAGACGGACAAGATGAATACGAACTAACAATTTATTTTGGACCAAGTGCATTAGACAATTACATTAACCGGAAAAATTTGAATGAATGTATTCCTGAAGGTTCTTCAGATGAATGGATTAATATTGATCCCGAACGCAAGCAAGTTGAAATTCAATTAAACTAAGTAAATTGAAAGCAATAGCTAATCTTCGCCAGGAAAATACCGAGCACAAATGTTAAGCTGTAGTGTTGGTGGTACGTTTGAACTTACAATTGAAACAGAAAAGTGATAGAATAATTTTTGAAAAGCCTATTCAAATAACGTTATAATATAGCGTTGCCGGCGCAATTTAAGATACGAGTTACTTTTATTGGAAAAGATGATGGAACGATTATTATATAATTTAGAAAAACCTCAGCGGGAAATGTTTCATTTTGCTGAAATAACAACCCTGGAAGTGACTGCTTTATTGGATGACACTACCAAAATTAAATCCGCTAAGATTGTCGCTTACCATGAGAACGATTATTTAGGTGAAGAAGTGTTGGAAAAGTTTAAGACAATCGAAGAATTTAATAGGTTCTTTGTTAACAATCGAAGGTACTACATACATAACTGTGAACTTTCTTTAGAAGACGACATGAAAATACATAGCCATGAC
>NZ_LWBP01000247.1 GCF_002078015.1 Niastella populi | reverse complement strand
AGTACCTCAAGTTGTCAGTTATTAAAGAAAGCATGGATATGAATAATTTTGGATTATGACACCTAAAATTACAGGCCATACTTTCAGAAGAAATAATTATAACACTTTACTGTACTGTGGATGATATGCTGCCTGGTCTGAGACATTATGAAAATGCAAATGTTTAGGTAAGTGGCAGTGAAGTGATCACAACAGCTTTTGTATCCTCCCTTTAGATAACCCCCGTTACGTTATGAAGATGAAATGTTATGTTCGCAATATGCTGAACAAATCAAGGTCATACGCATCAGCTGTTCAAAAATCCTGTAGGGCTAAGTGTTTCGTAGATAAACATGCCTGCTATGCGCAGTATTATTATGGTGTCAGAGTACAGGTAATGCCCCTTAATGGTATACATGTAGCATTTTCTGGTCCGGGAGAGTGAACATGACAGTTAGGCTTTAGGTAAACTGCCCTTTTGATGTAGCTCCTGAAGGCTGCATTACCATGGATAATCTTCGACCGTGCCCGATTGATTTGCTGAAAAACAAACCGGCGGCTGGGTGGGGCTAACCGATACGTCTGCTTTTATTTCTTAATTTTTCCCGGTCAATAATGAAATTATATCAAATGGATGATGGGACATCAACATTGGAAGCCCTTACCATCCTGTGAAAAAATGTAAAATGATATTTGGAAAAAATATGCAGGTTTTTTTGTTGCACTTTTCTGGAGGAAGCGTCAATTCATTCAACTTTTTAAAACCCTTCTTACCAAAATATTTTGAATTCCATCCGTTGGAATTACCAGGGCGGGGAAAAAGAATTAAAGAAAAATTATTGTCTGTCGAATCAGAAGCAATTGATGACTTAATAAATCAAATTAATTCATTAAGAAATAATAAACCTTATATAATTTTTGGTCATAGCCTCGGGGCCCAACTGGGCCTCAGGGTTACCAAAAAACTGGAAGAACTGGGTGATTCTCCGAAGAAACTTATTGTAGCCGGAAACGCTGGTCCGGGGACTGGTAATATAGATAAATGCCGTTCTACAATCAGTGACGAGGAATTAAAAGAAGAACTACTCAGCCTGGGTGGTGTTCCCAAAGAAGTATTGGAGAATGATGAACTATTTGGCTTTTTTTCCCCGATTATGAGGTCTGACTTTAAAATATTGGAAAAAGGGGAACCCTTGGAAGCCGGCTTTAAATTGAATACACCTATTGTTGCGGTAATGGGAGACAAAGAAGAAACGGTAGAAGACATCGAAAATTGGAGAAATTTCACTACTGGTACATTTAAGTCCTATATACTGGAAGGTAATCATTTCTTTATACACGATCACCCGGCTGAACTGGTAAGAATCATAACAAATTCCTATGATTGATCTCTGGTATCTTGATACTATAAATATTGGCCAGCCTGATATGGAAAGGATGCTAAAGTCGCTGCCAATTGAGATAGCCAAAGAAATTATGCGCTATCGAAATCATCAGGATCGATTACTTAAATTGTTTAGCAAACTAATTGTGAAAAAATATTATGAATGCTCTACTGAGAAGTTTTCCTGGTCAAATTGGCGAACAGCTGCGGGAGGGAAGCCTTTTTATTCCGGGGGGAAAAAATTTAATATTTCTCATTCGGGTAGTTTTGTAACAGTGGCATTTTCGGAAAAAGAAATTGGATTAGACATTGAAAAATGCGCGGATTTTGATATCGCTTCTGTCATCGACTACCTTCATCTTCAGGAAAAAAAATTCATTGTTGACGCTAATAATTCACGTGATGCCTTCTTTACAGTATGGACCCGTAAGGAAGCTTATCTGAAAGCGAAAGGAGTTGGAATTACAGAGGGCTTAAACCATGAAAATTGTCTTGAATCTTCAGTAGGCATTGAAGAGAAGTGGTTTTTAACATCTTTACCGATCGCGACGGATTATAAATTAGCGGTTTGTTCGCAGATACCAGATAGTCAAATTAATCAACTGGAATTAGATCCAACCATATTCTATCACTAATGAATAAAATGTCAGTTAAATTTCTTTTTCCATTAGTGGCCTTGATAATGCTGCTAATAGTGTTGGACAGAAAAGTGTTTATGGTACCTCCCCTGGGTACTTTTCTGAATCCATTCATTGGCGTTGTCCAAAATGAACATACTTCCAACAGGAATAAAAAGGTAAACCTTGAAGTCAGCCAGAAAACCGAAATAGTTTTTGATGACAGGGCTGTTCCTCACATTTTCGCCGGCAATCAAAAAGACATGTTTTTCGCGCAAGGATATGTTTGCGCGTCAGACCGGTTATGGCAAATGGATTTTATGTCTTATATATCGGCTGGAAGACTGAGTGAAATTTTCGGTAAAAAATTCTATGTGCATGATGTGATAAAAAGAAGAGAGGGCATGTCGAACGCTGCCTTACGCACTTTAAAATATATTGAAAATGATCAGGAAACAAAAAGAGCACTTGACAGTTATACGGCTGGCGTAAATGCCTGGATTAAAAGTTTGTCATATGCAGATCTTCCCGTTGAATATAAGCTGATGGACTATACACCAGAACCATGGACAAACCTGAAAACTGTTTTGATCATGAAGTATGTGTCAGCTGATTTATCCGGCTATGAAGAAGATGTTCCCGCCTCATTTTTGGAAACGGTTCTCGGATCGGAAGAATACAATAAGCTGTTTCCAAATTATTATGTAAAGAAACGTAAAGAAGGCTTTGGCATTCAACGAATTTTAGACTCCCTTCCCGTAAATGAATATATTAATTCTTCATTTCTTGAATCATCTCCGGAAATACCTACAGGCGATTTCAATCCCAATGTAGGAAGCAATAGTTGGGTAGTTGGCCCTAAAAAAAGCAAATCGGGATTCGCTTTGCTATGTAGTGATCCGCACCTGAATCTTTCATTCCCATCTATTTGGTATGAACTGCAATTGAAGTCGGATGAACAAAATGTCTATGGGTATTCAATACCAGGTGTTCCGGGAGTGATAATAGGATTTAATGACAATATTTCCTGGGGATTAACAAATGGTTCGGATGATGTTCGCGATTATTATAAACTTGAGGTCAAGGACAACTATTCATACTATAAGTATGATGGGAAATGGATTAAAACTGACAGCATTATCGAAGAAATAAAAATCAGGGACGATACATCCTTTTTAGATATAGTTTATTATTCAAAACATGGCCCTATACTTTCCGATTCCCGCGCTGGAGATCCGGAGTTAAAAGGCTATGCTTTAAACTGGACATTGCATGACCCTTCGAATGAAATTTTAACCTTTATCAGACTTAACAAAGCAAAAGATTATACGCAGTTCAAGAAGGCTATTGAATATTACAAATGCCCTTCACAAAATTTCAGCTATGCTGATGTTACGGGAAATATCGCGGTTCATCATCAGGGGAAAATTCTGGCAAAAAAATGGAAGAATCAGGGTAAGTTCATCATGGATGGAACCAGGTCTGATCAGTTTTCCACCGACGCATTGCCACTGGATAAGTTACCCTATACTTATAATCCGGATGAAGGCTATGTGTATTCAGCAAACAACAACCCCTATAAGAGCCCTAATTCGCCAATAATTTATGGGCATTACAAGGAATTCAGAGCTGATAAAATTGACTCCTGGTTGTCGGCCAAAGAAAAACTCTCCATTGACGACATGAAAACGATGCAGATGGATAATACAAACAGGCTGGCTGAGGTAGCTATACCTGTTTTCTTACAAAAAATGCCTTCGGGTGAAAGTAAGCATTTGCAGGAGTTTGCTCATTGGGATTATAAATATAACAAGGATTCCAGGATAGCACAGCTCTTTGAGATCTGGTGGACCAAAATTAAAATTAATACATGGGATGAATTACTCAGGTATAAGTCTCATAAAATGCGGCTGGATGATCTGGTATTGCTTGATATGATTTGTAACGATCCGGATAATAAATACTTCGATCTGCTTTCCAGCGAAAAAACAGAGAATGCTTCTGATATTATTGATATTTCATTTAATCAAATGCTGAAAGACACCACCACTGGTTCGAACTGGGGGAATTTGAATAAAATAAATATTATGCATTTGTCCAATCTTAAAGAATTCAGCAAGACAGGAATACCCCTGGGAGGACATCCACAGGCATTAAATTCCCTTTCCAAAAAATGGGGGCCTTCGTTAAGGATGATCGTAGAAATGAGTGATAAACCGAAAGGATATGCTGTTTACGCGGGAGGTCAGTCAGGAAATCCGTCATCGGATGAATATGATCGCTTTATTGACGCCTGGGAAAACGGCCGTTATTATGAGCTCAAATTCTTTAGTAATATAGACGAAGGAAATGCGCAAGCAAAGTATAAGTGGTCACTACAATAGATCAACAATGAAAAAAATAATAACCTTTGCGATATTATTTGCTGTTTTAATCTTCATGGGCTTATTCGATTTTCTTCCGTGGTGGAGCTTTTCGGTGCCTGTCTTTTTATTAGGAATGCTCCTTCCACTTAAAAAATGGAAAGTTTCTCCCTTTTTATGGGGATTTATCGCGGGTTTTATGGCCTGGCTTTTATCCACTATTTATTTCGAGCTGATTTACGACGGGGAAATAATGAAGTCTGTGGCCAACGTCATGAAAGTAAAACCCTATTTATTACATCCCGCGATAGGGCTTATTGGAGGACTTCTAACGGGATTGGGATTGTATTCAGGATATCTTTTAAGAAATGGCAGAGAGATTCTTGAATTGGAATTACCGAAAATCAAATGATGAATAACATTTAACTGCATCGCGGATTATGCTATGAAAAGATTCTTCTTTCATAGCCACATCACTGGAAAATACAGGTAGCTTCCGGCTTTTGTGTGGTTGTTTACATTCCTTACTTCGCATAATTGCTCTTTTAATAGCTGAGTTTCCAGGCTTTGTATGCTGTAACGGCTGTTGCAGAAAAAAAGTAGAGAAGAGGCTAACCGCTTAAAATAACTAATATTTAAACTTACATCGATGGAAATCGGAATTGATACTTTTATTGCGTCTGGAGAAGGAGGAGTTGTGGAAAGCAATGAACGCGCAATTGAAAACTTACTTGAGAGAATAAAGTTCGCGGACGAAGCTGGTTGTGATGTATACGGCATTGGTGAACATCATGGTAAAGACAGGCTTGATTCGGCACCTGTAGTACTAATGGCAGCAGCGGCGTCAATTACAAATCGAATACGTATTACAAGTGCTGTAACCGCGTTAGGCACAGTTGACCCTGTGAGATTATTCCAGGAGTTTGCCACATTGGATTTAATTTCAAAAGGACGTGCTGAAATCGTAGCAGGCAGAGGCACCTCCCCTGAGGCGTTCCCATTGTTTGGACTTAATATCAAGGATTCTGCAGAAATATTTTCAGAAAAACTTGACCTTTTACTTAAAATCCGGGATAGCGATGTCGTTACCTGGTCTGGCAAATTCCGCACTACCCTGAACAATACAGCCGTGTACCCCCGCCCGTTACAACCATCCTTACCAATATGGCATGGCGCTTTACGAACACCAGCCTCTTTTATTCGTGCAGGCAAGCTTGGACTGCCCTTAATGGTAGCCATCATTGATGGCCAGATAGACCAGATAGTTCCTCTGGTGGCGCTCTACAGGGAAGCTGGTGAAGAGGCCGGTTTTAAAAAAGATCAATTAAAGGTTGGATTACACTCAATGGGATATGTGGCAGAGACCACCGAGCAGGCGATTAAAGAATTTTATCCTGGCTGGTCCGATTCCATGAGCAAATCGCATGGTTTGCTAAAGAGTCTTACACGCTTCGAAATCGATTTGAAATCAAAAGGAAGTGCCCTATTGGTAGGAAATCCAGAGGAGGTAGCCGCGAAAATTCTCCGGTTGTCAGAGGCACTTGGCGGAATTTCCAGATTTTGTTTTCAATTGGATTATGCCTTGTTATCGCACGAAAAATTATTACAATGCATTGGGCTGATCGGAAACAAAGTTATTCCTATAGTAAAACAAAAATTATCTAAAACATAATATTGACTTCGGATAGTCATAGCGCATAGGCCAACAACACTGAATATGAGAATTGTCAATGATCCTGAAAAATAATTAGTTATCTGCACTGAAGATAATATTGGATTACGGAAACCTGAATAGACGATATTTTGGCAATAAATACTAACTTAGAACAACATGCGGATAGTCAAATTAAAGTTTCATGATATTTCCAATGATTAATTTAACTTCCCTTTGATAATAAATTACTACCGTTCAACAACAATTGTAAATTAAAATAAACCTCAACTTATGAACGATTGTCAAAACAAATATTACCTGAAACCAAATGTGGCACTTGAAGCGCTGTTTGACAGATGGTATGCCTGGTCACATTTAATTTCTCCAGCTACTGCTGCCATGAACGTCAAGGACAGGCATTTAAAAATTATGGATTCTTATATTAAAAACCCAAAGATTCATGCGGCGGCGGTTAAAAAACCTGAAATGCTTGGAGGGCCATTTATTGATTATGATGGTAAAAGGGTTGATGAAATAAAAAACTTAGCAGATCAGATAAGAGATAAAAGAGCCCGGCTATTAGCACTCGCAGATGCAGTGAATGAATTGAATGAGCTTTTACTTGGGCACGCTAAAGGGTATTCTCTTAAAACTTTATACGAAAAGGTCCCTGACATATTAAAGGGCTATGTTGAATTATACTATGATTTAAATGACCAACCAAATTTCAGGTTCTTTGAAGCGCTGCTGTATAAAAGTGAATTCTATGATGATTCACCTCAATCAATTGCTCTTCAGCTGGTAGAATCTGATAAGCAAAGAAGTTTTGTATTGAGTACACCCAGGCTAGATGATGAACATATTATTCATGCGGAAATTCCATTCAGTCATCCCATTATTGATCAGTTGTTCAAAATGAAAAGAACGCCTGGTGATTATTCTGAAATCAAGAAAATTTTAAAAATAAAACCTGAGCAGGAAACATTATTTGACAGCTTCTTTACTTTAAAGGTTCCTGAAAAATATGAACAGTATTCAGGGCACGGAATCAGGACAAGATACTTTGGCCATGCCTGCGTATTAGTTGAGACCAATGAGATCTCACTTCTGGTTGATCCGGTGGTTAGCTACGATGGCTATGAGAATGACGTACCCCGTTTTACAACCGAACATCTCCCGGACCAGATAGATTATGTTTTGATTACTCATAATCACCAGGATCATGTTTTGTTTGAAACGTTACTTCAACTCAGACATCGGATAAAGCACATAGTGGTTCCATCTTCAGGAAAAGGAAATCTACAGGATCCCAACCTGAAATTGATGTTCAAAAATATCGGATTTGATAATATTATTGAATTGGATGACATGGAGTCGGTCGAGTTGGATAGATGTGTGATCACCTCTCTCCCATTCTTAGGAGAACACTGTGACCTCGATGTAAGGTCCAAGCAATGTGTTCATGTTAATTTGCATAATAAATATAAAGTATTATTTGCGGCAGATTCTCAGAACATTGAGCCCAAATTATATGAAAAAGTACATGCTATTGTTGGCAATGTTGATGTGTTGTTCTTAGGAATGGAATGTGATGGGGCTCCATTGTCCTGGTTGTACGGGCCACTTTTACCTAAGAAGGCGGATCGGGACAAAGATCAGTCCAGGCGATTGGCTGGTAGCGATTGTAATGAAGGAATGAGTATTGTAAATCAATTCAATCCAAAAGATGTCTTTGTTTATGCAATGGGTCTTGAACCATGGTTGGAATTTATCAGTTCCATCAGGTACACTGATGAATCAAGGCCAATAGTTGAATCAAATCGTTTAATAGAAAAATGCAGGGCCATGGGCATATCCGCGGAACGTTTGTTTGGTGAAAAAACTATCGAATACATTGACTATTTGGAATACCAGGAACAGTCCGAGGCGGTCAGTGCATAAACAAATAGATATGGAAGTACTACCTGCCCTTCGATTTGGGCAGGTAGCCACCTGATGGAAATATAGATTTCACATTTTTTGGAAATAATATCGATCGATACTAATTGATAATGATTTTAAAATCAGCAATACATATTATTTTTGACCCGCTGCACTATTAAAGTCCGTGATAATCTTTCCATCATAACGATGCACTCCAATCTCTTTTCCCAAACCTCCAAACCAAATGCTCCCATCGTTAGCTTCCACAATCCCCAGCAAAGCTGGTCCTCCTGACTTGATTTCTGTTACAGTGGGCATTTTATCGTACAAAGATTTTGCATCATAACGTGATAGTGCCCAAACTTGCCCATCGGGAGGATTTACGGGACCAGTAGTCCAGATGTTTCCTTTTTTATCTTCGATGATAGCATAAACACCCCTCTGACTAATTTTAGTAAAGGTATTGCCGTTATAGCGCCAAAGACCATCGACGTCACCGAACCAAATGCTTCCTTTTTTATCTTCGGTTATACCCCAAACGTTCCTGAACCCTTTGCCATCTTTATTGGTGAGCGTGATAAATGTCTTTCCATCATAAACACAGGCATCGCCACTTGTGCCAATCCATAATTTGCCAGTTTTGTCTTCCACGACACTATGAACACCGTTATTAGGCAGTCCATCTTTCGTTGTAAAATTTCGAAAAGATTTCCCATCATATCGGCTTAATCCACCTCCTGTGCTGATCCAGATATTACCTGCTCTATCCTCATAAATATAAAGAGCTATATTACTGGCTAGCCCATCCTTTGTTGTAAAATGCTGAAAGGATTTCCCATTGTAATAAAAAACACCCGAATCTTTGGAAGCGAACCAAAGATTTCCTTTTCGATCTTCCAGCACATCCCAGAAGCAGGGCGAAGGTATTCCG
>NZ_LWBP01000246.1 GCF_002078015.1 Niastella populi | reverse complement strand
GAAGCGAACCAAAGATTTCCTTTTCGATCTTCCAGCACATCCCAGAAGCAGGGCGAAGGTATTCCGCTTGTTATATTGGTAAACGATTTTCCATCGTATCGAAACACACCTGTACAGGAAGCGATAAAAATGTCTCCGTTACCAGCTTTCCTTACATTCCTAACCATACTCACAGGCGCATTGGAGGTGGCTGTATCTTTGAGTTGAGACCCGGAGTATGGCTCTTTACCGGACTTGATATTATCTTGTGGTACGTTTGTTTGGTTTTGTCCACAGGAGGTGTGAAAAACAAACACTACGAACAAAGCATATACATGTGCGTATTTCATAATTTATTTTAATTACTTAAAAATTTAAAAAACAAAAAGATTTTGTACCGGAATATAATAACATGATCTGATTTGGATAAGGTCTTAGGGATTCAGATTTTTATTTTTTTGCCACGATTTTCATCAGGAGATCAATGTCATCAGAAACAGTTTGATCGGCTAAATTTTCATAAAACTTTCCCGATCTGTAGCGGATACCCCACTTGGTTCGATCGATCATCACTTTTCCATTCGCAGTGACAATCCCATCTTTCACTTCCATTTTCGCCGGAAAAGTAATTGTGTTTGTAACACCTTTTATAGTCAGCTTCCCGGTAACTTTTAAATTTTGATTGACAACAGATTCAACTCCGGTAATGACAAATGTAGAAATGGGGAACTTTTCGACATCAAAAAAATCGGGGGATTTCAAGTGGTGAACGGGACTATTCTTAGTTTCCTTATCTTTATATTCAATGGTCCTCATGTCGATTTCCACTGCACCACCTACCAATTGATCTTTTTCAATAAACAATCCACCATTTGACATATAAACGTACCCTATATGTTGCTCATCAAAACCGAATAGCATAGAGCCTTCCCATGTTACAACACTCTCCTTCGTATCTATAATATATTTTTGTCCCGCTGTTACAGCGCTTACAGATGCATTTTTTTGATTCTCGTCTTTTACAGCTCCACGGCAACTGAAGAACAAAGGAGCAATAATTAAAATGAAGTAAGAGCGTAATATCTTGTTGTTCATAATATAGAAATGTTAGATAAAAACAAACTAAGAATCAGGTAAACCGAAGAAAAAAACTAAATAGCTACCTGTGAAGTATATATGAAAAATCCCTGCAAAAGAATTTAAAATTAATTAACGAATTAAATGGCGATAGAACACGCCCTCTTCAATTTACCGATTAATCATTCTAAACTCCCAATTTGTACAACCTCATTGATATCTTACACCATTTCAAGACACAGGACTATATTTTCTAGCCATACCAACAAGAACCTGCCTTATCCCTTCATAAGGTTCGCGGCCATGTGTGTATAACATATTATCGAGCAAGAGCAGATCTTGCTTTTTCCAGTCGAATGTATACTTTGTCCTCTCATATACATCACGGATGACAGTGAGGGCAGCCAGATCTATAGGAGTTCCATCGCCAAAAAAAGTGTTCCTTGGCAGGTACTCTTCCCCCAATAGCTCAATCAAGCCTTCCTGCAGTTCTTTATCCAGGCTACTCGCATGGAACAAATGGGCCTGGTTAAACCACAATTTTTCCTTTGTAACGGGATGCAGTATCGAGGCCTGGTTCACCTGCTTTGTCCTTAAACCGTTTTCAGTCCACTCGTATTCAAGACGATTCTCTTTACAGAATTTTTCAACCTCCGCTTTTGAGTCAGTTTGAAATACTTCCTGCCAGGGGAGGTCCATATCTGAATAATTGCGAACATACATGATCTTTTTCCGTTCAAACTCTTCCCTTATTTCTTTAGGGATCTCATTGTAGGCGACACGGCTGTCTGAAATGGGAGTATTTCCCATCTTCGCTGCCGGGATCAGGCATATAAAGCCTATTCTCATGGGCCATGCATTAGAATACGCATTCTCATTATGTTGCGGAATCACTTCTGAAGCAGGATATTCTGTTGCAGTATAAACTTTACTATTAACTTCCGTCCTTGGAGTGGA
Source organism: Niastella populi (assembly GCF_002078015.1). Lineage (GTDB taxonomy): Bacteria > Bacteroidota > Bacteroidia > Chitinophagales > Chitinophagaceae > Niastella > Niastella populi. The sequence goes on along the minus strand of NZ_LWBP01000246.1, from coordinate 6,964 downwards.
TCTATAAGTATAATTAGCCAAATCCTCACCAAACAGGATTTTTAACACCTCTCCGAATTCATTGCTGTTACTTATGTTTAAGCCACGTATCAGCAATGCTCCGCTGGTTGTTAAATAACTTTCAATATCTTCTTTATTTTCTTCTGCCCATACCAGGGGACTGGTATTACCGGTATTTATTTCCAGCAGCATCTTTTTTCCAGAAATGATTTTTATGTCATCTACATTCATAAAATAGTGTTTGTTTAATATGTTTGATATCCTGAGGTTTCTACCTGGCTATGATGAAAAGTTTAGAAAATTTCAATTGACCTTATATTATTAATTCTTCTCCTTCAACAAACAGGTCGCCGCTTCTATCCCTTTCTATCTCTTCCCCGCTAAAAATATTTATTACTTCCGAAAGATTATTAATGGACGGTTTTGAAAGAAGATGTTCCTCTTCCCTGACACTTAATGCCTGGATTTCACCAAGAACAGGACTGATGACTTCATTCAAATCAGTGATACTTGTCATTGGCTTATTTTTCCCCGTACCAGAAGAAGGCAACACCCAATGAATAGACAACTCATTGATTCCCGATTGCAGATCAGATAGCGGGATGTCAAAAGAATGTGTGCTCCATTTTGGATGAGCGGGAAGCTCAACCTGTAATTTACCATTCACCACTAACTTTATTTTATCTGCAGAACCACCAGGCACTCTGTATGTTAGTTTAGCAAGCACGCTATGCTGGAATGACGCGACAAAATAAAACTTCGACTCTAGTTTGATTTCAGAATAAAAACCTTTTTCCTTTGCTAATAACTCAGTCATGCACAACATCGAATCAGCCGCGTATTTGGTGGTCAACAAATCAGTTTCCTCCCCGGAAATAGTATGCTCCTCCAGCAATATCACATCTAAATCTTCAGCCAGATTATTTTCCCGCAAAATCTTCCCTATCGACCTTAAAAGAGCGGAATGGATCTTAGCGTGAGGTTCGTAACGAAACATGCCCATTTGAATGAGATTATTGCCAACAAAAGCCAGGCTTTCCTTATTTATTTTCCAGGGTGTTTTGCTGAGCGACATCCTTATATACGCATTCATTTTAGACAGAATACGCTTATCATACTCAAATGCCTTTCTGCAGTGGTAATCTATGATCTCAAAGCTTTGGCCGCAAAGGTTATTATGCATTGCCGCTAAAAAGTGCGCGGTAGAAGCCATCTGTGGGTCACACTTTATTTCATAACTGTCTATCTGCGGCTCAGCCTCCGCGCCCGACCACGCTTTAATCAATGTCTTAGCACAGGCTATCATAGACAATTCTATTCCCTTTATTGTTAAATGGCTATAGTCAAGAAATAATGTCCGGTCCGGCAGTCCTCCATTGAGGTGTTGCTCAAATACCTCATCCATCGTTACATAATGCACTTTGTTTGCATGGCAATTTTTAACAATGGGCTCTTTTAAACCAACAAAAAAACGGGAAGAGGTAGAAGTGACTCTATAAATGGCGGTCTGACATGCTGTTTCCAAAAGTTTTTTAGCTGATTTCAGGTCTCCGGCAGCGAGCTTGCATTTTGCCAGCCATTCATAGCCCAATGAATGGAAAGAATTCAGATCGATTAACTCCTGTGCCAGCTTAGCAAGAGATTCCAGGTCGTTTTTTTCAAGAAAGTTTAGCCCCTGCGCCCTGGCCTGCATCCAGGCCCTTGCTTTCAAATTAGGCATAAACATTTCTTTTTCAATTTCTGAACTTTGAAAATCCATCAAATTAAATGCTGGTATGATGAATACCATTTCCAGGTTTCTCCCCGATGTGATTCTTTTCAGTTGTATGAAAAAAATGTCTACCATCCTGGAAAAGGCTTTCGAAACGAGGGTACTAATAACCGCGTAACCGGGCTTACCAGATACCAGTTCTCTATAGATCTCGTATCCTTCAGCGTCAGTGAGACATGCGATGACACTTTGTTTCCAATTGTTTCCGGCATAAATAACAAACGCATCCGGCGATAAGGCAAGAGCTTCCTCACAGAGCTCCAATATCTCCCTGGCATTTATAGAAGTAACGGCTAAATCAACGACCTCGATGTCCTGGGAAAAATGCTGATGAAGGATATCCTCCAGCACTTCCGCGGGAGCATGCAATGGCTCATAAAGCCAACCCCTTGCTACCGATTCCCCTAATAAAACAACCCGCTTTTTCTTAGGGCTCTTCTCTTTGATAACATTCATTGTTTTATTCCAATAGGGAAAGTCTGCTTTGAATTTCTGGTCGCGGACGAAACAATTTTCACCATCAATATTTCTTAGCGTAAATATTCCCACCTTTTTTTCATTCGTTTTGGCTTCCCTGTTTGGCGGGCTTTTACTATCCTTGTTGAGTTTTGAAAGGAGCCCTGCTATTTTTTCGTTACTCATTTCTCCATGATAAATAGCGTTTGCCATTGAATCTGTCAACTCTTTCCTACTATTAAAATTTTCTTTCATTTTTTATCATTAAATAAAAGTATAAACTCCCCGGTCTGTTCTTACAGGTACCCATGTGCTATCAAAACAATTTATCAGTTTATTAAGCTCATCTATCTGAAACTGGTTACGGTCGATGAGGGTATCTCCTATTACCAGGGCATCCAGATTCGCTACTGAAAAACAAATCAACGCGTCTGCCGGTGAATTAACGATTGGTTCTCCTCTCACATTAAAGGAGGTATTTAATAATATCGGACAATCTGTAATTTTTTCGAAAGCAGAGAGAAGGTCTGCCAGCATTGCATTATCTCTCCGGTTCACCGTTTGAACCCGGGCTGAGTTATCCACGTGCGTAATAGCGGGCAGATCATGAAAAGGTTTTACAGAACAGGTTTCCAGCATAAAAGGTGATGGATGATCGAGCTCGAAATATATTGCACATTTTTCTTCAGGTATTACCGGTGCAAATGGCCTGAATGACTCCCGCTTTTTTACCATTTGATTTATCCTATCCCGCATTTCAGGATTCCTGGGATCGGCTAAAATAGATCTCGATCCTAAGGCGCGGGGACCAAATTCCGCTCTGCCCTGGAACCAGCCAATCACTTTGCCGTCAGCCAATCTTTTAGCTGTCTCGTTTAGCAGTTCCTCCCTGCGTCCCTGGTAAGAAACACCTTTCAGCGAAGTATTTTTTAGTACTATTTCAATTTCCTTATCAGAAAAAGAGGCACCGAGGTATGTGGTTTTTAAAGGCGAAGTACTTATCTTCTTTCCTGAGAGCTGGCAATACACGACCGCGGCGGCACCCTGGGCCCCTCCGGCATCATTGGCAGCAGGTGGAACAAACAAGCGCTTAAAAGGTCCATTTCGTAAAATATAGCCATTAGCCACACAATTTAATGCAACACCCCCGGCAAGACACAGATTTTCCTTTCCTGTTATTGAATGCAGATATTTCGATTTCTCCAATAAAACATCCTGCAACAGCACCTGCAGACTTTTAGCAATATCAAGATGAAAGGCAAGAAGCTCCGATTCCTTTTTCCGTGGTTTATTACCGAGTAAGGCTTCCAGCTTTTCTGTAAACATTCTTGTGCCTGAAGTAAAATCAAAATAATCCATATTCAGGGAGAATTGCCCATTTGTACCTGGCTTTATGACTTTTAACAGGAGATCAAGGTAGACAGGCTTCCCATAAGGCGCCAGGCCCATTACTTTATACTCACCGCTGTTGACATTGAATCCAAGGTAGTTTGTTATAGCGCTATATAACAAACCTAAAGAATCCGGGAAACAGACTTCCTCCATAATCCGGATCGAATTCTGCTCACCTGTTGCATAGGTAGTAGTGGCCCATTCACCAACGCCATCAACTGTTAGTATCGCGGAAGACTCATACCCGGAAAAAAGAAAGCTACTCGCTGCGTGTGATAAATGATGATCGACAAACTCAATCTTCCCTTCATATCCCAGTTTATCACGGATTTCTTTTTCAGGTCTCCGGGGGTCCATCTTTTTAGTCAGTTCCGGATCCAGGTAATTGTATCCGCACCATAATTGCCGGGAGAGCTTTTTCACAGGGTTTTCATAAAAAGCTATACGATCAACATCGTTAATTGAAATTTTGCCTTCTTTTAAACAGTGCTTAAATGACTTAACAGGCAAACCCGGATCGTTCTTTAAACGGGAGAATCGTTCTTCCTGGGCGGCCGCGATCAAAGCCCCATCTTTAATGAGACAGCAGGCCGAATCGTGATAAAATGCTGAAATACCAATTATATTCATATTCGATTAATTAGAAATTATTTGATAGTTAATTTCTGTATCAATCCGATCGTAATTTCAATTGACGCTAAATTATTAGCTCGCCTCCTTCAACAACCACTTCTTCACTTTTATCCTTTACCCATTTTAAAGTACTTATTTCCTCAGAAAAGCTATCGATTGTCGGTTTAGAAAGAAGATTTCTAAGATTAATTTTAACCCCAAAATTTTTCTCAATCCTGATGATTAGCTGTATCGCTGTCAGGCTGTGACCACCCAAAGCAAAAAAATCATCATTTACTCCAACATTTTCCTTTTGCAATACCTCTTCCCAAATCTTTACCAATTTTTTTTCTGTCTCATTACGTGGAGCCACATACTCTACGCCAACCGCCAATCCCAATCCCTCAGGGTCTGGCAATGATTTCCTGTCAACTTTTCCATTCACATTGAGAGGTAATTCTTCCAGTCGAACAAAATGATTTGGAATCATGTAACTCGGGAGATGCTCCTTTAAAAACAATCTCAATTCGCCTGTGTCCTGTTCCTTTTTGGAAGTAATGTATGCTACCAGTTGTTTTTCTCCTGAGATGTTCTCTTTGGATATAACTACCACCTCCTTTATCTGCTCATTTTTTAGCAAGGCATGTTCTATTTCTCCAAGCTCAATTCGATATCCCCGGATCTTGACCTGTTGATCCTTACGACCGGAACAATAAATAGAGCCATTGTTTAACCATGTCCCAAAATCTCCAGTTCGGTATATGCGTTCTCCCGGCACAAAAGGGTTTTCAATAAAACAGAGATCGGTTAGCGCTTTACTTGTGTATCCACGTGCGATTCCTTCGCCTCCAATGTATATCTCTCCCTGTACACCCGCCGGAACCAGGTTACGATATTGATCCAAAATATAGATGCGGGTATTTGCAATCGGCTCGCCAATCGTAACCTTTTGGGTATTTTTTTCAAACAGCTTTACTGTGGACCATATTGTTGTCTCTGTTGGCCCATACATATTAAACAGCTGCGTATGCGGCAACTTTCGATAAATATCATTCACTAACGAAGGAGTAGCCGGCTCACCTCCCAAAAGAATGTTCTTAATTGAACTCCACCCTTCATTGGCTGAAAGATGCTGATTCAACAATGCTCCCATAGAAGGAGTAATTTGTAAATGCGTAACCTTGTGTTTCTTAATCTGTGAGTAAACCGAATAATTATGCTGTGAAGCGTTATAGCTATCTTTAAGCTCGGTCAATCGCTTTAAACTTTGCATAGCCGAATCATAATCAACTCCAAAATCAATAAGTGAAGCGATTTCATCTACACCAATAGCGCTTAACTTCTGAAGCATTGTAAAACATTTCTCCTTTGTTCCAACCAGACTAGAGGTAGAAACAAATCTTTTATAAGCATACTCGTATAAAGCCTCTAATTCCTCTTCAGAGAATCGATTTATATCAGCATTTTGATCTAAATCAGGGATTAATTGCTTAATCAGTCCTGCAGAACTCCTTATATAGTCAATAAACGGTTGACGTACCTTTTCCTCAATAGTTACCGCTTCATCAATATAGGTATGCACCATTATCGTGACTTTCGATTTCTTAACATCATGTCCACTTTCCATATAGGCTTTTCGATAGGCAGCAATTTTCCCGGCAAGCCCTTCTATAGAATTTCCTAACAAATGTGTTAAGATATTCGCCCCGATTTTTCCTGCTGAAATAAATGTTTCCTTACTTCCCGCTGCAGTGAGCCAGATAGGTAATTCGTCTTGTACCGGCCTGGGAAATATTTTTGTCTCTTTTACATTACCGGTCCCGTTTTTAAATGCTATCCGTTCTCCTTTCCACAATTTCCGTAATGTATCAATCGATTCATACATTACTTTATGGCGTTTTTCATAATTATCAGGCGCCAACACAAAATCATCCGCGTGCCATCCTGAAGCACATGCTATTGCGACACGTCCCCTACTCAGGTTATCGATTACCGACCAATCCTCGGCAACTTTAATTGGATGGTTAAGTGGAAGCACAACACTTCCTGCCCGGATACCAATATTTTTGGTAACAGAAGAAAGTGCGGCAGCCATTAAGGTTGGATTGGGATATAATCCGCCGAACTCATTGAAATGACGTTCAGGTGTCCAAACAGCCAAATAACCATTTTCATCTGCATATTTCGCTCCATCCATCAACAACTGGTACCTGGCCTCTCCTTCTTCATCATTTCCAAAATAAAATAAGCTGAAATCAAGTGGTTTGTTGTTGTTGTTATCTTCATCGCTAATCTGCCTAACCTCTCCTTGTATGACAACTTTGTATCCTTTACTCAGTGTCCATAAAAGTTCCAATACCGATATGTCGAATGTAAAATTTGTCATAGACAAAAATGTACCTTTCTCTTCTCCCAAAATGGTTGTCATACCAGCGAAAAAGTTCGTTACGTTATGGTGCTCGACCATTACACCTTTAGGTTTGCCGGTGGAGCCTGAGGTGTATATTATATAAGCAAGATTGTTCGGTTTGGCTGCCGTTATCATTTGTCCCCTGGAATACTCTTCCCGGGATTTCCGGAACTTCACTAACTCTTCGAGATCCAATAGGACTTTACATTTACTATCTTCTACAATTGCCAGGACTCTTTCCCGGGGAGATTCCATATCAATAGGAACATAGGCTCCTCCTGATTTTAGTACACCCAGTATCGAAACAATCATCCACTCACTGC
>NZ_LWBP01000245.1 GCF_002078015.1 Niastella populi | reverse complement strand
TGTTCATAACACTTATCATGGATGACATTTTTATCGTCTGATTTGTATTCACCTCCTTGGGAGGCTTTTCTTTCAGACTTATGCACCGGTTCTAATTGATCTTTAGTGCTAGAGAACAAAGACGTGACGGCTGGAAAGCGCAGGCGGCACGCGTTTATCCTTTATAGAAGCAACATACTTTTCGCCAGCATTTGTTTTTCCTGATTTTGACTAAATCAAAGAATGTTTTGGCTAAATCTGATTTTTTACTTGTGTTTAGTTTTGTGTCATCAAACAAAAAGAAACATGAAAGCAATCAGAATTCACGAATTTGGACAACCGGAAGTAATGAAATTAGAAGAGGTTGAACGTCCCATTCCTGCGCCCAATGAAATTCTGGTAAAGGTGTATGCGAGTGCTGTCAACCCTATAGACCTGAAGATACGTGATGGCAGTGTTATTTCCCGTTTGCATGTCAGATTGCATTTGCCTATTGTACTTGGATGGGATGTCTCTGGTATTATAGAAGAAGTTGGCAGTGAGGTAACAGGTTTTAAACAGGGAGATGAAGTTTTTGGAATCCCCAATTTCCCAGGTGATGGTAGTTACGCAGAATATGTAGCAGCGGACGCACAAAAATTTGCATTAAAACCAAGGAGTATTACTTTTAATCAAGCAGCAGCAGTGCCGGTATCTGCAATTACAGCGTGGGATGGCATTATTAGAGGTGGGCAGGTACAACCAGGAGAGCGGGTGTTGATTCATGGTGCTGCCGGCAATGTGGGACATTTTGCTGTACAATTCGCCAAGTGGAAAGGTGCATACGTGATAGGAACTGCCAAGGCAGCCGATTTTGATTTTTTAAAGAAATTGGGCGCCGACGAAGTATTTGATTATCAAAGTCAAAAATTTGAGGAATTGCTTAAAGACATTGATGTAGTGTTTGACGCTGCCGTACTTGGAAGCGAAATGCAATTGAAGTCTATAAAGATCATGAACAAAAACGGCAGATTGTCAACCACTCAAGGCTACCCGTTGATTGAGGATGTTACAAAAGCACTCGCAGGAAAAAATGCAAGAGGCCACGTTATTTACGGAGAGAATAAAATTCAGGGGTGGTTAACGGAGATTAGCCGGCTTTTTGATGAAAATAAATTGAAGGTCGCTATAAATAAGATATACCCTCTGGTGCAGGTAAGTGATGCGCACCGGGAAGCCCAGATAAAGCGCAGACCAGGAAAATTGGTGTTGGAAGTAACGAAAGAAAAATAGATTTATGAAGCACTTTAAAACAATTAGCGAATATCATCAGTTTAGAGGACTTCCTAAACCTGAACATCCACTTATTAGTGTAATAAATTTGGCAGATATTAAGCATTTGACCAGTGATGAACCAATGAATTTGTCATTTGATGTTTTTTGTATTTCCATAAAAAGAATTTCGAACTTCAAAGTACGATACGGACAACAACAATATGACTTTGACGAAGGCGTGCTATTCTTTATGTCGCCCAACCAGGTTTATAGTATTTGTTCTGGCGCAGAGGAAGAATTAAAACAATCAGGATGGATGTTACTTATTCATCCTGACTTTCTATGGAATACATCATTAACTGTCATTATAAAGCAATATGATTTTTGGAATTATTTTGTAAATGAAGCATTATTCCTTTCAGGAAAAGAAGAAAAAACGATTGATAATATTATACAAAATATTCAACAGGAATACGGTGCTAATATTGACAAATTCAGCAAAAAAATCATCATTTCACAAGTTGAAACCTTACTTAATTATTCTGAACGGTTCTACAATCGCCAGTTCATCACGCGTGAGAAAACGAACCATGAAATATTGGAACGTCTGGACAATGTATTGATTGATTACTTTTCCAGTGATAAGTTAGCTGCCAGAGGAGTGCCTACTGTCAAATATATTTCTGAACAACTAAACTTATCACCAAATTACCTGAGCAGTTTATTAAAGGTATTAACGGGACTAAATACACAACAACACATTCACAACAAACTTATCGAAAATGCAAAGGTAAAGTTATCAACCACCAGTCTTTCTATTAGCCAAATAGCATTTGAATTAGGTTTCGAACATTTGCCGTCATTTAGCAAGTTGTTTAAATCGAAGACAAAGCTGTCACCGCTGGAATTCAGGCAGTCGTTTAATTCGCCCAACAGTCTAAAGCAATAAATCATTTTGTCATCCAAGACAATTAATAATTTCTATTTGACTAATTCTTTAATAAGCTTACAAATTCTCCTAATGCCTTTAACTCCTGTATCACCAGGTTCGAAATTTGTCCAGTTGTCCCGACTAAATTGGACGAGGCCGTATCAAAAGTATGATACGGCCTCTTTTTATTCGGGTACCTGATGGAGACAGGTGACCGTTTAAGCAATTCTCAGGGCCTTCGTTTACTTTTGATACAACCTCGTTTATTTTTATCACTTTCTGAAATGCTGTTCAGGCGTGGGATTGGCTAAAAGAGCGTATTTACTTTAGAGGTTAGAAATAACCTTTTTTCGTGATTATAGGTCACCCCTTCGGGAAACACGAACTTTTGTAGTTTCTCCTTTGCGGGTATCGAGCTGGACTCCCAACTGGTAGTGAGTTGTGTGGAAAGTGCTATGCCTTCATGGAAGTAGGTTTTTAGGTTAGAACTTTCTACGTCAAGATTTGATAAAACTTTCAAAACATCTTCTATTTCCTTCGCCAGTTTAGTTCGCAACCGGATATATACATCTTCAGGTAACTATTCGGTTCTTGACAGTTCCAAAATTAAGTTATGAGCCATTACAGGCTACTTTATGGCCGCTTTCTTTGTTGGTATAATGTAAGGGGTCACCGGCAAAATCGATCATCAATACTTCATCTTTAAGAAAAGAAGCGCTATCATTTCTGTTATACCTCCATAAAAAACTACAAAACAAAATATTCAATTAATGAAGTTATATGCATCGCCGTTACAACTTTAAACTAGTAAGCAAAAAAATAAGTGCGGGTAAGAATAAACGTTTACTTCTGGGTTTCTCCTCTTGTTTTCTTTTTATACAATGTAACCAATGGATAGTTTTGTGCCACTAAAATTTAAACATTTTTTTAAACAAACCTAAGATCACAAATGAAAAACAAGTTGATTGTTATTAGCGCTTTGCTTTTAGCCTTTTCAGTAAATTCTTTTGCCCAGGCTTCTGCCACAGCCACTTCAACCGCTACAATTGTTACGCCCATCGCCATAACAAAGACTGTTGATATGAACTTCGGTAACGTTGCTGTTAGTTCCAGCAGTGGTACAGCTGTATTAACGCCAGCAGGAGCACGTTCAGCCACAGGCGGTGTAACGCTACCTGCAACCACCGGAACAGTTGCCGCCGCTTCTTTCAACGTTACCGGTGAAGGAACATACACCTATGCTATTACCCTGCCATCGAGTGTAACAATTACCAGAAACTCCGGTACTGAAACGATGACGGTAAATACATTTACCAGTAGTCCTTCTTCAACAGGTGCTTTGACTGCAGGCGCACAGACGCTTACAGTGGGAGCTACTTTGAACGTAGGTGCCTCTCAGGTTGCCGGTACATACGTTTCGGGTACTGCCTTTAGTGTAACAGTTAACTATAACTAAGCAGCCTTTTATACAAAAAAGCTGCGCACAGCAGCTTTTTTGTATCTTTTAATTGTTCTGTTGATGTAGCGAAAATTCTAACCATTAATCATAATCCACTATCAATGCAAAAATTCAATTTTCTGCAGAAAACGCTATTTTCCACAAAAACTACTTATTATATCCTGCTCCTGGCTTGCTCTCTGTCTCTATCAATTTATCCATCTATAAAAGTAAGCGCCCAGGGTAATTTGATGGTCATGCCCAAAAGGGTTGTTTTTGACGGTTCTAAAAAGACGCATGAGTTAAACCTGGCCAATACCGGACAAGACAGCGCCAAGTATGTTATTTCACTCGTCCATTATAAAATGAAGGAGGATGGTTCATTTGTAGAAATGGGCGCAACTGATACCAGCGAAAACTTTGCTGATAAATATATACGCTTTTTTCCGAGAAGCGTTGTCTTGGGGCCTAATGAATCACAAACTGTGCGTATACAGTTGAAGCAAACCAGCAAGTTACTTCCGGGGGAATATCGATCTCATCTATATTTCAGGGCAATAGCTGATGAAAAACCATTGGGCGTGGAAGAAACAAACCGCCACGATTCGTCAGCTGTGTCTGTTCGCCTGATTCCTGTTTTTGGCATCTCCTTACCAGTAATCATTCGTGTAGGCCAATGTTCTGCTCAAGTGAATATTTCAAGTTGTTCACTGGAAATGTATGACGATAATACGCCCCTTTTAAGCATGACATTTAACAGGGAAGGAAATATGTCAGTATATGGGGATATCACTGTTGAGCATATTTCACTAAATGATAAAGTAACTAAAGTAGGTTCTATTCAGGGACTTGCTGTATATACGCACAATCGGGCACGACGCATAAAGATTGCGCTTGATAAGAATGCACGTGTTGATTACAGTAAGGGCAAACTCTATATTGTATACAAAACCCAGTCAGATATAGAACCAGTTACCCTTGCTCAAACACAGCTATTGATCAACTATAATCCTCTTGAGAAATAAAATGTGTAAGAAGCTTGCTTCATCATCCTGAAACACAATCCCCTTATTTATGAACTTCGGGAAGCAAAGCCTCCAAATTCTGTAAAATGAGCGCGAAATTGAAATTACTGAAACGAAAGCGCCTCCTGTTGATGATCGGAAGTTGTATGTATCTTCTGTTGACAGGATTTTCGGCCACTGCGCAAATATCTGTCAATACTTTGCAGAACCTGAGTTTTGGTGCATTCTCCCATGGAAATTCAGGGGGAACTGTTGTTATTGCCGCCAATGGCGCCCGATCTGTTACCGGAGACGTAATACCTGTTAACCTTGGCTTTCAGTATTATCCGGCCATATTTGAAGTGGAAGCGCCTTCAGGCACCATCATAAATATAGTAAATGGGCCCGATGTGCAGCTAACGGGTAGTAATGGAGGATCTATGACATTGCATATCGGGGCATCTGATCCCGCTTCACCATTCACTTCTACGACAACGCCTCCTGCGAAAAATTCAATAAAGGTAGGGGCAACGCTTACGGTAGGAGGGCCAGCAGCCAATCCGCCCGGAGTTTATAGTGGCTCTTTCTCGGTGACCTTTATTCAGGAATAATAAAAAAGAAAATTCAAAAAGTACAATCGTCAGATGAGGGCACAAAACAGGATAAAGCAATTCAGTATTTTAACGGCACATAAAAGCTGTAAGCGTTTTATGGTTGCCGCAATGCTGTTGTTTGCTTTGTTTACGCCAGTTTTGGCCAGGGCTGGGGAAGAACCGGCGTATGACGAAATAATTGTTTTTTTAAACGTGCCCCAGGTTGGCGGATTGGAAGTTCCGGCTGTGATCCATGACCAGGAGCTTTACCTGTCAGTTACCGATGTTTTCAATTTCTTAAAGATCAAAAACTCCATGTCGGCTGGAATGGATTCTGTTACCGGCTTTTTTGTTAGCCCGCAGGCAGCCTTTGTAATTGACAAGGTACAAAACCGTATCAGCTATAAAGAACATGTTATCGAACTTGATCCGGGTGATCTGATCCGTACAGAAACCAGTCTTTATCTGAAATCGGAATATTTCGGAAAAGTGTTTGAGTTAGCATGTACATTCAATTTCAGAAGTCTCTCTGCCACCATTGATACCAAACTGGATATTCCTGTAATCAGGGAAATGCGGCAGGAAATGATACGTCGGAATATCAGCCAACTCAAGCGTGAAGTAAAAGCAGATACAACGATCCGTCGTGAATCACCGTTCTTCCGGTTTGGAATGGCCGATTGGTCAGTTGTTGCTACAAAACACTTGAAAGGGTTAACAGACACCAGACTGAACCTTACCACGGGATCAATTATAGCAGGCGGAGAGGCCACCGTATCGCTAACCTACCAAAACAATTTTCCCTTCGGTATCGGCAGGCAATATTATTTGTGGCGTTTTGTTAATAATGAACATCGCTTTATACGGCAAATAAGGATCGGCAAAATAACCACACCGGCTACAGCTTCTATTTTAGCACCTGTTGTTGGTGTACAGGTTACCAATACCCCTACTTCATTCAGGCGATCCTTCGGCACCTATACGGTAAGCGATTTCACAGAGCCTGGCTGGATGGTAGAGTTATATGTAAATAACGTAATGGTGAATTATGTAAAAGCCGACGCTTCGGGGTTCTTCACATTCGAAGTGCCGCTCGTATATGGCAGCTCATTGATTAAGCTGCGATTTTATGGGCCATGGGGAGAAGAACGGTCGAGCGAACGGAACATTATTATACCTTTTAACCTTCTTCCAGGTAAAGAACTGGAATATACCATCAGTGCAGGCATGCTTGAAGACAGCACCCACGGCAGGTTTGCCAAAACAAGTTTTAATTATGGACTGAACAGGCGAATGACAGTTGGCTGGGGTATGGAATATCTTTCTTCTGTAACATCGGGCAAGTGCATGCCTTATTTGAATACTTCGCTCAGGTTGACATCTAACCTGCTGTTTTCAGGAGAATATACGCATGGCGTAAGATCGAAGGGGGTATTGAGCTACAGGCTACCCTCCAGCTTTCAATTTGAATTGAATTATTCAAAATACGCAAAAGGGCAACAGGCGATTAATAATCGTTTTTTTGAAGAGCGAAAAATAACCTTGTCAACGCCGTTGCGAACACCGCATTTCGTATTGTTTTCCAGGCTTACGCTGAATCAAATCATTGCCCCCCAAACATCTTATTCTGCCAAAACAAGATACAGGGATATTGCTAAAATGAAATATACATCGGCGGATGTAATGTTCACCGGAACTTTTTACCGGCTGAGCTCCAGCCTTACTACTTATGGATTGTTTACCGACCAACCACATCCTTTCGTATACAGCAACTTTTTACTGGCTTATATGCTTCCCGCAAAATTTGTGTTCAAACCACAGGCCCAGTTTCAACATAACCAAAGCCGGTTTATGACAATGAAGTTTGAGTTGGAAAAACAATTATTGGGTAATGGCTTCCTGAATATTTCGTATGAAAAGAATTTTCAAACACAGATCAGTAATATGACAATTGGGCTGCGTTATGATTTTCCTTTTGCAAGAACTGCCTTTTCGGCAAGCCGGACCAATAAAACAACTACCTTAATTCAATCTACCTCAGGCAGTTTAATACATGATGGAAAAACAAAGTACAGCAACTTTGGTAACCGCTCCGGCGTAGGCAGGGGAGGTATAGTTATTCTACCCTTTCTTGATTTAAATTGTAACGGTCAAAGAGAAAGTAACGAACCAAAAATTCCCAAACTCAAATTCCGTATTAACGGCGGCCGCATCGTGACTGATTCCCGCGATAGCACTATCCGGGTGCTGGATCTGGAACCTTACAGCAAGTACTTTATTGAACTTGACGGAAACAGTCTGGACAACATTGCCTGGCAAATAAAAAAGAAGATCTTAAGCGTTGATATTAGTCCAAATCAATTGAAATTGATAGAAATCCCTATAGCGGTGGTAGGTGAAGCTATGGGTATGGTATACCTGAACAGCGAAAAAGGCCTGGAAGGACAAGGCCGCATTATTGTATCTTTTTATAACAGTGACTCAATGCTTGTTGGAAAAACACTTACTGAATCAGATGGCTTTTTCAGTTATCTGGGACTTTCCCCCGGTTCCTATAAAGTTCGAATTGATGCGGATCAGTTACAAAAATTACAATTAGCTTCCTTTCCTGCAGAATTACCAATTACTATAGTAAGCAGCAAAGAAGGTACAATAGCAGACGAACTCGAATTCAAACTTGAATCTCTGCAAAAGAATACTTCTCAAAAAAGTGTTGGTAATACAATTGACAGATAAGTAGTTCCTTTTACACTTAACTGTAGATTATACTATATGTTCTTTCGAGTTAATCAGTCTTATAATTGGAATCACTTTTCGCCTGTAGTATTTTAGAAGTAACAAGCGACCAATATCTTATGTAAAATGCAGGTATTGATGATACCCTTTGAAAATCACCGTTATAAGATGTAAAGCCAAAACAAAGACTCTAAGGCTAAGTTTCCGCTATTAACACCCGTTTTCTTTAGCAAACGCGGGTGTTTAATTTTATAATCTACAATGGGAATCAATAAAATTTTAATAGTGTGGTTAATAAATTTTTTTTCTTTGGAAGTTCACGGCTAGTAATTTATTTATTTGCTGACCATGAATTATGTACCTTTAATTACTTTCAGCCCAAAAAAACTCCGAACCCGAAAACATGAGCACCCCCCCTGTATTTTCAGGGGGTTGTTTTATTGCATAGAGAAATGATACAATTTTAGTGACCCCACTTTAATGTTACGTCAATCCAAAATTGATACAAGTGGGCGGATGTTGCCGGAGAGCTTCACTACTTCTTAAGTTGTTATTGTTATTCCAATTACATCGCATCTTTACCATACCTCAAAAACTGTAAATCTTGAACTGCAAATGCCGCCTTGAAGTTTTATTATTTCTTATCCCCCACACAAACCAGTTATGCAGCCATCAACTTTTGTTCGCCTGATAGATGAGCGAAAAAATATGTCGTAGTAAATCTCGTAGTCCTGGAATGCTTGAAGGTTTTGTAAATGAATAGGAAGCACCCAACAGTGTAGCTTCCAGCAGGTCATGTGACGCAATAGAAGTTGTAATCACTACAATAGGCACTGATGAGTAACGGGGAAGTTTCCTGATGGCAGTTAAACAATTGCTACCGCTTACTTTTGGCATATTCCAGTCAAGCACAAGCAAACCAGGTATAGGGATATGCCCATGCTCAAGGCGTTTTATTGCCGACTCGCTTTCCATTTCAAAAAACACTTCAATAATTAGCCCCAAATCTCGGATTGCTGTGCCGAAAATAAAGCAGTCATCTGGATCATCATCAATCTAGAGCACACGTTTTGGGATAGTCCATGGTTTTAATTTCAGTTAATAGAAGTTGGAGATAAATCACCAGCAACATCAAAAATGGCCAAAGGAAATTCAACTTTTTTATTAAATACAAATGCGATGTTCAACCATGTCAATAGTTCATAGGGTAAAACATGATTTAAATCAGTATATATTGTACTTATCCTAAATTTTACTAAATTAAAATTCATGATAAGGTTTAATAAACAGTAAAGTGTATTTAAACTTTTCAATAGCCTTTTTATGAAAGCAATTGCTCATGCACGCGACCCATTTGGCTATGATGTGAAAGTTGAAAATTTTTGTGAACTTGATGGTGTTCAAAAAGATATTTCATACTTCAAAAATAATATCGTTAAGGTTATAGAACAGCCGGGAATGATGATTGAAGTTTTTGATACATCACTTAAACGTTACTATTTTGGAGCTGTTACCTGGAATCAAACAATTTTGGTAGGGGTAAGGAATAAAAATGGAACCTGGTCTGTAACGAAGTGTTTTGAAAACCCTTCAGCCAGTTTAGTGACTCCCATATTTCTACGGGGTAACCAACTTATATAAAAATGGATTTGTTCACGTTCTTTTTAGAGGGACCGATATTTCAATACGACATCCTTTGCCGGGAGAACTAACTATACCGAATGATCCGCTGAATGCTTCTACCCTATTCTTTATATTGGCAAGACCGATGCCCCTTTTTGCATTTTTTAGGTCGACCCCTTTCCCATCATCCTGTATTACCAGGGATAAGGAATTGGCTTTTCTTTTTATCAAAACCCATACTTTCCCGGCTTCGGCATATTTCATGATGTTATTGGTTTGTTCCTGGATGATGCGGTAGATCATCAGCTTTTGTTCGCCTGATAGTTGCTGTTCCAGTACCGGTTCGCATTTAAACTGTACTGTAATGGATCGGGCCAGTTTCATATTGGCAACAATTTCTTCCACCGGTTTTATCAACCCCATTTCCCCGATTATGGAAGTATTTAGGGATTTGGAAATTTTGCGAATTTCCCCAATGGCTAATTGTAAATAATGGCCGCATTTATCAAAGCAATCCCCGCTATTTTCACAATCTTTGTTACGGGCATAAGTGAGCATCATACTCGCGCTTGCCAGTATTTGATTCACATTGTCATGCAATTCCTTTCCCAACTCGTTGCATACATGGTCTTGGGTAGCCATAATGGCCTGGGAAATATCTTTTTGTTTTTGTATTTTTTGCTGTAATAGTTTTGCTTCTAATTTTTTCTTTTCTGTTATGTCATGAACCACTCCGATAGCCCGCACAGGTTTTCCGTCGCTGTAAATAATATATCCTTTGTCTGAAAAATATTTATACCTGCCATCTGCGCAACGGAACCGGTATTCAACATCACAATAAGGATGGCCTTGTTTAATAAAAGCATCCAGCTTATTTTTCATCCCTCTTCGATCTGTTGGGTGAACTTTTCCAACCCACCAATCAAGAGATTCTTCGATATCACCGGGCGCATAGCCAGTTAATATCATTAAAGCTTCACTTCGATATATTTGACCAGTTTCCATATTCCAGTCCCAAATGCAATCCGAAACAGCTTTCGCCACATACGAGAAGCGCTCATTGCTTTTTCTAAGCTCTTCCCGCATATGTATTTCCTCAGTTAAGTCAATGGCCTGACCTACTACCAGACGTTTTGCAGTATTAAGTGGCAGAAGAAATTTATGCAGCATGTAAAAACCAGGCGTACCATCTTTGCGAATAGATGGAACCACAAAGGCAATGGGCTGCCCCGTTTCAAGCACCATCCTGTCGCTGGCAAGGACTCCATCTGCGATTTGTTTGGGAAACAATTCATGGGCACGCTTAAACCGGTAAGTTTCATCCAGATGCCAGATATGCAGAGCAATCTTATTCATGAACAATACATAGCCATCTTCATCTGCTATCCAAGCCGGTGCGAGGCTATTATCGAGAAAAGAATAAAATATAGATTCGTCCACTTTCTCTTTAGGCCGCCCCGCATCATTTTGGCCCTGTGGTTCATGAATCATCGCTACAATGACAGAAAGCTGCTCTGTGCCAGGTAACTTATAAGCATAGCAGGATAACTTTAAAATTTCTCCGTCAGGACGGATAAGCAGAATGTCTTCATCAACCATTCCTTTCTCTGCCACTTGCTGCAATCTGCGACTGATACCGCAAGTATCGCAGCAAAACTCATGCATCAGATCTATCAGGTTCTTTCCTGCAAGCGAGCCTGCTTTTTGGTCAAGTAATTGTTCTGATCTGGCATTCCATTGCAGAACCAGAAAATCGGCGTCTGTGATCAGCACAGCTTGGGTCACACTGTTTAAAATGGGTTGCAGCCAGGGCATTACTGCAGGCGCATTATTCAGGATTAGATTCCTCATAGGGATGGATTTGGGGGTTAGAATATTTAATGTAACCTAAATAGTTTCCTTCAAAATTTATATAAGTTTATCCTATAAACAAAAAAATATTCGATGAATGAACTTTTTATCGCATTTTTGGCAGTTAGCTTCATATCCGGCATATCAAAATATGACCAGGATCAAATAATTTAAGACTCTTCAGACTTCAGACGACTTCCGACTTCAGTGACACTCTTAAACTCCAATACAGGACAATATTTTTTTATGGCGTTGTGAATATCTTCAACCCGGAATGGTTTGGAAATATAATCATTCATACCCGATGCCAGACACCGTTCCCTATCTTCCTTCATCGCGTCTGCAGTCAAAGCTACAATAGGCACCTTATTGTGATGCGTTTGCAACTGACGGATCAACTCGGTGGCCATAAACCCATCCATGATGGGCATATTTACATCCATAAATATCAGGGAAGGATAATGCTTCTGTATTTGGTCAACCGCTTCCTTTCCATTACCGGCAGTAACTACTTCTATTCCCATTTTCCGCAAAACTTCCGTGATCAATAAAAGGTTCACAGGTTCATCTTCCACTACCAATACCTTTGTAACTCTGGCAAATGCTTCGATGGCAGGAATTGCTTCTTTGCACTCATTGGTAATAGCTTTGTTAAAAAGGGCTGATAAAATATTGTTCAGTTCGTGCAGTTTAACCGGCTTGTAAAGGAATTTATTGATGCCGATCCTTTCCGCTTCATGCTGAAACAAGGTTTTTTCAAGGGATGACAGCATCAATATGAAAGGTTCGGTACGGCCATTCAGCAATTTCTTTAATTCCTTTACCAGCGTAATACCATCCATAACCGGCATCTGGTGGTCGGTAATGATGAGGTCAAACATCTCCTTATTTTGTATTGATCTGGCGATCAACATCAGGGCTTCCGGTCCACTGGTGCATATTTTACAAGGAATATGCAGGTAATCGAAGATCCCCCGCATGAGTATACAGTTGGTTTCATTATCATCGATCACCAGCACCTCGCGCAACAATGGTTTTGAATCGAACGTTACCGGTGGTGCCGGATTAACTACCTGCAGGGAGAGATTGAATGAAAATGCGCTGCCTTTGTCAGGTTCACTTTCCACGGTCAATTGCCCACCCATTAATTCAACCAGGCTTTTTGAAATGGTAAGTCCCAGGCCTGTACCTCCATATTTACGGGTAGTGGAACTATCAGCTTGTGTAAAGCTTTCAAAAATGGCGTTAAGCTTGCTTTGAGGAATACCGATGCCCGTATCTTTTACCAAAATATCGATATCAACAAATGTTGCATCATTTTTTTCATACTTCCTTCCCGACTGTATTTTCACTAACACTTCCCCACGCGCGGTAAATTTAACCGCATTGCCCATGAGATTGGTCAGTACCTGTTTTATGCGGATGGGGTCACCGATCAGTTGAGAAGGCAAGGCCGGGTCTATTGAGCATACCAGTTCAATGCCTTTTTCTTCGGCTTTAATGGAGATGAGGTCTGATGTATCCTCTACCAGTTCGGCGAGGTTAAAAGGCACTTCATCGATCAATAACTTGCCGGCTTCGATTTTAGAGAAATCAAGGATGTCATTGATAATATTCAGCAGGCTGTAAGCCGATTTACTTACGTTCTTCAGGTAATCGCGTTGTGCTTTTTGCAGTTCGGTGGTTAGTACGAGGTCGGTAAAACCAATGATACCGTTCATGGGTGTGCGTAA
>NZ_LWBP01000244.1 GCF_002078015.1 Niastella populi | reverse complement strand
ATACCGTTCATGGGTGTGCGTAATTCATGGCTCATATTGGCCATAAATTCGCTTTTAGCCTTGCTGGCAGCTTCCGCATTATCCTTTGCTACAATCAGTTGTTGTTCCATCTGAAGGCGTTCAATAGCTGAGCCCAGGGTAACGGTAAAAGATTTGAGAATGGAGAACTCGGTTTCCGTCCAAACTCGTTCATAACTATTGGTGAGCTCTACAACACCCCAGAACCGGCCCATGATAAAGATAGGGAATGCAGCAACCGATTTGATCTTCCTTTGCTCAAGTAGCAGTTTCGCTGATTCATCCTCCACCTGGCTGGTTAGCCGGGCGTACACTTCGTTGCTGCGCAGGGAATGAATGGCATGCGACATGGTGGTTGTGTTGTAATGAACGGGCAATTTAAAATCAACTTCATCGGTCGCCTGCAGCCAGCACATATAGGAGTCAGCGTACAACTGGTTGTCATACTCTTCATGCCGCATGGTATAAATATTGATGCCATCGGCATTAATGCCCCAGCCTAATGACCGCATTGTTTTTCCAATGGCTTTCTCCAGGTCGCAATTACTGATCAGCTCATGTGTGGCGTCTGCGACAGCTTGAAGTAACTGGTCTTTCTTATGCAGGTGGCCAGTGGCATTCAACAATTCCTTTTCACTTTTTTTCAGATCATCACGCATGGCAATAAGCGCTTTACCCATGGTATCTTCCTTGCTCAGCGGATGGAATGGCATATCGAAATTGCGTTTTCCTATTTCATGGGCAAACTTGCTGGCGACTTGCAATTTTGCCGACAAATTGTTTACAGCCACTACCATTTCGCCTATTTCATCGCGGGTGGTATTATATTCAACCTTACTGATAATTCCTAACCCCAGATCATTTATCATATGACGGATGCGGGTAATGGGGGCAATGATTATTCTGGAAAAATAAACTGACAGCAAGAACCCAATGAGCAGGAATGCCACAGATAAAACAATAATAAATACCCGCATATCAGACCGTCGCTGCGCCAGCCTGGCGTTTTCCTGTTCCACATATTGATTGCCAAGTTTATCGATGTTCTTAAGCGAAAGAATGATTGCTGCCGTTTGCGGAAGCACCTCATCTTCCAACTTTCTTTCGGCTTCCAGTTTTATCACGGGGTCATCATAATCTTCAAATTTTTGCAGCGATTGCATGATCTCTTTTTCAATAACCAGCAATTTTTCAAAGCGAATATACACTTGCAGCAAGCTGTCGGTAATGTTTGCGTGCGCCCATTTGCCGGTATAAGCCGTCATCTTTTTCTTTAAAGAATAATACTCCATGTCATGTATATTTTTCAGTAGTACTTTATCTTCCTGGTTCGATCGCAGGAACACCCAGTTGGTGGTATACATTTTCGATTCCAGCAGCATGGAATTCAATTCATCGATACCATGCATGGAAGGCAAAACGACATTTGAGATCCTTTCAGCCATTTTTTGATTTTGCCAAAGGACAATAATGGTAAAAATACCATTGATTAAAAACACGCAGCCTAAGAACCAGAAACTGAAAACTATTCTTTTTTTGATACTTAGTTTCATAATGCATTCTTGCCTTTATTTTACAATAATTCCCAGGTTCAATAATTCAGAGGCAATGCCCAGGCTCCGGTTTTCGATATTGGTTTTATTGATCTCCAGTTTAAGATGATCATTAATAACTATAAAGTTGATACAGGACCCTTTGCGTGATAATCCTTCCGATTCGGTAACCAGCAGCGTGGGTGTACCTGCAGTTTTAGCGACTATGCGTTTAACGCTTGCGCTTTCATCTTCACAAACAAATAAAATGTGACAATTATAAGCTGAGGCAGAACCGGAGAATTTTTTAATAACAAAAGGCCGTCCGGCCGCTGTTTTATTGGAGGTGAATATCTTTAGTTCTTCATACAAAGGCGTATCGCCTACTACACCGATCACAAAATCACCCGTTTTTTTCTCATCGGGCCAGTTAATGTATTTGGTAAAACGGTAAATAATATTGGCTTGAACGGCATAGGCATTCTGGCCCCAAACCTGAAATAGGGAGAAAAGAAGAACAGGCAATATTAGGATGGCTTTACAACGCCATTTAATTGCCCGTTTTATTTTGTTTTGGCACTGTAAAAGAGCATTACTTTTATCTAAGCTTGTAATGAAGCGATTCACCGGAACAGGATTTAATTTAAAATGCCAGGTAATATTTTTACTTGTGCATGCATAATCACTTGATATATGTTGCAATAACGCTTAATAACATGTAAGTAATTGATCAGGAATGAACCTTACTTTTAATTTTAAATAAAGATCGTATTAGTATTTAAAGCTAAACACTTATGCTGTCATGAAAGCCCCTACGGAAGTGAACAGGCTTACACTGCGATGTGATTAGTGCACAACTCAGTAAATAATTCCGAAGTTGAAGTAAGGGTATTTCTGTTAGCAGAGGGACAACCTGCGTTCTCACAAACCAGGACATACCAAATGGTTGTTACAATATACAAAGAAGATTAAGTTTGCTATTTCAAAAGGAGTGAAAATAAAAATTTATATAGTTTTCCACATCGTATTTCATAAAACATCAAATCCGGCGCAGGGGGCCGGACTTGATATTTACATAATTGAAACGGTTAAAGATCGTAAATCCTGTCTTATATACCCAGTTTGTTTTAAGAGTTATCGGTTACATACCTGCTATGCTCACCTTTTCATTGATCGTTTGGCCTTTCGTTATCACCTGCAAAAGATATAAACCTACCGGAATCCTGGCTTGGGAATTCAAGCATACAGTTGTCCATCCCTTTCTGACCGGATACCTGCCAAAAGTTAATGCCTTCCCATTTATATCAATTACCCGGGCGACTATGGTATCGTTGGCATCGGAAAAATAACTAAAACTTATATTACCTCTTGCCGGATTCGAAAGCATCCTGATACCAGAAGCAGGTTCGCTGCTTTTTAATAATACTACATTGGAGTGGTTTGATGCATTACTCTCATAAACGGTTTTTAACCGATAATAGGGTTGGTCGGGCAATGGATGAGGATCAGTGAAACTATAGGAGGCCGTTGTAGTATGCCCGGACTGAGGAAGTACGCCGATCTTTATAAAATCAAAGCCATTGCCGCTCCTTTCAATTTCGAAGTGATGAACTGTAAGGTTATTGAACGCTGTCCAATACAGTGTAGTTGACCGGATAGAAGAATTATAGGTGCCGATGATAACAGTTCTTACGGGCAGAACAGAACTGATATAGGTTCCTTTACTGGCAAATACTTCCCTGTTGCAGCCATCAAGCAAAGTTGCTGTAATAATGGAGGCCGTATTAGTTGCAGACGGCGTGAAACTGACCGATTGCTGGTGGGCATCTGGCGAAAATGTTCCGGCACAGGAAGATGACCATTGAATGGTATAATTTGCCAGATTAACACCTGGTGGAACGGAAAAGGAAAAGTTAACCGGCTGGTTAGCCATCATTACGTCTTGTACGTTATGTAATTGAATATCAAACCAGGCATTTTTATCGCTGGTACTGAAAAAAGAAAAATTTAAAAAAGCTCGCTGGGCTGCTACTCTTTCCGCAACGGCAACCGAACTCCTATTAATATCATGTCCTCCTTCATACATAACCCAACCCCTGTCATTATCGCCATATGCGCGACCATATGGCACGACAGCCGCGGGGCCGGGAGAAAAGGAGGGTACATCTGCCTGGGAGGCATCGTACACCCCTAATTTTGTTGATGCTCTCCATCCGCCTCCAGACTTAGGAAGATAAATTCTTTCTGAACCATTATTGGTAGCATTATCAAGCGTTTGCATGAATTGCATGACCGCATCAGTGGAATAGTTATACAGGAAAGGAGGCGAACCATTGGAATGCGCAGTGTAATTTACCAAACCGGATGTGCTTAGAAAATTTAACTGTATGGTGATTCCCGGGTCGGTAAGATTTTCCAGCACACTCACCGCATGGCAACCCGACCAGATATTTCCCTTGTAGTTTAGGTTCCAATAGTATAAGTTATTATGCGTTGCCCAAGTAGGATCGGCATGCGGCAGTACGAAAATATCATCACAAGCACTAAGCTGCGATGGGTCTTTCCAGTTAGTTGAACTGGTGCCGCCATAGGCTGAGGACGGAATGCCGGCATTGTTAAAAAAGTTTACGGCCACTGCGCCGTTTGCTTTATCCAGTGTCCAAACCGGTGGATGATGCAGCGTGCTGTAAACATCTGTAATAAAGTCACTGACAGTTGTGTTTCCAGTCACCCCTTGCGACTCCCAGGAAGTTATTGTTGTATTAACGGCCGTTGTTCGATATTCAAAGGGAATAATAAAAGTGCCTCCCCGGTAATTGACTCCGTTGTGCGTAAAATCAATGCCATCTTTCGATTTTGTAGGATTAATCACCCATTTGACCGGCACTTTATAATTTTTCAACAGATCATACACCAACCCATAGGGTTTTAAACCGTTTCCAAACGTTTGCGGCGTAATACCCATATTGACAACATAGGAACCTGCCTTAATGGTATCAGTAGAAACGGCTTTGCAATGCAATGCGCAACCAATGATAAAAAAAATGTTGAGCAAAAAGAATGAGTAATATTTGGTTTTCATACGCACGGATTTGGGGTAAATCGGAATAGCTGTCTCACGGTTAAACGGTAACGCTTATCTCATTTTATTGGCTGGGTTTACATCAGGTGTTATAGTCATTGGTATCCGAAATGAAATAGATAAGTTCACATAAACTTAAATATATAACCTTCATTTTGCAACTTAATTACGGAAAAATGGGTTTAAATTCAATGAAATAAGTATTTACTTATAGCTTATAATGATAAAAAATGGATGGATAATAAACTACTTTTTAGATATTAAATTTATGTTCATATTTATTGTAACTTTAAAGCAGGTTGCGAATAATGGTTAACGAATCACAACGAACTGTTGTTAGATCGTTTTCTATTATTATACACCCCGCTTATAGATATCCAATAAATCAATTCTTATGAATAAGAAAGTATATTCGATACTACTTGTTGATGATGACGAAGCAAC
>NZ_LWBP01000243.1 GCF_002078015.1 Niastella populi | reverse complement strand
GTCATAGTCTTCCGGGGTTAATTTAAACTCGGGATTACCAGTTGCATCTTTATATGCTGCTTCGAGTTCTTCAAATGATGCGTCTTTAGAAGCTTTAATTTTGAACATTTTAGACATAGAATCTATTAATTAAAAGATGTTTGAAATGAATATTAGTAAATAATATCCTAATTAAGAATAACTCTTATATCACCTTTAAAAGGTGAATCAACATTAACAAAAAGGGTGTAAAAAAAACTGACTTCGTTCAGCAAGGGATGCCATAAGCAGGATATAGCTAATACGCTTATCGCCAAAAGTTTTATGTGGGTAATCCTTATGCAGAATTAAAAAATTGAAAGCGAATATAACATAATTCAGGAACAGATCAAAAATCGTATCATACCGTATCATTGCGTATCATACCGTATCAATTTTTCACAGTAGTGACCATGAAATTCCCGTATTTTTTAAGTAGTAACCAACATCACAACAAGAAAACGGCTATTAAAGGCAGAAAAAGGCAATGAAAGGCAATTGTAAACCTTTCAGAATCAGCGGAAATCGTGTAAAACCCGCATTATTTGTGTATGCGTCTACTTCCCGATACAAAACTTACTAAATATATAATCCAACTGATCTTCCGTTGTGATCTCACCCGTTATCTCTCCTAAATAGTGCAGGCAGCGGCGGATGTCAAGCGCCACCAGATCGGCGGGCACTTTGTTCTCAAATCCATTTCGGATATCGATGAGCGATTGCAGCACTTCCTGCAGGGCATGATAATGCCGTGCATTGGTGATGATGGTGTCGTCGGTTTGTATTTTGCCCTGTAGCACCAGGTCAACCAGTTTTTCTTTTAATACTTCGGTATGCTGGTTTGCTTTGGCCGAGATAAAAATGATACCGGAAATGGTACTGAACTTTTCGCGAAGTGCAGGCTCGGGTAAAACATCGGCTTTATTGCCGGCGAGGATATATTTTACTTTTTTGCTGTTGAGCTCATTGACGGTGTTTTGCAGCTGCTGCGCCGTTGTTTCATTTACATCGAACAGATAAATGACCACATCGGCCTGCTGCATTTTGGCCAGCGCTTTTTCCATACCAATACTTTCTATCACATCGTGGGTATGTTCGCGGATGCCGGCCGTGTCAATTAAACGGAATAGGATGCCATCGATATTCAGCACTTCCTCGATGGTATCGCGGGTAGTGCCGGCAATATCGCTTACGATGGCGCGGTTTTCGTTAAGCAGGGTATTCAGCAGGGTTGATTTACCGGCGTTGGGCGCCCCGATAATAGCAACGCTTACGCCGTTCTTGATCACATTACCCAGTTGAAAACTATTGGCCAGCTGCTGCGTGGTGTTTTGCGCCTCGTCAAGCAGCGCGAACAACTGGCTGCGGTCGGCAAACTCTACATCTTCCTGCGAAAAATCGAGCTCCAGTTCTATCAATGCCGAGAACATGATCAGCCGTTCGCGCAGGTTCTTTAACCGTTCTGAAAAACCACCGCGGATATTGTGCAGCGCCGTTTTGCGCGAGGCTTCGGTATTGCTGGCAATAAGATCGGCAACGGCCTCCGCCTGTGCCAGATCGAGCTTACCGTTTAAAAATGCGCGCTGGGTAAATTCCCCCGGCTTTGCCAGCCTGGCCCCCTGGTTCACGCAGGCCTGCATTATCTGCTGTAAAACGAAGGGCGAACCGTGACCGGAGATTTCTACCACATCTTCACCCGTGTACGATTTTGGGCCTTTAAACAGCGATACAACCACTTCGTCGAGCATCTTCCCATTCTCCTTCAAATAACCAACATGCAGGGTGTGCGAAGGCTGTCTGGTGAGGTCTTTCGACGGGAATAAATTATTGATAATGCCGAACGCCTGCCGGCCGCTGAGCCTGATAACGCCAATGGCGCCAATTCCCTGGGCAGTTGCCAACGCCACGATAGTATCTTCCCAACCTATTGATTTTCCCTGCATATTTTTTTTCGTCTCTTTGCGTGCAAAAGTACGTTGAAAAAAGACAGAAGAAGCTGCAGGCAGGCTGCCGGTAGAAAATGGTCACATCAGCCGGCGCGCACCAATGCCCCGTAAAAAACAACGGTGCCGCGGCTGGCAGCCGTAGCACCGTAAACGCATTTGAGCCAGGGCGGCCTAATCTACATTCAACCTGAACCCGATAGGCTGCTTTTTGTACGATTTTACCTGGCGGCCGTTTTGAATGGCGGGCGTCCATTTTCCACTTTTCTTAATTACCCTTATCGCTTCTGCACGCAATTCTGCCGGACCGCTCACCGCTTCCACGTTACTTACATTGCCTTCTTTATCTACAACGAACTGCACGGTCACAAAGCCTTCCACTCCCTGATCGATGGCATCCTGGGGGTAGCGGAGATTACGGTTTAGAAAACGTTGCCATGCCGACGTGCCACCGGGATACTCCGATTCAATTTGCACGGATACAAAAATGCCGTCGTCATCTTCGTCATCCCTTTTGATCTCAGTTACTCCTGTTGTTCCTTTCGGATCTCCGGGCGGTGCGATCACGAGGCCCTCATCCTCACCTCCAATACTGTTGAAAGCGCCGATCCTGGCGGTTTCCAGATCTTTTACTTCCGGCGGCCTTTCGTTCTCAGACACCTGGTTGTCCTGAACGATTTTGTAAACCGTGTTCTTAAGTGTTTTAATGTTGAGGTCCTGCGGCGGCGCAGGTGGCTTTAGCGCTGGGGGCGGTGGCGGTTCTATTGGTTTTACCGGCGGTTCTATTACAATTAGCGTTACCGTATCAGACTGAATGATATCGCCTGCCGCCTTTCCTTTTTTACCAGAAAATGCAAAACCCATCGACATTAAACAAACCGACGACAACATAACAGTGATGGACACTGTCATTCGTTTGTTGTACGTTTTTCGTAAATCATAAGCACCGTATGCTTTATTACGTCCCTCGAATAAAATATCGAGTACATCTGCGGTTAGAATGGTAGACTTTTCCATAGCTATTCTTTATTACTAAGACGCGCACACTAATTTATTCCATATATTTTCATAACTAAGTTTGGTATTAACATGATGCAAACCGGAACAAAATGCAAATGTGATAATTCGATAATTTGATAATTGAATACAAATACATTTTCAATGCGCGTCGACTATGCCCGGGCATAAAAAAACCGCATCATGGTTCTACACCACAATGCGGCTAACGGAAATGGCTATACTTATGTTCACACTTACATATTTGCAGCCTGATACAAGGCTGCTTTATTCTTTTTCAATACAACTGATGAATGGCTGGCAATGCCGCTGCTTTATCTTCTTCCAATGATTTTTTTATTATCAATTAGCGTGTCTTCTCCTGTCTCTTTATCAGTAGCAAATGAATCACCAATCAATAATGCAGCAGTGATCAACAATATAACGGCAAGGGGTACAGCAGCCGGCTTCGTAACCACACTCTTCACTAAGATGTTGGCATTTGAATTTTCCATAAAACAAAAAAAAGTCCTCCCCATTGCTGGAGAGGACTTACATCTCTTTATCGTGAAAGATTATCCTTCTGATTCGAGACGGAACACGATCGGTTGCTTCTTGTACGATTTAACCTGGCGTCCGTTTTGTACAGCGGGGGTCCATTTACCACTCTTTTTGATAACCCGTACAGCTTCGCCGCGTAATTCCTGCGGACCGCTGATGGCTTCAACATCACTCACATTTCCCTCTTTGTCAACGATGAACTGTACAACTACAGCACCCTGTACTTCGTTATCGATAGCTTCCTGGGGATAGCGGAGGTTCCTGTTCAGGTAGCGCTGCCAGGCAGCTGCTCCACCGGGATACTCCGACTCGATTTCAACCTTAGTAAAGGTTTTATCCCAGTCTTCATCGTCTTTTTTGGGTGCTTCCACCACCCCTTTTCCGGCATCTTCAACAGGAGGAGCAACAATACCTTCATCCTTCTGACCTTCCTGGTTCATTGTACCGATCTTGGTCTCTTCGAGTTTCTCAACTTCTGGTGGTTTTTCCTCTTCCTTCACCTCTTCATCTTTTACGATCTTGGGAGGTGTGAATTTTGCCATTTCCACTTTTGGTGGCTCTGGTGGCTTTGGTGGCGGAGGAGGTGGCGGCTCCTCTTTTTTCTCTTCTTGTTTTATTTCTTCGAGCTGCACGTCCTGCACCACCACTTCTTTGGACTGCGTTTTATCTTCCAGTAACGCGGATATAAAATATCCGAGGAACAACAGAAGACAAATAGCCGCCACTATAAGAAGCGATGTGACCAACCGCCTGTTATAGGTCTTGCGCAACTGATAAGCACCGTAGTCCTTATTCCGGCCCTCGAAGATGATGTCAAGAACATCAGCGCTTAATATTTTATTGACTTCCATATTAAAAAATCTTTGTAATTAGATGCATTGAATGCAAGTTTCCATAAAGCAACTTTTACTGGCCTGAATTTTCTTCGGTTTTCTGCATTAACTGCACTTCAACGTCGAAAATATCAACCATTGCATAACGCTTTACATCGTTTATGGTCATTTCGTCAAGCATATCAACGGTGTTTTTGTAGGTGGCCTCGGGGCCGGGTTTGATAACCACTACAAAATCCTGGGGATTCGTTGATTTCCTTTTATTGATGATCACATCCCTGATCTCTTTAAAGTTGCTCGATTTGAAGTTGGAACCATCTGGTAACAATTCGCCTTCATAATAAAACACCCCATTGTTTTTACCCAGCATAATGCTCAAAGCGCCAGACGCTTTGATCTTATTCTGCTCTTCGGGCTTTTCCGTGTCTTTCGGCAGGAAAAGCTTCATAGCAGTGGGCTGGCTCATAGTGGTAGTGAATATGAAGAACGTGATCAGCAGGAATCCCAAATCCACCATTGGCGTTAGATCAACGCGTGTAGAAAGTTTCTTCCCTTTCTTAACGCCTGGTCCTTTTTTATGTCCCCCTCCGGAGGAGGTATCCATTTCTGCCATTTCGCACTTTTTTTAAAGTTAAGAATTTAATTCGCTGTTATTCCTCTTTTGAACCGGAAGCCCTTTTTGCAGACAGCGCGGTACCTTCAGGAACCCCTTCGGGGTCAGTCACCATCGAGAACTTGAAGATCTCATTCGCTTTGAATGCATCAATCACTCCTTTGAATGTTGGGTACTTCGCGTTGTTGTCGCCTTTTACCAACAGGGTCATTTTGGCACCAGAGAAGGCACGCGTCGTGGCATTCATCCACACACTCAGTTCATTGTTAGCTGAATCGATGGGAATACCCGGAGCCTTATAATTTTTAACCTGCTCCTCGTTCAATTGCAGGTACGACTTCAACATTGAAAAAGGCACCCCGATGAACGAACCGCTTTTTGCAAATGCAGCTTTTTCCTTATCGCTCAACCCAAGGCTTTTACCCTGGTCGATCATATCGATAATTTCCTGCTTTTGTTCGACATTATCGTCGCCCACAGAATAGTATACTTTTCCTTCCTTATCCATGGTTACGATCACCACATTCTTCTCGTCAACAGGTTTGGTTGAAACCGATTTTGGGGTTACAACTTCCACACTATCAGGTGATTTGAACTTGGTAGTAAGGATGAAGAAAGAAAGTAACAGGAATGCCACATCGCACATCGCGGTCATGTCAACATTGGTACTCTTACGCGGCATTTTGACTTTAGGCATATCTTAAATTTTCTTGATTCTGGTATAAGATTCACTTCATTCCGATTTCCATATAAAGTTCCTGCTTATTTTTTTAAAAAAGCAGGTTTCCCCATTTTGGGGAACACCAACTACTTATATAAGGAAGCGAAACTTTGGGTCAGTGTGAAACCAGACTCATCGATACCATATGTTATAGAGTCGATCTTAGTGGTAAAGATGTTATACATGATGATGGCAACAGCAGATGTACCGATACCCAGGGCCGTATTGTACAGGGCCTCGGAGATACCGCGTGACAACTCTGCGGCAGCACCGCCACCACCTTCAGCAGCCAGGGCAGCGAACGAAGTGATCATCCCCAATACCGTTCCGAACAGACCCAACAGGGTAGCTACCGAAGCGATAGTTGACAGGAAAACCAGGTTCTTTTCGAGCATAGGCAGTTCGAGGGCTGTAGCTTCTTCAACCTCTTTCTGAATAGCTAAAACTTTTTGCTCGGTATCAAGCTCCGTATTAGAGATCATTTCTTTGTACTTGCGCAAACCGGCTTTCATCACATTACCAACACTTCCGCGCTGACGATCGCACTCGGAAATAGCCTGATCAACATTCTTGTTAGCCAGGTGATATTGTACTTTACGAATGAATTCAGCAATGTTACCTGTACCGGTAGCTTTTGTGATGGTCAGCAAACGCTCGATAACAAAGGTGATCGCTGTTAAAAAAGTGGCGATCAACACAGGTACTACTATACCACCTTCATACATTCTCACCAAACCACCTTTAGGTCCTTTATGATGAGGCCAGAATCCACCGGCTGGATCAGGTTGAGTAAAATTGCTGGGATCTCCAAGAACAAAACGCCAGATTACATAACCGGCAAGGATACAAGTTACAGGGGCTACCCATGAAATGGCATTGGATCTTTTTTTTGGTTGAACGGATGTACTACTCTTCGCTGCGGTTGCAGTCGCAACGGGTCTTGTTTCAGCCATGATTGTGTTTTTTAGTGTTTTATAAATTTTAAGCTATCAGTAGATTCTAAATGGGCTCACAATTTTATGGAAAAAGTTATTTCCCTCGATCAAATTGATCAAGAAAAATTTTGATAAGGTTCACAAGTTAAGAAATTTCTTAACTGATCGCCTAAAAAACAGGCGATTTGATTGAATAGAACGGCGACAATATATGTCATAATTAGAAACAAAACAAGCGATTAAGTCAATAGACAATTGACAATATGCAATTGCCGGGGGCTCTTATATTAATTGATTTCATATTATCCATTGCCGGCTCACTGATTTCCCTGTTCTGCCCCCATGCGGCGGGCTTTACCATAACCCGTTGGCAGTTGCCGATTGTCTATAAAAACGCCATATTACATTTATTTGATCAGCGGTAAATCGCCCGCTTCTGCTCTCATTTTGTTTTCCCTACCTTCATCCATTATATTTTTCAATGGTTTAATCATTCAGATGGCTGGGATAATGAAACTTTCCATTAACGCACAATCATGGATTTTATGCATCGCTCCCAAACTTTCTGGCCCCAAAAACAATTACTATTAATAATGAAAAAATGTTTTTCTTTACTGGTGTTGCTGGGCTGTTGTAGTGTAATGTCTTTCGCTCAACAAAAAAAATCCGCACCACCCGCCGCCGCAGATACTGCCAAACGCCCTGCCGCTCCCAGGCCACCCCAAACCGGCCCCAAACCTTACAAAGAAGTTATCACCGATAAAGCAAATACCCGCAAAGGATTGTTTGCAGTGCATAAACTGGAAGACAAATGGTACTTTGAAATGGGTGACTCCTTATTGGGAAGAGACGTACTTGTGGTGAACCGCATTTCGAAAGCACCTATCAATACCCGTGCTGGCTTTTTTGGTTATGCCGGTGATGAGATCAATGAGAACGTTATCCGCTTTGAAAAAGGCCCCAATAACAAGATCTTCCTCCGTAATATTTCATATTCCGTATATGCGAAGGACTCATCGAAACCCATGTACAAATCGGTTCAGAACAGCAATATTCAACCCATCGCAGCCGCCTTCGATATTAAGGCCTTCACAAAAGACAGCAGTGGATTTGTTATCGATGTCACCGATTTCGTCAACAGCGATAATGATATCCTGTACTTCGCTTCCTTCTTTAAATCATCACTTCGTATTGGCGGCGTTCAGCCCGACAAGTCTTATATCGCCGATATAAAGACCTACCCCATCAATACCGAAATAAAAACGGTTAAAACATATGCTAAAATGCCTGCTCCCGCCCTGTTCCCCGGCATGCCATCAGCAGGGCCTGCAGGTAATGCTACATTCGAGCTCAACAGCTCACTCGTACTATTGCCGAAAACTGCCATGCAGCCCCGCTATTACGACGATCGCGTAGCTTATTTCACTACCGAATACACCGATTTCGATGCCGACCCGCAAGGCGTTAAAGACGTTAGCCTTATTACCCGCTGGCGCCTTGAGCCCAAAGAGGAAGACATGGAGAAATACAAACGGGGCGAACTGGTTGAACCTAAAAAACCGATCATTTATTACATTGACCCGCACACCCCCGAAAAATGGGTGCCTTACCTCATCCTCGGGGTGAACGACTGGCAAAAAGCCTTCGAAAAGGCCGGGTTCAAAAACGCCATCATCGCCAAACGCGCGCCTACCAGAGAGGAAGACAGTACATGGAGCCTCGAAGACGCCCGTTATTCGGCCATTGTTTATAAACCATCTGAGATCCCCAATGCCAGCGGCCCTCATGTGCACGATCCCCGCAGCGGCGAGATCCTCGAATCGCATATCAACTGGTACCATAACGTAATGTCATTGCTCCGCAACTGGTACCTGATCCAGGCTTCGCCCAGCGACCCGCGCGCCCGTAAAGCCCATTTCGACGATGAGTTGATGGGCGATCTCATTCGCTTTGTATCATCGCACGAAGTTGGCCACACCCTCGGTTTACCTCATAACATGGGTTCATCATCGGCCACGCCGGTTGAAAAACTGCGCAATAAAGCCTGGGTTGAAGAACATGGCCATACATCGTCGATCATGGACTATGCCCGCTTCAACTACGTGGCCCAGCCTAACGACAGTATCGGCATTGCCGGTTTATACCCCCGTATTGGCGAATACGACATGTGGTCAATTGAGTGGGGTTATAAAATGCTCCCCGGCAAAACCGAAGAAGAAGAAAAAGAGATCCTGAACGATTGGGTTAAAAGCCGTTTCAACAATAAAAGCCTGCGCTTTTTGCATGCCGATGGCATGGACCCCCGCGCTCAAACCGAAAGCCTGGGCGACAACCCCATGAAGGCAAATGAATACGGTATCAAAAACCTGAAATGGATCGTTCCGCAATTGCCTGCATGGCTGAACGAAAAGGGAGAAGATTACAAGAACCTCGATCAGGTGTACGACGAAGTTTACAATACTTTCAGCAGGTATATCGGCCATGCCGCCATGCATATCGGCGGCATATATACCGATCTGAAAACAACCGAACAGGAAGGCGCTGTATATACCGTTGTGCCTAAAGCCATTCAAAAAGAGGCGATGGCCTTTATTCAGAAAAACCTGTTCACCACCCCTACGTGGCTGTTACACAAATCTATCATGGAAAAGGTTACGAGGCCCGTTGAAGATAAGATCAGCAGCCTGCAGGACAGCTGGTTGAACTCCCTGTTCAGCCCCCTGCGTTTACAACGCCTTATTGCATCAACCAACCGCGATGCGGGCGCTTACCGCATCGATGAGTATATGAATGATCTGAAAAAAGGCATCTGGAGCGAACTGCCTGCCCGCAAACCTATCGACAACTACCGCCGCAACCTGCAAAAGGCATATGTTGAAAGGCTGAACGCGCTGGCCAACATCACCCCGCCTGCATCCGGTGGCGGCGGTGGCGGAATTACGATCAGCTTCGGTCCGTCGGTTGACGTTAAAAAGACCGATATCATATCGGTTGCCCGCGGAACACTGCGTTCACTGAGGGCCGAGATCGCCGCTGCGATCCCTGCCTATAGCGACAAAATGAGCCGCTATCATTTGCAGGACCTGAAAGAGCGTATTGACCGGGTACTGGACCCGAAGTAACCGGGAGCAGGTTATGGTTTCCTGTTTGTAGTTTATGGTTGCTTTAATGCACCCTGCTGCAATTCCGAAACTCATAATTTAAAATAACAAAGCCCGAAAGTGAGTTCGCCATGGCGGAACACGCTTTCGGGCTTTTTTTATGTTTGTGCCTCTATAACCGGTTAATGCTCCCTGGGCTTCACCGCTCGTATACATTGAAAATGAACACTTTTCTCAATTTAACGCTAACGGCTCCGCCGGCTGCCAGTCCTGTTTTATCCGGAAAAGAAACCCTGCAGAAATTGCCTTTTCCTTCCGGGAAATCGCAGCATCCAACAGGTAAATACGAAATCTTCAGGGAAACCAGGAAATGACACAGGAATTCCCTTTTCCCTACGGGATTTCAAAAAAGCCTTCAGGATAACAGAAAAGAAACCGGCAAAAGGAAAAACCTTACAGGAAAATGGAAAAGCAAAAGGGAATTGGCAAAACCATACGGGAAATCGCAATTCCCTGCGGGAAATGGGGAGGAAATGGCTTTTACGGGTGATTAAAATTCAAACCAGGGGTGTGCTTTGAAATTTTCCCCGGTAGGCATTATTCATACCTCAACGCCTCGATCGGGTTCAGCTTGGCCGCTTTTATAGCAGGATATAAGCCCGCCAGCAGTCCAACCAGCGTACAAATGAACACCCCGGTAAACACCCAGTCCCAGGGGATCACAAAACTGGTGCTCAATAATAAGCCCACGATATTGCCTAAAATCACTCCCAGTACAATACCGAAGGCAGCGCCCAGCAAACTGATGATGATCGATTCGTACAGGAACTGGTAGCGAACATTCTTTCTTTTTCCGCCAATGGCCTTTACCAGCCCTATTTCTTTCGTGCGCTCGGTAACCGCCACCAGCATAATATTCATTAACCCAATGGCCGCGCCAACCAGGGTAATTACCCCAATAAGCAATGCAGCCACGGTAATAAAGCTCAGGTTGCGGATCAGCATTTCGGCAAAGCTGTCGCTTTTGTCTATCTTGAAATTATCGGTTTCGGTAACCGATAGCTGGCGAATGGTGCGGAAAACTCCGGTGGCTTCGCCTATAGCGCCATCTACATATTTAATATCGGGCACCTTTACCTGTATATTGAAGGAGGCGTTGGGATTGTTATTGAAGAACCGGCGCACATTGGTGTAGGAAGTGATGATAACGTTATCGAGACTGCGGCCAAAGGTGGAACCCTTTGGTTTCAAAGTGCCTATTATCCTGAAAGGGATGTTATCAATGCGAATTACCTTATCTAACGGCCGTTCCACATTTTCACCAAAGAACCGGGTAGCTACGTCGCTCCCAATCAGACACACATTACGGCTCGATTGAATATCGAGCGTATTCAGATCGCGGCCAAATAAAACCGTAAACCCGTTCAGGCTGGTGTAGTTCTCGTCGCCGCCAACCACCCATACGTTGGGATTGGTTTTCTTATTACCATAGGCAACAATTGCATTGCGCGTTCCCATAAGATTGGCGCTTACCAGCGCAGGGAACTTATATGCTTCTTTAAACGCTTCGGCCTGTTTTTCGGTTATGGGCCTGCCCATGTTCGATTTCTTCTCCTTCTTCGCCCCTTTCTTTTCTTTTTTTATTTCATCGTTGTTGAAATTCCGGCGCGGCTCCTGGTACCGGATGGTAAAACCCATGGCCCCCATAGAGGAGAAGCTTTCAAGGAACTTTTGCTTTATGGCCACGATAGCGGTATTGATACCAATAAGGGCAGTGATACCGAGGGCAATAATGGCCACAGTGATACCCGTACGCAATCTGTTACTGCGTACCGTACGAAAAGACAGGGAAAGCGTATCGCGAAGTGTCATACTGAATTAGTGAGCCTAATTTAGTAAATATTACGGCGCCCGGTGCAGAAGATGGATGAAAGGTAAGCGAGCCGGCTAAAAAGAGGTGTGCCACGTCTTCGAGACGTGGCACACCTAATGATATTAGAGGTAAAGGAAATTCGACAACTGATCGAGCAGCCAGTGCGGGAAAATACCCAGTAAGACCACTACCGCCGCTATGCCAATAAGCAGGCCCCTGAAACCTTTTGAGGTTTCGATATCCTGCGGCTCGCCATCTTTAAAATACATTGCCTGTATTACGCGGAAATAATAATATACGCTGATGGCGGCGCACAACACCCCAACAATAACCAGCCACAATACTTTTCCATCGTTGATGGCAGCCGATAACATATAGAACTTGGCCCAGAAACCTGCGGTGGCAGGAATACCGGCAAGTGATAATAAAAAGAT
Source organism: Niastella populi (assembly GCF_002078015.1). Classification (GTDB taxonomy): domain Bacteria; phylum Bacteroidota; class Bacteroidia; order Chitinophagales; family Chitinophagaceae; genus Niastella; species Niastella populi. Next base: position 307,461 of record NZ_LWBP01000243.1, on the reverse strand, counting down.
CGTATTGGTGGCGGCCAGCACGGGTTGGCGTTTGGCCAGTCCGTTAAAGCCTTCGAACGTATAATCTTTCATCTTCAACAGTATGGCGAAGATGCCGATGGTGGCCAGGCTATAGGCGGCTGCATAAAAGATCATCCCTTCTTTTGCCATATCGTTCATGGCAACCAGGGCGAACAACATAAAACCTGCCTGCGCAATACTTGAATACGACAGCATTCTTTTTACGCTTTGCTGGAACACCGCTGTAATGTTACCAATGAACAGGGTGGCGGCGGTTATGATAGCTGCCAGCAATTGCCATTGCCCTTTTACATCGCCAAAACATCCTTCGAACAAACGGATGAAGGCAATAAAACCGGCCACCTTTACTATAGTTGCCATAAAGGAGGTGAATACGGTGGGCGAACCGTCATAGGCATCGGGCGTCCAGAAGTGGAAAGGCGCAGCCGATACTTTGAACGACATGGCAAATAACAGCAGCAATAAACCGGCTGTGATCATTGGCGTTAAACTGGTAGTGCCCGCGCGGATAACATCCATATCGAAACTGCCTTTTACGCCATAGAGCAGTGTAATACCCATGAGCATGATGCCGGTTGAAAAAGAACCCATCAGGAAATATTTCAGTGCGGCCTCATTACTTTTAAGGTTGCGTTTGTCGCTACCTGTTAATATGTATAAAGGAATTGAAATGATTTCGATACCGAGGAACAGCATCAGCAGCGAATTGAACGACGACACGATGGCAATTCCGCAAAGCACAAAAAATATCAATGCAAAGTACTCGGCCAGGTTAATCCCAACACGTTCCATATCGCGGCCCGATAGCAGAAAATAGATCCAGGTGCTGGCAAAGGCAATGGTATTGAACAGCAGGCCGAAAACATCGAAGGACAGCATGCCCTTTACGTTCACATTGAAAAAATGATAGCCGCCCATATCGAGCACATTGGCTACTATTAAACCCAGCAGGCCAATAATAGCTACAGTGCGCACAGCGGTTTTACTATTCGTGAGCACGCCACTAAACATCATCACTACACCCAGAACAGCCGAAATTACAATTGCATTCATAAATCAATTTGAAAATTTGAATCCCGATCGATCAGGACGCATATTTTATTCGTTCCCTTGTTAAGGTAATTTGATAAACATTTTTGAATAAATGGCATCTACCGCATGCTTCGTTGCCTCTATCATTGGTTTTGGATAAACACCCATTACTACAATGCCTATCAGTAATACCACCAGCACAAACTTTTCATTTACCCGTATATCGCGGGCATTGGCAGTAAGCGTACTGGTGTTGCCATACAATACTTTCTGGATCATGTTCAGCGTATAAATGGCCGACAGAATGATACTGATACCACCCGCTACCATGAATATGTAATGGTAGTTGGAAGCCTTTGAACCAAAAACGCCATTGAACATCATGAACTCGCCGATAAAGGCATTGGTCAATGGCAGGGCTACGTTAGCCAGCGCCACTACCACCAGCATAATAGCCAGGGAAGGCGCTTTCTGCGCCAGGCCGCCCAGTTCGCTCATTTTACGGGTTCCAAACTGACGCTCTATCAGTTCCACCACTATCCACAACCCGATGATGTTGATACCATGGTTGAACATTTGCACCATTACCCCCTGTATTCCTATAGAAGAGGTAACGAATATAGCTAGGCCCATTAACCCCATGTGGGCAATAGATGAATAAGCGATCAGGCGTTTGAGGTCGTCCTGTTGCATGGCCACGAACGATGCATAGATCATTCCTATCACACACATGGATGCCGCGGGATCGCCCCAGCCCCACAAACCAACCGGTAATACCGGCGCCAGCCACCGCAGGATCCCAAACACACCCATTTTAACCATGATGCCGCTGAGTACCATGGTAACCGCCGTGGGCGATTGCTCATAGGTATCGGGCTGCCAGGTATGAAATGGCCATAATGGTATTTTAATGGCGAATGCCAGGAAGAACAGCCAGAACAACCAGCCCTGAACATTACCGGGCAGGTTCACATTGTAGAACGCACTCATGGCAAATGAGCGGTCGGCGGTATGGAAATAGATCCAGATGATGCCAACCAGCATCAGCAATGATCCTACAAATGTGTAAATAAAGAATTTGAATGTAACCGCGATCCTTCTTTCGCCACCCCAGATAGAACAGAGGAAGTAAGCGGGAATAAGCGCCAGTTCCCAGAAGAAGTAGAACAACAATGCATCGGAAGCTACAAACACACCCATTAAACCGGTTTGCATCAGCAACATGAGCGCATAGAACTTATTCGCATTCCGGTAGGTAGCGTTCCAGGTGGCAATGAAAATACCGGGATAAGCAATACCTGTAAGCAAACACATCAGCTTGCTCATTCCATCCATAGTGAGCGAGAAACGGCTGCCCAGTGACGGCAACCAGGCTACATCGGTTTGCAGGTACTCCGGCTTGTGTAAAAAAGCGATGCCCAATATAGCCACCACCATCGTTAAAATGGATGTAAACAATGACCATACTTTCACGCTCTTTTCCTCTTTAATGAGGAACCCAAGCAAACCACTCACCAACGGAATAACTATCAGCAATACAGGTATCATTATAATTTCTTGATTTCTGATTTCTAGATTTATGGATTGTATCTCTCCTTGCCGCTAACTATTTCTTATTAAAAAAGAACGTCACTACAAACAGCGCCAGCATGCTCAACACCATCAACAGCACATAGTTGCCAACCAGCCCGCTTTGTAACAGGCGCACCTGGCGGCTTGTGTAATTCACCGCACGGCCAACACCGTTCACCAGCCAGTCAACTATTCTCTTTTCAAAAATATTATTCAGGAATTTAGCCAGCCAGTTCATCGGTTTTACCACTACGAAACTATACAGCTCATCGATGTACCATTTGTCGGCCAGTACTTTTCCGAAACCTGCGGGTTCATGCACTTCAGGCTTTTTGCTGTAACGGAACAGGGCAACAAGTATGGCAATAATGGCCAGTGCCATGGCAACCCCCATCAGCATATACTCGGTATTATGATCGAGGTGATGCGCTTCTTTTAAACCGGCCGAGGCCTCGAATACCGGCGCCAGGAAATGCTCCAGCCTGTGCTCGCCCATATGCAGTACTTCGGGCGTTCCCAGAAAACCACCCACAACACTCAGGATAGCCAGCACGATCAATGGAATGGTCATGGCAGCAGGGCTTTCATGCAGGTGATGCTTTTGTTCTTCGGTACCGCGGAATTTACCCAGGAAGGTGGTAGCGTATAACCGGAACATATAGAAAGCGGTCATTACAGCGCCGGCAACACCCAGGTAATAATACATGGGGTCTTTGGCATATGCAGCCGCTAATATCTCATCTTTTGAAAAGAAGCCGCTGAAGGGAAAGATACCCGCAATGGCGATACAACCCATCAGGAAAGTGAAGTGCGTGACCGGTAATTTCTTTGCCAGCCCGCCCATACGGCGAATATCCTGTTCGTGGTGCATGGCGTGAATTACAGAACCAGCTCCAAGGAACAACAGGGCTTTGAAGAACGCGTGCGTCATTACATGGAATACCGCTCCGGTGTAAGCGCCTACGCCCAAACCGAGGAACATGTAACCCAGCTGGCTAACGGTACTGTAAGCCAGTACTTTTTTAATATCGTTCTGTTTAATGGCAATGGTTGCCGCAAACAGTGCGGTTGCGAGGCCAATGGCTGCCACCAGGCTTTGGGTAGTTGGCGCCAGGGTATATAAAATGTTGCTGCGCGCGATCATATAAATACCGGCGGTAACCATCGTTGCCGCGTGGATCAACGCCGAAACCGGGGTTGGACCCGCCATCGCATCGGGCAGCCAGGTATATAAGGGAATTTGCGCACTTTTACCGGTAGCGCCTACAAACAGCAAAATGGTAATACCGGTAATATCAACAGGTGATAATTTGCTGTACAGATCGAACACTCCGGTACCCTCAGGTGTAGTATATGTAACAGTACCCAGTTTCGAAATAAGCCAGAAGATAGCGATCAGAAAGCCGAGGTCGCCGATACGGTTCATGATAAAGGCTTTCTTGGCCGCATTGTTGTATTCGGTATTCTTGAACCAGTATCCGATAAGGAGGTAAGAACACAAACCAACACCTTCCCAACCGATGAACATGATCACATAGTTGGCGCCCAGTACGAGCAGCAACATGGAGAACACGAACAGGTTGAGGTAACAGAAGAAGCGACCGAAATGCTCATTGCGCTCTTCGTGCATATACGCCGCTGAATATACATGTATCAGAAAACCGATACCGGTAATGATCAGCAGAAAGAGGGAAGAAAGCTGGTCTATCTGAAAGGCGAAGGGAATCGATAATTGTCCGAAGCTGATAAAGTCAAACAGGTTGGCTACATGGGTGTTCCCGTTTTTTACCTCGGTAAAAAGCAGCACACTCACAATAAACGAGGCCAATACCATACCGCTGCCGATAATACTGATCAACGGTTTGGAAAGTTGTTTTCTGAGCAAGCCATTGATCAGAAAGCCAACCAGTGGAAAAAAGGGAACCAACCAAACTAATTGTAACACGTTCATATTTTTAAGCTGAAGGCTAAAGGCTAAACGCTTAAGGCTATTCTCCGAAATTCAGGCTTTCCGCTATAACCCAAACACCTCGAAGTGCGGGGTGTGGCGTTCAGCCTTAAGCCTTGAGCATTTCGCCTTTTAGTGTTTTAACCTGTTTAAAAAATTTACATCCACCGAATGCGTATTGCGATACATCATTACAATAATGGCAAGGCCCACACTCACTTCCGCAGCAGCCACCACCATAATGAAGAATACGAATAGCTGTCCGTCGATACCGGCTGCAGCAGCTTTACCAACACCGGCCGCATGATGCATTTTTGAAAATGCAACCAGCAACAGGTTTACGGCATTCAGCATAAGCTCGATGCACATGAAAATGATGATGGCGTTCCGGCGGGCCAGCACTCCCACAATACCTATACAAAAAAGTGCGATAGCCAGGTAGATATATCTTTCAATTAACATAATCTCTTTTAATATCGAATATTGAATGTCGAACGCCGAAGTGTTCGGGATCCGTCGGTTATTTACTTCTTGCCTATAACAACAGCACCAACCATGGCGCTCAGGAACAGGATACTGCTGAGCTCGAAAGGCACTACGTAATCGGTGAACAGGGCATGTCCCAGGTTTTTGATCAACCCGATGTCACCGGTTCCCAGCATAGCCACTTTTCCTTTTACCTCAGCCTGTTTCAATGCAGCTACCAGTACCAGCAGTAAACATCCGCCTGCCACCACACCGGCCAGTTTGAGCCATTTATTCTTTTGCGGTTCGGTTTCGGCATTCAGGTTCATCAACATGATCACGAACAGGAACAATACCATGATGGCGCCTGCGTAAACGATCAGGTTCACGATACCCAGGAACTGGGCATTCAGTAAAATATAATGTCCTGAAATAGCAAAAAATGTAATAATGAGCCACAATACACTATGTACCGGGTTACGACTGATAACGACCATAATGGCGCTGCCCAGTGCCATTGCACTTAAAGCATAAAATAATACTTGTGATATATCCATTGCAGCTTGTTGGTTCTGTTAATTGGACTGTTCTTTATTTGCTTTCCGGTTACCCACCGCTTTCCAGTATTCGCCGGGGTTCTCTTTAGGGCTGGGGATCAACAGATCCTCTTTTCCATATATAAAGCCTTTACGCTGGTAGTTCGAAGGCGCAAAGGTTTCACTCAGGTATATTGCATCCTTGGGACATGCTTCTTCACACAATCCGCAGAAGATACACCGCAGCATGTTGATCTCGTATTTGGCGGCATACTTCTCTTCGCGGTACTTGTTCTCTTCGCCCGGTAAACGCTCGGCCGCTTCCATGGTTATGGCCTCGGCCGGACAAGCCAATGCGCACAAGCCACAGGCCGTACAACGTTCACGTCCTTCCTCATCGCGATTCAGAATGTGCAAACCACGGAACACCGGGCTAAATGGGCGTTTCTCCTCGGGGTAGCTGATGGTCGCTTTCTTTTTAAATAGATGCCGCAGGGTGATCATCATACCCTTCAGAATATTCCACATGTAGAGTTTCTCCACAAGTGTCATGGGTTTACGACTTACCGGTTTGGCTCTGTTTGTTAATGCTTGCATTATAATTAGTTAACTTGATCTTCTTAAACTTGCTTCACTATTGAAACCGCAAAAGTATTTTATCCTTTCAATACTCCAATTAAATCGTGCCGCGTTTTCGCGGTATTAAAATTTCCAGCCGTTGCTTTTCAACAATACGATGGCTGCGGTTACCACCATATTGACCAGGGCCAGGGGAATCAACGTTTTCCAGCCCAGGTTCATCAACTGGTCGTAGCGGAAACGTGGAATGGTCCAGCGTACCCACATGAACACAAAGATGAAGATGCACACCTTGATGATCAGCGACAGCCCCTGCAGCAGCGCCAGCCAGTTGCCCAAACCACTCAGGCTTGCATCATTTACAAACGGAATATCATAACCACCAAAGAACAGGGTTGCCATTATTACACTGCTTATGAACATGTTGATGTATTCGGCAAACAGGTAAAAGCCCAGTTTCATGGATGAATATTCCTGGTGGTATCCAAAGTTCAATTCGTTTTCGGCTTCGGGTAAATCGAATGGCGTACGGTTACATTCTGCAAATGCGCACACCAGGAAAATAAAGAATCCCAGCGGTTGGTACAACACATTGTACCAGCCATCGATCTGCTGCGCTACGATCTCGCTCATTTTCAAAGAACCGGTGAGCATCAGCAATGCGATCAACGAAAGCCCCATAGGCAGTTCGTAACTGATCACCTGCGATGCGCCGCGCAGGGCGGCCATAAGCGAGAATTTGTTGTTGGAAGCCCAGCCTCCGATCATAATACCATATACGCCCATGCTCACAACGCCAAACACGTATAAGATCCCGATATTGATATCGGCAATTTGCAAATTCACCTGGCGGCCAAAAAAATCGATTGTACCGCCCCAGGGCACAACCGCCGATGTCATCATAGCGGCCAGCATAGCAAGGCATGGGCCCAGAATGAACAGGAAACGGTTCGAGGTGTTGGGAATAATTTCCTCTTTCATGAACAGTTTCACCCCATCGGCCAGTGGTTGTAAAAGACCAAAGGGGCCTGCCCGGTTAGGACCGCGGCGGTCCTGGATAAAAGCAGCTACTTTACGTTCGGCATAAGTTTCGTACATGGCAATTACCAATGATATGGAAACGATTGCCACAATGAGCACCAGTTTCTCAATCACAAAAAACAAATCGATAGCTAATAAAGCAGAATGCATTTTTGTTATTTATTATCGTCAATGGTGAATGGTCAATGGTCAATTGGCCGCCGCCATTCCAAATCTTTAATTTCTTTTCTTCCCTCGTACTTCTTACTTCCTTCTCTTCTTTTATTCAGAACGCTTAAAACTTCAGGACTTGCTCTCTTTAAAGTCAGTCGAGTGCGCCGGTCCCTGGATCTTCGACAGATCGATATTCGGCTTGTTCACTTCACTTATTGAATGAATATCCATCAGCAGGCGGGGTTGGCGGCCACCCATCACTTCCGGTAAGGATTCATGTGGTTTTACCGTACCTACATAATGGTTGGCGCTGATCACCGAATGACGGCTTACGTTGGCCGGGCCTTCAATTACCCAGTCGCTCACTTTCTTCTTCTCGAAGCGGCATTCGTTACAGATCCAATCCTGTACTTCGCCCCACTGGTCTTTACGGCCGGTAACGCGGAACACTTCATCACCACGGCGCCACAGGGTTACTTTACCGCTGCATTTAGAACAACTGCAATGTGCATCTTCCGGTTTCAGGAACCATACGCGGTTTTTGAAACGGAAGGTTTTGTCGGTCAATGCGCCTACCGGACAAACGTCAATGACGTTACCGATAAAGTCGTTATCGAGTGCTTTCTCGATGTAGGTTGCGATCTCGGCATGGTCGCCGCGATCGAGTACACCGTGAACACGTTTATTGGTGAGCTGGTCGGCGGTGAATACACAACGGTAACACAGGATGCAGCGCGTCATGTGCAGTTGTATATAGGGCCCCAGGTCATGTTTTGCAAATTGACGGCGGGGAAATTCGTAACGGGTTCCTTCCGCACCATGTTCGTAGCTGAGGTCCTGCAGGTGACATTCACCGGCCTGGTCGCAGATAGGACAATCGAGCGGATGGTTGATAAGCAACAACTCTACCACACCTTTTCTTGCTTCCTGTACGCGTTCACTGGTGATGTTCTTTACCACCATACCGTCCATTACATTGGTACGGCAGCTGGCAACCAGTTTCGGCATCGGGCGGGGATCAGCTGTTGAGCCTGCTGCTACTTCCACCAAACAGGTACGGCATTTACCGCCGCTGCCTTTCAGTTTGCTGTAATAACACATGGCCGGTGGCGCTACTTCGCCGCCGATCATCCGGGCTGCATTCAGGATACTGGTTCCCGCTTCCACCTCAATGGTGATGTTATCAATGGTTACTTTAAATAATTTAGGTTGATCAGCCATAAAACCACACCCCAAACCCCTAAAGGGGCTTTTTGAACTCGCGAAACTTTAAGCAGTTCCTACTCGTTCGTTGATTAATAATATTATTTTTCCTATTACCACTTCCTTTTTCTTCAAAACTTCTTCATTTGTAAACCTTTCCACGTTTGTGGCAATAAAAATCCACTATATGTATTCCTAATGGATGTTGTCGCCTGAACTTATATCCCAAAGGATGTTGTCTCAAATATTTCCAAAGAACAACTTCTGCCTCTGTCATGTTCCCGCGCAACTTCTTAACTTTAAGAGCAAGTGAGAAGCACCGTAGAACATTTTCTTTTTCATATGTTCCTTTTGTTTCAGATGCCCTTTACTCCCCTTCAGGGGGTCAGGAGGTTTTGGCAGCCGCTGCGGGCAGCGGGTCGGCATAATGCGCTATTCCATAATTCCTGTTCTGCGCCGCATTCGGGTACTGCACATGCCATTCAAATTCATCTCTGAAATGACGGATGGCGGCAGCTACCGGCCAGGCGGCGGCATCGCCTAACGGGCAAATCGTATTGCCTTCTATCTTACGTTGAATATCCCACAACAGATCGATATCGCTCTTCTTGCCTTTTCCGTACTCGATATTCTTCAGGATCTTCTCCATCCAGCCGGTTCCTTCACGGCAGGGCGAACATTGTCCGCAACTTTCATGGCGGTAGAAACGCGCCAGCGTTAACGTATGACGCACCACGCACTGGTCTTCATCCAACACGATAAAACCGCCAGAGCCCATCATGGTACCGGTGGCAAAACCACCATCGGAAAGGCTTTCATAGTTCATCATGCGGTTCTCCCCTTTTGCCGTTTTCAACAACAGGTTGGCAGGCAGAATGGGAACCGATGAACCACCCGGTATACATGCCTTGAGGCGTTTGCCATGGGCAATACCACCGCAATATTCATCGCTGTATATAAATTCTTCCACCGAAATGGTCATGTCTATTTCATACACGCCGGGTTTATTGATGTTACCGCAGGCAGAGATGAGCTTGGTGCCGGTTGATTTTCCCACACCTATTTTGGCGTACTCTTCCCCGGTAATGTTTATGATCGGTACTACAGCGGCGATCGTTTCTACGTTGTTCACTACCGTTGGGCAGTCCCACAACCCTTTCACGGCGGGGAACGGCGGTTTAATTCTTGGGTTGCCTCTTTTTCCTTCCAGCGATTCGATCAATGCCGTTTCTTCACCGCAGATATAGGCGCCTGCTCCACGCTGTACATATATTTCACAATCGAACCCGGTGCCAAGGATATTCTTACCCAGCCAGCCATTTTGTTTTGCTTCGGCAATGGCCTGCTCGAGTATATCAACGATCCACGCGTATTCGCCGCGGATATAAATGAATGTTCTGCCTGAACCTAACGCATAGGATGCAACGATCAGCCCTTCCACCAGCAGGTGGGGAATGAACTCCATCAGGTAACGGTCCTTGAAAGTACCGGGCTCCGATTCATCGGCATTACATACCAGGTAACGGGGAACCCCTTCGGGTTTGGCCAGAAAGCTCCACTTCATACCGGCAGGGAAACCTGCGCCGCCACGGCCGCGCAATCCGCTTTTCTTTACTTCTTCGGTTACCTGGTCGGGACTCATGGTCTTGAGCGCTTTCTCTACGCTGCGGTAACCGCCCTCACGACGGTATACATCGTAATTACGGATCCCCGGAACATGCGCTTTTTCTAATAATAGTTTTCTTCCCATATTTATTCGTTGCCTGTTACCGGTTTCCAGTTTCCCGTAAACCCCAACTTTATCGGGGCAGGCCCGGGACCTGGCAACTGGTAACTGATATCTTAGTTATTTGTTACTGCATTCCTCTCACACTCATCTATAATAGCATCTATCTTTTCTTTCGTCAGGTGCTCGCGGTAATGTTTACCCAACTGCATCATGGGAGCATAACCACAGGCGCCCAAACATTCCACTGTTTTCAGCGTAAACAAACCATCGGCGGTGGTTTCCCCTACTTTAATGCCCAGTTTGTTCTTTATATATTCAATTATATCGTCGCTGCCGTTCAACATGCACGGACCGGTTTGGCAAACTTCAAACACGTATTTACCAACAGGTTTCAGGTTGTACATGCTATAGAACGTGGCCACTTCGTACACTTCAATAGGTTCTATTTTGAGTATCGAAGCCACATAATCCATGGTTTCAGCACTTAACCAGCCACCAAATTCTTCCTGTGCAATATGCAGTACCGGTATCAATGCACTTTTTTGCTTTCCTTGCGGATAGCGTGCAATGATCTCGTTTACTTTTGCCAGTTTCTCTGCAGAAAATTGAGCCACTTTCTTTGAAAGATTTATGTTTATAATCAGCTAAATGTTCTATCGGATATTGTTTTCCATTAGCACATTAGCACCTTATCGAATTATCACATTAGCTTTAAGCGTCCATTTCACCTGCTATCAGGTTCAGGCTACTCAGGGTAATGATGGCGTCACTCAACATGGCCCCTTTTGAAATTTCTTCGTATGCCTGGTAGTAAACAAAACAGGGTCGGCGGAAGTGCAGCCTGTAGGGCGTACGGCCTCCATCGGTTATGAGGTAAAAACCCAACTCTCCATTGGCGCCTTCAACCGACTGGTACACCTCACCTGCAGGCATATCAATTTCACCCATGATGATCTTGAAGTGCCAGATCAATGCTTCCATCTTCGTGTATACATCCTTTTTCTCGGGCAGGTAATACTCAGGCACTTCGGCATGAAATATTTCAGCGTCTTTGCCCTTGAACTCTTTCACCTTACGAAATGCCTGCTCAATGATGCGAAGCGATTGCCACATCTCCTGGTTACGCACCAGGAAACGATCGTAACAGTCGCCGGTGCTGCCCACCGGTATATCGAATTCAAATTCCTCGTAGCTGCTGTACGGCGTATGTACGCGTACATCGTAATCGACACCCGCTGCGCGCAGGTTTGGTCCGGTAAAACCGTAATTCAACGCTCTTTCACCAGTGATAGGGCCGCAACCTATGGTACGCTCCATAAAGATGCGGTTACGGGTGAACAGGTTCTCGAATTCCCTCAGCACTTTGGGATATTCGCGCAGGAACTTCTCGAGCTTTTCGAATGCGGTGGGCGTGAAATTTCTTTCGAACCCGCCGATACGGCCAATGTTGGTCGTAAGACGCGAGCCGCACACTTCCTCGTATATTTCGTAAATCAATTCGCGGTATTGCATCACATACAGGAACCCGGTAAATGCGCCGGTATCAACCCCAACGATAGAGTTACAAATGAGGTGATCGGCTATACGCGCCAGTTCCATAATGATCACACGGAGGTAATCGACCCGCTTGGGGATTTTTACACCCAGTAATTTCTCGCAGGTGATATGCCAGCCCATGTTGTTGATGGGCGCTGAGCAATAGTTCAACCGGTCGGTCAATGGGGTGATCTGGTACAGGGGTCTGCGCTCGGCGATCTTTTCAAACGCACGGTGAATGTAACCTATCGTTTGCTCGGCTGAAATGATGCGTTCCCCATCCAGTTCGAGGATGTTCTGGAATACACCATGGGTAGCCGGGTGCGTAGGCCCTAAATTCAGGGTCGTGGTCAGCTTCTCAATTGAGCCTTCGGGTAATTTTATATGATGATCACTCATAAATTCAATTAGCAATTTGCAAAATTCACTTATCGTCCAAACATTTCGTCGTCCTTGTCAACCCGCGTTTGTTCTTCCAGCGGAAACTCTTTACGCATCGGGAAGTAATCCATTTCATCCACATTCAGGATCCGCTTCAGGTTGGGATGGCCCACAAAGTTCACTCCGTAAAAATCATAGGTCTCTCTTTCCATCCAGTTGGCCGATGAATATAAAGCGGTGGCGCTGTATACATCGGGTGTAAGAATATCGGTGAACACTTTGAACCTGATGCGTACATTATTGGTAAGGCTGTGCAGGTGGTATACAACTGCCAGCTCACGTCCTTTGTTATCGGGATAGTGAACCGCCTGCAGATCGGTGAGGAACTGAAACTTCAATACTTCATCGTCATACAGGAACTGAAGCACTTTCAGGTTTAGGTCTTTAGGCGCTTCAAACGTGAGCATGCCAAAAGGTTCCCCGAACTGTTGCACCTGATCGCCAAACTTTTCAATTAACCGCTGTTGAATAATTTCGTTCGTTAATGCCATATAACTATCCCCGCCGTGTGGCGGCAGACATTTTAGATTTTATTATTAAGACGAGATTACGGAGTTCAATTATCACATCAGCTAATTATTACATTAGCTAATTGTTATTGTATTCCGTAGCTCTCCATTAATTGTTTATACTTATCGCTGTTCCTTCTGCGGAGGCTTTCATTTCCTATAAGTTCCTGCACTTTCAGAATGCCATCGATAACCGCTTCGGGTCGGGGCGGACAACCAGGTACATACACATCTACAGGAATGATCTGATCGATACCCTGCAATACGCTGTAGGTATCGAAGATGCCGCCACTGCTGGCGCAGGCGCCCATGGCCAGTACCCAGCGGGGCTCGGCCATTTGCAGGTAAACCTGCTTTACCACAGGGGCCATTTTTTTGGCAATGGTTCCCATTACCATCAGCAGATCGCACTGGCGGGGAGAAAAACCCACACGCTCTGAGCCAAAACGGGCCAGATCGTAGTGCGAAGCCATAGTGGCCATAAATTCAATTCCACAACAGGAAGTTGCAAAAGGCAGGGGCCAGATGGAGTTCTTGCGGGCCAGCCCAACCACTTTATCGAGGTTGGTTGAAAAGAATCCTTCACCCATATACCCTTCAGGGCCTTCCTTTACCAGTTTCACATCGGTTTGACCGTAAATATTATATTGAACAGGACGTGCCATAATTTAATTTGATAATTAGCTAATTTGATAATTTGATAATTGACAATGCACTTTAATATAACAACCTGCAACCTCGTAAGTTTCTACGCACCGGATTAAAAAGGCATTAGTGCCTTCCTGGCGGCGCAAAAGCATTATCCCATTATCTCATTATCACATTATCACATTGGTTATTAATCTTCCCACTTTAACGCTCCTTTCTTTATTATGTATATAAAGCCGCACAGAAAAAATGCAATGAACATCAATACAGCGCCAAAACCACTCCATCCCAACTGTTTAAAATTTACGGCATAGGGATAGAAAAAGATCACTTCCACATCGAACAAAACAAATAAGATCGCTACCAGGAAGTATTTAATGGCCATGGGCTGACGGGCGTCGCCATGACTTTTAATACCGCTGGTAAAAGTCTCTAATTTGTCGGAAGTATTACGTTTGGGCCCCAGCCAGTGGGTAATGCCCATCATACCAGCAACAAAAATGACTGCGAAAATTAATTGAATAGCAATAGGGAGATACCAGTAGGAACTATCGGGATCTTGGGCAACGGCGGAAACTTGGACTTGTAACAGGTACATAATCATAACCCGTTTTGGTTTAGGGGCAAAAATAAGACAGGGTTTTAGATTTTCAACTTATTAACGAATTAAAATAGAAATCCCCCCGAGAGATTTTTTAAAAAACCCGTTCGGGGGGATCAAATATGTACGATTAGTTGTTAGTTAATCATTTATTAACGCTATTTCTTCGCCGCGGAACCCGGTTTAGCCGTGGTGCTGCTGCCCGATTTTTTAGCAGGGGCCGAAGATTGATTGATCAGTTTCTGCAAAATGGGTTTCACCTGGTTGGCAAAAGAGTTAGCCGGATCGATGGCCAGGATCTTGTCGACATAGGTTAATGCCGTTTTGCTGTCTTTTTTAACATCATTATAATATGAGGTCAGGGCTGCATACGCGCCGGTGGCCTGTGACTTGAATTTTACCGAATCCAGTTTCAGGGCCATTTCTGCGAGCTTTTCCTGGGCAGGGGCAAATTTGGGCGATTGCATGGTTGTATCCCAGGCCTGAATGGTTCTTGCGCACCATAGGTATCCATAGATCTGATCGGGATATTGGGTTTGATAAATATTACAGAAAATGCTGTCTGCGGCTTCATAATTGGCAGCCTGGTAGTTAGCCATACCCCAGTTGTACAGGTCGGTTTGGGTTGGATCTTTTTTCAGGCCGTAGGCAATACCGAGCCAGTTGGCTTCCTGTTTGCGGTCGCCCTGTTTTTTAGCCAGTGCAGCAGCTTTGCTGATGTATTTGATCTTGTTTTCTTCAAGTGTATCTATTTCAACCGCTTTTTGCAGATTTACAAAAGCCTGCGCCTCGCTGCCGGGTGTTTGTGCGTTGATGTTCGCCAGCTCTTCGTAGTCGGCAGAAACGATATCATCGGGATTCTGTTTTGCAAAATATTCGGTCATGTACTTGTTGGCGCAGTTCATGTCTTTGAGGGTATCGCAGGCATAAGCCACCATTTTGTACATACGGGGCGCCACCTTATCGCCATACTGGCTGATGAGGCCTAACGCTTTATCTTTCGCTTCGCCGAATTTACCGGAAGCGAACAGGAAGTCGGTCTTCAAATACTCGACATCGGGACCCTGGTCTGAATTGGCTATGAATTTGTCGAGGTAAGGAGCGGCTTTATTTACATCTTTGAAATACCAGTAGTAGAACAATTCAAAATAAGTAGGCGCATATGCGGGATCGGCCTCGATCGCTTTCTCAAAACCAGGCAGGAACATTTCACTGTTCCGCTGGGTAACATATACCTTGGCGATCTTGTGATGCGCTGCAGCCAATTTAGGATCGAGATTGAGGGCCTTGGTATAAGAAGTAATGGCATTTCCGCCGTCGATCAATTTGCGGTAAGCATCGCCCATGATGAGGTAGGTCTCGGCGTTATCGAATTTCTTTACCTGGGTTGCCTCATTCAGCTTTTGGATAGCGTAATTGGCATCGCCGGCTTTTGCATCTACATTCGCACGACCGATTGCGTTGAACACTTCCACATCTCTGCCTTTTGTGAGGGAGATGGCGGTTTCAAAACGCTGGCGGGCATCGTTGGTTTTACCTTCACGCAGCTCAATTTCGCCCATGCCTACCAAAATCAACGGGGCATTGCCATTTTGCTGCAGTGCTTTTTGATACAGGTTTTTAGCTGCAGTAGAATCTTTCTGCTCCAGCATGGTTTGACCGAGCCAGTATGTTGCTTCGATATTATTCGGATTCGCAGCCAGGACTTTTTCAAAATTCTCCCTGGCACTTTTGTACCGTTCGTAATAGAAAAACTTCCTTCCCTGCTCCACACTCTGGGCAAATAGCATATTGCTACCCAGTAGAACCATGGTTACAAAACAAATGAATCGCTTGCTCATTGTAAGTCGCTATTTTTTTAAAGTTTTATAATGTATTAGGAATCCGCTGATTAAAAACTAATTACTTATCTGCATATTCCTTTTCTCAAACGCCATTCTCGCCGGCAATAAGTATGCCCGATAAAATATTTTCTGTCCCTTTTCGTAGATAAGAAAATTAGCAAAACCGTTGCCAAGCCCATCGTAATTTTCCTTTAAAATATAGTAAAGGGGTCTTGTCATCGGGTACCGGTCATAAGCAATGTTATATTGCACCGGATCTACGTAAATTCCCGCTTCATCTTTAACCTTACTCTCTATTTGTGCAATTTTAACTTTTTTTAGGAAACTACGTTGTGTTGTATCGTCTTTATTCCCGATCCAGCTCACTCCCAGCAGGCCGATCGCATCCTTATTCTCTGATATGTAATCTATAACGGCCTCGGTATTTTGCGCCGCTACTATGTTCTCGCTCAATGGCTGCCCTTTCAGCAATGAATCAACCACATACCGCACGGTGCTGGTGGCGGTTTTTCCGTCGAGCAGCATCTTATATTTATAACCGCTTGTGCCTTTGGCAATAGCACGTATATCCTGCATGGTGAACAAAGTATCCTTTACGTCGTTGTTTACGATCACCGCAACGGCGTCGTAAGCGATAACACCATAAGCCGGCTTGAATTGCAACTTATTGGTAAGTGTAGTTTCCTCAGTTTCACTTAAACCTCTTGTTACAATAACCATGCGAATACTGTCAACATTCAGATCGCGCAGGCATTCCGCTTCCGGCTTATAATTTACTACAATATGTGCATCGGGATGTTGCGATTCAAAAACCTTTATCTGCG
Organism: Niastella populi; assembly: GCF_002078015.1. Taxonomy (GTDB): domain Bacteria; phylum Bacteroidota; class Bacteroidia; order Chitinophagales; family Chitinophagaceae; genus Niastella; species Niastella populi. The sequence continues at coordinate 290,779 of NZ_LWBP01000243.1, read as the reverse complement.
AGTCGATCACCGGCTTAAAACTCTCATCCACACTAATGTAGATAGTGCCGCTGGTACTGGTTTCCTGGGGATGTGTGGCGTCTGCGGGGCGCGATTTACATGCAGTTACAAATATGTTGATGCAACTGATCACTACCAGTGCGCGAAACACCCGTTGAGCTAACCCTTTCCATTTCATCTGTATATCTTCTTCTTAGTTATCAAAGCCTGGAGAAACCCTTTAAAAGCCTGTCAGTTTAATCAGATTTTAATACGAGTTCAGCCAGATTACATGTGTCACCTGCAATTTCTGCCGCAGCGTTTGCTGCGTTGCAGAAGAAATGCTTTACCGTAAATAGTCCCTCTTAATGCCGCGGTAGATCCTGAATCCGCCATACAGCAAACACAGCCCACCAAATATGTAGTTAAAAGGCACGGAAAACACCTCACCCAGTCCGAACTTTTGGGCGAAGAACATAACCACGGCCATGCCGCTGTATAAGAGTCCCATGCCTAAGTCCATTATAGCCCGCCTGTTGACATAAGCCCGTTGCTTTTTTTCTTCATAATCAAATTCCGACGCCATAGGTACATTTTTAGGGTCCGGGCAAGATAAGAAATAAACACGTTACGAAAATCCCGGTTGCAATGACTTTATTCAAAAAATGAGATGCGGGTACGGGCGATTTCCATAAAATGGTTTGCGGTTTGTCGTTCGTGAAACTACAAACTATCTTTGCCGGCTATGAAGATTTTAATGGTTTGCCTCGGCAATATTTGCAGAAGCCCGCTGGCCGAAGGCATTTTACATCATAAGGCACAACAGGAAGGTTTGTCGTGGACCATCGACAGCGCCGGCACCAATGGCTATCATGTGGGCGAACAGCCGCACCGGTTATCGCAAAAAGTGGCATTGCAGAACGGAATAGATATCAGCCATCAGCGCGCCCGCCGTTTTACGGCTGCCGATTTCAGGGAGTATGATAAGATATACGCCATGGCCGAAGACGTGATAGAAGAAATGCAGCGCATTGCGCGGAAAGATTTCGACGCAACAAAGGTAGATTTGCTGATGAACGAACTGCATCCCGGTAAAAACATGGATGTGCCCGATCCCTGGTATGGCACCGAACCCGGCTACCATGAAGTATTCGCCATGATAAACCAGGCATGCGATAAGATCATAGATAAATATCGAATATTGAATGATGAATTTCGAACTTCGAAGTAAAAATAAAATTCTGTTTTCACTTCGACATTCAACATTGGATATGCCGACGCTTTCGGTTGGCATCCCGACAAGCAGAGCTTCGTTGCGATTCGACATTCAACATTTAATAATAGCGAGTCTAAAAAATCAGGTAACTATAAATGTCAAAACCATCAATTCCACAGGGTACAAGAGATTTCGGACCGGAAGTGGTTCGCAAACGTCAATATATTTTCAATACTATTCGCAGTGTTTTTGAACTGTACGGCTTTCAACCGCTTGAAACGCCCGCCATGGAGAACCTCGAAACGCTGATGGGCAAATACGGCGAAGAAGGCGATAAACTGATCTTTAGAATTCTTAATAACGGCCTCGATAATACCGGCAAACATCAACAGGCCCGCGAAGATTTTGAGAAGGTGCTGGAAGGCAAAAATGTAAAGGGCATAACCGAACGTGCGCTCAAATACGACCTCACCATTCCGTTTGCCCGCTACGTAGCCATGAACCAGGGACAACTCACCTTTCCCTTTAAACGCTACCAGATTCAACCGGTATGGCGGGCCGACAGGCCCCAACGGGGCCGCTACCGCGAATTTTATCAATGCGATGCCGATGTGGTGGGCAGCAAGTCCCTGTTAAATGAACTGGAACTGGTAAACATTTATGAGGAAGTATTTGTAAAGTTGGGTATAGCCGACTACGAACTGCGCATCAATAACCGGAAAATTCTGGCCGCGCTGGCTGAGTTGTGCGGCGGCGCCGATAAAATGATCGATATCACTATTGCCATTGACAAGCTCGATAAAATCGGCATCGATAAAGTAAAAGAGGAACTGGCGCAACGCGGGTTGAACGAAGAACAGATAACCACCATCGAAAAGTACCTGAACATCACCGGAAATAACAGGGAAAAATTAGAGCTGATCAAAACACTGATCGGCCACCTGGAAACCGGCAGCAAAGGAATTGAAGAGCTTGAATATGTAATAAACAACAATCAGATACAAAATCAACGCTCACCGATCATCATCGATTTCACCCTGGCCCGCGGCCTTAACTACTACACCGGCATCATTTTCGAGGCAAAAGCACCGCCTGCCGTTAAAATGGGCAGCATTGGCGGCGGCGGCCGGTACGACGACCTTACAGGTTTGTTTGGTGTACCCAATATGCCCGGTGTAGGCATCAGTTTCGGGGTCGACAGGATCTATGATGTGCTGGAAGAACTGAAATTGTTCCCCGAGGGCGTTTATACCGGCACCCAGGTATTATTCTTTAATCTGGGCCCCGCAGAAAGCATCACCGCCTTTTCGGCTATGCAATCGTTGCGGAACCAGGGCGTTAGATGCGAATTATACCACGAACAGGCCAAAATGGACAAACAGTTCAAATATGCAGAAAAGAAAAATATAGGTTTTGTTGTAATTATTGGCAGCCAGGAACTACTTAATAATACGGCCGTCGTAAAAAACCTTAAAACCGGCGTACAGGAAAGCATGGCACTTGCCAACCTTAGTAATAAATTGTTTATTTGAGCTCTATTTCACAAACAAACCCATGATAATGCAACGAAACCGAATAACGCTGGCATTGCTCACAATAGCAATATCAGGCATCGTATCCTGCAAAAGCAACAAATCTGGTATAGCCATACCCAAAGACGCTTCTGTAGCTGTGCAAGTTAGCACCAGCTCCCTTACCTCAAAAGTGAGCTGGGAAGAGATCAAGCAAAACGAGTGGTTCAAAAAACTGTATAACGAGGAAACCGATTCACTCGGTAAAAAAATAATGGAGAATCCCGCCAGTACAGGTATCGATCTGAAAGCCGACCTGGCTTTCTTTATCAAAAAACAAAACCAGGGCGGTTACATGGCATTTGAAGGCGGCGTGCAGGATGCAGCTGCTTTTGAAGCTTTTACGACAAAAGTGAACAAAGGCGGTAAAGTGGTAAAAGAAGGCGATGTGAATGTATTGGCCACCGGTCTTAAAAGCCTGGTAGCCTGGACGAACAGCCGTTTTATTTATATCATGGATATGCCCATGGCCACTGCAAGCGCCAGGCTGAACAATAGCAATCCCGGTTCATACGAACCATTCTCTTTCAAAACCGACAGTTTACAGAAATTCGCTGTTGAATTGTTCGATCTGAAAGGCAGTGACAACCTGGCCAACGACGATCGTTTTGCGGCTTTGACAAAAGAAGCCGGCGATATTCACTACTGGGTCAACGCCGCTCAATACGACAATGCACTCGGCGGTTATTTGTCGATGCTTAAACTGAATGTACTGTTCGAAGGCAATGCCTACGGCGCTACCATCAGCTTCGACAATGGCAAGATCACCATGAAATCGAAAAGCTGGTACAACAAAGAACTGAAGGAACTGATGAAGAAATATGCAGGCGGCAAGGTTAGCGAAGCCACCATCAACCGCATTCCTTCAAAAAATGTAGTAGCTGCATTTGCTTTCAAATACCCACCCGAAGGGTTGAGAGATCTTATCAAACTGCTCGGTGTTGATGGTCTTGTGAACAGCTTTTTCAGCGGCGTTGGTTACAGCACCGATGAATTCATTAAAGCCAATAATGGCGATATGCTGATAGCCGTTACCGATTTTGAAATGAAATCGCGTTCCATAACCATGGAAGGCCCCGATGGAAAACCAATGACCATTGAGGGTGGTGCGCCCAGTCCGAACGCCAATGTACTGGTTGCTACTTCAGTGAACGACAAACCGGCCTTCGATAAACTGTTCGGTATTTTGCAATCAAAAGCCCAGGAATTTCAACCTTATACAAAGGATATTCACTTTAAACTGAACAACGAATGGTTTGCCGCGGGTAACTCACCTGAACAGGTAACCAGTTTCCTGAGCGGCGGCAATAACAATTTCGAATTTACAAAACGCATCAGCGGTAAAGCATTCGGCGGTTACATCAATATTCAACAGTTGCTGAAAACGGCTACCGCTGCCGCCACCGACAGCAGCGCCAAAGCAGCGTTGGATGCATCGATCAATATGTGGCAGGATGTTTACATGATCAGCGGCGGCGAAGAGAATGGCGCCTATACAGCTGAAGGTGAAATTAACCTGGTCGACAAAAACACCAACAGCTTAAAACAACTGAACAAATACCTCGATACGATCACTAAGATCGTAAGCCCAAAACGCAATCCGTACGATGCACAGGTAAATCTGAAATACAGCGACCCGGCCGCATTGAGCCTGGCTGCGCTTGAACCTGCATTGCATTAGTAAAACAATATATTTATACATCAGGAACAAGCCTGCTCACGGGATAACCAACGGGCAGGCTTGTTGCTTGATCAAGTAATCAGCGGCCAACATGCAACTTCAATTACAGCAACTATTACCGGTTTATTTCGATGAAAGCCAGCGCAACGGATCTGAAGTATGGCGGAAGGACCTTACGTTCAACAAAGGCGAGTATATAAAGATCGTAGCGCCTTCAGGCAGCGGCAAGTCGTCGCTCATGCATTTTTTGTATGGCCTGCGCAATGAGTACAACGGCAACATAACTTACAACAACAACGACCTTAAGAAATTTACCGCAGAAGATTTTGCCGTTTACCGGAAAGATCAGGTAAGCATTGTGTTCCAGGACCTGCGTCTTTTTCCCGAACAAACCGTGTATGAGAACATCGAGCTGAAACGGCAGCTGAATTCCTTTCACCCTGCTGAAAAGATAAAAGAAATGGCAGAACGCCTGGGTATCGGCAGTAAGCTGAAAAATAAAAGCCGCATTTGTTCCTATGGCGAACAACAACGTGTGGCTATCATCCGCGCCCTCATGCAGCCCTTCGACTTCCTGTTGCTGGATGAACCTTTCAGCCATCTCGATGACAAGAACTCGCAGAACGCCATGCAACTTATGCTGGAGGAAGCCAGGCTGCGCAATGCCGCCATCATCTTTGCCGACCTGGAACGTATTGACTTTTTTCCGTACACCCGATTGTTTCATTTGTAATTCTTTCACGTGGCAGTATCTTTCAAACCCATCCGCACATTATTGCAAACCGGTACCAACACCGGTTCCCGCTGGTTCTCCTATATTGGTTTAGGCATTGGCGTATTGCTGTTGTTGTGCTCCATTCAAATGTTCATCAATATTCAGCAATTGTTAGGGGGTGAAAACCAGCGAAAGGAAGGTTACGATTTCATTTCGATCTCGAAAACCATTACCAATGAAACCATGGGCCAGCTGGAGAAGAACCTGTTCAATGAGAATGACATAAAAGAAATAAGCAGCAAACCTTTTGTACAGGGCGTATCGCCGCTGGTAGCCAACCGCTTTCGCGTACAGTTAAGCGCCGGTGAAATTATTCCCTTCAGCACCGATATGTTCCTCGAAACGCTTGACAATACTTTCATCGATACCGTTCCACCCAACTTTACCTGGAAAGAAGGCCAGGATTATATTCCCATCGTTTTCTCATCCGACTTCCTGGAAATATACAACGTATTTGCGCCCGGTTACGGATTACCGCAATTGTCCGAAGCAACCGCCTCACAGGTTATGGTTTACATTACCTGCTACGGAGCCAACGGCTTGCAGCAAACTTTCCGCGGCTCCATTGTGGCATTGAGCGACCGGGTTAACTCCATCATTGTTCCCAAGACTTTTCTCGACTGGGCCAATATGAAATTCGGGAATGTGCACGATGTAAAAGCATCGCGTTTATACATAAAGACAAAGGATGCCAACAACCCCGATTTTCTTTCTTACCTGCAACAGAAGAACTATAAGGTAAATAAGGATAAAACAAAATTCGGCAGGGTAAAACAGGTACTGCAGGGCATCTTTAGCGGACTGGGAATTTTCGGGATGCTGGTGGTTATTCTTGCATTGATGTTGTTTTCGTTTTATCTGCAGCTGATGATCGCGCGCAGTAAAGACAATTTGCAGCTATTGCTGATGCTGGGTTACTCGCCCAACTGGCTGAGCAAAAATGTATCGAAACAATTTATTCCGGTATATATCCTGGTAGTGCTTACCGCACTGGTGTTTACCGAAGGCATGCAGTGGGCCTTTCATCATTTTGCCATGTTCGACCGCCCCGAGCTGTCGTCACTGCTTCACTGGTCGGTGCTTACCACCGCGTTGTTTTTAATTGGGCTTTCACTGCTTACCAATTACCGTATGGTAAAGAAGTTGTTGTATAAACTGGTGTAATTGGCAATAGAACTTAGTAGCCGTATTTTTCTTTAAATGCGGCTAATTCTTTTTCATTTAGTTGCTTGAGCAGATAGGTTTGATAACCATTGCGGTCTGCTTCAACAAAAGGGATTTTTTTGTAGTAAAACTCCTGAAGCACCTGGCATAAAATAAATGTATGTTTTTCACTATTTAGATAGAACTGGCAAGCGATCGATTTACCATCATAGGTAAAACTCAAAGTATTCTGCAAACCATCTGATGTTTGCGACATCATGTTGCCTTTATCTTTATATTTCAGCCCCGCATAGGAATGAATAACAAATCGCAGGTTCCTTATTTTTTCCATTTCATACACTACACCCGCAATTTCTATTGAAGCTGTAGTTATCACCAGTTTGGTCTTTGATAAAATATATGCCTGCACATTGCCTTTCTTCATAACGGCTAAAGTAATTCCGGCAACCACAGCAAGAATAAACAGGGTAGTTCCGGTTTTATACCATCCTGCTAAACTGGCTACCAGTGCGCCTGCGATGAGTACCAGCACAATGTTGGTACCTTTTACTACCGTTTTGTCGGTATTCCTTGTAATGATATAGGTAGAAAATTCCATCAATCTATCTGTTTCAAATGATGCTCCAGGTGCACAACATAGTCAATAGCGAGCCACTCGAGCGTTTTAGGTTCACCGGAAGGAATGATGACGGTATAAGAAAGTTTATCAGCAGGAAACGTTCTCATAACATTTACCACCTGCCGGTTCAACACGCTCCACAACTGCAGCAAATGCGCCAACGGTAATTGCTGGTAACGATTTATGGCTACCAGTTCGTCCTGGTTATACCGGATCACCGTGTACGGCTGCGGAAAATATTGGGTATCGGTAAAGCGCTTCAGGTTATTGATGGCCGAATCAATGAGGTGGCCAAGGATCTCCTGTTTCGACCATTTGCCAGGGGCCGGCTTTTGTAATAAGATCTCCGCAGCAAATTGTTGTAACCTTTCAGGAACTTCCTGAATATGTTTTTCTAAATGAAGGATGGCAGTTTGCAGGTCCATATGGAATTGGTTTAATGACGTTTCTTTTTGTTCAACCGCGCATATTGCTTATGTACGAACTCGCGTGTGAACGCTTCTTTTACCACCAGCTTTACACCGGCAGCGCGCCACTCATCGGTTAGCCGGCACAACATAGTGTAATCATCATAATTACGCAGGTGAAACTCATGATCGTGGGTAACGCCTTTATAAGTGATCAGCAATACATTATTTACGCCATAGGTTATTTGCGGGGTCAGCATTCCTTCCTGCCTGATGCGGTAAACAAACCCGTCATAGGCGTTTATATGCAGTTCCAGCGCTACCTCTTTAATAGGGTAATATTCCCTGCCTAACCTGATGAACGAAGGCGACAACGTGAGCAGGCGGTTGTCGAGCGCCCTGAAATTAAAAACCGTTTTTTTTGAAATAGCCGCATACACCAGGGGTATGGCCCAAATGCACAGTGCCGTCCAGATAACATACATGGGCAGCCAGTCGCTCAGGAACATACAAAGTAAGAACATGCATAACATATACAGTACCACGAGAAAACGCGCGTACGGATTGTATTTATATATCAGCGTGGTCAGTTCGGTTTCCCGCATAATATCGGAAAGAATTTAAAGATTTCGGGATTTAGAGATTTGTTTACGATTCGAACCAGGGGACATCTCCAAATCTTCAAATCGCAAAATCAGAAATTAAACGGCAGCATACTTCTTACTTCGGAAATTTAAAACCATAACCACCAAATAGAAAAAGAACACATTTAGGGCGTTCACTTACTATACCCCTTCATACACAATAGCGCCCCCCTGCCCTACACCCACACACATGGTAGCGAGCCCGTGTTTTGCACCACGTTTTTTCATTTCATGAACAAGCGTAGCCGAAATGCGCACCCCACTGCAACCCAGCGGATGGCCGATGGCAATGGAGCCGCCGTTCACATTCACATTGTTTACATCGAACTTCAGGTCCTGTATACAGGCAATGGATTGCGCAGCGAATGCCTCATTCAACTCTATCAGGTCGAGATCGGCTGCAGTCAACCCTGCCCGTTGCAATGCCTTCCGGCTGGCTGGTACCGGGCCAATACCCATAATGGCGGGGTCAACCCCGGCAACCGCCATCGATACTATACGGGCCAGGGGTTTCAAATTATATTTTTGAACCGCTTCTTCACTGGCCAGCAGCATGGCGGCAGCGCCATCGTTAATGCCCGATGAATTACCTGCGGTAACCGTTCCATCTTTTATAAAGGCGGGGCGCAGCGAGCTGAGCTTTTCGAGCGAAGTAACACGCGGCGGTTCGTCCTTTTCAAGAAATATTTTTTCTTCCTTGCCGCCAAAGATCTCTACCCCACTGATCTCTTCTTTCCATTTTCCTTTCTCCAGCGCAGCAAAATATTTCTCCTGGCTTTGGAGGGCAAACTCGTCCTGGGCCTGGCGGCCGATCTTCCATTGTTTGGCTACGTTCTCGGCGGTTTCGCCCATGGAATAGGGATGATATTTGTCGGTAAGTTTTTTATTCGGAAAACGCCAGCCGATGGTTGAATCAACCACTTCGGGTGTACGGTTCCAGGCGCCGGATGACTTGAGCTGTACAAATGGCGCACGGGTCATGCTTTCAACACCACCGGCAATCATCAGCTCGCCGTCGCCGCACATGATGGCGCGGGCGGCATCCATAATAGCCTGCAAACCGGAGGCACATAAACGGTTCACCGTGTTGCCCGGAACAGTTACGGGTAAACCAGCCAGCAGCGCGGCCATACGGGCCACATTGCGGTTATCTTCCCCGGCCTGGTTGGCATCGCCGGCAATAACATCTTCTATTGCATTTACATCTATAGCGGCATTGCGTTGTAATAATGACTTTATCACATGAGCGAGCAGATCGTCGGGACGAATAGTACTTAATGCGCCACCATATTTACCTATAGGTGTTCTTACCGCATCTATGACATATACTTTCTTCATATTAGTTTTTGTTTGAGCTGGAATTTGCGTTCGCAAAGTAATTGTAAACTATCTGATTTGAATGCTTTATTAAAAACTTTAATAATTAAAACAGTTACAGCAACTTATACTACTAAAATTCTCCAATCTATTTATGAATTCTTATCTTTTGGGCATCTAATAGTAAACCCGTTCCGCACATGCTGAAATATATTGCTTTATTGTCATTCATCAGCCTTACCTTTTCCTGCCGGGATCAAAAAAAGCAGCCACCCAATTATGCTGAATTGATCAAAGGTGATTGGATTGGTAAAGAAAAACTGCAGGAAAACAGGCAAACCCAAACAGCGTATTTGCTTATAGACGACACGGTGATCCGCAGGTCGGTGCACAGGTTTGGCCTGAAATACCAGATCAAAGAAGATACCCTGATCGTTGAGGATTTCAATGATGACAAAAAAGTACACCTGCGTTATTTCCATATTGCAAAACTTACAAACGACTCCTTCATTTGCACAGCAGGCCGATACCAGCAGGATTCATTTCAATATGTAAAACTGCAACCGAAAAACAACATTACTCCCGCTGCCATTTATTTTGGTTACGAAGGCCCCGTGGAATTCCTTCATTCACGGTACTATATTGAAATAGATTCATTACGCAACGTACGCTTTTGGGGTATACGGGATTCTTCAACGAAACAGGGGTATAAAGGAACGCTTACCGAAAAAGCATATAACTCCATTGTCAGCAGTATCAGAAAGCTACCGGCCGATTCCTTAAAATTAATTTATGTAGCCCCCTGGCAGGGCGATCAAACGATGGGCGTTTCCATTGTTTATGGCGATAAGGTCATTCGCTCTGCAACCTATGGCCATTACCGGGAACCGATGGAACTGTACTTTTTATTGAACCAGTTAAGTGACCTGAACTGGCAGGTAAAAATGCAGCCTGATCCTTCGCTGACAAAAGACTATTTCGAGCGTAAAATAAGCGTTCTGCCGGTGACCACACCGCCACCACCTGCATTACGAAAAGAAGAATAACCCCCCGCCAGGAAATTCACATTCTCCTGCAATTCTATAATCCTGAATTTCAGGAAAATACCCCTATTCCCCAAAGCCAGCCAAAGCCTCATTAGCTAATCCGCCGCGGCCTTTGTACCTTTGCACCATGTTAAAGACGGCGCATAAGAACATAAGGCAGCTGAACCTCAGTGAGTTGGAACAGTATTTTGAAACCCTGGGCGAGAAGAGATTCCGCGCCAGACAGGTGTACGAATGGCTTTGGCTGAAACAGGCCCATTCCTTCGAGGCGATGACCAACCTCAGTAAGGAACTGCGGGCCAAGCTTACCGAAAACTTTTCTTTGCCCGCTTTAACCGTCGACGCCACGCAATACTCTGCCGATGGCACCATTAAGTCGCGCTTTCGCACGCAGGACAAACACCTTGTTGAAGGCGTACTGATCCCTACCGACGAACGCAAGACCGCCTGCGTTTCTTCCCAGATCGGTTGTTCGTTGAGCTGTAAATTCTGCGCCACCGGTTATATGGACCGCAAACGTAACCTTGAGTTTGATGAGATCTATGACGAAGTGGTGCTTATAAACCAGCAAAGCGAGCGCGTGTATAATAAAAAGCTCACCAATATTGTATTTATGGGTATGGGTGAGCCCCTGCTCAATTACAAGAACGTATTACATGCCATAGAACGTATTACTTCACCCGATGGATTGGGCATGAGCCCCCGCCGTATAACTGTTTCTACCGCCGGCGTTGCCAAAATGATAAAACAACTGGGTGATGATAATGTGAAGTTCAAACTGGCTTTATCACTGCACGCCGCCAATGATACCAAGCGGAACGAGATCATGCCTATAAACGAAACCAACAATCTCAAAGCACTGATAGAGGCACTGAACTATTTCTATAAAAAAACAGGGAACGAGATCACCTTCGAATATATCCTCTTCAAAGACTTTAACGACAGTATAAAGGATGCCGATGAACTGATCAGGATTTGCCGGCAGGTGCCTGCCGACCTGGTAAACATCATTGAGTATAACCCCATCGACGCCGCCCGTTTTGAAAAACCCGAGGAGAATACCGTTAATGAATTCATGGCTTACCTCGAACGGCACCGCGTAAACGCCCGCCTTCGCCGCAGCCGGGGAAAAGATATCGATGCAGCCTGCGGTCAGTTGGCGAATAAAGATCAATTGTAATATTCCAGCACGTAAAGGGGGCATTAAGTGAATAGAAACTCCGGATCGGGAACCGGGTTATTGAGTTAGTGAGTTATATTCGCTATTAATTGCAAGCCCACGCACTTACTAACTGAATAACTCAATAACTTATCAACCGGCTTTACGGCCTTTTAAACTGCGAGAATAAATTATCAAACGTAACAACGGCCCAAAGGGCGTGTGCATCGTCGAAATCCTTACCGTTGGCACGCTGCTGAAATATGTTGAGATAGCTGAATGAAGCTTTTATATTTTTTACCACTTCCAGTGAGAAACCAGCAGCGGCCCTGTTCTGATCGAACATACTGGCATTGTTCTTAACCGCTTTACCGAATTGCACCAACACCTCATCGGAGATAAAAAACGAAACAGGCTTATTATTCTGTAATATGCCAATTACCGGTTTTTCAAACCGCGTCATATAACGTAGCCGCCAGTTAGGAATATACACGTCATTCTGATTTATATCGCGTCTGCGGCACTCCGTTGTAAAGCGGCTGGAGAAGTCAACATGTTTACCCTTTAATTCATGTTCAAGCCGCGCGCTGAACCGGAACTCCTTTATGCCCGGAAGATCTATGTCTTCAGGTTCTGAAAGAAAAGGATAGGAATCGAAATAACCCAACGGTGAAAGGTAAAGTTTCAGGTTCTTATTGATGCAGTAGTTAGTCCAGATCAAAAAACTATTGTAATGAAGCGCGCCAAAGATGTTTTTCTCGTGGGGAATGTTCTGCGTCCTTTTCTGCAGGAATAATTCCCACTTCCACCTGTCGTTAATACGGTCTGCCAGAATTAGCCTTCCCCAGAACACCCCATGGCTTCTGGTAGTTTGGCCAAACGTTTTGATGGATACAGCTGTAAATACTAATAGAATAAATATATTCCTCCTGTGCATGATGTTCAAAAATACCCCCGCCCTGTCCAATTACAAAATGTTACTCTATAAATCAGGTGGGTAATTACGGCTGCCCTGTAGCGAAGCCCCGGAAACAAAACCGGCAAAGAGGTTCGGGAACCGGCTTTAAGCGTTAAGCCTTCAGCGTTAAGCGTCCTTAACATTTTCCCAACCCGCTCATCCGCGATTTCCGCCATCTACGAACAATTTCTTACATACGTTAAACCTGCACGCCCGGCCGCGGTCTATGATGCCGTATAAAGGATATTTTAACAAACCCTGCCGCAGGCTAAAAACCTCACCCGGCATCTAAACAGTAAAATAAGGAAATATGAAAAAAGCAATTTTTGGAATAGCGATAGCCACATGTATCACATTGGGCGCCAGTGCACAGGATCAGTCGAACAGCCTTTCTGGCCACCCTAAAAAACATCACCGTGGTAATAAAATGGCAAAGATGGAACAGCTCAACTTAACCGACCAGCAAAAGACCGAGCTGAAGGCCATTAACGAGGACTTTAAAACGCAGCTGACAGATCTTAAAAAGAGTGAAGATAAAATTACCGTAAGCGAGTGGAAAAGCAAGATGGCCACCATCAGGAAAGACCACCATGAAAAAGTAGAAAAGGTGCTTACCGATGAGCAAAAAGCCAGCATGAAAAAGATGCGGCATGAGAACAAACACGAGATGCGCAAACATGGCGGCCGTAACCTCGAGCACATGAAGAAAGAGCTGAACCTCACCGATGACCAGGTAAACGCTTTAAAAAAGAACCGTGAGGACATGGCACAAAAATTTAAAGCTATGAGGGAAGATAAGAACCTGAGCGAAGATCAAAAGAAGGCCGAAATGAAAGAATTCAGGAAACAACAGCACGAAAGCCTGAAATCGATCCTCACGCCGGAACAGTTGCAAAAGCTTGAACAGCAGAAGAATCAGCATAAACATCACAGGCAACAACCGCCTGTTCAATCATAAAGGTTACGCTGTTATAATTGAGGCTCTCCCCGCTTTCGTGGGGAGAGTTTTTTATTTGTACCTTTGCGGCTCATTACTGTTGAAAAACAGCAAACTACTACACATGGCACAAGGATTTAAGAAATTTATGAGTAAAGGCGACAGCGGCGCCAAAAAGAAAGAACGCATCCGCCAGGAGAAGAAAAAGCTTCGCCAGGAAACCAAAGCATACTTCGAAAAGAAAAAGCAGGAAGCCCGCCAGGCAAGAGCCCAGGGCCAGGCCGGTGGTTATCAGTCGGAAAGAGGCAGGAAGGAATATGGCGATAAAAAGGCTGCAAGCTCCACGCCGAACGCTTCACGCAATACAGGGAAAGGCTTTAAAGGCAACGAGGCAACGAGGCAGCGGGGCAACGAGCAAGGCACAGAGGCATCAAGGCATAAAGGCAACAGGAAAACCCCAGGTTTCAAGCCGCAAGCTGCAGGCAATACAGATAGAGCCAAAAGTTTTAAGCCGAAAGCCGAAAGCAATACAGAAAAAGCTTCCACCTACGCCAGGGCTACAGCCGACAAAGGAAAAGCCAAAAATTCAGGAAGCCAACCACAAACCACAAACAACAAACCACAAACCGCCAAATCGGGCACCCAACCACAAACAACAAACAGCAAACCACAAACAAGTGGAACCGCCGTTGCCGGCGCTATGCCGCTCAACAAATTCATCGCCCATGCCGGCATCTGCTCGCGCCGCGATGCAGCCGACCTGGTGAAAGCCGGTAAGGTGATCGTGAACGGCGAAAAGATCGCTGAACCGGGCCATAAGGTTTCCGATAAAGACGAGATCAAAGTGAACGGCAAAAAGCTGTTCCTGCGCAGGAACCTCGTTTACATTCTGCTCAATAAACCAAAGGATTTCATCACCACCACCGAAGACCCGCAAGGCCGTAAAACGGTGCTTGACATTGTAAAGAACGCAACAGAAGAACGCGTTTATCCCATTGGCCGGTTAGACCGGAACACCACCGGTGTTTTGTTACTTACCAACGACGGCGAGCTGGCGCAAAAATTATCGCACCCCAGCTACGAGATCAAAAAGATCTACGAAGTAAAACTCGACAAGCCCCTTATAAAAAAAGATTTTGATACCCTTCTGAACGGCATTACGCTCGAAGACGGTTTCGTTTCACCCGATTCGCTGGCCTACGCCGATTCGAAAGACAAAAGCGTTATCGGAATCGAGATCCACAGCGGCCGCAACCGTATCGTTCGCCGTATATTCGAACACCTGGGGTATGATGTGCGTAACCTCGACAGGGTAATGTATGCCAACCTCACCAAGAAAAATGTAGACAGAGGCAAGTGGCGCTTCTTAACAGAAAAAGAAGTACGCCTCCTTAAATACCTGAACGCCTCTTATACAAAAAACAAAACAGCTACACGTGGTTAAAGTATCACCGGAGATCATTTTAGAGAACGAACATTTTATAGTCATCAATAAACCGCCGGGCCTGTTGAGTATTCCCGACCGGGAGGGGAAAGAAGCTTCGCTGAAAGAGATCTTACAGCAGAAATACGAGCAGATATTCACCGTGCACCGGCTCGACCGCGAAACGAGCGGCATCATCGTATTTGCCAAAGACGCCGAAACGCATAAGTTCCTGTCGCAGGCATTTGAAGAAAGAACTGTAGAGAAATATTATGTAGGCCTGGTTGCAGGTACATTGCCCGATAAACAAAAGACCATCGAAGCGCCCATTACCGAGAACACCGTTAAACGGGGCGTTATGATCATTCATAAAAGAGGCAAACCCGCCATTACCGATTACAAGGTGCTGGAAGAATTTGGTAAGTTCTCGTTCGTTCAATTCCAGATCCATACCGGCCGTACGCACCAGATCAGGGTGCATATGCAATACCTCGGTCACCCATTGGTGTGCGATGAAATATATGGCGATGGTTTACCGGTTAAGATCTCTTCTTTCAAACGGAATTATAAACTTTCGAAAAACGAGGAAGAAGAAAGGCCCATACTCGCCCGCACCGGGCTGCATGCCCAACGGCTGCGATTTACCGATATGAATGGGAACCAGTATGATCTCGAGGCTGAAATGCCAAAGGATATGAGGGCGCTGCTTCAGCAGTTGAGAAAGAACAGTTAACCAGTTGACGAGGTGTGCCGCATTTGATTATCGCCGCCAAAGAAATGTGGCACACCTTTTAGCTTTATTTATAAACCACCCCGTCCTTCATCACAAAGCTCACTCTTCCCATTGCCTGAATATCTTTAACCGGATCGCCATCTACCGCAATTACATCTGCCAGCCTGCCTTTTTCAATACTGCCTATTTTATCGGCAACACCTATCAACCCGGCGGCCGTAACGGTAGCTGACTGAATGGTTTCCATAGGCGGCATTCCTGCTTCTGTCATATATACAAACTCGAGCCAGTTACGGCCATGCGCATACACGCCGGCATCGGTGCCAAACGCAATCTTCACACCGGCTTTATAGGCTTTGCCAAACGTGCTTTGAATTTTAGGGCCAATGGCCAGTGCTTTGGGCGTTACCAGTGCAGGATAATAACCGGGCTTTTTTGCTGAATCGCCTACGGCCTTTCCCGCTGTAATGGTAGGCACATAATAAGTGCCATACTGTTTCATCAACTGCATCACTTCATCGTCCATTAAAGTGCCATGTTCTATGCTGTTCACACCGGCCCTTACCGCCCGTTTCATGGCTTCGGCCCCGTGACAATGCGCGGCTACTTTAAATCCGTAATCACGCGCCGTTTCTACAATGGCCTTTATCTCATCTTCCGTAAACTGGGGGTTCTCCCCGCTTTTTGCAACGCTCAATACGCCGCCGGAGGCAGTTATCTTTATGAGGTCGGCGCCATCTTTATAACGCTGCCGCACAGCCTTTCTGCATTCGTCGGCCCCATTGGCCACACCTGCTGCCGGACCGGGATCGCCCATCAGGTCGTTGCGGTAACCATTGGTGGGGTCGGCATGGCCGCCCGTAGTGGCAATTGATTTACCGGCTGTGTATATCCGGGGGCCTTTTATAAGTTTTTTATTGATGGCATTGCGGAGCGAGATATTCACACCCGAACCGCCCAGGTCGCGCACGGTAGTAAAACCGGTCATCAACGTACGCTCGGCATAAACAACCGATTGAAAGGCATAGTCGGCCGGGTTGTAAGTGAAGGTTTCCATATAGCGGGTTGGGCTGGTTTCATGTTCCATATGCACATGACAGTCGATCAAACCCGGCAATACCGTTTTGTTTTTAAGATCGATCACTTTGTCGGTACCGGCGGGTTTGGAATAACCAGCCTGTACATCGGTGATGGTGTTGCCTTCTATGACAATGGAATATTCATTCAGTACCTGTCCTTTTTTTACATCGATCAATTTACCGCAGTGAAGAATGGTGCGTTGTGAAAGCAACAGTAACGGGTTACAGATCAATACCCCAAGCAGTAGTTTCTTCATGTGACGAATTTTTACGGAAGATAAAACATTTAAACAGCTTGTGGGTAACGGATATTCAGGGTAAACATTAATTCAAACAACCCGCAATAAAATACAATGCCGTTCCGGTTGAACC
Source organism: Niastella populi (assembly GCF_002078015.1). GTDB lineage: Bacteria > Bacteroidota > Bacteroidia > Chitinophagales > Chitinophagaceae > Niastella > Niastella populi. Next base: position 273,699 of record NZ_LWBP01000243.1, on the reverse strand, counting down.
GGAACGGCATTGTGCATGTATAAAGAAATAATTTATTCTTACTGATTCGGCTGAGGTGTATAACGCAGGTAAGGTTTTACCACTTTAACACCTTTAGGGAACTTCTTGATAGCGTCGTCGGTAGAAACTGCAGGAACCACAATTACATCTTCACCATTTTTCCAGTCGGCCGGCGTAGCCACGCTGTAGTTAGCGGTCAGTTGCAATGAATCAACCACGCGCAATACTTCATAGAAGTTTCTTCCTGTGGAAGCAGGGTAAGTGATCATCAGCTTCACTTTTTTATCGGGACCGATCACGAACAGTGAACGAACGGTGAAAGTTTCAGAAGCATTGGGGTGGATCATATCGTACAAAGTAGCTACGTTCCTGTCTTCATCGGCGATGATTGGGAAACCTACTGTGCAATTCTGTGTTTCGTTGATATCATTAACCCAACCGAGGTGTTTATCGAGCGGATCAACACTAACAGCCAGCACTTTCACATTGCGTTTGGCAAATTCCTCCTGCAACAAAGCAGTTTTCCCTAACTCGGTAGTACAAACCGGTGTATAATCAGCAGGATGGGAAAACAAAATTCCCCAGCCGTTTCCAAGGTATTCGTAGAAATCAATATCGCCGGCAGTGGTCTTAGCCTGGAAGTTAGGAGCGATGTCGCCTAATCTTAAACTCATATACTAAGTATTTTAAGGTTGAGAAAATGATTATTTACGCTAAAATGGGGTACGAAGATACAAATCCTACTCAAAAAGTAGACTGATATCTGAATTTTTGTTTTCAGGGATTGAACCGGTTGGTTTTAAGGGACTTTGCAGATGCTGGTTTATCGATCTTTCCGCCGGGTGGCCTTGGTAAGGGAATTGCTGCCGAACCGGTTCTTTACATCATCGATAGCCTTATAAAGCTCGGTCTTTTTTTCAACATTACTGAACAAATTCGTTTGAACTGCTTCATCGGTAAGCTCGCTGAGCCGTACGCCAAGTAACCTTACCGGCTGGCCTTTCCGGTATAGCTTGTGAAACAGGTCTTTAGCCTTTGGAATTAGTTCATCATCATAAAAGGTATAGGCAATGGCGGTTTGGCGGGAAGTGGTCTCGAAATCGGGATAGCGTATTTTTACCGCAATGCACCCGGCCATTTTATTATCCTGTCTCAACTCGTAAGCAACCCGCTCTGTCATACCCACCAGTTGTGCAAGCAGCCAGTCGGTATCGGTCACATATTCTTCAAACGTGCTTTCTGTTGAAATTGATTTTGCTTCATGATAAGGAACTACCTCGCTATGGTGAATGCCATGAGCCTTGTGCCACAGTTCGCCGCCATATTTGCCCAACACCTTTTCGAGCAGTTCAATGGGATAAGCGGCCACCTGTTCAATGGTATCTATACCCAGGTCGCGCAGCGACTGGTATGTATGTGCCCCTACCCCGGGGATCTTGTTCACTTTTAGCGGGGCCAGGAATTCTTTTTCGCGGCCAAAGGCGATGTATAAATACCCGTTCGGTTTCGCTTCGTCGGTAGCGATCTTGGCAACCATCTTATTGCCTGCCAGCCCGAACGAAATAGGCAACCCGGTTTTATCGATGATCTCCTGCCGCAGATCGATGGTCCATTGATACGGGTTGAAATACTTGTCCATCCCTGTTAGATCGAGATAGAACTCGTCGATGGAAGCTTTTTCGAATAAAGGGGCTTTTGCGGCAATGATCTCTGTTACCCAGCGCGAATAACGGCTGTATTCGCCACGGCTGCCTTTTACAACGGTGGCGTGCGAACATAAACGCAAAGCGGTTTTCATTGGCATGGCTGAATGAATGCCATATTTGCGGGCCTCGTAACTACAGGCTGCTACCACCCCACGCTCACGGCCGCCAACGATCAGCGGTTTTCCTTTCAACGACGGATCGTTGAGGCATTCTACTGAAACGAAGAATGCATCGAGATCGAAATGCGCTATGATACGTTGCGGGTTACTCATGTTTTGGAAATCAATACGAAATTAGGTTAATTATCGGCTGGTAGTTGCTGAATGTTGGTAAATGCCACCCGCCACTTACTTCTTTCCTTTTTCATAATTTTACCAGAAACACGCTCTCTTGGAAGAAGGAATTGAACACCTGAAAAAACACGTTTTCGCCATGCAGCCGCTCAGCGACGAAGCCTGGCAGGACCTGGCGGGCATCTGGCAGTTGCATCATTATAAACGGAAAACCATATTAACGGCAGCCGGCGAAACCGAGCGTCATGTTTATTTTGTATTGAACGGCGTTCAACGCATTTTTTATATCGACGCCCATCATGAAGCCACCCTTGTTTTCACGTATCCCTATTCCTTTTCGGGCATCGCCGATTCCTTTCTTACCCGCCTGCCTTCGCGGTATTTTCTTGAAACCCTCACCAGCAGCACCCTGCTGCGCAGCACGCATACCCAGTTTCAGCAATTGATGGAAAAACACCGCGACATAGAAAAACTGATCAGCACATTTACCGCATTTGCACTCATGGGTGTGCTGGAGCGTCATGTGGAACTTCTAACATACAGCGCCGAAGAAAAGTTCAGGACCCTGCTGAAACGCAGTCCGCACGTATTGCAGCTGATCCCCCATAAATACCTGGCCTCCTATCTGGGCATGGATGCCACTACATTCAGTAAACTGATGGCGACGGTAAGAATTGAGTAAAATACAGCTGGCCGGGGCCGCAAGGTATTACAGCCAAAAGCCCAAAGCCGAAAGCCCAAATCGAATATAAATACAGCTCATTTCCCGCCTTCATTTCCTCCCCTCACTTCTACATTCGATATTGAATATTCCACATTCAACATTCTGTATACCCTCTGTCACCATCATCAACCTCCATCAACTTATCAACTCCTTTCTTCCGCATCATTTCCCTGCATTACACGTCTACATTCAAAAATATTGGCGGGCGCCAAGATTTTAAAAAAAGACCGCCGGTAGCTTTGCATCTGTAAAAGCACAAAGCACCAAACATATTAACAAATGAAAAAAATACAGGCTTCTTCCCTGCTGGAGACATTAGAGACCGATACCCGCCAGATCATGCTCAGAACGGCTCAGTTGAAACAATTACCGGTAAGCCGGCTGGCACAGCAGCCAGCGCCCGGGCGCTGGAGCGTAGCCCAGGTAATAGAGCACCTGAACACGTATGGCCGGTATTATTTGCCAAAGCTGCAACAGGCCATCGACAATAACAAAAGGGAACCTGCCGAATGGTTTACGCCGGGCCTGCTGGGCGGTTATTTTACCAAAAGCATGATGCCCAAACCCGATGGAACCATTGGCAACAAAATGAAGGCGTTTAAGAATCATAGTCCGGCCCCCGGCATTGACGCCATTAAAGCATTGGAGGAGTTTGAGCGGCAGGAGATCCTGTTATTGCAATTGCTAAATAAAGCGCAGCAGGTAAATATCAATCATTCCCGTATTCCCGTATCCATTGCGCCGTTCATTAAACTAAAAATGGGCGATGTGTTCGGGTTTATCATTGCGCACCATCAACGGCATTTTGTGCAAATAGAGAGTACAATTAGCTAATTTGCTAATGTGCTAATATGCTAATGAATACAGCTTTAGAGAATGCTTTCGCGTGAACTTCGCTTCTTATAAGAACTGCCGAATTCCTCAATCAGCACATCAGCACATTAACTATAGATATCAAGCAGCCCCTCAGGCAGCTCCACATGCACCTGTTTCTTCTTTTTATCAATTTTGAGCAGGAAGTCCTCATGTACGGGTATCAGGGCTTCCCTGCCTTTTAAATCGATACGGCAAAGCAATTGATGCGGTTGTTCTATCACCTCCAGGATCTCACCGATATCTTCGCCCTCATTGATGATATGAAAACCCAGCAACATAATAGGGGCCGATTTGGCCACATACTTCTCGAACTCCTCCTGCGGCAGCCAAACGCGTTTTTGCATCAGCAGGTGGGCGGCTTCCTTTGTATCGATGCCTTCGAATTTGAGAAACAGTTCTTCATCATTTTTGATGCGGGTACTTTCCAGGAAGTAGGGCAGCATTTCGTCTTTCTTCACCTCGATAAAAATGGTTTCGAGGCCCTTCAGCGAGGTTTTCTTGCCCAATGAGTGGTGCAGTACCACCTCTCCCTTTACGCCGAAAGTGGCCACTATTTTTCCAACACTGTGATAGTTAGTCATATGCCGGGCAAAGGTAGAAAAACCAATGTGATAATTCGATAATGGAATAATGTGATAATGGCCGGGCTGTGGAAGAGGGTTTCCGGTAGCCTTCCATTGCTGAAATAACTACCCGGCCCGGGCGTTTAAGATGCCCCAAAAGAAAAAAATCCCGGCACTTAAGTACCGGGATTTAACAAGTTGACAGCTAGCTATACTGCTTTTTACTCGCCTCTGCGTGGTCTTACAGGTGGTCCACCAGCACCTCTGCGAGGTCTTCTATCCTTTGCATTGGTTTCCTGGCGTTTTTTAACCTGAACTTCGTGCTCGGCATGCCACTTCTGGAATTTCTCCATAGCGGTAGCTTCGTCGAATAGACCCAGTTTCACACCACGCAACAAATGTTTCAGGTACAGTACACCTTTGTATGACAGGATTCTGCGCACAGTATCAGTAGGTTGAGCGCCTTTGTGCAGCCAATCGAGGGCTTTCTGGCGATCTAACTGAATTGTTGCAGGAACTGTAAGAGGGTTGTAAGTACCTAACTTCTGGATAAACTTACCATCACGCGGAGAGCGTGCATCGGCCACTACGATGAAATAGAAAGGTCTTTTCTTAGACCCATGGCGTTGCAGTCTGATTTTAACTGGCATCTTAAATAGAAATTTAAATGCGTGAACAAATAGGGTTACTTTCCATTATAACGATTGCAAAAATAACAATCGAACTGATTTTTCCAAATTTAATAATCCTTGTGAATAATTTTTACCTAACTGCACTATTTCTCTAGGAAAAACGCATGCAAAAAAAGCAAAAACTCAACCGATTCCGGTTACCGGGAACCACTTGCCGGGAAAACCTGAAACCGGGAACGGGGAACCGGCACCTTATCTTTTCATGCCCATTCTGCCCATAGGCATCTTATTCATCATTTTCATCATCTGTTTCATCTGCTCAAACTGCTTCAGAAAGGCATTCACTTCCGTGAGATCTTTCCCGGCGCCTTTGGCAATCCGTTGTTTACGGCGCGCATCGATCAGATCGGGATCGTTACGCTCGGCCGGCGTCATGGAGTTGATCATCGCCTCGATGCCTTTGAACGCATCGTCGCTGATGTCGATGTCCTTGATGGCTTTACCAACACCGGGGATCATTCCCAACAGGTCTTTGATATTACCCATCTTTTTTATCTGTTCGAGCTGTTGTTTGAAATCTTCGAAATTGAACTGGTTCTTGCGGATCTTCTTTTCCAGTTTGCGGGCTTCTTCCTCGTCGAACTGCTGCTGTGCTTTTTCAACCAGGGTGGTGATGTCACCCATACCCAGGATACGCTGCGCCATACGTTCGGGATAGAAAACATCGAGCGTATCGAGCTTTTCGCCGCTGCTTACGAACTTAATGGGCTTTTGAACCGTGTATTTGATAGAAAGGGCGGCGCCACCGCGGGTATCACCATCGAGTTTGGTGAGCACCACACCGGTGAAGTTAAGCCGATCGTTAAACGCTTTTGCAGTGTTCACGGCATCCTGACCGGTCATGGAGTCAACAACGAACAGGATCTCCTGCGGGCTGACGGCCGATTTTACATTGGCAACTTCGGTCATCATAGCCTCATCGATGGCCAAACGGCCGGCGGTATCGATGATGACCACGTTCTTGTTTTTAGCGCGTGCTTCTTTGATTGCATTGGAAGCTATCTGAACCGCATCTTTATTTTCGGGCTCACTGTAAACATCAACCTGAATTTGTTCGCCCAGTACTTTCAACTGGTCGATGGCCGCGGGGCGGTAAATATCGGCCGCTACGAGCATGGGCGAAAGCCGGCCCCTTGATTTGAGGAAATTGGCCAGTTTGGCGCTGAAGGTGGTTTTACCGGAACCCTGTAAACCGGCGATGAGGATAACGGCGGGATTGCCCTTGGCATTGAATTCGCTTTCGGTACCCCCCATCAGTTCAACCAGCTCGTCTTTCACGATCTTCACCATCAGCTGGCCGGGACTTACTGCCTTTAATACTTTATGACCCAGGGCTTTATCTTTTACTCTATCGGTAAATTCCTTGGCAATTTTATAGTTCACGTCGGCATCCACCAGGGCGCGGCGAATGTCTTTTACGGTGGCGGCAATATTGAGGTCGGTGATGCGGCCTTCACCTTTTATCTGTTTAAAGGCCGATTCTAACCGGTCGGTAAGATTTTCAAACATAACTTCCTGTTTTAATGAGAAAAAGGCATCGAGGCAACAAGGCATAAAGGCAACGAGAGGGAATCCTGGCTTTATGCCCCGTTGCCTTGTTGCCTATTTGCCTTTTTCTAAAAGCAAAAAAGTGAATATACCCTAAGTTATATTCACTTTATGGACTGCAAATTTACAGGAAGTAAATTTTGTTGTGTAAAGTTTCTTTTGCCGGCTATAAGTTTTTAGGTTAAACGCCCAAAAATCCCCGCAGGGCCTTTGAACGTGAATTGGTACGCAACTTGGTAATTGCCTTGTCTTTGATCTGGCGAACCCGTTCGCGGGTAAGGTTGAATTTCTCGCCGATATCTTCCAGGCTCATTGGATGATCGACGCCCAAACCAAAGAAATAGCAAATCACTTCTTTTTGCCGTTCGGTAAGCATTTTCATCGAACGCTCGATCTCCTGTTTAAGGGATTCCTTGTGCTCGATGTTTGTTTCTGCGCGTTCGGCATTGTGATTCTCCAGTACATCTATCAGGGTATTGTCTTCCCCTTCAGAGAGCGGAGTATCCATGCTTACGTGGCGGGCTGCGATGCCCAGGGTAGCAGAAACTTCTTCGGTTTCGAGCTCCAGCAGATCGGCCAGTTCTTCGGGCGAGGGTTCCCGCTCAAACTCCTGTTCCAGCTGCGAAAACGCTTTCTGGATCTTGTTTGTTAACCCTACTTTGTTCAATGGGAGCCTTACAATGCGCGATTGCTCGGCTAATGCCTGAAGAATGCTTTGGCGAATCCACCACACGGCGTAAGAAATGAACTTAAAACCACGGGTTTCATCAAAACGTTGCGCTGCTTTAATGAGACCCAAATTACCCTCATTGATGAGGTCTGGTAATGAGAGACCTTGATTCTGATACTGCTTGGCTACGGATACAACGAACCTTAAATTCGCTTTCGTTAGTTTGTCAAGGGCTGCCTGGTTTCCTTGCTTGATCAAACCCGCGAGTTTTACTTCTTCTTCGGGACTGATCAATTCAACTTTTCCGATTTCCTGCAAGTATTTTTCAAGGCTCTGAGATTCACGATTCGTAATTGATTTCGTGATCTTGAGTTGCCGCATACTCATAGGTAGGACATTTTAAAGGGTTTTTTAGGTTAATAACGGTCAATGGTTTTCAAAAAACGAAATACCTGTCCTATTTGTTATATGAACAAGCATTAAGTTCTTAAAAAAAACTAAAAATCTTTCCACCTAATATAGCGATTTATTCCCATTTTCCTCAGAAATATTCATAAGCGGCTGAACCTCAGATATATGAGATTTTTTTGCTTATTTACTCATTTTTAGGGCTTTTTACCTGATTTTGCCAAAAAAAAATTTTGAGGGTAGCATTATTTTTCTATAATTGCACCATTGGTATTTTCTAATAAAGATCAATACAAGGGTTAGATGAGTAAGAAACAAATATTTACGTTAGAGTATCCGGTAAGATGTTCTCCTTCCATTTTATACGAATTCTTAAGTACCCCTGCAGGTTTGCAGGAATGGTTTGCCGATAAAGTAGACGAAAGAGACAACGTTTTCAGTTTTTCATGGAACGGCACTACAGACAAGGCTGAGGTTATGGAAAGCGAAGAAGAAAAATTTATCAGGTTTCATTGGTTGCACGCACCCAAAGATGAATATTTCGAATTCAGAATTGAGAAATCAGAAGTAACAAATCAGACCATCCTTGTTATTAAAGACTTCGCAGACAAAGGCGATGTTAAAGACCAAAGCCAGCTATGGGGCTACCAGGTGAAAGACCTGTTTCACCGGCTTGGAAACTAAATGATGGATGTGATAATTGTTTCGTGTAGATCAATCAATAATGCCTTTGACTGATTCCATTGAGGAAGTGATATTTTAGCGGATAGCTTGCAAAAATTATTAGCCAGCAGAATTTCTTCTACAGCAGATGAATTCAACTGGGTGAGAGGCTTGTAATTGTCTTCATCAAATTCATGCCGCCACTCCTCCCCGCTAACGCATACATAGAATTGCTTTGTGGTAAGTAAGGAAAAGTTATTAAGCAGTTGTTGCTCGTACCGCTTTTTGTACTCCCCTTTTAAATGCAGGGTCACACTTAAAAAATGTCCCCACCAGAACATGGTGCGAATGGCAAACGCGTCGTGGCGGGTAAATAATCGCGGGTAATCGAGCATTACCCAGGGCAGCCCCCTGTAATTTTCCCCTTTTGAGATCTTTGGTGAAGGAACCAGTACTTCGGCCGGTAAAATACCACGCCGGGAATCGAAATTATCACGCATCTGATGGGCCACATCGCCGAACAAAGCAAAAACTTTTTCTATTATCGTATTCTTTGTTAAAAGCCAGCCGGCATTTTGCACCAGCGACAATTCCTCTGCCGAAAGCTGTATTTTTGCGACGTTCATAGTATAAAATTAAGGCAACGTGGCAACAAGGCATAATGGCAACGAGGAAAAACCCAAAAGGCAGTTGCTTTCAGGTATTTTGAATTCGCTTGCAGCTTGAAGCATGCAGCTTGTAGCCTGCAACTTTAAAACGCAGAACATAGAAATAAGAACTTAAGCCTGTGATAAAAAAATTAGACATACTCGTATTGCGATCATTTATCGGTCCGTTTATCGCAACCTTTTTCCTTACGCTGTTCGTACTCATCTTACAGTTCTTCTGGCTGTGGATCGATGATTTTGTGGGCAAGGGTATCGACGCCGTTACCATGCTGCGCCTGGTTGTTTACCTGAGCGCAACGCTTGTTCCGCTGGCCCTGCCGTTAGCCATTCTGTTATCTTCTATCATGACATTCGGTAACCTCGGCGAAACGTTCGAACTGGTGGCCATCAAATCGGCCGGCATCGGGTTGTTACGTTTTATGCTGCCCCTCACCGTGGTAGCCATTCTGCTGTCGGGTATGGCCTTCATGTTTAACAACTATGTTATTCCGGTAGCCAACCTGAAAATGAAAACCCTGCACTATGATCTCGTAAATAAAAAACCGGCCTTCGATCTCAAGGAAGGCGTATTCTATACCAACATTCCCGATTACGCCATCAAGGTGTCGAAAAAAGAAAAAGACTCCATCTTACATAATGTGATCATTTTTGAAAGCAATCCCGCCGGCCCGCAGGATAATATAGTTGCCGCCGAAAAAGGCATCATGCGCATTTCTTCCGATCAACGCTTTCTTGAATTCCTTTTGTTCAACGGCTGGCGTTATGAAGAACGGGGTAACCGCTATGCCGGCAATACCGAGTTTATCAGGCTTGGCTTCAAGGAATATAAAAAAGTGCTCGACCTGAGTTCGCTGGTGCTTAACAGAACATCTGACAGCGCGTATAAAGACCGTTATGAAATGCTTAGTACCCGGCAGTTGAGTAAAAATGTCGACTCGCTGAGCAAGAGCCTGGCGAAATTCAGTGAACGCGACCGCCGCGAATTACAGGGCTACCTTACCTTTTCAAAATATCTCGATACCGGTTGGGTAGATGTAAAAGCGCCGCCGGTTAAAAAAGGCGTTTCATTTCTCGATCAGTTGCCCGACAGCTTGAAAATGTCGCCAAACGACGTTTCAAAAGCGAGTGTAAAACAGCATGTGATAGATCAGAGTATTTCCTATGCCAACTCTATAAAATCAACCATTGAAGGCCCCTCTTTCGATTATGACGGCAAACGGAAAGAATTGCGCATGACATTGATGACCTACCACGAAAAGATCACCATGTCGATTGCCGTTCTGGTATTGTTCCTGATTGGTGCCCCGCTGGGCTCTATTGTACGCAAAGGAGGTATTGGAACACCGGTGGTGTTTGCGGTTATTTTCTTTGTGATCTTCTTCCTGTTGAACAACTTCGGTAAAAAGTTCGTGAAGGAAGATGTTTTGCAGCCCGCAGCGGGTATGTGGCTGGCCACTGCCGTACTGATGCCCATCGCTGTTTTTCTTATCTTCAAAGCCCTGCACGATTCCCAGTTGTTCAATAAAGAATTCTACTATCGTATATTCAGGATCGTGCGCAAACTGGTTAAGAAAGGTAAGGTAGCGAAGCAACAGCCGCAGGCGGCGTAGAGAATGCTTCCGCCGGCCATTGCATAAATCAGTTATTAACAAACAAAGAACTGCAACCAGGAATGACAACCGGCAGGGAAAATCTTCGCATACAGAAATGGGTGGTGGCGGTGGCAGTGCTGCTTTTCATCATTAAGATGGTGGCATTCTGGGTAACCCGCTCAGTAGCCATTCTCACCGATGCGCTGGAAAGTACCGTTAATGTAATTGCCGGTTTCATTGGCTTATACAGCTTATACGTGGCAGCCAAGCCACGCGATGAAAACCATCCTTACGGTCATGGTAAAGCCGAATTCTTATCGGCCGCCGTGGAAGGCACCCTTATCATTGTGGCCGCCCTGGTCATTATTTACGAAGCTGTTCTGCACTTTATATATCCCCGCGAACTTAAACAGCTCGATAGCGGCATCATACTGGTAGCCAGTACCGCGGTAGTGAACTTCATAGTTGGCTTTATCAGCATCCGTATCGGAAAAAAGAACAATTCACTTGCACTGGTGGCAAGCGGCAAACACCTGCAAACCGATACCTGGTCTACCCTCGGAATCATACTCGGACTGGTGTTGATCAGGCTTACCAGGCTGGCCTGGCTCGATAGTGTAACCGCAATTGTATTTGCATTTATTATCATGTACACCGGTTACCATATTCTGCGGCATTCACTGGCTGGCATCATGGATGAGGCCGATAAAGAACTGCTGCAAAAAATGCTGGCGGTGCTCAACGCCAACCGCCGCCCCAACTGGATAGACCTGCACAATTTGCGGGTGATCAAATACGGCGGTCAGTACCATATCGACTGCCACCTCACCGTACCCTGGTACCTGAACGTGGTGGAAGCGCATAAAGAAGTGGAAGAACTGGGCCGGCTGATAAAAAAAGAATTCGGCACCGTATTCGAGCTCTTTGTGCATACCGATGCCTGTCTCGATTTCAGCTGCCCTATATGTACAAAGGAAGATTGCCAGGTTCGCAGGCAATACTTTAAGAAAAAGGTAGCGTGGACACTGGAGAATGTATTAAGGGATAAAAAACATAGTTTGTAGCTTATGTACACTACATGTGACTGAAGGAAACAAAACAGGCATGTTGACAAGTTGAAAAGTTGACAGGTTGACAAGGAATACAAGCATCTGAGTACCGGTACCCTTTGCCATTTGCCCATTGCCAATTGCCAATTGCCCATTGGTTTTCCTATATTCGCTTTCCATTCTCATAAAACATATTACTCAAATAAACTCATGATTATGCAAGCCTGGAAAGATTACCAGGAGAAGAACAAAGATCGCTTCCTGGATGAATTACTGGAATTGTTACGCATTCCTTCTGTGAGCGCCAACAGCGACCATAAGGACGATATGAGAAAATGTGCGGAAAAAGTACAACAGCGTTTACTGGAAGCGGGCGCCGCCACCGCCCGGGTATATGAAACCGCCGGTCACCCGGTAGTGTATGCCGAAAAGATCGTTGATCCTTCCAAACCAACCGTACTGGTTTATGGCCACTATGATGTACAGCCACCCGATCCGCTGAACCTCTGGCACAGCGGTCCGTTCGAACCTGTGATCAAAGACGGCCGTATTTATGCACGCGGCTCAGCCGATGATAAGGGGCAGTTCTATATGCATGTGAAGGCGCTGGAAATTCTTTCCAAAACCAATTCACTTGAAAACAATATCAAGTTCCTGATCGAAGGCGAAGAAGAAGTGGGCTCGCCCAACCTCGCCGGTTTCGTGGCCGCTCATAAAGACCTGCTGAAATGCGATGTGATCCTTATCAGCGACAGCTCTATGATCAGCATGGAAACACCCAGCATCGATATCGGCGTGCGCGGCCTGGCCTATATACAGGTTGAGGTTACGGGTGCCAACCGCGATCTGCACAGCGGCGTGTACGGCGGCGCTGTAGCCAACCCTATTACCCTGCTGGCGAAAATGATCGCTTCCTGTCACGATGCCAACAACCATATTACCATTCCCGGTTTTTACGACGATGTGGTTGAATCAACACCGGAAGAAAGAAAGTTAATGGCCGAAGCGCCTTATGATGAAACTGAATATAAGAACGATCTTGGGGTGAAAGAACTATGGGGCGAAAAAGGGTTTACCACCAATGAGCGAACCGGTATTCGCCCAACCCTTGAAATAAACGGGATCTGGGGCGGTTATACTGCCGAAGGCGCCAAAACCGTATTGCCGTCAAAAGCATATGCAAAGATCTCGGCCCGCCTCGTGCCTAACCAGTCGAGCGAAAAGATAACGGAAATGTTATTGCAGTATTTCAAAAAGATAGCCCCGGCCGGCGTTACGGTAGAAGCGTATAACCTGCATGGCGGTGAACCGTATATGACGCCGATAGATTCCAAAGCCTACAAAGCGGCGGCACAGGCCATTGAAACAACCTTTGGCAAAAAGCCAATCCCCGTACGCGGCGGTGGCAGTATACCTATTTGCACTATTCTCGAAAAAGAACTGGGTGTTAAGATCGTGTTCATGGGTTTTGGCCTCGACAGCGATAACCTGCATTCACCGAACGAAAAATTCGACCTGGTGAACTTTTATAAGGGAATTGAGACCATTCCTTACTTCCATAAGTATTTTACTTCGTAAGAAGGTGAATGGTCAATGGTGAATGGTGAGTAGAGAACCCGGAAATTTTGGCGCCCTGCCCACCATTCACATTTTAATACCGCAGCCCTCCGCTGCCCCATTCTGCACTTTCCCCGCCCGCTCGCAACTTCACAGCCCCAATGTCTTTTTTATTTACCTTTGAACAGACAAGATCAAAGGAGAAAGCAATGAGCAGCAACACCGAAAAAAAAGAAAAACTTCGACTGGATAAGTACCTGTGGTCAATCCGTTTATTCAAAACACGCTCCCTGGCTGCAACGGCGTGCGATAGCGGAAAGGTAAAGCAGGAAGGCACCGCCGTAAAAGCAGCCAAACAGGTACATGTGGGCGACGAATATGATGTGAGAACGGAAGGACGCCTCTGGCGCATAAAAGTCACCGGTCTTTTGCACAACCGCGTACAATATTCAGAAGCTATAAAATTTTACACCGATATTACACCTGCCGAAGAACTGGAACGCCTTCAATTCCAACGGCAGGCATCGAGCTTCCATACCGGTAAACGCCTCAGTAAAGTTGGCCGGCCTACGAAGAAGGAACGCCGTGACCTCGATGAATTTATGGATTAATGATGAAAATCAGCCGCATTAACCCTTTAAGTCATTTCCCTTCCCTTCATTACATATTAGTTTTGTGACAGTGTTAGTTATTTCACTATTAAACTATTCTGTATGAATTTGGAAATAAACGGGGAACGATTGATCAGCGAGATACAGAAGGATTTCGGCGCAGCTTATCCTTTTCTGAAAATAGAGTTCTTCAGGAACGGTAAAATACGCCGCGACAGATATCCGGTCAATAAACTGATACCCGCAAGCCAGCCGGTAAAAAACGCCTGGCATTATAAGCAGGATAAAGGTCAGCTTGCCATTACAGATACCATGACGGTCACCGATTTCGAGAACGCCCTTATGGACCAGTTCGGTCTTTCAGCCCAGGTATTCCGCCGCTCGGGCAACCTCTGGCTCGAAACAACCATTACCGACTACTGGACGCTGAAACAACAAAACGATCATGGCCGCGAAATATCCGTTGGCCATACCCACATAGATAACCGTGATCGTTTCGACTATGAACTGAACCGGGATGCTTAATACAACAGGTTATTGAGCTTCTCGAGGTTCAGGATCTTTATTTTCCCATCTTTTATCTCTATGAGCTTCTCCGATTTAAAGTCACTCAATGTGCGTATCACCGACTCGGTAGCCGTTCCGATGTATTGTGCAAAATCTTCACGCGAGATCTCTATCAGCGCAGGATCCTTTTTTTCTTTATTGAATTTCTGGTGCACATCGATCAGCGCTTTGGCCACCCGCTTGCGCAGCGAATCATAAGCCAGCCGCAACAACCGCTCTTCCTTCTCCTTTACATCATTGGTTATAAGTTTGATGAACTTGGCGGCAACAGACATATCGTTATATACCGCCTGCAGAAAACTGTCTTTGGGAATAGCGATCACTTCCGCATTCTCCAACACCTCGGCCGTATCGGTATAAGGCTGGTTCTCGAGCAGGGCCACATGGCCTATATATTCATTGGCGCCGTATAAATTGGTAATGTATTCCTTTCCATCCTCATGGATCTTGAAGGTTTTGATCTTGCCGCTTTTCAGGAAGTACAGGTGGCGCGCATGTTTGCCTTCGGTATACAACACCTGTTTTTTCATATATGATTCACTGCCGTATTTCTCAGGGTCGGGCAGAATAATTCCGGTGCCGCTGAGGTCCTGCATCAGTTTGCCGGCTCCCTTCTCCCCTGTTTCGTACTGGCTTTGCAGAATGTTCAGTTTCTTTAACCTGATCTCCACCGCCTTCAGCAATTCGAGGTCATCAAACGGTTTGGTGATATAATCATCGGCGCCCATTTCCATTCCTTTACGAAAATCGGTTCGCTCGGCTTTGGCGGTAAGGAAGATAAATGGAATATTTTCCGTTTCCGGATTTTTTCGCAGCAGGTGCAAAACCCCGTAGCCATCGAGCTCAGGCATCATGATATCACAAATGATCAGATCAGGTTTTTCTTTAATAGCCGCTTCCATGCCCTTTTTGCCATTTTCGGCGGTATAGGTTTGGTAACCTGCCAGCGCCAGTATCTCAGCCGTGTTCTCCCTGATATCCGTATTATCGTCAATAACAAGTATCCTGCTCATGTTATTTTTAATTAGTGGTTCAATAATAATGGCAAATTAGTATTTTTTTTCGCCTTGATAAGGATCATACCCCCGGATGATGCACATCATTCCACCCCGGTAAACCCCGTTTTATTTTCGTTGCTTAAAAGCAGAACTATGGCTGAAGCCAGCGTGCACAATCATTTGCTGTGTTTCCATTGCGGCGAAGTGTGCCCAACAGGTAACATTACCGCTGAAGATAAACATTTTTGCTGCGAAGGCTGTAAAATGGTGTACCAGTTGTTGAATAAAAGCGGATTATGCGATTATTATTCCCTGAACGACAAACCGGGCCTTAACCAGCGCATTCCCGTACGGAAAGACAAATTTGCCTTTCTCGGGGATGAGGCCATTCAACGGAAACTGATCACGTTCAGCAACGACCAGCAAACCCATATAACTTTTTACCTTCCGCAGGTACATTGCAGCTCGTGCCTGTACCTGCTCGAAAACCTGCACCGGTTGCAGCCGGCCGTTATCAGCGCTACCGTAAATTTTACCCGAAAGGAAATAAGTATCATTTATGATCACAATAAACTCTCCCTGCAAAAACTGGCCGAACTGTTAACCAGTATCGGTTATGAACCATATATCAGTTTACAGAACCTGCAAAACCATAAACCCGGTGTAAAAAGAAGCCTTATTTATCAATTGGGCGTGGCCGGTTTCTGTTTTGCCAATATCATGCTGCTGAGCTTTCCCGAATACCTGGGCCTCGAAGCAGCCGAAATACTATTACAGGGCATCTTTCGCTGGTTGAACGTATTGCTGGCATTACCCGTATTCTTTTACAGCGCGTGGCCGTTTTATGAAAGCGGCTGGAAGGGTTTACGGCATAAATTCCTGAATATCGATGCCCCCATTGCGCTTGCCATCATCGTAACATTTTCGCGCAGCCTGTACGAGGTGATAAGCGGAACCGGCGCCGGGTATTTCGATTCCATGACGGGGATCGTATTCTTTATGCTGGTAGGCCGGGTATTGCAGGATAAAACCTATCAGCAATTGTCGTTCGAGCGCGATTTTACTTCCTACTTCCCCGTAGCGGCCACACTGGTTAAGGATGGGAAAGAAACACCCGTATCATTGCCCGACATAAAAGCCGGCGACACGCTGCTGATCCATAGCAACGAACTGATACCGGCCGATGGCATCTGCACCCGCGGCAAAGCCTGTATCGATTACAGTTTTGTAACCGGCGAATCGTTACCCGTAAATAAGGAAATGGGTGAAATGGTGTACGCCGGCGGTAAACAAACCGGCAGCGCCATAGAGATACTGGTGATAAAAGAAGTAGCCCAAAGTTATTTAACCCGGTTATGGTCGGCCGATGCATTTAAAAAGAACAATGAGCCTAAAAGCATTTCATTTGTTCACCTGCTGAGCAGGTACTTCACTTACATTTTATTTACCATTGCAGCTTCGGCAGCCGTTTACTGGGCATTTACCGACAGCTCAAAAGTATGGAACGTGATCACTGCGGTTTTGATAGTGGCATGCCCCTGCGCGTTATTACTGTCGAATACCTTCACCAATGGCAATATCCTGCGCATCCTGGGCCGTAACAAATTGTACATGCGCAACGCCCAGGCCATTGAAGACATGGCCGGCATCACGCATATAGTTTTCGACAAAACAGGCACACTGACAACCACCGCCCAACAGGAGATCGATTATAAGGGACTTACATTGAGCAAACACCAGCAACAGGCGATTGCCAGCCTCGCCGCACAATCGAGCCATCCATTGAGCCGGGCGCTGGCAGCTTATTTCGGAATTATAAAACGCCTGCCCGTTGAAGAGTTTCATGAAATACCAGGCAGGGGAATAGAGGGCATGGTGGGCGATGACTGGATCTCGCTGGGATCGCACCAGTTTATTGTTGGTACCCCGGGTTCGGCCGGGCGGGCGGGCGAGGTATATGTTGCCATCGATGATAAGTTATACGGTCATTTTTCATTCCACAACCACTACCGCGAATCTGCGGCGCCATTGCTAAAAACACTTGCCTCCCGGTACCGGTTATCGGTATTGTCGGGCGATAACCCAACCGAACGGAAAACCCTGCAACAGATGACAGGCAATGACGCCAGCCTGTTGTTCAATCAGCAACCTGCCGATAAACTTCAATACATAAAAAAATTGCAGAACGGGGGTGAACGCGTAATGATGATAGGCGACGGCCTCAACGATGCCGGCGCCCTGAAGCAAAGCAATGTGGGCATCGCCCTAACCGACGACTGCAACAACTTTACACCGGCCAGCGATGCCATCATGGAGGCCGGGCAGTTGCGCAACCTGTACCGGTTCATTCGCCTGTGCAGGGCCAACAAACAGATAGTGATCGCCAGTTTTATACTTTCCATACTTTACAATATCGTAGGTCTCAGTTTTGCCGTTCAGGGCCTGCTATCGCCCATGATTGCCGCCATCCTGATGCCGGCCAGTTCACTCAGCATTCTGCTGGTAACATTCGGCTCAAGCAATATAGCCGCGAAGCTGTTTCGCTTTTGAGCATAAGAAAAACACGCCTTTACTTTTTCATATCAATTGAAACACAGGTATGCCACACTTCTGCCATCGACGGCAGGGAAAGTGTGGCATACCGCTGTTAGTGCTTTATGATTAAAATCAGTTTCAACGCTGAGTCATGTCATTAAACGACTTTCTCTTAGAAAATACTTTTGTAGTGTAGTAAAACAACCGTCTTTATGAGCGCCATAGTCATTCTTTTGATCGCGAGTATATCAGTAGCCGCCATATTTCTGGCCGCTTTTATCTGGAGCGTACGTAACGGGCAATACGATGATGATTTTTCCCCGCCGCAGCGCATTCTTTTCGATAACAAACCTTCTGCCACCAATAACAACGAATAAAAGCAACCAACTAACCAATTTCAAATAAGAATATACCTATGCAAGTAGAGCAATTCCATTATGACAACAAGATCGTTAAACAGTTCGCCTACGCCACGGCGCTGTGGGGTATTGTGGGTATGATAGCCGGTTTATGGGCAGCCATTCAGCTCTATGCACCCGGCGCCACCCTGAACTTTGCACCAACCACCTTTGGCCGCTTACGCCCCCTGCATACCAATGCCGTGATCTTTGCCTTCGTAGGCAACTGTATTTTCACCGGTGTTTATTATTCACTGCAACGCCTTTGTAAAGCGCGTATGTACAGTGACAAATTAAGCAAGCTGCACTTCTGGGGCTGGCAGGGTATCATCGTAGCCGCCGCACTTACCCTGCTTCTCGGTTACACTACAGGTAAAGAATATGCCGAGCTTGAATGGCCAATCGATATTGCCATCACGCTGGTGTGGGTGGTGTTCGGCATCAACATGTTTGGCACCATTATTAAAAGAAGAGAACGGCACCTGTACGTAGCTATCTGGTTC
Source organism: Niastella populi (assembly GCF_002078015.1). GTDB lineage: Bacteria > Bacteroidota > Bacteroidia > Chitinophagales > Chitinophagaceae > Niastella > Niastella populi. The sequence continues at coordinate 255,078 of NZ_LWBP01000243.1, read as the reverse complement.
TATATAGCTACCTGGGTAACCGTAGCGCTGCTGCATATAGTAAACTCTGTTGAAATACCCGTTTCACTCTTTAAAAGCTATAGCTGGTATGCCGGTGTACAGGATGCACTGGTGCAATGGTGGTATGGCCACAATGCCGTGGCTTTCTTTCTCACCACGCCCATCCTTGGTTTGATGTATTATTTTCTGCCAAAGGCAGCCAACAGGCCGGTATATTCTTACCGCCTTTCCATCATCCACTTCTGGGCGCTGATCTTTATTTATATCTGGGCCGGTCCGCACCACCTGTTGTACACCGCCCTGCCCGACTGGGCGCAATCGCTGGGTACCGTTTTCTCTATTATGCTCATCGCTCCCAGTTGGGGCGGTATGCTGAACGGTCTGTTCACTTTACGCGGGGCCTGGGATAAAGTGCGTGAAGAACCCGTACTGAAATTCTTTGTGGTTGCCGTTACCTGTTATGGTATGGCCACTTTTGAAGGCCCTATGATGTCGTTGAAAAATGTGAACGCCATTTCTCACTTTACCGACTGGACGATCGCACACGTGCACATCGGCGGTTTGGGTTGGAACGGTTTTATGGCCTTCGGGATGTTGTACTGGCTGATACCAAGAATGTGGGGCACACCGCTGCATTCGAAAAAGCTGGCCACCAACCACTTCTGGCTGGGTACCATAGGAATTGTGATCTATGCCATTCCGTTATACTGGGCTGGTTTTACCCAGGCGCAAATGTGGAAGACATTTACCGAAGAAGGCCAGTTGAAATTCCAGTTCCTTGAAACAGTAACGCACATTATTCCTATGTACGTTACCCGCAGCATTGGCGGTTCGTTATACCTGATCGGCGCATTCTTAATGGTATACAACCTGTATAAAACGATTAAAAAAGGCCGGTTCATTGCCAACGAAGCCGCCGAAGCGGCGCCGCTGGAAAAACATACCAGCCATGCAAAAGAATACTGGCACCGCTGGATAGAGAAAAAGCCGATGACCATGCTGGTGTTAAGTTTGATCGTAGTAGCCATTGGCGGCGCTATTGAAATGATACCCACCTTCCTGGTAAAAAGCAATGTGCCAACCATTGCCAGCGTACGGCCATATACACCGCTTGAACTGCAGGGCCGCGACATTTATGTTCGTGAAGGATGTTATACCTGTCACTCGCAAATGATCCGCCCGTTCCGCGATGAGGTTGCCCGCTATGGCGAATACTCCAAAGCCGGCGAATTCGTATACGATCATCCGTTCCAGTGGGGTTCAAAAAGAACGGGGCCCGACCTGGCGCGTGAAGGCGGCAAATACCCCGACAGCTGGCATTATAACCATATGATGGACCCGCGCATTATGTCGCCCGGTTCTATTATGCCTGCCTATGGCTGGCTGCTCGATAACAAGATCGATACCGCATCTACACCGGCAAAGATCAGGGCCATGCAAAAACTCGGTGTGCCTTACCCCGCAGGGTTCGACAAAATTGCCAATAAAGACCTGATGACACAGGCCAATGGCATCAGGATCAACCTGAAGATGGATAAAATAGAAACGCCCAAAGATGCAGAGATCGTAGCGCTGATCGCCTACCTGCAACGCCTTGGAAAAGATATTAAAGCAACCGCTAAACAATAAGTACCATGAAGTTTATACATTATTTAGAAAAGATAACCGGTGTAAGTATCTATCCGCTGATCTCTTTCATCATTTTCGGTTTGTTCTTCCTGGTAGTGCTTATATGGGTTATAAAGACCGATAAGCAGAAGATACATGAAGTAAGCCGTATTCCTTTAGACTAAAAACAGACGCCCGTTAACTCGTCAACTCATCAACTTGTTAACCCGTCAACTTAAAATATAAATATATGTCCGGTATTTATTGGTATAAAAAACTAAACAACAAAGCATACAGATCCATCCTGACAGGTGCTGTCCTTTTATGCGCTGCCCCTGCTGCCCTGGCAGCAGGCGGCGGACAGCCTGCAAAGGAATCGTCGATGTACGATCCGTTTGTAATAACAATGATCATCATAATGCTCATTCTGTTGCTGGCCATCGGTTTGCTGGCGAATGTGGTAATGGGCGCCGCCAGTTATTACTACCAGAAAGAAAAAGAACGCGAACAGCAAAAGTCAGGCGCTTCTGCCGTTGCAGCGGTAACTACCGTTTTACTGTTACTGTTTGCCGCACCGGTATTTGCACAGGGTGGCAATGCCGCCATTGATGCAGCCGCCACCGTTCAGGCAACCAGCTCTTTTGGCGGTTTATCACCTACTGCTTTTTACTTTATCGTTGGGGTCATTGGCATCGAGCTGCTGGTGGTATTCATGCTGCTGTATCAACTGCGCGTATTCCTGGCGAAAGAAAAATTACAGCAGGACCTGGCTGCGCAGGTAGTAAAAAAACCCGGCGTGAGCTTCTGGGATAAAATGAACAAATTAAAACCCATCGAACAGGAAGCACAGATCGACCTGGGTCACGATTACGATGGCATCAGGGAACTTGATAACCGGTTACCGCCATGGTGGTTGTATGGCTTTTATGTTTCCATCATTTTCGCGGCTGTGTATGTATGGCGTTTCCATGTTTCGCATACTGCGCCTTCGAGCGCCGAAGAGCTGCAAATAGCCATGGTAAAAGCAGAAGAGCAAAAAGCATTGTACCTGAAAAAATCGGCCAGTAACGTAGATGAGAACACGGTGAAGGTATTGACAGATGCTGCTGAAATAGCCGGCGGTGAAAAAGTGTTCATCCAGAACTGCGCCGCCTGCCACGGCAAGGCAGGTGAAGGCAGCGTAGGTCCCAACTTAACCGATGATTACTGGTTACACGGCGGCAGCGTAAAAGATGTTTTCAAATCTATCAAATACGGCTGGCCCGAAAAAGGGATGCGCAGCTGGAAAGACGACCTGTCGCCCATGCAGATAGCCCAGGTTTCCAGTTATATAAAATCGATACATGGAACCAACCCGCCCAATGCAAAAGCACAACAGGGCGAATTGTATAAAGAAGAAGGTGCGGGTAATACCAACCCGGCAGATTCATTGAACAACAAGGTAGCATCAGCTACCAATAAATAAACCAGCAGGTGCAAACTGAAACAAACATACCGCCCGTATCAACAGAGGTGAACGAATCGTTCCGCGACCGGATAGCTACGGTAGACGAATCAGGCAAACGGAAATGGATCTTTGCGCAGAAGCCAAAGGGAAAATGGTATTCAGCCCGCACTTATATCAGCTGGTTCTTTTTTATCGTGTTCTTTTCGCTGCCTTTTATTTATGTACATGGCCGGCCGTTATTTCTTTTTGATGTAACGCAGGCCAAGTTCATCATATTCGGTAAAGTATTCTGGCCCCAGGATTTTTTCATCTTCGGTTTGGCCATGATCACCTTCATTGTTTTCGTTGTTTTGTTCACAGCAGCCTTTGGCCGTTTGTTCTGCGGCTGGGTTTGTCCGCAAACCATATTCATGGAAATGTTCTTTCGGAAAATTGAATATTTCATTGAGGGAAATGCCGCAGAACAACGGTTACTGGCTAAAGCGCCATGGACCGGAAACAAAATATTTAAAAAGACCAGCAAACATCTCGTCTTCTTTTTCTTCTCATTTATAATCGCCAACTTTTTCCTGGCCTATATAATCGGAGTAAAAGAGCTGGGCAAAATTATTACAGAACCCGTAAACCAACATGTTGGTGGATTGCTCTCCATCCTCCTGTTCTCGGGCGTATTTTATGCGGTATATGCCTTTTTCCGCGAACAAGCTTGTACTGTCGTATGTCCATACGGCCGCTTACAGGGTGTATTGTTAGACCGCAATTCCATGATCGTTGCCTACGACCACAAACGTGGTGAACCACGGGGCAAATTCACCAAAAAAGCAGGCAGCGATCATGGTGATTGCATCGACTGTATGCAATGCGTTAAGGTTTGTCCAACCGGTATCGACATTCGCAATGGCACGCAACTGGAATGTGTTGGCTGCACCGCCTGCATAGATGCCTGTGATGCTATCATGGAAAAGATCAACAAGCCGCTGGGACTGATCAGCTACGCTTCGGAGAACGGCATCGAGAACCGCGAACCGCTGAAATATACCGGCCGCATGAAATTGTATACGGTACTGCTCAGCATCTTACTGATCATTCTCGGTTTCCTGTTGTTCACCCGTAAAGATGTTGATGCTACCATTATCCGAACACCGGGCATGTTATACCAGCAAAGAGGAACGGACAGCATTTCGAACCTGTACAATATCAAAATAGCCAACAAAACCATCGACAAAATACCGCTGCAGTTAAAACTGGAAGGTGTAAGCGGGAACATTGAGATCATTGGCGGTCAAAATGCCATAACGGTAAAAGAAGAAGGACAGGGAGCAGGTACCTTCTTCGTGATACTGCCGGCCAACGTCATTCACCAACGGAAGCTGCCCATTCGAATAGGATTGTATAATGGGAATGAGCGGGTTGATGAGATCAGTACTAACTTCCTGGGGCCGGTGGCGGAGTGAGGATGTGCATCGTGAATGGTGAATCGATAGTCGTGAAACGGCAAACGTGAAAGGGCTCGCGAAATTTTGAAATATTTAGCCGATTGCCAAACAACAAACAAAATATCATTACAATTACAAAAGACCATTACATCTCAAAATAACTTATTATGACATTCAACTGGGGACATAAACTCACACTCGGCTTTCTGGCCTTTGCCGGAATGATCGTTTACATGGTGGTGCAAAGTATGCATACGCATTACGACCTTGTATCGACTGAATATTACAAAGACGAACTGCAATACCAGCAGGTGATAGATGGTACCAGCCGCGCCAACCAGCTTGGCAGCCGCACCACGATTACGCAGCAAAATGAAACGCTGGTTATTCAGTTTCCTGCAGAAATGCAACAAAAATCAATAACAGGTTCACTATGGTTTTACAGTGCCGATAATTCAAAGAAAGATAAAAAAATAGCGTTACAGGTAAACGATAATGCGGTTCAAAACATCGACAGCCGCCAGTTCGTTCCCGGAAACTATACCACCAAGATCAGGTGGGAAAGCAATGGAACAAGCTATTACAGCGAAGTACCGGTAACTATTCATTAAAGAAACAATGACCTCATCATGTGGCAGGCAGCAATAGCAGGCATCTTATTGGGACTGGTCAGCAGTTTTCACTGCGTAGGCATGTGCGGCCCCCTGGCGCTGGCATTACCCGTGCATCATTTACAAAGAATGCAGCAGGCGCTGGCCATATTGTTGTATAATGCCGGAAGAGTGATCACGTATTCTTTGATGGGCGCCCTGTTCGGGTGGCTGGGCCGCGGTATTTACATCGCCGGTTTTCAGCAATGGTTCTCTATTACGATGGGAATTATAATACTTGCGTTCGCTTTTCTTTTTTATTTTCTGAACCGTTCTTTCAGCCCGGGCTGGCTGCGCGCTTTTCATAACGGTATACAACACCTTATGGGTAAGTTATTGCAGGCGCCCCGTTTACATAATTACCTGCTGCTTGGAATGGCCAACGGCTTATTGCCTTGCGGAATGGTATACCTCGCCATAGCCGGCGCCTTAAGCACATCGGGGATCGACGAAAGCGTATTGTTTATGTCGGCCTTTGGGTTAGGCACTTTGCCTGCCATGCTACTGCTGTCTTTCTTTGGCGTGCATATAAAGGTATCATTACGCCGGCAGATCAAAAAGGCGGTGCCCTTCATCGTTGCCGGCATGGCGGTGCTGCTTATCTTACGCGGTATGAACCTCGGCATCCCTTTCGTAAGCCCGGTACTGGCCGATGCACCGCAGCCGGTCATCTCTTGCCATTAAGGCTTTCTTTTATCCACATCCTGGTACCCCCACTCTTCATCTTCTTTTAGTTCGGGTCCGGTATATTTTCCGTATTTCATAATAGTGACAGCCATCCATATTACTAAAAACGGCGAAAGGGCAAATAACAAAGTGGTGATGTTTTCCGAAGCGCCGGTGTGCAACAGGTTGGTATAAATTACCAGGTAAACGGTAACGAAAGTTGTAACGAATGCAGGATTTCGTAACATACTCGGAATTTTATGTTATTAAGTTACGAAAATTACCCCGAAATCTATGCCAAAGCGGGGAGATCGATGGTGATGGTAGTACCCTCGCCGATAGCGCTTTGCAGGGCGATGGCGCCCTGCAGCAGCTCAACATACCCTTTAACAATGTGCAGTCCCAAACCGGTGCCCTGGATATTGATGGCATTTTTTCCCCGGTAAAAACTGGAGAACAAATGCTGCTGGTCTTCTTCTGCAATACCAATGCCCCTGTCTTTTACCGAAATAACCAGCTGGTTGTTGAGATTGCGGGCCGAAAGATCTATAATGCCTTCCTCGGGCGAGAACTTCACGGCGTTGCTCAACAGGTTAATGAGAATGTTCTTCAATAATTTTTTATCGGTAGTGAACCAGGTATCGCCATGCAGTTCAACCAGGATCTGCTGGCCGGGTTTGGCAATAGCCTTCATTTCCTCAGCGGCGTCGTCGAGGAATTCTTTTATCTCTACCGGTTCCGGTTTTGCCTGTAATTTTCCTTCTTCGAGTTTACCCAGCGACAACAGGTCTTCCAGCAGGTCGTTCAAATGTTTTACAGAATCTTTTATGCGCCTGATATGCCGTTCCCGTTTATCCTGGTCTTCCGTATGTACATACTTCGACAACAGGGCGGCAGACGACAGCACGGTGCTTAACGGCGTTCTGAACTCGTGCGAGGCCGTTGACACGAACCGCGATTTGATCTCGTTCAATTCCTTTTCCTTGTTCAATGCATCGTGCAGGTCTTGTTGCGATTTTTCCAGTTCCTGTAACGCTTCTTTCAGAATGAGCGTTCTTTCTTCTACTTTATTCTCCAGCTCGGCATTTAATTTCCGGATATCGGCCGATACTTTTTCCAGTTGTTCTTTTTGTTCTATCAACCGGCGCTCGCTTTCCTTGCGCTGGGTAATATCAACCACAAATGCGATCACGTAGAATTCGCCTTTCTGTTTATAAAAGCTCAGGCTCACTTCCACGGGCAGGTCGGTGCCGTCCTTCATGCGGGCAAACAGGTCGCGGCCATGCCCCATGGATCGGTTGGCAGGCGCTTTGTAAAATCCCTCGCGGTATTTGTGGTGGTTAGGTTTGAAACGCCCGGGTATCAGTATTTCAATCGACCTGCTCAATAATTCATCTTTCCTGTAACCGAACATAGTCAACGCCGCCGGGTTGATCAAAACGATCTCGCCCCGCTGGTTGGTAAGGATGATGCCTTCCGTTGCATGTTCGAATAGTGCGGTCACCTGTTGTTTATCCGATTCAATGGAGCCGTACAGCTTTTTCACATACAATACCGAGATCATGGTGAGCAATACAATGATGCCCGAAAACAAATGCTGCATGATCACCTGTTGCCGGCTCATGGCATCGTTGGGATAAAAAGTAGAAACAATGATGAGCGCCAGGGATACAACGCCGAATATTTTGGTATAAAGGTCATTTTGTAAAAAAACGGTAAGCAAAATGGCCGTAATAAGGCCCCCGTCCAAAAAACTGAACTGGGGATACAGGTACTGCAGTACGGCTGTGCTCACCGTCACAACCGAACAGAATAATATAACATTGAAAGGTTTCTCTTTAAACATGGTTGAAATAAAATCAGTAACAAATTACTGATATTGCTGCAATATAGGACAATGCCCGCTGCCTTAAAATTCAGGCCCTATTATTCTTCTATTCAATATTATCTTTGCATTATGCGTATTGATATAATCACCGTTTTACCCGAGCTGCTCGAAAGCCCTTTTTCACACTCTATCATGAAAAGAGCCCGCGAAAAAGGGTTGCTGCAGGTGCACGTGCACCATTTGCGCCAATGGGCGGTTAATGAATACGGGCAGGTTGATGATTACCAGTACGGGGGCGGCGCCGGCATGGTGATGATGTGCGAACCGCTGGCCAATGCCATTGAAACGCTGTCGAAAGACCGGAAATATGATGAAATTATATTTATGACACCCGACGGGGAGCGGTTCAGCCAGTCGATTGCCAATCAACTGTCGCTGAAAGATAATATCATCATCATTTGCGGGCACTATAAGGGAATAGACGAACGCATTCGCGAACATTTTGTAACGCGGGAAATTTCTATCGGCGATTTTGTATTGAGCGGCGGCGAGCTGGCGGCTGCTATTGTAGTTGATGCGGTTGGCCGGTTATTACCGGGTGTATTGAACGATGAAACCTCAGCGCTTACCGATTCATTCCAGGATAATTTATTAGCGCCCCCTGTATATACCCGACCGGCCGATTTCAGGGGCTGGAAGGTGCCCGAGATCCTCTTAAGCGGCGATCCCAAAAAGGTGGATGACTGGCGGTACGAACAATCGCTGCAACGCACCAAAGACAGAAGACCCGATCTGTTTGATAAACATTAATAATGCCAGGTGTGCCACACTTCGTTTGCTTCGCCGGGGTATGTGTGGCACACCCTGATTCCCCAGCAGAGGGTGAAACCAAAATTAACGTTGCATATCGTAAAACAAAAACGGTCTGGTCAAAAGACCAAACCGCTACAAGTAACAGGATAGTAAACTATGCTATCAAAAAGATCAAAAGGTAAATCAGTAACTGCATAGCCAGTGTTAAGACTATTGTCTTTTTCATAAGGGTGGATTTACGTATACATACAAATGCACGTCCTGTGCCAAAGTGAAATTATTTGCATAGGAGAAATACGTGCCGTAATTAACACATCCACTTCCTGTGCTGACTATCAATTCTTTTCTAAAAACTTATTTATTCACATTTCACCTGCCCTTACATTGCTTAACCGGAAACCGGCAACCTGTAATCCCCGGAACTGGCCCCTTTCTCATTTCGCTGTTGTAAGCTCCACTTTTACCGGTTTGCCGGCAAATTCCACCGTTACAAAATCATTCGACAATTGCTGAAACGGATCCAATTGTTTGCCGGTACTTTCCTTATCTACAGGCTTGCCATTAACCAGTACCTGCTGCCCCACAGCAAGGCCTACCGGAATTTCAAGATTGAATTTGCGTTTGAATTTCTTACCGTACTGATTGGGATTGTTTGTAGTAATATCGATGGTTACTTTATTGCCTGCGGTAACGCCCCTGAACGTTACCAGTTCATAATCGGCTTTCTCCAGCGTTCTGGTGCTGATGCCATCGTCGTCGTACCATACATAAGTAGTGGCGTTGGCAGAAGGATAGTACCGCACCGTTACATTTTTTGAATCGAATGCCTCTGTTGACTTAATGGTATCTTTTGTGATCCATAAGGGAATGAATGCGCCTTCTCTGGCAAACACGGGGATCTGTTTCAGATCAGCCGGCTGACTGATCATTTTACCACCATCAACAACCGAATTGTTGGCCAGGCTGTACCATTTACCGGCCGGCAAATACAGCATCCGCGCAGTAGCGCCCTGTGTGGTTACCGGCGCCACCAGTATATTATCGCCCCATAAATATTCATCATCGGCCCGTAAGGCAGCGCTGTCGGCAAAATTGTAATAATACAATGGGCGCATCAATGGTTTACCCAACACTGCCTGATCATAGCTTAATGAATAGTTATAAGGCAGTAGCTGGTAACGCAGGTTGATATAATTGCGCACGATGCTTTTATGTGGTTCGTCTAAAAAACAGGGCTCCGAGGGAATACTTTTTATGCTTTTATCATAATCTTCCAGCGCTGTTCCATGCGGGCGGAACACCGGGGTGAACGCCGCAAACTGCAACCAGCGGGTATACAGTTCCGCATCCATTTTTTCGGCTGTGGCAAAACCACCGGCATCGGAATGTATATATGGCAACCCGCTCAGGCTCATTCCCAGTAACACCAGCGGCTGCGCTTTCAAACCGCTCCAGCTGCGGGCAACATTGCCCGTCCAGGGCAGCACGCCATACCGCTGGCTGCCGGCAAAACCCGACCGGTTCAACAAAACCAGGCGCTGATCGCTTACATCTGAGCTATATTTTTCGAAAAACATCTTACTGTAGTAGTGCCCGTATACGTTATGCACCTCATCGGCGCCCATCGGGCGGGTAACGCCATAATCTTTCAGGTTATGCATCATGCCGGCGGGGTGTTTTTCGGGTTCCGCCAGATTGAGCCACCAGCCGCTTACGCCATTGCCCACCTGTTTTTTATAGTGTTTCCAGATCCAGTCCTGCGATTGCCTGCGGAAAATATCAAGCAGTCCGCCGGTACCGAAATACAGATCGGGAACCATCATGGCACTGCCATCAGCGCCGGTTGCCAGGAATGGTGTAGCCTCTGCATAGGTTTTTGTATTCTGCAAAATATAAGGCTCTGTGACCAACAGCGATTTCAGGTTGTCTTTTGTTTTAAGATCGGTGAGCATAAGTTTGGGGTTGGGCCATTTCCGGGTGTTCACCCAATCGAGGTTACCCATTGTGCCTTTTACCTCATCGCCAAACCAGAACAGGTCGAATGCCAGCGCGTCCATAGGAAAATGGTCCTGTTTCATTTTATTTACCACCTGTTTCACCTGCTCTTCGCTGCGGTAACCAAAACGCGAAACGAAATTGCCGAATACCCAACGCGGAGGTAATGGCTGGCGGCCGGTGATAGCCGTGTAGTTACTGATCATTTCATCGATGCTTTTTCCAAAAACCACATAATAGGTTAACTCACCGCTGGTAAACCCGGCTTCGAATGTATTTTTTTCGGTTGAACCTATATCAACATATCCTTTTGAAGCATTATCAAAGAACAGGGCATAACCGGCTGATGAAATAAATACCGGAACGGAAAAGTTCAGGTTTTCAGCACCGAGGCCATAACCATAGGCCGGACTGTTATATAAATTGAGGCGGTAACCGCGCCGGTTCATGGGCAATGCCCTTTCGCCGCCGCCAAAGAACTGTTCGTTGTCAAAAAGCTGAAAACGGAACCCACGCATATCGCCCTGGGAAAAATAGACAGCAGATTTTACCTTTACTTCCTTACCGGTTTTATAATACAATTTATCGCGCTGCACCACCACGCTGGTAAGGTTGTCCCACTCTACGGTTTGCGATACCGCGTTTGTTACTTTGGTGCCCACGGCCGGCGGTTTGGCAATTACCGCATCGGTAACCTGTTCTGTTTTACTGTAGTCGTTCGGCTTGTAAGTGGTTTTAATAACGGTGTTGTTAAAACCCTGGAAGGTCCAGGTGCCTTCTTTTCCTTTGTAAATAACTTCAGTTGTCTTTCCAACGAACGGGTCTTTTCCAACAGTATTGATAGTTACCTGCTGCGCCTGCACAGTTACAGCAAATACCAATACTATTAAACCGCAAATGCTTCTTTTAATAATTGCCATATTACCAGATTGAGGCATCAAATTAAAAAAACAACCGTTACCGGCAAACTAAATTGCCGAAGCACCGGCTTATCTCAATATCATAAAAAACCACGGCGCCGGTGATTGCGCCGTGGTCGTACTATTTTTTGTTCAGGAAATGTTAAAGTTATTACTTCGGCATTTCGAACATCTTCATATCCATTTCCTTGTTGATCTCGGTCTTTTTACTGATAATGTTCAAAACCACCCCTTGCGGCATTGTTACTTCGGTATTGGTTGGCAATACATAACCAAAGTCGGTTTTCTTGTAGTTCGAGAATGCGACGGTGGTCTCTACCTCATCATTTCCCATTTTGGTCTTAACATTGCTTTTCATAATGTACCAGGTTGTGGGATCTATCCAGATAAAGCTTTCAACGCTATCTTTGGTCTTTAATTTTAACTTGAAAGCGTCTTTTCCATTTACAGCTTCTTTACCTGCCAGTTCAACGGTATTGCCCTTTGTGACGTAATTGAACAACGGACCACCGGCATCCAGCTGCGCTTTGCCCGATTTTACCTGGTCTGCAGGCATCACTTCAGCTGAGGTTTGGCCCATCATGGGATTAATTCCCCAACCACCCTCTTCGGTAAAACACTGGATCATTTTCTGGCCCGCCAGATCAACTTCATTTTTAAAGGCTTTGCCATTTACAAGCCAGGTAGTGCCTGTAAGTGTTTGGCCCATTACTTCCATATCGTATTCGGTGTATACGGTCTTGATCGAAGACAGTTTATCCTTTCCACCCAGCGCCTCAATATGTTTATTGACAATTTCGTCGGCGGTTTGTGCATGTAAAGAAACTACAGACAGCACGCTGGCTGCCATCAGAACAACTCGAAGGGATCTCATTTTTTGACTTTTAATTGGTAATTAGGTTGTTTGAAAATTGGCCGTTTCTAAATATAGAACTTTCGCACGTAGCGGCTCAAATTATTAGTGCCGTTCCGTGTTAAATTATTACAAGCGGCATCATATCTTTTTAAATTAATATTGTGGGCGGGAAGAAATCGGCTAACAAAAAAAGTAGTTCAACATACATATACCTTTTATGCATTTCACAATAAACGCCCAATTAGTTGACATATGGAAGAAAAAAATATACCCTGCAGCCATAACCGTTGTAAATGGTAAAATTGAAACCATAGCACCGGTTGAAACGGAAGCCGCCGGGCAACTGCCTTATATTTTGCCGGGATTTATTGATAGTCACGTGCATATCGAAAGCTCCATGCTGGTGCCCTGCCAGTTTGCACGGCTGGCCGTGGTGCATGGTACGGTAGCCACCGTCAGCGATCCGCATGAAATTGCCAATGTGTGCGGCATAGAAGGGGTTGAATACATGATCGAAAACGGCAAAACCGTTCCGTTCAAATTCTTCTTTGGCGCGCCCAGTTGTGTACCGGCCACCATTTTTGAAACCGCAGGCGCTACCCTCGATACCGGCCAGGTGGCGGCGCTTTTACAAAAAGAAGAAATTCCCTACTTAAGCGAAATGATGAATTTCCCCGGCGTACTCTACAACGACCCGGCGGTAATGAAAAAAATAGCGGCCGCGCGGCAGGCAGGCAAACCTGTTGACGGGCATGCCCCGGGGTTACGGGGCGAACAGGCCCGTAAATACATAGAGGCCGGAGAACCCGGCCAGGTGACCATCAGCACCGACCATGAATGTTTTACCCGCGAAGAAGCGCTTGACAAACTGCAGTACGGCATGAAGATCATTATCAGGGAGGGAAGCGCCGCACGTAATTTTGAAGCGCTGATCGATCTGCTGAACGATCATCCGCAACACATTATGTTTGGCAGCGATGACAAACATCCCGATAGCCTGGTGGCCGGCCATATTAACCAGCTTTGTGCAAGGGCCGTGGCCAAAGGCATCGATATTTTTAACGTATTGCAGGCCGCCTGTGTAAATCCCGTTCTGCATTATAAACTTCCGGTTGGGTTGTTGCAACCCGGCGATGCCGCCGATTTCATCGTAATCGCCGATCTGAAACAGTTCAATGTGCTGCAAACCTATATCAATGGCGAACTGGTGGCAGACAAAGGGAACCCGAAGATTGAATCAAAACCATCGCGCGTTATCAATAATTTCAATTGCAACATAAAAACGGCCGCTGATTTCCAGCTACGGTATAATGGCGAAAAAGAGATTGCCGTAATTGAAGCGCTCGACGGCCAGCTGATCACCAACAAACTGATGCTGGCGCCCAAAACAAGTGATGGACTAATGGTAAGCGATACGGAAAGGGATATACTCAAAATAGCTGTCGTTAACCGTTACGCCAATGCGGTTGTTGCCATTTCATTCATAAAGAACACCGGTTTACAACAGGGCGCCATTGCCTCTTCGGTTGCCCACGACAGCCATAACATTGTTGCGGTTGGTGTTGATGACGATAGCCTTTGCCAGGCGGTGAACCTCGTAATTGAACAACAGGGTGGTGTTAGTTGCGTAAGCCCGCAGGCCTCGCTGGTACTGCCCTTACCGGTTGCAGGTTTAATGAGCGCTGAAGACGGGTATGAGGTGGCGAACGCTTATACCACCATCGATGCCATGGCAAAATCACAGGGCGCTACCCTGTCGGCGCCGTTCATGACGCTCTCATTTATGGCTTTGCTGGTTATTCCACATTTGAAACTGAGCGACCTCGGATTGTTTGACGGGGATTCGTTTCAACTTGTGAAGGCCGTGCAATAAACAGCGGTTTAAATTTTTCGTAGAAAAAGAGATTGAACAACAACATCTCGAGCCCATATACGAAATCTTCAACCGGTATGGTAAGCACCCTGATGCTTACATTTTCGTCATTATTGTACCAGACCACGGGTTGTTCCAAACCGGTTCCGGTAAGTAAACCATTTACCATAAAGAAAGGAATGAGCAATAAAGGATAAATGCTCAGAAACCCCGGCAGCCATTTCACTTTAAATACAAACTCCAATGCTATCAGTAGTATGGCTGTGCTTATACACGTTACCGAAGTATATGCTTTGCCGGTATGCATGAACCCGATCACCAGCAACAGGCACGACAATCCGGCAACAACGGCTCTTTCTACCTTTTCAGGCCAGGTGATACGGTAAAATGTATTAAAACAATGATAGGTGAATACACAGGCAAAGGGAATACAAATAAAGAACAACACTTCTTCGGCAGGCAGGTTAAACATCTTAGGCCCAAGGATATAGGTATCATTAAACCCCCATACGCCCTGAGCGGTAAATAATATATCCCAGGCAATGAAACATGCCGAAGCAATCAGGTTTGCGGCAAAAAAAGCTTTAAAGTGTTTACTGAACCTGATCGCCGGGTAAAATGAGAACAGGAACGGAACAATGGCTGAGCAAATATTTATGAGCAAATATGTTGAATGCATTTTAGTTACCCTGCGCTTTCATTTTAAAATATTTGAACGGAACCCATAACATGCCGAAACACTCGCCTTCTTCTTTTCCCAAATGTTTATGATGCATTTTATGCGCCCGCCTGATGGCTTTAAAATATGCGTTGTCGGTGTTTCTGAATATCCTGAAGCGTTGATGAATGAACACATCATGCACCAGGAAATAAGCGAGCCCGTATAATGTTATGCCGAGCCCAACCCAGAAGGCCCAGTTGTAATTTTGTTTCATGCCCCAGAACAATCCGGCTATGCCGGGCATGGCGAAGATCAGAAAGAAAAAATCGTTATGTTCAAAAAAGCCTTCCGATTCCTTCCGATGATGATCTTTATGCAGGAACCAGCAGAGCCCATGCATAATGTATTTATGAGTGAACCAGGCAACTCCTTCCATTGCTACAAATGCGGTCAGCACGATCAGGATGTTTATGACTACCATGATAAAGTTTATTTATGAACTTGCTTAAAATATATTCAACTGGCATTTCACGTTCGACTCTACCATCAATACCAGTTTTTGATAATTGGGGATCCGGATGCGCTCGCTGAGTATTTTTTCAGCCGGCAGCTTTTTTATTTTTTTAAAGAGCACCCAATAATAATAGTATGCCAGGTATACGCCTTTTTTTGATGAGGCCGGCAGCATTTTAATTCCCTTCAACGCTTCAGCGAAATCCTCCGCTATTTCTTTTTCTATCTTTTCTTTATCGGCCTTTGAAAAGTTACGAAGATTTACCGAAGGAAAGTAAGTACGGCCCAGTTGCAGGTTATCGGCCTGTGCATCGCGTAAAAAATTCACTTTCTGAAAAGCGGCACCCAATCTCATAGCGTACGGTTTGAGTTTTTCGTACAACCCGGTATCGCCATTGGTAAATACATGTAAACACATCAAACCTACCGCTTCGGCAGAACCGAGTATATATTTTTTATAGCTTTCTTCATTGTACGTTTGAAAGTACAGGTCCATTTCCATGCTGTCGAGAAAAATATCGATCCACTTCCTGTCGATACCATATTCATGCACCACTGCCTGAAAAGCATTTAAAACCGGGTTCAGCGATATCTTATCACGAAGCGCCGCTTCGGTATCGTTGCGAAATGTGGCCAATAGTTCTTTTTTATTATACCCCTGAAAGCTATCGACAATTTCATCGGCAAACCGCACAAAGCCATAAATGGCGTATATGGGGTTGCGTAAAGGCCTGGCCAGAAAAAGTATGCCCAGTGAAAAACTCGTACTATAGGTTTTCGTTGTCAGCCTGCTGCATTCTATCGAAACCCTGTCAAACAAATATTTCATGCGTCTTTTTTGTTAAGTGCTTATTCAATAATCCGGCGGCTATCTTTCCTGAAATGATCGAAGGCGGCACGCCGGGTCCGGGTACGGTTAACTGCCCTGAATAAAAGAGGTTCTTTAATTGTTTATTCCTGATGGTGGGCTTCAGGATGGCGGTTTGGGATAAGGTATTGGCGAGCCCGTAAGCGTTCCCTTTGTATGAATTGTAGTCGCTGATAAAATCGTTTACACAATAGCTCTGCCGGTAAACCACATGGTTATGTACCGATTCGCCTGCAAATTCCTCGAGCCGCTTCATCATGATAGTATAATACTTGTCCCTGGTGTCCTTATCATCGGTTAACCCGGCGGCAATGGGCATCAGCAGGAACAGGTTCTCATGCCCCGGTGGCGCTACGGTATCATCGGTCTTTGACGGACAGCATACATAGAACAAAGGTTTTGTTGGCCATTGCGGGTCTTTGTAGATCTGATCGGCATGGTGGTTAAGGTCTTCATCGAAGAATAAGGTATGATGGTGCAGGCGCGGCAGTTTTTTATCGATGCCGAGGTAATAGATAAGGCAGGATGGCGCCATTACTTTTTTGTTCCAGTACTTTTCATTGTAATTCTCTGCACCGGCCGGTAACAGGTTTTTCTCCACGTGATTGTAGTCGGCGGCGGCAACAACCCCATCACATGGTACGGTTTGTCCGTTCACCTGCAACCCGGTAACCCGGCCTGCTGCGGTAACGATCTTTTCAACCCCGGCATTATAATGAAATACAACCCCCTGCTCAAGTGCCAATTTTTCCATGGCCCCGATCACCTTTCCAAACCCGCCCATGGGGTACCAGGTACCCAGTTTCAATCCGGCATAATTCATCAAACTGTACAACGCAGGCGTTTGGGAAGGTTTGGCGCCAAGGAACAGCACGGGAAATTCCATCAGCGCCTGCAGTCGTGGGTTGGAAAAGAACTTTCGAACATGTTTATCAAAGGCGGTGAATACATCTACCTGCAAACTTCTCCAAATGAGTTTGGCCGACAGGTATTCGGTTAAGGAAAGCGCCGGTTTATACACCAGTTCCTCCATACCCAACCGGTATTTCTGCTCTCCTTCGTGTAAAAATTGTTGCAAGGCGGCCCCGCTTCCCGGCTCTATCGATTCAAACAGATCCTGCAGGTCTTTAAAAGCAGGCGGAACAACCAGCGTGTCCTGTTTATCAAAAACGATCTCAAATGAAGGGCTCAGCAGGTGCAATTGGTAGAAATCGCTTACACGGTGACCGAAATCGGCAAAAAAACGTTCAAACACCGCTGGCATCCAGTACCAGCTGGGTCCCATATCGAACACAAAGCCATTGGCTGTGCGCAACTGCCTGGCCCTGCCCCCGGCACCGGCATTCTTTTCAAACACATGCACTTCGTGACCGGCGGCCGATAAATAACAAGCCGCACTCAAACCAGCAAAGCCTGCACCTATGACGGCAGTTTTTGACATCAATTAGTGTTTATATTTTTTTTAAATTATTTAAACATCACTTTTCCAAAACAGCCATCAGATCGCCCGCTGCATGCAGCAGGGTACAATTCTTAGGCTTTTTGAAACTGGTTGAACGGGCTACATCACAGGCCAGATAAAGGTGCAGGTTTCCAAACTGTTGTCCCATGCGGGTAAGCAGTTCCTGGTCGGTTTCGGTGTCATTTTTATGCACCAGGAAGTACAGAAGATTAGCGGGTTTTATAGATTTTACGGCAGCTGCAAGGGAATCAAAGGGAACATTGGCGCCAAGGTAGAAGACTTTTTTGCCGGCCTGCCTAAGCAGGTAACCGGCCAAAAGCAGCCCCAGCTCATGAAATTCGTCTTCCCCCAGAAAAAGCAGCCAGGCGTCTTTGCCGGCAGCGGCGGAAGTGGCAATCGGCAGGGCATCCGTTGCGGCAAGGAATTTTTGCCTGAACAAATTAGTGATAAAATGCTCCTGCGCGGGGGCCAGTACACTGGTTGACCAAAGCAGGCTCAAACGCCCGAGTGAAGGATAAACGATATGTACGTATACGTCCTTCATTCCGTAACGCATCAATGCATTGGAGAACACTTTATCAAAACGGACCTCATTATATTCAAGAGCTGCAGCTACGATCTGCGATATATAAAAGTCGTATTCGGGAACGGCAGACTGTAAAGGTATCGCCTGTTTTTCAATTAACCGGTGTAATTTCTCATCGCTCATGGTACAGAGCTCCGAGACCTTATTATTGGTATTCATCAGGCTGACGATATTCAACAATCGCCTGAGCTGTTCCCCGTTGTAATGCCGGGTATTCCCTTCGCTGCGCCCTGGCGTTAAAGCATTGTACCGCTGCTCCCAGATCCGGATCGTATGGGCCTTAATACCAGAGAACTGTTGCAGTTGCGAAATGGAAAATAGATCCAATTGTTTAAATTTTTACCAAATTATTTAAACAAATTCAAATTTCAAAAAATTATTATTCCGCTCTAAACCCCTGGTTGGCAAAGCCCCTTGAAAATCCCCATTTACCCGCCCCCTTTCTATATATTATAAATACCATTTAACTAAATAATTCTTTATATCTTTAGAAACAACATCTTTATCATTACCTGCACCTTTCCTCTGAAGCCAGAAGGTTTTAAACCGTACATCCCATTCAGGAACTAAAAACCTTACATGATGACGACAACTGTAAACCCAACCGCAGGTGTAGAGCAGTGGCTTGCGAAAAATGCGATCTCCGAATCTCCTTTCACGCAGTATATAAAAAATATATACCCTGTTAGTACAGCCGCGCAGGACTTTATCAATCGAAAAGCTTATCCCAGCGAGCCGGCAAAAGGCGAAATGCTTGTTACCGCCGGCGCCATGTGCGACAATGTATACCTTATACGCAAAGGCATTCTGCGCAGTTTTGTAAAAGAGGGCGCAAAAGAAATTACCACCTGGATCTCGGCCGAACAGGAACTGGCCACCTGTATTACCTGTTTTGGGTTAAAGCAACCTGCACGCGAGAACATTCAGGCGCTGGAAGATTGTGAGCTGTGGGTATTGAGCGTGGAAGACCTGCAATACCTGTACGAGCATTTTCCCGAGTTGAACATCGTAGGCCGGAAGATCCTGGAGAAATATTACCGCGATGCGGAAGAAAGGGCGTTCATTGCCCGGCTGATGGAAGCCACATCCAAGTACAAACATTTTATTGCCACCAAAAGCGACCTGCTGAACCGGGTACCGCTGAAGTTCATTGCCTCCTACCTTGGCATGACGCTGGAAACGCTTAGCCGCATAAGAAGCAAGTTGTCGCGGAACATTAATGAATTCAATTAGGTCGATGGTCAATGGTGAATTTTCGGCAAACGTAAAACGCAAGTTGCCGCACTGAGGAACCTAGTCAACCAGTTAACCCGGCAACCCCAATCAACCTCTCCATTTTCACCGGCAAAACAGCCGGTTTTACCGACTTAACCTTTCTGTTAGGCGGCAGGCGCTTGCCTCGTAGCGCAGCGGGCGGTAGCTTTGATGAAAATTAATACCCCATGCGCGACAGAACGTTAAAGGAACAGCGGAAAGCCTACAGAAAAGCAAGAAGGAAGGAACTCACAAGCAGGCGCAAAAGAAGCAGCAGTGTTTTGGCCGGCTTTATAATCCTGTGCGTGGGTACCATTTTGCTGTTAAAACAATTTGGCGTTCCCTTTCCCGCCTGGTTATTTACCTGGCCCATGATCATAGTTGCGTTTGGTTTACTGGCCGGCGCCGGTAATTCGTTCCGCGATCCGGGTTGGGTGATAATCACTGCCGTAGGCACCATTTTCCTTCTTGGCAAAATATGGCCGGAAATTCCTATTCAACATCTATGGCCGGTGCTTATAATGGCCGTGGGTTTAATTATTATCGTGGCGCCCAAACGCCACCGCATGTGGCAGGAGCGCAGAGCCAGGCTCAGGGAAATAGTTGAAGAGGAAAAAATGAACGAACTACAAAAATGGCAGCAGGCACAGGATGTTCCCGATCCCACTGTTAAACAGGGCACAACTTTCACCCAGGCGGCCACCGTTACGGGTCAGGCTGCTGAAGCGCCATATGAAAGTGAAAAAAAAAGCGCCGATAACTGGCTCGATACCGTCACCATCTTCGGCAATGTAAAAAAGCTCGTGTATTCGAAGAATTTCAAGGGAGGAGATATTGTATCCATCTTCGGCGGTTCAGAGATCAATTTAAGCCAGGCCGACTTCAACGGTTCCATCTCTATAGAAATGGTACAGATCTTTGGCGGCGCCAAACTGATCGTTCCTCCCCACTGGCAGATCCGTTCTGAAATGGTGGCCATTTTCGGCGGCGTCGAAGATAAACGCCCCCCGCAAATGAATTATGATGAAGATAAAGTAGTCGTATTGCGAGGCACTACTTTCTTCGGCGGCATTGAAATAAAAAGCTATTAAAATTATTCAATACAACCATTAAAACCTATTGTATGCACTGGTTCCTGGCAAAAATAGTATACCAGATAGTTTGTGGAGAAGGAAACCACACAGCCCAGTTCGATGAACAGTTACGCCTGATACAGGCTGTTGACGAAAATGAAGCTTTTGATAAAGCCAGGGCCATTGGCGAACAGGAGCAGGAAATGTTCATGAACCAGCAACAGAAATTAGTGACCTGGCAGTTTGTGAATGTTTGTGAGCTGTATAAAATATCGGCCCTTATCGATGGTGCGGAACTCTATTCACGCATACAGGAATCCGATGATGCCAAATCGTATAAGGAACTGGTACATAAAAAAGCCGCTCATATTAAATCGAGCAGCACACACAAATATTTGCAGTTATTTTAACGCGGAACGCGGAAGAATGAACGCAGCATGCGGAACCGGCAACCTGTAACCTGAAACATTTTATCTGTGGCACTATCACCACTCGGTACATTAAAGAATAAAACAATTTTTGCAGCAGCATGGCTTATCTGGTCGCTGATGCAGGTTAAACTATTGCAGGACTGGGGGCTTGAGTGGAAAATGGCAGCCCTCGACAGCCTGGTGAGTAATACATTGCTGGCAGCCATCACCATTATCGTTATCAATAACCTGCGGTACTACCGGCCTAAAAAAGGGAAGTACATTTATATCATCATTGTGTGTGCGGTTAAAGCCGGTTTGTGGAGCGTGATGGTGAAATATGCCATGTTAAATATTTTTCCAAAGGAAACAGCATACCTGCAGTTCCTCGATAAATTCATGCCTATCAGGTTTTATTTCGCCCTCCTCATTACGCTGTGCGTGGCGCTGGTAAGCGAACTGTTCTATACACTGGAAGAACAAAAAGACAGCGAGCACCGCAAGACAGATGCCGAAAAGCTGTCGCGCGAAGCGGAATTGTACAAACTGCGGCAGCAGTTACAACCGCATTTTCTATTCAACAGCCTGAATTCGATCAGCGCCCTTATAACCGTTCAACCGGCACAGGCGCGTAAAATGATACAACAGTTATCTGATTTTTTAAGAGGCACATTAAAGAAGGAAGAGAACCAGTGGATCAGCCTGGAAGATGAATTGCTACATTTACAGTTATACCTCGATATTGAGAAAGTGCGGTTCGGTCACCGGTTAAATACTTCAATAAAATGCGCCGGCTCCGATATCAAACTTCAACTACCCAGTATGCTGTTGCAACCACTGGTAGAAAATGGCATCAAGTTCGGATTGTATGACACCACAGAAGCGGTTACCATCAGCATAGAGGCCGCCCATGACAATAATTACCTGGTGGTTACCATACAAAACCCGTTCGACCCTGAAACGGCATCGCCCAAACAGGGAACAGGCTTTGGGTTGAGCTCGGTTCAGCGCCGTTTGTACCTGCTGTTTGCGCGGAACGACCTGTTAAACACGCGGCATACCGAAAACACGTTCACTACGGTAATAAAAATACCACAGCCCTCATAACCGATATAAACCTTATATAGATATCATATAAAAAACATTGTACAGGAATGAAAACAGCCATTATTGTAGATGATGAACCGCTGGCCCGCCTGGTAGTTAAAGAATACCTGCAGCAACACCCTGCCATCACTGTAGTGCAGGAATGTAATGATGGCTTTGAAGGTATTAAGGCGATCATGCAGCATCAACCCGATGTGGTCTTCCTCGATATACAAATGCCAAAGATCAACGGCTTTGAAATGCTTGAACTGGTTGAACAACCACCGGCTGTAATTTTTACCACCGCTTTCGATGAATATGCCATTAAAGCGTTTGAAAGCCATGCGGTAGATTACCTGCTGAAACCCTTCAGCCAGGAACGTTTTAATAAAGCCATAGAACGTTTAACGGAACGCGATGCCGCCATAACTGCCGGCAATACCCGCGAACTGCTCGATACCGCCGCCCAGGGACCGCAACAGAACCAACGCATTGTGGTAAAGACCGGTAACAAGATCAAGATCATTCCAATTGATGAAGTACACTATCTTGAATCGGCCGATGATTATGTAAAGATCCACACAAAAGAAGGCGCGTTCCTGAAAAACAAAACCATGGGTCATTTTGAAAAGGTGCTGAACCCGCAGCAATTTGTACGTACCCACCGCTCCTATATGGTAAATGTGCAGCTGGTTACCCGTATAGACCCTTATGAAAAAGAAAATTTTCTGGCCCAGTTAAAAACAGGCGCACAGGTGCCTGTAAGCAAGACGGGTTATACAAAATTGAAAAACGTTTTAGGAATTTAAACCGCCCTTTTACTACATATGTATCTCGAACACGTATAATACAAAACACTTATAAATAAATACACATACTGCTTATTACATATTTTTTTGCTGGTTGACATTGGTTCATAGAGTAGCCTTCCGGTGTTTTATAAACACCATGTGAGGCTGGTTAAGTGAAAAACCGAATTACTCTAATCATTAACCCTATTAACCATGTATCCAGTACCCGGAAAACGACCGTTCAGGATCGTCATGCTCTTTATTTGCTTTATTCTATTTTCTATCCCTTACGCTCAGGCGCAGTGTATTGCATCAGGGCCCAATAGTCCCGCCAGTTCTGCCAGCGTTCCATATTCGGGAAGCGATTATTCGTTTAGTAATCCGACGAATGCACTGGCCAATGACAATAATGTTTCTACAGCCGCTTCCGTTCTCAGTTTGTTCAACCAGCAAACAGATTATTTACAGGTAAAGAACTTCGGCTTCAATATTCCCACAGGCGCCTCCATCTGCGGCATAGAAGTACACGTGGTTAAAAGCGCTGACAACGTTTTGCTTAACCTTGCATCTGTGACTGACTACAATGTTCGTATTATTAAAAACAATTCACTCACCGGCCCCAATATGGCCGATCCCGCACAATGGAGCGCATCGGATACTTATATCACCTATGGAGGTGTAAACGATCTTTGGGGCACCTCCTGGTCGCCTTCAGATATCAATAGCAATAATTTTGGTTTTTCCATAGCCGGGGAAATAATTACCACAGTATCGCTCTTTCCCACTGCACGCATCGATCAAATCAGCATCACGGTTCATTACCTCGATCCCACTGTATTGTCTGCACAAGCCATTCAATTCAATGTAGTCAATGCATCCAATCGTTCGGCGCTTCTCTCCTGGAAGCAAAGCACAGAGGAAACCACTTCGTATGTAGTTGAACGATCGGCCAACGGGCGTACCTGGGAAACGGTGAAAGGCAGCACGCAAAAAAATAGCAACAGCTCATTGCATACGTTTACAGACACAAAGCCTTTCACCGGCAAATCGTATTACCGGATTAAAATGACAACTCCTGATGGCGGTGTAAGTTATACCACTACGCAGCCATTTGCGCTGATCGATCATACAACCTTAACCTGCTTTCCCAATCCGTTTACATCGGATATACAGGTAAAAGGCATTATGGCGGGTGAGCGGGTAGCGGTAACCAATATGTACGGACAATGCATGTACCTTTCGGCACCGGCAATTAACAACACCATGACCGTTAATATCAACGATTTACAACCTGGTGTATATGTTATAAGCGCAGGCAACAGGAAGATGAAGGTGGAGAAAAGGTGAGCGGGCTCTCTTATTTCACGGCCCGAATTCACCCATTGGCTGCGTTCATTTCCGTTAGAAATAGATTTTTTGAGGCTATATGATCACGTGAATAACCGTTGGACATCATGACTTATATACGTTGAAACCCGCTACCAAAGCGGGTTTTAACTTTTCATAGGGGCCTTACCCATACTAAAAACAGGCTTTTGTTGGTTTTCAGGTTCTCATAACCCGGTGTATGTTTGCATTACGAAACGCAACTGACACACACCAAAGGGTGTACTTCTCGTAAAAATACGTTGCACACTCCACAAACTTACGCATTGCCTGCCTCCGCGATTGTCTCCATACAGTAAGTAGTAAATAGAAAATAAACATATAAACATTACATCTATGAAAAAGGCAATGAAGAATTACAGCTTAATGATCATCACATTAATCACATTGACTGTAGGATTCTCCACTATTTCACTCGCTAACGACGAAGGAAAAACTAAAAATATAACAGAACTGAAGTTTATCGGCAACATGGAGAACCAACCGGTTTTCCAGCTGAACCTGAACAACACTGAAGATGATGAGTTCATCGTTACATTCCGCGATGATGCCGGTAACGTGTTGTACACAGATAAATTTAAAGGTGCAGGTATCACCAAAAAGTTCATGTTGAAATCTGATGAGTTCAATGATTCAGCTTTGAACGTAGTAGTTAAATCAAAGAAATATAACACTACCGAAGTATACACCATCAACAGAAGCCACACTTACGTGGAAGAAACTGTGGTAAACAAGCTGAAGTAATCAACAGCGTCCAGTCATTCAACAATTATAGATTTTCACGAGGCACTCCGGGTAACCGGGGTGCTTTTTGTTTTATGGGCAGGATGTATGCAGAAAATGTGGCGCCGCATGGCAGTGCCGCGTCCTGTTTTGAACTGATTACAACTGTGAAATATAAGTGGTTGTCTGTTGTTGAATTTGTTGTTTGGCTTTTTCAATGGCCTGTTGTACCGTTTTACCGGCTTCCCTGGCAGGAATATCAATGGCAGCATTGACGGCTTTTACATACCAGTTTCCCCACACTTCCAGGATATGCTGTTCTTTCGCTTTATCCTCTCCGGCCTGTACTGCCTTTTTGCTCAATTCAAATTCCGTTTGCAGGCGCTGTAATGCGTTACGGGTTAGTTCTTTTATGAGCGCAACCGCTGTTCTGTCATCGGCAGTGGCCAGCAGAAAGGCCGTTGCCAGGGCGCTTTTGGCAACATGTTTCATTTCGGCCGGTGAAACCATCTCGAGCCGGTCGGCATCGGTATGGTAATACACATCGGTAAAATGCCACATCAGCAAACCGGGGATCTTTGCCGCCAGAAAGGGCGTATGGTCACTACCTCCCTCGAACGGGTTGGTGCGTACCACCCAACCGGTATTGGCAGCTTCGAACAAACAGCGGTTCAGGAGCAGGTCGTTGAAATAATGCGGGAACATTTCCGCTTCACTGAGCGGACTTCCGCCCCATTCGCTGTGTTTTTCATTGCCGCGTGTCCAGATAGCCGAAGGATCGGGCATTTTTTCAATGAGGAAAGTGCCGCCTGTTTTTTGAATATCTTCTCCCACCATATCGAGGCTCAATCCCCATTTTATGCCTTTGGCCCTGATGGAATCATCCCGGATGTACCGGCGGGTTGAAACAATTTCATCGCCCCATAGAAAAGTAAGGGTGCGTTGTGGAACCACCTTTTTCTTTTTTACCAGCAGGGCGGTTGTACGCGCCATTTCAGCCAGGGCCCCTACCCCGGAGGCATTATCATTGGCCCCGGGTTCCTGTACATGGGCGCTGAACACAAACCGTTCATCGGGCCGTTTTTTTCCGCGTACATTGGCCACCAGCGTTAGTTCTTCCGAAGTATAGATCTTTGTGTTCACCACCACTTTTACCGTTACCGTTCCCTTTGCAAGGGCGGTTTTCAACCTTTCTTTGGCAGCGTACGATAACAAAATGCCCCATTTCTGACGCAGCGAATCGGTATACCCGATTCCCTGGAACTGGATGGAGTGAATATTTTTTTCAGGCTGGTTATATTTCGGCATCGAATAGGCCAGTGCGCCCAGCGCGCCGTTTTTGATGGCGTTGTTGTATGCGCCGCCAATACCGCCTTCCGCCATTACAATTTTTCCGGAAAGGTCTTTGCCCTCCAGTTCTTTGGCGGTTCCTTTCCCTATATAAACCAGTTCGGCCGTAATGCCTTCGGCCGGTGTTGATGCCGAATACATGGCGATCATATTCCGGTTGGTTTTGAACTGCAGCACCGGTTCCTTTTCACCAACGATATACAGGCTGGCATCAACGGGTTCCCAGGTAGCGTGTTTCATGGGTCTTCGTTCAATGCGATAGGTAAGTGTTGCCGCCGCTTCGCCATTGGTTTCTTTTACATAGCCGGCCTGTTGCAGTATTTTTTCCACCTCATAAATGCTTTCATTGAAACCGCTGTTACCGGCTAAACGCCAGCGCTGCTCAACAAACCATACGGTTTTGTATGCCTGTTGTTCGTCGAATGTTTTTTCCAGTAATTTGAAGTATTTTTTTTCGCGGGCCGCAGGTTGCGCCCACACCGGCATGGCAAAATGGAGTAAGATCACCGAAAAGGACAAGGTCATGAATCTGGTCATGGTAAGGTTTTATACCGTTAGTAACAATGTAAAGTTAAATATACCGATTTCCGATGTCAATGAGGATCGTGCAACCGAAACATCATCACCCTTTCAACTGGTTTTTTAAAAAGACCGTTCAGTTTTTCACGCTTCCAGCCCGGAATTTGAAAGGTGGGTGCGGAATGCCCCGTGATCGACTCAGTTTTTCAAAGGGCTGGCCAAATAACTGACTTTCCCGGTCAGTTTTTGACCTCTCCCATCGGTTTTTTGACTAACATAGTTTGATATTGCCTTATTTCTACCCGTTTTTATGACATAACAAATCAATTTTTGACCTTACCTGTTCAGTTTGTGCTCATGACCGATCAAAATGAGGCGATGAATAGTTTAGTTTATCCTTTGTTCTTTCCGGCGGCACCTGTATTTGGATTGATAAACGCCTTTACCTGACAGGGAATACCATTTCCCCCGATCGGAGAAGGCTTTTACTTTTTGGGGAAGTGTCAACAACTGGGTTGTTGCGTGAAAAACCCGATTGGTTATTGCCTTCACCTGACCGGTGATGGCATTAAACCGACTGGAGAAAGCACTAACCAGAAAGGAGAAGGCATAAACCGGAATGGCAAGAACCCTTTACCGATCTGTAAAGGCATAGACCTGATTGGGAAAAGTATACAACCAACTGGCCGAAGCATTAACCTGATTGGGAAGCGGTTCAACCAGATTGGAAGACTAATTGCCCGAATTGGAAAAGTCTTCTCCTCCTTTGGAAAGGTCCAAAATTGAGTTGGTGTCGTGGAATACCGATTAGCCGAAGCATTAATCCTGAAAGCAAATACAGCCTCAAGCTTCAAGCCTCAAGCTTCAAGCTGCAAGCTGCAAGCAAATACAGTCCAAAAGCAAATACAAATACAGCTGCTCTTTCCCTGCTTTCTCTTCTACATTCGATATTGAATATTCTACATTCAACATTCTGTATTCCCTCTATCACCATTATCACCCCTATCAACTTATCAACTCCTTCCCTTCCGCATCATTTCCCGCCTTCACTTCTACATTCGATATTGAATATTCTACATTCAACATTCTGAATTCCCTCTATCACCATTATCACCCCTATCAACTTATCAACTCCTTCCCTTCCGCATCATTTCCCGCCTTCACTTCTACATTCGATATGGAATATTCTACATTCAACATTCTGAATTCCCTCTATCACCATTATCACCCCTATCAACTTATCAACTCCTTCCCTTCCGCATCATTTCCCGCCTTCACTTCTACATTCGATATGGAATATTCTACATTCAACATTCTGAATTCCCTCTATCACCATTATCACCCCTATCAACTTATCAACTCCTTCCCTTCCGCATCATTTCCCGCCTTCACTTCTACATTCGATATGGAATATTCTACATTCAACATTCTGAATTCCCTCTATCACCATTATCACCCCTATCAACTTATCAACTCCTTCCCTTCCGCATCATTTCCCGCCTTCACTTCTACATTCGATATGGAATATTCTACATTCAACATTCTGAATTCCCTCTATCACCATTATCACCCCTATCAACTTATCAACTCCTTCCCTTCCGCATCATTTCCCGCCTTCACTTCTACATTCGATATGGAATATTCTACATTCAACATTCTGAATTCCCTCTATCACCATTATCACCCCTATCAACTTATCAACTCCTTCCCTTCCGCATCATTTCCCGCCTTCACTTCTACATTCGATATGGAATATTCTACATTCAACATTCTGTATTCCCTCTATCACCATTATCACCCCTATCAACTTATCAACTCCTTCCCTAGGCTTCCAGCCCTATCCAAACCGCACCGCCGATACTGCTGCGCGAGGCGCCGGTAACCGAAGCCAGCACATTGTTCTCTTCGCGCCAGCGTAAAACGCCTATAAGCGCCATTATTACGGCTTCCTTGAAATCGATAATGTTTTTATCCGGCGTCACTACTTCAACTCCGGCCGGCTGTAAAGCCGCCTGCAAACGTTCCATCAAAAAATGGTTATGGGCGCCGCCGCCGGTGGCCAGTAGTTTCAGATCGCTTTTCGCCGGGGGATCGGTTTCAAGCAGTTTTACGATAGGTTCGCTTATCTGGGTGGCAATATGTTCTACCATGGTGCGCATGGCATCAGGTACCGTTACGCTGCTGCTTTTCACTAACGGGTACAGTACATCGGTGCCGAAATCATTGGCCAGCGATTTTGGATGCGGCAGCTGGTAATATTCCAGTTCATTCAGCATTTTCAGCAGCTTCTCATTCACCTTACCGGAAGCGGCAATTTGTCCGCCCTCGTCATAAGGTTTGCCGGCTTCGTGAGCCAGCATATTCATAACCCGGTTGGCCGGGCAAACGTCAAAAGCGATGTATTTGTCGGGGTTGTTGTAAGAAACATTGGCTATTCCGCCCAGGTTCAGGAAAAAGGTGTAATCGCCCAGCAACAGTTTCTCGCCAATTGGCACTATAGGGGCACCCTGACCGCCGAGGGCAATATCCATGGCGCGCAGGTCGCTCACCACATTAATACCGGTAACGGCGGCAATGGCTGCGCCATCACCCAGCTGGCCGGTCATTTTTTTAGCCGGTGCATGAAAGGTGGTGTGACCGTGAGAGGCAATGAGCTGCACCTTGTAATGCAGGTTATGACGGGCAATGAAAGTATTCACCTGTTCGCCGATATAATGGCCGTATTCTGTGTGTAACAGTTGATAATCCAACGCATTAAGCTGAATGGCGCCGCGCAGCCGCTTCACCCATTCTTCGGAATATGGCTGACAATCGGCCGCCATGATCTCATACGTCCATTTACCCGCACTTTCGTGAAATTCAACAAAAGCAATGTCCAGTCCGTCGAGTGAACTTCCGCTCATAATGCCGATTGCCCGATATATCATAACAGTTGGTAGATTTTCTGGTATTAAAAAAGATATTTAGAATAGATTTGCCCGTCAAATTTCATATATCGCCACTCAAAATCCAAAACTGTTCTAAATGGTTATCAACCTTAGTACCGAATGTTCCCTTGTTTGCGACTGGATCAGCGAGATCAGGGATGTTCAAATTCAGTCGGACCGCATGCGTTTCCGGCGAAACCTGGAACGTATTGGTGAAATAGCCGCCTATGAAATAAGCCGGCAACTGGTATATGAAGAAAAAGAAGTACAAACGCCACTGGGCATCTCTCAATGCAAGGTATTAAAGGAACAACCGGTACTGGCCACCATCCTGCGGGCCGGGCTGCCGCTGCACCAGGGATTGCTCAACTACTTCGACAAAGCCGACAACGCGTTCATTTCCGCATACCGCAAACACCAGCATGACGGCAGTTTCGAGATCAGCCTCGATTATATTTCCTGCCCCGAACTCGAAAACCGGGTGGTGATCATTTCTGATCCCATGCTGGCAACCGGTTCTTCCCTCGTTAAAACCATTCAATACCTGCGCGATGAAGGACACCCGCGCGAGATCCATGTTGTTGTTGCCATCGCCTGCACCGTTGGTATCGAATACGTTCAACGAAGCGAGCCGCAGGTGAAGATCTGGTGCGGCGCCATCGACGAAGAACTAACGGCCAAAGGTTACATCGTTCCCGGATTGGGAGACGCCGGCGATCTTGCATTCGGCACCAAAGTACAGATGTAGCATAGTGCTTTACCACTATTTTCAGGCATTCTTTTCCTGTATCAACCTTTTAAGTAGAAACAAACTATAAATTAGATATTTCTTTTTTTGTGCATTCTGTGCGATCGCGAAAATTTAATACCCGATTAACCGTTTAATTTCAGACTTGTCGTTTTTTTTCGTATTTTGTTACTAGACTCGAAACCTATGCGGATGAGGAAATTTTATATTGCAATTCTAACTTGCACCCTGGTGAAGACGGCCTCGGCTCAAGACCCCAATTTTTCACAATTTTTCGTTTCACCCCTTACACTTAACCCTGCTTTAACCGGTAAATTCAATGGCGATTTCCGCATAGCCGGCAATTACCGCGATCAATGGCCGGCGATCAGTAAGGCATTTGTTACAAGCACCGTTTCTTTTGACGCTCCTATCCTGCGCAGCAAGATCAGCGAAATAGATACGTGGGGCGTAGGGGTGCTGGCAATGACGGATAAAACTGCTAACGGTATCCTATCCACTAACTTGTTATCGGTTTCTACTTCCTATCATAAAGGCATCGACGAAGATGGACTGAACTCGATCGGTTTGGGCTTCCAGGGAACCTACAATACAAAACGGCTCGATGGCACCAAGCTGAACTTTGAAGATGAACTGGATCAGTTCGGCGGCTGGACCAACCCAAGTGGTGAAATGGTGAACGACAGGCAGATCAATCTCAGTTATTTCGATCTTTCGGTAGGTGCCCTGTTCAACGGTTCTACCGATGGGTATAACAACTACTATCTCGGTGTGGCCGGTTATCACCTCAACAAACCAAAAGAATCGTTTACCGGCGATATCTTCTACACATTGAATCCCCGTTTAACCGTGCACGCAGGTGGCGCCATTCCTTTAGCGGAAAATACCCGCACCATTTACGTAAGCACTTTGTTCAGCCGGCAGGCCGGCGCTACCAACATGGTAGCCGGTGGTGCGGTTGGCTTCAATATGAACGAAGACGAAGAAAACCCCACCAACTTTTATGCAGGCCTCTGGACACGTTTCAACAACGTGAACGATGCGCTGATCCCCTACCTTGGGCTCGAGTTCGGCGGCTTCAGGCTGGGTGCATCGTACGATGTAAATATTTCCAGTTTGAAAGCGGCTTCACAAAGCCGGGGTGGAATCGAAATCTCGCTCATCTTTATCAAACGTCCGCCGGGCAATAAAGGCATTCCCTGTCCGCATTTCTAATGGCGGAATGATAACGGCACTACTACTATAAACCTATTATTTCCTTTCCTTAAGCGAATTACTTCCTTAGTATCAGTTTGTGGTTTATGGTTCTTTTATTCGAAATCTCCTGCAAAGCGCAGGCTTCGCGAGAACCCGCGCGGCAGCAACAATAAACTACAAACCATAAACTATAAACTGTTTTGGTGATTTCCCAAAGCGCGCCAGCAACAACAAACCACAAACCACAAACAACAAACTACAAACCCATTAATAAAGGTACCAGGTACCAGCAGAATAAAGTGATCAATATGATCGCAATCACATTCATCACCAACCCCGCCCTTACCATCTGGTTGAATTTAATATGACCGCTGGCGAATACGATGGCGTTGGGCGGCGTACCCATCGGCATCATACTGGCGCAACTGGCGCCAAGGCACATGGGCAATCCCAGTAAGAGAGGGTTTATATGCATGGCATCGGCAATACCGCCAATGACCGGGGAAAATACAATTACCTGCGCAATATTGCTCATTACTTCGCTGATGAACAACGAAACCAGCGCAATGACGAATATCAGCATCAAACCGCCGCTTCCTGAAAAACCGGCAATCCATGCGCCCAGTTGTTTTATCAATCCGGCTTTCTCCAATGCGCCGGCCAGTGCAATACCGCCCCCAAACAATAACAAAATACCCCAGGCCATTTTGGTGGTATCGGCCCATACCAGGATCTTTCCGCTGCTTTCTTTTTTGTCGCCTGTACCGGCCGGACAAATAAACAAAGCCAGTGCGCCGGCCATGGCGATCATGGTATCATCGAGCTTTACGATCTTAAGCGCATTGATAAGGTCTTTGGTGATCCATAACATGGCCGTAGCAACGAAAATGAACAATACCCTTTTTTCGGCTTTCGAAAGCGGCCCCAGTTGTTTTAATTCAAACTTTATAAGGTCGCGGGTAGCGGCATCGGCGCCCAGTTTGTTCGGGTATAACCACTTCGTCATTACAATGTATAACGAAAACAACAGCATCAGGGAAATAGGCGTACAGATCAGCATCCAGTCGGCAAACTGAACGGTATAATTGTATTTATCTCTTATAAAACCCACAAAAGCCACATTGGGCGGGGTGCCCACAATAGTTGCAATACCGCCGAAATTACTGGCATAGGCAATAGCCAGCATAATGCCAACAGCCAGGTTATCGAGCCGGGCACTGCCTTTATGGTTTTCTCTTATAACATGAATTACCGATGCGGCTATCGGGTACATCATCATGGTAGTGGCGGTATTGCTCAGCCACATACTCAACAACCCGGAGGCAAGTATAAAACCCAGCACTATGCGATCGCCGCTGGTACCGGTAATATTTACAATGGAAAGCGCTATGCGTTTATGCAGGTTCCATTTTTCAATGGCAAGGCCGATCATAAACCCGCCCATGAACAAAAAGATATTGCTGTCGGCATAACCGGCCGACACTTCTTTTATGGTCATGATGTTCATTAAAGGGAACAGCACCAATGGAATCAATGCCACTACGGGCATAGGCAGTGCTTCGGCGATCCACCAGGTGATCATAAGCGCGGCAACGGCCAGTACTTTAGCGGCCTTTGCATCAAAGTGAAAAGGGTTTACAAACAAGGCAAAAAGGAACAGGGCTACACCGCCCGCGAGGGCAAGCCGGTTGCGCAGGTTAGTATTGATCGGTTTCAAATGGTAGTTTATTTTAAATGCTGAACGCAGAAGGCTGAACGCTGAACTCCCGCATCCCGAATTCAGATGCGCCTCTCTCTGCCGCACGCCCGCGGTTTTAAACAATAAATACAGGCTTAAGGTACGGTATTTAGCGTTAAGCTTTTTGCGTTAGGCGTTCAGCTTTTTGCCGCTAACATACGGATTGTCCTTCAAAATAAAACGGTAGGGTAATTTCGCATCTTCACCGGCATAATCGACTCCGATGCGCGGGGTGGCAATAATATCTTTTTTATTTACCACAAATTCATCTGCTGCTATATATATGTCATTGTCAAGTAAACTTCGGCCGGTGTGGCCGGTATTAATACCCAGCGCTTTGGAAACATTGCCGGGACCTTTGGTAAGGGTATAGTCGGCCCTTTTTTTGCCCGTTCTGGCCAGCATGGTATTGATGCCCTGTATGGGATCTACGGCCCTTATCAGAACGGCGTGTGGTACGTCTTTCTGGTTGGTAACAACATTAAACAAATGATGAATACCATAACACAGGTAAACATAAGCGGTACCGCCGGTTTGGAACATCACTTCTGTCCTGTTCGTTCTTCTGCCCCCAAAAGCATGTGAAGCCCGGTCAATATGGCCTGCATAGGCTTCTGTTTCCACAATACGGCCCGAAGTTGTAATATCACCGAATTGAGTTACCAGCACTTTGCCCAACAATTCTTTCGCTATCTTCACCACATCGGCACGATTATAGAAACCGGTATCTAATTTTTTCATTTGAAAATGATCATTGAGTTTTGGCCAGCTGCCCGCCTTTACCGGACGGGCAGGGCACTTGCTATGGCAAAAATTTTATTTTCCAGTGCGCCTTAATGAAAATTTTGCCATGGACGTTTCATTGACAAATGTTCTCCTGTAAGCGCTTTAACTATTTTTTATGAAACAAAATGGGCCTGTATTATACCCAAAATTTAGTGATTATCATGCCCTAATGAAAAAACTTTACTAAGTTTGACCCCGCCCGATAACAGTAAACTGAAAAATCAAATTTATAAAACTTGCTGAAAGAAATCGTTACAGCCATTCAGTCATATGCCAGGGCGCATCGTTTTATCAGGGAGCACCGGCTTTGGAAATGGATCATAGTGCCGGGTATCATTTATACCCTCCTGTTCCTGGCGGGCATGTATTTTTTCTGGATCTCCTCGAACCAGTTCGTTTCGTCTTTTAACCATTGGCTGGGTATCGATCGCTGGCTTCACCAGCAACGCAGCCCTATTCTCAGCTTTTTATTCCTGATGGGTGAAATTATGGTGCGGCTCATCATGATGTTGTTCTATTTTTCCCTGTTCAAATATATCTTCCTTATTATAGGTTCACCTGTTTTCGCTTACCTCAGCGAAAAAACAGAAGCTATTATGGAGGGAAAAGATTTTCCATTCAGCTTCAAACAACTGATGGCCGATATTCTGCGCGGCATAAAACTGGCCCTGCGCAATACGCTCTGGCAATCGGTATACACTATTTCGCTGCTGATCCTTTCATTTATTCCCATCGTTGGCTGGGTAGTGCCCGTAACCACGCTGCTGGTTGAATGTTATTACTATGGCTTTTCGATGCTCGATTACAGTTGCGAACGGCACAAATTGTCGCCTTCGGAAAGTATCCAGTTCATAGGCAAACACAAAGGACTGGCCATCGGGAACGGCATGGTGTTTTACCTGATGCATGTTATTCCATTTGCAGGCTGGGTGCTGGCGCCCGCGTATGCGGTAGTGGCAGCTACTATCAGCCTGTATCATCGTGACGATAAAGTGGGAATTGAGCAGGCCTGATCATATACAAACAATTACAATGTCCTCAACAAGTATAATATATCTCATTCCTTCCGTTTTATCTGAAGGGTCTGCGGCAACCATACCCGCCTATGTACGCGATGCGGTTGGCCAGTGCCAGGTATTTTTTGTAGAGAATGAACGTACGGCCCGGCGTTACTTAAAAAGCATCTGGAAAGAAATGGTGATCGATAACTATACCTGGGTGCTTATCGACAAGACCAATAACATGGCTACGCTCAACGCCTTCAATAAACATGTAAAGGAGAATAAAACCATTGGTATTATTAGCGAAGCGGGGTGCCCGGGCGTTGCCGACCCCGGCCAGATGCTGACCGATGCGGCGCATGCCGCCGGCGCCACTATAAAACCCCTGGTTGGCCCCAGCAGTATCCTGCTGGCATTGATGGCCAGCGGCATGAACGGACAACAATTTCAATTTGTTGGTTATTTGCCCATCGACACTGCAGAACGCAGCAAAACCATAAAAGACCTCGAAGCAGAATCGGCAAAAAAGAACTGTACGCAGCTATTTATTGAAACGCCTTACCGGAACAATCAGTTACTCGAAACGCTTGTGAAGACCGGCAGACCCACTACCAGGCTCTGCATTGCCACTGATCTTACCGCGCCTACCGAATTCATTCATACGAAAACACTGGCCGACTGGAGAAAAAAGCTACCGGACCTGCACAAGCGACCTACTATATTTTGTTTGCTGGCGGTATAATTAAACTGTTTGTGGTTGTTTAACTTCGAAACGCGCTATAATTTTTAACTTCGCTTATTCTCAAACTAATTCAATTGCGAAACCCGGAGTGCATGCAATAGTGAACCTGTAGAAAATTCGGGTTCAACAACAAACTACAAACAACAAACAACAAACTAACTATCTGGTTTCCCGCATCGAAAGAATACTATCAACTATATAAGTGGTATTACCGCGCCAGGGCACTACGTTATGGAATTCGCGGTAATGCAGATCGAACCACTTGCCGCTGTTGGCCATCAGCTTTTCGGCAATGCTTTTATTTACAACGGAGAATTCAAATTCATATGATTGTATGCTGCCGGCCGTTCTTGACCTTATGCCTTCCTGTATCAGCTTGCCTTCATAGGTTTTGAAGATGTCGCCCTTCAGTACTACATAATTCAAATGGCCCGACTTCACCCCTTCGCCAAAAACATAAAAATATCTCCAGTAGAGGAAGATGCCTACGGCAGACAGAACGACCACAAGAACTATCAAAAAAATCTTTCGCATAAAAAGAATTTGCTGAACGCAGAGCGCAGAACGCTTAACGCATATCAGAGCTTCGAGTTGTCTGACTATAATCAGGCAGCCCGATATTCATTCACAGGCGTTCCACGTTTAGCGTTAAGCCTTAAGCGTTTTATAACCCGTATTTATCCACAAGATATATTAATGCCGCCATAGAAACAGCACCCAGTTCCAGTTCGCGTTTATTTACCGCTTCAAACACATCACTGCGGGCATGATGAATATCGAAATACCGTTGTGAATCGGGAAGCAAACCTGCCAGGGGCGTTCCCAGTTCGCGGTACAGCGGGCCGATATCGGAACCGCCGCCGCCCTGTTCCAGTTCACAGATACCGTAAGGTTTTAACAATGGCAGCCAGCCCTGTACTTTTTTCAACAGTTCGGGTGAAATGGTAAACCCAAAACCGCGCGGGGTAAAGCCACCGGCATCGCTTTCAAGGGCAAAGATGTGTTTTTCCTTTTTTGTACGGGCTTCCTCTGCATAGCGGCTGCCGCCACGCAACCCGTTCTCCTCATTGGCAAACAATACCACCCTGATGGTGCGTTTCGGTTTATACCCAATGGCTTTAAAAGCACGTAATATTTCTATCGATTGAACGCATCCACTCCCATCATCATGCGCGCCTTCGGCCGCGTCCCACGAATCGAGGTGGCCGCCAACGGTGATGATCTCATCGGGAAATTCACTGCCGGTTATTTCACCGATAATATTATGAGCAACGGTATCGGGCAGCATTTTTCCATGCGTTTTCAAAAATACGTTTACCGGTTCCTTTTCAAGTAATGCCGCCAGCCGGTCGGCATCCTGCAGGCCCATGGCGGCGGCAGGTATTTTTGGAAAAGAATCGTTGTAACGGGTACTACCGGTATGCGGATGGTTGTCGGCCGCATGGCTCATGGAACGGATCAGCACAGCCACCGCGCCATAACGGGCGGCCTGGCTGGGGCCTGAACCGCGGTAACCTACCGCATCGCGGTAAGCTTCAAAAGTTCTTACATAGGTGGCGTTGAACTTATAATTATAGAAAACGATCTTTCCTTTGAGGCCGGCTTTCTTTTGCTCCAGCTCTTCAAATGAATTCACCAGTACAACCGGGGCCTGAATGCCTTTAGGCCCGGTACCCACGGTGTTGCCCAACGCCAGAATATCGAGCGGTTGATTTTTTTTTCCGGGAGCAGCTATCCATGCTTCATCTTTTCCGCCGCGTATCCAGTGCGGAACAAGACATGACTGGGAAATAACCCGGTCGGCCCCGGCCTGTTGAAGGGCTTGTTGGCCCCAGGCCTCGGCTTTATAGGTTTGTGGCGAACCGGTAAGCCTGGCGCCTACCTGTTTGGTAAGAATGCGTAAATTTTCGTATGCCTGGCCGTGAAGCAGTATTTCGTTGGCAATTGCGCGTATTTTTAACGAATCTTCCTGCCGCGCAAGGCCAATAAGTGGAACAATTGTTAACAATAGCGTAAACAATTTCAATCTCATGTGCGTTATTTTACGCTAAAATAGGCAAAATGATCCCCTGGACATAATTGCCTGTTTTAAGTTACCTTCACACTCTTAATATAGATCGCAGTATGCGTATTGGAATTGTTTGCTATCCAACGTTTGGTGGTAGTGGCGTATTAGCAACGGAATTGGGAAAGGCACTGGCTGATAAGGGACACCAGGTACATTTTATTACGTACCAGCAACCGGTAAGGTTGAGTGAGTTCAATGCCAACATATTTTATCATGAGGTACGGGTGCCTACCTATCCCCTGTTCGATTATCCACCTTATGAAACGGCCCTATCGAGCACCATGGTTGACGTTATTGTAAATAACAATATCGACCTGTTGCACGTACATTATGCTATCCCACATGCGTCGGCAGCATACATGGCCAAAAAGATCCTCGAAAAACAGGGCAAGATCATTCCGGTGATCACTACCCTGCACGGTACGGATATCACCCTCGTAGGCCGTGATAAAACATTTGCTCCGGTTGTTGCCTTTTCAATCAATGAAAGCGATGCCATTACCGCGGTATCGCAAAATCTCGCCGCTGAAACCTATCGCAATTTCAAGATCGAAAAAGAAATTAAGGTTATTCAGAACTTCGTTGATGTAAAGCGCTTTCGTAAAAAACCCATCGATGCCTTTCGCCGCGTAATTGCGCCGCATAATGAAAAAGTGGTGCTGCATGCGTCGAATTTCCGTAAACTGAAAAGGGTTACCGATGTGGTGCGCATTTTTGCCGAAATCAATAAGAATGTGCCCAGCAAACTGTTGTTTGTAGGTGATGGACCCGAGCGCCCCGCAGCTGAAAGTTTAGCACGCGACCTTGGTATATACGATGAAACCCGTTTTGTAGGCCGCCAGGAACAAATTGAAGAAGTGCTGGCGATCTCCGATCTTTTCTTACTGCCATCAGATTATGAAAGTTTCGGTTTGGCGGCACTGGAAGCCATGGCTGCCGGTGTACCGGTTATTTCGAGTAACGCGGGTGGTTTACCCGAAGTAAATGTAGATGGTGAAACAGGCTACCTGGCCGATGTGGGCGATGTGGAAACCATGGGCCGCCGGGCGGTTGAGCTGTTATCTGATGAAAGCAAACTGCAAAAGTTCAAAACAAAAGCAGCTGCTCATGCGCGTTTATACGATATAGATACCATAGTGCCGCGGTACGAAGCATTGTACAACCGGTTCTTACAGGATATTAACAGCAGGGTGTAAAAAGGAGTGCCACACTTTTAAAGTGTGGCACATCTGTTATCTTTCGTAGTACACACCTTTCAAAGTGTGGCACATCATCTATTTCTTCTTAAGCCATTTTTCGGGGTCAAGGTTTTTGGTTTCCTGCGTAATGATAAAATCAATTTCTCCATTGCCTTCACCATTTCTAACCGCTACACCTACCGTTTGGCCGGCAACGATTTTTTGAGTTCTTGAAACGCTTACCGATTGCAGGTTGCTGTATACGCTAAAGTATTTACCATGGCGAACGATCACGCTCCACGCGCCTTCAATATCAAAGATGCGTACCACTTCGCCTTCAAAGATGGCCTTAACGGTAGCGTTAGGTTCCGTTTCTATCGTTAAACCGGGATTGTTGATAATAACCGGCCCCTGCTGGCTGCGGCCGAAGCGGGTTTTAATAGATGCTTTTTCAACCGGCCAGGGCAACTGGCCTTTATTGTCTTCAAAACTTCCGCTGATCCGTTTCCCTTCGGGGGTAAGCTCCAGCTTCTTTACCTCTTTTTTTGCCCGGGTACCGCTGGCGGCAGATCCGCTCAGTTTCGCGTCGGCGGCATACATATCACCGATGGTATTCGTAATGGCCGACATCACTTTTTTGTAAGCGCTCTTTTTTGCGTTGAGCTCCCTGGCTATTTCTTTTTCCCTTGTTTTCAGATCTTTTACAATGGCATGCTTTACTTTTTTCTCTTCTTCCAGCACTTCCAGTTGCTTTTCCTGTTTTTGTATCACGGCATCTTTTTCCCGGCGCGCCAGTTCAAAGCCGGTGATCTTTCCGGCCAGCAGTTTTTGCGTATTCTTTATGGCTTCCACCTGGTCTTCGCAATACTGGTGATAGGCGCGAAAATACTGCGCGCGGCGGTACGCATCGGTAAAAGATGTGGCAGAGAAGATAAAGTTGAGGAACCCGTAATTGTTGCGGAGTTTGTAAGCGTAAACGATGTTGCGGGCATACTGGGCCTTCATGGTATCGAGCCGGTCTTTTAAACTGTCGATGCCGTTTTTCGACTTACCAATATTACCCTCGAGGATGTTTACCTGCCTGTTGATATTTTTGATGGCCTGCTCGCGAAGCCGTAATTTCTGTTTTACCAGTTCCAGTTGCCGTATACTTACACGGGTATGTTTCTTCTGGTCTTTGAGCGAATTATTAAGTTCATCTATCTCACGCTGAAGTGCGATCTGTTGTTGTTTCAGGTCTTCGCCAGCGGGTTGTTGGGCATGCAGGGTTACAGTAATTACCAGTGTCAAAAAACTGGTGGCCATCCACTTTAACATAGGGGTAGATTTTAAAATTGAACCTGATCAAAAAAGAAAAAGCCCGGAAGAGGTGCTTTCCATTATAACTCTTCCGGACTTATCAACGTTTGCACTTGTCAACTTATTTCCCTCGTATCCATTTTTCGGGGTCAAGGTTCCTGTTCTCCTGCATCAGCAGGAATTCAATTTCACCGTTGCCGTCGTCGTTAACAGCGGCACGGCCCAGCATCTGGCCTCCGGTCACTTTTTGGTCTTTTGATACACTTACCGAAGACAGGTTACTGTACACTGTAAAATATTTACCATGCCGTACAAGCACGCTCCAGTTACCATCTATATCGAATATACGCGACACCTCACCTTCGAACACCGCTCTTACCACCGCCCCTGCATCGGTTGCCAGGGTTATACCGGGGTTGTTACCACGCAGTCTTGTGCCTTCGATAGAATATGTTCCGAAATGGATCTTCACATTACCTTTTTCAACGGGCCAGGGTAGCCGGCCTTTATTGCCTTCAAAGCTGCCGCTGATACGGAAGCCTTCCGGTGTTGCCTCCAGCACACTCTCGGGTTTCTTCACCGCCACCACTTCTTTCTTCGGTTCAGGTTTTTCAACTTTTGCTATGGGCGGAGGAGTGGCTGTGGTTTTTTCAGGTTCTGCCGCTTTTCTGGCTTTCGCTTCTGCCGCCTCTCTTTCCCTTTCGCGCTCACGCTCCCGTTCTCTTGCCTTTGCCGCTTCTGCCGCTTTCGCCGCTTCGGCCAGTTCCCTGGCTTTTGCTTCTGCCGCCGCTTTTTCGCGGGCTGCATTTATTTCCTTGGTGATGGCAGCCTTGATGGCGTTCTTCAATTTCTGGTCGGCCCTCTGTTTTGAGGTAAGCTCTTTCGAGATCTCTTTTTCCCGGGCTTTCAACTGGCTCAGGATCTCATTCTTCTCTTTCTTCTCTTCTACCAGTTCGGTCTTTTGCTTCTCCTGTTTTTGCAGAACGGCATCTTTTTCCTTACGTGACGATTCAAGGCTTGCAATTTTATCGAGGTATACTACCTGTGTATTTTTTAAGTTGGCAGCCTGTTCTTCCCGGTACAACCGGTACGCCCGCAGGTATTGCACCCGGCGCAACGCATCGTTGAAACTCGAAGCGGAAAAAATGAAATTCAAAAAATCGTAGTTGCTACGATTCTTGTAAGCATACACGATACTTCTGGCATATTGCATCTTCAGGGTATCGAGCTCACCCTTAAGGCGGCTGATCTCACTTTTCGACTTCTCAATGGTGCCTTCTATAACGTTGATCTGCTGGTTTATGTTGTTGATGGCCTGCTCGCGAAGGCGCAGCTTCCTTTGCACCATCGACAATTGTAACAACCCTGCCTTGGTATTCTTCTTGGTAGCCCGCAAAGTACTTCTCAAATCATCTATCTCACGCTGAATTTCCGCCTGTCTTCTTTTCAGTTCGTCACTGCCTTGTTGCGCAAGCATGGCAACAGGAACTGCCATGGCCAAAAAACAGGTAAATATCATTTTCAGCATACTGAACGATTTTTAAGTGTTAACGGTTTTGGGCAGGGTTATGATCAACTTATGGGCCAATTCTATAGGGTTGGACGCCGGTAATGCAATAACGCTTATTTCCGCTTATAATTTTTCGGAATATTGAACGGAAAGTTTAAATCAACGTTAAAATCAAACTGTTTGAATTCCATCTCTATGTCGAGTTTCGACTTTTCCGATACCGTAATTTTGCGGTGGGTCGAAAACCGCCGGCCGTTCTTTACCTGATAATCGCCATAGCTCAGGTATGCAGTACGGGCCCTGATGGCATCCACATCATCGAGTTTGCTGTATTGCAGGGTGTAATCGTCTTTATTCACCGTAAGCAGGTGCTTGAACAGCAGGCCGAGGCTCATC
Organism: Niastella populi; assembly: GCF_002078015.1. GTDB lineage: Bacteria > Bacteroidota > Bacteroidia > Chitinophagales > Chitinophagaceae > Niastella > Niastella populi. The sequence goes on along the minus strand of NZ_LWBP01000243.1, from coordinate 212,714 downwards.
AGTGAAATTGATTTATCATCCTTCTTATACGAATTTATATTACTATCGAGAAAAATCGGATTGCCAATAAGCAGGTTTTGCAGATCGGTGAACTTCATCGGGATCTTCGTAACCTCCTGCAAATACTCAACCGACCGCAACTGGGCGGTCTTGTTATTTTTATCAAGCACCTTAACGCTATCGGGCGTTATCAGCACCCTGAAAAATTCAATATTCAACAGCGCAGTGATGTTTACCCATATCAGGCTGTCTTTTTTTAACCGCACAAAAGCGGTAAAGGACATTTTCTTGCCATCGCCGCCCTCGAAATCTACTTTGATCTTGGCTGAAAAGGTTTGAAAATTATCTATGTAATTGGTTTGAATGGTATCCCAAACCTTTTTTATGTACCGCATTGAATCGGCACGGTGATCTACCACTGGTATCACCTGGGCTGTATCTTTTTTGGCAATAGCCGTTTGAATTGTTTTTGTTGACCTGCAACTAGTGAATACCATCGTCACCAATGCTACAAGGCATATGGCTGAAAAATACTTCATTCATTATGATTTACCGGTATGGCCAAAACCGCCGTCGTGGCGTTTTGTTACCGAAATTGATTTAACGGGTTTCCATTTTACACGTTCTACATCGTGTACCACCATTTGAGCAATACGATCACCGGGGTGTATGGTTTGTGCTTCCTGCGATAAGTTGATGAGAATGACCTTTATTTCACCCCGGTAATCGGCATCGATGGTGCCCGGGGTATTTAAACAGGTTAGCCCCTGTTTTATGGCCAACCCGCTGCGTGGGCGGATCTGCGCTTCGTAGCCTTTTGGCAATTCTATAAACAAACCGGTTGGTACTAAAAACCGTTCCAGGGGGTTGAGAACGATGGGCGCATCTATAAAAGCGCGTATATCCATACCGGCTGCTTCCTCCGTTGCATATTCGGGCAGCGGATTGTTCGACTGGTTAATGATCCTGACTTTTACTTTTGACATGGGGCAAAAATAATGTGATAATGTGATAATTCGATAATGTGATAATGGAATACAGGGTTTTGTGAGTGCTTTGGCGTTAGCTTTGAAAATCACAGGAAATACCGCACCAATGGAATTATCACATTAGCTAATTATCATATTAGCTAATTGGTTTTATGAGCACTGTCGCATACGCCACCAGCCCTTCCTCCCTTCCAACGAAACCCATCTTCTCGGTGGTGGTGGCTTTTATGGAAACATCGTCTATGGTAACTTCGAGAATACCGGCGATCACCTGCCGCATCTGATCTGAATATTTTTTGATCTTGGGGGCCTCGAGGCAAATGGAGGAATCGATATTTACCACCCGGTAATTGCGGGCTTTTATAAGATCGTAGCTTTTCTGCAGTAATATTTTACTGTCTATATCTTTATAGGTGGCGTCGGTATTGGGGAAATGCACGCCAATATCGCCCAATGCAAGGGCGCCCAGCAATGCATCGCAAATGGCATGTAATAAAACATCGGCGTCACTGTGCCCGAGGGCGCCTTTATGATGGGGAATCTTTACGCCGCCGATCCATAGGTCCCTGCCTTCCGTTAACTGGTGAAAATCGATCCCGAACCCTATACGCATAATGTGCTAATTTGCTAATGTGCTAATATGCTAATAAAAAAAGCGTTCTGCTTCGCAGAACGCTTCAAATATATTGAATTCTAATTAGCACACTAGCTAATTAGCAAATTAGCTAATTATTCAGCACCTATGTCGTCGAGGTCGAATATAAGACCGAAACGCAGGGTATTCGACAATGGATTGCGGTTCACCCCTGAACCTGAAGGAACCAGGTAAGAGAAGTTCAAACCAAATACATTGTATTTAACACCTAAACCAACGGTGAAATATTTACGGTTGCCTTTGTCTTTGTTCTCATAAAAATAACCTGCGCGGAAAAAGAACTGGTCGTTGTAACCATATTCAGCACCCGCTGAGATCTGAAACTCTTTCAGTTCTTCTTTGAAACCGCCGGGCGCATCATTGAATGAGCTGAACCAGCTGCTTACAACCGATTTATTGCGGTAATCGGCTGTGAGCGCAGAATCGGCAGATGGATCATCGGTCCAAACGGGTGGTGTTGGCACCAGCAGTTTATGCACATCCAGACCGAAGGTTATTTTATTGGCTTCATCAAAAGCTTTGGTATATGTAGTACCAAAGCTCAGGTTGGCAGGAATATAATCTCTTTGTGTTGCATCGTTCGTATAACCGATCTTACCACCGAGGTTGGTTAATGTGGCGCCGAAGTTCCAGCCTTCGCCAATTTCATTTTGGCCGGTATAGAAGAACGACAGGTCACCGGCCACTGAAGTACCGGGTTTGTAAGCAGTACCGGTTTGGGCCAGGTTACCGGCGAGGTTTGAGCGAATATAACGCAAAGCTACACCTAAACCGATCTTATCACTCAGTTTACGGGTATAACCGAAGTCAACACCAAACTCGCGGGGACGGCCATTGCCAAAATCGTTACCGCTTCCGTCGGTGAACTGAATGTTACCAAGGCTGAAATAGCGAATAGAACCACCCAATGCCGATTCTTCATCGAGTTTGTAATAACCGGCTAATGCCAGCAGGTACACATCATTGAGACCAAGGTCTTTCAACCAGGGTGTGTAGGTTAAACCCACACTGAAGTTCTTTTGTGCAAACGGCACTTTTGCCAGGTTCCAGAACGGAGCGCTGGCATCGGGTGAAGTTGCAACGCCTAAATCACCCATGGCACCGGCACGGGCGTCAGGTGAAATGCGTAAAAAGGGTACAGCTGTAGTAACTACGTTGATAGGATCGGTTTGTGTGGTTTGGGCATTTACAGCCGTAACACCCGCCAACAGGAACATACCTACAGTTAGTTTAAAGAATTTTCGTTTCATTTTTTGAGTTGTCTTTAAGGATCATACCGCGTTCAACATTTTCCTCAATAGCAGTTTGGTATCAATAAAATTACCCATGCTTTTGTATTAAAGCGTGTTGATGCGGAACAATAAGAATTTTGGGTAAATTTTCCTGTCGATAGATATAGATTGGCTAAAATAAGTAATTTCTAAAACTGAACTACAGTATAAACAACTTTTCAAGCTTCTCCGCTGCTTTGCCATCAGCGGTTTGTACCCTCAGGCGGTAAATATACACACCTCTTCCGATTTTATCACCATATTCATCCCGGGCATTCCATTCCACGTCACTCGAACGGTTTCCGGTAGAAAATATTGTCCTGTTGATCGTTTTTACCAGCTTCCCTGTAATCGTATATACCTGAATTCGTATAAGTAATTCTTCCCCAGGCCGGTTATGCTCGAACCAGAAGGTGGTTCGGGTGGTAAACGGATTGGGATAATTCAATACATGGTCAAGCGCAAAATGCTCATCGGCCACTACCCTGAAATCGATGGTTGCCTCGCCCGAATTATTGGCGGCATCCCATGCCTTTATGGTTAGGGTATGCACACCGGGCGCCAGCGCCGGCATTTGAAACCGCACTGTTCCCTGCCGATAATTATTCAGATCGCTCTCATAAAACTCATTCAGCACATATGCTGTTTTTTGATCATTATCAAGTGTAGCCACCAGGTCGTGCCCGATGCCCGTACCCAGGATATTGATGCCCGATGAATCGGCCAGCTTAACCAGCAACACCGGCCGGTCGTTGGTAATACTGCCATTCACGAACTGCTCGTCATTTAAATACGCTTTAATGGTTGGACCGAGGGGGTCGGCCACGCCATTTCCTGAGCCGCCGATGATAATATTTTTTAAAACCCCGTTGCCGTCCCTGCTGCCATTATCGGCATAATAGCTGATCTTTCCGTTACCGTATTGATAACTAATGTCTTTCGGCACCATAAAACTAAAAGAAAAGCGGCCACTGTTCACCGATGCCCTGCCTTTGAACAGGATATTTTTTTGCACTTGAACCGGCGTTACCTGGCTGCCGGGGTCATTGCCGAGGGTATTTACCGTTTGCACCTTATCGAAAATGGTGGGATAGATGGTACCGTTAAAATCATTCAGCACATTCCCCATATTATCCTGCACCGCCCCGCTGATTGTATATTCCGTCAATGCTTTTAATGTATCGGGGGTGCTGCTCACCGCCCGGCCGTTGATGGCCGTGGTGGTTACCTGGTAAGCGGGGAAAGCGATGGTAAGCGCCGGGTCGCCCAGCAGGGTGAACTTGCGGTTATTTACCACATCGCCTAAAAAACTATAGGTTACGTTCTTGGCCTGGCGAACCGCTTCGCCGAGGCTGCGATAGCTGCTATCGGGCTTTTTCTGAAAAGCCGTTCTCAGGTAATTTTCGTTCATTACCCGGTTGCTGAACGCAAATACCAGCCGGGTGGTGGTCATAAGGGCGATGGCGCCGGTTCTTTCGCGCAACAGCAAGTTCTCCCCTATGGAATTTATTAGCGGGTTATCGTATGGCGCCACATCGCAGGTAGCGGTTACGAACAGGGGCAGTTTATTGGGGTTGTTGAATGTATTGATAATGTCCTGGTCGAGCACCACTTCTTCGGCCAGGCGGCGGTACCCGCCATGCCCGGTATAGTTCCAAACCAGGGTACCGTTGTAAATTTTATTATTTATGGCCAGGTTCACTGCCGGGTAACGGCTGCCGGCCGAATTGCTCTCCTGCTGAAAAGCATCGAGGTATATTTTATCGGCGTTTTCCTGCGGCGCGGCCTCAGCAACGGCCGTTGCCATTATTTCGGCATCCTGCAGGTGCAGGTTATTGTCTTCATCATCGGCCACAAATGTGCATTCGTTGCGCCAAGGGCCGAGGCTTTTGGGATCATTATAGGCAACGATCTTGTCAACGATGGCCTGGGCCTCACGTTCATTTTTTGCGGGAATGCGGCCTATGCCAATATCGAGCAGGTAGGTGCCAGTGCCATTGATATCGTCATTATCGTTCAGCAGGCCAAAGAAATCGTCGGAAGTATAGGTTGCCAGCGGATCGAGCGAAACCGGGCTTTCCCAGCAGGGCACCATGTTGGTATTGTTGCTGATGCGGGTGCGGTAATCGAAAGAGGCGTCGCCCAACAGCAGCAGGTATTTGGGGGCTTTGGCAGAATCGCCGCCGGCGCGGTCGTAAAACATTTTTACATAATCGCGCAGGGCCGCAGGGTCGGGCGAACCGGATGAAAACTCATTGTACACCTGGTTTACCGTTACCGCTACGCCCGGCAGGTTATCGCGTTGCTGATGGTATTGAACCAGCCGCTGCGCCTGCCCCATCAGCGACGGGTGGGTTATGATTATATATTGAGGTATTGCGCTTCCATGCAGGTTTTGATTGGGCACCATCCCTTCCCCTTTCGGGGTTAAAAACCCGGAATTATTGAATACCATGTATTCGTGCAGGCGGCTGCAATCATTTGTGAAACGCAGCTCGCTGCCGCTCATAATACCTTGCATTCGAACGGGTTGCAACGGGTCGGTAACATTCCACACCTGGGTGGCGGCAGTGGCGTTCTTTATAATAAAGCTACCCATTTTACCCGGGCCAACGCTGTTCCAGTCGCGAAAAAGCAGTTGATCGATGCCGTTCATTGAAAGCTCTACGCGGGCCTGCACTTCCAGCCAGTCGAGCCAGCCCTGGCTGCCCGTGCTGCCGGGCGTATAATCTACACGCACGGTGAGCGGCGACTGGGTGGTGCTGAAAGTTGCCGAAGCCTGCGCCGCCACGGCAAAGGCATCATAGGAACCATTTCCGGTAGCGGGCACATTTAATTGCATTGCCTGCTGATTGTTAATGCTTACCGAAAAACGGCTGGCTATGCCGAAAGAGCGGGCCACACAGGCTGCCGAAATGGAAGCCGGTTCGGCCAAAATATGGGGCATGCTCACGCTGTACGAGCGGGTAAGGGGTTTTCCGCCGTTGTTCGAAAATTCTTCGCCATACCATTGCCGGCCGCTGCTGAGAAAGTTTACGGTATCCAGTTCATAGAACCAGCTGCGGGTGGCCGAAGTAATGATGGTATTGGGCGTGGCGGTTATATTTGTGGTGGTAATCCTTTTGCCACCTGCCCCTATGTTCAGATAATAATAAGCAGAATCGGTATATATATTCCGTTGATGTTTAAAGGTTTTGTTGACAGAATCCCTGAGCCAGGCGTGCGGGCCGGCTGCATAAAAAAGAATATAATCTGAACCGGTGAGCTGTCCATCCCCCCCATCTTCCACCCATAAAGCGTTTTCAATAAGGTCGTCGGGTTTTGAGCCAAGCGGCTTTTCGGGCAGCAGCTGGCAGCCGTTGCCAAACAACCTGACGGAAGACGATGAAAGTGAAGCAGTATTGATACCGAGGGAAGCGAGAAAAGGGAGGTCGATCTTATAAATTCCGGGAGCAGCAGTACTTATTTTATACCAGTTACCCAGCGCCAACACGGAATTGCCCGTATATGTACGTTGAGACAATGCCGGCAAACCGATGAAGGTAAGGATGCCGGCCATCATAAGGAGGATAACAGGTCTACAGGACATCTGGCCAAAAATAATTTATTTTACACCACAATCCTTTAAAGGATCTGGGCAGCGAAAAAAAATAATCCGTCCCCAATATGCCCGGCTCAAAATTTGAATAGAGTTGTGCATTGCTTTCAAATCAACGTGTCGTTGCTGAATTACAGAAATTGTATTAGCCCGGTGTTGGTTTTACCAACAAAACGAGGGTAAAAGGTCCTGTAACACAGGTTGTTTTACTAAAAACCGGTATATTCGCCTTCCCCGCAGTTTTTGTGGAAAAAGCAATTGGAAAAGCCGTACAATATTTGATTAGTAATAGCGTTTAACCAAATTGAACTAAAGGCAAAAGTCATCAAAATGAATTTGAAAAACCTATTTATCGTACTATCCTGCGCAGCCGCCGTGACCAGCTGTAAGTCCAACAAGAAAGAAAAGTCGGACGTTACCGGTTGGAATTACAATGACAAAAACATGGGCGGTTACCAGGTTTCCCGTGAAAAAGAACAACGTACCGGTCCGGGACTGGTATTTGTTCAGGGCGGTACCTTCACCATGGGCGCCACTGAAGAAGATGTTATGGGCGAGTGGAATAACATTCCCACCCGTAAAACAGTAAACTCTTTTTACATCGACCGTACCGAGGTTGCCAATATTCACTATCGTGAGTATTTGTACTGGATAAACAACGTGTTCGATGGCGATGAATATAAAGATGTACGTGCAGGTGCATTGCCCGATACCCTGGTATGGCGCAGTGAGCTGGCTTACAACGAGCCTTTGGTTGAATACTACCTGCGTCACCCGTCTTATAACTACTACCCTGTGGTAGGTGTAACCTGGAGACAGGCTCACGACTTCTGTTTATGGCGCAGTGACCGCGTTAACGAAAAAGCATTGTTAGACAAAGGCTTTATCAACAAAACAAGCCTTAAAAATATTCAGGGTCAGGGAAGCGAGTCGTTCAATACCAAAGCCTATTTGCTTGGTTTAACTACTCCTACTCCCGGTAACCAGGTTCGTTCTAAAAAGAACCCTTTAAAGAACCCGAACGGTACGCCCAGAACTACAGTAACTTTCGAAGACGGTATTTTGTTACCGAACTATCGTCTGCCTACAGAAGCTGAGTGGGAATACGCTGCAATGGGTCTGGTTGGCCAGAACCCCAACCCCAGCCGCAAAGAAGGAAAACGCGGTGAGGAGTTGATCACCAACAAACAGGTTTTCGCCTGGACGCAAAACGTGAACGGTTTACGTGACAGCCGCCGTGGCGCATGGCAGGGTACCTTCCTCGCCAACTTCAAACGCGGTAACGGTGATAACATGGGTGTGGCCGGTGGTTTGAACGACCGCGCAGTTTACACCGCACCTGTAACTTCTTTCTATCCTAACTCATTCGGTTTATATAACATGTCGGGTAACGTGAGCGAGTGGACAGGTGATGTTTACCGTCCTTTGTCTCCTACCGATGCTGATGACGTATCGCCTTATCGTGGTAACCGCTATCAGAACGTGTACAAGAATAAAGATGGTGAGTTTGAAAAAGACAGCCTCGGTCGCGTTAAAACTACCTACGTAACTGATGAAGAAAGCAAAAACCGCCGTAACTATCAAAAAGGTAACGTTATCAACTACCTCGATGGTGACTCTATGATCACTGGTGTTGCTTATGGTACCATGGATGCTGAAGAGAACCTGAAAATAGGCCGTGGTTATGGTGTAAGCACATTGATCAGCGATAAATCGAGAGTGATCAAAGGTGGTAGCTGGAACGACCGTCCATACTGGTTAAGCCCCGGTACACGCCGCTTCCTGGAAGAAGATCAGGGTAGCTCTACTGTAGGTTTCCGTTGCGCAATGGATCGCCTTGGTAGCCCTGAAGGTAACGGCCGTAAAACCGGTATCAGTTACCCAACACGTCGCCAGAACACAAGAAAACGATAAATGACTTTTCAAATTCTTATAGAGCCCCGACGGTCCCCGTCGGGGCTTTTGTTTGTGGTTTATTGTTGCGGCCGCGCTATCGAGTTTGTTTTTTATGGTTTTTGGTTTGTTGTTGCTACCGCGCTTTGCAACTCGCTTGCGCATTCAGGATGCCGAATGATGCAGCGCCTTCTGCAATAAAAGAACCATACACTCCCTGTTTGTGGGGCAAGCGTTGTAACTTAAATTTGCTTTATGACGATTGAAAAACTTTACGATATATACAGGAAATATCCTTCGGTACAAACCGATACCCGCAAACTGAAAACGGGCGATCTCTTTTTTGCATTGAAAGGGCCCAATTTCAACGGTAATCAATTTGCCGCAGCGGCGCTGGAGGCAGGTTCGGCCTATGCCGTGGTTGACGAAGCGCCTGGAACACCCAACGATCGTATCATTGTTGTTGACGATGTACTCACCACCCTGCAGCAGTTGGCCAAATACCATCGCCAGCAGTTCGACATTCCATTTATAGCCATTACCGGAAGCAACGGGAAAACCACTACCAAAGAGCTGGTGCATGCCGTTCTGTCGGCCGGATTTAAAACATACACTACGCAGGGTAACCTGAACAATCATATCGGCATTCCGCTTACCATATTATCGGTGAGGGAAGATGCAGAAATGGCCGTAATAGAAATGGGCGCCAATCACCTGCGCGAAATTGCCAGCTATTGCGAATATACCCTGCCTACCCATGGCATTATTACCAATTGCGGCAAAGCCCACCTCGAAGGATTTGGCAGCATAGAGGGCGTACGCAAAGGAAAGGGCGAACTGTATGATTATTTACGCGCCCATAATGGTACCGCATTCGTTATGTGGGATTATGAGTACCTGCAAACGATGAGTGCCGGCATTCCAAAAGTGATCAAATACGGCACTACCAGCTCAACAGAAATACAGGGAACAGTTAAACAAAGCGAGCCCTTCTTAACGGTTTCCATATCGAAAGGCGCCACTCTGCCGGCGATACAAACACAACTGGTAGGCGCTTATAACCTGCCCAATGTGCTGGTAGCCGTAACCGCAGGTAAGTTCTTCAATGTGCCCGATGAAAAGATAAAAACCGCTATTGAGCAATATACCCCATCGAACAGCCGCTCACAGCTTATTGAAAAGAATGGCAATAAATTCATTCTCGACGCCTATAATGCCAACCCTACCAGCATGAAGGCCGCCATTGAGAATTTTGCCGGTATACAGGCCGCCGGTAAAGTATTGATGCTGGGCGGTATGGCCGAGTTGGGACAGGAAAGCCAGCAGGAGCATGAAGCTATTATTGAACTGATCAAACAGCATTCATGGAAAGCGGTTGTACTCGTTGGTGGTGATTTCCTGAAGATCGATCATCCGTTTGTAAAACTGGCTAATGCAACAGAGGCGGCTGATTGGTTTAAGCAACAGGCGTTCACAGATACTTATTTTCTCATTAAAGGATCGAGGAGCATGGCCATGGAGCGGGTGTTAGGTTGAGGAGGGTATAGAATGCTGAATATCGAATGTTGAATGTTGAATGTCGAAGTTGAATACAGGGAAATGAGATAGTTGAAAGGTTGATAGAAGTTGATAATGGTGATAGAGGGAATACAGAATATTGAGTGTAGAATAATCAAAATCGAATTCAGAAGTGAAGGGAGGAATGAAGGCGGGAAATGAGCTGTATTTGTATTCGCTTTAAGCTTTAGGCTGTATTTGCTTGAGGCTTGAGGCTTGAGGCTTGCAGCTTGAAGCTTGTAGCTGTATTTGTATTTGTATTTGCTTGAAGCTTGCTGCTTGAGGCTTGAGGCTTGAGGCTTGCAGCTTGAAGCTTGTAGCTGTATTTGTATTTGTATTTGCTTGAAGCTTGCAGCTTGAGGCTTGAGGCTTGAGGCTTGCAGCTTGAAGCTTGTAGCTGTATTTGTATTTGTATTTGCTTGAAGCTTGCAGCTTGAGGCTTGAGGCTTGAGGCTTGCAGCTTGAAGCTTGTAGCTGTATTTGTATTTGTATTTGCTTGAAGCTTGCAGCTTGAGGCTTGAGGCTTGAGGCTTGCAGCTTGAAGCTTGTAGCTGTATTTGTATTTGTATTTGCTTGAAGCTTGCAGCTTGAGGCTTGAGGCTTGAGGCTTGCAGCTTGAAGCTTGTAGCTGTATTTGTATTTGTATTTGCTTGAAGCTTGCAGCTTGAGGCTTGAGGCTTGAGGCTTGCAGCTTGAAGCTTGTAGCTGTATTTGTATTTGTATTTGCTTGAAGCTTGCAGCTTGAGGCTTGAGGCTTGAGGCTTGCAGCTTGAAGCTTGTAGCTGTATTTGTATTTGTATTTGCTTGAAGCTTGCAGCTTGAGGCTTGCAGTATGTAGCTGTATTTGTATTTGCTTGAAGCTTGCAGCTTGCAGCTTGAAGCTTGTATTCGCTTTAGGCTTTGGTCTTCATCATTCAGCTGTTTTCACTCTCAAAACGCATGTCCCATTTTCAGTTCCCTAATCAGTTTCAGCAACTGTTGTTCCTGCCCATTCTTTTCCTTCAGCCATTGGTTACGCAGCGCCAGCAAATTAGTTCTTTCGTTCTCACCGATCTCACCGATCTCTTCGATATAACCAGACTGCAACAGCGAAATGGAAATGCAGCGATCATTGAAATCGCCGAGTTGCGAAGCCAGTTCGCTTAACTCTTTTTCATTCCAGTCACTAATGGGGAACGGTATGCCCCAATCGTTTTCGTAAATGCGAATGACATAAATAATATCCTTGAGTTGTTTACGAACAGAATGAAGGTCATCTTCATCATCGGCGGCGAGTAGTATGATATGAATAGCTGCCACTTTACGGTGAAGGAACTTCTTTACGGTATCGTCCTTCAGTTCACCGGGCAGCTCATTTATGATGTCTTGCCAGATCTTTTTGAAGTTCATCTCTTCAATAGCAACAACCGCCTGCTCTTTGTAGGCAAACAACTGCTTTTTCCATCGGGCGATACAGGCGGGAATTTCATTCACTACAGGCAGGGTATGTAGTTGAGCCAGGAACAATTGCAAATCCCTTACCTTACCACCAGTTTGATAAACCGCTTTCAGTTTATCGGGGAGTTGCAGATCGCCGGAATCTTTTTCCAACTGCAGCAATCTGAGAAAGGCCCTTGTTTTTTTATAGTCAACGCGGAGGTCGTGGATATCATCCTGGTCAAAACAGCCGGGCATGCGGTCACAGCACTTCTTTATACTGCCGAGATGCTTGTCAATCACTTCTTTCAGCGCCTGCCGTTTCATATCCTTTTTACTAAAAGATACGATTTTTGGAGGTGCCGGGAAAAAACAAACGGGTTGGAGAACCAACCCGTTTACCAGCTCAATTTTTAAAACTTTTTATTATGAAAAAGAATCTGTCATAAAGTTAATGTTCCCTTACCGCCTATGCTATGATGACAGGCATTCAAATTGATGATTCCCGTCACTTCAGGGTGTACCACTGTAGGTATGCCACAGTATGAAGTGTGGCATACCTGTGCTCTTAACAGGTTTCAAGCGCCTGGCGAATGTCGCTGATGATATCATCAACATGCTCGAGCCCCACGGAAATACGTATTAAACCGGGGGTTATATTCACAGCCAGCCGCTCCTGATCGGTGAGTTTGGCGTGGGTGGTGCTTGCCGGGTGCGAGGCGATGCTTTTGGTATCGCCGAGATTGGCGGTGAGCGACAACATTTTCAGGTTATCGAGAAACTTGCGACCGCTCTGGAGCCCGCCCGCCAGTTCAAAACAAACGATACCGCCGCCATTCCTCATTTGTTTCAGCGCAATCCGGTGCTGGGGGTGACTGACGAGAAAAGGATATTTAAGCCATTTGATCTTTGGATGGCCTTCCAGCGCTTTGGCCAGTTGCAGGGCATTGTTGCCATGACGCTCCATACGAACATCGAGGGTTTCGAGGCTTTTGCTCAACACCCAGGCATTGAAGGCTGATAATGCCGGACCAGTACTGCGGCAGAATAAATAAATATCCTGTATGAGCGCTTTTTTACCAACGATAACGCCACCGAGCACACGTCCCTGACCATCGATCCATTTGGTGGCGGAATGCACCACCAGGTCGGCCCCAAAGTCAATGGGCCGTTGATTCACCGGTGTGGCAAAGCAGTTATCGACATTTAAAATAAGATTATGTTTTTTGGCAATGGTAGAAACGGCTTCGAGGTCAACGATCTCCAGACCGGGATTGGTAGGCGTTTCTACATAGATCATTTTGGTATTGGGCTTAATGGCCTTTTCCCATTCCTCAGGTTTATCGGCCGGCACGTACGTATACTCGATACCGAATTTAGGCAGGTATTTGGTGATCACCGTGTGGGTGCTGCCAAAGATGGCGTTGCAAGAAAGGAGGTGATCGCCTTTTTTAAGCAATGCCATAAACGAAGCAAAGATGGCGCTCATACCCGATGACGTAGCATAACCGGCTTCGGCGCCTTCGAGGGCCACCATTCTGTCGACAAACTCCTGAACGGAAGGATTGCTGAAACGGCTGTAAATATTGTCGTCGGTTTCGTCGGCAAAGGCAGCCCGCATATCTTCGGAGTTATCGAAGCAGAAGCTGCTGGTAAGGAACATAGGTGAAGAATGCTCCATTTCGTTGGTACGGTCGGTATGAATGCGTATTGCTTTGCTTATTGGATGCATGCTGTAGTTTATGGTTTCTTGTTTATAGTTGATTGTTGGATAATGGCCGCCTTCAGGGCTCGCGTACAATTGCTGGCAGCTGAATAGCGATCCTGGCGTACAAGTGTGCGACGCAACAGGCGTCGATACCAGCACCGTCGCCGGGAAAATAATTTCAGCTTTAAACGTTCGGTTTGCAACCTGATTCAGGCGGCATTCAGCTTTGGGCTTTCGGCTTATTGCTTGCAGCTATGGGCTTGCAGCCTGCGGCCTGCATTTCTGCTTGCTTATTGCTTATTGTCTATTGCCAATTGATTCACCCGCACCTCCCATTTCAGCTCTCCACCCGCACGGCGCAGGGTTTCGGCAACGGAGCAGTATTTGTCCATCGACAGCTCGCATGCCCTTCTGGCTTTATCGGGGTCGATATTGCCGGTAAGCTCGAACACGATGGTCACGTTTTTCCAGATGGAGGGCTCTTTGCCCGCTTCGCGCTCCCCTTCTATTTTCATATTGAACCCGTCTATAGTCTGCCGCTGTTTTTTGAGAATGTTCACGATATCGATACCGCTGCACCCGCCAAGGCCCATCAGGAGCATTTGCATGGGGCGAACGCCGAAATTGGTGCCGCCGCCTTCAGGGCTGGTATCCAACCGTACGGTATGCCCGTTGGCATCTTTCGCTTCAAATCCAAAATCACCTTCGACCCTTTCCAATTCAATTTTTATCATGGTAAAGATTTTTGCAAATGTAATTCATGCAAGCATTTACTTTGCACCCTTAATTATTAGCCAGGGGCCAATGAAGCGTTTTGAATATAATCTACCTTTCAATCTCGAAAACGGGGCGCAACTGCCTTCATTAACCATTGCATATCATACTTATGGAACGTTAAATGCCAAAAAAGACAACGTCATATGGGTATGTCATGCCCTAACCGCCAATTCCGACGCCGCCGACTGGTGGCATGGGGTGGTGGGAACCGGCTGTGTAATTAACCCCGAAAGGTACTTTATTGTTTGCGCCAACATTCTCGGTTCGTGCTACGGCACTACCGGACCATTGAGTATCAATCCCAAAACGGGAAAACCGTATACCCACCAGTTTCCGCTGTTCACCATTCGCGATATGGTAAATGCCCACATTCTCTTACGCCGGCATCTCGGTATCGACAACATTCACCTGTTGATGGGCGGCAGCATGGGCGGTTACCAGGCCCTTGAATGGAGCATTATGGAAGCGGCAGTGATCAAAAACCTGTTCTTACTGGCTACCTCCCCTACCGAAAGCGCCTGGGGTATAGCTGTACATGCCACCCAGCGACTGGCCATAGAAGCCGATTGCACCTGGCAACACAATACGCCCGAGGCCGGACAAAAAGGTCTAAAAGCCGCCCGGGCCATTGGGATGCTCACCTACCGCAACTATGGCATCATGGTGCAAAAGCAAACCGATACCGACACCGAAAAGCTGGATGACTACAAAGCCGCCTCTTATATCAATTACCAGGGCGAGAAACTGGTGAAACGTTTCAATGCGTATAGCTACTGGATGCTGACCAAAGCGCTCGACACCCATAACATCGCCCGCGGCCGCGGCGGTGACACAGAGGCCATGCTGAAAAGCGTAAAACAAAGAACGTTACTGATAGGTATCAGCAGCGATATTCTTTGCCCGCTCGAAGAGCAACGCCATATGCAACAACACCTGCCCAATAGCACGCTTGTTGAAATAGATTCAATGTATGGGCACGATGGGTTTATGGTTGAGGTGGCGAAGATCGGTGAAGTGTTGAAAGGGTGGTTGGGGGAATAATGTGTATTTAACCCACCCAATCCCCGCTTGCAAGCACAACCGAAGTATCGATCTGCCTCAGCGGAATGTTCCAGTATTTCCTGAGCAATTGCTCTTTTTCATTGAACGAAACCTGCCGGAAACCATGCTTTTCATAAAAGCCGATGGCCCAGGTTGCATCGGCCCAGGTGCCAATTAAAACGGGTGTTGATACCAAAGTTGTGAGGTGCTGCAGCAGCTTGCTGCCGATACCTTTATTTCTTGCTTCGGTACGAACATATGCATGCCTGATCAAGGTAACATCGCCCTTATCCTGGACGCCCATTACACCAATCATTTTTTCACCTTCCATATAACACCAGAATTTTACTCCATCTTCAACCTGCGCCTGCAATTCTTTTGCAGACATATACGGTTCATGCCATCTATCGGCCGGAATAACTCCTTTGTATGCCGAGGCGCCGTCATTAATGATCTCATAAACGATCGTAAAGTCGTGCGGATGTACAGGAACTATCATGCCTTATTCGTTTTTATTAAAACACAATTTAGCTGGTTCTATTGATTTTCAAGGCCCTCTGTTTTGGTAAACCGTCAACACGCAACCAAATACACCCGGCAAAGTCTTTCATTAACCCCTGGATATGTTATCTTTGAAAAGTGAAGACGCTGTTGGTCATATTATTACTGATCGTAAACATTACGGGCACCATTGTTCCCTGTTGCCCGGGCGATGATTGTAGTAATGAAACCAGCGCATTGAACGGCCGGCATCCGCAGGATAATGAAGATAAAGGCAATTGCTCCCCGTTTTTTGCCTGCGGCGCCTGTGCCCATGCCATCGAAAGCATAGCACCGGTCAGCATCACCATACAGGAACCTACTGTTCAAACAAATTATTGTCCCTTCTTTTTATCGGAATTAGCTACCTATCATCCTTCCCGTTTTCAGCCTCCCCGTTTTTGCTGATACATATCGATTCACCTTTTATTAATCTTATCAGTAAACGAAGATGAAATACCTATTGACAGGCATTGTCCTGTGCTGCCTTACTATTGCGGCACAGGCGCAGCATATCTTTAAAGCAACGATCAGGAGCAGTGATGATAAAACACCCCTGCCCGGCGCCACCATTATCTGGAAAGAACAAAACAAACCGGCTTTTGCCGATAGTACCGGCCTGGTGGTTATTACCGGCATACCAGCCGGACAGCAAACCTTTATTATTACATTTATCGGCTACGGGGAAAAAACAGTTTCCTATACTTTTCCTTTGACTGAAGCGGCAACCGTTGACATTGAACTCGAAAAAGAGGAAGAAGATGAAGAAGAGGAAGTTGTGGTAACGGCCACCCGTATCAGCAGAACAATTTCCAATATACCCACCCGCGTTGAGGTGATCACAGGTGAGGAACTGGGTGAAAAAGCCAATATGAAACCCGGAGATATCAGGATGCTGCTAACAGAAAGCACCGGCATTCAAACGCAGCAAACCTCAGCCACTTCATTTAACGCAGGCATTCGTATTCAGGGCCTCGATGGCCGGTATACTCAAATGCTCAGGGATGGCTACCCGTTATATGCAGGTTTCTCCGGCGGACTTTCCATTTTACAAATAGCCCCGCTCGATCTGAAACAGGTGGAAGTTATCAAAGGTTCCGCATCTACACTATACGGTGGCGGCGCCATTGCCGGCCTCGTTAACCTGGTATCTAAAACACCGGGTGAAAACAGAGAGCTGAGTTTTCTGGCCAACGGAACTTCCGCCGGCGGTCTCGACCTAAGCGGTTTTTACAGCGAGCGGTATGGAAAAGCAGGCCTTACCCTTTTTGCCTCGCGCAACAGCAATAAAGCCTATGACCCGGCCGACATCGGCCTCACCGCCATTCCGAAGTATGAACGTTACACGGTAAACCCGCGCCTGTTCCTGTATGGCAAAAAAACAACCGCCAATGTTGGTATAACCTACATTACCGAAGACCGTACCGGTGGCAGTATGAATTATATCAAACATGGTGAAAGCGGTTTTTATGAGAAGAACAATACCGATCGTATCATTTCCCAGCTGGGCATTGCGCATAAAATAAACGCAACCACTACCCTCCAGTTAAAGAACAGCTACAGCCGTTTCGACCGGGTGATCACCATTCCCGGTTATACGTTCGATGCGTTGCAACAATCTTCTTTTTCAGAACTTACATGGAATAGAAAAGGAGAAAAAGCCGACTGGGTTGTTGGCGCCAATGTATTGACCGATGACCTGAATGAAGTTGAGCATAACTCAGCCCCCTCGCGTGATTATCACTACAATACCTTTGGCGTATTTGTACAAAACGCCTGGACGGTTACAAAAAACTTTGTTCTGGAAACCGGCTTACGGGGCGACTATGTAAATGACTATGGTTTCGAACTGCTGCCAAGGGCTTCAGCAATGATCAAACTGTTGCCCAACCTTACCACCCGTATTGGCGGCGGTTATGGCTACAAAACGCCAACCATTTTTACAGAAGATGCAGAACGGATGTATTTCAGGAACCTGTTGCCGATCGACATCGATCAATCGAAGAATGAACGTTCTATCGGCGGCAACTGGGATATCAACTACCGCACCCATATTGGCGATGTTGGCGTTAGCCTGAATCACCTCTTCTTTTATACGCGGTTGAACCATCCGCTGGTGTTGGCGGTTACCCCATCGGGCACTGCACAGTTTATAAACGCAGCCGGTCACTTCGATACAAAGGGCATGGAAACCAATTTGCGCCTGTTATATGGCGATTTCAAATTGTTTATTGGTTATACCTTTACCGATGCCAATACGCATTTCGATAATAAAAAATGGTTGCCGTTAACTGCCCGCCACCGCCTGAACAATGTACTGATGTATGAAAAAGATGAAAAATGGAAAGTGGGACTGGAAGCATATTACTTCAGTAAACAGATGCTGAATGACGGCAGCAACGGAAAACCGTACTGGATAACCGGATTTATGGTTGAAAGGGTTTGGGAAAAGCTCTCGCTTTACATCAACTTTGAAAATTTTACCGACACGCGGCAATCGAGGTTCGATACTATCTATACCGGAACTATCGATAACCCGGTATTCAGAGACATTTATGCGCCGGTAGAAGGCTTCATCGTAAATGGCGGTTTTAAGATCAGATTGTAACAAACGCAATTATACAAAACGCTGATAACGAAAAGCTCCTGTAACAGGGAGCTTTTTTTTAAGATCTGTTGCCATCCTTCCACACTATACATTCGTTAAATTTCCGGGTCAGTACATTATGCTGGAACAGAATTTTCATATGATCGGTAAGGCGCCTTCCTAAATACCAATCATATGAAACAGACATCTTCATATCTGTTCGCACTTGTTTTGCTGTGTATGGCCAACTGTAAAGGCCCCATGCCGGTAACATTCAATCCCGACGACCACACCAATGCCAGCGGTACGGCAGGTTCGGCAAAGATGACGAACCAACTGCCTGCAAAAAACAACAATGTACCAGTTAAGACAGATTCTATAAAACTTCCCAATGATACCCCGCGGGTTAAACAGTAATTGCCTTAGTACTTTAGCACCCGGTTAATATTTTCCCTGAAGGTTTCGCTTACCGGTATTTCTGTTGAACCGATGCATACCGTGTCGCGTTTGATGGTGGTGATCTTTGAAACTGCTACCAGAAAGGATTTGTGTGTACGGATAAAAGCGCCCTCCGGCAATTTTGCTTCAATACTCTTTAACGACATGCGGGTAATAACGGGTTTGGCAGCCGAAGAAAGATAGATCTTTATGTAATCCCTGTCACTTTCTATATAAAGGATATCTGCAGCTATGATCTTTACATGCGAGTATTCAACGTTTACAAAGAAATCATAGTTCTTTGCAGTTTCCTCCGGCATTGCCGGTTTCTTTAAGCGGAACAATTCCGCAGCGCGGTTACACGCTTTCAGGAAACGGTCGAAACTGAATGGTTTTAAAATATAATCCGCCACCTGCAGGTTAAACCCTTCCACCGCATATTTTTCATAGGCCGATATGATGATAACAACCGGCGGATGAGTTAATGATTGCAACAACTGCAAGCCGCTCAAGCGGGGCATTTGAATATCAAGAAAAACAAGATCCACCTGTTCGTTTTGCAAGATCGCCAGGGCTTCCGTGGCGCTTTTACACGAACTTACCAATTCAAGAAACGGCACCTGCCTGATATTATCTTCAAGTAATTCCCGAACCAGGGGTTCGTCATCGACAATTATACAACGCATCGTCATAATAGTTGCAGTGTTAAATTTACATTGAACAGGTTGTTACCCGTTTGAATTACCAACTCATGTCGCTGCGGATAAAGCAGCGTCAACCGCGAGCGTACATTATTCAACCCTATGCCAGAAGTTTCATCTTTGCCTGCCGCCGTTCCTTCCTCATATTTATTCATTACATGAAAAACCAGGATGCCGTTTTTTACACTTAGGTCAATATCGATAAAAGGCTCATGGGCATAACCTGTACCATGCTTGAATGCATTCTCAATAAAAGGGATCAGCAACATGGGCTCAATATTATAACTCGTATCTTCCTGTGATATGGCTATATTGAAAACAATCTTCACTTCCCGGCCAAACCTCATTTGCTGCAGAGATACATAACTTTCAAGATATTCAACCTCCGCCTGCAGCGAAATTCTTTTACCGGCTTCATACAACATATAACGCATTAAACCCGACAACATCAGGAGCGATGCCTCAAGATCGCCCGATCTTTTTCTGGCAAGCGAAACCAGGCTGGTTAAAATATTGAACAGGAAATGCGGACTGATCTGCGAGCGCAACAATTGCAGCTCCATTGATAGTTTCACCGCTTCGTTTTCTTTTTGCCGTTTTTCAGCGCGCACCTTCTCAACCGTTATACTGTAGAAAACACTTACAATAAAAACTATCACTGAAGGAAAGAGTACATGGGTTCTTGCATCGGCCATATCGTTCGGGAACCATATGGAAAGTATATACAACTTTACGCCAACAGATAAAGCAATAAGCAAAATAACGGCAATGATATACAACCACCAGTAGGCCCGGTTCAGCAGTTTTGGATACAACAAAAAACTGTTGCCATAAAAAATGACCAGATGAACAATTTGCGATAAGGTAAAATACCCGCCGGGGAGCGGGCCGATCTTATAACGATCATCGGCACTGGAAATAAAATAAGGGAAAAAAAGCACGATGCTCCAGAGCACTGCATGCACCAGGAAACTAAAGTACCGGTATTTTACGATCCGCATCATTGAACCTGCTTTGCTTTCTGCAATGAAAAGAAATATAGTTAAATAAAATTTACTGAAGATACCACGCAGCTAATTTGAGCTATAAAAAGGGTAATTCGCGAGACATAATTCTGCTTGTCAATACCTGCAAGCCCCGGTGCCGGCTTCCATGGAATTAAAACCGCCAGATGTTCCGCCATTATCGCAACATTTTCAGCTGTTGTCTTTTTGCCGTAAAAGCAACGCTCATCGCGGCTAGTTTTGAGAACCATTTCAATTTTTCACAATCTAAAAAACAAAAATGAATATGCACAGTTTGCTTTTTATCGGTTTGCTCCTGCAAATTATTACCATCGGGCGACTGACATCGATTGTAACCGGCCTCATAAGCCTAACCAGCGTTATCATTGGGCGGCAGGCACTGATCCGTTCTTCGCACCCTGTAAGTTCGCGTCCCAAAGCAATATTCGCCCTGGTGATGGGTTTGCTCGGTGTGTTGGCAGGCGCGCTTCAGTTAATTCTTTCAAACGGCGGTTTTGGCACCGGTTCCGGAAAACTGGGCGCTATCGTGGCCATGGCTATAGGGCTCACCGGCTCATGCTTCGGTTGGCTGGCGCTGAACCGTTCAAAGCGGATCGCCAATACAGCAGCGGCCAACACTCGAAAATAACATACATAATGCAGGATTTGAAAATAGAAACGTCTTAATACCAGTCTGCTGCATTTAATGCTGATCTTATTGTTATTTTGCAATAAGACTTAACATCCATGCAAGTGACTGAAAGGAATAATACTACCGGTACAACCCCGGCCATCAACAAGCGGCCGGGCCTGGCTGAAATAGCAAAACTATTTCTGAAGCTGGGCATTATCGGGTTTGGCGGACCGGCAGCACATGTTGCGCTAATGCGGGAAGAAGTGGTAACGAAGCGGCAATGGATGACATCGCAATATTTTTTAGACCTGGTAGGCGCTACCAATCTTATCCCCGGGCCCAACAGTACGGAAATGGCCATGCATATCGGGCGCGAAAGAGCCGGGGGAAAAGGTTTAGTGATGGCCGGCGCCTGTTTTATACTGCCTGCCGTTATCATTACCGGTATGTTTGCGTGGTTGTATAAACAGTATGGACAATTGCCCCACGTGCAGCCATTTATTTATGGAATAAAACCCGCTATCATTGCGGTTATACTCAGCGCTATCTTTCCATTGGCGAAACAATCGTTAAAAACCATACAACTGGGCATCATAGGAGTTACGGCGCTGGTGTTATCATTGATGAACATCGATGAGATCTTTGTCATTTTCGGTGCAGGCCTGGTGGCAATGCTATTGACCGCCGGGAAACACAGCACAAAAGGAATTTTTCCGTTCCTGCTTCAGGTGCCCGGGTCTGCTTTGCTGTTTACATCCGCAGTAAACTGGAAATTATTCTTTATTTTTTTAAAGATAGGCGCCATCCTGTATGGCAGCGGGTATGTTCTGTTTGCTTATGCAGAAAGCGAACTGGTGACGAGGGGAATGCTCACCCACCAGCAACTTACAGATGCCATTGCGGTGGGGCAATTCACACCCGGACCGGTATTTTCATCGGTTACCTTTATTGGTTACCAGATCAATGGGCTTACCGGCGCCACTGTTTCAACCATTGCTATTTTTCTTCCTGCTTTTTTATTTGTTGCACTGCTGAACCCGCTGGTAAAGAAAATGCGTAATTCAACGGCTCTTGCCGCTTTTCTCGACGGCGTAAATATTGCCTCTGTTGCTGTAATTATAGCGGTATGTTATGCATTGGGTAAAGATGCCATAACTGACTGGCGAACGATATTGATTGCCGTAGCTAGCCTGTTGTTGTTATTCATAAAAAAGGTAAACTCGGCCTTCGTTATTTTGGGTGGGGCTGTGGTGGGGTATCTGTTGAAGTATTTTTAACGCTTCAGTAACAGGCCGGCATTTTTAAAATTTCACTCATTATATAAATAGGAGCTTTATATTTAAGAGCCATAGTTATTGCATCTGATACATGCGCATGCAGATTAATTCTATTTCACTATTGGAAAACTGCATGGTGCTTTGAAAAATTGATACCCAGCCGGAGAAGGTTTACAACGCTGGGAAGGATAACCATCTGTCGGCACAAAAAAGGTGAGCTGCAGAAGGCAACCCACCCTTTTTGTTTTCATCGCCAGCCTATTTCAACAACCCATCAATCGTAAACGCGAGGTAATATAAACCGCCGATGGTTGGTCCGCCGGCATATTGTATATACCGGTTGTTCAACAAATTGGCGCCGCCCAGTTTCACGCTTGCATTCGCTTTCGGTACACGGTAGGTAACCTGTGCATCGAGCGTACTGTAGGCTGCAATAGTACCGGTCACCAGAGGGCTTTCCCACAGGAACGCATCCTGCCACCGCCACACAATGTTGAACCCGACGTGCTTCACCACTTCGCGGTTGCCGAACGATAAGTTGGTTGACCATTGCGGCGTATTGAAACCCGTTACAAAAATGTCGTCGGTTTTGTTGGCTTTCATTTTATTGAAATTCACGTTACCGGCAACGGTGTATTTCTTATAAAAATTCCAGGTAACACCCAATGCCGAACCGTAATTATAATAAGTGTTCTTTGCATTGGTATAAACGCGGTAGCGTTCCTGCCCTTTGCTGGCGCCGTTACCGCCGCTGGCTGCAGTTGCGTCACGGTTACGGTCGATCATCGAGATCACTGCCGCATCTGAACCCACTGTTTCTCCAATAGGCACATACACCTGCACCTGTCCCAGAAAGCCGTCGTATTTATTTGTATAGGCATCCACATCCACAATGAGCGTGTTGTTCAGCAATACGCTTTTATATCCGATCTCAAATGAAGTGATCTGCTCGGGACGGGCTTTTGGCAAATTCGCTACCAGTAACAGCTCGCGACTGGCGAGGGCTGCTGCATCTGTATTACCGGCGGCGGCTACTGCTGCGTTGAAGTTCACTACTGACGCCTGGGTATAACTGTTTTCGAGGTAACCCAACCCTTCGTTGATATACGATAAACTGCCTACACGTTTTACGCGGCCGTTGTTTACATATGACAAGGCTTCGAACAATGCAGGATAACGATATCCCTGCTGCCAGGTAACACGGAAGTTATGCCGTTGGTTGGCGGTATACACCGCAGCCAAACGGGGGGTGAATTTGGGATCGAACTCGGGATTATAATCAAACCGTAATGAGCCGAACAATTTCAGTTTGTCGTTGAAGAAGGTTTTGGTAACCTGTGTAAAACCGCCGAATTTTTTATAGTAAACATTGGCCCCAAAATCACTGCTATCGGGCACTTTGCCATCAACCACAACAGGTTGATTCCTTTCTGCGACAGGCCGGCCGAAATCAACGAAATTATTTCCATCGGGAATGATCTCATATATACGGGCATCGCCACCTGCCAGCAGGTCGATGAACTTTACGTATTTCGACAGGTCCCATTGTGCCTCGGTATGGTACATGCGGCTTTTCTGACGTAAGGCCGCGCCGCCGGTTGCCGGTGCGTCGGGTATGGCGGCAGACCTGATATCCCAGTTATTGATCTTTATAATGGTATTTTTCAATTCATCAAACGCCGGCGTTCCTGGTGTTACCCGGCTGGCATCGGCCTGGCGGCGGGCCTCCAGTGTAGCAGCCGCGAGGTTATCAGCAGTTAAACCGCCATGGTTATTTGCATATTCAAGCAACGCATTTTTGTATTTGTTAGCCCATGCATTGCCCGAACCGCCACTGGCCAGATCGAGGTTATCGGCCAATGGTTTTACGTTATAAGAGTTACCGGTGTTCTCGAGCGAAACATAACTGCGCACCACGAAATTGCTTCCCTTCAACTCGAGGTGATGGTTCTGTACTTTTACATCTTCGAGGCGGATCTTATTTCCGCGCTGGAACACCCCATCCACTTGACCAATACGGTAGGAATAAGACAACGCTGCATTTTCATTGAGGCGGTAATGTACAGCCGCATCGAATTTCAGGTTGCTTACCTTCGGACTAACCAGTTCAGTTTCCCAATAACCGGTGCGTACTACCCGCAGGGTTTGGTTAGCCCTTCCATCGATCGTTAACCCGCTTATAGAAGAAGTATTACTTCCTGCCAGCGCATCATCGCCATAGCGGTTCCAGCCATCGAAGGCGATATTGTTTTCGCCATTCAGCGAAGGGAAATTGGGATTGGCGCTTTTGAGATTATTCGGATTTTGATCGAGCCGGGTATTGCTACGCCAGTCGATCCCCTGCATATACCCGAAGTTCACTTTAAAGGCGAACCTGTTGTTGAATGCTTTGGCATACCGAATGGCCGATTCGGTTAAAATAGCCGCATCATGATCTTTGCCATCGACATGGTTAACGCCAGTTTTATGATATACGCTCAAACCCTGGTTGTTGAACGGGTTCTTCGTTAAGAGGTTAGCCATGCCGTTTATGGCGTTCATGCCATATAAAGCGGAAGCGGCGCCCGGCGTTATTTCAACACTTTGAATATCAAGTTCCGTGGGGCCAATGGCATTACCCAGGGGCACACCAAGTGTGGCCGCCTGCATATCAACCCCATCTACCAGTTGCATAAAACGGAAGTTGTTGGGGATATTGAAGCCACGGGTATTGGGCACTTTAAATGTCAAACTGGAAGTGGTCATTTGCACACCCTTTACATTTTCCAACGCATCGTAAAAATTGGGTGCAGGTGTTTCGCGAATTGCCCTGATGTCGAGCTTTTCAATGGCCACCGGTGATCTCAAAATACTTTCAGGCACACGGGAAGCCGTTACCACCACCTCATTACCCAATACGGTTTGGGTAACCATAGCCACCTGTAATCTGGAACCCAGGCTTTTTATTTCCAACTCCTGCGGTTTATAACCAACCGAACTAAAAACCAGCGTGAAGGGAAATTTTTGTTTTGTGCGAATTACAAAGCTGCCCGTATTGTCAGTTACCGTTCCCGTTACCGACCCTTTTATCTGAACGCTTACATCGGGCAACGGTTCATTCTTCTCCTGGTTAATAACCGTACCGGAGATCTCGATAAGCGCTACAGCCTGCGTGAAGGAGGTTGAACACAGTAAAACGGCTACAGAGGAAAGGATACCATACTTTAGTTTTTTAGCCTTTTTCACCTGTGTGAAGAGTGGGATGTTCAGGTTCTGCAAAACCTTTTTCCAGCCCGGTTGGTTAATCTGTTTCATTGATCGTGATTTTTGCCTGAAATAAAGCCTATCATTTTAATAGACTATTAGTTTATAATAAATCCCGGTCACATAAAATACCGGGAGATCGGTGCTGCGATTAACAGACGTAAAGGGATTTAAAAATCCCGCCAATAAAAGCTAACGGGATAAACTTAAGCGAATATAGTCTATTTATTTAGTAGACTTATAAAATATTTTAAATCCCGGCATTTTTCTACCGGGACTTGAAACTATAAGATCTTTACGATAATTCGTACGCTCCAGATCACAACGAGAATTCCTAATAATACGAGGGAGGTTTTACGGGGTAATTTACCGGCCAGTTTTGCCGCCAGCGGCGCTGCCAGTAAACCGCCAACAACCAGGGCTACTATTACCTGCCAGTGTTGTACCCCCAGCAGCGTAAAGAATGTGAAGGCGCTCGCCAGCGTTACGAAGAATTCGGTAAGGCTTACAGAACCGATCACAAAACGTGGGCTTCTGCCTTTGGTGATGAGGGTCGTTGTTACGATGGGGCCCCAGCCGCCGCCGCCGAATGAATCGAAGAAACCGCCGAAACCGGCCAGCCAGCCATAATGTTTGAATTTCTTTTTCCGGTTTTCCTTTTTAAAAGCATTCCAAATTATACGAATTCCCAGCAGCATGGTATAACATGCTATAACAGGTCTGATATAATCACCTGCTGTCGATGCGCCAAGTTTCGTTAACTCGGCCAACAGGTAAGCGCCTAACACGGCGCCCAGTACTCCTGGTATCACCAATGCTTTGAACAGCTTTTTATTTACGTTACCGAATTTATAGTGGCTATAACCCGATGCACCGCTTGCAAACATTTCAGCGGTGTGAATACTACCACTCATGGCCACGGGGTTAACCCCGGCCGATAGCAGTATGGTAGCGCTGGTAACGCCATAGCCCATACCAAGGGCGCCATCGACCAACTGAGCAAGGAAACCACCCAGCAACATCCAATGGAAATTTGGATCGAGTTGCTGATACCATCTTACCGTATCATCGGCAATTCGCTGAAACGGCAAATAAGAGAATATGAAGTGACCGATAAGCATCAGACCGAACGCGATCAACGAATACGTAGCAATTTTGCGCCAGCGCCGTTCCCTTTCCACGTTATCCTTTTCAACAAGGATGCGGGTGAGCTCGTTCAGCCTTTTTACCTTGTAGTCGAAATTGCCATTCAGCTTATTCCTTACCGCATGCAGGTTATTGATCATATCGTCGAGCTCGGCCGGTAAGGCATTGTTCAATACTTCTTTTATACGTTTGGCGGCGGTGGGCGATTTGCCATTGGTAGAAATGGCGATCTTCAAATTGCCTTTCTGTACAATGGAACTCAGGTAAAAATCACATTGCTCCGGCGTATCGGCCACGTTCACCAGGATCTTTTTTTCCTTGGCCGCCGCCCTGATGGCGAGGCTCGACTCCTTTTCGTTCACCGCAATCACCACCAGGTCTTTATTCTCCAGATCGGCTTCAACAAAAGCGCGTTCATGAAGAGTAACATTCGGGTGATGTTTTGCCAGTTTACGAACTTCGTCGGAAATGCTGATTGCGACAACAGTAACCGGGGCAGCAGGAGAATTTCCCAGCAGGGCCGACAGTTTTTCCGCGCCTACCTTCCCTCCGCCTACCAGTAATACCTTTAATTCTTCCAGCTTTAAGAAAACAGGAAATAAAAGGTTACCGCCCTGATCGCCCGGGGCGCCAATTGTTTGTTTAACCGGTATCTTTTGTTCTGTTGACATTCGTGTCAGCAATTTTTAAAACGTTACCAACTTCTCCCGAACTGCGAAATCGCCGAATGTTTCGCCTGCTCTTCTGTTTTTGCTGTATTTCTCAAACAGTTCATCCAGCTCCTTCAAAATTGCAGGCTCGTCGATATTCTCTTTATACTTTTTATTTAAACGGAATCCCTCACGGTCGCCCCCCAAATGTAAGTTATACCGGCCATAGGCAGTACCTACAAAACCGATCTCCGCTGCATACGACCTTCCGCAACCATTCGGGCAACCGGTCATACGCATTGAAATATCATCATTCTGCAGGCCATATTTTGCTAAGATAGGCTCAACTTTAGTGATGAGCGATGGCAGGTAGCGTTGTGCTTCGGCCAGCGCCAGCGAACAGGTATTGAAGGCTACGCAGGCGATGGCGCTTTTACGCATGGCGCCTGCATTTTCGGTATGCTCAATAATGCCAAAATCGTTCAGGATCTTTTCTACCGCCTTCTTATCTTTTTGTGCAATATCGCTTAGGATCAAGCCCTGGTTACTGGTAAACCTGAAATTTACCTTCCCGGTTTTCGCCACTTCAAGCAAGGCTGTTTTTAAAGCAACCTTTTCATCGGCTATACGGCCATTTTCAATAAATACAGTATAATACCATTTCCCTTCGTGGTTCTTATGCCAGCCGTAATCGTCCTTTCTGCTGGTGAAGGTATATGGCTTTGGCTCTTCCAGTTTGAAACCACAACGTTTTTCGAGTTCTGCCTTGAACGCCTCCACACCCATTTTATCGATGGTGTATTTCAGGCGGCTCAGTTTGCGATCGCTACGGTTACCATGGTCGCGCTGAATGGTAATTACTTCCAGCACCGCTTTCAGCGTTTGTTCTTCGCCGCGTACAAAACCCAGCATAGAAGCCAGTCGCGGATAAGTGGCCGCGTTACCATGCGTAGTACCCAAGCCGCCACCGGCTGCGATATTGAAACCTACCAGTTTGTCATTTTCTATAATGGCAATAAGGCCCAGGTCGTTCGTAAATACATCCACATCGTTGTTTGGCGGAATAGCTATGCCTATTTTGAACTTACGGGGCAGATAGCGATCCTGGTACAATGGATCTTTTTCCACTTCTTCTTTCTCCTTAGGGTCAAGCAGGGGCTTTTCATCGAGCCATATTTCATAGTAGGCTTTTGTTTTTGGCAGGCCGAGCTTGCTTATTTTTCCCGCATAGGAGAATATTTCTTCATGTATTGGCGAAAACTTGGGGTGTGCAGCGCACGCTACATTACGGTTTACATCGCCACAAGCTGAAATAGAATCGATGAGTATGGTGTTGAAAGCCTGAATAGTTGGCTTTACATGCGATTTAAGAATACCATGCAGCTGAATGGTTTGGCGCGTGGTGATCTTTATCACACCGGTTGAGTGCTCGCCGGCGATATTATGCAGGCCAACGTATTGTTCACCGGTCATAAAGCCACCGGGTAAACGTAAACGGAGCATATAGGAATATAACCATTCCAGTTTTTTGGCGCTGCGCTCTTCCCGGCGATCGCGGTCATCCTGCTGGTACATGCCATGAAACTTAACCAGCGCCTGATCATCTTCACGTATAGCACCCGTCAACTCGTCGTGCAGGCTTTCCTTTAAAGTACCACGCAAGCCATCGCTGGCCATTTTTATTCTCTCAGTAGAAGATAAATTCTTATTGTCGTTTGTGCTCATTTTCTAAATGTTTCAGGTGTGCCGCGTTTTGGAAACGTGGCACACTTCGTTATTAATACACGTCTTTCAGGAACCGGCCTTCTTCTTTCAGGTTGTTCAGATACTCAAGAGCCTGTGCAGTCGATTTGCTGCCAAAACGCTCTATGATCTGCAGCAGGGTGTTCTCCACATCTACGCTCATTGGTTCCTTGGCGCCGCATATGTAAACGTAAGCGCCATTTTGCAACCACTCGTACAACTCTTTGCTGTGCTGCAGCATTTTGTGCTGAACATATATTTTAGTTGCCTGGTCTCTCGAAAAGGCTACGTTCATTTTTGTGAGTACGCCTGTCTGCATCCAGTTCTGCAGTTCGGTTTGATACAGGAAGTCGGTAACGAAGTGCTGGTCGCCAAAGAAAAGCCAGTTACGGCCTTCGGCGCCTGTGGCATCGCGCTCAGCCAGAAACGACCTGAATGGAGCGATACCGGTACCGGGCCCAATCATAATAACATCTTTCTCAGGCGCGGGTAAGCGAAACTGGTTGTTCTTGTGCACATAAAATTCCAGTGAACTATCCACGGCCAGTTCAGCCAGGTAGTTTGAGCATAAGCCCTGCTTCAGTTCGTCATTCACTTTGAAATTATCGCGGGCGATGGTTACATGCACTTCTCCGCTATGCGCCTGGGGCGATGATGAGATCGAATACAGTCGTGGAGTGATAGGCTCAAGAATGCCAATCACATCTTCAAACTGCGCTGCGTTGCTTACCGGGTAAATCTTCAACAGATCGAGCAGGCTGATCTTCGTTTCAGGAATATCCTGTTTTACGATGGAAGCGTATTGTTTTACAACGCGCTCGGGTAAATAAGCGATGTTCAGTTTCTTTTTCAACAACTCCACAACAGTATGTGTTTCGTTACGGAAAGCAACTGATTTCCTGCCATCAACACCGGCGATGGCAAGGATAGCGTCTACTACGGCAGTTGAATTCTCGGGAATAATACCGATTGAATCACCGGGCTGGTATTCCAGTTCATCTGCTGTTATTTCAATATGATGGGTTGCTTTGCTTGAACCTCTGTCGTTCAGGTTTACGTTGGTTATGATAGTACCTGCATACGTTTTTTTACCGGCCGGCTTTTTGGCCACAACGGCGCCTACCGATGCGGTGCCATTGCTGCTGGTAGTTGTTGTGAGGGAATGCAATACCTGCGAGAACCAGCCTTCGGCATCGCCCTGGTAATCGGTATCGCATTTAGTTAACGGAGCAACCGGTTGTCCGCCCAGTTTATGCAGCTGTTGATAAACATCTTCGCCGGCCTTGCAGAACAGGGGATACGACGTATCGCCCAGCGCCAGCACGCCGAACTTCATTTGCGGCAGTTTGAAACCATTCTGATGAATATGGTCGTAAAATTTCTTGGCCGTAGCAGGCGGTTCGCCTTCGCCCTGGGTGCTGATGATGGTAAAGAAGTATTCTTCTTTGGCCAGGTCGTTCAGCCTGTATTGGTCGAGGCTCACCACTTTAGCCTGGATACCGCTCTTTTTTGCTTTTGTAGCCAGGTCGGTCGCCAGCTTTTTTGAGTTACCGGTTTCAGTACCATATGCGATGGTGATCTTTGATACGGCTGGTTTATCGGAAGCGGGCGCGGCTACCGGCGCTACTGCGGTTGCAGGCGCCGCGGTAGAAGCCAGTGCCGGTTGATCGTGGCAATTCATCAGCACGCCTGCGAGGAATCCATTCATCCAAACCAGCTCTTCTTTTGTAGAAGACTTTACTAAATCCTGTAACAATTTCAGTTTATGCTCTGCTAACATGTTTATTTACTTTTTCCGCATTTTCAGAATCGGGTGTTGTCGTAATCAGTTTTGCAAGTGGTTTAAAATAATGTTCGGCGCTGTTGCTGTTCTCTATCCACCTGAACTGCTCATGCAAAGCCACCACTTTGCCTATGATGACCAGCGACGGCGAAACGAAAGTTCTTCCCCGAAGCCGTTCATTGTATTTATATAAATTGGTTACATGCACGTTTTGCAATGGCGTGGTAGCCTGTTCAATAACCGCCAGCAACTTCTCCTCTCCTATGTTATGCTTTACGAGGTTATCAACCACATGGTCCAATGTTTCGGACGACATATAAAACACCAGCGTATCATTGGTTTGGGCCAGTTCCTTCCAGTAGGTTTCCGTTACAACATCCAGTTTATAACTGGTGAGGAAACGAACGGAAGTGGTATATCCCCTGGCCGTCAAAGGCATTCCGGCATACGCTGCGGCACCAAGTGCGGCAGTTACGCCGGGCACAATTTCATATGGTATCTTGTGTTGTACAAGGGCTTTCAATTCATCGAGGATGTTCGAGAACATCGATGCATCGCCGCCTTTTAACCGTACTACCAGTTTGCCCTGCAATGCATAGTGCACCATCAGTTCATTGATGGTATACTGCGGCGTCGATGAACCGCGACTGCATTGCTTTCCTACATAAACGATCTCCGCCTTGCGGTTCACATATTCCTGCAGGATCACTTCGCTTACGAGGCGATCGGCCAGCACCACTTCGGCCTGCTGCAGGTAGCGTACTGTTTTTACCGTTACCAGTTCCGGATCGCCGGGACCGGCAGCAGCCAGTATCACTTTACCATATGTAGGATTCGTTTGCATGTGCGGGCTAATTATTTATATAAACCGTCTATTGATAAATACCGCTCGCCGGTATCGTAATTAAATGTAAGTACGCGAGCGCCATTGGGTATTTCGGCCAATTTTTTCGCAACGGCTGCCAGTGCGGCGCCGGTAGAAATACCTGCCAGAATCCCTTCTTCTTTAGCCAGGCGTTGTGCGTAAACGAATGATTCGTCTTTACCTACCTGTATGGTGCCATCCAACAACTTTGTATCAAGGATAGAAGGAATGAAACCTGCACCGAGGCCCTGTAAAGGATGCGGTCCGGGAGCGCCACCACTGATAACGGCAGATAATTCCGGCTCAACAGCGAACACTTTCAGGTTAGGGAATTTTGCTTTCAGCACTTCTGCAACACCGGTAATGTGGCCGCCGGTTCCCACACCGGTGATCAGGTAATCGATACCATCGGGAAAACTTGCCAGGATCTCCTGTGCAGTAGTTTCGCGGTGCACTTTTACATTGGCTGCATTATCGAACTGTTGCGGCATCCATGAATTGGGCGTTGCTGCAACCAGTTCCTTTGCTTTTTCGATAGCGCCTTTCATACCCTTTTCACGGGGCGTGAGTTCAAATGAAGCGCCATACAATTCCATCAGTTGTCTTCTTTCAACACTCATCGATTCGGGCATAACCAAAATCAATTTGTATCCTTTTACGGCGGCAACCATAGCCAAACCAATGCCGGTGTTACCCGATGTAGGTTCTATGATCACGCTGTTCTTGTTGAGGATCCCTTTCTTTTCCGCATCTTCGATCATAGATAATGCAATGCGGTCTTTGATGCTATTGCCGGGGTTGTTACGCTCCAGTTTTATCCATACTTCATGTCCGTTGCCAAACAGCCTGTTTATTTTAACATGCGGTGTTTGACCAATCGTTTCTAAAATGTTGCCGGCTCTCATTCGCTGGTTGTTTTGGTTGTCAGTTATATTATTTGTCTTGTTAGGTTGTTCTGTGATCATAACGTTTAATTTTTTATATGACAAAGTTCAATGGTTCCGGAAACGGGTTCTTGTCTCTCACTTTCACTTCGCTCTTATGATATACCACCGAAAAAGCGGGTACGCTGTATGTAAGCCAAACATTACCGCCAATGATACTATCCTTGCCTATCACCGTTGTTCCGCCCAAAATGGTTGCGCCGGAATAAATTGTCACATTATCTTCAATTGTCGGGTGGCGTTTCGCTACATTATCTTTCGATACGTTCAGCGCGCCCAATGTTACGCCCTGGTATATTTTTACATGATTGCCTATTTCGGTAGTTTCTCCTATCACAATTCCCGTTCCGTGATCGATGCAGAACGCTTCACCTATGCGCGCGCCGGGGTGAATATCAACACCTGTTTTGCTGTGCGCATATTCTGTGAACAACCTTGGCAACACTTCTACGCCCTGCTCCCATAATTGGTGCGACAGGCGATATATTGCCGTTGCATAAAACCCGGGATAAGCTACCAGCACTTCTTCTACCGAACGCGCAGCAGGATCGAACTCCAGTAAAGCCTGCGCGTCTTTCATGAGTTTTGCATACAATGAAGGAATGGCTTCAAAGAAGGTTTCGGCAATATGTACCGCTTTCTCTTCTTTTTGCACTACATCGTAGGCCAGGCTTAACAAATGACTCTTTAGCAGATCGAGCTCTCTTTCCACATCTTCAACCTGGTTATGCTTTTTATTGGGAAGGAATAACAGGTTGAACAACTGATCAATGAACTGCTCAGCCAGTTCCTTATCGGGAAATGTTCTGTTCACCTTTTTATGTTGTGCAAATAACTGTTGTATAAATTCCTTACTGCTCATATGTTCATTTTTCCAGGTTGAAAACACTTGTTTCGGATCTGCTATTGAATCATACAGGCGCCTACCGTTACATGGCTTGTTTCGTCTATCAGAATAGCACCGCCATTCTCCCGCAGGTCGTTATATGAATCGTACGGAATGGGTGATGCAGTTTTTATTTTCACTTTTATTACATCGTTCAATGAGGCTGCTGTGGCATCCATTTTTTGCAGGGTATTTACATCCAGCTTGTATTCGATTTCCTTTATCACGCTTTTAACTACCCGGCTGTTGATCTGTAATAAATATTTACTGCCTGTTGTCAATGGTTTGTTATCCATCCAGCACAATACCACATCCAGCTCCTGAGTGGTTTTAGGCAGGTTATCGCTTTTTGCGATAACATCGCCGCGGCTGATATCGATATCATCTTCGAGGTGAAGGATGGCGCTTTGCGGTGCAAAAACTTCGTCTACTTCTATACCGTTATGCTCGATCTTTTGAATTTTGCTTGTTCTGCCTGAAGGAAGTACCGTAACAGCATCGCCTTTACGATAAATACCACTGATCACTTTGCCGGCATAACCGCGATAATCGTGCAGATCGTCAGTTTGCGGACGGATCACGTACTGCACAGGGAACCGGGGGTCGGTAAGATTGGTATCTTTATCCACTTCCACGCTTTCGAGCAAATGCAGTAATGAAGGCCCTTCATACCAGGCCAGTTTGGGCGATTTTTCAACAATGTTATCACCGAATACAGCACTGATAGGAATATAGGTAACATCTTTCAGTCCCAGCGATTTTGCCACATCGGCGTAATCGATCACGATATTGTTGTAAATATCCTGCGAGTAGTTGACCAGGTCCATTTTGTTGATGGCCACTACCACGTGAGGAATGTTCAATAAGGATGCTATGATCGAGTGCCTGCGGGTTTGCTCCACAACGCCGTTACGGGCATCGACCAGGATAATGGCGAGGTCGGCAGTGGATGCACCGGTAACCATGTTACGGGTATATTGAATATGCCCGGGCGCATCAGCGATTATGAACTTGCGTTTTGGCGTAGAGAAATATTTATAGGCCACGTCGATGGTGATACCCTGCTCGCGTTCTGCACGAAGCCCATCGGTTAACAAGGCAAGGTCAATTTCACCCTGCTCTTTATTTTTACTTTGTTTTTCTATCGCTTCCAACTGATCGATCATTATACTTTTGCTATCGTATAATAAACGCCCGATCAATGTGCTTTTGCCATCGTCAACACTTCCTGCTGTTATAAATCTTAATAAATCCATCGTAGAAATTTTGAGATTTTGGGATTTCGCGATTTGGGGATTCAATTAAATCTCTACATCCCGAAATCAATAAATCAGAAATTAGAAATATCCGTTTTTCTTTCTGTCTTCCATCGCTGCTTCAGACACTTTATCATCGATACGGGTTTCACCGCGTTCACTTGTTTTGGTAGCGGTGATCTCGCTGATGATATCATCGATATTCGATGCATGTGATTCCACAGCTGCGGTACAGGTCATATCACCCACGGTGCGATAGCGCACATTTTTCTTCAGCACTTTATCGGCAGCATCGAGTTTGATGAAATCACTTACAGCTACCAGTTGTCCTTCATGATCTATCACTTCGCGCTCGTGCGAGAAGTAGATGGAAGGCAGTTCGATCTTTTCGCGGCGGATATAATTCCATACGTCCAGTTCGGTCCAGTTGCTGATGGGGAACACGCGAACGTTCTCGCCTTTTGTTATTCTGCCATTATAGGTATTCCACAGTTCGGGGCGTTGCAGTTTGGGATCCCATTGTCCGAACTCATCCCGAACAGAGAAGATGCGTTCTTTCGCTCTTGCCTTTTCTTCATCTCGACGGGCGCCGCCGATACAGGCGTCGAACCCGAATTCCTCTATGGTATCGAGCAGGGTAAACGTTTGCAAAGCGTTACGGCTGGCAAATTTTCCTTTTGGCTCGGTAAGATTTTTTGATTTTATAGTATCTTCTACGTTACGTACAATTAATTTTTCGCCAATCTTCTCAGCCAGTTCATCGCGGTATTTCAATGCTTCGGGGAAGTTGTGGCCGGTATCGATATGCACCAGCGGGAAGGGGAATTTACCGGGGCGAAATGCCTTCAGCGCCAGTTGTACCAGCGTGATGGAGTCTTTACCACCGGAGAACAATAAAGCCGGTCTTTCAAATTGCCCTGCTACTTCACGGAAGATATGAATAGCTTCCGATTCCAAATGATCCAGATAATCTAAACTATACTTACTCATATTCTTTTTTTCAGGAATTCAGTTAAATAATTATTTATGTATATGCAGACCACATTCTTTTTTTGACGCGTCTTCCCACCACCAGCGGCCGGCCCTGAAATCTTCGCCGGGGCGGATAGCGCGGGTACATGGTGCGCAACCGATACTAACAAACCCGCGGTCGTGTAAAATGTTATAGGGAACGTTATTATCGTCGATGTATTTTTTTACCTGTTCGGTTGTCCAGTGAAGGATGGGATTATATTTGATGATCTGGTTGGTTTCGTCCCACTCGATTATGCTGAGGTCCTGGCGATCGGGAGAATGTTCGGCACGCAACCCGGTTATCCAGATAGCGTTGCCGGCCAGCGCTCTTTTCAGCGGTTCTACTTTACGTATATAGCAGCATTGTTTCCGGTTCTCCAACGACTCATAAAATGCATTGGGCCCTTTGTCGGTAACGAATTCTTCCAGCAACCGGTAATCGGGATAGTAAGCGGTGATGTTGGCGTGATATTTTTCGTTGGTATTGTTCCAAACGGAATAGGTTTCTGCAAACAGCCTTCCCGTATCCAACGTAAAAATGTTTACAGGCAGTTGGTTGCTCAGGATTTCATGAGCTATTACCTGGTCTTCATAACTGAAGCTGGTTGAGAAAGTAACCTTACCAGGGAACTGTTCTGTAAGCAGTTTTATAAAATCACGGATGTTTAGTCTATCTGATTGGTGGGTTAAATTTGACAAGTTTGACTGTAGTGTTGAGCTCATATGCATTAAACATTCATTTCATTCATTAATCGGAAACAGGGAAACAAGGTGCAAGCGAATTATTATTGAGTATTAACAGCAACAACAGTATTTGTTGCAAGTGGAGATGTACATTATTTTTATAGTGGAGGAGCGAAACATAATAAGTCTACTCAATTTGTAGGTCAAAGATAAAACAAGAAGACGGTATTCAAAAATTTTTTCTACCAAACGGGTGGACTAAGCCCCTCAATTAACAAATTAACCTACAAACAATTGTTCGTATGTAGGTGTAATTACGTATTGAACCGTTTTGACTTTTTAATTGTTGATTGCTCAATTATTATTAATGACAAATAATACTAATGGTTGTTCGGTTAAGCTTTGTACTACTATGGGTTTCAAATCAGACCCTATTGAACTTTGTCCCGGCACGACGTTTTTACATAGCAATACCAGTTAGGCTGACGAGAATGGTAAATTAGGGCGTTTTATGCCGGCCCGACTGCCTGTATAGCAGACCTAAAAGCGCTGTTTATGAATATCTTAGGTCAAAATGACTGTTTTTTTGTGTTGCACGGTATTTGATATTCCACAAAGACTTAAATTGCCCACTCAAATAATAGAAAAGTACTATGAATCTTGGAAAAGAATTTGAAAAATACGCGGTACATCACAGAGGTATATCAAGCAATACCCTGTACGGTTACCAAAAACACCAGGTTACGAACCTCACTCCCAATATTATTGAAGAACGTCCGATGAATATTGCAGTCAT
Organism: Niastella populi; assembly: GCF_002078015.1. Lineage (GTDB taxonomy): Bacteria > Bacteroidota > Bacteroidia > Chitinophagales > Chitinophagaceae > Niastella > Niastella populi. Next base: position 175,618 of record NZ_LWBP01000243.1, on the reverse strand, counting down.
GGACGTGTATAGCCGGTTGATGATGGACCGCATTATCTTCCTTGGTTATCCTATCAATGACGAGGTGGCCAATATCGTAACCGCGCAAATGTTGTTCCTCGAAAGCACCGATCGTACGCGCGACATCCAGATGTATATCAACTCACCCGGTGGTAATGTATACTCAGGTTTGGGTATGTACGACACCATGAATTACATTACGCCCGACGTGTCTACCATTTGTATTGGTATGGCGGCATCGATGGCAGCCGTGTTGCTGTGCGCCGGTACAAAAGGAAAACGTACCGCCCTTAAACACAGCCGGGTGATGATGCACCAGCCAAGTGGCGCTATCGGCGGCCAGGCCAGCGATATCGAGATCACCGTTCAGGAGATCAAAAAGATCAAAAAGAACCTGTACGACGCTATTTCATTCCACACCGGAAAAACAGTAAAACAGGTTGAAAAAGATTGCGACCGCGATTACTGGTTAACTTCTGAAGAAGCCAAAGAATATGGCCTGGTTGACGAAGTGTTGCTGATCAATCCACGCAAAGAGAAGAAAGAAGACTAATTGTTTGTAACTACACTTTTGAGCAGGCGAAGCCTGTTCAGTGACCATATAATTATACGAACTACAAATAAAAATATCATGCAGATATATTCAAACCATTTATTTCAGCCATTTCGAATGGATGATGAAGAAGAACCAAAAGAAAACGGCAAAGAAGAAAAGCAGGATTTCGGCGTATTAGCGAAGAAGATGGAAAAGTTCTTTTTTGAAAAAAGAGCTGTGTATCTGTGGGGCGTAGTGGATGATAAATCGGCAAGAGAAATTGTAACCCGTTTGTTGCTGCTCGATGCCGACAAACCGGGTGAAGAGATAAAATTCTTTATAAACAGCCCTGGTGGCGTAGTAACCAGCGGTATGGTCATGTACGATACCATGCGCATGTTGAAAAGCCCGGTTAGTACCATTTGTATGGGCCTCGCCGCTTCAATGGGCTCTATTCTGCTGAGCGCCGGCACAAAGGGTAAACGTATGATCTACCCCCATGGCGAAGTAATGATTCACCAACCCAGTTTGGGCGGTTATATGCAGGGGGTAAGTGCCGATCTGGAGATCCAGGCGAAGCAAACCCGCAAAACCAAGGAAATGGGCGCCCGCATCCTTGCCGAGAACTGTGGAAAGAAATTTGAGCAGATCATGAAGGATTTCGATCGCGACTACTGGATGGATGCAAAAGAGGCCATTGAATATGGCATTGTAGATCAGGTAGTTGAGAAGTTATAGGTACATATAATCAATTAAAAATCCCAAATTCCGCATACTAATTTTCTGTAACAGGAGTTTGGGATTTTTAATTGGGATTTGGACTTCCATTTAGATACCTTTGTAAGCGATTTTATACTAAACATGGCTAAAACAACACTACATTGTTCTTTTTGCGGACGCAGCCGCGATGAAGTAAAGATTCTTATTGCCGGGCAGGAAGGACACATTTGTGAAAATTGCGTAGAGCATGCGCGTGAGATCATTGAACAGGAGCTGATGATCCGCCATGAAAGTACCCCACCGAGCACTTCCTTCAAACTGAACGTTAAGAAACCCATTGAGGTTAAACGCTTTCTGGATGAATACGTGATTGGTCAGGACGAAGCTAAAAAAGTATTAGCAGTAGCGGTATACAACCACTATAAACGCCTGCAACAGAAACCAGCTGACAACGAGGTTGATATTGAAAAAAGCAATATCGTAATGGTAGGTGAAACCGGTACCGGTAAAACGCTGCTGGCCAAAACCATTGCCCGTTTGCTGAACGTGCCGTTCGCTATCGTTGATGCAACCGTATTCACCGAAGCCGGTTATGTGGGCGAAGACGTGGAAAGCATTTTAACCCGCCTGTTACAGGTGTGCAATTATGACGTAGCCGCTGCCGAAAGAGGCATCGTTTATATAGATGAAATTGATAAAATCGCCCGCAAAGGCGATAATCCGTCAATCACCCGCGATGTGAGCGGCGAAGGCGTGCAACAGGGTTTACTGAAACTGCTGGAGGGCACCGATGTACTGGTTCCACCACAAGGCGGACGTAAACACCCCGAGCAAAAACTGATCAAGATCAATACGCAAAACATTCTCTTTATTTGCGGTGGCGCGTTCGACGGTATCGATAAAGTGATCGCCCGCCGGGTGAATACCAACGCCATTGGCTTTAATGTAAACAAAGAGCTGCAGGAGCATATGAAAAAGAACCTGTTGCAATACATTAATGCTACCGATCTGAAATCGTTTGGCCTCATACCTGAGTTACTGGGTCGTTTACCCGTTGTTACTCATCTGAACCCGCTCGATAAATCAACGCTCCGTTCTATTTTAACCGAACCTAAGAATGCGCTGGTTAAACAATATAAAAAATTGTTCGATCTGGAAGGTATTGCACTGACCATCGACAATGATGTGCTCGACTTTATGGTTGATAAAGCCGTTGAGTTCAAACTCGGTGCGCGTGGTTTACGCAGCATTTGCGAAAGCATCTTAACCGATGCCATGTTTGAACTGCCTTCTTCAAAACAAACCGTATTCCATTTGAACCTGGAGTATGCGAAGAAGAATTTCGACAAGAGCAAAATGAGTTTGCTTAAAGTGGCGTAAAACGTTTAATGCAGAACGCAAACACAAAATGCAGAACGCAAAACGCATAACGCGGAAAGCTTAACGCAAAACGCCTGCATATACAATTTCATAAAGTAGTATTTCAAATACAAAAACGTCAGCCGGCAACTGACGTTTTTTTCTTACTAAATTATCTTTACAAAATATTTGTATGGAAGAGTTAATTAAGAAGTTAATGGCTGAAGGTTTAACCGAGCAGCAGGCTTATAAGGCCGTTGAGATCGTCAAGAACTTTGCAAAAGATAAATTCCCCATTTTCGGCGGCGCTATCGATAAGCTGTTCGATAAGTATGGCCCGAAGGATGCTGATGATTTTATGCCGTAACCTTATTCTGCAGTTATTGGCGGCGGCGTTGAATATGCGCTTATAAATTCAAGAACGGCGTCTATTTCCCCGTCGGTTAAACCGGGAAAACCCGTCATCATTAAGCCGTCATACTTCTTTACAAGACCGTTAAAATAAGTATTGCCCGATTTCAATACAGCAGAAGGATTCCTGATCCATTTATACAACAGTTTTCTATCGGTCACTCTGCTCAGCGCTCCTGTCAATGCAGGTCCAGTGAGGTCCTTTCGCAGCGAATGGCACGAAGCACAATTTTCGCGAAAGATATTTTTACCAATTTCAGCAGTTGGGTTTAACGAGGGCGCTGCTTCCGCAATTGTTCCACAATAGCCTGCTGTTTCTTCAGATTGGGCAGGCGCAGGAATTGAAAATAATAAGCCGCTGAATTTAAAGGCTCCTATAACCACCAGCGTTAGTAAGAAGCCCTGCAACACATAATTGACTTCTTTATTCATGCCATAAATTTACTACAGGAACCGCACGATGCATAATCTTTAATCATGCCTGTTTTTGTACTATTTAATAAGCTGAGATATGAGCAAATATCCACCCCCCCGTCTCTGGAGGGGCGGAGGAAGGCAAAAAAAATCCCCCGATTATAGCCGGGGGAATCTGTCATGACAAGCAACCGTTGAGCAGTACTCCTGATTTAAGCTCTTAACACTTCTCTGGCTATGACAATCTTTTGTATTTCAGATGTGCCTTCGCCTATGGTGCATAGTTTACTATCGCGATAATATTTTTCTACCGGGAAATCTTTCGTATAACCGTACCCGCCAAAGATCTGCACGGCATCGGTTGATACTTTCACCGCCACTTCGCTGGCAAAATATTTTGCCATGGCCGATTCCTTGCTCATGGGCTCTCCCCGCATTTTCAGATCGCAGGCCTGCAGCGTAAGCAATTCGGCGGCGGCAATTTCAGTGGCCATATCGGCCAGTTTAAAAGATATGCCCTGAAAGCTGGCAATTGCCTGATCGAACTGGTGGCGCTCTTTTGCATACTGTATAGAAGCTTCATATGCTCCTTTTGCGATACCCAACGCCAGCGCTGCTATGGAAATACGTCCACCATCAAGCACTTTCAGTGATTGTTTGAACCCATCGCCATAATTACCGAGGCGGTTGCTATCGGGTATACGGCAATTATCGAAGATCATTTCGGCCGTTTCACTGGCGCGCATTCCCAGTTTATTTTCTTTCTTACCACCGCTGAAGCCCGGTATGCCTCTTTCAACTATAAAGGCCGTAGCGTTGTTCTTTGCTCTTGGTTCGCCGGTACGGGCTATTACAACAGCCACATCGGCGCTTTTACCATGGGTGATCCAGCATTTGGTGCCGTTCAACACCCAATGGTCGCCATCCTTAACGGCCGTTGTTTTCATATTGGCAGCATCGCTTCCCGTATTGGGCTCCGTTAGTCCCCAGGCGCCCAGCCATTCGCCGGTGGCGAGCTTAGGCAGGTATTTCATCCGCTGCTCTTCATTGCCGAAGCTCAGCATATGGCCGGTGCACAGCGAGTTGTGTGCAGCCAGGCTCAACCCGATGGAGCCGCATACTTTGGCAATTTCCTGTATAACGGCAACATATTCATAATAGGTGAGGCCGGCACCACCATACTTTTCAGGAACCAGTACGCCCATTAGTCCCAATTTGCCCATTTCTTTAAAAACGTGCATGGGAAACTCCTGGGATTCATCCCACTCCATAACATAAGGCTTTATGTGCTGCAAGGCAAAATCGCGGGTCGATTGTGCCACCTGGTCAGTAAGTTCTGAAGTTTGAAAATTCATACTTAAAATTACCTGAATTAACTGGCAAGTATCGTTAAAGGCTGTTGCAAGATAGCAGTTTTTTCGACACACTAACAAATGTTAGTAATCTTTTTGAAAATATTAATAAACCCCTAACACCAACCACTCTACCTGCCTTATTTTCAGTACATAACAAACATTGTCACGTTCTTACTCAACCGTAATATAACCTTCAATTTTCTGAAAGATCTCGGGGGTTATCAATGCGATCTGCCGCAGCTGGCCGCAGGAACGAAACTCACCGTGCTGCTGTCGGTACTGCACAATGGCATTGGCTATATTCCACCGGATATAGGGGTGCTGTTTCAGGGTGTTTACATCAGCCGTATTGACATTTATCTTTTGCACCGCTGCCGGTTCGCATTGCAAACGGGGTTTTATCAGTTGAAAGGTGGAGTCGGGCAGTCCGAACGTCTCCCCTACCTGGTTTACCGAATAAAAACCACCCAGTTTATTCCTGAAATTAATGATGCGGCTGGCCAGTTTACTACCAATGCCGGGCAGGGAAATAAAAGCGCCTGTATCAGCCTGGTTGATATCGATGACCGCCGGCGGCGCCTTTACATATTTCACCAACGGCCTGGCCGAATTAACATATGCGGGCTGGGTTATCCTGATGAATGGCGCCAGGCGTTCAAAGTCTGCGGCTTTCAGTCCATACATTTTCTTTACATCACTGGCATTTCTGAACCGTCCGCCTTTAGCCCTGTAATTTATAATGGTGCGAACAGTGCGATCGGGAATGCCCAGTCGCCGCCAGCCTTCGGCATCGAGTGTATTGGGATCGAAAGGAAAATGCGACACCGCCTGTTGCGTTTTAGCAGGTTCATCACCCACCTCATCATAAGGCGATGGCCGTTGATCGTAGGTTAAACGTTTTTCTTTGCCGGGTTGTGCCGGCGGCGCCTTTGCAAGATCGATGGCTTCCGCAACCAGTTCACTGTGCAACGCCGGGGTAGAAAAAAAGCGGGGCACGATGGCGCCGGCTGCAATGAGTATCAGCAATGTATAAATGCCGATGCGTTCTTTCTTTGTGAAAGTGAAATAATCTTTCCAGTTGCCTTCCATAAACGAATGTTGAGCTTTGTCAATTTTTCGGTTACCGCTACTACTATTATTGCCTTTCACTAATAGATTATCTCTATTCTTTTAGAAGATTTCAAAAGGTGGATAAAAAACACTTACTTTTTTCTGCCTAAATATAAGTATTTGATACTTATAAACGTTACACATATAACCTTAGCCTGCACCCTTAAACAAACCCGTATGAAAATTCAACAACTCCAGTACGCCGGTAAAAGCTGGAAAATTCATCTGCACGCTGAGGATTTCGACCGCATGCAATGTCAATTGGTATTGGTCTTTGGCGAAGCATCGCTGATCACCGATACCGCGGTCTTCAATTATTTGGAAAGAAGTTATCCCGAGGCGCATATCATCTTATCTTCTTCCCCGGGCAGCATTATAAATTGCACTTCGCCCAACAACAGTGTCGTTGTTACAGCCATTCAATTCGATAACATCACCATCCATTGTGCCGAAACCTATATATACCGGCACCAGAACTATTTTTCGGCCGGTTATTACCTGCTGCAGCAATTGCAGCAAAGCGACCTGAGCGCTGCCTTTATCGTTTCTGACAGCACCTGCAGCGATAACAGTGAACTGCTGTCAGGCTTTAATAAGAACAATACCCAAAATATTCCGGTACTGAGCGGCCTTGCCGGCGATAGTTCGCAATTTCCCCGAACCTGTGTTGGGGTAAACCAGTTGCCCGCTGCAGGTGTGATCACAGCTATTGGGTTTTATGGGCCGCCAATAGACCTGGGCAGCCTTGGCAGGCTATATGATCAAACCATGACCGTTTCAGCATTTACAGAAATTTAAGCTCAACCCGAACCCCTTATGCAGTATCATCAGTTACTTGAAAAGCAGATCGCCAAAACCTTGTCAGGCGCGCAAAAATTCGACCCCGCAGTTCAGCAGCTTTTGAAGCTGGTTGATCAGGCCTATAAAAACTACGATAGCGAACAAAAGCTCACCGAGCATGCTTTTCAGGGATGTGAAAAGGAGTACCAGGATATTTTGAATAACCTGCAGCTTCAGAATAACATTTACAGCCAGTCGGTCAAGAAATTAAAAGACACCATCCTTGCACACGATCCCAGGGCGGCTGCCATTATAGAAAGGGAAGACAATGTGCTCGTCAACAGCATTGCCTGGCTCGAAAAGCAGATACAAAAACGAAAAGAAACAGAAGCGGAGTTGACAAGGGCCAAGGAACAGGCCGAAGACGGCGCCCGCGCCAAAAGCGATTTCCTTTCGGTAATGAGCCATGAAATTCGCACGCCGCTGAACGCCATCATTGGCATTGCGCATTTGTTATCGCAGGACCAGTTGTTACCAACCCAACTGGAAAACCTGAAAGCCCTTAACATTTCTGCCGAAAACCTGCTGCGGCTGATAAACGATATACTCGACTTTGGGAAAATTGAAGAAGGGAAAATTGTGCTGGCTGAAAAGAACATTTGCTTACACCAGCTTGCTGAAAACATAAAAACGGCGCATCAGATCCGCGCAGCGGAAAGAGGCAATACCATCAACATGGTCATTGACGACGCCCTGCCTCAATATATACTGGCCGATGAAGTGAGGCTGGGACAAATACTGCATAACCTTATGTCGAATGCGGTTAAGTTCACCCGCAACGGCACCATTACCTTACAGATCTCGTTGCAAAAGATCCAGGACGAAGAAGCGACTGTTTATTTCTCGGTGACAGATACCGGCGTGGGTATTGAAAAAGAAAAACAGGTGCTGATCTTCGACCGGTTTACCCAGGCCAGCGTTGATATCGCCCGCGAGTTTGGCGGTTCCGGCCTTGGCCTTGCCATCGTAAAACGGCTGGCGGCGTTATATAACAGTGATATCTACCTGAACAGCGAACCTGGCCGCGGTGCTGCGTTCTTTTTTACCATCACTTTCAAAAAAGGCAAACAGGAAGTTCCACCGCAAAAAACCACCAATGGCAAAAACGACCTGTCGGGCATAAAAGTGCTGCTGGTTGAAGATGTAGAGTTCAATATTATGGTGGCAAAGAAAATGATCACCAACTGGAACGGGGCAATTGATATTGCCGAGAACGGCGCCATAGCCATTAACAAGGTGCGGGAAACCACGTATGATATTGTGCTGATGGACCTTCAAATGCCGGTTATGGATGGTTATAACGCCACACAACACATCAGGAGTTTCGACGGCAGTATTCCTATCATTGCTTTAACGGCTTCCGCCTCTTCAGATATTCTGCAACGCACCCGCGAATTCGGTATGACCGATTACCTAGCCAAACCATTTAAACCGGGCGAGTTGTATGAGATGATCTATAAGTATAGTCGTAAGTTGACTAGTTGATGAGTTGACTGGTTGATGAGTTGACTGGTCGTGAAACGGCAGATGTGAAACGTGAAATGCTCGCACATCTTGAAATTAATATTCAATTTTGCGCCACCCGAAATTCGAGCTGATTGCCGAAGTTGGCCGCGACGAGGCTTGCCGTCTGCCGTTTCACGTTTTGCCGAACTTACACATTTATCACCAACCCGTCATAAGCCAGATTAATTCCATTGGGTAACTCCGCCTCTACTTCGGCATGCAAACCCATCTGATGGCTGAGGTGGGTAAAATAACATTGGGGAATTTGTAACGATTTCACCACCTCGATGCTTTCGCTAAGGGAGTAATGCGAAATGTGTTTTTCTTTCCGCAGCGAATTCAATACCAGCACTTCGCTGCCTCTGATTTTTTCCAGCTCGCTGTCCTCTATACGGTTGGCATCGGTAATATAGGTGAACCGGCCAAAGCGAAAACCCAGCACCGGCATTTTCAAATGCCACACCATTATGGGCGTAACGGGTATATCGCCAGCCACAAAAGGCTCCAGCGCAATGGTGTTCAATTGTATATCGGGAACGCCGGGGTATTTCGATTCGTAGAAAGCATAGGGAAATTCGCGAATGATCACTTCCTGTGTCATATCGCTGGCATACACCTGCATGGGTTCCTGGGTAAAGAAATTAAACGCCCGCACATCATCGAGACCAGCTACATGATCTTTATGCGCATGGGTATAGATAATGGCATCGAGGTGTTTTACTTTGGCGCGCAGCATCTGGTACCTGAAATCGGGACCGGAATCGACAACCAGTGTCGTTTTTTCCGATTGCACCATAATACTGGAACGAAGCCTGTTGTCTTTTTTATCGGTTGAGGTACAAACTGCGCATTCACACGCGATCATGGGTACACCGGCACTGGTACCGGTACCTAAAAATGTAATGGTTAATGAAGGATAGCTCACGCGGTAAAAATACGGAAGAATTTTAGCGATTCAGGGATTTAGGAATTTTGAGATTTATCAGAAGGCTAAAGCTAATGAGATCTCAAAATCTCTACATCTCAAAATCAGAAATAGCCTGCCTACTTCTGGTTTTCGGCCTGTACAATCGCATGCCGTTCCAGCACATCGTTATACGTTTTACGTACTTCGGGCGAGAACGATTCCGGATCTACATTCAATTGGGGAATAAGATCGATCAGGGTGCTTATGCGGCCCTCGAGCTGGAGAAATTTATTTAATACTACTACTTTCTTTTGTTCCAAAATGCAATATCCACTTTGAAAATTACCCCGTTCATAGCGTAGCACATATTCCGCCTCATCGAGAATCGCTTCAATTTTATCTAATGTTGCCTGCGTAAATTTCATAGTCTGGATGGTAGATGACTTTTTATGATTGGCAAAGTTACTATTCACAATTTTAGTGCTGGAAATCAAAGACACAACTTATCCACACAAAACATTGAGAACGATGCCTTATAGCCCAAAAAAGCGTTAAAAATGCCTTTTAGGGCCATAAAAACATGCTTTCTCTTCAATTTCCAGTCCCGTATCACGGGATTCCGGGCACACGCGCCATTCAAACGCCGCAGGTTGTTCACCTGAAACGACTTATTTATTCGTCATTTTTATTATCGGCACAATCATCTCCTCTAAACTAACGCCGCCATGCTGGAAAGTGTTGCGATAATAATTCACATAATAATTGTAATTATTGGGGTAACACAGGTACATGTCTTCGCGGGCGAAAATGTAGGATGAATTCACTGTTGGAACAGGCAATCCCACTTCTTTGGGATCGCGGAAAGCCAGCACATCTTTGGGTTCGTAGTTGAGATTGCGGCCGTGTTTATATCGAAGATTGGTGGTAGTTTGTTTGTCGCCGATCACTTTGGCCGGGGTTTTCACCCGCACCGTGCCATGATCGGTGGCCAGGATGATATTTATCTTTTTATCGGCGATTTTTTTCAATGCCTGGTGCAATGGTGAATGTTCAAACCAACTGCGGGTAACGCTACGATAGCTGGTTTCATCGCCGGCCAGCTCTTTCAGTACTTCCATTTCAGTACGGGCATGGCTTAGCATATCGACAAAATTGTAAACGATGACGTTGAGATCGTTCCCCAGCAGGTTGTGAATATTGTTCACGAGGTCCTGACCGGCCTGGTTGTTCAGGATCTTTGTATAAGAAGCTTTGATATCGTCGCGCCGCTGCCGTTTTAAAAAGGCACGGAAAAATTCTTCCTCATGCAAATTCTTTCCGCCTTCCTCATCGTCATTCTTCCATTGCTGCGGAAACATTTTTTCAATATCTATAGGCAGCAAACCGCTGAAAATGGCATTCCGCGCGTATTGCGTGGCCGTGGGCAGAATGCTGTAAAAACTGTCTTCTTCCAGTATGCGAAAACTTTCAGCAAAGATGGGTTGAATAGCCCGCCATTGATCAAAGCGCAGGTTATCGATCAGTATGAAAAAAGTAGGCGTTCCCTTTTCTACATGGGGCAGCACTTTAAACTTAATGAGGTTGTGCGACATTACCGGGCCGTCGTCGCTTTTGGGATTTACCCAGCGAGCGTAATTTTTTGAAATGAACTTAAAGAATTCGGTGTTGGCCTCATTCTTCTGCGTTTGAAAAACCTCCTGCATTTCAGGGCTGTCGCTTTTCTCCATTTCAAGTTCCCAGTACACCAGTTTTTTGTAAATATCCATCCACTCGTTGTAATCGGGACTGCTGTTCAGCGCCATGAACAAATTGCGGAACTGCTGCTGATAGGCCATTGTGGTTTTTTCACCCACCAGGCGTTTGTTATCAATGATCTTTTTAAGGCTCAGCAGCACCTGGTTGGGATTTACCGGTTTTATGAGGTAATCGGTGATCTGGCTGCCGATGGCATCGTCCATCAGGTTCTCCGTTTCATTTTTGGTGATCATCACCACCGGGATCTGCGAATTGATCTCTTTTATTTTCGAAAGGGTTTCCAGTCCGGTTATGCCGGGCATGGTTTCATCGAGCAGCACCACGTCGAGCGGATTTTCCCTTACAAAATCAACCGCATCGAACCCGTTGGTAAGCGCCGTTACTTCGTAGCCTTTATTCTGTAAAAAAAGTATTTGAGATTGTAAACTTTCAATTTCATCATCAACCCAGAGTATCTTTCCTAATGGCATGTATAGTTGTTTTTATAATGATTAGCTTTTTAAAGTGACACATTAAGTTGGCAAACTGGCAATTGTGAAACAGCAAACGTGAAACGGCAAACCTCAGCGCTGCCTTCAGCGAAGGCGGGAGCGGTTAATCGTGAATTGCAAATAAAACCTGCTCGTGAAACTCGCAACCAATTTGTCGACCCTTGCTGTATAGAGGCGGGCGCTGTTAACTCGTCAACTTCTTACCTCCTACCTGCTTCTGCCTTTCGTTTATCACTTCTATCAACCTTACATGTTAACCTGTTAACTTGCCAACCTGTCAACTTCAAACCCCAATCTAACCAAATTTAATTTATCCCCCGGGGCTTTGTACTTTTGCCCGCTGCTTTTGGCAGCAATTTTAACAAAACAGCAGGCAGCGAATGACAAACCGCATCAGAAAGATCATCAATGACCCCGTATATGGTTTTATCACCATCGATGATCCGCTCGTTTTTCAGGTAATTGCGCATCCCTGGTACCAGCGTTTGCGACGCATTCACCAAATGGCATTTGCGCACCTGGTTTACCCGGGCGCCGTGCATACCCGTTTGCATCACTCACTGGGCGCCTATCATCTTATGTGCAATGCACTAACCGAACTGAAAAGTAAAGGAGTGGAGGTTACCCCCGAAGAGGAAACGGCTGCCAAAATAGCCATTCTTTTACACGATATCGGCCATGGGCCTTTTTCCCATGCCCTTGAAAATATACTGATCAGCAATACCCATCACGAAACGATCAGCATCCTCATCATGCGCGTGCTCAACGGGCAAATGAAGGGACAGCTCCATAAAGCCATCGACATTTTTACCAATAATTATACCAAGCCATTTTTACATCAACTCATTAGCGGTCAGCTCGATGTTGACCGGATGGACTACCTTTCCCGCGACAGCTTTTTTACCGGTGTTTCGGAAGGGGTTATCGGTTACGACCGTATCCTGAAAATGCTTACGGTACACAATGGCGACCTGATGGTGGAAGAAAAAGGCATTTACAGCATTGAAAAATTCCTGGTGGCCCGGCGGCTGATGTACTGGCAGGTGTATTTGCACAAAACCGTATTGGGAGCCGAAAAAACGCTGGTAAAGATCGTTCAACGCGCAAAGGACCTCATACAAAAGGGGCACGATGTACAGGCAGGTTCGCCCATCTTCGATTTCTTTTTGAAAAGCGCCACCAATACGGCGTTTATTGAACAACAGCTCGATAAATTTTGCCAGCTCGACGATTTTGACGTTTTGGCTACCATAAAAAACTGGATATTTCATCCCGACGCAGTATTGAGCACATTATGCCGTTGTTTGATAGATCGCCGTTTACTAAAAGTTAAATTGCAGGCCGAACCCTTTGATCAGGACTGGATTAAAACACTACGGAATAACATTTGCCGGCATTTGAAGATAAATGATGCTGATTGCGACTATTTGATCTTTATGGGGGAAGCGGAAAATACCACGTACAATCCCACCGTAGAAAGCATCAATATTTTATTTAAGAACGGAACGGTGACTGATATATCAAAAGTTGATAATGCTTTGATACATCAGGCATTAGCAAGCCCTGTGAAAAAATATTACATTTGTTACTACAATTGTTGAACAGTTAAAACAGCCGGTATGTTAACACCATAATCATAGCGCGCAAAACACATTACATTTTTCAATATGCAGTAGCTTTGACACGTTCTATTACATTGTTTATATAACCGATTTGATATAATTGACTTACTTGACCTAACGACTATTCTATGCAATTTACCGCCGCACAAATAGCTATGATCATCAATGGCACAGTTGAAGGAAACCCCGAGGCATCAGTGCATTCATTTGGAAAAATTGAAGAAGCGCAGCCCGGTCAGCTTTCTTTTCTTGCCAATCCCAAATACGAGGAATACCTGTACACTACCAAAGCAACGCTGGTTATCATCAACGCCGCCCAGGAATTGAAAGAGCCGGTGCAGGCAACATTGATACGGGTGCCCGATGCTTATTCAGCCTTTGCCACATTACTTACCAAGTACCAGGAAATGGCTACCCAGAAACTGACGGGTATCCAGGAACCGGCATATATCAGCAAATCGGCCAAAGTGGGCCAGCAGGTATATATCGGCGCATTTTCTTACCTCGGCGAAAACGTTGTGCTGGGCAATAATGTAAAAATATTCCCTAACGTTTTCCTTGGCGATGATGTAAAGATCAGCGACAATACCATCGTGCATCCCGGCGCAAAAATTTACCACGGCTGCGTTATTGGTAAAAATGTAACCATACATGCAGGCACCGTTATCGGCAGCGATGGATTTGGCTTTGCCCCCCAGGCCGATGGCAGCTTCAAAAAAGTTCCGCAAATTGGCAATGTAGTGGTTGAAGATTTTGTGGAGATCGGCGCCAATGCAACCATCGACCGTGCAACCATCGGTTCAACCGTAATTAAATCGGGCGCCAAACTCGATAACCTTATACAGGTTGCGCATAATGTTGAAGTAGGGAACAATACAGTGATCGCGGCACAGGCTGGCGTAAGCGGCAGCACAAAGATCGGTAACAATGTAATGATCGGCGGACAGGCCGGCATCGTTGGCCATATTCAAATTGCCGATGGCAGTAAGATCAATGCGCAAAGCGGTGTAAGCAAATCGATAAAAACGCCCAATGCCGCAGTTACCGGCAGCCCGGCATTTGAATATACAAGCGCTTTACGCAGCCAGGCGGTTAGCCGTAAACTGCCCGATCTGGAAAAAAGAATTAAAGAGCTGGAAAGCCTGGTAAAGCAGCTGCTTACCGAAAAAATTTCCGGTTTATAATAGCATTTTATTGAAACAAGATCCAAAGGTGGGTAGTCCTGCAACCAATGGGACGCTCACCTTTTTTAATTTGTAGTTGTTCCTTCCCGGCAGGCGCAGGAAAGGCCCTTATTAAAACCATGATAACCAGGTAAGAACATTCCCGGCAGGCGCAGGAAAGGCCCTTATTAAAACCATGATAACCAGGTAAGAACATTCCCGGCAGGCATAAAATCGACCGGGATTTATATGCAAAATACCGAGGGCGAACCGCTATTTTACTACCGTTTTATATGTACGTCATTTTCAGCGCCTTTTCGTCTTTACGGAATCCCTATCTTTGCGCATTCTTATTAAAAAACAGGAATGAACAACAATTTTAATCCCGATAAACAACATACCCTGCAGTCGGCTGTAAGTATCTCCGGTACCGGTTTACATACAGGAATTAATGTGGATATGACCCTGAAGCCAGCCAACCCCGGTTTTGGTTTTCAGTTTCAACGCATTGACCTGCCCGGCCAACCTGTGATGAAGGCTGATTGCGATCTGGTTACCGATACATCCCGGGGTACAACCCTGCAGGATGGCGATACCCGGGTGTCTACAGTTGAACATATTCTGGCGGCGCTGGTGGGTATGGGCGTGGATAATTGCCTTATAGAGCTGAATGGCCCTGAAATTCCTATTGCCGACGGTAGCTCAGCCCCGTTTGTTGAGATCATTGAAGAAGCCGGCGTGCTTGAGCAGGATGCTGCCAAGATCTGGTACAGCATCGATACCAACATTACCCTTTACGATGAACAGAAAAGGGTTGAAATGACGGCCCTTCCTGCTACAGATTATAAAATAACAACCCTTATTGATTTTAATAGTCCGGTATTGGGCACCCAGCATGCAGGTTTAAAAACCATGCGTGAGTTTAAGGATGAAATAGCTCCCTGCCGTACCTTCTGCTTTTTGCACGAGCTGGAAATGTTGTTGCAGCATAACCTGATAAAAGGCGGCGACATCAACAATGCCATTGTAGTGGTTGATAAACCGGTTACCCAGGAAGAAATGGAAAGGCTGGCCAAGGTTTTTGGCCGCAAGAAGATAGAAGTGAAAAACGAAGGGTACCTCAATAACCTCGAATTACGTTTCCCCAACGAACCGGCCCGGCATAAAACGCTGGATATAGTTGGCGACCTGGCGCTGATCGGTTATCCCATCAAAGCCCATATCATTGCCAACCGTCCCGGTCATAGCACAAACGTTGATTTTGCCCGCAAGATCAAACAGTACATCAAGAAGAACAAACATGTAAAGGATGTTCCGGTATATGATCCCAATCTGCCGCCGGTATATTCCCTGCAGAAGATCGAAAAAACCCTGCCGCACCGTTTTCCTTTCCTGCTGGTTGATAAGATCATTGAGTTGAGCGACAAACATATTGTTGGAATAAAGAATGTGACCTATAACGAGCCGTTCTTTCAGGGTCATTTTCCCGGTAACCCCGTAATGCCCGGCGTATTGCAGGTAGAGGCGCTGGCGCAAACCGGCGGTATCCTTTGTATCAACGCCATGCCCGCCGGAGAGTACGATACCTACTTTTTGAAGATCGATAATTGTAAATTCAAGCAAAAAGTTGTTCCCGGGGATACTATGATCCTCAAAATGGAGTTAATGGCTCCTATACGGCGCGGTATTTGCGAAATGCGGGGAACGGTGTATGTGGGCAACAAGATTGCTACTGAAGCCGACCTCATGGCGCAACTGGTAAAAAGGTAAATAATTGGTTATTACCACGCAAAAGGTTAGTGAACAGTAAAATTTATCACGTCGTAGGGGTTTAATGATTTAGTTTTGTCTATTTTAGCAGATTAATTAACATCAAACGTCAATCCATCCATAAACAGAGTTTAGGTGACGATCACCAGCAAAATCCCACCGGGGATGGGATGTCCGTTACGCCTATGAATGAATATCCTGCTACAACCCTTAAGAATGTAAATAAAATGATTCATCCGCATACATATATACATCCTAACGCCAAGATTGCCACCAATGTAAAAATTGACCCGTTTACGGTGATCCATCAAAACGTGGAAATAGGCGAAGGTACCTGGGTAGGAAGTAATGTAACCATCATGGAAGGCGCCCGCATCGGTAAGAACTGCCGTATCTTCCCGGGTGCTGTAATTTCCGCCATGCCGCAAGACCTCAAGTTTGAAGGGGAAGAAACGCTTACAGAAATAGGCGATAATACCACCATTCGTGAGTTCGTAACCATTCACCGTGGTACCAAGGACAGGTGGAAGACCAAAGTTGGTAAAAATTGTATGATCATGGCTTACAGCCACGTTGCCCATGACTGTATCATTGGCAACAACGTTATCCTCAGCAACAACTCACAGGTAGCAGGCCACGTAATTCTTGGCGACTGGGCTATTCTGGGCGGTATGTGCGCTGTGCACCAGTTCACCAAGGTAGGTCAGCATGCCTTTGTAAGCGGAGGTTCGTTAGTAGGAAAAGATATTCCCCCCTATATTAAAGCCGGCCGTCAGCCATTAAGCTATGCCGGTGTGAATTCAGTTGGTTTAAAACGTCGCGGTTTTACGGTTGATAAGATCAATCACATCCTCGATATTTACCGTGTCATCTATAACAAAGGGTTCAACACCAGCCAGGCGCTCGAATACCTGGAAGAAGAGTTCTCTGCAACCGATGAACGCGATGAGATCGTAACCTTTATTCGCGAAAGCGGCCGCGGTATCATTAAACGCTATTCAAAAAATAGTGTGGATGAAGATATCGCTGATTAATGCCGGCAAACGTTTTAACCGCGACTGGATCTTCCGAAATTTTCAGCAGGAATTTAGTGCAGGCATAGCCTATGCCATAACCGGTCCTAACGGGTCGGGTAAATCTACTTTATTACAGGTGATCGGCGGCGCCATGATCATGAGTGAAGGAAGCGCGAAATATACAATTGGCAATTGTGAAACGGCAAATCCCGACGAATCGGGACAGGCTGAGAAACGTGAAAGTTCTATTCCCGATGCTCATAATCAGCAATCCGCCTTCGCCAGGGCTTCGGCGGACAAGGAAATTCATGTTGACCAGGCTTTCAGGTATATTTCCATAGCTGCCCCCTATCTTGAACTAATAGAAGAAATGACCCTGCAGGAATTTCTGCAGTTCCATAGCCAGTTCAAACCATTTATGCCCGGCTTCGGCATTCCGCAGATCATCGATGAAATTGGTTTAAAAACCGCTACCCATAAACAGATCCGTTTCTATTCAAGCGGAATGAAACAGCGGGTAAAGCTGGCACAGGCTATTTTCAGCAATGTTCCCTGCGTTCTGCTCGATGAGCCCTGCACCAACCTCGATGCGGCTGGAATTGAATTATATCACCACCTCGTGAAATCGTATTGTAACAAACGGCTGGTTATTGTAAGCTCCAATGATGAGCAGGAGTATAAGTTCTGTACCGAAGTAATAAGTATCCTGGATTATAAAAAGAAGCAGCCGTAAATCGGCAATCGTGAAACGGCAAACGTGGAATGGTTTACCGGACTTTGGGACTCGTTTTTTTCCGGCAACTAATTTAATTATAATTAGCCTGCCGCACATAAACCCTTTATCAACTCTTTCACCTCTATCAACATTTCAACCATTAGTAAACCTGTAGCACATAGGAAACCTCGTTAACCCGTCAACTTACTTCTACTTTTACCTTTATCATCAATATCAACTCCATCACCTCTATCAACCTTTCAACTCACCTCTTCTGCACATACACATGATTGCCTATCCCAAAATGCGCTTTGTCTTTAGGATAGAAATAAAACGCGCGGCGCATGGTGGTTCCGTTATTGAACCGCAGTTCGATGGAATAGCCGTTCAGTTTATAGGAACCGGCCTCATCCTTTTTTGAATAAGCCGAAGTGGCTATACTATAATCGGTATAATTGGTGCCCACACCCACACCGGTAAGTGCAAATCGGCCCAGCGTATTGAAAAGAATGTTCTTTGAAGACACCGTAACCACGTTACCTCCTATTGCGCTGTTACCGGCGCCGATCATGCTGGTGAAGGCGCCCTCGATCTTTTCATTTCCGGCTGCCGGACGGGCCCAGAACCAGTTCTTCTCCCATTTCTCCGATTTGTTTCTGCCGGGCCAGTTAACCGTAATGGTGCCGCCGCTTATTTTCCAGGTACCCCATTTTTTGGGTTCTCGTTGTTTTGAAAGCCCTACGTTGAACTCGTACGGACTAACCACCGGATTGCTGTAAATAGAGCCATCGTTCAGTAACAGATAGGGCATGTACTCGCTTACAACGGATCCCCCGGCCCCATAACTATGCTCAAGGTTTATGATGATGCCTTTTATTTCGGTAGGTTTTAATCCTTTTACGGGAGTGGTTACATTATCATTACTGGCAATTGGGTTACGGGGAGCAGGTGTTTTTTCTATTACCGGGGGAAGCATAGCGGGTGGCGGTGGGTTGTTTTTGGCAACTTCAACCAGACCCGATGTTTCAAATGCACCTTCCTGTTTGGCCAGTTTGCCAAAGTGCATGGCGGCCGTTTTCATACAATTGGTGTAATAAGTGATATCAGGTGAGCTGAACAACTTCGCCATCCTGTACTGCTGGTTGTTGGTACGGTAGGCCATATAGGCAACATACCACACCTTGCCACTCTTATCGCTCACTTTACCCGAATAAGAAGAGAGGGTATTATAACTGATATTCTTTTTATCTTTTTGTTTTGGGAGAGAAAAGCCCGCTCCGCGCAGATTTTTGTCGATGGTTCCGGTAAACCATTCATCGAAGGTCTTTCCATCACTCTTTTCAAGCGGCATTACCTCATATGAGAATTCTTTATTTTCATCACTGAAAACAGCAGTTGGTCTAAATATATAGCGTCCTCTGAATTCTTCCATCTTCCAGCCCAGCATTGGCTGAACAGGCGATTGAGCCAGTACGGAAGGCATACCCAAACCCACGATCAGGACTATTACCAGGAGCGCATTTTTCATAGTAGGCTATTTACAGGCAATGGTCAATTTTCGGGCCATAGAAAAAGAAAGGCCGTTTATGCGGCCTAAAACTTTCTCACATGTTTAAAACTTTTCCGAAGAAAAGTTTTAAACATGTGTATGCACCTGTAAATAATTGTAAAGCAGGGTCGCCGGAAAGGATGGTTATTCGCTCCTGATAACCTGGCCGGTCAACCGTATTTTAGAAAGTTCCCCCGCTTATGCGGGGTTGGGATAATATCTTAATTGCCGCTGGCGGTAGCGTTCTCACCAAATTGTTTAGGCACATATACTGAGTTGCCTACGCCAAAATGGGTTTTACCAGGCAGGTAGAAGTAAAAAATGCGGCGAATAACAGTGCCGTTATTGAATCGCAGCTCAACTGAATAATCGTTGAGGGTATACGTACCGGCTTCATTCCTTTTATTGAACTCTGCAGCAGGTATGGGCGTGTTAGGGTTATTGCTTGGGCCGTTCGTCAGCGTGAACTGACCATTATTATTGAAAGCAATATATTTTGAAGTAAATCCTTTATCGGCGCCTTTCACGGCTTCATTTTCCAAACCGTTCACCGTTATGTACGCACCGTCGAGTTTTTCTTCTCTTTGAGAAGGAGTTGCCCAGAACCAGTTCTTGAACCATTTTTCTGTTTCACCGGTAGCGGTCCACTCAACAGCGAAAGTATTGTTCTTCAGCTTCCAGGTACCCCATTTCTTAGGCTCCTTTAATTTGCTTTGGGCAACATCGAGGCTATAGGGGCTAACAACCGGTTCGCTGTAAATAGAACCATCGTTCAATACCAGGAAGGGTTTGTAAATACGTACCATTTTACCATCGGGAGTTGTGTTATACTCGAGGTGGATCAGGATACCGTTGATCTCCTGTGTTTTCAGGCCTTTCTCTGGTAAATTTTCAGCCTGGGCATTCGTATTATTACCAGACCTTGCATCCTGTCTTGAATGATTATTTGACCTTGTATTCCTGGCGGAAGACGACATGGAAGCATCTGCCTTTGCGAGCTGACCGATATGATCGGCAACAGGGCGCATATAATTGGCATAATATTTCACATCGGGTGAACTTGTAATACGCGCCATACGATTTTCACCGTTTCCTGCCTGATAGGCAACATACGTCACATACCATGCTTTGCCTTTTTTATCGGTAAGCTCGGTTGAAAATGAAATGATCGTTTGGTTGGTGGTAATGTTCTTCTTTGATGAAGAAGCTGGTGGTAATGTAAAACCAGATTCTTTTACATCTTTATCAATAGCGCTGCTAAACCAGTCTTCTATCGACTGCCCTTCACTTTTTACAAAGGGCATAATTTCATATACGAATTCTTTTGATTCTGTTGGAGTTGTTTTTGTAATCGGCTTCAATATATAACTGCCGCCTTTCTCATCCATGTCCCAACCTGAAATAGCAGGAACGGATTGGGCAAAAGAAGGGATTTTACAAACCAGGATAGCGAGTGCTATCAGAAAATAGGGCCTTGTCTTCATAACAGGTATTTGAATCCAATTAGCAACTTTTGGGCCATAGAAAACGTGAAAAACGTTCTTTTATTACGAAAATCCACGTTTTCTTCTTATTAAAGGCGGCAATTGTTAATTGGGGGAATACACAAAAATAATAGGAAACTTGTTAAAGTCAAATGTCTACCGCATTATAACGGAATTAAATCCTATTTAGTGTTAAGATAACACTTAACATGTTCCAACTGGGCTTTATCGTTTATAAAACAATATTATTGTTGCATTATCATTAAAAATATTTTTCAACCCATGCAACCTTTTTTGTTAACGCTGGCTCGCTATCAGCAGGTTTAGATCGGTGTATTTCAGATCGAAGCGTTGACTTAAATGAAAATTGGTGAGTGCGCCTTTGAAAAGATAAATACCACTGCGCAGGTGTACTTTATGCCATACCAGGTTTTCGAAACCGCCTTCTTCACCGGCTTCAAGTAACAAAGGCATCAATACGTTACTGATTGCCTGCGAAGCGGTGCGTGCAAATCCTGATGGAATATTGGGAACACAATAGTGAATGACGCCGTACTTCATGAAGATCGGTTGTTCATGGCTGGTGATCTCGGAAGTTTCAAAACAACCGCCGCGGTCGATACTAACATCGATGATCACACTGCCGGGTCGCATATTGCTGATCATCTCTTCGGTAACCACCACCGGTGTACGGCCGCTTTGCGAACCGAGTGCGCCAACGGCTACCTCACAGGTCTTTAATTGTTTGGCCAGAATGCGCGGTTCCATTACCGAGGTCCACATACGCTGACCGATATTGTTCTGCAACCGTTTCAACCGGTATACGCTGTTGTCGAATACTTTAACGGAAGCGCCCAATGCCAATGCAGCGCGGGCGGCAAATTCGCCAACGATACCCGCGCCAAGGATAATGACCTTGGTTGGCGGTATGCCCGAAATTCCACCCAGCAATACGCCCTTGCCATGGTTGGCCGAACTGAGGTATTGCGCCGCGATGAGCATCACCGCACTACCGGCAATTTCACTCATGCTTCGTACAATGGGTAAACTGTCGCTATCGTCTTTGAGATTTTCGAACGAGATGGCGGTAATGCGCTTCTCCATCATCTTCTGCAGGAACTCGGCCTTCATGGCCGATAAATGAATAGGCGAAATGATCACCTGGTTGAACTGCAGATGTGGCAGATCATCCTCTACCACCGGAGCGCTTTTTACCAGTATGGGAGCCTTGTATACGGCTGCTTTGTCGTAAACTATCCTGGCGCCGGCCTCGCTGTAATCGCGGTCGCGGAAATGCGCCGCCTCGCCGGCATTATGTTCAATCACTACATTATGCCCGTTGCTTACCAGCACACCCACCGCTTCAGGCGTAAGCGCAATACGGTTTTCCTGGAAGGCGGTCTCCTTTGGAATACCAATATGTAACTGTGCCCCTTTGGGCTTTATATCCAGAGTTTCCTGAAGTGTTTCGTAACTAAAAGAAGTGCTGATAATCGGCTTTTGCTGGGACATGTAGCAGTAAATGATTTTACCCCCATTATCGGGGCCACAAGTTACAACTTTTAACCTATTGCAATGAAAGTCAATTATACAAACCCCTGCCAAAAGCTTTTTTGGTTAATTTACCCCCAAAAAAGCCGACAAGTTGGCCGGAATTATTACAAATAGAAAAATTTATAAGATGGAAATGCTGCGGGTAGCCTGGTCTACCACCTGCACCTCCACCCTGGCGGTATCCTCTGGAAAGATACCTTCAGCCCGGCCCGGCCATTCAACCAGGCAAATATCCCCCGAATACAGGCAGTCCTCTACCCCGGCCCGTACGGCTTCCTCCTCGTCTTTCAACCGGTACAGGTCAATATGGAACAGCCTGCCGCCCGGGTAGGCATATTCATTAATAATGGAAAAAGTGGGGCTTCCCACCGTACTTGTTACTCCCTTTTCATCGCATAAGGCGTGAATAAGCGTTGTTTTACCTGCGCCCATATTGCCATAAAAAGCAATTACCTTACGCCCATCAACAAGTTCCCAAAACCGGCGTGCCGTTTGCCGGATAGTATCCAGTGTACATTGCAATTGCATAAGGCCACAAAGATAAGACCATGAGGTGGAAAGACAGATTTAAGTTAAAATTGCAACCCAGTGTACATATTATTGCTTTCAGGCCCCGCACATTTACCCGTTGAGCGGTAAATTTGCAAACACTCAACACCCCATGGATGGATATGAAAAAAGTGAATTGGAAAGTAGATGGCATGACCTGCTCGAATTGTGCACTGACCGTTCAGCAATACCTCAACAATGAAGGCCTGGCCAATGTGAAGGTAAACCTGATAGGGGGTGAAGTGAGTTTCGATATCAATGGCAAAAACGAGCAGCAGATCCTCAAAGGCATTGAATCGCTTGGTTATAGCGTGCAGGGCGATGGGCCGGCCGCACCTCAAAAGAGCAAAAGGTTATTTAGGAACCATAAGCAACGCTTTCTCTTCTGCCTGGTATTTACCTTACCGCTGATGTTGCACATGTTCGATAGATGGGTGCATATTCACTGGCTTATGAATCCCTGGGTACAACTGGGCCTTTGTTTACCTGTTTACATGGTGGGTATGGATTTCTTCGGCCGCAGTGCCATCAAAAGCATTCGCAACCGCATGCCCAATATGAATGTGCTGGTAGCCATTGGCGCCACAGCGGCATTTGTATACAGTTTAACGGGTGCACTGTTGAACCTGGGGCCTCAATATCTGTTTTTCGAAACCGCCGCATCAATAATTACCCTGGTATTCCTGGGTAATTATCTCGAAGATGCTTCAATAGAATCGACCCAGCGGGCATTGAACAGTTTGGCCAGATCGCAAAAGGTGATGGCCAATATGATCGCCTTTGATGAAAACCACCAGGAGCTCATCTTTCCCATAGAAAATACCCAACTTCGCAGCGGCGATCTTATACTCATCAAAAGCGGTGAACAGGTTCCTGCCGATTGTAAGATTCTGACCGGCGATGCTACGGTTAACGAATCAATCATCACCGGTGAAAGTTTGCCCATTACCAAACAAGCAAAGGATACCCTCATTGGCGGTAGTCTTGTTGCAGACGGCATCATAAAAGCCCAGGTCACTGCCGAAGCAAAAGATTCGGTGCTTTCAAATATCATCAACCTCGTAAAACAGGCGCAAAGCGAAAAACCGCCGGTACAGCAAATGGCCGATAAGATCAGCGCCATCTTTGTTCCCGTAGTACTGGCCATTGCCGTGGTAGCCTTTATCATAAACTATCTGGTGCTGCAAGATTTTACCCTTGCATTGATGCGCAGCATCGCTATCCTTGTAATTGCCTGTCCATGCGCCATGGGTCTTGCCACACCGGCAGCCATTGCCGTTGGTTTGGGCCGCGCCGCCAAAAACGGGGTACTGTTCCGCAATGCCAGGAGCCTTGAACTATTCAGGACAATCAAACAGGTGGTGTTCGATAAAACCGGAACGCTTACTACCGGCCGGTTCGAGCTGGCGAATTACCAGGTGGTGGCCGATAATCTTTCTGCCGAAGAATTCAAACACATTGCATTTTCGCTGGAGAAGTATTCGAACCATCCTATTGCCCAATGTATAACGCTTAGCTGGAAACGAAAAGACCCGATCCGCTTTACAAAGGTGGAAGAGAAAAAAGGCATTGGCATGATGGCCATCACAGCAACCGGCGATCAGTATATTGCCGGTTCGTTCGAAACCGCCATGTCGTTAACTCCGGAAGACTCGCATAACGTATATATCACCAGGAACGGGCAATTGCTGGGCTGGATAGATGTAAAAGACGAAATACGCCCCGAAGCCATTTCCATTGTTCAATACCTGCGGCACCGGGGTATCCGCACTATTTTGCTAAGCGGCGACCGGCTGAACAAATGCCGCCAGCTCGCCAACCTGCTGGGTATCGATGAAGTAATTGCCGAGAAAAAGCCCGAGGAAAAACTGGCGGTTATTGAAGATCTCACCCTGCAGGGCCCAACGGCGATGGTAGGCGATGGCATCAATGATGCGCCGGCGCTGGCAAAGGCCACTATTGGCATTTCACTGAGTGAAGCTTCTCATATTGCCGTACAAACGGCCGATGTGGTGCTGATGAACAGCGGCATCAGGAACCTGCCATTAGCGCTTGGGCTGGGCCGTCATACCTTCCTCACCATTAAACAAAACCTCTTCTGGGCGTTTATTTACAATATAGTTGCCATACCGGTAGCCGCATTCGGTTTGCTTACGCCCACCTTTGGCGCGTTGGTAATGGGATTGAGTGATGTGGTGCTGGCAGGCAATTCGGTTAGGCTGTTTGTTAAGAAGGTAACTTAGTTGTGTTAGGAAACTGCCGGCAAACGGCAGACGTGAAACGGCAAATAGAAGGCGACAGATTTTTTCAGGATTGAATACGCTGCGGCTGGCGCCTTCGCTAAAGCTTCCATGTGATGAATTCATGATATTGATTAGCATTATTATACAATTGTAAGAATATGATACTTTTGAATAAAACATGTTCATCCCATTAAACCACAAAAACCTGGATGTATACAAAGTATCACACCTAATACTTTTAGAATGTTATAAAATCACAGGGCAATTACCCCCGGAAGAAAAATATGTTCTTGTATCACAAATAAGAAGAGCTTCGATATTGGTTAAACCAAATATTGCGGAAGGAGCCTCAAGAAAATCAATAGCGGAAAGAAAACGCTTTTATGGGGTAACAAGGAGTTCTGTTGTAGAAATAGATTCAGCAAAGGAAGCGGTTGTTGATCTTAAATATGTTTAAGTAGAAAATTTACAACCTCTTGGAATGCTCTTAAATCGCTGTTTTAGCATGCTTTGTAACATGATAGGCTGATTCAGGAAATTCGCTATCTGTGATTAGTCCTGAAAAATCGGGAATCTTTTCACGTTTCTCAGCCTGTCCCGATTCGTCGGGATTTGCCGTTTCACGACAAAGCCCCATGATTAACGATTATTACAAATGGACATCCATCACATACTTAAACAATACTGGGGTCATAAAACCTTCCGCCCAATGCAGGAAGACATAATCCACTCCGTATTGGCAGGCAAAGATACGCTGGCATTGATGCCTACAGGCGGGGGTAAATCCCTTTGCTTTCAGGTACCGGCAATGGCGCAGAATGGCTTGTGCCTGGTAGTGAGCCCGCTGATAGCATTGATGAAAGACCAGGTAGATAACCTGCGCAAAAAAGGCATTACGGCGTTTGCCATTTATTCAGGCATGAGCCGTAAAGAAGTGATCAACATCCTGAAATTATGCACCAGCAGCAATTGTAAATTCCTGTATGTTTCACCCGAACGTTTAGAAACCAATTTGTTCCTTGAATACCTGCCGGCCATCGATATCAATTTAATTGCCGTTGATGAGGCGCATTGTATTTCACAATGGGGATATGATTTCAGACCACCCTACCTGCGCATAGCTGCCCTGCGTGATGAATTGCCCGGCATTCCCATTCTGGCGCTTACGGCGTCTGCTACCCCCATAGTACAAAAAGATATTTGTGATAAACTGCATTTTAAAAACCATGCGGTATTCAGCCGGTCATTCGAACGGCCGAATTTATCGTACAGCGTTTTTACAGTTGATTCAAAAACCAATAAGATAACCGACATACTGCAGAAAGTAAAAGGCAGCAGCATCGTTTATTGTAAAAGCCGCAAACGCACCAAAGAGATAAGCGACCTGCTGAACATGCACGGCATTACCGCCGACTTCTACCACGCCGGTTTACAACAGGTAGAACGTACGCGCAAACAGGCGGCCTGGATCAATAACAGCATTCGCACCATCGTTTGCACCAATGCGTTTGGCATGGGTATAGATAAACCCGATGTACGCGTGGTAGTTCATGCCGATGTGCCCGACTGCCTCGAGAACTATTACCAGGAAGCGGGCCGCGCCGGACGTGACGAAAAGAAATCATACGCCGTATTGTTATTCGATAACAGGGAACTGGAAGAACTGAAAAAGCTTCCTGACATTCGCTTCCCCGACCTGCCCGTCATCAGGCAGGTATATGAAGCATTGATGAATTACCTGCAAATCGCCGCGGGCTCAGGCGAAGGCAATTACTATAACTTCGATTTCACCGACTTTATAAAAAAATTCCACCTCGATGTGCACCAGGCCATCTATGCCATTAAAGCGCTGGAGCAGGAAGGCTGGGTAAGTTATCACGAACAGATCTTTTTACCGGCACGCATTCAGTTCATTACCGGCAAAAGCTGGTTGTACCAGTTTGAAAAAGATAACCCGCAACTGGAACCGCTGATAAAAACATTACTTCGAACGTACGAAGGCATCTTTGACATACCGGTGAACGTGCATGAAAAAAGCGTTGCCGGGTTATTGCACAGGGAAGAAGCGGCCATTATACAGGAACTTAAAAGACTGCATGCACATGCCATCATTGAATATATTCCACGAAAAGACACGCCGCAGTTATATGTTATGCTGAACCGCGTAAGAGCAGAAACGCTGCGGATCGACATGACCGGTTATAAGAAAAGAAAACAGCAGTTCATAGAGCGTATTGAAACAATGATAACATATGTGCGTGTTGAAAAACAATGCCGCAGTCAGTTTATTGCCGGTTACTTCGGCGACCCGAACACAAGACCCTGTGGTATTTGCGACAATTGCCTGCAGCAAAAGAACCATGGCTTGTCCAGTGCTGAATTTGAGAATATTGCCCAATCTATATTTACCGTAATCAATCAGCACCCTTTACCCGGTGAGCTATTGCAACAACAGCTTCCCGGTATTAAACAGGAGAAACTGTACAAGGTGCTCGATTTTCTGCAATCGGAAAACAAACTGTTTGTAGATAAAGAAGGGTATGTACGGCCGGCAAAGTAAAAAAGGTGGGTCGCCCCGGCTACTATCGGAACGGCTCACCTTTTTTATTTTATATCAGCCCCCGCAAGTTGGCGAAGGCCTCACTCTTTGATCACTTCTTCGGCGGCGCCATGCCTACCTGCGTTGCCATCGTATTCGGAGATTGTACATTATGATGCTCCACGATTTGTCCGGCATCATTTAGTTTGAAGATATCAACATCCTTCATCTTATACGTCTTATTGGTTGCCCTGGCTCCCATGAAATCATTCTTCCAGGTACCGCTCCACTCACCCCAAACCATTACCCAATCGCCATCGGCCACATATTTAAGATCAGTGCCTTTATTATCGGGGAAAGCATTCATCCAGCCCTTTACCATATTCATGATACTGTCTTTCCCCTTTACCGCCGGCATACTGCCATCGTTATAATCAACCGCATCGGGAGCAACGTTTTTAAATGCTTCATCGACATTGTTTGCCATCATGGCTTCCATGCTGGCCATAACTACTTTTTTGTTGCGCTCGGATTTACTTTCGGCCGTTGCCGTATCGGCCATGTTGCCTTCACCGGTACCACCTTCCGTTTTATCGGTGTTGGTTTCACAGGCTGTAAATAAGGCTGTAGCAACAGCCAGCAATGCAATCATTTTCTTCATAATTGTTATTTTAGGTTAATAAATGCTATTCACGGGCATAACCCATGGCGTGTGGTTGGGAACATTTAAAAAACCAACAATAGAAGTAAGGATCTAATTGCTACAATAAGCCTTAAGGAATTTGTACGTCATAATAGAGCTAAAACCAACTGCTGCTTTTCCTGCGTGAAGTGCTTTTTCCGCCCAAACCCAGTGCACCCAGCAAACTGCGGGTTATAACACTAGCTGCGGTACGGCCTATTTGTTTGGTTACCGGGCTCTCCAATACTTTTTCCAATGTTGACTTCTCTTCTCTTTTGGAAGCTTTTGCGGGCTTTTCCGCCGCTTTTGCTTCTTCCGTTTTCTGCGCAGCTTCTTCGAGTTTTGCGGTCAGGATCTCGCAGGCGCTTTCGCGGTCTTCATCATGGGCATATTTTTTCACCAGCTTCGATTGATTCACCAGGGTGTCTATTTCCTGGTCGGAAAGGATGTCCATCCTCGAACGGGGCGGAACAAGCATAGTATGCACCAACGGAGTGGGAATACCCTTCTCATTCAATGCAGTTACCAACGCTTCCCCTATACCTAATTGAGTAAGCAGTTCGGATGTTTTATAAAATTCGGTTTCGGGGTAATTCTCAGCGGCCTGCTTAATGGTCTTTCTATCGGCGGCGGTGAAGGCACGCAATGCATGCTGTACTTTCAAACCCAGCTGACTTAAAATAGCAGCCGGAACATCCTGCGGGTTTTGCGTACAGAAGAAAATACCTACACCTTTTGAACGTATGAGTTTTATAACCGTTTCTATTTGCTGTAACAGGGCATCGGTGGCTTCCTGGAAAACCAGGTGCGCTTCATCGATGAACATTACCAGTTTGGGCTTATCCATATCACCGGCCTCAGGCAGGGTGGCATATAGTTCGGCCAGCATTTGCAGCATGAACGTGGAGAACAGCTTCGGGCGGTTTTGCATATCAGTTACCCGCAGCACATTGATGATACCACGGCCATCGTCAGCAATACGCATCAGGTCGTCGATCTCAAAAGAAGGTTCGCCAAAGAACTGGTCGGCGCCCTGTTGCTGCAGCTCAATTACTTTACGCAGAATGGTGCCGGTGCTTGTAGTCGCTATCTTTCCGTAAGCCTGTTCAATTTCTTTTTTGCCTTCGTTGCTGATGAACTGGATCACCTTTATGAAATCTTTCAGATCGAGCAGCGGCATTTTGTGATCATCGCAATACTTGAAAATGAGTGAAACAATGCCTTCCTGGGTATTGTTGAGGTCGAGGATCTTCGAGAGTAAGATGGGACCGAACTCGCTTACCGTAGCACGCAGGCGTACGCCTTTTTCATTGCTCAGGGTCATCAGCTCAACCGGGAAAGCGGTTGGTTTATATTCGCCGCCTATTTTGGCAACGCGGTCCTTTATATTATTATTCTCGGCGCCGGCGACGGCAATACCGCTCAGGTCGCCCTTGATATCCATCAGCAGCACGGGCACGCTGGCATCGCTCAGGGCTTCGGCGATCAGCTGCAGGGTTTTGGTTTTACCGGTACCGGTTGCCCCGGCAATAAGGCCATGGCGGTTCATGGTCTTTAACGGAATATATGCATCTGTGCCTGCCAGTACTTCCCCGTCCAATACAGCCGTACCTATGCGAAAAGATTCTCCTTTAAAAGTATAGTTATCCTTTACCAACTGAACAAATGCATCTTTAGCGGACATATCAATTTTTTATGGCAGAAAGATACATGTTTCAGTGGAATCGGCAAGCCCCGGGCGGGGTTCAGATTACAATTTTTACGGAAGTGTCTGAACAGAAAAAGAGGTGCTGCAATAAGCTGATAATAAATTCATTAAACCGCTTCCGGGTTTATTCCGGATCAATGAAAAGAGCCGCGCGTAAGCACGGCCCGGGATAATTTGTACGAATAACTCATTGCTGATCCTGAGGCCAGCCATCCAATCAGGCTGTCAGCAAGCAAAGCACTATCACATTAGCAAATTAGCATATTAGCACATTTGCTTTAGATATCCTCCTCTCTTTCCAACATCAGTATAGCGCTCTGCGGAACGATATAGTACTTATCATTCTCATATAATACTTCGGTAGCGCCGCTTAATAAAAAGATGGCGAGGTCGCCCTCCCTTGCCTGCAGGGGAACGTATTTTACCTGTTCTTCGCTGCTTTTCCAGCTTTCTTCTTCCACCGGTAAGGGAATTGCATAGCCGGGTCCGGTCTTAATAATATACCCCTGTTGCACCTTTTCGCGTTCCCCTACCCCGGGCGGCAGGTACAAACCGGTTTCGGTACGTTCATTGGGTTTGGCCGGGCGGATCAATACCCTGTCGCCGATGACAATAAGTTTCTTAAATCTGTTATCAGTAGTCAATCGCATATCACCTTAATTAAAGTTGTAAAATTAACCAATTAACTGTTCATACCTAATGCGCCAGGTGTGCCATGGTTACCCCGGCGTCGAAAGCGAACCGTGGCACACCTTCTTTATGCAGGCATTATTAACAAATAATTACACGGCTATTGCCAGTTATAGCAAATGATTTAACTTTATTTACACTATCGAACTAAATTTACATCACAATGGAAGGAAAGAAACCTAAAATTTTATTATGCGAGGACGACCAGAACCTTGGAATGGTGTTGAAGAATTACCTGGAGCTGAATGATTTTGATGTGACGCTGGAACGTGACGGTCGCCTCGGCCTTGCCGCATTTCAACGCGAAAGATTTGATCTTTGCCTACTTGATATAATGATGCCTCATATGGATGGCTTCACACTGGCGGAAGAAATTCGCGATGTGGATCCCGACATTCCATTGTTTTTCCTGAGCGCAAAGACCATGAAGGAAGACATCATTCAGGGGTACAAGCTCGGTGCCGATGATTATATCACCAAGCCTTTCGACAGCGAAGTATTGTTGCTGAAAATAAAGGCTATCCTGAAAAGAAATGAGGAAACGAATAAAGAACAGGAGAATAAGGAATACGACCTCGGCGATTATCACTTCAATCCCAAATTACGCGAACTGAGCCATAGCGGTAAAACGCAGACTTTATCGCCTAAGGAAAATGAGTTGCTGAAAATGCTTTGCGAGCATATGAACGATCTGCTGCCACGCGAGCAGGCGCTCAAAAAAATCTGGGGTAGCGATACCTATTTCAATGGCCGTAGTATGGATGTGTATATTGCCAAATTGCGCAAGTACCTGAAAGACGATGACAGCATCGAGATCGTGAACATCCATGGCAACGGTTTCCGCCTGGTAGTTCCGGTTGCGTAAGTACGCCCTACGTTTCGGATTTACAGTTTACATTATACCGTTTTATGACATACGTCCCGATTTTTCGGGACGTATTTTTTGTTATGCGTGAATCGCCTCGTGAAACGTGAAGGGCTCGCGACATTTGGGATGTTTGTAAACCCATGCGCCGCTTGAATTTCGAGCCGCCTGCCGGGGATGGCCGCGCTAAGGTTTGCCGTTTGCCGTTTCACGTTTGCCGACGTACGCCGCGCTGAGGTTTGCCGTTTGCCGATTCACGTTTGCCGACGTACGCCGCGCTAAGGTTTGCCGATTGCCGAACCAAACGCCCCTATTCAAACAACAAACCCGCGCCGCCGCTTCCCGGCTGCACCCTGCCCAAATGCGCGTATGCTTTATGCGTTGCCTCACGGCCACGTGGCGTACGTTTAAGAAAACCTTCCTGTATTAAAAATGGCTCATATACCTCTTCCAGCGTTCCGGTTTCTTCACCCACCGCGGTTGCAATGGTTGTAATACCCACCGGACCGCCCTTGAACTTATCTACGATCGTAAGCAGAATACGGTTATCCATTTCATCGAGGCCATGTTCATCTACATTCAGCGCCCGCAAGCCATGCTGGGTAATGCCGAGGTCGATAACGCCATTGCCTAATACCATGGCAAAATCACGCATTCGGCGCAGTAGCCCATTGGCAATACGCGGCGTACCGCGACTGCGCCGTGCTATTTCCCCGGCCGCATCGGAAGTTATTTTAGAACCAAGGATCTCGGCCGAACGGTGTACGATCTTCGTCAGCGTTTCTGCAGTATAGTATTCCAGCCGCGATTTAATGGCAAACCGCGACAATAACGGCGCGGTAAGCAAACCGCTGCGGGTAGTAGCGCCCACCAGGGTAAACGGGTTCAGCGTAAGTTGTATACTGCGCGCATTGGGACCGCTATCGATCATGATATCGATGCGATAATCTTCCATCGCAGCATACAGGTATTCTTCCACCACCGTGCTCAGCCGGTGGATTTCATCAATGAACAATACATCGCGCGGTTCCAGGTTGGTGAGGAGCCCGGCCAGGTCGCCGGGTTTTTCAATAACAGGTCCGCTGGTTTCCTTGATATTAACGCCCAGTTCATTGGCCACAATACGGCTAAGCGTGGTTTTTCCTAAGCCCGGGGGGCCATGGAACAGGATATGATCCAGCGCTTCGCCCCGCATTTTTGCGGCCTTTATAAAAATGGTCAGGTTCTCGATGATCTGTCCCTGACCCGAAAAATCGTTTATTTCCCGGGGCCTGATATTATTTTCAAACTCCTTATCTGCCGCAGTAAGCGTTTCCTTATTGTTATTTAAGTTGGGATTGGCCATTTGTTTGGGCTTCTTTATAAAACTAAGCAAATGTAAGCGAGTAATTCCAACATCCACACAAACATAAAAATCGCTAACTTAATAGAGCGCTATTTGAGGTTTGGGACGGAAAGATCAATTGTTCTACAGCACTTAAAACCAGGTTTATGAAAATCGGCATCATTGGCTCCGGTGCAGTTGGCCAGAAGTTAGGCACCGCCTTTTTAGCTGAGGGGCATGAGGTCATGTTGGGCACCCGTAACCCCGGCAAGGATGAAATAAAAATCTGGAAAAAAGTAAATCCCAAGGGCCAATGCGGCACCTTTGGCGTAACCGCCCAGTTTGGCGATATACTGGTACTGGCGGTGGCCGGCGCTGTGGCCGAATCGGCCATTAAGCTCTGCGGCACTTCCCACTTCAATAACAAGATCCTGATAGATGCCACCAACCCAATTAAATCAGGGCCGCCTACAGATGGCGTGCTGTCGTTTTTTACCGATCTGAACGAGTCGTTGATGGAACGATTACAACGCCAGCTTCCACAGGCCCGGTTGGTAAAAGCGTTTAATAGTGTAGGTAATGCACAAATGTATAAGCCAACGGTAAAGGGCGGACCGCCTACGATGTTTATTTGCGGAAACGATGACAATGCCAAAAAGACCGTCGCTGATATACTCACATCCTTTGGCTGGGAAATTGCCGATATGGGCAAAGCCACCGCCGCCCGGGCCATCGAGCCGTTATGCATCCTGTGGTGCATTCCCGGTTTCCTGCAAAATCAATGGACGCATGCGTTTAAATTATTGAAAGTAAGTTAAAGATTCAATGCCCGCTTAAAGCTATTTAGCCTTTATCTTTATCATATGAACTTCGAAACCTTTCAACAAAGCCTCGATACCGGTCATCCACCCGCCGGCAGCAGCGTATATCTTCAATCGTTATGGTTCGATGCAAAGGGCAATTGGGACCAAGCCCACACCCTTATCCAGGACCTGACCGATAAAACCGCCGCCTGGATCCATGCCTACCTGCACCGCCGCGAAGGCGACGTTTTCAACGCCAATTACTGGTACACGAAAGCCGGCAAACGTATGCCCGGTTATTCGCTCGGGCAGGAATGGGAAGAATTGGTGAAAGCTATGTTATAAGTAGCAATTGATTTGCTAAGCATGGGGCTTTGAGCAGCAGGTAAGATGCTTTTCACACCCGTTCAATTTTACAGATGTAACAACAAGCCTGTGCATTGCGTGCATGCAGATAAGCGATGCCGGCATTGTTCTCAAAGATGTGCGGTATCAATTCATCAACATCATCATCGCCTACAAGTTGGGTAAATACCATCATCTGATCTTTGTTGTACCCTACCAGCGATAAGGGAAAACTTTTCTTATTGGCTTTTATACCGGGCGGAAAGCGATGAATGTCGGCATATTCTTCCACTTCTTCTTTGTTGATAAAAACAGGGCCCGGTTGATTATAGGCGTTATCAATATCGAATGGGCTATGGCTTATCAGCAGCCGTTTATCTATTCCTTTCTCAAAGGGTTTTAACGATACCCTGCAGGAGCCTGAACCTGTGGCTATTTGTTCAATAACGGGGTGGCCAAATTCATCTTTACCCGTTGATCGTATTTTAGCAGCATGTTCTTTTGATAACGGAACAATTTTAAACTTCTTCATTGAATGCAATTTTATAATGCAAAATTGCATCGTGCCGCAGCATGCTTCAACCCGATTATTGCTAAAGATGATAAAAGAAGCAACCTATTTTATATACCGGTTGAGTTGTAAAATAAGATTGGGATCGGGACAATTGGCGAGGTATTTTTCTTTTTCAGAATATTTACAAACGCCGGGATAATCGCCTTCTTTCAACTCCATATCGAGAATGAGCTGAAAGTGCAAATGCGGCGGCCAGTGGCCATTTTCGTGCGGTTGGCCAAAATGCCCAATGGTTTGCCCGATGTTCACATACTGACCTGCAGAAAGCGATTCTATATCGCCTAAGCTCAAATGGCCGTAAAGTGTATAAAATGGTAACCCATCGAGTTGATGCAGCAGTATTAACGTTGCACCATAATCCCCATATCGATCGTTGAAGGCAAAGCTATGTACCATGCCGCCCATAAAGGCGTACACCGGTGTGCCGGCCGGCCCCCAGATATCAACGCCTAAGTGCAATCTGCGCGGTTCTTCGCCGGGTTGTTGAGCATCAAATACAGTACTGATACTGTAAATGGTTCTGTGTTCGGCATAACCGCCTATGCCATACCGGGAGTTGTTGGCTTTTAGCTTTTGCTGAATGTGATCGCTGAAAGCCTGTTCATTGCCCAGTATTTCAAGGGTAAGCTCCTTATTTGCTTTAGTAAAATCGAGCCGCAAAAATTTATCTTTTGCCGGATCAAAATCTACTACCCGGCCAAACGTAAACTGGTATTTGCGGATGATATTTTCGAATGTTGCTGGCTCCAAGAGTGATAAAAATTATAATACGCTAATAATCAGGCTCCCTGTATAAACCAAATTTTAATCAGGCGACGCCGCTTTGCTAATATACAATCATCTCCCTAATAATCAATTAATAGCAACCTAAGTGCGGCCATCAAGCAGCAGACATTTTCAACAAAAAACTGTTTTTGACTTATTAAAGGTGATCAAATAATAAAATGGCATAATTTCTGACTACCTATCTATAAATTGTAGGGTATGGATACGTGGATGATTATATTTTACATGATACTGGCCGCAACGATCGTATCATATGCCATTCTGATGAACTACAAAAAAGATCGGAATGAGCTTGAGACGGGAGACCAGGAGGAAACACAAAAAAGACAATGATCTTTTACTCCGGTTCGTTGGCTGCTACCAACTTCTCCAATGGCAACAATTCGCTGTAATTCACTTCGACTTGGTTGATCATCTTTTCTTCCAGCATACCGGCCATGGTTTCAAAATACATGACCACATGCTCACGCACATTTTTTTTCAACCATCTAAAGCCATTGGGTAACCGGTTCAGCACTTCCCTGTCTTCGAGGTATTCAATATTATG
Source organism: Niastella populi (assembly GCF_002078015.1). Taxonomy (GTDB): domain Bacteria; phylum Bacteroidota; class Bacteroidia; order Chitinophagales; family Chitinophagaceae; genus Niastella; species Niastella populi. Next base: position 139,687 of record NZ_LWBP01000243.1, on the reverse strand, counting down.
AATATCCGTAGGCGTTAGTCCCAGTTCCGCCAGCTTTTTCAATAGCAAATTGATCGGTGCATCGGTAACCGCGCAACGCTCCTGCGCCAGTTCCGTCCATTCACCGGTACCGGTATGTGCCCAGGTAAGGATCTCCTCCTTTGTCAATTCGGTAGTGGCCTGCAATAAATGTCCGCAATTACAGGCGCCATGATGCCCCCAGGCATAATAATTGCCCTTCACCAGGCTGCCGGCAGCTTTACGCAGTCCTTCTATCAACGCTGTATTTGGATGTGCCATATTGCTAATTTCCTAATAAAACAGATAAGGGAAAAGATTAGTTTACATACCGGCCAAAGTTGTAAAATGAAAGTAAAGTGGTTCAGGATCAGCGCAAAACCGGTATTCCAGTATAAACGTTAAATGAAGATCAAAGCAAAATATTACCCTGTATAGGGCGTTGTAAACAATAACCGCCAAAATCAATCGCCTTGAAAACATATATCGCACTGCTCCCGGGCCTGGTGTTTTGTAGCTTTCTTTCAAATTCTATACAGGCTCAAACTATTACGGGCGCCTGGAAAGGCATGATCGGTTCGGCCCATACCGAACTGAAACTCATAAAAAAGGGAGACAGCCTCCTCGGCACTTCCTATTACTACACTTCCCGCAGCAATTACATTCGTTTCGCCGTCAAAGGCTATTTCGATCCCAATAACAACAGTGTTATCTGGTGGGATGAAGCCATGCTCGAAGACCGTCTTTCGGGCAGGATCTATGGCGGCAAAGAAGCCCTGCTGTCAGTAGCCGATTTTAATTGTCCGGGTGAAAATACCATGCGGCTCGATGGTGAAAGCACCGGCCGCGATGACAAGGACAAAACCAAAGGCACGGTTGCTCTTCAGAAGATCCCATCATCGGGCTTTCATGATGAATGGGACTTTGTACTGGAGAATTATATCTACGGGGCCAATGACCCCGGGATCATAGACAGCGTTGCCCGCCTGCACGGTGTGCCCATTGTGGTATCGGAAGAAAAAGAGAGCGAACTGGCCAGCACAACGGTGAAGCCGGTACCTGAAACAATTCCTTCTATTGCCGTTACGGCGCCGCCGATCGTTGAAAAGAAAAAGCCGGTGCCTGCGGGCAGCACTTCAGCGCAACAGAAATATACTTCGCGCGACAAAAAACTTGTTACTGTTATACCGGTTACCGGCGATAGTATCGAACTGCGCTTTTATGATAATGCCGTGGTGGATGGCGATTCCATTGCCGTTTTCCTGAACGACAGGATGGTGTTTGAACATGTAAGGCTTAACAACAAGCCCTATACGCTTACACTCGCAGTCGATGATCTGCCCGATGACAATGAAATGGTGATGGTGGCCGAGAACCTCGGTACTATTCCGCCCAATACCTCGCTGATGGTGGCCATTGTCGACGGCAAACGTTTCGAGGCCCGCCTCGAAAGCACCGAGAACAGCAGTGCGTTGATCAGGTTTATTAAGCAGAAGAAGAAAAACAATAGGTAATAAGCAATTTGCAACAGGCAACAAGAAGCCGCACCATAAAAACGATGCGGCTACTTTTATTTAATATCCTTTACTGTATTTCTTGCCAATTGTCTATTGTCAATTGCATATTAATTACACCACCACATTCACCATTTTACCTTTCACGTAAATGATCTTTTTATGCGTTTTGCCTTCCATCCATTTTTGAATAACGTCATTGCCCAGCACTATCTTTTCAACATCATCCTGCTGCGCATCGAGTGCTATTTCGATGGTGGTACGTAATTTACCATTCACTGATATAGGGTACTCCTTGCTGCTTTCAACCAGATAGCTTTGATTGAGTTTCGGATACTCCGCATCAAGAATGCAGCTTTCGTTACCCAGCAAATGCCATAACTCTTCACTGATATGCGGCGCATACGGCGTAAGCAGGATCAGCAACGACTCAAGGATCTCTTTTTTATTACACTTAAGCTCTATCAGTTCATTAACGCATACCATGAAGGCGCTTACGCCGGTATTGAATGAAAACCGTTCGGTATCTTCTTCTATCTTTTTGATGGTCTTATGCAATACCTTCAGCTCGGCGGCATTGGCTTTTTCTTCATTCCACATCCTGCCTTTTGTTTCATCATAGAACAACCGCCACAGCTTTTTCAGAAAGCGATGCACCCCTTCAATACCTTTTGTTTCCCAGGGTTTGCTTTGCTCTACAGGCCCAAGGAACATTTCATACATGCGGAATGTATCGGCGCCGTATTTATTCACCACATCATCGGGGTTCACCGTATTATACAGGCGCTTACTCATTTTCTCTACCTCGGTACCGCAAATGTATTTCCCGTCTTCCAATATAAATTCCGCGCTTTCGTATTCACTGCGCCATTTCTTTAACGCTTCTATATTCAGCTCTACGCCATCGACGATATTTACATCTACATGCAATTTGTCGAACCCTTCTGCACCGAAATCTTTTAATTTAGATTCTGATGCAAAATATTGCCGGTTAAGCGTATCTGAGCAATAATGTTTCTCCGAATTCAACAGGCTCTTAATCCAGCTATTCAGCACATCCCAGCCCTGTACATATTTTGCCAGTAACTCTTCATTACTAATAAATATCAATGTGGTATTATGCGTGTCTGCTTTTAAATGCTCTTTCCTGCTCTCGAATTTTTTAGCAATGGTGCTTTGAGAGGTCAGTTCCACCGCAATTGTCTTATTCAGTTCCTTGCTGAAAAAAGTAAAATCAATTCCGCCATTATGATCTTTTTTGAGATCGAACGATTCCAGTTGTATCTCACCCAGGACCTTTGCGCACAAATGCTCACAACCACGCTCATTGATCCTGTACACAAACCGGCTGCTGCCCTGGATCATTCCCTGGTTAACGAGTTTTTTATAGGGTTCGTCATGACCGATATAACCTAAATCGAACAGGGCCTTCGTCCACATACGGCTGTACAACAGGTGCCCAACGGCATGTTCGGTGCCACCGATATACAAGTCAACCTGGCCCCAGTAATCGCTGGCCTTGCGACTGCAGAATTCCGTGTTATTGTTGGGGTCCATATAACGCAGGAAATACCAACTGCTGCCGGCATAACCGGGCATGGTATTCGTTTCAAAATAGCGGTTCGTCCACTCACCTATGTTCGCCAGCGGCCCCTCGCCTTCCGGACCGGGTTTATAACTATCAACATGCGGTAATTCAAGCGGCAGTTCGCTTTCCGGTAATGGATAAGCGATCCCGTTCTTCCAAACGATCGGGAATGGTTCACCCCAATATCTTTGCCTGCTGAAAGCGGCATCGCGCATTTTAAAATTCACCTTGCGCACGCCAATGCCCATTTCTTCAATCTTTTTTATCACCACTTCCATGGCATTGCGCATTACCATCCCATTCAGAAAATCTGAGTTCTCGAGTTTTGCATCCTTGGTAGGGTTGGCTTCCTGCCCATTGTAATGCTCACCGATGATATTGGTAATGGGTATATTGAAATGTTGTGCGAATTTATGATCGCGTTCATCGCCACAGGGCACGGCCATAATGGCGCCGGTTCCATAACCAGCCAGTACGTATTCGCTGATCCAAACCGGTATTTCCTGCCCGTTGAACGGGTTCAATGCATAAGCGCCGGTAAACGTGCCGGTGATCTTTTTCTCGGCCATGCGCTCGCGTTCGCTGCGGCTTTTTACATAGGTGATATAATCTTCCACCTGCTGTTTTTGCCCGGGCGTGGTAATCGATTCAATAAGATCGTGCTCGGGAGCAATAACCATAAAGTCGACCCCGAAGATGGTATCGGGACGAGTAGTATAAACAGTAAGCGTTTCGTTCGAACCTTTCACGTTAAAGGTGATCTCGGCGCCATAGCTTTTTCCGATCCAGTTGGTTTGCATTTCCTTCATCGATTCGCTGAACTCGATCCGGTCGAGGCCTTCGAGCAAACGATCGGCGTATTCGGTAATGCGCAGGTACCACTGCCGTAATTTTTTCTTTACCACGGGATGGCCGCCTCTTTCACTTACACCATTGATCACTTCGTCATTGGCCAGCACCGTTCCCAGCGCTTCGCACCAGTTCACTTCGCCATAACCGCAATAGGCAAGGCGGTATTCCATTAAAATGTCCTGTTGTTCTTTTTCGGTAAAACCGGCCCATTCGGCAGCGGTAAATACCCGTTTGCCGGTTTTGGCTATCTGGTATTTGTCGTGCGGAATTTCATAGCCGGCGTTTCCTTCCTTTTCGAAGATGGCAACCAGCGCATCGATGTGCTCGGCCTTTTTCGATTTTCGGTTATACCAGCTATTGAACAATTGCAGGAAGATCCACTGTGTCCATTTGTAATAACCGGGGTCGCTGGTGCGGATCTCGCGGTCCCAGTCGAAGCAAAAACCTATATTATCGAGCTGACGGCGGAATGTGGTAATATTCTTGTCGGTACTTACAGCAGGGTGTACGCCATGATCGATGGCATATTGTTCGGCGGGAAGGCCAAACGCATCATACCCCATGGGATGCAGTACGTTGAATCCTTTTAACCGTTTGAAGCGACTGTAAATATCACTGGCTATATAGCCCAGCGGATGGCCCACATGCAGGCCCGCCCCGCTCGGGTAGGGAAACATGTCCAGTACATAAAATTTGGGTTTCGGGGAATCATTGCTCACTTTGTAGGCGCCTGCTGCCTTCCACTGTTCCTGCCATTTTTTTTCAATATCCCTGAAGTTGTATTCCATAACTTTTTCTTGATTCTGGTTGTTCTTGTTTTTTGAGTTTTTGGTTCCCGGTTGTGTTTGAGGTACTTTTTGTCACCTTCTTTCCCACATTGCCCTGCCGGCTGTACCCCCGTAAATAGGCGGCATTTTTTTTGCTTCATTCTGCATTGAACTGACAATCATACGTTGAGGAAACGTTAAAAAGTCATTCACACCTGAAATTTTTATGTCATTTCTATCGTTTAGAAGGATGTCAAAAATACGGATAATAACCATTTTACCGGGATAAAACCGTTATTTTTGCCGCTCTTTTAGAGGCATTATCATCCCTTCAAAAACTAAAAATACATGGCGCAATTCGGAAAAGCATCGGCCAAGCGTTCCAAACCCTCTTACTTCATGGCCATTTTAGGGGTTACCATTGTACTGTTTTTTGTAGGCGTTTTCGGATGGTTGTTGTTAAACGCCAGCCGATATACCGAAGAACTAAAGGAAGACATCAAGATCCAGGTATACCTGCGCAGAAGCGCTACCCAGGCTGATGTAGACTCCCTGATGCAATACATTAAATCGCGCCCCTACACACAAACCGTTGAGTATATCGACAAGGAGACCGCCAAAAAGCAATGGATGGAGAAAGGGGAAACCGATTTCCAGGAACTGCTGGAAGAGAACCCACTGCCCGCTTCCATCGATTTTAACCTGAAAAGCGCATATGTACAAAAGGACACCATTGCCGCTATAAAAACCGACCTCGAAAACCGGCAAATGGTGATAGAAAGCGTAAAATACCCTGCTTTTGTGGTGGAAAAAATGGGTTCATCGGTGCAGGCCGGACTGATCGTTTTTGCCGCCCTCGCCGCCCTGTTCTGTGTTCTTTCCATTATACTTATTGATAATACCATCCGTCTCGCCATGTACAGCAACCGGTTTCTGATAAAGACCATGCAAATGGTGGGCGCCACCCGTGGGTTCATTGCCAAACCGCTGAATATGCGGGCTGTATTGAATGGCGCCATTGCCGCCCTGGTGGCCATTGGTCTTATTTACGGATTGATGTTGCTGTCGGAGTATTTTCTCCCCTACCTGCGCGACCTTCGGGATAACAGCAAAGTACTTATCCTTTTCGGCTTCCTTATTGCACTGGGCATCAGCATTACGCTGTTCAGCACCTACCGCAGCGTGGTAAAATACCTGAAAATGAAACTCGACGAACTTTATTAAGGCTAAACGCAAACGCCGAAGGCCGAAGGCTAACACCCGGATTTCGAACTGTTGAAATTTATTCGGGAAGCTCAAATTTCGAAAATCGGCGTTAAGCCTTAAGCGTTAAGCGTTGAGCCTTAAAAATACCTATATTGCGCACCTAATAACTGGCTTCAAATGAAGGAAACTAAAAAAACAACCACTCCTGCTCCCAGCCTGTTCACAAAAGATAATTATATGTGGATGATCGCAGGAATTATTCTGGTAGGTATTGGCATCATTTTAATGTCGGGTGGAAAAAGCGACGATCCCAATGTGTTCAGAGAGAATGAGGTGTATAGTTTTCGCCGCATTACCATTGCCCCGATAATGATCTTGCTGGGCCTGGGTATCGAGGTGTATGCCATCTTCAAAAAGCCGAAGGCAAGTTAAAAAATTAATAAGTTTATATATTATTAAGGCGATGCTCGTTGAAAGTATCGCTTTATTTATTTTATAGATCAACTGTTCAACATAACACTAATGAGCACGCTTCACGCTATTATTATTGCTATCATTGAAGGTTTAACTGAATTTTTACCCATTTCTTCTACCGGCCACATGGCCATTGCATCGGCCATCATGGGTGTTCATGGCGATTTTTCGAAGTTGTTTGAGATCGTGATACAGCTTGGCGCCATTTTATCGGTAGTGGTATTGTACTGGCGCAAATTCTTCGACTTTAAAAAGATCTCCTTTTACATAAAACTTGTTATTGCTGTAATTCCGTCACTAGCCTTCGGTGCGGCATTCAAAAGCCATATCGACGAAATGCTTGAAAAGCCCATGATCATTGCCCTGATCTTGTTGCTGGGCGGTGTGGTATTGCTGTTTGTTGATAAATGGTTTCAAAAGCCGGCTACCGATAAAGAAGAAGATATCACCAATAAAAAAGCGTTTATTGTTGGCTGCTACCAGGTACTTTCTGTGTTGTTCCCTGGCTTAAGCAGAAGCGCAGCCACTATCATCGGCGGTATGCAACAGAATTTAAGCCGCAGGCTGGCAGCAGAATTCTCATTTTTTCTGGCGGTGCCTACTATGCTGGCTGCTACCGTTAAGAGCTTGTGGGATATGTACCAGGAACAACCCGAAGTGCTGAATACCGATAACATGAGCACCCTGCTGCTGGGTTGTGGTATTGCCTTTGTTGTTGCCCTGCTGGCGATCAAATTCTTTATTGGATTTTTGCAGAAATACGGTTTCAGGTTATTTGGCTGGTATAGAATAATTGTAGGACTGGTGTTGCTGATCCTGTTCTATTTTAAGGTTATTGGATAATGTCGTGAAACGTGAAAGGGCTCGCTCGCGAAATTTGTGATCTATTTACGACCTCGCACCGCCCGAAATTCGAGCCGATTGCCGAAGAAGGCCGCGCTGAAGTTTGCCGTTTCACGATTGTCAATTGCCGATTGCTCAAACCTCCCCCTAACCTTCCAAAGCTATCCTTATGCAAATAGCACCCCGAAAAGTGATCAACTCCTGGTGTATGTACGACTGGGCCAACTCAGCATACAACCTGGTAATAACCTCTACCATTTTCCCGGCTTATTTCGAGGCCATCACCAGGGGCCAAACGCCCGATAATGAAGTTGAATTTCTGGGCAGAAAATTCGTAAACACCGCGCTGTACAATTACGCGCTGGGCGCCGCCTTTATTGTGGTGGCATTTATTTCACCCATCCTTACATCTATCGCCGACTATCGTGGTAACAAGCGCAACTTCATGCGCTTTTTTTGTACCATGGGGGCCATCTTTTGTTCGCTGCTATACTTCTTTGCCCCGCAACAACTGGCCGATGGCAGGATCGCTCTTTCAAACACGAGCCTCAACATCGGTATCTTTTGCATGGTGCTCTCGTGCATAGGTTTTTGGGCAAGTCTTGTATTTTATAACTCTTTCTTACCCGATCTGGTACCGCACCGCCTGCGCGACCGCATCAGCGCGCGCGGTTATACCTGGGGGTATATAGGCAGCGTAATTCTGCAGATCTTATGTTTTATCGTTGTCTTTTTGCCCGGGGCATTTGGTTTCGATACGCCTTATGAAAGAGATTATATGCCGGCTCGTGTTTCGTTCGTATTGGTTGCCTTGTGGTGGATCGGTTTTGCGCAGATCCCTTTCCGCAATCTGCCCATCAGCACCGTTAAAGAAAGACACGAACGGAAGAACGTCTTCAGCAACGGCTTTCTGGAGCTAAAGAAAGTGTGGATGCAACTGAAACATATGCGGGTGCTTAAATTATTCCTGGTATCGTTCTTCTGGTATAGTGCAGGTATACAAACTGTTTTCCTGGCAGCCACACAATTTGGGGCGAAAGAATTACACCTGCCCACGGCAAAATTAATAATCACCATCATGATCATTCAGTTGGTGGCCATTCCCGGCGCTATTTTTATTTCGCGCGCTTCCGAGCGGTTTGGCAATATTAAAACCCTGATGGTGGTGGTATTGGTTTGGATAGCTGCCTGCGTTGGCGCTTATTTCACCTATACCGATATTCAGTTTTATATACTGGGGGGAATCGTTGGCCTCGTAATGGGCGGTCTTCAGTCGCTAAGCCGGTCAACCTACAGTAACCTGATGCCCGAAACAAAAGACACCGCTTCGTTCTTCAGCTTTTATGATGTTACGGAGAAGATAGCGCTGGTAATAGGCATGTTCACTTTTGCTTATATAGAAGAGCAAACCATTCATTTTGGCGGCATGCGCAATTCAGTGCTTGCACTGATCGTGTTCTTTATGCTGGGTTTTGTATGGCTGGGCATGACCATGAGAGCGTTGAATAAGGCCAATAGGCAATAGACAAAAGGCAATTGGCAAATACAGTTTGGAATTGCAAAACGCCTATTCACATAACAGCAGGTTTAAAATACAGGCCTCAAAGACCTGAAAAAAAATGGTAGTATTTTTGCAAACGATTTAGTGGCTCTCAACAAGAATAACCATAAACCACAAACTGAACATTCAACACTCAAACAACAATTAACAAAATGAAGCTCTATTCAATAAATACAGGCTATTTCAAACTCGATGGCGGCGCTATGTTTGGCGTAGTGCCCAAGTCGATCTGGAACAAGCTGAACCCTGCCGATGAAAATAATCTTTGCAACTGGGCTATGCGCAGTATGCTTATACAGGAAGCAGACAGGCTGATCCTGATCGATAACGGTATGGGCGATAAACAGGATGCCAAATTCATGAGCCATTACTATCTCAATGGCGATGATTCACTCAACAAATCCCTGGCGAAATACGGTTTTCAGCCCGATGATATCACCGATGTTTTTCTTACCCATTTGCATTTCGATCATTGCGGCGGCAGTATTACCCGTTCGGGCGACAAATTGTTGCCCGCATTTAAAAATGCTACTTACTGGAGCAACTTACGTCATTGGGAAGCCGCAACGGTGCCAAATGACCGCGAGAAAGCATCCTTCTTAAAAGAGAATATTTTACCTATACAGGAAAGCGGGCAACTAAAATTTGTTGAGCCCACCGATGGTATTGATTTCAGCGATACCATGAAAGTGCGGTTTGCCTATGGCCATACAGAAGCGATGATGTTACCGCAGATCAGTTATAAGGGGCACACCGTTGTATTTGCGGCTGACCTGTTGCCTGCTGTAGCTCACCTGCCTATTCCTTACGTAATGGCGTATGATATGTTCCCGCTTACAACACTGCTCGAAAAGAAGCAATTCCTTACAGAAGCGGTGGAGAACAACTACATTTTATTTTTTGAACATGACCCGGTGCATGAATGCTGCTCACTGCAATTAACTGAACGCGGCGTACGGCATAAGGATCTGTTCAAACTTGAAGAACTGTAAACGATTACAGGTTCTAAGTTATATACATTGTAAGGTAAAGAGCAGGCCCGTTACAACCCGGGCCTGCAACCAATTACCCGATACAATGACCATGGCTTTCGTATGTGAAAGCTGATAAAGCCCATGTACCGGTATCTAGCTTCAGATCATATATTCCCATCACGGTGTAAACGTACTTACACTGTTGTTGTTCATGCATCTATTCACCCGCGCCTGCATTAACAAAAATAAATCAACCTGTCAAAGAACCATTTCATCAATCGCTGACGGGGAGCAGGTTTCTCAGTACGCTTATACCCGAAGCTAAAAGCGTTTTCCCGTTCATCAGTGAGTGATAGCACAAATGTATGTTTGAACGGCACGCATGCTTTCATAAATGTGACGGCCTCCTCCAAAACATGTTACGGTCTTCGGAAATGGCCGTTACGAACTGCATTTTTTCCCCGGGAGTATGCATATTGAAGTGACGAACTGACGGGCATGGTGCGATGAACTAAGGACAACGGTGTGACGAATGGTAATTTTACCCCGGAACTACCGTTTTATTTGACGGTTTGAGTAAAATGAAGTGACAACCGCTCAACAATGGTGACGAGACACATACCTCGGGTTATTCCCACTTTTTTTCAGGGCTGGTTCCTGCGTTTGTTTGCCGGTATTTGCAGTCGTTTCTGCTACACAGTTACCATTTTTCATTGCAAATATTTATTGAGTCCGCCAGCCGGCGGATCCATGTGTGTATTAATGAAAATTTTCCCCTGCACGTTTCATTCAATTTGAGCGCAAATCAGGGATTGAATTTGATAATTTTCAATTTTGTGTTTTTGTAATTTTATTATTGATTTTATTTCAAAATTTATTTTACTTCCCATCCAAATTGAAATATTATATTTTCGATTGCGCATTACATTTATTTTTATTCGAACCCGATAAACGATTGCTTTTTTTATTATAAAAATGGTTACAACGTTAACGAACCACCGTTATTAATTTTAATAACGTTAATCCATTATTTAAAATACAAACACCCTACGACCGGTACATTTAAATTTTTTCGATCCTTTAGTCTTCATTTCAAATACTTTTAGCGCTGATTGATGATTAAAATATTTATCGCTGTAAATAAGCTTCTGGCCTGCATTTTGCGGTATAAATCATATTTTCACTTTCATATTACTCCGCTCCCTTGCTTTGATCAATGTGTACAATGTGACTGAACGATAACCGCCAACCCTTCAATCTTTAAAAAAAACAAAAAAGTAAAAAGCGGCATAAAACGACATTTTCGTATATGGCTTTTTTACTGAAAATCAATCGCGTTACCTGGCGCATAATAAGCTTGCCCACACTTAAATAATCAGGTTGTACATAATGGTTAGCGTTAGTGTCTAAAAAGACAAAAACCTTCAATTTTTCCTGCCATTAGTAGAAATACCATCTTTCGCTTTTTGCGTTTTATGCGCTTTTGTCGTTTACCGAATCAGCGATTTGGACCACCAAAAATTGCATTGATTAATTTTTACATATTATTTTGCCGTAATTTGTCGGGAGATTTAGATTTTCGACACCGGTTTTGCATTTTTTGATGAAAAATGAATTTCCCGGTTCCTGAAGATTTTGACGTTCGTGTTTGTCGAAATTCGCAATTTTTAAAAATCGATCTCAGTGTCGATTTGAATTCATCATTTCGAACGGCTGACTGATCTGTTGATCGTCAGAATTCACTTTTTGTCAATTTTGATCAATTTGCTGTTGTGACAATTTCTGTGTTCGCGATTAGTTAAAATCGGTTTTTTTAAGAACAGAGGTCTGCGTTGATTTGAGCTGATCAATTTTGATTGGCGGATCGGCGGCAAACCGACCGGGCGTGATCATTGAAATCAATTTCTGTCGATTTTGACCTTTTTGATCAATTAGCGGTTTTGAAGATTTTTATGTTCGCGATTGATGAAAATATCGCTTTTTGAAAATAAGAGGTCTGCGTTAATTTGAGCTGATCAATTTTCTCGACGGAGCGGTTGTGAGTCTATATGCAGGAAACGGCTCAGCGGCGAGCCGATCTGTGATCGTCAAAAATCACTTTTTGTCAAATTTGACCAATTTGCGTTTTTGACAATTTCTACATTCGCGACTGATGAAAATATCGTTTTTTGACAATTGGCCATCGCGCGTTGATCGGAATGGATTTTTTCGATTGGCAGATTGGTGAGGCATCGCCGAAACAGATCTGTAGATCATCGCAATCGGCTTCTGTCGATTTAGATCATTTTCACCTATTTGCAGTTTCGAAGAATGCTAAGTCCACAATTGAAGAAAATCGCGCTTTTTAAAAATCGGGCAACGCGTTGACCGGCGTTTTATCAGTTTCCACCGGAGCCGATCCGTTGACTGAAAATCGCATTTCCCGAATTTGACAATTGTACTTATTACACGATTTTGTTCCCTGGTTTCAAATTTTCATTTTACTGCGTTTCTATTGGGTGTGCCGGCAATTCCCAACTGCGATAATATCTTCTGTATATTATATACCGGCGACAATGCGGGCGGCGGTTTTGATCAAACCTGAATTCCCGCTTTCAATCAAAAAAGTGCCGTTTTTCGAGATTTAATAACTGTGATCTTTCCGGCCCGCAACCGGGTTCCAGCCAATTAATGCGCGCATACGCTCGCCGGAAAGGGAGCCGTCATAAAGCGCCGCCGCCAACCGGTTCCAGCCAAATAATTGCAGTCATGGGAGCAGCCTGCGCCCGAAAGGGAGCCTGTACGAAGTGCTCCCGCCACTGGTTCTGGCCAATAATCAACCGTGTTAAAAGACGGCCGGCCCAAAAGTGCGCCTTCATAAATCACTGTCACACAAACACTTTCACCAAATACCTCCGCGGAACGCCCTGCCAATACCTAAAAAGCTGGCCCGCGGTGAAAGGCAGCGCCGCCTATAACGCCCACCGGCCCCCAAAAAAAGGATGGCCATTCATTGAGAATGACCATCCTTTATATATTGAAAATCAATTAATTCCTCATAAAAACCAGCCTACAAACTAACCAGCGAGGTAAGCGGGTAACGCAGGTTACGGTAGCTGATCATATCGATCTTCACACTGCCCACCGAAATAGGGCTTTCGATCCGAATCGGAATATGGTTCTTATCGTCACTCACCCAAACCGTCATCTTTTCTCCTCCCTCAAAAATGGTTCCTTTAATGAGCAGTGGTTTAAACTTCACCGCCCTGAACTTGCCGTATTTCGTTTTGATGGTTTCTTTACCCAGGTAACGGATGTACATTTCGTACACCTCGTTATCGAGGAACATAGAGAAACTGATCCTGTCGCCTACCTTATACTTATTGAAATCAATATTGCGGGAATAATACACTGCACTTAATACATCCTGCACACATTCGGGCACCTTATACACGCCCTGGTTGGTAACCGCCGAATTGGTGGCTTTGTTGAACGTAACGTTCTCAAACTTTTTATAGCCGCCCTCGTACACATTGCGAATAAAACGGTAGGGCTGCAGGGTAGCCGTATCTATATACGTTTCATATTTATCGCGGACCTTGAAGAATTTATCGTAAAAGCTATACGTTTTTCCATCCCCAACGATATGATAAACCGGTTTACCGGCCATTTTTTCAAGTGTGGTGGTAAACGTAGCTTCCCCGGCCCCGAAATAAGCCCCTACCACGGTATAAAATACCTTCAGGGTTATTACCTCGCCGTTCGAAAAAGCCGAATTACGTATATCGCAAAAGCCGTCGCCAGCTCTCAACGGAAAACTTATAATTATAAACAAAAGGAATGCGAGTGGTCGGTTTACTTTCATGTAACGCTGTCTTAATTCCAATTAATAAGGTTAATGTCCATGCCGGTATGCTACTTTCTATTATTAAATACTTTTATACCTAAAATTAGCAAACTTCCTATCAATGCCGGTATTACCAGGTTTATGATCCAGATGGCCAGTGACGTTGCCAGTATACCGGTAATATTGCTATCAAAAAGTTGTACCACTTCTATACCGATCTTCCATCGCACCCCCAATTCGGTGATAACAGCTATAGTTGGTACTATCGATAAAACCAGGAAAATAACGCTTACAGAACCCGCAACCTGTGCGGCAGTCACATGCACATCAAATACATCAAACAGCAGAAAATACTGCCCTATAAATACGCTGTACCTTAGTATTGATAAAGACAATATCCGGAATAAGATGGTTGCGTTAAGATTATCTAAAACCCGTATATATGAAACGGGTTTTTGCAGTTTAGGGATCTTTTCAATCCATCTTACCAGGCCTGCCAAACGAAAATAAAATAATGTTAAAACCACGGCAGCTCCCACAGCAAAATACAGCACTAGGTTCAACCAAAGCCCTGCAAACGTATGAAGCAATTCTGTATTCCCATAGGCCTTTAAATATAAAATTCCGCCAATTCCTGCCCACCATGTAATGAGCAACTGCCCCATACTGCATACAATAGTAAGAGAAATTGCTTTTATTCGGGCGCCTTCATCAAGATATAATATTCGTCCCATGTACTCCCCTATCCGGTTGGGAGTAAAAAACGCCAGCGTAGTTCCCGTAAAAACGGCTTTACATGACTGAATGAATGACAAATGCTGTACCCGTTTTATTATCACCTGCCATTTACGGGCCTCAAGCCCCCAATTGGCAAACATCAGCACCACGGCAAGCACCATTTTCCAGGCTTCGGCCCCCATCATTGCCTCCCAGGCGTGCTTCAGGGAAGCCTGCCAGTTATTCTGCCGCAACAATTGCCGGTATATTGACCAGGCCAGCAGGCAAAACACCAGCGGACCAATCACATAGTTGAGCAGAATTTTGATATTTTTGTTTGTTGTCACCAAAATAAGTTCACAAAGTAATCCAATCCCAACGCTCCTTGCAAACACCTTTAAAAATAATTCTTGGTATAGATCCCGGCACCTTGTTCATGGGCTATAGCCTCATTGGCGTTTCTTCTCAAAAAATAAAACTGCTTGAGATGAGCACGCTGAAGCTTAACGCCCGTAAAGACAACTACGAACGCCTGCAGCTTATTCATCAAAAAGTAAGCGACCTTATTACACAATACAAACCCGCAAGCTTTGCCATCGAGGCGCCTTTTTTTGGCAAGAACGTACAAAGTATGCTTAAACTGGGCCGGGCGCAGGGGGTGGCCATTGCTGCGGCCATGAGCGCCGGACTGGAAGTAGTTGAATATTCGCCCAAGAAAGTAAAACAATCCATCACCGGAAACGGTAATGCCGATAAAGAACAGGTGTGGCAAATGCTGCAACGCATTTTGAGCATTCAGAACAATACGAATTTAAAGCACCTCGATGCTTCTGACGCCCTTGCAGTGGCGGTTTGTCATCACTTTCAGGATAACGCCCTGCTTAAAAGCGCAGGCAAAAAATTAAAGGGCTGGGAAGATTTTATTGCAAAAAATCCGGGCAGAATAAAGTTGAAGCCGTGAATCGTGAAAGGGCAAACGTGAATCGTGAAAGGGTCGTTCAAACTCGAGCCGCGCATTAATTGGCAAGCGTGAATCGGCAATCGTGAAAGGGTCGTTCAAATGCGAGGTTCACATTTTGCCGGCCATCATGATACCTAACAAAACCCGCCCGCGAAGCTCGCATTCCTTGTCAACCTGTCAACCTCCCTGCCTTTCCTCTGTTAACGCTATCATCTTTATCAGCTTTTCAACTCCCGGTTAACTTGTCAACATGCTAACTCGTCAACTCCCTAACTATCTTCTCCTGCGCTGACTTCAGTTGTTCGGGCGACAGTTTTAATTTGCCACGGGTAAAATTGAGATCATCGATGCCATTTATAGGTACCAAATGTAAATGCGCATGCGGCACCTCAAGCCCAACAACCGCCAGGCCTACCCGGTTACAGGGAAACGCCTTTTCAATTGCTTTTGCTATGGGTTTCGAAAATACCAGCATCCGGCTCAGGTAGTCGTCGGGCACATCGAAAAACTTATCGATCTCCAGTTTCGGTATCACCAGTACATGCCCTTCCACTAACGGAAAAATATCGAGGAATGCGAAGAACTGATCATCTTCAGCAATCTTATAAGCCGGTATTTCACCGGCTATGATCTTTGAAAAAATGGTCATACGTCCGGTTATTCTTATTTAATATGATTGAATGCAGATTGCAACCAATGGGAGAATGGTTCGCTGTACTTAAACAGAGATATCTTCAATTTTAAATTTGAGCGTACCGGCAGGCACCTGAACCTCCGCCACGTCGCCTACAACTTTGCCAAGAAGGCCCTGGCCAATAGGTGAAGTAATAGAGATCTTTCCCAGTTTCAGATCGGCCTCTTTTTCAGAAACGATGGTATAGGTGATCTTTTTCTTATTGGCAAGATTGGTGATGGTAACTTTTGTGAGAATAGACACCTTGCTGGTATCTACATTCTCAGTATCTAATATACGAACACTGGCAATATCGTTTTCCAGCTTTTTTAATTTAGCCTCCAGAATGCCCTGGGCTTCCTTGGCAGCATCGTATTCAGCGTTTTCTTTCAAATCTCCTTTCTCACGCGCTTCTGCGATAGCCCGGGCAGCCGCCGGACGATCAATCGTACGCATACGCAACAACTCCTCTTTCATTTGCTCAAGCGTTTCTTTTGTAACGTATAAAACACTACTCATAAAAACCTCCTTATTTTAAACCAGATATAATTTGGTGTTCGGCTATAAACAGAAAAAAAGAACAACGCCTCTGGGCTGAAGCGTTGCACTACTGTTATAAAACAAAAATAAAGTTTTTTTCAGAATGATTAAGATCCCGGGGTTTATTTTTTAACCGGCTAACCGTTAAAAATGGTACCGGCATTAAAAACTCATTAGATTCCAGGCTATTCATATACAAAACTTCAGGGCACGGTTCGGGCCTGACAATAAAGTTCTATATTCCCAGCTTTTCCAATACCACACTGGCCATTTTATGATATGCCTCATGACTATACCCGGCAATATGGGGCGTAATCAACACATTGGGCTGTTGCAAAAGCCAGTCAAGCTCCTGCTTCTCAACCCCGGTCCAGGTTTCGATCTTCTCATTTTCCAGTACATCGAGGCCGGCGCCGGCAATTTTATTATTCTGCAATGCCCTTATAATAGCTCCGGTTTCCTGCACCTTGCCGCGCGACGCATTCAAAAAAAACGGTTTACGTTGAAGGGCATTGAAAAAAGCATCATTGGCAAAATGAAAAGTTTCATCGGTCAATGGAAGATGTAAACTAACCACATCGGCATAACGGGTTATCTGTTCCAGGTTGGCTTCACGTACATAGCCTTTTGCGAAATCAAATTTATATTTATCGCAGGCCAGCACCGTAACATCGAACGGGGCCAGTAAACGGGCAAAGGCGCTGCCGGTATTGCCATAGCCGATTATACCCACCGTTTTGCCGGTAAGCTCGATACCCCGGTTGGCATCACGCATCCATTTGCCTTCCCTGATCTCCTGCATACTGCTGTTCATGCGGTTCATAAGGCTTAACAACATTCCCAGTGAATGTTCGGCAACTGCATTGCGATTGCCTTCGGGACTGCTTACGCATTTTATCCCTTTGCTTTCAGCATAGGTAACATCGATCAATTCCATACCGCTGCCAAGGCGGCCGATCCATTTCAAATTCGTTGCCCGGTCGAGCAGGGCTTTATCGATCTTTATACGGGTGGTAACGATCAACCCTTCCGCTTCATGAATAATTTCCAGCAGTTCTTCATAAGTGATAGCCGGAACATGTTGTATGGTAAACCCTTTTTTCTGTAACTGTTCTAAAAGCCAATCGTGTACTTTGGCCGTAATAATAACTTTTTTCATCTTAATGGAGTTCAATATATCACAGGGTAAGCTACGCGCCTGCCGGCCAGTAACCTACCCATTAGCTTTAATTATTTCATTGTAAATGTAAGCCGGGCAAAATCATTTACCGTCAATTGTTCGGCCCTTTTATCGAATATGGGGTCTTTCAATGCTTCGGGAGTATATAAACTTTTTACCGCATTACGCAAGGTCTTGCGCCGTTGGTTGAAAGCAGTTTTTACCAGCACAAAGAACCTTCTTTCACTACTCATTTCGGGTATGGCCTGCCTCGGCGTTAGCCGTATAACCGCGCTTTTAACTTTTGGGGGCGGGTTGAACGCATTCTCATGCACTTCAAACAAATATTCTACATCGAAAAACGCCTGTACCAGCACACTTAAAATACCGTACACTTTATTGCCCTCACGCGCAACCACCCGCTGTGCTACTTCTTTCTGGAACATGCCTATCACCACCTCTACACTGCCCTTCCATTCCAGCACCCTGAATAAGATCTGGGAAGAAATATTGTAAGGGAAGTTGCCAACCAGTGTAAATGGATCACTAAAAGGCTGGTCAACCGTCAGGAAATCGTGGTGAATGATCTTTGTTTGCAAAGCCGGGTACTGCTGCTTTAACCAGTTCACTTTCTCTTCGTCGAGCTCAACGCATTTAAAGTCGATACCGGGCAAACCGAGTAAATATTTGGTCAATGCGCCGCCGCCCGGGCCTACCTCCAGTAACCGTTGAAACGGATGTTGTTGCAGGGCCTGCACGATTTTACGGCAGATATTTTCGTCGACCAGAAAATGCTGCCCCAATGATTTTTTGAGTGTATACACAGGGCAAAAGTACGAAGAAGTTGACAAGTTGACGGGGTTTACAAGTTGATAAGGGGGAACCCGAATTTTGCGATTTCCGATCAAATTCCCGAGGCCTTCCCTTTTGAGGGAGGGGAAAAAATAAGAGGCAGGGTTTGCATTCAGGAATGAAAGACAACCGTACCTCTTCTTGATCCGCATGAAACTTAAACCTTAGTCAACCTTATATTGTAACCATCCTGTTCTTTTAGAAATTGAAGAAATGCTTTGAGCATACCGGCTCTGCAACATCACCCGCTGCATATACCCTGCATAGGAATGCCTTTTGCTTACATCGGCACTGTATAACGGAACCGAAGCCGGTAGCTTTTCAATGGCTGCATTGGCATTTACGCCCCTGTTACCGCCTTTCATTACATTAAGGATATCACCGGCCAGTTTATCGGTCGTTACCGTGCCATCGGCAGTTATGTTTGAAATAAAAATATCGTTGGCAAGTTTATCGGTTGTTACCGCGCCATCATTTGTAGTATATTTTGCTGAAGATCTCTTACCGGCAGGTTGTGCCGGCTGAGTACCCTGGTATTTGATATAACCGGGCGAACGCTGTGGGTTATTTTGTGCCTGTGTATGTTCACAACATACAGTTATGATCAACACAGCCAATAGGGTGTTCTTCATAAAATACGGATCTACGGAACCTATAAACGTACCATTCAAAAAATTATTGGTAACAGGAAGATAAAATAAACATTTATGTATGTATAATTCTATAAGATCGATGAATTAATCGCCTGTTGCATACGCCACAAACAACACATCGTTATTTTACCAGTATCATTCTATCAATAAACACGTCATTGCCTGCAAGTACTTTTACTGTATACACTCCCTTTGCCCAACTGCGAAAATCATTTATACTAACGGAAGAATACCCTTGCTGCACCTGTGTATTCAACGTCTTCAATAGCTGACCCGTTACATCATAGATCTTCACCCGAACATCTCTATCGGCCATTGAATGTATAATGATCTGTACGCGGTCGCGTACAGGGTTCGGCTGCAAAGTAACACCCGTAACGGCGCCAGTGCTTAGCGCTACTTTTATCACTTTGCTATATTGCACTTCGCCATTGCGTGCAGATATTTTTATACGATAATACGCATACGAGGTTCGCAGCCCCTGCACATCATCGACGAGCCTGTAGGCAGCATACCGCGAAGTGGATGGATGGCTGTTAACGGTATCGATCAATGTAAAATGAACATCATCGATACTTCTTTCAACGGTGAAATGTTGTATCTCGTGGTTCTTTGTAACCGACCAGTTCAACTGTACATTGCCGTTTGCAGCCGTTCCGTTAAAAGTCATTTCATTATTGGCAAGAGCGGTGCAATGCGGGTCGTGGGTGATCACTACCGTATCGGTTGCATAGATTGGGCAACCGTTTTCAAGTGTTTGGGTAACGACATATGTTCCCGGATGATCAACGACAATTGACGGACCGGTATGTGAACCTACAATATGGCCGTTGCTGGTGGTCCAGGTATAAACAGACGTTGAGTAAGGATTTACCACATCAAGCTGACTAATACCAATGGCGCCGCAATACATGGGTATATCCGCGGCGGCGGTTGCCGGCGGCGGCAGAAACAGATCGAGCGGACCGACAAAATCTTTTAACTCGGCGCTGAATGAAGTGGAGGAACGCGTTTTAACCAATATCTTACTAAAGGGCAAACTGCAACTGTTAACTCCAATGAGTGTGGCCGGGTTTAACCCTAATACGGTAAGGTTAACGCCAAACTCCATGAACTGGTTTGTTTCAAAACTCGTTACAACGCTGTTATCAGCTCTAACCAGTTTAAATGCGCCGGCCCAGGTAGTATTTGCATTGGCGGTTCCAAAATAAAAAGGATCGCCGGTTTTGGGTTGTATTCCTGCATAACCGAATTGCGAACCGGAATGAGCGCCATCGAAAGTGCCCGTCCAGTCGAAAGAGGAAGGTGTAATTGACAGGGAGGCCCTGTCGATCCAGATGCGCGCTTCGATCGAGCTGAGGGTAGAACCGCCAAAATCTGCCGAGAATATGATATCCCCGGCATGGGTTAATTTACCTGAAGCGTCGAATTTCCATGAAGTATGCCCGGCATCGGGGCCATAACCGGTAAAAGCCTGCGTACCGCGGGTGTATAAAATATCGGTCTGGTATAACTCAAAATCAAAATAGCGGTTACCATTGTTTGATTCCAGGGCAACACCGCCAAACATCCAGAGCGTATCGGCTATTGATAAGGTTGGGCCTTCGCGTCGTATATGTACATAGGCATCGAGAATATCGTTCTTATTTGGTATACCCTGATATTGGGGGCACGACCAGCTTGCCGGGCTCATGCCGTTCTTATTGGAACCCGATGCAAACACGGTTGAATCAATATTATGATAGTCGCGCACAAACATAGCGTCTATCAATGTCTTTGAACCATCGAGTTGGGAATGTACCGGATAATTCATTTTGCGAAAGAAAGGAGTGGTAAGCTCTATGCCGGCGGCATATTTCGCTGTAATGGCGGCAGCGCCGGTAGTATCTATCACAAAAACACTGCTGCCGGAGGAGCCGTTCCTGAAATACCAGTCGTCATTGCCAGTGAGCACACCATTATTGAACCAGTTGTTCTGCACATCGGCATCTACACCAAATTTTCCCCTGATGATCGGCGAGGTTATCTGCGCCTGTGCCCAGGTAGTGCTCAGGAGGAGCAGCAGCAAGGGAATGTTTTCACCAATACGGACTTTCATACAATCGGATTTTATTCTTCAATCTCAATTCAACACTACTCAAAAATCCCTGTGCGGGTATCCGCATACTGGCCAGCTCAGAAGGAAAAGGTATACATAATTTTTAGTGTTTCTGTAGTAGGGTCGATTGATCACAACAAATGTATAAAACATTATATTACAATCATATAGAATAAATATATAATGGCATGTATTGATAATTGGTTTCCCATGGATTGTAGGTATTAATACCTAAAAACAGGGGTTAAAAAGAGATATGGAGCTATGTGGCCTGAACACTTTTGCGCAGAACCGGGGTGGCATGTATTACTTTGGCGCACGCACGATATGCCTTTATTTGTAGCTTACCGGCTGCCCTGCTGAAGGCAGAAGCAGTAAGCTTCCGGTTTTCCTTGAACATTATATCGTAAATTAGCCGCTTCAATAGTAAACTCACAATGAACGCACAACAACAAAAACCCATAATAGGCATTTCGATAGGCGATTTGAACGGTATTGGTACTGAACTTGTCATTAAGACCCTCAACGACCATCGCCTGCTCGAACTTTGTACTCCCGTTATTTTCGCATCTAACAAGGTCATCAATTTTTACCGCAAATCAGTACCCGATATCAATTTCAGCTATCAAAGCATTAAGGAACTGAATCGCGTGAACATTAAACAGATCAATATCTTCAATTGCTGGGAAGAAGAGGTTGGCATTACGCCCGGCCAGCTTTCCGATATTGGCGGTAAATATGCCATTAAATCGCTTACCACCGCGGTTCAGGCGCTGAAGGAAAACAAGATCCATGGGCTGGTTACCGCCCCTATTCATAAAAAGAATACCCACAGCAATGAATTTAACTATACAGGCCATACGCCCTACCTGAAACATATTTTTGGCGTACAGGATGTAGCGATGCTGATGGTTGCCGGTAATTTCAGAGTAGGTTTATTAAGCGAGCATGTTCCCGTAAGCGAAGCCGCCAAATATGTTACCCGCGATAATATTCTGTCGAAGCTCAGCATCATCAATAATTCACTTATTAAAGATTTTGGTATTGATAAACCCAAAGTAGCCGTACTGGGTTTGAACCCGCACGCCGGCGATGAAGGATTGATTGGCCGTGAAGAAGAGGAGATAATCAAACCTGCTATAAAAGACGCACGTCATTTTATGCTGGCTATGGGACCATATAGCGCCGATGGTTTCTTCGCCCGCAGGCACTATGAAAAATTCGATGCGGTGCTGGCTATGTACCACGACCAGGGATTGATCCCTTTCAAATCACTGGCTATTGGCGAAGGCGTTAATTATACCGCGGGTTTACCGGCTGTACGCACTTCACCCGATCATGGAACAGCCTTTGATATTGCCGGAAAGAACAAAGCAGATCACAGTTCATTCCTGACCGCTATTTTCGAATGTATTGATATCATCAATCGCCGTCAGGGTTACTTCGAAAGCCATCGCAACCCGGTGAAGAAAGTTACCCCCGCTATCCTGGCAAATGTGGAAGATGAGAAGATAGAAGAAGATACGAACAACGAATAATATGAAGAACAACGAATAAACAAAATACCCTCCCGACCAAAGTCAGGAGGGATTTTTATTTTGATAGGACAAGTAGGCTAAGGTTTAAGAAATACGATTGCCGGTAAGAGCAACTATCTCTGCCATAAGCTAAGGTTTAAGAAATAAGATGCCAGTCATTGCAACTATTTCTTCATGCAAAAACATAGGTCAAGGTTCGCTGATAAGTTAAATGGTTAGTTAACCATCTATGCAACGCATAAGCTAAGGTTTAAACGGTAAGTTCACGCATCAGAGCAACGATATCATGCCAAATACAGGTATCTAATCCGGGGCCAATAGAAAGAGAATATTTTTAGTTGGAATGCTGGTACTTAACCCGCTATCTGTAGTCTTTAACTGTTCTTCCCGAAACAACAGCACAGGTACTTAATGAATGATAATTACCGGAGGGTAATTGAAAGAGCCGCAGGAATAAAGACATGTTTTCAGTTTTCAGGTGTACTATTCACATTTAAAAATGCGCTTATATAACGCATGTGTTGAATATATTATTTCTCTTAAAAAATAATAAAGAATAGCACTTACCCATCAACTGGCTGATAATCACCAATATGAATTTTATCAACAAAAAACTATTTGATATAAATCAATAGCACTTTAAAACATCCATGTTGAATGTTATTATAAACCTTATTTGAAGAGATCGTTCGACAATCCTTTGTTGATGCTATAGCTGGTATAGGAGATCTGAATTTTACCTTTTTGACTGCCGTTCGCTGTATTGGCTTTTGGTTTTTGTTCGCCTGCATCGTAATCGAAGGCAAGGCCTTTGGGTAGTTTATAATCTTTGGTGGCAAACAGGAAGGTGATGGTATCGGGCAGGCCGCGGCTGGTATACTTACCGTATTGCATTTCCATTTCGTAGGTGCCGTTCTCACGGGTTGTAATGATAGCCTTTTTCACCAGCGCGTCTTTCTCATCTATATACAGGGTAGAAACCACAACATCGCTTTTTTCATCGAGCGGTAATAATTTAATGATGGTCACCGCTGCGCCGTTCACTGTTCCTTTGCCGGCCGGTACGGCGGTATAATTATTCCCTTCAAATAAAGCCGCCAGGTTTATATTACCCCCACCCTTTGGAACAATGGAAATACCGTCCTGTTTTTTGATCTTGAATTTATCGGGCTTTTTATAATATATGGTCACCTTTGACTCAGGCACTTTCATAAACGAAACATCAGTTTTCATTACTCCTTCGGCCTGGTAGTCGGTAACAATCGCCAGCTTCTCTTTTACTTTAGTTATCAGGGCATTGGCGTCCTGTGCCCGGCTTGCAAAAGCAGGCAACAGGAACAGCACCAATAAACAGGCGGGAAAGGCTGGTATCATACCCAATATTTTCATTCTGCAAATTTACTACTCGCCCCCCGGCCCCAAATGAATTTAACGAAGCCTTACAGAAAACTGTCGGCATCGCGGTAGGCTTTTATGAGAGCAATCTCCCCCTCCTTTCCTTGCTGAAAATTCCCGTGCTCCATGCCCAGGATGCCCTTAAACCCTTTGCTATGAATGTGCCTGAAGATATTCAGGTAATTCATTTCGCCGGTACCGGGTTCATACCTTCCGGGGTTATCGCCTATTTGCAGATAACCGATCTCATCCCAGGATTTATTAAGGTTGTTGATGATATCGCCTTCGTTACGCTGCATATGGTACATATCGAACAACATTTTGCAGGCAGAACTATTCACAGCTTTGCAGATCATATACGCCTGGTCGGAATGACGAAGGAACAGGTCGGAATTGTCGCTCAGCATTTCAAGCACCATTACCAGGCCGTGCGGTTCAAGAATGGCAGCGCCTTTACGCAGGGCGGTTATTACGTTTGCGGTTTGATAATCCAGGGAAAGCGATCTGTCGAAATTACCCGGCACAACGGTCATCCATTTGGCGCCGCACCGTTTGGCAACTTCAACAGCCTTTTTACAGTCACTGATCATTTTATCGATCCATTCCTGCTTGCCGGTGGTGAGGGTGGTTTTCCAGTGCCAATTGTCTGAAGTGATCACAAATACACCCATATTCATACCCAGCTTTTGCAGGGTATCGCCTATTTTCTTTTGCATTTCGGGAGTGCGGCCCATCATCCCATTGTCTTCAATAGAACGGAAACCATGGTCGTACCCGAATTTTATCTGATCGATGATGTCATTACCGGCATGGCTCTTAAACATACCATCATGAAAAGCATAGTTCAAATTAAAAGGTTTATCCGCAGCGGGAACAGGTTGTTTATATACCGGTGCAGCAGCAGCGCTAAATCCGGTAGCAGTGATCAATGAGGCACCGGTGAAAGCAGTTTGTTGCAAAAAGGATCGTCTTTTCATTATCAGCGCATTTAGTGTTTAAATTTATAGATAATAATATTTAGCAGCGCGCAATGCCCTGATAAAACAAAAAAATAAACACCGCGTAACGGTTTAGGGGTGCATGCCCGTCTAAACGACTTATAAGAAGGGCGTATCAATTGGCAGGGAGCAATAAGCAAAAGGCAATGGACAAGTGACGATAGCCAATGGGCAATGCGCCTGCGGCAATGACAAACCTTCGGCATTTTGCGTTGGGGTTTCCCATTCAGCTTAAATGTTTAGCGCTTTTCGCAAACGTTTTCCAAAACTAATCAGGGTACAACCTGTAAATGGAATGCTTTAATTTCCTAATTTCCATTTCTTTCATCAAAAGATCGCCTTGTGAAATCAATACAAATTGTAATGTCTTTGTTGTTGGGTAGCGCCGGCGCCGTTGCCCAAACCAGTAATTCAAATGCTTTTTCGCCCTATGACCAGTCGATCCCCGGTAGTTCGGTATCATTTAATATGGTGCCTGTACAGGCAGGCAGTTTTACCATGGGCAGTCCGGCTTCGGAAGCGGGGCGTAAACCAGCAGAGGGCCCTGCTAAACAAGTTAAGCTCGACGCCTTCTGGATGGGCGCCAAAGAAGTTACCTATGATGAATTTTTGTTGTTCTTCAACGATGAAAATACACCGCGCGATTCGGAAGTTGATGCAGTTACCCGCCCAACCCCGCAATATATCGACCTCAGTTGGGGTATGGGTAAACAGGGCGGTTTCCCGGTAAACAGTATGTCGCAGTATACCGCTATGATGTATTGCCGCTGGCTGTATAAAAAAACAGGTGTGTTCTACCGGTTGCCCACAGAGGCTGAATGGGAATATGCCTGCAGGGCCGGCAGCACCAGCGCTTATTTTTTTGGTAACGATGTCAAACAATTGAAAGAGTACGCCTGGTACGCCGATAACAGCAACAGGAAGTACCAGAAAACCGGACAGAAAAAACCAAATGCCTGGGGGTTATATGATATGCTGGGCAACGTGGGCGAATGGACACTCGATCAGTACAGGGAAGATTATTTTTCTACGATCGGAGATGCCGCGCTCAACCCCACGGTAATGCCTACGGAAACGTATCCCCGCGCAGTTCGCGGCGGCGGCTATTTAGATAAGGCCGATGCGCTGCGATGTGCAACCCGGCGGGCCTCCGATCCGTCATGGAACAAACGCGACCCGCAGATGCCCAAAAGCAAATGGTGGCTTACTGATGGCATGGCCGTAGGTTTCCGCGTCGTTCGCCCGTTACAGGCTCCTACTGCTGCAGAAGCAGAAGCCTTTTATAAGAAATATTGCCACGAGTAACACCCATGCGTTAGCTCGTCATATTATAGGGATCCTGATTTTGTTATACTAAAACTGATGCAAATGAGCACTGAACAATCTAACAACCTTGCCGCTTCTCGCCGCCGGTTTGTAAAACAAACTACCTGGCTGGCCGGAGGATTACTTGCCGCTCCACTTCTCTCGAGAGCTAACTATTTTTCCGGTGCCGATGATACCATAAAAGTTGCGCTGATCGGCTGCGGCGGACGGGGTACCGGAGCTGCCATGCAAGCCCTGCTAAGCAAGCAAAATGTAAAGCTGGTTGCCATGGCCGATGCCTTTCGTGATAATTTAGACAGAAGTTATAAACGTTTAACCGCACCCGAAACTTCAAAAAACAGCGGCATCAACCTGGCAGAACGCATCGACGTTCCCGAAGAAAGAAAATTCGCCGGCTTCGATGCTTACCAGAAAGCCATTCCCCTGGCCGACGTGGTAATTCTGGCAACGCCGCCCGGTTTCCGCCCCCTTCATTTTGAAGAGGCCATAAAACAAAACAAACATGTTTTTATGGAGAAACCAGTGGCTACCGACCCCACCGGTGTACGTAAAGTGCTGGAAGCGGCAGAAGCAGCCAAACAAAAGAAACTGAACGTGGTAGTTGGCCTGCAACGCCATTATCAGAACTCATACCGCGAACTGTTCAAACGTAAAAAACTTATTGGCGATATCACCTCGGCCCAGGCCTGGTGGAACAATGACGGCGTTTGGGTTCGCAAACGTCAGTACGATCAAACCGAAATGGAATACCAGATGCGCAATTGGTACTATTTTGTGTGGTTGTGCGGCGATCATATCTGCGAACAGCATATTCATAACATCGATGTAGTGAACTGGTTCAAGGAAGGTACGCCTGTTAAAGCGCAGGGCATGGGCGGCCGGCAGGTTCGCAAAGGCAAAGAACACGGCGAAATATTCGATCACCATTATGTTGAATTTACCTATGCCGATGGTTCCGTGCTCAACAGCCAGTGCCGCCATATTCCGGGCACTATGAGTAAAGTTGACGAACTGATCGTTGGCACCAAAGGAAAAATAGAATGCGGCGCAGGCAAGATCACCGATTATAAGGGTAAAGTATTATACCAGTTCGACCAGCAAACCGAAAACAACCCGTACCAGACAGAACACGATGAATTGTTTGCGGCTATTGCCAAAGGTGAATACAAATTTGACGATGCCGAATGGGGTGCCAAAAGCACCATGACCTCTATACTTGGCCGTATGGCAACATATACGGGCCAGGTAGTTGAATGGGAAAAAGCATTGAACTCACCCCTTAATCTGCAACCGCAGACATATGATTTCAATGCAGCACCACCTATATTACCCAACGACGAAGGTTACTACCCGGTTCCCATACCCGGCGTAACCAAATACGGGTTCTAAATATTACACGCAGGCTTTTCATTCCGGCCCGGAAGAAGTTCCCTATTCAGGAACACGCTTCCGGGCTTTTTTAATCCCGATCGACTTCCAGTCCTAAAAAATTTTCTTACCTTCCCCAAACAGGCAGCCAGCTTCGCTGCCAGGGCTCCGTTTAGTAGCAGAACTGTATTCCCAGGCAAACATTCAACCAATCAAAAAAGGCAAATTGAACGCACAGAATGCGTGTTCTTTCCGTTGTTGCCATTGATCTACCCATATACGGGTAACAAAAACAAGATATTACAATGAAAGGGGGATCGCTTTTCAAGTGGTTTAAGGATATATCCATTGCCAAAAAATTATACTTAACGGTGGGCCTGATGGCCACCCTTATCGCCCTTGAGTTAGGTGCGCTTGTATTTTCAATTCATACGCTCTCATCTGTACGCGCATATGTAAGCGGGGAAGGCCTTTGGTCAAAAGCGCAAAAAGATGCCATGTACCAGCTGTTAACATACAGCCGCACGCATAATGAAGCCGATTACGAGAAGTTCAAGGAGTTTATGAAGGTGCCCGGCGGCGATCATAAAACGCTGGTTGAACTTGCCAAAGCAAACCCCGACATGAATATTGCCCGCCAGGGTTTTATAGAAGGCCGCAACCATCCTGAAGATGTAGACGGTATGATAACGCTTTTCACCCGCTTCAACCGTATATCGTATATCAATAAAGCCATCGAGATCTGGTCGAAGGCCGATCCGCTGGTGGCCGAATTTGTTCCCATTGGTGAACAACTGCATGCAGAGATCAACTCGCCCAACCCTTCGCCCGAAAAGATCAACGCCATTATTGCGGCCATCGATCCGTTGAACGCCCGCCTTACAAAACTTGAAGATGACTTTTCCTATACCCTGGGCGAAGGATCGCGCTGGCTCGAAAACCTGGTTCTGAAATTACTATTTGCCATAGCCCTTTCGGTTGAAGTAACAGGGTTGACACTGGCTATTATAGTAAGCCGTAACATACAGAAAGGATTGAACGAAATTCTGCAATCGGCCAAGGCGGTTGCAAAAAAAGAATTCAATCGCAAAGCAAAGGCATTCTCAAAAGATGAGATAGGCATCCTGGCTCATAACTTCAACAGTATGGCCGAAGAACTGGAACGCAGCATCAGGGAAATTGAACAGGCCCAGCAAAAATTCAAAGGCCTGCTTGAAAGCGCCCCCGACGCTATTCTTATCGTTGGTGAAAAAGGCACCATTCAACTGGTAAATAATAAATGCGAACTTATTTTCGGGTATAAAAAGAATGAGCTTATCGGTTATAATGTAGAGTTATTGTTACCCGAACGGTTTCGCTCTGCGCCAAACGAACAACGAAAATTGTTTTATGATATTCCCGGCGTTCGTTCAACGGAGGTTGGGCTTGAATTATTGGGCCGCCGCCAGAACGGGCAAGAATTTCCGGTGGAAATAAGTTTAAGCCCGCTCGAAACCGAAGAGGGTTTACTGGTAACGGCCGCCATTCGGGATATTTCGGAGAAGAAACGCCTTGAAAAAGAGATCAGGGACGTTAACCTTTCACTGGAGAAAAAAGTAAAACAACGAACCGCCGAACTGGAGATCAAGAATAAGGAGCTGGAACAATTCGCTTATGTAGCCTCGCATGACCTGCAGGAACCTTTGCGTACTACCTCCAGCTTTGTAGAGCTGCTTCGCAAACAATACTACGGTAAGATCGACGAAAACGCCAACAGGTATATCGATTACGTGATACAGGCTTCGGATAGAATGAAAACGCTGATCAAAGACCTGCTCGATTACTCGCGCATTGGCCGCGAAAAACAATTTGAACCGGTCGACTGCAATACCGCATTCGCTGAAGTTACGGCCGATCTGGCCAAAGTAATAAAGGAAAACAAAGCCGTTATCACCGCAGAGAAACTGCCGGTGGTAAACGCATTCCCAACAGAGTTGAAACTATTATTTCAAAACCTCATCAGCAATTCGATCAAATTTCAGCAACCAGGTGTTGCCCCTCATATCGACATCTCAACATCGAAAGAAAACAGTCACTGGCATTTCAGGTTCCGCGACAATGGTATTGGAATAGAAAAACAATACCAGCAACGCATATTCATCATCTTTCAACGGTTACACAATCGCTCGGTGTATGAAGGCTCGGGTATCGGGCTGGCGCATTGTAAAAAGATAGTTGAACTGCACGGCGGCACAATATGGGTAGAATCGGAAGCCGGCAAAGGCAGTACTTTCCATTTTACGATTGCCGAAAATACATAATACACGTGTGCCACACTTTGAAAGTGTGGCACACGTCGTTCACGAAAGCACATCCTTCTTTCTGAATATGACAACAGCTGCGGTTACAAAAAGTATGATATGCACTACCAGTATAGATGCCGATCGAAGTATCCCCGGCAGGTTCTGGATGCTGCCCGGCACGGCACTGTTGCCGGTGGTTGCCTGAATATCGAAGAATCCCTTCCACCCCAGCATATGCGATGTGAACAGGTATGGTTTCATTGTTAAAAACAATGGCAGGTCCATTGTGGTAAGAATGGTACAAACAATTACGATGCTCATAGCTGCCACAATGGGGCCAATTGAATTCTCGGCAAACAGCGATAAAAAGAACGACAGGGCCGCTACCGTTGTCATGGCAATGGCGGCAAAACCGAAGGCGGCTATATAACGCCAGAATACATCCGAAGCAGGTATCTGAATGATCACCTGGCTTTGGAACACCATGAGGTCGCCTGAACCAAAGATCAGCAGCGAAAGGAATAACGACAGAATGGCCATCCATATCAGCAGCAATAAAGTATAGATGGAAGCGGCAAGGAATTTACTTACCAGCAAAGCGGAGCGGCTGATGGGTTTGCTTATCAATAAGCGCAAGGTGCCCATATTCGCCTCACCGGCTATCATATCACCACCAACCAGCGCTATCAGCAACGGCACATGAATAAGCAGCGTTTGCAGAATAAAATAACATACAAAATACCCATTGAGGATCTTGCCTTCCACATTGAAGCGCTCTATGCTTTGAAGCATAAAACCCACATAGGTTTTACCATCGAGGTACAGGGCCAGCTGAATTAACGTAACGATAGCGGCAATGGCAATAAAAGCAATATAAGTACGCGGCCGTTTGAATATTTTGAAAAGCTCAATTTGTAAAAGTGTCCACATGCCGGTTTTCGGTTGTTAATGACAGAAAATAAGATTCCAGGGAGTTCTGCGGTTGTAGCGACATGATATTTGCGCCGGCATTTACCAGTTCGGTTGTTAACTCAGGCACCTGCGCTTTATTCATACGCAGCAGAATAACATTTTTATTCTGTTCCTGTGCCTGCAGGCCTGCCTTCCACCGGCTGTTTTGCAGCCAGGCCATCATTTCCCGTGCATTGGTAACTTCAAGATGCACGATGGTGTTGGCCGGGTCAACCAGTTCGGCAACAGTTCCCTCCATTACCTTTTCACCCTTGTCTATAAT
This sequence comes from Niastella populi, assembly GCF_002078015.1. Lineage (GTDB taxonomy): Bacteria > Bacteroidota > Bacteroidia > Chitinophagales > Chitinophagaceae > Niastella > Niastella populi. The sequence goes on along the minus strand of NZ_LWBP01000243.1, from coordinate 108,291 downwards.
GAGCATGCGGTTGGCTATCAATTCTATTTCATGTAACAGATGCGATGATACCAGAATGGTTTTTCCCTGGTGCCTGCTCAGGTGCAGGATCAAATTACGAATATCTGCAATACCCTGCGGATCGAGGCCATTGGTTGGCTCATCGAGTATTATCAACTGCGGATCGTGTATGAGGGCAATCGCAATTCCAAGGCGTTGTTTCATCCCCTGCGAAAAGGTTTTCACCTTGCTGTGCGCCCGTTTCGAAAGCCCTACCTGCTCAAGCTGATCATTCAGTTTTTTTTCAGTGACCGTTGCGCCACTCATTTTCGCAAACAACGAAAGGTTCTCATATGCGGTAAGATATTTATACAGATCGGGTTTTTCAATTACAGCGCCTATCTGACGCAATATTTCCTTCCGGTGGGAATATAGATTTTTACCAAACAATTCTATGTTCCCCGCTGTTGGCTCAATGAGTGTTAGCAACATGCGTATAGTGGTGGATTTACCGGCGCCATTCTGCCCCAGAAAACCATATATATCGCCTGCATTCACAGTGAACGAGATATTATTCACCGCCTTCAACTCACGATACTGCTTGCTTAAATTACTGACATTTATGATCGCAGACATACGTATTAATAAGTTGTACAAATTACAACCCGAATTGGTTCGGGCCTGAAAAATATAGTTGGCACCGGCTATTATTAAGACCGATTTAACCAAAATATTTTTTTATGTGGTCCTGCTTGCAAAAGACAAAACCGTTAGTTACATTTGTAAGGTCCCTATACATCCTCTGACAATTCCGTAGCCCGCAGATCATTAAAATTCTGCCTGCAAAAAATTCCAAAGACCTACATAAGCCGCTGACTATTTGAATGATAGCAGAGTTCAGATGAAACAGTCGACGGTCTTAATCTTCTTTGAACTGCATTTTATCGTATAAATACTTTCCAATTCCTACGTAATTTCCTCGTGTTCGTATTACCCTCCCGTGATCGTTTGTATCCTTTAAACAACGCATTGCCTTTGAATACCCATGCCGGCTCATTTACAAACCGCATTGGCGTATCTATTATTTAACGCTGAAACTTTCAATAATGAAGCGCATCTCATGCCTACTGATAGTAACCGGTCTGCTGGTTTCCGGAACCAGGGCCCAGGTTACCGAAAACTTCGACACCAGGAACGGTGTTGCTCTCACGCAAGTGAAAGGATACTTACAAAATCATTGCTGGTCACTGTCTGACGTCGACATCACCCGCGCCACTGCGGAAAACGATGGCTGGCTGGTGCCGGGGCCGGTAATTTCGCCCAATGCACGCACCGGTATTTATACGCCGGTACTGGATGTAACCGATCAGGTAAACGTTTCGTTCAACTGGCAATTCGATCAGCCTTTTGAAAAAGGCGCCCGCCGGTGGATAAAGGTTTATTTAACCGATCCCAACAATATCATCGTAAACCGGCTCGATAGCTTTGAATGCCCCAACATTGCCAGATCGATGTACAATTACAACAAAACATTTATGCACTTACAACCGGGTGTATATAAAGTGTTCCTGAACTACCAGGGTACCGGCGGCAATACCCGCATTGCCATCGATCAACTGGTTGTTTCTGCCGGGTTACACTATAGCGAAGGCTGCAATACATCACCTGTTGCAGTGAATGATGAGCTTACCGGTTTCCCCGATCGTACTGCAACCGGACAGGTTACCATAAATGACCGCGATGCAGACCGTGATTATTTCAACGCTTACCTCATCAGCAATTCACCCGATGGGAAAGTGCAGTTGCGCGGCGATGGCAGTTTTATATTCACGCCCAACCCGGGCTTTAGCGGTAACTCAACCACTTTTACATATAAAGTTTGCGACAACGGTTACGGCCGCCTTTGCTCACAGGATGCAAAAGTGAAGCTCAGTTTTCCCGATGAATCGGTAAGCCTTAACGATTTCGCGGGGCTGTATAACGATGGCGGTAATGTAATGCTGAAATGGGCCACCGCCTACGAATTCAATAACGACCGCTTCGAGGTGGAAAGAAGCCTCGATGGCCGCAAATGGCATACCGCCGGAACAATTAAATCGGAAGGTGTTTCAACCAAAAGAAAAATATATTCGTTCAACGACGAAGTTGGTAAGAATACGGCACTGAAAAAAGATCTGTACTACAGGTTGAAGCAGGTTGATATTAATGGTAAAGTAGCAACAAGCCGGCTATTGGTAGTGCGTGTGTACAATACGCTTGCGGTGAAAATGGTGAGTGTTACACCCAACCCGGCAAAGAATGATATTTCGGTAACCGCGCAGTTGAATTCAAGCAGCTATGTTGCCCTTAAGATATTAAATGCCGATGGCGCTATTGTGATGAATAAAACGTCCAAAGCCGATGCAGGAGCCAACAATTTTATAATGGAGGGAAGCAGCAACCTGCAACCCGGCGCTTACACGCTCGATGTTACGGTCAACAGCAAGGAACGCATGATGGTTAAACTGATCAAAGAATAAATTTGGTTTCACAGGTAAGCAACCCCTGCTTTTGCAAAAAGGTGGGGGTTATTTTATTTTTACCCCGAGGTAGGTTTGTAAATTCTTTACATACTCATCAAACGCGGCAACACCCGCCGGGGTTATTTTACACATGGTTTGCGGATAATTATCTTTAAACTGTTTCACAACCTCAATATATCCAACCTCTTTCAGTTTGTTTATCTGCACGCTTAAATTACCGGCCGTTGCATTGGTCTTTTCACGAATAAAAGTAAACTCTGCCTCCTTCACACTAATGAGAAGCGAAACAACCGCCAGCCGCAGTTGGGAATGTAATATCGGATCCAGATCTTTAAACTCCATTGCAATCCCTTTCAACCTTTAATTGATGCCTTTATATTAACACGGTCAGTGCCGCTAATTGTTCGCTTTTCTGAATTTCATCCGTAATAAATATCCGGGAATGATCCATGCGATTATCATAGCCGCCGACACCAGCAACAACTGGTATTCCAGTGGTATTATAGTACATAGAACACTCAGGAACCAGCAACCTATGCCGCCTGCCATCAACGGTTTAAAACGCAAAATTACGCCCGACAAAAATGTGGGCATACCATATATAGCCAGGAACAACGGATCGATGAGCTTATAATACTCCTTTCCCTGAATGTAGCCAATGACCACCGCCATCAGGAACATGATGATGACAAAGGTTAACCATACATATTTCACAATATCATCGGTATAGGTTCGCACGGTTTGTTTTCGCCGCTTTTTACGCAGAAAGAAGATCTGAAAGATAACCGCCACCCACGTAAGCGACCATACCAGATAATGCTGTTTGAAATGTACCTGTAGTAAAATAAACTCGCTTACGCTGCAAAGAAATACCACCCAGCCCCATAATAAATACAAAAAACCGTCCTCATTAAAACGGTTGGTAGCCCGGTTGATCATAGACTCAATAAGAGCTAAACTTTCAGCGTGCGAAAAACTTGTTTCTTTTTCCATATAACAGGAACCTTGGTTAAATGTTCGCGCGGCGAAAACTGTTGCCGCTGCGTTTATATAGAAGAAAATGGTTCACACACCGTTGCATCGATGTGTGAACCATTTTGCTTATTTACAGGTAGCCAGCACTTTTTCAGCCTCGGCTTTCCCCCAACTGGGCGCTATGGCAGAAGCAGGTTTAAATGCTTCAAATTTTTTCACCGCTTCCTCAAGCAAAGGTTTGGCGCTGTTGCAGCCGCCGCCGAACTGCTCGGGTGTATTGCGCAGGTTCTGCCCCTGCAAATAATAAGGTCTTGGATTGGCAGGGTCCTGCTTTTTTGCATTCTCCAGCTCTGTTTGAATGGTGGCGCCGTATTGCTGCCAGCGCGCCTGCGGGTTTACCAGCATGCGCATTGTTGCTATCATTGACTTTACACAACTGATCTCGGAATTATCCGGTTGCAACCCGTCGGCCTTTGTAAGCAGGGCTTCCGCTTTACTGGCAAATGCATCGTTGTTTGCCATATCGTTTTTCATAAAACCATATATTACCTGGCTGAGCGAAGCATAATAATAGGGCAGCCATTGTGTTTTTTCAGCATCGGCAATACGCTCAAAAGTAGCTGAGATCGACTGCATGTCGTCAGCGGTTTTTGCCGAATCCCATTTAGCGATGGCGGCGGTCATTGCCTTTGTAAACTTTTCGCTTTGCCCAAATCCCTGTGCAGCTATGGCAACCGAAAGAACCGCAATAAACATTTTCTTCATGATGATTGATTTTTGTTTTTATCGTTTTTTTCATTTGTGATTATCGTTCTGTTATTACAAATTGCTGTTGATAACGTCATCACTTCTGTCGACCCCAAAACTCAGAAAACATCCCAGAAAGAAGAACCGCCGGGAAGTTGGCAGAATGGGATCTTTTCGCAAGCCGTTGTAAGAATAGTTATAACCAAATATCTGATCGCTGCCTAAAACATTGTTAACAGAAAACACCCATACCGCAAATCTTTTTGCTTTTGGATTGCCGATGTTAGGTAAATAATTAACGCTAAAGCTAAGGCTGTTGTAGGCGATGGTTTTTCCCTGATCGGCAATCAGGAACTTACCGGCGCTGTTGTTATATCGTATATTATAATAAGGCCTGCCCGTAGCAAAAGTATATGAACCGTTGAACTGCGTCTTTAACTTGGTAACGAACTTTTTCACTACCAGGCTGGCAGTATGGGTAGCGGCAAAATTAGGTTGAATGGCATACGGGTAATTCAAGTAATCTCTTTTTGTATCGAGGTAAGAATACGAGATCCAGTAATCGACATTCTTCAGGGTCTTACGATCGCGCCAGAACAGTTCAATACCTTTGGCATCGCCAAAACCGTCATTGCCGATACTGTCTATTATACCACTGTTATTGTTGCCATACGTTTTTATCAGATGCTCGTACTTTTTATAAAAGCCTTCTATGCGCAATGTGTAATCTTTGCTTACCTTCTGGTAGTTGGCTATGTAATGGGTGGCTTTTGTATATAAAAGATCATTAAAGGCATAACCGCGCAGGAAATAATCTTTCTCTGGTTTCTGATAAAAGATGCCATAGGCCAGCGAAGCCTGTGATTTACTGCCTACTTTATACGCCAGTGACACCCGGGGCACAATGTTCGTTTTTTCCATTATGGAACTGTGCTCGAAGCGGCCGCCAATTTTAGCTGCCAGGTCGTTGGTTATGTAAACATCCGCTTCGGCAAACGCAGCTTTAAAGTGATCGTCGGCCTCATTTATAAAACTGGTAGTATACTTATTGGTAAAGTCATTTTTATCGGTAAAGTACATATACTCGCCGCCAAAGCGAATGGCGCTTAAACCATACAATCTTCGCTCGAGTACTGTTTTTATCGTAGCCAGGTCGCCGTATTGCTTTACCTGAAAGCTTTTGGTATCGTACGGTTCACTGGCGGCCGTTACCACCTGGTTATGCTGGTCCTGCAGTTCGTTCCCAATCTTGTCGGTATTGGTGCTATAAGACGCGCCGAGGTACAAATGCCATTTTTTACCCAGCTTTTCTTTCCACGACAAATTACCGTACAGGTTGAAGTTGGTAAGATCAAAAGCATTTTTCAGAATGGTTGAATCAATATCGGGACGGCGTACGCCAAGCCGGTTATAATTGAAATAGCCATAAAACTTCAGTATTCCTGTTTTGGAAGTCTTAACGCGAAAATTAAAGTCGGCGTTATGAAACTCAGGGATCTTAAAGTTATCGGGACGTTGTTTTATCAATGCAAAGGACGCTATCAGGTTCACATAATTGTAATTAACACCCCAACTGGCGTTCTTTTTCTTCGATAGCTTTTGAAAACCGGCATTTAATGCAACGGTTGATACGCCTACGCTGGCAGAGGATTGATCGGGCAGGTCGACCGACTCGAGGATAAGGGCGGAAGAAAGCGCCTGGCCATACAATGCCGAATAACCGCCCGCGCTGAATACGGTACCTTTGAAAATAAAAGGAGAAAACCGGCCCCGCTGGGCTATATCGGGCACACTGCTGAAAAAGAAATTGTTCACCAGGGTACCGTCGATAAATACTTTGGTTTCCTGGGCGGTACCGCCGCGAACAAACAATCCTTCACTCTCCCCTACCTGCTGTGCACCCGGTAACGTTTTAAGGGCGCCGGTAACATCGGCATTAGCGCTGGCGGTGGTAACAATATCGATCGGGCTCAACACGGTGGTACGTTTGGTATCGCTGGCTTCAAAAGAACCGGCGGTAATTGTAACGGCGGTCAACTCATTGGGTTCCTGCTTCAGTACTACATCAAATCGCAGGGCGGTACCGGCGATGATGATCTTTTGTTCATGAAGTTTGAAACCTATAGATGTTACCAGTAAGGTTTGTTCGCCCTTTTCGGTTGTTTTGAATTGAAAAGCGCCCAGTGAGTCGCTGGTAGCGCCGTCATAGGTATCTTTTATGGTTATACTGGCCCCCTGTATGGGGCGGCCTTTTCCATCTTTTATTTTTCCTGAAACTGCAGTTTGGGCCGAACCTGCCAGGAAGGATAAGAGTAACACAAGCAGTGGAAGTATCGGAAGCATTGGTTGTAATTTGTACTTCAAACATAAAGTAGTTTACAGTATAAACCAAATTATTTCCAGAACTTATCCCCAATTCTCCCAGGAATGGAATTTGTGCTTATAATTAATTATCTTATTGTTTATCAACAAGTTAATTCGCTTTTGCATAAAATGTAATCAATACATTATTTGTTACTTGTTGATTTAAAAACTGTTTCACTATTGAATAAATATTAATGCATCCACTCAAAATTGGGTACATATTTACCCGTAAAATATCCATCGTGCTTTTGCGTTGTACGATTGGCGAAAAGGTGCCAACTTTCGTCTTTAATTGATTATATCCGTACCGTAAACTATGAAAAGGATCAAAACTCCTTCAATAGCATCTATTCATTTAGGTGTATTTAGCCGCCGCATGACCCCAGCAGGCTGCCCTGCCCTGCAAAAACCCCAAAGGTTAAAGGAAATTTTTTTCTTATTAACCCAAACCCCTGCAACGCATAATCCTTTCATCATTGCTACAAGTTTACCCGGTTATAATTCTCTGGTACAGCACATGTGTACCCATAAGCAATCAACGTTCATAAAAACTTTGAATAATAAATATTGACTGACCTGAAACTGAACAACTGATACAATTACTATAGATAACATTTAAAAACCGCGAACAAATGAAACAAAACGAATAAGTATCGAAAATTAAATAGAAAACATATAGGTTATAATTTATGAAGCAGTGCGAGGCCTGTTTCTTAATTATGATGACTGAATTAAATTAGAAAACTTTCATGTGTAAATCCGGAACCTATGAATTTTAAATTCTACCCTTTGAGAGCCCTGCTTTTTACCTTATTGCTATTTGGCTTTGAGGTTATGCAGGCACAGGACATTATCTTTTCCAAAACAGTGGAAAACTTCACAACTGGTGGCGACGGTACAACAGCAGGTGTTGGTGACGAGTTAATTTATCGCATCAATATCACCAACATGACCGCTCAAAACTTTGTTGCCTGCAGGATGTACGATAACATCCCTGCGGGTGTATCGTATATACCCAACTCAACAACAATGAACGGTGCGCCTTTTGCTGACGTTAGCGGCAGAATGCCGTTTGCGGCCAGTGGCAGTTATGTAAGATCTCCAACTTTTGGCGTTGGTATTCTTGCGCCTGGTGTATCCTGTACCGTCGTATTTCGTGTTCTCGTTACGGCTAACGGCGGAAGCGTCTTTAACAACGCTACCATCGATGCCACCCAAAACGGTGTTGCCACCATTCAGGCTACCAATACCGTTGTAACCAACCTGAGCCAGGAGTCGGCCTGTAACATTATTTACCAGGTAACGCCATCTAACACTTCATCCGGCAGTTTCAATTACATAAGAAGTGTAAATACCAGTAACGGGCAGGGAACAGGCACCGTTTATAATGGTACCTCCATGCCTCAGCGTGACGCGTTCACAGATGCCACCATTAGCCACTTCGGCGGTTCGGGGGTTGATCTGCTTAGTAACAGTGCAGCCATCGCTTATGATGTAAATACCAATAGAATCTATTTCGTAAATAATACCAGCAGCAGCGCCGCAACACTTTGTTACGTTGACCTAAACTTTAGCGCTGGCAGGGTATACAGATTTACCGGTTACCCGCTGGAAACAACTACCGGTAACGACTGGAACGTAAACCGTATGGGCTTTGGTTCTGATGGCTTTTGCTACGCGCTTACATCAAATTGCCAGGACTTTATTAAGTTCTATGTTGACGCTTCCAATGTGCCGCATATTACCCGCATGGGGCCGCTCATCAACGCTGCTACCAATGGAAGCAGGGACGTACTGAATGATGGCGGCGGCGACCTTTTTGCCGATGGCTCAGGTAAGTTATATATGATCGCCAACAGCGGTAACATGTATAAGATCAACCCAACCACCAAGGTAGCCACCTTTATGGGTACGGTTGGTTCTTACGCGCCGGGAAATACCGCCGCCCTGGCCATCAATGCTGCAGGCCAGGTGTACATCGGCGGGGTGTATAACGACGTATACCGGATTGACCTTGGAGCAATGCAAGCCACAAAGGTTAACGCATCTACTACAAACGTTTATCATGCCGGTGACTATAGCTCCTGCGGTTTCCCGGTACTGGCCAGTTCTATCATTGCCGACAAAACTTACCACAACATAAATGGCAGCCCAACAGTAAATGGTGGCGATACGGTTGAATATGTAATTACAGTTACCAATATCGGTAACATCAACGCTGCCGGTGTGTACATGTACGATTACATTCCACCAAGCACCACTTACCTGCCAGGTACAACCAGATTGAACAATATACCGGTTGCCGATGCTGCCGGTGGTGTAATGCCATATGCTGTTTCGGGCGGCCGCCTGGTAAATACCCTCGGCGAAGACGGCGGTATCGTTAAACCCGGTGCAGTTAATGCTGCTGTGGTGACCTTCCGGGTTGCAACCCAGCCTAACGTACAGGTATGTAACCAAAGCCGTATTACCCTGCTCGATGCTGACGGTAACGTAATGTTCGTAAACTCAAGCGATCCCACGAATATCGGCCAAACACCTACCTGCTTCTACTCTGATGGCGTACTGCCTTTGAACAACCTGAAATTTAAAGGCAGCCTGAACGATAATAAATCTGTATTGAACTGGACAATGAACGGCGATGAAAGCGTAGCTTATTATGAAGTTGAATACTCTGATAACGGCACCGCATTCAAAGCAAGTGGCAAAGTAGCCGGCAAAGGCACTAACCTCGTTACGGCCAACAGCTACCAGTTCGTTGACCTCGAGCATACCTTCGCTCCCGTTCGCTACTATCGCCTGAAGGTTTATCAAAAAGGCGGCAGCTTCAATTATTCAGGTATCATCAGGCTCAATGCCAACGACCTCACTGTTGAAGCTACTCCAAATCCGTTCGAGCGCGATATCAACGTTCAGATCAGATTAAAAACTTCTGAACAGGTTCGCATCAGACTGATCAATATCCTCGGTAAAGAGGTGTATACAACTACCGAACAATTAAGTGTTGGTAGCCATTCAGTTCTTATTCGCGTTCCTGCAGGCCTCGCAAAAGGCATGTATGTGCTGGACGTGAAAGCAGGTTCTGAACAGGTTTATCAGAAAAAACTGTTGAAGAAATAATTCAGGCCGGAAGGCTGAAGAATATAAAAGTCCGAAAGTGGCGCTCTTAACCGAACGCCGCTTTCGGACTTCTTCTTTTAAATCGTTTTAAAGCGCTTTTACAATCCGGGGAAGTCCCGTTCTTTATGTAACTTGAAAAACAACCAGCGATAATCAATAGCTTTTCAAGTTATAAATCAGGTGCTACTGACCTTTTGAGGCCCCTTGTCAGCTTGTTAACCTGTTACTTGTCAACTTACTGCTTACTTCACCTTAACAAATCGCTGAATGGCCGTTTCCCTGCCATCCGACACCTGCACCAGGTACAATCCCGGCGGCAACGCGCTCACGTTCACGGTAGCTGTTTGTCCGGGTACGCTATTGCTTATTCTTTTTATGTTTTGCCCACCGGCGTTTATGATCTGAATGTTCACCGTTCTATTCTGCCAGCTGTTTGCCAGTGTTACCCTTATTTCATTTGCTACCGGGTTGGGATAAACGGTTATGCTTTGTTCCGGATTACCATCATCGATCCTGATAATACGTACCGACGATTGCTCGTACTTTCCATCCATATCAACCATCTTCAGGCGGTAATACACAAGTCCCGAAGTGATGGCCTTTATATCGTCTTTAAAGCTATAATCTTTCTTCACGGTGTTGTTGCCATCAGTAAATATAACACCGGCATCGGTAAAGTCTTTCCCGTTCAGGCTTCTCTCGATCACAAAATGACTTACGTCTTTCTCAACTTCTGTGCTCCAGTTCAACAATGCCTGATTGCCGTTCTTCTTTGCTGTGAAGGCGGTCAGTTTTACCGGTAACGGGCTGTTCACAGGCGCCTGGTAGGCAAATGATTTGAACCAGAAGGCATACATGCGTTCAGTATCGATGTCGCGGCCGTCGCTATGGCCGCCGGCGCGCACCCTGAACTTATTCTTATTGACATATTTAGCGGTAGTCATCAACCTGGTAGCATTGGTATCTATGCCTGAATAATCTTTAAGCGGGCCGGAAAACTTTTTACCGGTAAGCGTCAAGACGTTCAAAATGCTTTCCAGCAGATCATCTACCTGTAATGATGTACGATATTCAGTTGTGTACGATTGAAAACCATACAGCGCCACCCATTCGTTAATATAATTTTCATCACCGTCTATATCAAGCGCTGTAAGGTCCATAGTTGAAATGGTTACCGGCGTATTGTCGATAGCAGAAAGAAAAGAGATCTCGAATTCCATCCACCAGTCACGCTCGCTTTTACCTGCCGATCTGTTCTTATAAGCGATATGAGGCTGAAAAGCCTTGCTGAAACCGGTACTGGTTAAATCGATGGACGATAATTTAACCGCAGCATGTGAACGGCCAATGATCTTTATATAGCCATTTACGTTATCGGCTACATTGGGAAACAGGTATACCGCGCCATCCCTGCCGTCATCGCCTTCTTTCAATGAAGCATTTTTAAATTCAAGGCCCTGCGCCTGTAATGAAACAGGTGAAACCAGCATACATGTCATTGCCAGCATAGCGCCAAACAGAAAATTCAATTGTTGATTGGGTTTGAGGTAAAGGTTGACCATCTGATAAAATTTAAATAGTTACAGTATGGCGTGCGCATAGGAAAGCACGCGGAATTCCCGGAGGGGCGGCATACAAACAGCCGCCTGCCATAACAGCATGCTGTTACGTTATTTTAAACACATATCAGGTAAAACAATGCAGTAAACAGGCTTTTCTGATGAGCAACAAGAAACAAACAGTTACCCAATCAGTGTCGATATCGGAGCAGTAAAAGGAAATGGAATTTTAGTAATTCACTAACAGCGGATATTAATGCAATGGGCAATGAACTTTTTCCCTGGGAGCGGGCAGTCATTCTTTGGATCTTTTTAAAAAAACCATCCCGTAGAAACGGGACGGCGTTGTTGATCGTACCCTTTAAAATAAACTCTTATGTTCCTTTATATAATGTTCCGGGAGCAGGACCTTTTGCGCCTGCAAAAGATCCCGGTTCTTACCTCCTGGTCCGTAATAATCATTTGGTGTGTTATACCAGGGTTACGATTTTAAAAAGAACCATCCCGTAGAAACGGGACGGTGTTGTTGATCGTACCCTTTAAAATAAACTCTTTATATCAACTGCCCATGGCTTACGCCGGAGCAGTAAATGTAATTTTTGATTTTCCCGTAAATAAAATAGCGACGGTGGTTAAACTACAGCGCCTGTAAGCAGGGCTTCAGATACTTGAATTTCGGCTGAGGTATTCAGATAGGAATGGAACGTTTAAAAGAACCATCCCGTAGAAACGGGACGGCGTTGTTGATCGTACCCTTTAAAATAAACTCTTTAATCTCTTTTCTTTTTGCGCACTGCTTAAGGTAGCACAATTATCCATCGGGTACTTTTATACATACATATCACTTATTACACAATTTCATTATGATCCGTTGCATCCATCGTCACTCATTTAACAATTTCACATATTCAAAACCTTCAGTCACTTCGGCACAACCTCACCGGTATTATAATACGTAACCAGTTCAGTTTCGGTTGGGTGGTAATACAACGGCATTTACCGGTTTGCTCAGATCATTCTTCAACTTATACATTACAATAAAGTAAGCCTTTTGGTTGAACTGTTTCAACCGGCCATTGATATATATTTTAATTACGATAAAACAAATTAGTGTTTACATGGCCGTTACTGGCGTTTATTTCGGCCCCCGGCATTACCGGCGATTGTGTAGCACTACCGGCAGAAGTAGTATATGAGAACAAACATGCAGACGTAGTAAGAACCAGTGTAACAATCAGTTGATCGAATACTGAATAAACTCTTATACTTATGTGTTTCAAAAGGTACATGCTTGCACAGATACGTTTAAAAGGGACCGGAACAAAGTAATTCACAGGTAAATCGGGTAACCGGAACAATAGTTTTCACGGAACATTGGGGTAATAATAGAAACGGAAGATACAGGTACGGTTCTGAACAGGAGATTGGGAGAGAATCATATCAGCAACGCTGATCGATGCACAAATATCGAAACTGCAATTCGATTATGCAATAGTAATATTACTTTTTTACATTTTTTTTTACGCTGGTACTAATCCGTGAAACGGCAAACGTGAAACGTGAAAGGGTGTCCTAATTTCGAACCTCCGTTTCTTTCCGGTAATCCCCGACTTCATCGGGGCAGGATGTGAATCGGCAATGACCCGCTTATCGTGACTCGCGATTTTCCGCCGCACCCTGTAATTCCCTACTTGCCACTAACTACTTGCCACTCGCCTTTATCACCTCTTTCAACTTATCAACTGCTTTCCGCGTTAAGCCTTAAGCGTTCAGCGTTCAGCCTTAAGTAAAAAAGCCACCCCTATTCGGAGCGGCCCTTTCAAATATATCGTATAACAATACTTGTTATGCTTTGTACTGGGGTATCAGGGTGTTGGCCAGATTAACCATTTTCTTAATACCATCATCAGGTAAGTTACCTTTTTTGAACTCAACCAGTACATCTGGCAGTTTGTTTTCCATTTCCATCAGGAAGTGTTCTTCAAACTCTTTCATTTTCTTAACAGGTACTTCACGCAACAAACCTTGCGTACCCAGGTAAATGATAGCCACCTGCTTTTCTACGGCGAAAGGCGAGTATTGGTGTTGTTTCAGGATCTCCACGTTACGGGCACCTTTATCAAGTACCAGTTTGGTAGCGGCATCGAGATCACCACCGAATTTGGAGAAGGCCTCCATTTCGCGGTACAGGGCCTGGTCGAGCTTCAGTGTACCAGCCACTTTCTTCATCGATTTGATCTGCGCGTTACCACCCACACGGCTTACAGAGATACCTACGTTGATGGCCGGACGAATACCTGCGTTGAACAGGTTCGACTCAAGGAAGATCTGTCCATCGGTGATCGAGATCACGTTTGTAGGAATGTAGGCCGACACGTCACCGGCCTGTGTTTCGATGATAGGCAATGCGGTGAGTGAACCACCACCTTTTACCAGGTGTTTTATCGATTCAGGCAAATCGTTCATGTTCTTTGCCACAGAATCGTCGTTGATCACTTTCGCAGCGCGCTCGAGCAAACGGCTGTGCAGGTAGAATACGTCACCGGGATAAGCTTCACGGCCAGGGGGACGGCGCAGCAACAGCGACACCTCGCGGTAAGCTACGGCCTGTTTTGACAGATCATCATAAATGATCAGGGCCGGGCGGCCGGTATCGCGGAAGAACTCACCGATAGCGGCACCGGCAAATGGCGCGTAGAACTGTAACGGAGCAGGATCAGAGGCTGAAGCCGCTACGATTGTTGTAAAGGCCATTGCACCGTTGTCTTCCAGGGTCTTCATCACACCGGCAATGGTTGATGCTTTCTGACCGATGGCAACATATATACAGAACACCGGTTTTCCGGCAGCGAAAAATTCTTTCTGGTTGATGATGGTGTCAACCGCGATGGCGGTTTTACCGGTTTGACGGTCACCGATGATCAGCTCACGTTGTCCGCGGCCGATGGGGATCATGGCGTCAATGGCTTTCAAACCAGTTTGCAGTGGCTCCTTTACCGGCTCACGGTAAATTACACCAGGCGCTTTACGCTCCAGGGGCATTTCGTATCTGTCGCCGGTGATGGGTCCTTTACCATCGATGGGCTCACCCAATGTATTTACCACGCGGCCCAGCATGCCCTCGCCTACGTTAATAGACGCGATCTTGCCGGTGCGGCGTACTTTAGCACCTTCTTTAATATCACCGCTTTCACCCATCAATACCACACCCACGTTGTCTTCTTCAAGGTTAAGGGCAATGGCACGTACCCCGTTCTCAAACTCAACCAGTTCACCGGAACGTACATTATTTAAACCGTATACGCGGGCGATACCATCACCCACCTGCAATACAGTACCCACTTCCTCCAGGTCGGCCGCAGCGTTAAAGTTGCTCAATTGCTGACGCAATATCGCAGATATCTCATCGGGTTTTATCTCTACCATATATAACCGTTTATAGTTTTTGAGTGTGTGTTAACTATCTTATCTTATAAATAAAATCATTATTCATGAATTGCGCCTTGATCTTGTTCAGATCGTACACAATGCTGGCATCAACCAGCGTATCGCCAATCTCAAGCACAAATCCGCCGATGATATCCGCATTTACGGTAGCCTTCAGGTCGATATTGCTCAGGTTGGTTTGCTTCTGAATCTGGCTTATAAGCTGCTTTTTTACCTCTTCGGTAACAGGTACGGCAGTCGTAAGCTTTATAGTGTGAATACCTTTTTGCTTTTTGTACTGGTCTATAAATGCAACAATGATCTCAGGCAGGTTCGATTCGCGGCCTTTGGTAATAAGCAGCCGGTTGAAAGCAGCGGTAATGTCGCTGATCCTTCCTTTGGTAACTGCTTCGACAATTACGCTTTTTTTATCAGCCTTTACAATGGGGCTGCGCAGCAGCACCAAAAAATCGCGACTATCTTTGCAAAGCGCCTGCAGGAACTGCATATCCTGATACACCGTTTCAACCTGGTTCCTTTCGTTGGCCAGGTCAATCAAACTTTTTGCATAACGCGCCGCTAAACGAGGGTTTGGCATAATGTGATAATTTGATAATGTGATAATTCGATAATGACCCAATTTTCGAGACCGCTAACTATTACCACACCTCACTTTTTACAACTATTTTTTCAGCCCTTGCGTAATTCGGTATGTGCAATGAGTTTGTATTCATTATCACATTATCGAATTATCACATCAGCTAATTAATTAAGCTTTACTTCTTCAGCCAGTTCTTTAATGTATTTTTCCTGTTGTCCTTTGTCGGTAAGCTCGCGACGCAGCACTTTCTCAGCCACGTCAATTACCAACGCACCAACCTGGTTCTTTACATCGGTGATGGCAGCCATCTTTTGCTGTTGAATAGCCACATTGGCATCAGCGATGATCTTGCCGGCTTCTACCTTCGCCTGCTCTTTTGCCTCTGCAATGATCCTGTCTTTTGTATCACGGGCCTCTTTCAGCAGTTGCGCTCTTTCTTCACGGGCTTTGGCAAGCAGGGCCTCGTTCTCACTTTTCAGTTGAGCCATTTCAGCTTTTACCCTTTCAGCGGTTGCCAGTGAATCGGCAATACCGGTTTCACGCTCTTTCAGTGACTTCAAAATAGGCTTCCAGGCGAATTTTCCCAGAATGATCAAAAGGATCAAAAACGCGATTAAATTCCACACTAATAAGCCTAATCCGGGGGTAAGTAATTCCATATTAAATTGATATTTATGGTATAGTTATAGCTTTTTAGAGAAAAATACTGCATTCGCCGCCCTTTGCATTGAATGCAGTACTGTTTTTACGTGACCACCTACTAGCGGAATACAGCCAGCAGACCAGCAACAGCAGCCAGAAGGGCAACACCTTCTACGAGGGCCGCAGCCAGGATCATGGTAGCACGAATGTCGTTAGTTGCTTCTGGTTGACGGGCAATTGATTCTACAGCGCCTTTACCGATCTGACCGATACCGATACCGGCACCAATCGCAGCCAGGCTAGCGCCGATTGCACCATAACCAGGTTGAACTTCCAACAGAATAGTCATCAAATTCATGATACTTGTGTTTATAATTAAAAAAGAGCTTGGTTTACACTACTACCGGATCTCCATGTCCGGGAACATCATCATGATCGTGACCACCCTCAAACGCCTGACCGATAAATACCGCTGTCAGGTTACAGAAAATATACGCCTGTAAAAAGGCAACCAGCACCTCTATTACATAAATGAACACGGCCATTGCTATAAAGAATGGTGAAGTTCCAAAAGCCAGGGCTTTATTCATGGCGCCAAAAATGAAAATCAAACATATGAAGGCCAAAATGATAACGTGACCCGAGATCATGTTGGCGAAAAGACGAATGATCAGCGCGAAAGGCTTGGTGAATATACCCATGATCTCTACAGGGATCAAAATTGGTTTTACACCGATGGGCACAGGCGGGTTGAAAATATGCCCCCAGAAATGTTTGTTGCTGCTGAACAGGATAACGATAAATGAAATAATACCCAATATCGCGGTAAAGGCAATATTACCAGGCACGTTCGCCGTTCCGGGCACCAACGCAATCAGGTTATTGATAAGAATAAAGAAGAAAATGGTCAGCAACAGGGGCATGTACCTTTCGTAGCTATGGCCGAGGTTGGCTTTGGCCACATCGTCTCTTACGAAAGTGATTACCGGCTCAACCGCATTTTGAAAACCTTTGGGAGCGCTCGTATGCCCGATCCCTTTTTTATATTTTTTCGCAATACTGGTCATCATCAATATCAGCAGAATAACTGAGATGATCACCTGTGTAGCGTTACGCGTTAACGAAAAGTCGTATACTTTGGCATTGAGATCCGGTTTACCATCTGCACCTAACGCATAGATCTTCTCATTTGGGTAAATGAATTTACCATCTGCGCTTTTTAATTTGCCAATCTCCGGATTGTGTGCTCTCCAATGATCAGTGATCCATACATACCCCTGGTGTGCTTCTGTACCATGGTGAAATTTGGAAGACATGAACGACGTCCACCCCTTCTCAGGAGAGTACAAAATAATAGGTAACGGAATAGAAAAAGAATGCTTGCTTACTTCAAAGAAATGAAACTCATGACCATCAGAAACGTGTTCAATGATCGTTTTGGCAGGATCGAGCTTTTCTTCTTCTTCGGCTCCCGCTTCGTGATGCGCACCACCCTGATGATTATCACCTTCAGGCTGTGCAACCAGCAAAAGTGGCGAAACCAATAAACTCAGGCTGAAAACCGCTACCAATAAGGATTTGACGCTTCTGACCAGCATACCTGTTTTAAATTTTGCGCAAAGATAAGTAGCGGAAAGTCAAAAACGCACCAATAATCAAAGTAATTTATTCAACACCTGTCCAGTACTGTCCTGTGTTTGGTGGATTTTAGCCCCTTTGAATCCTTATATCTTCAAAAACATCATATTATTATTTACCACATATATCAGAAAATAACAATTCTGCTTAAAAATCAGGGGTGTGTTTTACCATTTACCGCCTCCTGTCTCTTACCCTTAGCCATACCAGGTCAATATCTGATCTCACTTAAACTTATATTAAACAGTTGCCAAACCCAAACCAAACCCGTGTATACCCCTGATTTTGCCTGCATTTGGTCTGGGCTTGGTCTGCGTTTGGTGTGCACTTTGTCTGTGTTTGAATAAAACGAGTTATTGTTCAGGGCCGGAAAAGGCCTGTACAAATTCATACAGTCATTCATATGAAATAAATAAACATATGAATAGCTGATGCCATCACTAACAGGTTTTAAAAGCATGGCTCCCTGTTACGGAACCGGAATGTGTTTTTCGAACTGCATCTGGTGAAGTTTGAAATAAAAGCCCTGGTGGGCGATCAGTTCGTCGTGGGTGCCCATTTCTTTGATCTCGCCCTTGTCGAGCACGATTATTTTGCTTGCCTTGCGAATGGTCGACAGGCGGTGGGCAATGACGATCGAGGTACGGCCGGCGATCAGTTTATCGATAGCCCGCTGTATCAACAACTCGCTCTCAGTGTCTACCGACGAAGTGGCTTCGTCGAGGATCAGTATGGATGGATTATATAATAAAGCCCTGATAAATGACAGTAACTGGCGCTGACCGAGCGAAAGGCTTCCGCCCCGCTCCATTACATTATAATCGTACCCGCCCGGCAACTGCATTATAAAATCGTGCATATCAATCATTTTGGCGGCTGCTATCACCTGTTCCCGCGAAATGGCGGGGTTACGCAGGGTAATATTATCCAGCACCGAACCCGAGAACAGGAATACATCCTGCAGCACTACGCCTATTTGCCTGCGCAGGGCCTCCAATTTGTAGTCCTCCACTTTTACATCATCGATCTTTATAGCACCCTGTTGTATATGGTACAGCCGGTTCAACAGGCTGATTATAGAGGTTTTACCGCTGCCGGTATGGCCCACTAAAGCCACCGTATCGCCGGGTTTTACCTCGAAAGACAGATTCTTCAATACATAGCGGTCTTCAACATATGCAAATGATACATTCTCAAAGGTGATCTTACCTTTTACCATGTTTGGCTCGAAGGTGCCTTCAGTCTTTATCACATCCTTATTATCCAGCACCTTGAATACACGCTCACTGGCCACCATACCCATTTGCAACACATTGAACTTATCGGCAATTACCCGCAATGGCCTGAACAGCAGGTTAAGGCAAAGGAAAAAGGAGAACATTTTACCTATGAGCACCTGGCCGGCCGCCGGATCGTCTTTATAAATATCCAATGCATGCGTTGCCGCCCACCATACCATTAAACCGGTGCCCACCGCCAGCACTATTTCCACAACGGGAAAAAACACCGAATAGGCGAAGATGGCATTGATGTTGGCATTGCGGTGCTCTTTATTAATTGCGTTGAACTTTTTGAACTCTTTGTCTTCCGCAGCAAATGCCTGCACAATAGCCATACCGGTAATATGTTCCTGCACAAATGCATTGAGGTTGGCTACCGCGTTGCGTACTCTTATGAATGACTTGTTTACGCTTTCCTTGAAGAAATAGGTGGCTATCAATAAAAAGGGAAATGAGGCCAGGCTGATAAGCGTCAACCGCCAGTCGACCCAGAACATAAAAATGAGCACTGCTATGATCGATAACAGGTCGGCGATAATGGGTATAAGCCCGTCGGAAAAAATATCGTTGATGGCTTCAATATCATTGATGGTGCGGGTAGTTAAAGTACCTATGGGGGTGGTATCGAACTGCGACAGGTTAAGCTTCAAAATTTTCCGGTATACATTAACCCGCAGGTCTTTTACCACGGTTTGACCCAGCCACGCCGTTAAATAGGAGAAATAAAAACGGAAAGCGGTTTCAAGCAACAGTAACCCTATTTGCAGAACGGTGATCCAGATGATCACTTCTTCAATAGATAGTTTTGTTGTTTTTGCGCCGGCGGTTACGCCCTGTTGAACATAATCGTTGATGGTTACCTGAATAAGCCAGGGCCGTACGGGAGATATAACGGCCAGCAGGATAGCCATTACTACCGAAAATATGAATTTCGTTTTATAGGGCTTTGCATACTGAAATACCCGCTTCAGTAAACTCAAATCGAATATGATCTTCCCCTTACTTTTTCCTGCCATAACGAGTTTGCAAAAATAGGATTTTAGTTTGGGGTTTGTTGTTTGTAGTTTGTTGTTATCCCCTGAATTTTGCAGTCTGCAAAATATTTAACAGGCTGTTAAAGCGGGTTTGCAGTTCTTTAATTCGCGAACTTCAGGTAATGGCAACAACTTGCCGGTAGTGACAACCACAAACAACAAACCATAAACCACAAACCATTTACTCGCCCATCGCTTTACGATAAGCTTTAATGAAAATAGCACCGAGGTTTTTATATGGAGGAATATAATCGTCGAACTTTTCTTTGGCAGCTCCGGTTGCAAACTTTCTGCTCAGCTCACGCCACATATTTATCCAGTCAATATTCCTGCCTGTCAGCAACCTTTCATTGATAGCCTGCAAAATGGGATCGTTAACGTTCATGGTGCCCACCTGTTTTGAAGAAATGATGTGCGCATCGGGACAAGCCGTCAGCACTTCATTCAGGTTATTATAACCACCGCACGATCCCAGCACCACAATGCGTGCGCTTTCGGGCAGCTTGCGCAATGTGGTTGGCAGGTGATAACTGTGCCCCCGGTGCACCACCATGGTAGGGGTGAGGTCACGGCCCTGCATATACTCTATTAATTTATTCTGCGCTTTATCATCGGGGTCATCTTCGCCATACAATGGCTTATTGGCAAAGATCAAAACGGGTTTGCCTTTGGTAGAAGTAATGGTGGTCCACTCGGGTTTTCTTTCGTCGACCCGCCAGCCCGGTTTACCGCGGAACAGGCTCATAAAGCTGACATAAGAATGTTGACCATCTTTATCTTCGTCGCCGTAAAAGAATACCTGTTGCACAACCCGGCCGCTATCATCGGTAAGATTGCTGTAATCTTTACCATAAATGGAAGGTATGCCCAGTAGGGTGCTCAGATCAACTTTCTTTGTTGTATCGGCCGACTCGAATAAAATGCGCAGGAGGTTATAGATAACCATACCTCGTTTATTATTATCCTGTACATTTTTGATATGGCTCACATTCACTTCATTCAAAATAAATGCTGCCAGTTCCTTATTCTTGTCCATGATGCTGCTGTACGAATCGGCAACGTCAACCGCATCTTCAAGGTCATTCATTTTTCGTGGCTTTTCCAAACCGATCACAAAGGCCTTCATCATCGTTTCGGCATTCTGCTTATCCATTCTGCCCAAAAAGTCGTTCAGTTCATTATAACCGGCGGCCATCTTAATGAACTTCCTGAAGTAATCGCCATTCACGCTCATGATCAAACTATCGCCGCGTGGGTGGGCCATGCGTTGCCAGATGCGGGGATATACACCGCGGGTATAACTGGAAGTATAAATTTCATTTTCTCCCAATACCGCCAGGTAGTACAATTCCTGGGCGGTCAATCCTTCAAGGCGTTTGAACCGTACGTTTTCGTTTGAAACACTGTGCAGCGCATTGATCTCCCTGATGAAATAATCCCGCGCCTTGCGCGACATCATTTCTACCAGGGCCTGCATTTGATTGGCGGTTTCGTTATACGGCGGTAACGAGCGTTGTACGTATTCAATCCTCGTTTTTACCATAAGGCGGAAATAGCTCAGCTCATTATCTTTTACGCTATCGATAGCGCCGAGGGTGATATTGCCGCGCAACAGGTTATCGAGAAAGGGAAAGTATAACTGGCCGCTTTTACTGGCAGCTATACGGGCAACCAGTTGTACTGCAGAGTCGCTGTGATTGCGGATGCGTTCGCTCAGGGCGTTCTTGGCCTGGGCATAATCATATACCTTGCGAATATCCGTGCTCAACGCCACTTTTATCAGGCTGTCGGCAAAAGGAGCATTGGGATTTTTAGCCAGCTCGGGCATTATCATTTCGGGATGCAGGGTAAGGTATTTGCGCATCAGCATGGTACGCGAGGCAACCATGCCCGGGTTTGAATCGAGGTACTGTTTAAAACAATCGAGCAACAATTTGGCTACGCCGTAATCATTGTTTTCGATGACAGTTGCAAAACTTTTATTTTGTTTGTCGAGCTCGATGCATTGGGAGAACGCTTTGATAAGGGCAGGCGCCAGCGAAGCGGGAAAATCGCGGCGGTTCAGGCTACCCGTATATCCGCGCAGCAGGATCTCGATACTGCGCAGGTACCTGACCTTATCATTACTTTTTAGGGTGGAATCCATTTCAACCTGTGCCTGCAGCTCGTCAACACCGCGTTGCAGCGCATCGAGAATTTGCAGGCTGATGGTGGTATCGGCCGAGATCTTGCCCTGGTTATTTAGCTGGATAACTCTTTTTTGCTGTTTATCGATATTGCCGTGCCATATTTCGCGTTCCATGGGCACTTTCAATGAAACTGCCGTTTGCGCAAGACCGATCTGCCCAAGAAGTAAAAAAGGTATAATAAAGTGTATAGGTATCCTCATATGCTGCACATCTATAAGGGGTAGAGCAAAAATATGACCAAAGGGTTGTACAGGCCGGTTTCATTTTCAACCGATATGCGACCAGGACCCATATACGCCATTTTGTCCTGGTTCGGGGGTTATATGAAACACCGGCCGGTCTGTTTTTCCTTTTTTCCGTTCATTACCGGCCAGGTCAGCATGCTGCTACATTAAAAAAACAGTGATTTCAGGCGTAAGGTAGTAAAGAAAGTTGAAAGGTTGGCAGTGCCTGCCCCTATAAAGAGATGTTAACAAGTTGACAGCCAGGGTCCGGAATTAAGAAATTTCAGGGCACCGGTTTCCCGGGGTCAGGCGGCTGATTAAGTAACGGGTTCCATGACCTGAGCTTCCCGTGTGAACCTGTTACGGGGTTGATGCATAGAATGAACACGAGGCAATTGATAGCTTATTGATCATTTGCAATTAATGACATTGGCCTGAACCTTGCGGCCTGTTGCAGCTTTTCGAACCTGTTGCCGGCAAAGCAATTCAAACTGCTTCATTACGCTGCTGAAATTCAATACAGTACATCATTGTGTGGCCATTTTGCCCCATTTTATTTCCCGCTTTTTCTGTCTTATTTTTACCTTTCTTCATATTAACAAATTGTGAACTCAATATTATCATTTACAGGAAAGCACCATTTCAAGTAGGTTTGCCAAAATTTTTAATTTAATGAATGCTAAAGGCAAGATCCTGATTGCAGATGACGAGCCTGATATAGTTGAGATTATCCGGTATAATCTTAACAAGGAGGGATACGAGATCGTAACGGCTAATAATGGGGACGATGCCATTCAAAAAGCCAAGTTAAGTCAGCCCGACCTAATCATCCTGGATATCATGATGCCCCGCAAGAACGGGGTGGAGGTTTGCGAAATATTACGTGCCCAACCGGCATTTAAAGATACCGTTATCGTTTTCCTCACCGCCCTCAGCGATGAAAGCTCGCACGTCAAGGGCCTCGAAACCGGCGCCGACGATTACATCAGCAAACCGGTTAGTCCCAAAATACTCGTAAGCCGCATACATGCCATCTTCCGCCGTATCAACAAAGAACCGGAAGAAAAAGTGATCAAGATCGATAACCTCGAAATTGACCCCGTTAAGTTTGAAGCCAAGGTCGATAGTAAAGCGGTGGTACTCGCTAAAAAAGAATTTGAATTACTTTACCTCCTGGCATCTAAACCCGGCCGTGTTTTCCTGCGAAACGAGATCCTTAACCAGATCTGGGGCAACGACGTGATCGTAGGCGACCGTACCATCGATGTACATATCAGGAAGATCCGCCAAAAGCTCGGCATAGATTGTATCACCACCGTTAAAGGAGTTGGATACAAATTCACAATGTGATAATGAGATAATTAGCTAATTTGCTAATTTACAAAGAGCCTGGTTTTCCATTAGCACATCAGCACATTAGCAAATTATCACATTGGTTTTCTATGTCTTCAGCAAAAAACCTCTCACCACGACAGTTAGCCGCTTTTACAGCCGGCATATTAGCTGTTCCTATAGCTTTAGGGATATTCGCCCTTACGCTTAACTGGAAAGCCGGCCTGGGTTCGCTGGTGGCCATTTTTGCCGGCGGGTACTGGCTTATTCTGGTAACCATGGAAAGGTTTATTTACCGCAAAATAAAACTGATCTACAAACTCATTTATCAAACCAAGGCCACCAAAAAGGAAGAGATGTATTTCAAGTACATTCTTCCCCAAAAAAGCATCGATGAGGTGCGGGCCGATGTGGAGGAATGGGGCGAACGCCGCAACCGCGAAATTGAAATGCTTCAGCAGAATGAAGCTTACCGCAAAGAATTCCTGCAGAACCTTGCCCACGAGTTCAAAACGCCCATATTTGCCATTCAGGGTTATGTAGATACCCTGCTCGACGGGGTAAATGAGGAAGCGATCAGGAAAAGATTTCTCGAAAATACCGCCAAGAACGTCGACCGGCTGGTGAACCTGATGAACGACCTCGATGAGATCTCAAAGCTCGAACGGGGCGAACAACTACTGGCCAAACAGAATTTCATCATCCAGGACCTTATTCGCGAAGTTTACGACTCCTTATCGATAAAAACGCAGGGTAAGAACATTCGCACCATTATCAAAAAAGGCTGCGAAGCGCCCATCACGGTTTTTGCCGACAAGGAAAAAATTAAGCAGGTACTTATCAACCTGGTTGAAAATGCCACCAAATACGGCAAACAAAACGGGAATATAGTCGCCAGTATTTACGACACCGACGATCAGCATGTGCTGGTTGAAATCAGCGATGATGGAATTGGTATCGAAGAAGAGCACCTGCCCCGCATTTTCGAACGCTTTTACCGTACCGATACCGCCCGCAGCCGCGATAAAGGCGGCACCGGCCTCGGCCTCGCCATTTGTAAACATATTATTGAAGCGCACGGACAAAGCATTCACGTACGCAGCACCCCCGATGTTGGCACTACCATTGGTTTTACGGTAGAGGCGAAAAGGGATTAATTAGCTAATGTGATAATTTGATAATGGGATAATGAAATACAGGAAGAGAGTGATAATGAAATACAGGTTGAGAACGGGACCAACTTACTACACTTCCCCCGTCCTTGCTAAATAGAACTATTTAATTGTTCTGAATACCGATCCGGCGCTATCACTGTGTAATAATTCCCACCGTTACTTTGGCAATCCAATTTCTATGAAAATGCTGAACCGGACGGTTTTAATACCCCTGATCTTACTTTTGGCATTTAAAAGCCAGGCACAATGCGACGCGGGCAATGTAAGTACGCTTTCGTACGATACTACGGTAAATGCATTGGGTAATTCACTTTACAGCTTTACTTTCCCGCAATTTGACCCTACGCTCGGCACCCTTACCGAGGTAAAGATCAACACTAAAGTAACGCTGGTGTACAATTTCAGTCTTGAAAACGGGGAATCCAACCCGGTGAACAATTATCGCGTACGGGTGTTCCGTGATGATGAGATCAGCAGTAATGCGCTGATGTCGCCCCTCACGAACTCCTTTCAGAAGCAATATGGGTATTTTACCCTTGGCGGTTCAGATGGCGTTCCTGATTCTGGCCCAGATTATACGCAACAGGGCCCTTTGTACGTTTTAAATAAGAATGACATCAATTATACATTATCAAATACCGCCGATTTCTTTGGTTCTGGTACAGTTATGTTCGATTATGCCACTTCAACCTATTCCGCGGCGCAGGGCAGTATCAACAACAATCTCAACGGCTCGGCACAGGATGAGGTAAACTTTAACATAACATATACTTATTGTCCGCAGATTATTCTCGCAGCCGATATAACTTCATTCAAAGCCAGCAAAGTTAATGACGCTGTTATTGACATCAAATGGATCACTCAAAACGAAAAAAACAATCGCAAATATGAATTACAAAAAAGTACTGACGGGAAAACTTTTAGAGGCGTTGCTCAGTTTGCTGGAAAGACAACCCAGGCCGGCTCCTATAGTTATTCGTACGCGGTTCAACCAACCGACAACGGTAAAACCGTTCTTTTCAGGATCAAACAGGTAGAAGAGAACGGCGCTGCAAAATTTTCGATAATAAATGCAGTGAGGCTGGGCAGTAAAAAAGGAACGCCACCCGGAATTTATCCGAATCCCGCCAAAGGTGCTACCAACCTTTTATTCAGCAATACAAAGCGAAGCAATTGGGAAGTGAGCGTATACACCATAAGCGGTCGACTGTTGAAGCGCTATAATTTTATAAACGCACTCACCGGAAAAATAAATACCGCACAGGAGCTTGAAAAAGGTGTTTACATGGTGAAATCGGTAAACAAGACCACCCGGGAACAATTTGTTCAACAACTCATAGTTCAGTAGATCATATTAAGGTGCGCCTGGTAAAACGGGCGCATTTTACTTTTATTCCTTTTCGGGCATCATTCGTTTATACCTGCCGCTGAAATAAAACAGGGAAAACAGGGTGGCCAGTACCCCTATTACAGAAAATATCACTACGCTGGCCGGGTAAAACTCGATCCAGGTCAACTGCAAACCCACTATTTCTTTTGTAAGCATTACCGACATGCTGCCCAAATATCCCCACGCATCGGCTATATAGATCAGGAACCCCACATTGCCCGTTATTTTGAATGCAGCGATCAGCCGTTCGAAATAAATACAGTTAAAAGGAATATATCCCATATACAAACCCAACCCCGCCAGCTGCATCCATAATACGCCCGGCATGTAGCCGGTAAGGAAGAGGGCCGATGAAATGCCTGCTATTAAAAAACCCGCCACAATTACCCAATGGATCAAACGAAGCGCTTTTATGTTCTTTCTGATGATCACCAGCAAACTCATTACCACCAGTACCACCACCGATGTAATGGTTTCTGTTTTTGTAAAGATCGCGGGCTTTTGCCCATAGCCCAGCTCATTCCACATATTGGCCATAAAATTGTCGCGCACATCGCGCATTATGGTAAGGAAGAGGTACGTAATAACAACGGCCACCACACCACCGCCAAACAACCGCAAAAAGTTCTTTCTGTCTTCCCGGGTCATGGGCAACCGCATACTTCTTTCCTTTACATCATCCGCATCGGGTTGGGGAACCCGCTCTAACAGGAACATAAAAACGATCAAAGGCACTGCAAATACCAGCCCTGTTGTAAAACCCAGCCATTGCTCCCCTACCTGCCAGCTATCGCGCAGCCACACTGCCACCGACCGGCTAAACCCACCCGCAAATACGAAACTCACCGCCATAGCCGCCCCTATAAAATCGGTAGCCCGGCGCCCTTCGGCATAACTGAAAATAATTCCCCACATAAAACCAAGCATAAAACCATTCCCAAACAGGAAAAGCATGCCCCAGGGAGCCGGCACCCATGCAAAAAACAGCAAACACAACCAGGCAAGGCCTATTAGCACCGAACTGGTTTTCCAGCGCCCCAGCCGTTTGAGCTCGGAAATAAATTTGATGCCGTAAAATTTACTGGCCATATAACCCAGCCCCTGGCTGATGATAAGCAGGGTCTGATACCTGACACCCCAGAATGATTGTCCTTCGAAAGTGGCAACAGTAAAGGCTTTTCGGTAAGCGAAGATGCATGCATAGGTTAAAAAGGCAACAGCGGCAGTATATAAGGCAACTGTTATCTGCTTTTTTGAAAAGGCAGGTGCAGCAGGCGTGGTTGTCGACAAACGGAAGCAGTTTTAATGATGGCTGTGTGAAAACGTTTCTCTCGTAAAATAAGGAAATAAACGCTAAATGCCGAACGCTGAAGGCCTGCTCACCAATTTCGAGCCATCCCTATTAGTACGCCTTCGCGAAAGCGCTACAGTATGAACTGATCAAACTTCGCGAGTAAGCCTTATGCGTTCAGCATTGAGCCTTTAGCGTATTAAATAAAAAGGGCGAAACTTAAAAAAGCTCCGCCGGTCAACATTAAGAAACTGCTACGATTGTTATTTATGTATAACACACAGCAATAAAACGGACACTAAGGTACAGGGTCAATATTACCGTATTCTTACTACAGTGTGAACAAATGATTACGTCTACGCCCAGCCGGTTTTAGTTACCAAACACCGGTTCGTAACAATTCCTTTACACAAGGCTAACGGGGGCTTAATAATGCTGTAACACTGGGGTCATATATATACCTGAATTTTGATAAACCCAAAGTCAATGGAAAAACGCGCAGTAGATGTGGTTGTTATATCTGATGTACACTTAGGTACATACGGATGTCGTGCAAAAGAACTGGTTGCCTACCTTAAAAGCATCCTGCCAAACATTCTTATCCTCAATGGCGACATAATCGACGGCTGGCAGTTCTCGAGGCGATACTTTCCGGCATCGCATATGGCCGTAATAAAAGAGGTACTGAACCTGATCACAAAGGGCACCCGCGTGTTTTACATTACAGGCAACCATGACGAGTTGCTGCGCCGCTACAGCGATTTTCAGTTAAGCCATTTTACCCTTACCGATAAACTGGTGCTTGAGATCGATAATAAAATGACCTGGATCTTTCACGGCGATGTTTTCGACAACACTACCAGGGGTGGAGCAAAAATCCTGGCCAAACTGGGAAGCAATGGTTACGGGGCGCTGATCCTGTTTAACAGGTTTGTAAATTTTGTACTGAAAGCATTTGGCCGCGAAAAACTGTCGATCTCAAAGAATGTAATGGCCGGGGTTAACAAAATGGCCAAGATCGACAACTTTGAACAGATAGCAGCAGAGCTGGCAATTGAGAAGAATTATGACTATGTGATCTGCGGTCATATACACCAGCCGCAGAAAAGAGTGATAGAAAATGAAAAAGGCAAGGTCACTTATCTTAATTCAGGCGACTGGGTTGAACACCTTACCGCGCTCGAATACCGCCAGAACGAATGGAACATTTTTGAATACAACGAAAAAGATTTCCCGCAAACGGCAATAGACATACCAGCCAAGGTGAATGTGTTAACAGATGAGATCAGTTTCTACATTAATTCACTGGCAATTTAAAACCCCAGGTTTTATTTATTCGATATGAAGATATTTTATGCAATTCAGGCTACAGGCAACGGACATATCAGTCGCGCCATGGAGCTGCTCCCCTACTTACAGAAGTTCGGCACGGTTGATATTTTCCTAAGCGGCGCCAACAGCACCCTGCCGTTAAATGCGCCTGTCAAATACCGCAGCAAAGGGTTAAGCCTTTTTTATACCTGCGACGGCAAGCTAAACTACAAAAAGATCATTGGCGGCATTTCCCCCTTCAGGGTAATGAAAGAAATGCGCGATCTGCCGGTTGAGAAATACGACCTGGTGATCAACGATTTTGAATGTATCACCGCCCTCGCCTGCGCCCGCAAAAAAGTACCCAGCGTAAATTTTGGTCACCAGGCCAGTTTTTTATCAGATAAAACGCCGCGACCAGCAAAGCCAAACAAAACCGGGGAGTGGATCCTGCAGAACTATGCCCGCGCAACCAATTATATCGGGCTGCACTTCGAGAACTATGATGATTTTATCTTTTCACCGGTTATCAAAGAAGAGATATTAAAAGCTGAAGCCACCAACGATGGGCACATTACCGTTTACCTGCCTTCTTATTGCGATAAACAGTTGATCGATTTGCTGAAACCCTTCAAAGACCATCGTTTTGAAGTTTTTTCCCGCCAGGCGGTTACGCCTTATACTGTAGATCATATGAACTTTCGCCCGGTTGATGCAAAAGATTTCAACCGCAGCCTTATCAGTTGCCATGGCATTGTGTGCGGGGCCGGTTTTGAAACGCCTGCCGAAGCATTGTACCTGAAGAAAAAGATGATCGCCATTCCTATTCAGGGACAGTATGAGCAACAATGTAATGCCGCTGCCCTGAAGAAGATCGGCGTTACCACCCTCGATAAACTGGATGATGATTTTACCGATACCTTCAATAACTGGGTGAGCGACCCCAATACGCCTACGGTTCAGTACCGCTATTCTACCGAAGCTATTATCAATATTCTGATGTACCGCTGTACAGACCTCAAATCACCATTAGACATACCCTACCCCGACCTTATCTTCAATTAAGAGCGTTCTTCCGTTTTACCAGGTGTGCCACTGCTTTTATTAGTTGTGGCACTTTTTTATGTATCGTATAAAAAAAAGAGCCGTCACGATAGAAATCGAACGGCGTCAGTCACATGAGAGAAATAAAACTCTCACTTTATAGAGAATCTTGATAGTATTGATTAATAAGTTCAGAGCGGGATATTCTGAAATTTGCCTTTGGCGAGGATAAGATGATTAAAGATACTTCCGTAAACGTGAAATTTCATTATTATTTATAGAATTTTACTTTCTTCTTACAATTTTCAAAAAATCACCCGACTTCATTTAATTTCTTACACCAATTGCACTGTTTTATTTACAAATATTCATTCAGGATTTTCTTAATAAGACAACTCCCGGCAACCCGGCCCCCTGGCAACCGGCTCACTGGTACAAATACATGGAGCTGCAAGGTAGCGGGCCACTATTAGCGGGGTGTTATAGCAGTGTTAGCAATTTATGATCATGAACCCAGTTGTTCATAAGTATAACCGCCCAAATCAGCAAAACTTAATATTACCTTATTGTTAATTTTCGTATTTTAATTGTGGAAATTAACCGTGAACAGGATTACAACCATATTACTGATCATCGCATGTTGCGCCATCTACCCGATCGACACCCGGGCCAACCGTATTCAATTTGATTTTTGCGGCGAACCCATCAGCTTTGATTTCAACAAAAACCTGGTTCCTGCGGAACCAGTTCTGTCGACCGAAACATCGGTAAAGGCGTTTTACCGGAACCTGAACGGTGCCGATTACGATGTGGTTATAAACGCCCTGCAGGCTTATAAAGAAAAGTTTAAACCGAATGACTGGCTGTTTTACCAGCTTATAAGGAAAACGGCCCAGCAGATAAGCCCCAAAACCGACGATTATCACCGGTATACCCTGTATAAATGGTATTTCCTTTCCCGCACGGGTTACGATGCCCTCCTTGCCGTATCGGGCGATTATATCCTTTTTTACATCCATTGCGAGGAAAATACCTACAACATCCCCAACCGGGTTGTAAATGGCAAACAATATGTGTGTTTGAATTACCACGACTATGGCAATAATATCGACTTTCAGAAGAACAGGTTTTCAGTAGTAGAATTAGTGGTTCCCGATGCAAAGAACAGCTTCTCCTACAAGATCACCCACCTGCCCGAATTCAGGTCAACCGATTATAAAGTGAAGGAACTGCGATTTAACTATAATGATAACGAGTATCAGTATAAGGTAAAGCTCAACAACC
Source organism: Niastella populi (assembly GCF_002078015.1). Classification (GTDB taxonomy): domain Bacteria; phylum Bacteroidota; class Bacteroidia; order Chitinophagales; family Chitinophagaceae; genus Niastella; species Niastella populi. The sequence goes on along the minus strand of NZ_LWBP01000243.1, from coordinate 77,164 downwards.
AGATCCAAACGCTTTTTATCAACTATCCTGTAGTTGACTATTCATTATATCTCAATATTCCACTGAGCCGGGAAACCTACTATTCACTCATTCCCTTATTGAAGAAAAGCGTAAAAGGGCTAAGTGTGAAGAACGGGGTCGATTACCTGATGCGGTTTACCCGGTACGCATTTCTGTTCGAACCCGATACCCAGGTGTTCGGCAGTGAAAAACGCCTGTCGCCCGAACAAACTTTATTATACGATCAAAGCGACTGCGAAGACCGCGTTGCCCTGTTCTACTGCCTGGTAAAGGAGATCTATAACCTGCCGATGATCGTGCTATCATATCCCAAACATGTTACAATAGCGGTACAGTTCAACAAACCCGTTGGCAAACCGATCATTTACAATGGTAACAAATACACCGTTTGTGAACCTACTCCACAAAAAGAAGACCTGCTGGTTGGTCAATTGCTTCCTGAATTAAAGAAAACGCCTTTCGAAGTAATGTATGTATATAATCCCCAGAAGAATTAAAAGCTTTGCATAAACAAAGCCGCCTGGCGGGCACCGGACGGCTTATAGTCAGGGACATTTTTGATTAAAGGGTATGGACGGTTATCTTAGTGATGGACGGAACCGCTGCAAGATATTTTGCCAACATGATGAAACGTTTACCCAATAGTTAAGGAACGATTAATTCCGCTATCGTATTCACACTTACCGCTTCGTATGCTTTTTTAATAAAGCTAATGTTGAATCGTTCAAACCGGTAAAGTGGGTAACCCCATTGATCACGTAAGCCAGGTACCGGCATGAATCGCTGGTTGCCGCATAGATTGTTTTGTACACATCGCCATTCCTGAAAAGGTACAACTTATAATCATGGGCACAGGGATTTTTTGTAACGGGTGCAGCTAATGCCGAGCTGGTGAGCTGACTGATAAAAGCAGTATCTTTTATAATTACATTCTGATACACTTTTTGATTGGTGGGATCGGGAAAATGTAATAGTTCGATACTATCGGTTTTTGAAAGCCCGGGCTTCTCAGCCACGGTATTCGCAGTAACAGCAGTTGAATCGGGTGCTTTTGCAGCTTCACCGGCAGCACCGGAATCACAGGCAGTGATCATTAAAAGGGTAACCGAAAAAAACAGGATGTATGCTTTATGCATAGAAATAACATTTAGGCTGAAAAATACAAAAACCCGCTCTTTGAAGAACGGGCTTTTGCAGAAAATTGAAACCGCTATTTTATTAATAGTTGTTTGTTTTTGGAGTAAAGCTTGTCCAGTCCTTCATCCAGTTTGTAGTACCTACAGCGCCTCTGAAAGTGGTAGTTTCAAAGAATGAATCCATTCCGCCGAAATCGGCACCGGCCAAAGCAGGAGAACCTGTTGCAGGCGTGATATCCGGAGCACTGATAGCGAACGGTGCAGTTAATTTGATATCAGCAGCATCTGTATAGGTAATGCAGCCTTCCGATTCAGCTTTGGTTTTCACATCAGCATCGGAAATGACAGCAGATACACCAACGTAAGGCTTAACAACGGCATGCACCAGGTTGTTTTTGAACAAAGAATTACCGTCTACGTATGCCTGTGCAGTTGCATCAGATTCCATTACGAACCCACCAGCATTGTAACCCATGATGATGGAGTTACGCAGTGAGAAGCGGCTTGCTCTTCTGAAACGGTTACCGTATTTATGACGAACGTTGTTTGATGCATTGTTGGGCCCAACAAAAGTGAAGTTCGACAGGTTAGGACGCGTGAACGGAGTAGCAGTAGTTGCGCTGCCGTCGTTATCACACTCTATACCGTTGTTATCGTCACCGTTATCAACCGTGTTAGGATCTTTCAATACAACACCGTATTGGATCTTACCGGTAAACCCATAATCGAAATCGAAATCATCATCTGAGCAGGCATAAGTCACCAGGCGTTTGCCGCTTACAGTACCGCCGAAGAACTCGTATCCATCGTCGTTACCATAAGAAACCTGGATGTTTTCCAGTGTGGTACCGCTACCAACGCCGCCGAGGGTCAGGCCGTTGATCTCGCTACCGGCAAAAGCCGCAATACCTGCAAACTCAATTCTTACATATTTTAATGAACCAGAGTTGTCTGCATCATCAGAACCACCGTAAGGACGATCGAGACCACCTTCAATTACCGGTGTGGCAGAACGGTTGGTTTTTGCTTTACCCAACAATACAATACCGCCCCAATCGCCGGGTGCGCGTGAACCAGCTGGTTTGCCAGAAGTGAAAACGATTGGTTTTGCAGCAGTACCTTCAGCGATCAGTTTACCACCTCTTTCAACACAAAGGGCAGCTTTAACATCAACATCGCCAACGATTACCGTTCCAGGCTCGATGGTGAGAGTTGCACCGTTAGTTACATATACATATCCTTTCAGTGTCCACTTCTTATCAGCTGTAAGTGTTCTGCTCTCTGAAATGTTTCCCTGAAGTACAGAGTTAGTAGGCGTTGTTCCCTCGTCTTCATCATCTGATTTGGAGCAACCTGTAGCAACAACAACTGCCGCTATCGCTAACATACTCAGGAATTTCTTTTGAATGGTCATAGAAATTATTTCTTGTTTAATTTTTAGCAAAATTCTATTACGTTCGTTAAGAGAATATTAACAGCCGGTTAAGCCAATATTATGTTTGATGCGACTATTAAAAGTTATAGGTGAAGCTCAGGCCAATGCTGCTGCCATAACGATAGCTGGCCCAAACACGGTCTTCACCGGCTTTATAAGAGCGTTTTGAGATCTTATCGGTATCCATTCTGTAGTTCTGATAAAAAATCGATTTCTGGTTCAACAGATCAGAGATGTTGAGTTTTACTTCACCTTTCTTCCGTAAAACTTTCTGGCTTATCTGAAAATCAAGAATGGTTCTTCCATTCTCATATATATCGGGTATGCCTTTAGGATCGTTACCTACGGCTTCAATACGCTGGCCAACCCTGTTCACCAGTAAGCTGGCAGAAGTATTGCCGCTACCTGCATATGTCAACCCCGCGTTGATAACATACGGCGACTGTCCCTGCATAGGCCGGTCTTTATCGGCAACAGCCACATCGAGGCCATCGACATTTACAGTTGATCTAATGAGGGCTGCATTGGCAAAAACAAACAGGTCTTCCAGCCATTCCTGTTTTCCGAGAAAGCTCAAACGCTTTTTAACCTCGGCCTCGATACCGTAGTTCAGCGCATATTTGGCGTTGAAGTAAGAAAACATCATGTTCAACGGATTGGAGCCCGGGTCAACATATTGCTCAATGGGCTTGTTGAAATGCTTCACAAATACTGAAGCAGAGATCACTTCACCGTTAGTAGGATATATTTCATAACGAAGATCCACGTTGGTGTTCTGGCTCCTTTCAAGTTTTGTATTACCACGCACCTGTACGTTGCGTACGAAATCATAGAACGAGAAGTTGGCAACTTCGCGGAACTCAGGACGGCTTACCGTACGGCTGGCCGAAAGACGCAGGTTACTGCGCGCGTTCAGGGAATAAGTAAAGTTTACTGAAGGCAGCACGTCAACGTAATCTTTTTTGGCTTTTACTTTCAGACCCGAAAAGTCAGAAGTATTTACCTCAAACCCGAAACTTTCAACGCGCACTCCACCTGCAAACCTGAGTTTTTCGGTCAGGTGTGCGTCTAACATAACATAACCTGCGTTCAACAGGGAGTTGGCATCATATTTATCGGTAAGGTTGGTGATCTCTTCCAAAGCAAAACCATCTCTGTACATGTTTGCATCCTGAAAAATGGTCTTAACAGGCATTGTCAACAAATCATTATTGAAAGATGAGTACGGTGACTTGTTGTAACGAAAAATACGGGCAGAAAATTCGCGATACTTGTATTGCGACATTACACCCAGCTTAATAGAGCTTGCTTTATCGCCAAATAATTTTACCGGTTGCGAGTAATTGGCATTACCACCTACAGCATGTTCTTCCAGGTTGGCAAAAAACCGGTACGTATCCCTCAGCACCACTTCATAAGGCACCTCTGCTTTATCCGCATCCTCTTCTGATTTAATGAAAGGGGCGAATTTATAATCGGGATTATCGCGAAGCGTGAGCGCGTAATTCAAATTCCAGGTAAGCTTCGATTTATTCTTCATTGAATGATCACCTTCCAACTGGGTACTGTACAATGTTTTTACCACCGTTTCACTACCCTGTGCATACACAGCCGCATTGCTGCTGTAATACTGCGGACCGGTTCTTACCAGGTTGGAAGTTTCAAACAACCGGTTGAACAGGTTCTTGAATGCAATTTTGGTTTTGCCTTTTTTGTAAGAGATATTATATAAAGCGCCTATGCTGGTAGTGAATTTATAAGTAGAGTCACTGTATAAATAAGCAGCGCCATTCACAGCGGCATTCGAGTTATCAAACTCAGATCTTACACCTTCTACCAATGCCTGGCTATTGCGATAAGTAAGTGCGAGAATGGAACCAATTACGCCGGAATTTTTCAGGTCGAAACGTTTACCCCAGCTCAGGTTGTAGCTCTGATTGGGCAGTGCATTGCCTTTGTAACGATCGCCATAGGTATTCTTCATCAACTTAGAGTATTCAGCGCGGGCATCGAAGTCCTGCCCCTGAAATCCTTTTCTTGAAGGGAAACCATTAGGCAATTCACGGCTGCCATCGTCAAAACCCAGGTAATCGGTTTTTGATAAATAACCGGGATTGAAATCTTTACCTGTTGAAATGGTGTTATAGCTTACGCCTGCGCCAATGTTGAAGAAATTTTTACTGGGAACGTCTTTTGTCGACACCTGCACCACGCCGCCCGCGAAGTCACCGGGCAGATCGGGATTGGCCGTTTTATAGATCATGATATTATCTATAAGGCTCGAAGGAATGATGTCGAAAGAAAAAGCTCTTCTGTCGGGCTCGGTACTTGGCAGCATGGCGTTATTGATGGTTGCCACGTTATACCGGTCAATCAAACCACGAACAACAACGAACTTGTTGTCCTGGATTGAAGTACCGCTCACCCTTTTCAAAACCTCACCGGTATTTTTATCGGGCGATCTTTTTATTGTTTCAGCAGAAATGCCATCAGAAATGCTGGCATTGTTCTTTTGCATGTTCAGCAGGGCAAAATCGGTTTCACGGCGTGCCGAAACACTTACAACCACCGCGCTCAGCTCCTTGGTTTTAGCCTGCATTACAATGGTGAGCTCCTGTAAACCATTATTATCAACCTGAATGTCTGTAATGGTTTTACTATTATAGCCTACCGACGATAAGTTAAGCGTGTATTTGCCCGGTTTCAGTTTTATAAGGAACCTGCCTTCCACATCTGTGGCAACGCCACCGCCAGCAGCACTCTCATCGATCTTAATGGAAACTCCACTAAGTGGTTCGTTTTTCTCATTAAGCACTTTACCGGCTATCTTACCGGTTTGGGCATACGAAAACGTAGCAGTTATCAATGTTGCAATTACAAGAACAAAAATTTTACGCACAAATAGTGGGTTTATTTGCGGCAAAAGTATCCACGGCCTGTTATCGCTATGTTACCCGTATGTTAAGGAATTATTAACTAGCCTGTGGGTAACGGTAAAAAATGGCCCTAATGTTAACGGAAGGTTACGCCAGTGTTTCGTCAATGTTACCCAAATATTAAATCACTGACTCTCAGAACATTCTAAGAAAATTGGCACAATAATGATTGTAAGGTGTTGCAGGTGTGGGGTTTATCGGGAATTAAAACTTGAATTGCAGCCTTGCTGTGAAGATATTATCCTTTAAGTCGCCGGTATAGTCGGTCAATGACGTTGATTCGTTCTTTATCAGGTCGTACCATAACATAAGACGTACATTTTCATTGATTATATAATTATATCCGACAGCAACAGTTGAGTATTTAATATCCGTGGCGTTTAAATTGTTGTTGTTTTCCCCGATCTCGCTTCCTTTTACGTCGGTATTCGGATCGTACCAGTCATACTTGATACCCGCCTGGTGATGGGTGTTAAAGCGCTGCAGCAGATATATAAAGGCACCGTCAAACTTACGAACAAAGTAAGGTTCATTTAATAAAGCGGTGGGTGTTTCACTGGTACCGGCTGAAGCCGTTTGGGTTCCCCGCCAGTACTCAAGTCGCAATTCTGTCGCCCCCCCGTTCTTATATTTCAATTTTAACTGCATATCGGCGCCATAATAATAGCGAGGCGCTTTACGGCCAATATTATCATCCGCAGAATCAATGGTAAACTGTTTTCCATTGGCGCCATTGGCCATCCTGTAAGTATATTTTGTATTTTGAAACAATCCACCGTTTAGATATGAGAGGCCGCCCGAAATTAAAAGATGTTTACTTATAGGGTAAGGTCGCCAGGCCACCCGGGTAATAAAATCTTTATATGAGTCGTATTCACCCGGTGCAGTTAAACCCTGGCCGTTGAAAAAGCCCGCATCTACCTTCAGATTGCGCAGTGGATGGTCCTTGCGCCGGGGTTCAAAAGAAACCATGGCGCCCAGATCACGTTCATTTCTCATTAATATTTGCGACATCCGGCCCCGCTCGGGTGATTCCCGGTCGCCCGAGCTCAAATTCACTTCATAGCCAAAAGGGCGGGCGAACATACCGGTGGTAAGGTTAAAAACCTGCCATTCGTTCTCAAATACCCGCCCCCAGAAATCGCGGATAACGACTCCACGCTCCGTACCATTGAACTGGAAAACAAAATATATGGAGATCTCGTCATTATTATTCATATGCACATAATCGAGGCGAACGCGGCCTCTCCTCAGCATGAACCGGTTGTTTACCTCCGGAGCAAAATTGCCTCCATTCCAGCTTTGGGCGCCTTTTTCCTGTGCAAACTGAAACTGGGGCTGCAAATAACCGGTAAAATAAATACGGTTGAATTTCCAGTACATCTGTAAAATCCCTCTGCCTACGCTGGTGCTGGTATCCATCATTTGAGTAAGGAATTGCGCCTGCAAATCCGATGTACCACACAACAGCAATAAAACGGCAGTTTTAATAACCTTAGCCATGAATTCGGAATGATCAGTACCAGGCATAGCAGTTTTTTTGGGGCAGCATTATTATGTAATTATTATTTTAAGATTATTTCTTCAAAACCAGGGCCAGCGCATTACAGGCCAATTGCCCAACACTGGTATAATATTTTTATTAAGAAATTGAGTATTAATGGGCCATAGTTATATCCATTGTACTCATTAGCAAATCAGTAAATTATTTACATATTGACAATCAGGTATTTAAGTAATTCACACGCCTAACCGCATCCAATATTATCTTTGTGTTAAGTAATTATTACCGAGGTGCCCTTTTTTTTATCCTATGGTATTAGTTCTATTTTTGCGACAAATTTTTAGGTAAATGGGTTTAAACTCTATAATGAAGATTTTCATGCCGAAGGATAGGATATTCTATTCCTTATTTGAACAGGTTGCCCATACTGTGGCTAAAATGGGTAAAGTGATGAAGGAAGTAGTTACCGAACCTGACTTCGACAAAAGGGCGGCATTGATTTCCCAGATCGAAGACCTGGAGCATGTAAATGACGATTACACCCACAAGATCTTTACCGAGCTCGGCAGAAATTTCATTACCCCCTTCGACCGTGAAGACATCCACTACCTCGCCAGCGCACTGGATGACATTGCCGATTACATTTTCGCTTCGGCTAAAAAAATCAATTTCTATAAGGTAAATCCCAACGATCAGGGCATTCAGAAAATGGCCGATCTTATCGATCAGAGTTGCGAGCAAATTAAAAATGCCGTACTGCAATTGCGCGATATGCGCGACATGCGCCAGATCACCGATGCCCTGGTTAAAGTGAACAGCATCGAAAACCAGGCCGACGATATATTCGATTTAAGCATCGATCGCCTGTTCGAAACCGAACCCGACGCCAAAGAGGTGATAAAAAAGCGGGAAATTTATCAGGTAATGGAAATTGTAACCGATAAATGTGAGGATGCCGGTAACGTTATTGAATCCATCATTATTAAATACGCGTAACAGACAGGCCCTGTTTTTTACCTAACCGCTGCGCAATGCTTACATTATTAGTTATTATTATCATACTCGGACTGGCTTTCGATTTGATCAATGGTTTTCACGACGCTGCCAACTCCATAGCCACAGTTGTTTCAACAAAAGTACTAACACCTTTTCAGGCAGTTGTATGGGCCGCCCTGTTCAACTTTCTTGCCTATTGGATATTTGACCTTAAGGTGGCCAATACCGTTGCCAAATCGGTAAACAACGACGCCATTAATTTATACGTAATATTTGCCGGATTAATAGCTGCCATTTGCTGGAACCTGCTCACCTGGTGGTTTGGAATCCCTTCCAGTTCGTCGCATACCCTTATTGGTGGTTTTGCCGGCGCAGCCGTTGCGCATGCCGGCAGCTTTAGTGTAATTAACCAAAGGGTGATCTTAGACACCGTTTTATTCATTGTACTGGCCCCGTTTATAGGAATGTTCATTGCATTTCTTATTACGGTGCTTATAGTGAACCTGTGCCGAAGGGCCAACCCCTACCGGGCCGACAAATGGTTCAGGCGTATGCAGCTGGTTTCATCTGCCGCTTTTAGTTTGGGGCATGGGGGTAGCGATTCGCAAAAAGTAATCGGTATCATTACCGCAGCCATGGTTGTATTCAGCGTGTATGCTTCCCAAACCGGAATGCCCATTCCTTCCTGGGCACAGGTTGAAGTACTGGTTGACAAACATGGTAAAACCACCTTCGGCCATGTACCACAATGGATACCTATTACCTGTTATGTGTGTATAGCCATGGGTACCATGATGGGTGGCTGGCGTATTGTAAAAACAATGGGAACCAAAATCACCAAGGTAACTCCGCTGGAAGGCGTGGCTGCAGAAACAGCAGGCGCCGTAACCCTGTATGGTGTATCGCAGGGACTGGGCGTACCGGTAAGTACAACCCATACCATTGCCGGTTCAATTATGGGTGTGGGTATGACCAAACGCTTATCAGCCGTACGTTGGGGCGTTTCAATCAACCTGCTTTGGGCATGGATATTGACCATACCTGTAAGTGGCCTACTTGCCGCATTAATATATTTTATTCTGAAATTTATTGATCCCGCAGCTTAATACAATGAGAGAAGCAGGAACTATGATATAGGACCAACCCTGTTTTCGATTTCCTGCTTCTCCCTTCTATTCCCATCAACGCTCCTCTCCTCAGTTCCATTCTTTTTCTTTATCATTTCATTTTCAACATACAGTTCAAAAAAGAATTCACCACAAAACATCCGATTGCGGTGCATCACTTTCTACATTGGTTTTTGAATTCCAAACGTTTCTTACTACTTTGGCATAATATACGCAATCTTACAACTTTGTTGTAACCAGATTTCTATTAAACTATAGTTGAAATGAAAGGAATTATTTTGGCCGGAGGCTCAGGAACGCGATTGCACCCAATAACCTATGCTATCAGCAAACAGATCATGCCCGTTTATGATAAGCCAATGATCTATTATCCACTGTCGACTTTAATGCTGGCAGGTATTCAGGACATACTTATTATATCCACACCGCACGATCTTCCCCAGTTCAAAAGATTGCTTGGCGATGGCTTACAACTGGGCTTGCGCTTTACATATGCAGAGCAGGCAGTACCGAACGGACTGGCACAGGCATTTGTAATTGGCGCCGATTTTATTGGTAAAGACAATGTAGCCCTTGTACTGGGCGATAATATATTTTATGGTGTTGGCCTGGGCGAGCACCTCGCAAAGAATAATAAACCCGATGGCGGTATAGTTTATGCTTACCATGTAAGCGATCCCGAACGATATGGAGTGGTTGAATTCGATAAAAGCAACAAGGTGATTTCCATAGAAGAAAAACCGGCCGAGCCGAAAAGCAGCTATGCAGTACCGGGTTTGTATTTTTATGATAATGAAGTGGTAGCCATAGCGCGGGGCCTGAAACCCAGTTCAAGAGGTGAATATGAAATTACCGATGTAAATAAAGAATATCTTCGCAGGGGAAAACTGAAAGTTTCCATTCTCGACAGAGGTACGGCCTGGTTAGATACCGGCACTTTCGATTCCCTGATGCAGGCCTCCCAATTCGTTCAGGTTATTGAACAAAGGCAAGGCATAAAAATCGCTTGTATTGAGGAAATTGCTTACCGGAAAGGTTTTATCACAAAAGAGCAATTGATAACCGTTGCACAACCACTGTTGAAAAGCGGTTACGGACAATATCTTATGAATGTGCTGAAGGATAACCAATAGACATTGGCAATTGACAATCGGCAAATGGCATCGGGTGGCATGCACGGAATAGCATTCACTATTGACCATTCACCATTGACCTCCAAACATTCACGATCTAAAAATAAAACGATACAATGAGCAAAATTCTGGTTACAGGCGGATGTGGTTACATAGGATCTCATACCATAGTTGACCTGATAGAAAACGGCTTTGAAGTAATTTCTGTCGATGACAATTCCCGGTCAACGCCCCGCATCTTAGAAGGCATTGAAAAAATTACCGGCAAAAAAATAAAGAATTATAAGGTTGACCTCTGCGATTTTGATGACACGTTTGCCATCTTTCAGGAGAACACAGATATCACCGGCATCATTCATTTTGCAGCGTATAAAGCCGTGGGTGAATCGGTTGAACAACCACTAATGTATTTTGAAAACAATATGTTTTCGCTTATAAATCTTTTGAAATGCGTGGCTGAGTTCAATATTCCCCATTTTGTTTTCTCTTCTTCCTGTACGGTTTACGGCAATCCCGATCAAATTCCTGTAACGGAAGCAACACCACCCAAACCGGCTGAATCGCCTTATGGGTATACCAAACAAATGGGTGAACAGATCATCAACGAATTCTCAAAAGCGAATCCATCGAAATGTATCCTGTTACGCTATTTCAACCCGGTAGGCGCGCATCCTTCCATCCTCATCGGCGAGCTGCCAATTGGCAAACCGGCTAACCTGGTTCCGGCCATTACCCAAACAGCTATTGGCAAAATACCGGTAATGAATGTGCATGGCGACGATTATCCGACCCGCGATGGTTCCTGCATTCGCGATTATATTCACGTAAGCGATATTGCCCACGCCCACACCCTTGCCATTAAATATTTACAGGAAGGCAAAGGCACCCAGCGCTGCGAAGTATTTAACCTGGGGTCAGGCAATGGCGTTTCGGTACTGGAAGCCATAAAAACCTTTGAAAAAGTGAGCAATGTAAAGCTCAACTACGTCATAGGCCCCCGCCGGCCCGGCGACGTTATCGCCATTTACGCCAATAACGACCATGCCCGTAATACCCTCGGCTGGGAAACAAAATATACGCTCGACGATATGATGGCCACCGCCTGGAAATGGGAGCAGCGGTTGAAAGCCGATGCCAACTTTTACCAGAGCAGGCCGGCCGACCTGAATTAATGGCCAAACAGCCGCTAAAGCGGAAAGTCTGAAAGAATGCCGGATTATGGCAAAATTCTTTCAGACTTTCTCCGTTTTCTGCGCTTCACACTTTTCCAACTTATGATTTTGGCTTTACTTTGCACCACCAAATTTTTAACATGCTGAAAGAAATACAGGTAACCGGACAAAAAGATACCCGCAGTGGTTTTGGCGATGGAATTGTGGAAGCTGCCCGTAAAAATCCGAATATAGTAGCATTAACAGCCGACCTGGCTGGTTCTATGAAACTGAACCAGTTCATGAAGGAGTTTCCCGAGCGCTATGTTCAGGTGGGTATTGCCGAAGCCAATATGATTGGTATCGCAGCCGGCTTAACGATTGGAGGAAAAATTCCTTACACTACCACCTTTGCCAATTTCTCTACCGGTCGCGTTTATGACCAGATCCGTCAGTCAGTTGCCTATTCAGGCAAAAATGTAAAGATCTGTGCTTCCCATGCAGGTTTAACACTCGGTGAAGACGGCGCTACGCACCAGATACTGGAAGATATAGGTTTAATGAAAATGCTGCCCGGTATGACCGTGATCGTTCCCTGCGATTACAACCAGACCAAAGCCGCTACCATTGCCGTTGCTGAATATGTAGGCCCTGTTTACCTGCGTTTCGGCCGTCCGTCATGGCCAATTTTTACCGCTGCCGATCAAAAATTTGAAATAGGTAAAGCCCAGTTCTTCAGTGAAGGAACAGACGTTTCTATCTTCGCCTGTGGCCACATGGTATGGAAAGCTATAGAAGCCGGCCGCATTCTGGAAGAACAGGGTCTCAGCGTTGAAGTGGTGAACATTCACACCATTAAACCGCTCGATACCGAAGCCATTCTGAAATCGATTCGCAAAACCCGTTGCGCAGTAACTGTTGAAGAACATAATATCATTGGCGGATTAGGCGATGCAATAGCACAAACCGCGGCTAAAAGCTTCCCTATTCCCATCGAATACATAGGTACCAACGATACATTTGGCGAAAGTGGTACACCTACCCAATTGCTGAAAAAATATGGTCTCGATACACAGAATATCGTAGAATCAGTTCGTAAGGTAATTGCAAGAAAAGGATAATAAAAAGCCCGATGCTTAACGCTAAACGCCTAACGCTAAATGCAAAGCTGCATTGTGTTAGGCGTTTAGCGTTCTGATTTTAGCGTTATCCTACAAACAACCTGCTCTTCGCTTTGGCAAATACGAGCTCTTCGTTATCGAAATATTTTATTATAAACAGTGGTCGCGGCGCAGCATCCGTTTGCCCTTTTTGCGCCTGTTTCTTTCGGGGTTTCAGTTGAAAAAATACAAACATCACTACCACTCCTATACCTGTAAACGAAAGAAAAGCTTTGCCATTCCACAACGATACACCAAATATCGGCAACAGCATTGCTGCCAGTAAATAAATAAGTAAAGCCGGCACTACCAGCACCCCGGTAAAAAACAGTAATACTTTTAAAAACTCCTTATTAAAGATGGAAAATTTCCGTCTTTTTCGTACCAGCATCTCCAACATATTAACAGTTTTTGCATATTCACAATACCCGGCAATTACATCAGCCATATGGCCATTTTCGCGCAGCCACGACTCAAAGGAAAATATCTTTCCCTGCCCGCTTTCACTGATAAAACCTTTTGCCTGTTTTTGATTAAGTTGCCTTATAAACTGTATAAATGCCGTTTCGGCGTCCTTTGCATGGAGAAACGGTTCTTTTTTATCTTCTCCGGGAGTTGGTTGCGGGTTCTTCATAAAATAGGTTTACCACACAATGCTACATATTCAGAATGATTTTTCCTACACAGATGAAGTTTAACTATTAAGAAAGAAGGCTTTATGAATTTAACATTACAAACTTTTTAATATCAGCCCTAAAAGACTGATTTATACCTTATCATAATATATTTGTTGAGGCGTTTAAACTAAACCCCTTTGACAGGTTCCAATATTTATCACAGAAAACTAGCTAACCTATGTCGGTGACCATGCAAGACAGCGAATTGTTGACGCAATTCCGCGATCCGGCCACTAAAGAAAAAGCCTATACGGCTATAATCCGAAAATACCAGGAAAGACTGTATTGGCACATTCGTCGTATGGTGGTTGAACACGAAGACGCGAATGATGTATTACAAAATGTTTTTATCAGGGTTTGGAATGGACTGGAGAACTTTCGCGAGGATTCACAATTATATACCTGGCTGTACCGTATAGCCACCAATGAATGCCTTACGTACCTCGAACAACAGAAAAAAAGGACCTCGGTTTCGCTTAGCGATGTAGAAAGTGGACTGGAAAACAAGATCAAGGCAGACAAACATTTCGATCCCAATAAACTGGAATGGAAATTACAATTGGCCATTCAGCAATTGCCTGAAAAGCAACGAATTGTATTTTCATTACGGTATTACGACGAAATGCCCTACGAGGAAATGAGCCAGGTATTGGAAACATCGGAGGGAGCTTTAAAGGCCTCCTACCACCATGCGGTGAAAAAAATAGAGGATTATATCCTGAATCATTAAACTTTAATTAACAAATCAGGTCTCATTGGGTGCAATGGAAAACAGGAAAAACATATTAAAAGAATTGAGGGAGATCAGCCCGGCTGTAGCTGAAATCAGTCACCAGGCGCCTTATTCAGTACCTACCGGGTATTTTGAAGGGCTGGCTGACCGGTTATTGCAACTGGTTAAAGCCGATAGCGCCGCTTCTGTTTTACCAAAAGCAAACAACCCTTATGAGGTTCCACAAGGTTACTTTGAAGGGTTGGCTGATAATATACTGCAACGGGTAAAGGCTGAGGAAGTAAGTCTTTCAAGGGCTTTGCAGCAGGCTAACAACAATCCCTATGAAGTTCCTCAGGGATACTTTGAAGGACTGGCGAATAATATGCTGCAACGGGTAAAAACTGAGGAAGTAATTCTTTCAAGGGCTTTACAGCAGGCAAACAACAATCCTTATGAAGTTCCTAAGGGATACTTTGAAGGCCTTGCTGGTAATATATTGCAACGGGTAAAGGCTGAGAAAGCAGATCTTTCATCCGTTTTACAACCGGCAAATACAAACCCTTACACTGTTCCGCAAGGGTACTTCGATAATTTACCCGAAACCATCCTGAACAGGGTTAAGGCCACAGATGCGGATAGCGCTATTGACGAACTGGAAATATTATCGCCGCTGCTGAGCCAGATAGGTAAAAAAATGCCTTTCAGCACACCAGCCGGTTATTTTAATGAAGTTGGCGAGAATGCCATTGCAGGCGCGCAGGCAATCGATTTTGTGAATATAGAATTGGAGAACCTGTCGCCATTGATGCAGGGGCTTAAAAGAATAATGGTATACAAGGTTCCAGCCGGTTACTTTGATCAGTTACCGGGCCGGGTAATGAAAGCCATTAAAGCGCAACAACCTGCCAAAGTGGTATCCATAAGCGTTACCCGCCGGGTGTTACGGTATGCTGCAGCCGCAGTTGCAGCCGGTCTTATTATTACCGCAGGCTGGTTCTATAGCAACAGAGGTACCGGAACTAAAGGCGGTCAGCCGCCGATGGCCCAGCTCGATAGCATCAGCGATGAAATGTTGCAGAAGTATTTGGAGAACCAGGCGCCCACACCGGCTGAAAACCCAATTGCAGCCACCGCGGCTGTTGATGAATTCGATGCCAGTGACATGAAAGATATGCTGGCCGATGTAACAGATGAAGACCTGCAGCAGTATCTCGAAAAGTACAGCACTTTAAAACAAGTTAACACGAACTAATCAACGTCATGAAAAAAATTCTACTCATACTGGTGTTTGCGCTTGGTGTATCGGTTGTTTCCGTTGCACAGGACGGTGATGAAAAAGGCAATGGCAGCCGCATTGAAGCGTTGAAGATCGCGTATCTCACTAAAAAACTGAACCTGAGCACCGATGAAGCCCAGAAATTCTGGCCCATATATAACCAGTATATGGGAGAAATCAGAAAAACCAGGATCGATGCGCGTCAGAATAAAGAAGGTGAAATTCCTACTGAAGAGAAACTATTAAATATACGAAAGAAGTATAATGGCGAGTTCAATAAAGCATTGTCTTCTGAAAAGGTAAATTCATTTTTCAAAGCCGAGAAGGAATTCGGCACCGTGCTGCAAAAGGAGTTAATGGAACGCCGGATGCAGCGCATGGAGAACCGGAAACAATCTTTCAGGAATAATTGATTAAACTAGGTGTTTTTCATAGGTTAGCAATGGCCGGCTCTTTCCAGGGCAGGCCTTTTTTGTTAATATCGAATAATGAATATTGAATTTCGAAGGCTAAAGGAAAAAACAGTTTCGACATTCATCATTCGCTATTCGACATTCAAAATTCATAAGTAGGGTTCTTCACATCATGATAGAACAGGAACTTCCACTTTTCCCGCTCCCCTTTCTCCCACCACTCCTGCCGAAGCTCCATGCATTTCTTACCATCGTAATCATATTTTGCCACAAAGCGGCTGCGCATTTGCTGAAGCTGCGGCGCATCATCGCCGCCGAAAAATACGGTTTCACCACTATCTACGATCCAGTATACCTGGTGATACTTGCTATGAGCATGGGTGATCTCGTATTTAATATAACCGTCAATTACGCCATCGCCATCGAGCCAGGTTACCTGAGAAGCGTTCTTTAACACATCCAGTTCTTCGGTTGTATATGAGGGAAATCCTTTTTCATATACATATTCCATTTCCTGTTTCTGTATATAATAGCGCGCCTGGGGAAAGCTTAATTCGCGGCTGGCGCCGGTTCCCATGGCTACGCCGCCGGCATGGTCTTTATGCAAATGCGTCATTAACACTTTCGTGACCTCGCCGGGATTAATGCCATTGTCCATCAAATTCTGATGTAACTGTAACCGGCCGTGCTCATTGGTAAAACCCAAACCGGTATCGAGCAGTAACACATCTTCTGACGTAACGACTACAAAAGGCTGGATCTCTACCAGCAAACTTCCAGCCGGCCGCTCCTGCAGATCGTCTTTATCTGTATCGAAAGGAACAAACTGTTTTGTTTTATCTATCGTAAACGTGCCTTCACTCAGCGGAATAACTTTCATTTTAATTCTTTTAATAGTTCTATGGCACATGCATTCATTGTCACATTATCACATTGCCCAATTATCACATTATCAAATTATCACATTATCGAAGTACCATCTGCCGGTCGGCATCGAGCCTGACCAATATAAACAGCATGGTGGTGAACGAGATCAGCGAGGTACCCCCATAACTTATAAACGGCAGCGGAATACCTATCACCGGCGCCAAACCAATGGTCATACAAATATTGATGGCTATATGGAAAAAGAACACAGATGCCACTCCGTATGCATAACACCGGCTGAACACGCTTCGCTGCCGCTCAGCAATATTCACCATACGTAATAATAAAAAGGCATAAATGCCCAATACAACCACACAACCCAAAAAGCCAAAACCTTCTCCGATGGTACAGAAAATAAAATCGGTACGTTGCTCCGGCACGAAGTCGAACCGCGTTTGCGTTCCCTTCAAAAAGCCACGGCCAAAAAAGCCACCCGAACCAATTGCGATCTTACTTTGACGTACGTTGTAATCGGTATCCTTTTTTACAACTACCGGTTCATCGCCTTCTACCGTATTCAATTTGGCATATGGGTTTTCCCGGCCAATCAATGAGAATATACGTTCTACCTGGTGCTTCTGTAACACCTTTGTAAATATAAAGGGAACCGCAAAACGCTGTACACCTACGCAACAAGCCCAAACCACAGCAATGATGATCACCAGTTCGCGGCGCTGCCGGGTAAAACGCCAGCCGAAGTATAATGCGAGCAAGGCAATAGCGGTAAGCGTTATGGCCAGTACGTTCTTATCTAACAAAAGGGTGGCAACCACCAGCACGGCCAGCGAAAAGCCAATGATCAGGTAACCGGCGGGTAAACCCTCGCGGAACATTACCAGGAAAAATGCCAGGAACACCAGGGCCAAACCTGTTTCCTTTTGTGCTACGGTTATAAGCGCAGGCAAGAATATAATACCCGCTGCCATCAGGTGCGAGCTGGTTTTACTGAAATCGGTTTCAACCCGGGAAAGGTATTTTGCCAGCGCAAGGCACACGAACACTTTACACAGTTCTGCCGGCTGCAACTGAAAGCCCCCAAAACGTATAATGGATTCCGTTCCCTTTACCTCCGTATGAAATGGGAACACCAGTAACAGGAGCAATATGCCCACTGCATACCAGATGTTTGCAGTAGCCGTAAAGAATTTACTATCGGTAAGTAATATGAACAAGCCGATCAGGATCGACACGAAAAAATAGATCAGCTGCTTGCTGTAATCTGTTTTGAAGTTCAGAAAACTGCGCAGCACATCATCTCCCTCGTGATAGGTAACTGAAAAAATGCTCAGCAACCCGATCGCAACCAGGAGTAAGTATAGCCAGATAAGGGTTGAATCAACCCCTTTGGAAATGGTAGGATTACGCTGGTTGTTCATGGATTTCTTTTATCGGTCGTTGTTCGTTTTGCATATAAATTCTTGTTTATCATCTGTTCCTTTTCCACTTTTTTTGCTACAGGCGCCGGAACCGAAGGAACTTTTCTGCTGCCATGTTTTGGCAAATATTTTTTGATATAGCTACTGTCCTTTGTAAGGTTGAACCATTTGAAAGCACGAACAGAATCCGTTTTATATTGTAACCTTTCAAAGTATTCCGGAATGATATTCGCCTCTGAAATGCGTTTTACTTCAGCCACTCTTTCTGTTCTGAGCGAATCGGTGAGGTATTTTTCAACTATCAGTGATCCTATCGGCGCCGCCCAGGTAGCACCATAGCCGGCGTTTTGAACTACTACGGCCACGCAGATCTTCGGATCTTCGCGCGGCGCAAAACAAACGAACATCGAATTATCTTTCAACTGTATCACCTTGCCATCGAGCACTGTTTTATTTTCGGCCGTTCCGGTTTTACCGCAAATGTTGATCCCTGGTATTTGAGCCACCCGTGCCGTACCATGCTCAACCACATCCTGCATACCCTGCTGTACTATATCATATACATCATCTGGTATGTGGGTGAGCACCTCATGCTTTTGGCGGTATCTTCTCAACACCGTATCCTTTTCGTTTTCGTTCTCAATACTTTTTACAAAATGTGGAATATAATAATATCCTTTGTTGGCAACTATTGCCATGGCGTTGGCCATTTGCAAAGGCGTGGCCGTTAATTTATCCTGGCCTATACCAATGGTTACCATTGTACAGGAATTCCATGAGCGGCGGTACTCTTTATCGTATTGGGTGGTGTCGGGCACGTTGGCGGTAATTTCGCTGGGCAGATCAACCCCTATGCGACGGCCAAAACCAAACGCATGCATATATTCATTCCATTTTACCAGGCCCGCACGGGAACCTGAGTAGGCCGGATTGTCGAGCGTTTTTCTGAACACATCTGAAAAGAAAGAGTTGCACGACCAGGCTATCGACAAACGCAGGTTAGCCGAGTGGCCCTGCCAGTGTTCGGTACAACGCACCACTCTGTTACAACCGTAATAGGCGCCGGTACAACCGATACCGCTCTGCGGCTTAATTACGCCTTCGTCGAGCGCGATCATAGCGCCCAATGGCTTGTAAGTAGAACCGGGCGGGTAGAAGCCCTGTATTGCCCGATTTAAAAGCGGTGCTTTAACATCGAGCACCATGTGGGCATAGTTCTTTTGTTTATTGGGCCCAGTTAACGAGTTGGGGTCATAATTAGGCCCTGAAGCCATGGCCAGAATACCACCGGTTTTGGGATCGAGCGCTACCACGGCGCCCAGTTTACCGGATATTAATTTTTCAGCCAGTTGCTGCAGTTCAATGTCAATAAAGGTATTCAGGTTACGGCCACGCACAGCGGGTGTATCGTAGCGGCCTTTTTCATAATTACCAACCAGGCGATTCTTATTATCCTTCAGCAAAAACTCAACACCGCGTTGTCCCATCAGCACTCTTTCATAATACGCTTCCAGTCCGTTACGGCCCACATAGTCGCCCATGTGATAGTACCCGCCTGAGCGCCTGATAATGTTCGAGTCGGCCTCACCGATGTAACCCATTATATGCGCGGCGGCGTTAAAGGGGTATACGCGAACCGGTCGTTCAACCAACGCAAAACCGGGAAACTTCCAAAGGTTTTCATCGAGCCGGGCCTGCAGTTGCGGCTCCAGCAGATCCTCAAAGATAGAAGGCCGGTATGGACCGTTTTTATAGCGCGCCTCGAGCATGCGTTTTCTATATTCGGCCGTATCGATGCCCAATATTCCACAAAGGCCAAAAGTGTCGGTCTTTTTTGCCTCATTAGGCACCACCACCAGGTCGTACATGATAGTGTTATTGAGAATAGGCCGGTTCTTCCGGTCGTAAATGATACCCCGGTCGGGATATTTTACCTTGGGAAACACCGCGTTATCCATGGCCAGTTGTTTGTATTTGCCCTGAATAACCTGAAGGTTAAATAACTGAACTATGATAATGAGGAAGAGGCCAAGGAAAATCAGGCGAATTATATTACTTCTTGACTGGTTAAATACAGACATAGGACTTAAAGTACATTATACAGCACTATAGTTACCAAAGAAAAATTGATTAATTTATTGTAAGCGAAGTTAAATCTTTTTGACCTTCGGTCATTGCCGGCCCCGGCCAGCGGCGCTTTTACCGTTTGCCCGGTTCTTTCATAGTTTTCTTTCTCATATTTCCCCTTCTCTCCCAATTCTGACTGCCTACGCCGTATTCGTTCTGAATTTCTCTTTTCTGAAGAACAACAGCTCGGTGATAAGCACAAGCATCAGGCTGATACCCGTGGTGGCCAGTACTTTTCCAAGAAAGAACAGGAATGATCCGAATTGCAGCCATTCGAGCAACACGAGATAGATATGGTGCAGCAGGGTTAAAACCAGCACATATATTGCATAGGGGGCCCATCCCATACTTACGGGGGATGGTGATTTATAGTTTTGTTCGGCGCCTTCCTGTGGAATGAGAATGTTCACCACAAAACTCCGCAAATAAGCGATCATAACGCAGGCGGCGGCATGCAGGCCGGGCGTTTGGGTGAAATAATCCAGGGAAAGACCAAACAAAAAGCTCACCAGCATCAGGCTCATGCGGCCCATGCTGAAAGGAAGCCAAAGCACGTACAGATAATATATATACGGCACTACAAACTGATGCAGCGGACGTATCTGGAACAATACATAATACTGTACCAGGATAAACAATACAAACCGAATCGTATTACGAACCAGATCACTCATTGGTTTATTTTATTTGTTTCTTCTTCCAGCCTGGCCTGTTCGTCTTTCAGGAGGTTCTCAACCACAGAAACGTACTGCACATTAAAAAAATTGGTAGCCGGCTTTAACCGCAACGTGTAAAAGCTGCTCGATTCGTCGTCAACTACATCTATTATTGTACCAATCAATATGCCGGGTGGAAAATAAGAGGCGTAGGCGCTGGTTACTACCGAGTCGCCTTTGGCTATCGGGGCGCTTTTAGGTATGTGCCGCAGGGTAATATATAAGGGGCTGCTGCCATCCCAGGATACCTGGCCGGTCTCCCCTGTTTTTTTAAGGCTGGCGCTGATCTTGCTCTGACGATGTAACAGGCTCATTACCACCGCATAATTGCTGCTGGTATTGATCACCACCCCCACTACGCCATTGGCGCTGATAACGCCCATATTCCGGTGTACACCCTGGTTTTCGCCACGGGCAATGGTAAGGGTATTGTTGGGCAGGCTAACCGAGTTATTGACCACCCGGGCGCCGCGCCATAAATATTTGCGAAAATGTCCGAGGGTATCGTACGGCACAGAATCCTGCACCAGTTTTTGAGATGTATCGGGGCGGGTGAAGTTGGAAAATACGAGGTTCCGCAGCTCTACGTTTTCTTTGGCCAACTGGTCGTTGGCAGATTTCAGTTTAAAGTAATTGGCAATGTTGGTATACTTGCCGCCAACGTTTCCTGTTAATTCATTGGCTACGCCCGAGAAAACAGCTTCATGGAACTTATTGTAATGAAATAAGATGTACAGGGCCACAACCTGCAGCACCACGAAGAATACAAAATTGAAGTACCTTCTGATGAAGAGAAAAATATTACGCACCTGCAGAAATTTTTGAAAAATTACAAATTCCGGCTTACCTGCCTGTTGGCCAGTACGATCATTATCGTATTATTAACGCATCACAAACGGATAGCGGTCATAATTCTTCAGCGCCAGGCCGGTTCCGCGTACTACGCTCTTTAACGGGTCGTCAGCCACATGCACAGGTAATTTAATTTTCTGGCTTAAGCGTTTATCCAGTCCGCGCAGCAGGGCTCCGCCGCCGGTGAGGTATAAACCGCGTCTGTAAATATCGGCAGCCAGCTCGGGCGGGGTCATTTCCAGCGCTTTCAAAATGGCCTCTTCAATTTTGAAGATGCTTTTATCGAGTGCTTCGGCAATCTCCTGGTAGCTAACCATGATCTGTTTGGGGATACCGGTTACAAGGTCGCGACCGTTTACGGGGATATCATCTGGTGGGTTATCGAGGTCTTTCATCGCCGCACCGATGTTTATTTTTATTTGTTCGGCTGTGCGTTCACCGATCAGTAAGCTATGATAGCGGCGCAGGGCCTCCATGATATCGGCTGTGAATTCATCCCCGGCAATACGGATACTCTGATCACAAACGATACCCGCCAGGGCAATCACTGTTATACCAGTTGTACCACCACCAATATCGATGATCATATTACCAACAGGCTCTTCTACATCAATACCAATACCCAGGGCGGCAGCCATAGGTTCGTGCAGCAGGTAAACTTCTTTGGCGCCTGCCTGCTCGGCACTGTCGCGCACCGCTCTTTTTTCTACTTCCGTAATACTTGAAGGTATACAGATCATCATTCGCCAGCTTGGGGGGAACAACGGCTTTTTGGGGTAGATCATTTTGATCATTTCCCGGATCATCAGTTCAGCCGCGTTAAAGTCGGCAATCACTCCGTCTTTCAACGGACGAACAGTGCGGATGCTTTCATGGGTCTTTTCATGCATCATCAACGCCCGTTTCCCTACCGCCAGTACCGTTTTGGGGTTGTTCCGGTCCAGCGCAACAATACTCGGTTCATTCACCACTACTTCGTCATTATGTATGATTAGGGTATTGGCAGTGCCCAGATCGATGGCAATCTCCTGGGTGAAAAAGTTGAATAAGCCCATTTAGAAGGTCAGATTTTGGATTGAATGTAATGCATGCAAAATTGAAGCAAATAATTCGAATTAACAAAGCACAACCTATACAGGATCAAGTATTTTTTTTCTGGTACAAAATTCGCTTGTGTTGTTGCTGCTTACCGCTACCAAACCCGTGCGGAAGGCCGTGCATTGTTATTCTGAATTATATCTTATCCTGCGAATCAAATGGCTTTCTGGTCAATCAAAAACGCTGGAAAAGTTATTAACCTAACGTTATACTGAAACGTTAATTGTTGCCTGTTGTTTAAATTGTTTGAGAACCTGCAGCCTGCGCCGGTTGAACGTTTGCACATGCGTGTAAAACCACCGCAGTTATCCACCTGTTCTTACTTTCTTTCCTGCTGCCGCCGTATTATTTACATCCCCACTTTACGCGTATTATTACCCGCCCGGCGCGAACTTTATCATAGCTAAACCGCCCGCCCATGTTGCATACAAACCGCTGCAACGCGCGCTGCGCCTGCATTTCGAGCTGCTGCGGCCACGCTACCCAACAAACGATTTCTCATTAACTGTGTAAATGACAGGCCTTGTTTCAATTGAAACATATTAACTATTTAACAATCGAACAAAATAGGGCACAGATCTTAAACCCATTTAATAGCCTGACAACAATACGATACAGGGCGGTTTGAAAATGTATTGCACGCCTGGGTGAGGAGTTGAATAAAACGGCGGTATTTCTTTGCGGAACGGTTCAGTGAGCGACCGAAGGCAGAACGGTTTAACTTTTTTGTGGAGGCCGGTTACCAGTTTCCCCGAAACCGAAAAAACTGGTAACCGGCAATGGCTTATGACACAAAACCCAGTCTCTTTTCCATCTCAGGACTCAATACCGGCAGCTTTCTTCTTTCAATGAGAAAACTGGTCAACCGGGCTATTTCAACAAAAATATAGTGTTTGTCTAACGCTCCTTTCAGGTAATCGCGGCCGGTGCTGCCACCGGTTCCTATTCGGGTTCCTATCATGCGGTGCACCATGTTCATATGGCGGTAACGCCAGGTGCTTAGCTGTTCATCAATTTCGAGCAGGCTGTTCAGCAACTGGAAAGGCAATTGCAGAATAGGGTAGCCGCGGTATAACATGATGAACAGGGCTGCACGCGAAGCTCTGGGCGATAAATGACGCCCTTCAGTCCCGGCAGCGTCGGAAAAAACCGAATCAAAGAACTGCAGGTTGTTTTGTTCCGCTTCGGCCAGGCCGGTTGAATAAATGTTGCGGTAATCGGTCCAGAACGGCGAATGCCCACCGTCCCATTCTGCCAGCGCTGGCGTTGTTGTCGTTGCCCTGAAATTTATCCAGTTATCCGTTTCTTCAAAAAACGGCATCCGCTCGAGCCAGGCATTGAGCAGCTCAATGAACGACTTCTCACTTTCCACCTTGCGAATGACATCTATCTGTTCCTGCCGCAGTTGCGAAACATAATACTCCTGGCCGTGGCGGTGCTGATATTTTAGTCCCAGTTTGGCTTCCACCAGTTTGAACTGCCAGCTTTGAAAACCCGAGGCGGGGCGAAGCATATCCCTGAAATCGAGAAAGTCCATCGGCGTCATGGTTTCCATAATATCAATCTGGTGCACCAGTACTTTCAGAATGGTTACCATGCGGTTCAACCGGTGAACAACGGTTTGCAGTTCGGGCGAATTGTCGTTAACGGGGTTTTGCATTATGCCCGCTATGGAGTCGATCTCAAAAAGCAGTTGTTTGAACCAAAGTTCATATGCCTGGTGAATGACAATGAACAACATTTCATCATGAGCGTGCTGTTGCAGCAGATCGCTTTCGAGGGCTTGAGCATTCAGTATTTTGTCTAATTGCAGATAATCGCTGTAGTGGACTTGTTTTGTCATCAAAATTAATTTTAAGCTTAATGCTGAACGCTTATGGCGGAACGCCAGCCCGAATTTCGGGCACACTGAGTTTGTTCGGGAGCGCCCACTACGGGAAATGAGTTAAGCGCTCCGCGTATTGCATTCCGTATTTATTCAAATTCGAACCCGATGTCCTGACGGAAGTACATACCCTCGAATGAGATGTACTGCAGAACTTCTCTCGATTTAACCACCGCCGAACTTACAGTACTGCCATAAGAGGTAACTGTTAGCACCCGGCCGCCGCTGGTTACCACTTTACCATCCTTTTGCCCTGTACCGGCATGAAATACCAGGCTATCGGCCGGTAGCGGGCTGTTCAAACCTTCGATCACAAATCCTTTTTCGTAAGAACCCGGGTAACCGCCGCTTACAGCCATTACGGTACAGGCATACCGGCTGTCCTGTTCAATTTTAATGTTGTTGAGCTGGCCCTTATCGGCCGCAATGAACAATTCAATGAGGTCGGTCTTTAACCTTGGCATCACCACTTCGGTTTCGGGATCGCCCATGCGGCAGTTGTATTCGATAACAAATGGTTCATCGCCTACTTTTATCAGCCCAAAGAACACAAAACCTTTATAGTCGATGGCTTCCTTCTCAAGGCCGCGTATGGTTGGTTTTATAACTTTCTCTTCTACCTTTTTCATGAAGGCGGCATCTGCAAAAGGTACCGGGCTAACAGCGCCCATACCACCGGTATTCAATCCGGTATCGCCCATTCCAATTCTTTTATAATCTTTAGCCTCAGGCAACAACACATAATCTTTTCCATCGGTAAGTGCAAAAACGCTCAGCTCAATGCCATCGAGGAACGCTTCTATTACTACTTTTTTACCGGCTTCGCCAAACTTGCTGTGCTGCAGCATGAGTTCGTACTCGGCAATGGCTTCTACGTGCGACTGGCAAATAAGCACCCCTTTCCCTGCGGCCAGTCCATCGGCTTTTAATACAATGGGCAGGGCATGCTGTTGCAAATATGGAATGCCTTCTTCGTAATTCGACTCATCGAACTCGCGGTATGCCGCGGTGGGAATGCCGTGGCGCATCATGAATTTTTTTGCAAAGGCCTTGCTGCCTTCGAGCTGGGCGCCATATTGAGAAGGGCCGATAACAACCAACTGCTGCTTCAACTGATCGTCTTTCTTAAAGAAATCGGTAACGCCTTTTACCAGCGGTTCTTCGGGCCCAACCACCAGCAGCGAAATGTTTTTTTCAAGAACGAATTGTTTGATGGCCTCAAAATCGGTGATTGAAAGATCTGCATTGACGCCATATTGCGAGGTACCGGCGTTGCCGGGCGCAATAAATAACTGGTCGCATTGTTTACTTTGTGCAATTTTCCAGGCCAGTGCGTGTTCGCGGCCGCCGGAGCCTAAGAGTAAAATATTCATGATAAATAGTGGAGTAGTTTTGCCGCCGCGAATTTCGGTATTGTGGGGGGATTAATGAATTTTAATTCTCCTGCCCGCCACAACCCTTAAACCCGTTTAATGTTAACAGGTAAACCGCCATTTACTACCCCTGGCTACCCCAAAGAAGCATAACACCATGACAAGCAGCCGGGTAAAAACGCATTTTCTACCCCTGCCCTACCCACGAACCATTTCAGTACTCCCTAACTATTTGATTATTAAACAACAAAATATGCCGCTCCTGAATTTTCACTACCACATGGCTACCTAACCACTACCCTTTTAACTACCCCGGGGCTACCCCTGGTTAACCCTTTATTAAACCCCATACTACCTATGCAATTCCTTTTTACCGGTAATGAAATGTGTAGCGCAGGAAGAGCGCAAGTACGAACCTGAACAGAAATAAGCAGCCGAATATTAGCTAAGCGCTAAGACATTCTCTTTTTAGCAGTATTGAATTAATCATTATTTTGGGCCGTTAAAATACTGCGCTAACGAATTGCTTGATTTCTAAAACAAAAATTACATGACTGTATGGCTCAAACTGGAACAATAACCCCCGAAGTGATCTCAACTGAAAAAACCTCTTCCAAAGGGCACCCCAAAGGCCTTGGCGTACTATTCGCTACCGAAATGTGGGAACGGTTCAACTTTTATGGAATGCGTACCGTGCTCGCCCTCTTTCTTTCGCAGGCCCTTATGATGGGTGATGAAAACGCTTCCATTATATATGGGGGGTATCTGGGCCTCTGCTACCTCACCCCCATGCTGGGCGGTTATATTTCCGACAAATACCTGGGCAACCGGAACTGTATCTTGTTAGGCGGCGCTATTCTCGCCATTGGTCAACTGGTGCTTTTTTCCAGCGCCAGCACCTTCGGCACCAATTTGCAAACGGCCAAAACCCTTATGTGGATATCGCTGGGATTGCAAATTTTCGGGAACGGGTTCTTCAAACCCAATATTTCTTCAATGGTGGGTCAACTGTACCCCAAAGAAGAAAAAAGCAAGCTCGATTCAGCTTTCACCATATTTTATATGGGTATTAACCTCGGCGCCATTTTGGGACAGTTTATTTGTCCGTTAGTGGGTGATGTGCAGCATATTATTAAACAGGCTGACGGAACAGAGAAAATAGTACGAGACCTTACTGCTTTCAAATGGGGCTTTCTGGCAGCCGGTATCGCCATGATGCTGGGAACGATCATTTTTTTCCTTTTGAAAAACAAGTTTGTAGTTACACCTACCGGCCAGCCCATTGGCGCCAAACCTGATAAAAATGCGGTTCATGAAGGTGAGGCCGCCCATGCCAAATTCACTACCCAGTCGGTAGTTCTGTTATTCAGCCTGCTGGTGATCTTTTATTTCGGCATTCAATACATTTCGTGGGATTCAATTAAATATCCTTTACTGGAAAGCAAAACAGGACTCGCCTCATATTTTGGCGCGCTTGCACTGTCGCCCATCAAAACTTACGTTTATCCTTTTATATACGCAGCCGGTATAAGTCTGGCCATCTTCATCCTCACCGATAAATCGCTTACCCGCGTTGAAACCCAGCGCATACTGGTTTTATACGTAGTGGCTTTCTTTGTGATCTTCTTCTGGGCGGCATTTGAGCAATCGGGTTCCTCACTCACTTTCATTGCCGCCAAACAAACCGATACCCGTATTTTAGGCTGGCATATGCCCCCCAGTATGGTACAGATCTTCAACGGCTTGTTTGTAGTGATCTTTGCCCTGCCTTTCAGTGTTATGTGGTTGAAGTTGCAGAAAAGGAACCTTGAACCGATCTCTACCGTTAAGCAGGCTATTGGCCTTGCCCTCATCGGATTGGGTTATTTTATCATTGCCACCCAGGTAAAGGGATTACAGATCCATGATAAAATAGGTATCATCTGGCTTATTGTATTATATCTTTTACATACCTGGGGCGAATTGTGTTTGTCGCCCATTGGTTTGTCGCTCGTAGCCAAACTGGCCCCCAAACGTTTTGGTTCATTACTGATGGGCGTATGGTTCCTCGGTAATGCGGCAGGCTATGCCCTCACCGGAACCCTGGGCGCTCTGTTACCGCCAACCGGTGATAAGTTTCAGGTAGCTGCTGAAAAAGGGATCAACCTGCAAAGTGTTCTCGATAAAACCGTTCAACCTACAGCCGAGCAACTGGCATTTTTAGCAGAGAAGAAGATCCCGATCACTTATCCCACTTTTTCCGGCTTCACTATTACTAACCTTTACGAATTCTTTATGGTTTTCGTAGTGCTTTGCGTGGCTGCCGCTGCATTATTATATGCGTTGACGCCGCTGTTGAAAAAGATGATGCATGGAGTTAGATAGTTGAAAAGTTGACATGTTGATAGAGGTATCTCAACTTTATGACCGCAATAAATAACAAACCTAATAAATGTAAAAAGGCTTCCGGTAATCGGAAGCCTTTTGTTTTTATTAATATCTTATATTATTGGCGTGGTGAAAATAGTCGCGAGGCCTGTAACTTGAAGCCTTTATCAACTTTTCAACTTAGCGCACTGCGCTACCTAGTTCATCTTAAACGGAACGATCATCTCGAATACCGGGATGTTCACATCGAAAGAAGTTTTGTTAAGCAGGTTCTCCATGAGGTAGGTGCCATGCATTTTACCCATTTCACTCCGCAGGTTGCAGCCGCTTACATACTGATACCGTTCGCCGGGCTGCAGGGTTGGCTGAACGCCTACTACCCCTTCGCCCTCTACTTCGCGATTGGTGCCATTGCTGTCAATAATATACCAGTGGCGGCGGTGAAGCTTTACAGGAAAGTTATTATGATTTTCAATGGTTATCCGATAGGCAAACATATACTCTCCCGATACAGGGTTGGAATAATCGGGCTGGTAAAACGTTTCGACACTTATTTCAATGCCTTCGGAAATCTTTGAAACCATTGCACTAACAATTTGGGAATTAAAGATAATCAAAAATAAAAGCCAGCCATAGCAATTATTCACGTTTTAATATGAATTGTTGGTGTTGATGGCTAATTTTGCCGGGGATTTATTCACATCGATCAGTATTTAATTACATAACATGGAACTTTTGCGATAATCAATTCATTATTAACATGTAATAATCTAATGGGTATTGCGACCAGTTACATGAGGCTTTATATTAACAACAAAAACTAAAATACACATGAAAATTGCAGTGGCCAAAGGCGACGGCATTGGACCTGAGATAATGAGTGCCGTTTTAAATATTTTTGAAGCCAACAAAGTGCCCCTAGAATACGAAATGGTTGACATGGGCAAATGGGTATTCGATAAAGGATTTTCAAACGGCATGACGCCAGAAGCCCAGCAAACCATCGAACGCCTGGGTATCTTATTTAAAGGTCCCATGGAAACCCCCAAGGGCAAAGGCGTTAAAAGTGTAAACGTAACCGCCCGCAAAACCTGGAATACGTATGCCAACAAACGGGTTTTTCAAACCCTGCACGGTGTGGATACCGTTTTCTCCAAAGCAGGCATTCCCATCGATATTACAGTTGTTCGCGAAAATATTGAAGATACATACGGTGGTATAGAGCACATGCTTACCCACGACGTAGCATTGAGCCGCCGCTTTATCACCCGCCCCGGCAGTTTGCAGGTGATCCGTTATGCTTTTGAAATGGCGCGTCAGAAAAAAGCCCGCCGCATTACCTGCGGTCACAAAGCAAATATCATGAAGATCACCGACGGGTTATTCCTCGAATGCTTTTACGAAGTAGCAAAAGAATACCCCGATCTTAAAGCAGATGATATCATCGTTGACGACCTGTGTATGAAACTGGTTACCCGCCCCGATACTTTTGATGTGGTGGTGCTGACCAACCTGCAGGGCGATATCGTGAGCGATCTTTGCGCCGGCCTGGTGGGTGGTTTGGGTTTTGCACCAAGCGCCAACATCGGTGATCACATATGTATATTCGAAGCGGTGCATGGCACAGCGCCCGATATTGCCGGTAAGAACATCGCCAACCCTACCGCATTATTATTAAGCGGCTTCGCTATGCTGCGTCACCTTGGCCTTACAGAAAATGCAGCCGTTATTGAGAACGCGTTGCTGTATACCCTTGAACAGGGTGTGCACACAGGCGACTTTGGCGATAAAAACAAGCAAAGCCTCAATACCACACAATTTGCCGATGCCATCATCGGCAACTTTGGCAAAACACCTGAATTGAATGCCAAACCAATAATAGCTAATAAACCAGGCACTCCCACTCCGTTGAAACTGGAAAAAAATACCATGCTGGAATCGAAGGAACTGATAAATGAACAAATCATTGGAGTTGATATGTTCATTGAAAGTAATGAGCAACCTGATGTAATCGCTAAGAAATGCCAGCGTCACGCAGGGGTTAAATTCAATCTTATCAACATCAGCAACCGTGGCACGCAGGTATGGCCTACCGGCTCTGTTTATACGAACCTGGTGAACCAGTATAACGTTCGGTTTGAAAGCATCGATACGTATCCGCTGAACCAGCAGGATGTAATAGGATTGTATGTAAGCTTAAGCGGCGATTTCAAGATCCCTTCGCTTGAATTACTGAATATGTGGGGAGAAAAGAAAGCATATAGCTCTGCTGCCGGTCAATAGTCGATAAGGCACACAATATGCAAAAGGATCGGTGCGATCCTTTTGCTTTTATATAAGCTTACAGCCAGGTCATAATAGCCATCCACACAAAGAACACCAACAACATACCAGACACTGACCACAGGATCGATCTTTGCGCACTTTGCTTTTTCATATGATTTGCCTCTTTATTACCCAGCCTTATCAATTTTATGGACATAACAAAATGCATTACCATAAAACCAAAGAAAGCAAGCATGATCAGCGTGAAAAGCACGCGTAAATAAAAGAAAAAGAGTGCCATGTTCAGGGGTTAGGGTTTACGATACAACTATAATAGAATTTCAACTCTTTTGCCGGGTTAGCCAGTTTTCGGCTTCGCTTAACGATCATAGCCGGCCATTTGGTTTCGCTCAGGGTATTTTCAGATTGGCAGTTGCCAATTGCCAATTGATTTTTATCCAGCTTTCTTACTGTTCTTATATCCGTTCTTCAACAACCATTGCATCACTTTCTCGCGCTGGTCGCCCTGGATAATGATCTCACCGTCTTTGGCCGAACCGCCGGTACCGCAAAAGTTTTTCAGCTTCTTGCCAAGGTCTTCGAGATCGTCGTCGGTACCAATAAAACCAACGATCAGCGTTACGGCTTTACCGGCGCGTTGTTTGGTATCTAACCGTACCCGTAATTTTTGTTGTTCGGGTGCAGGCGTTTGAACGGTTTCCCGTTCTTCTTCAAACCTGAAATTGGGATCGGTGCTGTATACGAATCCTTTATTGTCGGGTTTATTCTTCTTACTCATTGTTATACTTTGCAGTTGTATTCCATTATCAAATTATCACATTATCAAATTAGATCACCACAGCTTTTAAACTTAAGTCAAGGCTGGCAGCCTGATGTATCAGCGCTCCTACACTAACGTAATCTACACCAGTTGCGGCATATTCGGTAATATTATCCAGCGTAATGCCGCCGCTGGCTTCGGTTTCAATGGTTCTGTTTATCAGCTTCAACGCCTGGGAAAGCATCTCCGGGGAAAAATTATCCAGCATAACGCGATCAACTTTCCCAAAGGCGATCACTCTTTTTACCTCATCGATACTTCTGGTTTCCACTTCAATTTTTAACCCGGGTTTAACCTGCTGCACATAGATCCAGGCCCGTTCAATGGCCTTTTCCAACCCGCCGCAATAATCGATGTGATTATCTTTCAGCATGATCATATCGTACAAACCCATGCGGTGATTATGCCCGCCACCAATGCGCACCGCTTCTTTTTCAAGTAAACGAAAACCGGGGGTTGTTTTACGGGTATCGAGCAGGCGGGTGGCATATCCCTTCAACCGGTCGGTATATAAACGGGTGAGTGTGGCGATGCCGCTCATCCGCTGCATACAATTCAACACCAGCCGCTCACATTGTAAAATGCTATGCACGGTTGCAGTTACCTCAAAAGCATGTTCACCGGCCTCCATGGAGTCGCCGTCTTTCTTAAGTGCGGTAAACTGTATGGAAGGTTCTTTATACCTGAAGATCGCTTCGGCAACCTGCATACCGGCTACGGTACCGGCCTGTTTTATTTTTAACACGGCCTTTCCTCTGGCATCGGCCGGTATAACAGATAGTGTAGAATGATCTCCGTCGCCTATGTCTTCCTGCAGGCCCGCTTCAATTAAATGATGCAGCTGTTCGTTGAATGTGAGCATACTCACAAAGGTAATCAATCGGCAAGGTAATAAAACCAACCGCTAACAACAACAGGCAATTAGAATGGCCTTCAATTTAGTCCATTCCAATCGCCTGTTTCCCTGCCTCATTGCCTGCCGGCGAATTCCGGCGGCAAATATGTTTTTCCGGTTTTTACTATTCCATTACTTCAAACCCAAGCTCCTGAACAACCTGTTGGTTGCCCTTTTGCTTCATGAAGAATTTCGTGCGGAAATTTCCATTTTTGGTTTGCAACAGACCGATGCAGAACTGGGAGCCATTTTGCTCCCCTTTATGTTTTATGATGAAGTTCTTTACCATATTACTGCTGAAAAAATCCTTGAGGATCATTTCAGCCTGGCTTTTGCTGTAATTGTCGCTTTTACCCGGTAAAGAAAGGTCCACCCGGCTATCAAAATACTTCGACAATTGTGTGGCATTACCGGTGCGCATAGCAGCTACTACGTCATCAATAGAATAAAGGGGTGCAAAGGATACCAGGACGAGCGAAACGGCTGCTATCGCAAATCCCAGATACTTTTTCATAATTGAGCAAATTTTACTTTTCACCGCTAAATTCGCTAAAAATATGCCAAAGTAAGAATGTCGGCAAAAATTACTACTACCGCCGCATTGCCTTACCTTTGCAGTTTTGTACACCAAACCAAACATAATCACTTTGTTATATGCAAAATAATAAGTCTATATTAGTCATAATGGACGGTTGGGGCCTCGGAAAGGTTAAATCTTCAGATGCTATTCAAAACGCTCATACTCCGTTTGTAAGCTCTTTATACGCAAAATATCCTAATACAACTTTAACAACCTGCGGCGAGTTGGTAGGCCTGCCCGACGGGCAAATGGGAAACAGTGAAGTGGGCCACCTGAACCTGGGCGCCGGCCGTATCGTTTACCAGGAACTACAGCGCATCAATGTTGCCATACGTGATGGCTCGTTCTTTAAAAATGAAATGCTGTTAAAAGCCATCCGCTACAGCAGGGAGAACAAAAAACCGCTGCACCTGATAGGCCTGGTTAGTGATGGCGGGGTACACTCTCATACCAATCACTTAAAAGCGCTGGTTACTTTGTGTAAGCAGGAAGGTGTAAGCGACGTTTTTGTTCATGCGTTCACCGATGGCCGCGATACCGATCCCAAAAGCGGATTGGGTTACGTGACCGATCTGCAAAAACACCTCAGCGCTACTACCGGTAAAATTGCTTCCGTAAGCGGCCGCTACTATGCTATGGACCGCGATAAACGCTGGGAACGCGTTAAATTTGCGTACGACACACTGGTAAACGGTATTGGCGAAAAAGCAACCGATGCCTTGAAAGCGATTGAGCAATCGTATGCGGCCAATGTTACCGACGAATTCATAAAACCAACGGTTATCGTCGATGCCGATCAAAAACCGCTGGCCACTATAAAAGACGGCGATGCAGTGATCTGCTTCAACTTCCGCACCGACCGTTGCCGTGAGATCACAGAAGTGCTTTCACAAACCGATATGCCCGATTTCGGCATGAAAAAACTGTCGCTGAACTACACTACCATGACCGAATACGACAAAACGTTTAAAAACGTAGGCGTAGTGTTCGAGAACGATAACCTGAATAATACACTTGGTGAAATACTGGCCAATAACGGCAAGAAACAGATCCGTATAGCCGAAACTGAAAAGTACCCGCACGTGTCTTTCTTTTTCAGCGGCGGCCGCGAAACGCCATTTGAAGGAGAATCGCGTATAATGATCCCTTCACCCAAAGTGGCTACCTATGACCTGAAACCTGAGATGAGCGCCGTTGAATTAACCGACGCCATCGTTCCGGAAATAGAAAAAGAAACAGCGGATTTTATTTGTTTGAACTATGCCAATGCCGACATGGTGGGGCATACCGGTGTTTTTGCCGCTGCCATCAAAGCTGTTGAAACCGTTGATACATGTGTTGAGCGTGTGGTTACCGCTGCGCTGGAGCATGGCTATACTATTTTCTTAACCGCCGATCATGGCAATGCAGATTACCTCATCAATGAAGACGGCACCCCCAATACGGCGCATACCATGAACCTGGTGCCCTTATTCATCATTGACAAAAACTTCAAAGGAACCGTAAAGCCGGGCAAACTGGGCGATATTGCACCAACCATCCTTACTATGATGGAATTACCGGTGCCTCAGGAAATGACGGGCGATGTGCTGGTTTAGTTGCTTATGAATGAGCTTATGAAATTGTATCTTTTGAGGAAATAATCTTTTGAAGTTAGAGGTAGGATGTAAGAAGCAATATATACCTGATAACCCGGGGTTTTCTTCTTTCGTTCTACCTCTTATATTTTATACCAGTATTCCGTATTTCTGAATTTTATCAGGCGGCCGCTTAATGATTCTGAACAAAATTGAAACTTCCTACTTCCCGCCTCCTACTTCCGAATTTCCCACCGGCTCCGTTTGTGGAATGAATGGCCTTTCATCCTTGCTATAGTCATACGCCCAGCGGTGCACTTCGGGTATCTCTCCTTCCCAGTTGCCATGCGGCGGCAACACAGGGGTGGTCCATTCAAGTGTAGTGGCTTCCCATGGATTTATACTTTTTACTTTTCTTCCTTTGAAAATGGAATAAAAGAAGTTGAAGATAAATAACAACTGCACCGCAAACACAATGACGGAGGCAACGGTGATAAACCGGTTCAGGTTTTGAAACTGGTTGAACGATTGCCACTGGCTGAAATCGAGGTAACGACGCGGCATACCCGCCAGTCCCATATAATGCATGGGCCAGAAGATGCAATATGCACCTATAAATGTTGCCCAGAAATGGATGTAAGCCAACGTTGTGTTCATAAACCGCCCGTACATTTTAGGGAACCAGTGATAAATTCCGGCGAACATCCCCAGCATAGCGGCCACACCCATTACCAGATGAAAATGGGCAATTATGAAATACGTATCATGCACATGAATATCTATTGTAGAATTTCCCAGCCAAATGCCGGTAAGCCCGCCGGAGATGAACACACTCACAAAGCCAATGGAAAACAACATGGCCGGTGTGAAGCGGATGTTTCCCCGCCATAAGGTGGTAAGCCAGTTAAATACTTTTATAGCCGAGGGAATGGCAATAAGCAGCGTGAGCAGTACGAATACAGAACCGAGAAACGGGTTCAAACCCGTCACGAACATGTGGTGCGCCCATACGAGGAACGACAATATGGCAATGGCAAACAGGGAAGCTACCATGGCGGTATAACCAAATATCGGTTTACGTGCATTGATACTGATCACTTCAGAAGCTATACCCATGGCCGGTAGTATTACTATGTATACTTCAGGATGACCGAGGAACCAGAACAGGTGCTGGTATAAAATGGCATTGCCGCCTTCATTTGCCAGGGCCTGGCCGGTAGAGCCAATAAAGATATCTGAGAGATAAAAGCTGGTGCCCATATGCCGGTCGAACAGCAACAGGATAAAACCCGACAGCAGTACCGGAAACGACAAAAGCCCCAAACAGGCGGTAAAGAACAACGCCCAAATGGTAAGCGGCAGGCGCGTCATGGTCATTCCCTTTGTACGCAGGTTCATGATCGTTGTAATATAGTTGATGCCGCCCAGTAAGGTGCTTACAATAAAAAGCCCTAGGGCCAGCAGCCAGTAATCCATTCCCTGGCGCGAACCGGGCATGGCATCGCCGAGGGCGCTCAGGGGCGGATAGGCTGTCCAACCGCCGCTGGCCGGACCGGTTTGTAAAAAAAGCGAGGAGAACATTACGATACTGGCGGCAAAAAAGAACCAGTATGAAAGCATGTTCAGCAATGGGGAGGCCATATCGCGGGCGCCGCATTGCAGCGGTATCAGGAAGTTGGCAAATGTGCCGCTCAACCCCGCCGTCAATACAAAAAAGATCATGATGGTGCCATGCATGGTAACCATGGCATAATAAAATTCCGGGTTCAATACACCGCCTTCGGCCCAATGCCCCAACAGGGTTTCGAGAAAAGCAAAACGTTCACCCGGATATCCAAGCTGTATGCGAAACAGCACGGAGAACAATGCCCCCAAAATAGCCCAGATAATGCCCGTGATCAGGAATTGTTTGGCAATCATTTTATGGTCCTGGCTGAATATGTATTTGGTCCAGAAAGACTGCGCGTGTTCAGCATGCCCGTTCCCATTATGTATTGTAGCGATACTGGCCGCACCGGCATGCTGCTGTTCCTCCTTGTTGTTCATGATAACTGTAAGTTTTAGATCGCATGTAGAAATTTATTCCCGGTCAACAGGTCGGTTTCATGAAGGAGTTAAGCGGTTAGAACAAAGGCAGCAAAATTTACGCCAGCGGAGTCTATGGCAATTGGCACCAGGCAAAGAATATCATACTGTCTGTGTCTAACGCATACAAACAATCGAATAAGCAGGGTTTAAACTACCGGTGCATAGGACGGCGCCTTAAAACGGGCAGCAATGCCAGGGGCAGCGCCGGTTGCCGGTTTACCCTCCGGGCTGGGCATAACGGGTTTATTATGTGTAAACAAATGAAATTCATAAGAAATAGGTCCAAATCTGTGGGCCACGCCAAAAAAGCGGCGGCCCGGCTGTATTAAAATTGATACCCGCAACCGGTAATTTTTTATAAATAGCGCAGCAATTACTTCAAAAAATTGTCTAAATTACAGGGCAACCAAACGGTTAATATGACCGACGACGCCATTTTACAAGGCTGTTTACGTAACGACACTTCTGCCCAACGGGAATTGTACAACAGGTACAGTCCCAAGATGCTGTCTGTCTGTTACAGGTTCGCCCACCACCGGGAAGATGCTGAAGACATGTTACAGGAAGGGTTTATAAAGGTATTTTCACAAATACATACCTTCCAGAACAAAGGAGCATTTGAGGGTTGGATACGGCGAATCATAGTTCATACCTGTATCAACCATCTCAAAAAGAACAAAAAGTTCAACGAAAGCGTCGACATCATCCATGCAACCAGCGTCCAGGTGCGCGAAGAATCAGTGCCTTCGATTGTACAGGCAAAGCAGGTAGTGGAATGCATTCGCTTACTGCCAATAGGTTACCGTACGGTACTTAACCTGTATGCCATCGAAGGTTACTCGCACAAGGAAATTGCCGAAATGCTGGATATCGAAGAAAGTACCAGCCGTTCGCAATATACCAGGGCAAAACAAATGCTTGAGGACATCCTTGTGAAGAAGAAAATCATTATGCGCCCCAGGGAAAAGACAAACTGGTTAGGTGTAGCAGCAGGGAGATAAGCCTTAACATCACTCTTACTGATATATTTAACCCTATGAAAAACATACCGTACAAACACTAATTGATATGGAGCGAGGTTTTTACAATGAGGATATTGAAGAACTGCTGAAAGAAAAAGCTGACCAGTATAAGATGTATCCTTCTGATAAGGTGTGGAAGGGCATTCACCGCTCATTACACTCCAACAGAAAGTGGTATTGGTTAAGCCTTGTTCTCTTTCTGTCTGCTGTTGGCTATTATACCTTCATGGAATTTATCACCCCGTCAACCGCCGGCAAACCTATTAGTGGTAATAACACTCCTTCACCTGCTTCAAAAACTGAAAATAACGAATCGAATAATTCTACTAAAGCTGTTATAGTACCGTTTGGCACTCCCAAACAAAACAACAATACCGCTTCCGGCCAAAGAACATTCGTTCTCAATCCTGAAAACAATAATGAAGCTGCCGACGGCATAATAGCTCCATTGGAACAGCCAACCGCTCCGGTTACCGTCCTTGCCGCCGTTCCTGATTACGATGCGCTTTCTTTCAACGACGAAACACCTGTTTACGATCTTAATAAATGGCAGGCCAGAAAATTATGGCAGCCCGAACTGGTTATTACAGCGCCGGCCGAAGCTGAGATGGGCAATGAACCGGCAGTACAATCATATGCCCGGGTACCGGCTGCAGCATCTTTAACCAACCCGGTATCGATCAACGCAGCGATGCTGGAAGCCAATTCCAACAACACGGAAGAAGATAACAAACGGGCTGGCTGGCTGGCGCACAATGCGGTGTATGAACTGGCCGTGCCCAAACAACGGCGCCTGAGCTGGCAGTTGTCTTTTGTGCCTACCATGAATTACCGCACATTGAAAGGAAGCAATCATCCTTCGGAAGTTAAAACAGTGCCTTTGAATTTCAACCCGGGCGACGATCCTTTAAAGCTTTTGAATCATAAACCGGCACTGGGTTTTGAGGTTGGTTCAAATATCCTGTATGCGGTAAACAAAACCTTTACACTGAAAACAGGTATCCAGTTCAATTATATCCGTTACGATATCCAGGCTTATAGTTCCAATACCGCAGTACCGGCAATCATTGCCCTGAATACGAATTACGGCGGTATTGTAACCGGGCAGCTTAATTCCTATACCCGTTACCGCAATTTCAATGGCGACCAGCCAACCAATTTAACCAACCAGTACTTCCAGCTGGCCCTGCCAATGGGCCTCGAAATTAACCTGTTGGGTAAAAAGAAATTACAGGTGGGCATAGGCGGAAGCGTTCAACCAACTTATTTATTGAAAAAGAACCCCTATCTGCTCACCGCCGATTATAAATACGCAACCGAGCCGGCACTTGTGAGAAGATGGAATGTGAATACCAGTGCTGAAGCATTTATATCTTATAAGACCGGCGATCTGAAATGGCAGGTGGGCCCGCAAGTACGTTATCAGTTATTTTCGAGCTTTATTAAGCAATACCCTATCCGCGAGAACCTGTTTGAATACGGTATCAAGATAGGCGTAACCAAAACTATCCGCTAGCATAGAAGTTTATCACTTCAGCAAAGTGGGTCACCATCAACGGTGGCCCACTTTGCATTTGGTGCTATTTCTCCCTTATTTTACAATCAATTAAAATGATACTTTTCAATAATTTTACGTGATGAAGCGGATAAACCTATTAATACCGGCCCTTTTATTTCTGGCCATAGCCTGTAAACACAAACCCAAACAAACCGAAAGCACTGTAACAGCCCAGGACTCCCTGGAAAACAAAAACTATTTACCGGTAGCCGATTTCATCAGGAACGATATTACCAGGGTAGATTCCTTTTCAGGCGGTATCGTCAGAAAAGTGACGATCGATGGCAAAAAGGACAGCAACTATATTCAACTGCCGGTATTTCACCAGTTGGCCAGCCAGTTCCTGCTGCCCGAGCTGGACTCGGCCTCCTTCCACCAGCATTTCACCGAAAGTTCACTGATGGATGAAACCACGCAGATGATCAATTTTATTTATAACGGGAAACAAGCCGACTGGCCGTTGCGCAACGTAATGGTTTATTTAAAACCCAGCCTGGCCAACGATCAGGTTAACCGCATTTACATGGAAAAAGAATTCATGAGCGGCGACACCACCGTTCAGCAACGTTTTACCTGGAAATTAAGGGAGTTTTTCTATATCATAACCCTGAAGCAACCAAAGAACGGTCCGGCTGTTACTACTATGGATAAAGTGATCTGGGACCCCCAGTTTTTTGGAGAGTAATAGTTTATGACATCACAGGAATTTCAACATATTGCTTCTACATTACCGGTTGACCCCGGTATTTACAAATATTACGATTCGGCAGATACATTGCTTTATGTAGGTAAAGCGAAAAACCTGCGCAAGCGTATCAGCTCCTATTTTACCAAAACCTTCACCTCGTATAAGACACACGAGCTGGTTCAGCGTATAAAGCGTATAGAGTTCACTATTGTACCAAGTGAGCAGGATGCCTTCCTGCTCGAGAACTCGCTGATAAAACAGTTTCAGCCCCGTTTTAACATCAACCTGAAAGATGATAAAACGTATCCGTATATCGTTATCAAAAAAGAGAACTTTCCCCGGGTTTTCCTTACCCGCCGCAGGATCAACGACGGCTCCGAATACCTGGGCCCGTTTACCTCGGTGGCCAAAGTTCGCGAGCTGCTCGATTTTGTAAAAGCCAATATTCAGCTGCGCACCTGCAAGCTGAACCTGAGCCCGGCCAATATTGCCAAAGGCAAATTCAAAGTGTGCCTTGAATACCACCTCGGCAACTGCAAAGGCCCATGCGAAAGCCATCAAACCGAAGAAGATTATGGCGAAGGGTTACAACAGTTACGTAACATACTAAAGGGCAACCTGAGCCCCGTGATACAACATTTCAAAAAAGAGATGCGGGCCGCAGCCGAGGAGCTGGCCTTTGAAAAAGCACAGATCCTGCATAAGAAGATAGAGCATCTGGAGCAATACCAGGCCCGCTCGGTGATCGTTAGCAGGCATCTCGGCAATGCCGATGTGTTTTCTATCCTGCGCGACG
Organism: Niastella populi; assembly: GCF_002078015.1. Lineage (GTDB taxonomy): Bacteria > Bacteroidota > Bacteroidia > Chitinophagales > Chitinophagaceae > Niastella > Niastella populi. The sequence goes on along the minus strand of NZ_LWBP01000243.1, from coordinate 36,453 downwards.
GCGATACCGCCTATGTAACCTATCTCATGATGCAAAACGGTACCATCGTTCAAACCCATACATCGCAATGGGAAACGCATCTCGATGAGCCCGTTGAAGAAATACTTTCGTTTGCCGTAGCGCAACTGCGTACCACATTCAACAGCCTTTCGCCCGAGATCATCGTTCCGTTCGAAATAGAATATGCCGAACCCGAAATAGTAGTAACGGTACCAAAGGCCGGTGATAAAAAGAAGCTGCTCGATATGGCAGCTTTGAACGTGAATTATTTCAAGGAAGAAATAAGGCAGCGGAAAATGCTGAAGCTCGACGGCAAGGATGAATCTACAAAGCACAGGGTGCTGGAACAAATAAAAGACGATCTGCAATTACCCGCTGTACCCGTTCATATAGAATGTTTCGATAACTCCAACTTCCAGGGAAGCTATCCCGTATCGGCCATGGTTTGTTTCAGGAACGGCGTGCCCAGCAAAGGTGATTACCGCCACTTCAATGTAAAAACGGTACAGGGCATCAATGATTTCGCTACCATGAAAGAAGCGGTGACGCGCCGTTATAAACGCCTGCAACTGGAGGAACAACCATTTCCGCAACTGGTGATCATCGACGGCGGTAAAGGACAACTGGGCGCCGCACTGGAAGGCATACGCGAACTGGGGCTGCAGGGGCAAATGACCTTTGTTGGCCTTGCAAAGAATGAAGAAGAAATATTTTTCGCCGGTGATCAGCAGTCGGTAAAGCTGCCATACAACAGCGACAGCTTAAAGCTCATACGTAGTATACGCGATGAAGTGCACCGCTTTGGTATAACCTTCCACCGAAAGAAACGCAGCCAGGGAACATTTAAGAATGAACTGGAGCAAATAAAAGGCATTGGGAAAAACACTGCCGAACAGTTACTGAAAGAATTCAAATCGGTGAAACGGGTGAAGGAGTTGAGTATGGAAGAACTTACAGCGGCTGTAGGGAATGCCAAGGCTACGCTGATCAGGAATTATTTCGATACTTCACAATTGCCCCCTACTGTTGAAGAAGGCGGTTTGCCCATATAGGAAGAATGAATTAAGCAGTATGAAATGCTGCGCCTGGCAGCTTTAAATTGAACGGGAGCCGACAGGTTCCAGGATTCGAAATTAACTTACTTCCTGCCTTATATTTATTCATACCGATCTCCGTCGTAAAAGACGCTTATGGCGTTTAAGACGTCGTGCCAACAATTAACCGGGGCTTACCGACATATACGTGACTGGTATAAAAAGAAAAAGGGGCCCGGATAGACATCCAGCCCCGTTTTTAAAATCCAATATCCTATGAAAAACCATTGTAAAAATAGTGAATCGGTACCATAAAACAATACCTAAATGTGGGTATTTTTAAAAAAAATCCTGATATAATGTTATTACACCGACTCCCACTTGTGTAAGGCTTTACAATACTTATAATGCATTAAACTAAAAAGGGTATCGTAATTTTACGATACCCTTTTTAGTTATATTGATGTGCTCAACTTTTCATTAGTAAGACCACAGGTCCTGCTCGTAGTTGAATATCCGCTCCTTCATGTTCTCGCCTTCGAGCAGCGCAAGGATAGGATCTTTAACGTACGATTTAATGAACTCGTCGTTGGGGTTGTTCACCGTAGATTTGATAATACGGCTGGCGAACATCCGGCTTTCGAAAAGCTCTTCCCAACTCATACGGGCGCCAAAGTTTTTACCATTGTACACCTCGTGACGGGCGAAGATCGGTCTGAGATCGGGGTAGTAAACCCAGAAGATAGGGGTTACATCGCGGAAAGTACCATCTTCATTGGTGATCGTCTTCAACGGGGCTATCCCGAGGATACGCACCTGCATACGCGAAGATTCCTTATCGAATACCCAGTCTTCCTTGATCCAGTATCTTTCAACCTTTTCAGGATCGAATTCATTTACGATAGTAGTATCGCGCATGAGCCCTTTAGAACCATCGGGGTCATTTTTAAGATCGGGAACAGAGATTACCATTGGTTTACCAACCAATCCGTTTACGATCTCCTGGAACGGCAACGGAGTGGTGAACCGGTCATCGAGGGGAGAGAAAGCGGTAATGCTATCGTTTTTGATGGCGTTTAGCAGGATGTAAATGAAACGCTGGTTACCCAGGTCGCCTTCTGCTTTGTAATTAAAAGGCAGGTTCATTTTCTCGTGTATATCGATCTCGCGCCAAACACGTTGCATATACGCTGCATCGTCTTCCCGAATGTGTTCGTATGCTAAAGGAATCCGGTCTTTCACCAGGTTACGCTCGATGGCATTGTCATTACGCAGCGATTTTTTGATCGGTGGAATGTCCAACTTGGCCTCAGGCGGCGCTGGTTTTACGGTATCTACCGGCGGAGCAGCTACTGCGGCAGTAGGCGTGTTCCTGCTGCGGTTTGCAGTGCTTTTTTTAGTGGTAGTCCTTTTTGCAGACTTCCGGACAGGTTTTTTTCTAGCCTGAGCGTCTACTGTTGTGGCTGTAAAGGCCATCACAGTCAGCAACAAACACAATTTTATGATGCGGTTCTTCATTTGTTCCCTGTTTTTAAAAATTATATTACTTAAGGGTAAAATTCATACCCGGTATTTCACGATTACGGCCATCGGGACCTACCACCTTGATCTGATCGAAGAACACTCTTGAACCAGGACCGCAGCGGGAGATAAGGCTTGCAGCCTGACCGTTCCAGCGGTTACCTTCGTTAGAGAACTCCTGATACAGCTGGATAGGACCACCAACCGCACCTATTTTGTAGCTAACTACACGGAAAGGAGCTTCGAAATCGCTATCCTCCAATTTGGCTATCACGGCACCGATCGCTTTTAATTCGGCAGATGAAATGCTTCCGCTTTTCTTAGAACCAACGAAGGCTGCTGGCGGAGGCAGATATTTTAAACGCATGGGGAACTCGAAGTTCTTGCCATTTGCATTTACAACGATCTTCGACATACCAGGTTTGCTTGGTTTGGCAATGTAGCGGTCGCCACCTGCTCTTGAAATAGAACCATCGGGAAAGCTGACCCTGGTTTTTTCGGCACCTACGCTACCACCTGAAATGGTCAACGGGTTGTCGACACCAATGTACAGTACGTTCATTTTTTCGAGGAACACAGATGCACCTGAAGGAACACCTACTGTATACTTGATGGTTTTGTTAACACGCTCAGTTTCACCATTAGGCTTTTGGAACTCGATAACAACGTTCACTGAGTGTTCGCCGGTTCCGCTTGCTGTTGTCTTCATGATGGCAGTACCTTCAGGAGTCAACGTTTGCGGCTGGCCATTGATAGTGATCTTTGGCTTGGCAGCTTCGCTGAACGCACCCACACCAGCGGTGATCTCCACCGGATCGCCAGGCATGGCGTAAGTAGTGTTAGAGGTAGCGATCGCCTGGAATTTGTTATAAACCAGTTTTACTTCACCAATTTTTGAATGGAAGTGGTCTACAACCTGGGCTTCAGTATTCTTAACGTCGTTCTGGAATTTGCTCAGGATAGTTAAACCGGCAATAGCAGGGGTCATGTGGAAATAGCTTTGCGTCCAGCCACTTGCATCATTACCATATTTAGCACCGGTTTTGGAAGCAGGCACAGTTAAATCAATAGGAATTGATTTTTCGAAATGAGAAGCGTCTGGCCCTAACAAAGCGAGCATTTGTTTTTTGTACTCGCCCAGTTTGCCATACAGTTCTTTACCCTTGCCTTGCTGATCCATCAGGCGCACGGCAGCGTCAATGTTATCGGCATTGATCTCTGGTTTGCCGGTTACATGGCTCTCATGGGTACCAGCTTCTTTTTCAAGTCCCTTCTTCAGGCCTTCGATATATTCGAACAGCGCTGCAGATAGTTTTTGTGCCTCTTCAGCTTTAGGAGCCCAGGGAGCGGCCTGATCATGCGTTTCCTGGCTTTTTAACTTCTCGGCAAAGGATTCGTATGTTATTTTATTCTTTTCAGTAATTAAGTCGTTCGACTTTGTAATACTACCATTTACAGTTACGAAGGCATTGAGGATTTCTGATGATACGTTGAGTGCCAGCAGGGCTGTAAGCACCAGGTACATCATATTGATCATCTTCTGCCTCGGCTCTTTAGGTAAAGCCATGGGTTAGGTTTTTCTAGTTTAAACAATTTTGTTACACTAATCTGTTTGCATTTACATGGGTAACAGGGATATGGATTACCATCCTGAATTAACGACCCTGCATGGCAGTGAGCATGTTACCATAGATGGTATTCAGGTGGCTCAGGTTACCTGCCAGTTTAGAGATCTGTTCGTGTGCTTTTTTAGCATCATCTACGCTGCCTTGCATGGTTTGTGAAGCCTGTACCAGGTTGCCGTAGAAGCTATTCATAGCTTTCAGGTGGTTGTTGGTATCCTGTAACTCCAGTTCATAAATTGCATTCAGTGAACCTAAGTTTTTGGTCAGTACCTGTACCTGCTCGTGGAATTGTTTAGTGCTGTCAGCAGCTGAGTTAAAGCTGGAAACAGTTGAAGCAGCGCCTTCGTAAACGTTCTTCATTTGATCCAGAGCAACGGTAACTTCTTTTGTTTTTGCAGTGTAATCAGCGGTAGTTTTAACTACATCAGATACATCAGCTATATTATTTACAGTAGAACCTAATTTTTTGAAACCTTCGCTTAAACGGCTCAGGTTAGCAGGTGTAATGTCGGCTTCCTGAAACATTTGATCCATTTTTTCAACCGCAGGGTTGCCAGAAGAACCAGCGCCACCGGCTAATTTGGGTAATGCTTCAGCAATTGCATGCATTTCTGATCCGGGAGGGGGTAAGAATGCATATACAACGAAAATCACTGCTTCAGTAATAAGACCTGCCGTTAAGAAGAAATCAGCGAGGGCCTGGTGCGTAATTTTTTGCCAGGCACCGAAGATCACGACAGCAGCACCCATACATACGATTACGTTTACCAGTCTTTCAGTAGATTTAGAAACTCCAGCCATAACTTTAATTTTTAATTTTTAGAAAACGGGTTTTCAATAGGGATGAGAGAATAAAATACCAGTTTGATTTTGTTGTTAAATCAATCTCCAATAAAACGGATTAGCCGTTAAAAAATTTTACTCTAAATTAGATTTTAACGTTTCTTCTGCATAGCAGGTAAATCAATTACACAGCGGAAGCCGATGTAAGACTTAGCCGTATCCATATATTCATAAGCACGGGTGCTCGTTTGGAGGAAAAAGCCTACGTCTTTCCAGCTGCCACCGCGGATTACCTTACGCTTCATACGTGGAGGATCATCATCTTTGGCATCGAAACGAATGTCAGGATTCATATCGTGTTGGAAGTTGTAAGCACCTTCGTAGAACAGTGAAGAGGTCCACTCAGATACGTTTCCGGACATGCAATACAAACCAAAGTCGTTTGGCCAGTAAGCATCTGCACGGGCAGTATAGAAAGCGCCATCTTCGGGGTAGTTACCACGGCCAGGTTTGAAGTTAGCCAGTAAGCAACCCTTTTTGTTTCTCAGATAATAGTTACCCCAGGGGAACATCGATTGAGAACGACCGCCACGGGCAGCATATTCCCACTCAGCTTCTGTTGGTAAACGGAAATCCGATTCAGAAGGTCTTTTCTTTGATTCATTGTAGGAGTTCAGATAGTGAGTTCTCCATTCGCAGAATGCGGAAGCCTGTTTCCAGTTAACACCCACTACAGGATAGTTTCCGAAAGCCGGGTGAACGAAATACCGTTTGCTCATGGGCTCGTTATAAGAATAACTGAAGTCACGGATCCAAACCAGGGTATCAGGATATACAGGTATATTCTTCTTTATAATGAACTGAGAGCGGGGCCTGCCGGCATTTTCTCTTTTGGAGGCTTCTTTCAGCTCAAATATTTCTGAATGGTATATTAATTTGGAAGGATCGATCTCTTTTTTGCCGAAAACGCGGTTCTCGGGTGTAAGGATCAACTGGTCGATCTTTTCGATAGTAGCTTTATCTTCCCATTTAATGGTTTTGGCTTTTTTCCAGTCAACCTGGAAAGTGCCATCCACTTCTTTACCATATTGAAGCTGAGTGGCGCCAATTGAATCGCGTACCCACCACACAAACTGACGATATTCGTTGTTTGTGATCTCGGTAGCGTCCATCCAGAAGCCATTAATGGAGATTTGTTTGTTGCGGGCTGTATAAGCGTAGTTTACATCCTCATCGCTGGGACCCATATGAAAGGTGCCTGGTGGTATATATACCATCCCGGGAGGCCTGGTCATACTGTACTTGGAAGCCGCCGATACGCCATGTAGCTGGCCATCATTCGGTGCGCCTTTTGAGGATTTTCCTACTTTGCCACATCCGGCAGCTATCATGGCCACCAGTGCTGTTAAGGCGGATAGGTTCTTCATTTTCATAATATTAAAGGGTATTGGGCAAAAATAATGTTTTACCGACTTCATCACAAGAATAGAATTTATTTTTTAAAACTGCAATTACGTGATATAAGCTCTCATGTAAACGATACCGGAAATTGTATTATTGTATCGCCAAAATTTTAAATTTTTACACATTTTTCAGAAGACGGATCAAATCGCTCACATTATTTACAGGCGCACTACACTGGTAGTCTTTACATAAGTAAATCTGCGTATCCGGGGATGTTGGCTTGTTGGCGAGTAAGGGTAAATCATTATCCGGCCCCTGAGCCGATTGCAGTACCCGAAAAGGGATAAAATGCCCCAAAAGCTCCCGCCTTACTACTTCTGCGTCCTTTCCAATAATGGCTAATTCTGCAATTCCCCCGAAAATGGATAGTATCATGGTCGCCCATACGCCAAAAGATCCCGGATAGCGGTGCACGGCCTGTTGTAACCCGGCGCACATCTTAATTGCCCGCTCTCTGTACCCGGTAATATCGAAAACAACACCTATATACTGCAAATTAAAAGCCATTATTGCGTTTCCAGAGGGAACGGCGCCGTCGTACACTTCTTTTTTACGCACAATTACGTCGTGCTGACCTTTATGTGTATAAAAGAAATATCCCGTGCCTTCCTCGCTGAAATGCTCAATAACCCATTCTGTGAGTGATTTTGCCTTATACAGATAGTCTGCATTACCCGAAATTTCCTGCAAATGGATCAACGCCTGTATTAAATACGAATAATCGTCCAAAAAGGCTGGGTACCTGGCGACTTCTTTTTTATATGTATGAAAAAAATTCAACCCATCCTGGCTGAACCGCTGCCATATAAATTCCATATTCTCCCGGGCCAACTGCTCATATTGAATATTTCCGAATACGCTGTACGCCCTGCTGTAAGCACTGTTCATCAAAGCATTCCAGCCCAGCAGCACCTTATCGTCGAGCAACGGCCTTATGCGTGTGCTCCGGTGCTGCAACAGTTTTTCCCGGCCCTGTTTCAGCAGTTGCTGCAGCATATCGACGGGGATATTCTTTTCAATCGCAAACTCTTCCAGTGGTTTACGTATATTCAGGATGTTGGTACGTTCCCAGTTGCCCGCCGCGGTTACATCGTAGAATTCGCAAAAAATGGCTGCATCCTGCCGTAAAACCTCTTCTATTTCCGCTTTTTGCCATACGTAGAACTTTCCCTCTATCCCTTCACTGTCGGCATCCAGCGCCGAATAAAAGCCTTTTTCCGGCGACAACATTTCCCTTTCTACAAAAGCCAGGGTTTCTTCCACCGCCTGTTTGTACAATGGTTTTTGCGTTAACTGGTATGCATCGCATAGCGCCATTACCAGCAAAGCATTGTCATAAAGCATCTTTTCGAAATGGGGCACCAGCCACTCCCTGTCGGTGGCATACCGGGCAAAGCCGCCGCCGAGGTGATCGTACAACCCGCCCTGTATCATTTTATCGAGACTTAAACATGCCTGTTGCAGGGCCTGCCCGTTATTTGTTTGATGATAGTACCGCAGTAAATACCCAATTGTAAATGTTTGGGGAAATTTAGGGGCATTACCGAAACCGCCCTCCTGTTGGTCGGCCGTGCCCATGATGTTTTTGAACATGGTATCGGCAACCTCCTGCGAAAAAAGCGCTTCCATATTAATATTACCGGCTACAGCCTGTTGGCCGAATGAGTTCGACTGAACGATATGACCTGTTAAGTCGGTTGCCTGCTGATCGATATCGGTGCGCTTTTCAGCCCAGGCATTGGCAACGCCGGCCAGTACGTCTTTCCATGAAGGCCGGTTGTAGATGGCCTTTGGCGGAAAATAAGTGCCGCCATAAAACGGCCGCCCGTCGGGGGTAAGAAAAACATTCAGGGGCCAGCCGCCGCTGCCCGTCATAGCCTGCACGGCGTCCATATATATATGGTCAAGATCTGGCCGCTCTTCCCGGTCGATCTTCACATTCACAAAATACTCGTTCATGATACCGGCCGTTTCCTCATCTTCAAAACTCTCCTTTTCCATCACATGGCACCAATGGCAGGCGGCATACCCGATACTTACCAGCAGGGGTTTGTCTTCCTCCTTTGCTTTGTTGAGCGCTTCATCGCTCCAGGGATGCCAGTCAACGGGATTATGGGCATGCTGCAACAGGTACGGACTCGTTTCCTCCGCCAGTTTGTTGGTGTATTTTGCCATTTCCTAAAGTTAATTGGTTTAGGTATATGGTTTTGATTGATATAGTAAAATGGTGTAAAACCGCTACAGAATACGGCTGAAAGCCGAAAGCAAATACAACTTCACGACTGCCAGCTTCACGCTACAAGCCGGAAGCAATAACGATTATCAAGGGGTAAGAAAAATCCAAAGAGTGGCGGAAGAATCGGACCTTCAAAAATGCAAGAAGTGTTCCCGGTTGCCGGGTACCGGCTGCCAGTTACTGGGAAAACCCGCTAAAAGGTAGTATAATTAAAGCTTTTAAATCTGCAGTCAGGAACCCTGTATCTGTAACCTGATGACCGGTAACTAATTAGTTATTATTTACCGATCTGCAAGCCTCAGGTCAACGAATTGTGGTGTTGCCAATAACAACCTACTTCTTTTTGGTATTGGCTGCCAGGTACTGTTCCAGCGCGGCCACCATCGATGGCGCCTGGGGTTGTGGGGCTTTTATATCGAGTGTTAAACCGGCTTCCTCAACAGCGCGCGACGTATTGCTTCCGAAAGCGCCAATACGGGTGCCGTTCTGTTGATATGTTGGAAGATTATCGAAAAGGCTTTTTACGCCGCTGGGAGTAAAAAAGCAGATGATATCATATTCGGTTCTTGTCAGCAGCTCCTTTACATCATTGCTGATGGTGCGGTACATGAATGGCGTGGCAAACTCGCAATTGTTTGTTTTCAGCCAGTTCACGATCTCATTATCCTGCTGGTTCTCAGAACAGGGGTACAGGAACTTTTCGTTCTCTTTATGTTTGTTGATCACATCAAACATACTTTTATTGGTACCATCGGCTCCATAAAACACTTTACGCTTGCGGTACAGGATAAATTTCTGCAGGTACAGGGCAACGGCCTCAGTAATACAGAAATATTTGGTATCCTGCGAAATGCTGATCTTCATTTCTTCGCAAATGCGGAAAAAATGATCGATGGCATTGCGGCTGGTAAATATTACGCCGGTAAAGTTGGCTATCTCAATCTTTTGTTTGCGGAACTCTTTGGCGGGAATACCTTCAAGACGTATGAATGGCTGGAACTCCAATTCAACACTGTACTTTCTGGCAAGTTCGAAGTACGGTGATTTATCGGTTTCCGGCCTGGGTTGCGTTATCAGGATTTTTTTAATGGTTTGAGTAGCTACTGCTACATTTTTAGCCCCGTTTTTAACCATAATAGCTACGTATGGATTTGCAAAGTTAATAACTTCTTTCCACAAAAATCAATAACACCTTGTAAATCAATAAAAGGGGTGCTATTTCGAAGGCGCAAAGGTAAATAAAAAAATGGAATCTTGAGAGTTTAATCTCATTTCTTACTGGCCTGTATGCTATTATAAACCGGTAAATAAATAATATAATGATAAAGCAGTAAGTCAAAGTAATTAGTATCGTTAAAAAAGGCGGTTTGGCGAAGGCCATTAACAGCAATGCAGGCAGCAGATATATGCCCATCATCTTGTTTACAAGGAATACAATGAATATATAAGTATCCGTAGCAACCCTGATATTGAACATCCACCCCACCATTTTCAGGATAATGAACTTACCCATATATATCACCGCCAACAGCACGCTGCAATAGAATAATAACAGCCAGCGGTTCATGCCCGGCACTATATTATAATAATCTGCCACTATGCTCAGGAACAAACCGCCGGAGATGACGAAGAGGATGTTCAGCATCAATGATGGCAGCGGCGACTGCAGCACCTGGTCGCGGATCTGTTGCTGGCGCATGGTAACCCGTAAAAACAGGGTTTTCAGGTTATCGATATATTTTATAAAGGCAACACGGATAAACCCAAAATAGAACAACAGGGCGCACAGGAAATAAAACATGCTTTCATCGCGGCTGGCCTTTTTCAACTGCTCGGTGATCTTTACGCCCCTGCCATAAAAATTGAAGTAGGGATGATTGCGCATGGCATTGTGAAAACCTTCCAAAGTGGGCCTGGGCTCGGGCAGGGCAGTACTTTTCATTACCGAAGCTACGGGTATCACCGAATCGGGCTTTGAAACCACCACCGGTGGTTTAACCGGGCGAATACTGTCGGCAACGACTGAATCCTTCAGGGCTTTCAGCGCCGTATCGGCCATTATTTTAATGGTTGTATCTTTTTTAATGCCTGGCGTGTCGTGGTGTTTTTTTATAACAGGCGTATCACGGCGCTGCTCCCTGACAGGAATAGTATCCTTTCCGCCTTGCGCAAGCGATACTATGAACGAACAACAGCAAAAAGCCAGTAGTAACAGTTGCTTCACAGGGAACATTTGGTTTTGCAAAAATATTGTAGCGCCGCCATTGGCTGAAAAGAATTTATCGGTTAAAAATAATTAACGTACCCAATATGGATCTTTGACTGGCGCATGTTGAACTTCGCATCGTCACGTTTGCCCACCGCATACGACAAATTGAAAATTCCGGCCCTGGTCTCCAATGCCATACCTAAACCTGTGCCCCAATAGTAATTGCTCACCCGGCTATAAGCAGCTGCATTTTTCGACCAGCCCCCGTCTATAAAGTAGAACAGGTAGGAATTTCGTCCGATCAGGTACCGGTACTCGATGGTACCAATTGCGTATTGCGATGCAAAAATGCTTTCTTCATCAAAACCACGCAATAATTTATATCCACCAATCTGAAATAATTCGTTCCTGAAAATGACCGGGCTCTGTATCCAGCCCCCGTTCACAGCGGTTTTCAGCGTTGAAAACCGGCTTAATTTTAAATATTGGGCCACAGTGCCCTTCAGCCTGAACTGGTAACTGTTCAGTTGCACCGTATCGTACAGGCTGTTAAAATCGAAACCCGGGTCGCTTTCATCTTTAAGCCCCACAATTACGGTATTCTTTTTTATCTTCTTCTGCCCCGCGGTAATGTTTATCTGCCATTCATTTCCTTTACGGGGGTTGAACCGGTAATCGGTATTGAACCACTCATAGTTCACCCCGAGGTTAACAGTGCGAATATCGGCCTGCTGGGGCAGGGTGCGGCTGATCTTCATTAAAACGGTGTCTACCGTCAATAAGTTGGTTTGGAAACTTTGGATGAACACGCTTCCACCCTGGCTTGCCGAGATAGCATACTGCGCTCCCACCTGCATGTTGATGTTCACGAACGAAGAATCTTTTTTAAACAGGTTGAAGCTGGCATCTACGCCAAAGGGCGAGCCAAAAAGATATGGCTGTAAAAAAGAAAGATCGATGCGCGGCGATTTCACCTGCAACTGCTGCCAGTTGATACCGATGCTTTCGCCATTGCCCAATGCATTTCTTAGGTTAACGGTTGCCTCGCCGGTTATTTGCAGCTTATTGTTCTCTGTTTGGGTGCTCGATGGCAGAAAACCCACCAGCACATTCACCTGGCTGCTGCGTTTTGGCGCCAGGTACACATTCAAAATCGACCCTGTGCCCAGCATGGTCATATTCCAGGGCTGTTGTTCCTGTACAAACGCCAGGTCGTTCAGCTTTTTGCTTATGGACTGTAATCGCTCCTTTTTGTAATAACTGCCATTGGTTATGCCGAGGTAACGCTGTAGAAAGACAGAAGATATTTTAACCGTTCCGAAATTGCGGATGCTGTCGATCTTGTACAATGGGCCTTTATCAATGCGGAGATACGCTTCCAGTTGCTGATTTTCCAGGGTAATACTGTCGAGTTTTATTCTGGCAAACGGGTAGCCGTTGTTCTCGAGATAGTCGAGCAGTTTTTGTTGGGCGGCCATCACCTGGTCAAAACTCAACGCCTGTTTTTTGGCACCCCGCGCATTCCAGCTGATGGCATCGAGCAGCTTTCTGTCGGCCGAATCGATATGCAGCCTGGCCCATTGGTAAGTTTCACCTACGTACAGGGAACATCGGGCACCGACCGAATCATAGACCGCTGTATCTACCGAGGCGGCGGGATATCCTTTTGATTGCAATAAAACCGGCAGGTTGTTTACATATTCCCGGGCCTGCACCTCATTCCTGAAATCTGATTGCAGGCGCAGGGTTGAATGAATAAAGACCGAATCCTTGTCAACCGGGTTTATTTGTAACGGGTATTGCGCAGGCAGCAAAAAAGGAATTACCAGGCAAAAAACCGGCAACAGCCAATAGGCAATTGACAAATGGCAACGGGCAATAGGCAATGTAAACCGTCTTCTGCACGCGGAAGCGGTAAAACACTTGTTATATGACACTATCTTTGCCATACTGACCCTATTAATAAACTGTAATATTCGATCAAAAATACGGAATACGATGGCAGGCATTTATTTACATATCCCGTTTTGCAGGCAGGCCTGTCATTACTGTAATTTTCATTTCTCCACTTCACTGAAGCTAAAGAACGAATTTGTACAGGCTTTATTGAAGGAAATAAGCCTGCAACAGAATTATCTGCCCGCCGAACCGGTGAACACTATTTATTTCGGCGGCGGCACCCCTTCCCTGCTTACCATCGATGAGCTCTCCGGCATTCTGCAAACCCTGCGGCAACAATTCACCATAGCCGACGATGCCGAAGTGACACTGGAGGCCAATCCCGATGACCTGGGTGAAGAAAAATTAAAGGAATGGCGGCAGGCCGGCATAAACCGGTTAAGCATCGGCGTGCAATCGTTCTTTGAAGATGACCTGCGCTGGATGAACCGGGCGCACACGGCCCAACAGGCGATAGATAATCTGCAGCTGGCAAAAAAGTATTTCGATAATATTACCATCGATCTTATTTATGGTACACCTACCCTGCCCGATGATAAATGGCAGCACAACGTGCAACAGGCCATTGCGCTGGGTATTCCACACCTCTCGTGTTATGCGCTTACCGTAGAGCCCGGCACGGCGCTGGCCTCCATGATCAATAAATACAAGACTACTGACGTAAATACGGAAGACCAGGCGCGGCAGTTCCTGTTGCTGATAGACTGGTTGCAGGCTGCCGGTTACGAGCATTACGAGATCTCGAATTTTGCGCTGCCCGGTATGCGTAGCCGACATAACAGTTCTTACTGGCAGGGGGCATCGTACCTGGGTTTGGGCCCATCGGCCCATTCATTCAACGGGAAATCGCGGCAATGGAATATTGCCAACAATGCCCTGTATATAAAATCGCTGAAAGAAGATAAAGTACCGTTTGAAATTGAAACCCTCACCGAAACGCAACGGTTGAACGAATACATCATGACCTCCCTGCGAACAATGGAAGGTTTGCATGTTGAATTTGTGGCCAGCCGGTTTGGCGAAAAGGCAGCCGCGAAATTGAAACTGGAAGCCCAGCCATTTATCGGCGCCGGAAAAATGCAATGGAGCCATAACCATTTACAACTGACAAAGGAGGGCAAGCTGTTTGCGGATGGAATTGCAGCGGAGCTGTTTGCCTCCTGACCCCGGGAAATGTTGAATGAAGAATGTGGAAGTCAATCCCTGCATCTCAATAAATTATGCCGCACAAAAAATGCGTTCCGGCGGAACGCATCATTGATAATCAGTTCTATATAGTTGATTTAGACCGAGTGATGGTCTTTTTTCAGGTATTTTATAACCTCATTGATGATCACAATACCGGCCAGCACCAGCATTGCAGTAACTCCATATGGTCCTAATGAGAATGGCATTTAAAACTAATGTGATAATTTGATAATGTGATAATGAGATAATGAATACAGGCAATTTTCCATCAGCGCATTTCCTGTTCGTCGCAAAGAAGCTGTATTTATTACAACCGCCTCCCGTATTTGTTTATCAGACCAGTGTTTTTTCTACAAGATTAAAGCCCTTGCGGGGTTTAACATTTTCCCATAAAATGCGGTAAACGGTTTCGGCTATGGGCATTTCGGCACCTATTTGTTTATTAACGAGATAGATACACCTGCTGGCATTATAGCCTTCGGCAACCATGTTCATTTCGAGCTGGGTGGCCTTTACCGAGTATCCCTTACCGATCATATTACCAAAAGTGCGGTTACGGCTGTACAGGGAATAACAGGTTACCAGCAGGTCGCCGAGGTAAACCGAAGCCGCATAGTTCTGATTTTGCCTGTGCGTAATGGGATCCTCGCCTTCATGCACCCCCACCTCAATATGTTTTATACCTACTTTCTTTAAGAAGCCGGCCATTTCATCGGCGCAATTGGCGATCAATACGCTCAGGAAATTATCGCCGTATTCAAGCCCGTGCGCAATACCGGCGCCCAATGCATAGATGTTTTTCAGTACGGCGGCATATTGCACACCGTACACATCACTGTTTACGATCGTATTGAGGTATTCGGTAGTAAAACAGGCCGCTATCTTTTCAGCCATGGCCACATCAACGCCCGAAAAAGTGAGGTACGATAATTTTTCAGAAGCTACCTCTTCTGCATGGCAGGGCCCCATTACCGTAAAATAATCAGACAAAGGCAGGTTGAAATGCTCTTTCAGGTAATCGTTCAGTAATAAATTATTATCGGGAAGAATACCTTTTACCGCGGAGATCACTTTTTTGCCCTCGAAAGCATTTGCAGGCAAACCGGCCAGTGATGCCGTTACATAGGCAGAAGGAACAGCTATCAGTACACAGTCGCTGGCGGCTATTGTGCCTGCGATATCAGTGCCCAGGGTGAGAAGATTGGTATCGAAATATACCGAGCTTAAATAACCGGGATTGTGATGCCGATGCTGCAGGTGATGTACAATTTCCTCACTTCGTACACACCAGTTCAACGATTGTTTATTATCTGTACAAATTTTCGCCAATGCCGTAGCCCAGCTGCCACTCCCTATTATTCCCAGTTGCATGTAGTTATTTGTTTGCCCCAAAAGTAAGGAATACAGCTTAAAGCCATAAGTGGTAAGCTGTAAGCAAATACAGAAAACAGTTAAAAAAAGCCGCCCGCACAATGCGAACGGCTTAAAGCTTATGGCTTGTAGCAGCTATTTATCGCGAGTCTGAAAATTGAGACACCATGTCAACCGGTTAACCTGTTAACTCGTCAACTTACTTCTTCACTTCAAATAATTTATCTTTCGGTACCACCTTCACTTTGGTGCCATTTTTTAATGTTTTACTAATGACATTATAAGGAGCTATCACTACTTCATCGCCTGCTTTGAGGCCCTGGGTAACTTCAATATTGTTTATATCCTGAATACCGGTTTTAACCACATGTTTTTTCACCGTTCCGTCTTTTTGCAAAACGAACACCACTTCGTCGAGATCCGATGAGGTTGATTTGGATTCTTCCTGCGCACCTTTGTCTTTGTTCCTTTCTTCCTTGTCCTTATCGTTACCCACTACGTTGTCGGTTCCTTTTTCGCGGGTGGTAACCGAATTGATAGAAGTTGAAAGAACATTGGCCTTTGTGCGCGTTTGAATATCGGCGCTGGCATTCATACCGGGGCGGAAAGGAAAATATCTTGGGCGTTGTTTATCGAACAGATCGGCATATGACTCGCGGAATAACCTGATGTGCACTTTATAATTCGTTACATCGTTCGATGTAGAAGCGGCAGCGCTGGCCATGGTATTGCTGCTGGCAATTTGCGTTACCACCCCTTTGAATTTACGGTTATTGTATGCATCTATTTCTACCAGGGCTGAATCGCCGAGTTTAACTTTGGGAATATCATTCTCTCCTACTTCCACCTGTACTTCAATAATGCTCATATCGGCAATGCGCATCATTTCGGTACCTGCCATCATAGAGTTACCTACCACCCTTTCACCCGCCTTTACATTCAGTAACGATACCACTCCGCTCATCGGCGCCAGCACGGCCGTACGGCTCAGGTCTTTATTGGCTCTTTCGAGGCTGGCACGCGAACCGGCAATACCGGCTTCGCCACTGCGAATGTTTTGTAAAGCGGCGTTGTAATTTGCCTGGGCCGACTGCAGTGAGTTTTGCGCCTGCTCAAATTCCGCCTGGGAAATCACTTTTTCTCCCCGCAATTGCTTTTGGCGTTCGAAAGTGGTTTTGGCCAGTTCGAGTGCGCTCTCCAGGCTCTTTAGCTGCGCCCTGCTGTTATCTACCAATGCCTGCTGGCGGTTTACTTCCGCAGCGGCCTGGTTACGCTGGGTAGAATAAATATCGGCATAGATCTTTGCCAGCACCTGTCCCTTGCGAACGCTATCGCCTTCTTTTACCTGCAGGTCTACAATTTCACCAGAGATGTCGGGACTTACTTTCACTTCTATTTCGGGATAAACCTTACCGCTGGCATTTACTGTTTCGGTAATAGTACGCAGCTCTACTTTTTCCGTGGCCACCTTTAAGCCTTCCTCTTTTCCGATAACGCCGGCGCCCTTAAGGCCTAACAGCGCCAATACAAGGATCACAAGAGCCAGCGTGATCCACAATAATTTTTTCTTCTTCATACTGAATGGTTGTCGCGGTTTAGAATCTCATGAACAATTTAACAGATGTGCCACGTTTTGTTATAATATACCAGCAGTAAGTGTGGCACACCTTACGCTGCGGCACTTTATAATTTTATACCCTGCCCTTTATAGAACTCCAGCACTTTCATCTTGAACACGTAATCGAACTGTGCTGAGGTCATATCGAGTTGGGCGCGGTTCATATTATTCTGGCTTATCAGGTAATCGTATGAATTTAACAGGCCAAGGTCGTATCTTTTCTGTGCAAATTCAAAGGCCTTTTGGGTTACCTCATACGTTTTCTTCGCAGCATTGAATTTCTCAAGAGCGGCCGATGCATTATAATATGCTTTATAAATATCGTTCTTCAACGTTTGATCGGCGAGTGAGCGGGTAAGCTCTGCATTTTTAAGATCGAGCTTCGATCGCTGATAGTTGAAACGGGCGTTGCCGCCGCTGTTGATAGGCACCGCAATGCTAAGCCCGAGGCTTTGCCTGAAGTTATTATTGATCTGTGTACCCCATCCATCCCAACGTTCGCTAAATGTTTTCTTGCCCTGGTTTACCGATACATTCGGCGTATACACAAGGTATTCGGCGCCCGATAAACGTACCACGTCGCCGCTGGGTGTAAAACCGTTCACTGTTATGCCGGTCACTTTTTTGTCGGCGCTTGAAAAGTTCGTACCCAATGTACCACCAACCGAAATAGTAGGGTACATGGCCGCGCGGCTTGCGCGTAAAGATGCTTCCAGCGATTGCTGTCTTAACAAATTGGCTTTTTGCGCAGGTTGGTTATGGATAGCGATCTGGAAAACAGTTTCGGGTTGCAACTGCAGAATAGGTTCTACCGGTATTTGTTCAACCGGCGGTTCGGCAATATCGAAAGCCTTGCCCGCATCGATGTTTAAAACCTGTTTCAGTTGCAACAGGTTTTGATCGGCTGTTGCTTTGGCGGTAATGTAATTGGAGCTGTCGGTAAAGTATTGTCCTTCCAGCGTTGTGGCCTCCAGTTCGGGCGCAGCGCCTGCATCCACTCTTTTCTTCACCAAGTCCCACTGGCTAAATGTTTGCCGCATTTGCGTTTTGGCTATCGCAATTTGCTGATACGATAACAGTACCTGCAAATAATAAGTGGCTACGGTGAGTGAAATATCATTCTTGATCTTCTCCACATCCATTTTGGCAGCATCGGAACTGAAACCGGCAGCCACGATATTGTTGCGGATGCGATGCCAGTTAAATACGGTTACCCCGGCGCTCAGGTTATAGCCCTGGTACAACAACTGATTACTGGTGAACTGGTTGGTGGTGGGGTCAATTGACCGTCCCCATTGTAACCCGGTATTGGTGCTGAAGTCGGCATTAGGATACTGCGACCATCTTGCCTGTTGCTGATTTACATCGGCCAGCCGTGCCTGCAGATCGGTTTGCTGAACGGAGATGTTATTGGCCAACGCATACTCAACACAGCGGCGCAGGTCCCATTTGTCCTGTGCAGATGCATTGAACACAAGGCAACCAACAAGGAAAGTAATTAATATCAGGGCCTTATTGTTTTTCATCAAAATTTATAATTTATTATTAATGGCCAGATGCCCGCCCGAATGAACGGTCAGGACGGGGAACTCACTATAAAATATTTTTCATTGCCCGGAGACGATGATGAATTATTTTTTATGGATGTTTCATGGTCCAAAAGTAATTGTAATGAGAGGTGAAAGAACTGGTTTTTGATAAACGGTCAGTTAAAATAATGAATTAACAGCCACAGGTGAATGGTATATACATGCCGATGCCCGCTGCTGAAAAATGGCTCTCAACATGCGGTTCAGCTGGTGGTCACCTACCCTAACCGAAATATTATCTTTTTCACTATGCTTTCCCTTGCCTTCGCACCTGTTTTCCGGCTTTTGGCCCGGCCCTGGCGGGCAAGGTAAAATTTACCGGCTTTTGGCAAATGCCTGTTCAAAATCGGCGATCAGGTAATCCGGGTCTTCGAGGCCTACATAAAAACGGATCATTTTATGAGCCCGGTTGCCTGCGTCGAAATTTTCCGGTAATATGGAAGCACAACGCGGAATGGCCAGGCTTTCATGGCCACCCCAGCTCACGGCCATAAGAATGTGTCGCAAAGATTCGCAGAAGGTTACAATTTGTTGCATTTTTTCTGCATTCATTACTATCGTAAGCAGGCCGCAGGCCCCGGTCATCTGTTTGCGGGCCAGGTCGTATTGTGGAAAAGAGGGGTCGAATGGAAAGATCACTTCCTCCACCTGGGGGTGGTTTTTGAGATATTCCACCACTTTTATAGTGGTAGCTGAAATGCGTTCGAGCCGAACCGGCAGGGTACGCAGGCCGCGGATCAGCAGCCAGGCATTGAATGGCGTTATGCCATTACCCATGTTCAGCAGTTCATTGTCGAAGATCTTCTTCATCATCTGGCGGGTACCCGATAATACCCCCGCCACTACATCGCTATGGCCGCCTATGAACTTGGTGGCCGACTGCAATACCATATCGATACCCATGGCAATTGGGCGTTGATACAATGGGGTGCAGTAGCTGTTATCGCAAATAGTTATAATATTTTCAGCTCTTGCCAGGTCAGCAACGGCCTGCAGGTCCTGCAAAACAAAATCCCAGCTGTTGGGCGATTCAAGGTAAATGATCCTGGTATTGGGAAGAATGGCCCGCTCGAAATTTTCGATGTTGGTGCCATCTATATAGGTAGTGCTGATGCCAAAACGGGGAAGGATGTTATCGAACATTTTCTGCGCCCAGGTATAGGGGTTACGAACCGAAACGATATGATCACCCGATTGCACATTCGAAAATACCGAAGCAAAGATGGCCGAAGCGCCGCTGTTGAACACGAGGCAGTCTTCCGCTTCATCGAGGGCGGCCAGTTTCTGGCGCAGGATATCAACTGTTGGATTTAAACCGCGGCTATACAGGTAGGTGCTGAACTCATCTTCGAACACTTTACGCAACTCATCAACCTTTTTGAATGCAAAATTGCTGGTTTGCATAATGGGGGGAGAAATAGCGCGGAAGTACTGTTCCCGGTCTTCGCCTAATTCATTTAAAATATACGACAGGTCAATCATGCGACGTTAGTTTGGTTGAGAAGATTTCCTGAAAGCGCGTAAAACAAAATACAAAGCGAAAAATACTGCAAATACCAAAGTACTTACCCACGCTGCTTTTGGGGTATTTATTGCAATGCTGGTAGCCAGGAAAATATAGGCTGCAATAAATATCAGCGGCAGCAAGGGAAACAGTTTCATCCGATAACTATCTTTTACATCCTCTCCAACGCCCCTTTTTCGCAAAATGAATATCGTAGCGGTTGAAGTGGCCATGCCAATGGAATCTAAAAATATAGTGTGATCGAGAATTTTATCAAATGTTTCGCCATACCATAAGGTAATAAGGCAAAGTGCGGCAAATGCACTGAGCGACACCACAATTACGTTTCTTTTCAAGGTCACTTTTTTGAAAACAGCCGGTAATACACCTTCATCGCTCATAGCATACATAACACGGGGATTGCTCATCAGCAATACATTTACATAAGCAAGCACAGAAAGGAATAACAGCACCGATAAAATTGTAAATCCTTTTTCCCCAAATAATTTACCGGCAAGGATGGCAGCAATGGATTGCGCCCCTTTCAGGTTTTCAAAACCTATCACTTTATAATAGGTGTAATTAATTGTAATATACAGCAACATTATGATAGCTATGCCAAAAAATATCCCTTTTGGTAAAATTTTTGACGGGTTCTTCACTTCGCCCCCGAAATTTATCGTTTGTTGATAGCCGCCATATGTAAAACTTACCGCCACCAGGCAGGCGCCAAAGGCCTTCAGCGTAGTCATGAGACCGGGTTCCGCAGCTGCTGCCGGCGTCAACGGGGTAGCATAATCGCCGATGAACAATGTGCTTATCAAAAATAACACCAGGCCTATCTTTATTACCGTTAGTACGTTCTGGGTTCGGGAGCTCATTTTAAGGCCCAGCAGGTTAACCCCATAAAAAATGATCACGGCAGCGGTTGAAATGATGCGTTTTATAAAGCTCAGGTCCCCGCTACTGCCTTTGAAAAACACGTTGGCCAGGTATTCAGACCCTATCAATGCCACGCCGGCGAGCGAAGCGGCATTGGACACCAGGATGATACAATTGATGGCAAATGCTATGGAAGGGTGATAACAATAGGAGAAAATCTTATAATAACCGCCGGTGACCGGGTAACGTGAACCGATCTCGGCGTAGGTCAATGCCCCACATAATGCAATCAGCCCACCCACTATCCAGGCCAGGAAGAACATATCGGCAGAGCCCGCCTGTTTAGCCACATTCACCGGCGTGCGGAAAATACCCATACCTATTACAAGGCTTACGACGATCATAGACAGATCGAATAAATTTAACCTCGAAGAAGACTTCATTAATGAAAGTTAAAATAATATTTGCATTTACCTTTAGGGATAATTCATTGAACAATGCTGAAAACCTGGCTCCTTATCTCATTAGCAATTTTAGCAACCGGAACTGCTCATGCACAGAACAGTCCCCATCACGACTCGGCATCAACCTTACAAACGGTGATCGTGAAGGCTTATGAGCAAAACCGGCAGCTACAGGAAGTATCTGCAGCCATAAATGTTATAAACACCGCCCAGTTGGAGCGGTACAACAATACCAGTTTACTGCCTGCGCTGAATGCCACGCCAGGCGTGCATATGGAAGAACGTTCACCCGGCAGCTACCGGTTAAACATACGCGGCAGTACCCTGCGCTCGCCGTTTGGTGTACGCAATGTAAAAGTGTACTGGAACGGCATCCCCTTCACCGACCCCGGTGGCAATACCTATCTTAACCAGCTTAGCTATTTCAATGTAAGAAACATTGAAGTGCTGAAAGGGCCGGCCAGCAGTTTATACGGCGCCGGTACGGGTGGGGCTGTGCTTATCAACAGCCAAAGCAACAAAAGGGAACCCGGCATAAACCTGCAATACAGCACCGGCAGTTTTAATTTGCAAAACATCAACGCGCAGGTGACCACGGGTGATGCCGATCATAATAATACATTCAGCTATACGCATCAAACAAGCGATGGCTATCGCGATCATACCCGTATGCGGCGCGATGTGGCCACCTGGGAAACGCAGGCCATCGCAAATGAAAAACAACAGCTTTCTGCTTCGGTGTTGTATGGCGACCTTTACTACCAGACCCCGGGCGGGCTCACGACCACCCAGTTTCAAAACAATCCCCGTTCGGCAAGGCCGGCGGCAGGTGCTTTCCCCAGCGCAGATGGCGCGCAGGCAGCCATCTATCAGAAAACATTCCTGGCTGGCATCAACCACCGGTACCGGTTTACCGAACACCTGCAGAACACTACGGTAGTGTATGGCGCTTTCTCCAGTATAAAGAACCCTACCTTCCGTAATTATGAAAGAAGAACGGAGCCTCATTTCGGCGGCCGTACCGTTTTCACGTTCGACAAACAATGGGAAGAAAGCAGTTTACAGATCTCGTTCGGTGGGGAAGGGCAACGCGGGTTCTTCAATACCAAAACATTTGCGAATGCAGGCGGCAACCCCGATACGGTGCAAACCGATGACGATATCGATAACTATATATATTCTGGTTTTGTACAGGGCGATATTCACCTGCCAGGCAACTGGTCGGTAAGCGCCGGTGTAAGCATTAATAAATCATCTGTAACTATTACCCGGCTCACCGGTGCGCAAACCGGGAAATTGACCGCTAACTTCAACAGCGAATGGGCGCCGCGGCTGGCCATTTCAAAAAGTTTAATGCCCGGGGTGTTGGTGTACGCCAGCGTGTCGTTAGGTTTTTCGCCCCCCGGTACCGGTGAAATATTACCTTCTACCAGTATCATCAATACCAGTTTACAGGCCGAACATGGTGTAAACTATGAAGCCGGTTTTAAAAGCAGCTGGTTGCAACAACGTTTGTATGTTGAAGTGAACGCATTTCATTACCAGTTGAAGAACGCCATTGTACAGCGGCGCGATGCCAGCGGGGCCGATTATTTTGAAAATGCAGGCAGCACCCGCCAACAGGGCATTGAATCGCAGGCCAGCTACCAATTGCTGCCCAATAGCAATCGCTTTATGAGCAATGTACGCCTGTGGGCAAGTCATACCTGGAATAAATTCCGTTACCAAAACTTTAAAGTGATCGCTACCGATTTTTCGGGGAAGCACCTGCCCGGCATTGCTGAACATATACTAACCGCCGGCCTCGACATAACTACACGCCCCGGCCTGTATATGAACCTTACGTGGTTTTACAGCGACCCTACCGCATTGAACGATGCCAATACCGAAATGGCCGCGTCCTATAACCTGGTGGGGGGAAGAACCGGCTGGCGCACGCCGTTAAGCAAATCTATTATGATGGACCTGTTTGCCGGCGTTGACAATTTGTTCGATGTTAGCTATAGCCTCGGCAATGATATCAATGCTGCCGGCGGCCGGTATTATAATACGGCTCCCGGTGTTAACTATTTTGGCGGGGTATCGTTCCGGTACCGGTTCACACAGAAGCAATAAATTGATTTACAATCAAATAATTACATATTTTTCTTTCCCACCCGCTCCCCCTATTTTTGCGCCGTAATTGGTCTCCCGACGGTACCGTCGGGGGTTAAAAGGGAAACCGGTGAAAATCCGGTGCTATCCCCGTAGCTGTAAGTTCATTATCGTGAAATCCCGACTAAAGTCGGGACAAGCCATGAAACGGCAAACGTGAAATACGTACCCGCCATTTCATCAGCCTGACAAAAGGCAAACTTCACGACTGTTGTTACTCCACACCACTGTTCCGCCAATACCGGAATGGGAAGGTCTGACAACAGAGAACGAGCCAGAAGACCTGCCAGTTGCAGTTTTTACATCAACGAGCTTTCGGGTGAAAAGCCGGGATGAAATCAGTCTTTCCTTACAAGATTATTTCATTTCAGTTAGTATTTCATTATTCCGAAGGTTCATAGTTAATCAAAACGCAACTATGAGCATGATCAAAAAGTTACTCCCCTTCCCGGTATTATTCGCCGCCATGCAAAGCCAGGCGCAGGATTCTACCAAAACAAAACAACTCGATGAAGTTGTTATCACTGCTACCAAGTACCCGGTTAAATTAAGCCAGACAGGTAAAGTAGTTACCGTGGTAACGCATGAACAAATTGAAAAAAGCCACGGCAAAAGTTTATCGCAGATCCTGACCGAACAAACAGGCATTCTTGTTAACGGCGCCAACAGCAACCCCGGCAAAGACAAATCACTGTATCTGCGCGGCGCATCGAATGACTATACGCTCATTCTGCTCGACGGCATTCCGGTGAACGACCCATCAGGTTCGGGCGGCGCATTTGACCTGCGGTCATTCCCGGTTGACCAGATCGATCATATTGAAATACTGAAAGGCAGCCAAAGCACTTTATACGGTTCTGACGCAATTGCCGGTGTTATCAATATCATCAGCCGTAAAGCGGGCAAAAAGCCTTTCGGCTTCAACGGCGGCGCCACTTATGGCTCCTTCAACTCATTTAACGGAAGTGCGGGCGTTAACGGCCATACAAACATTGTAGATTATAATATAAATTATAATTACGAACATACAGATGGTATTTCGGAAGCGCTTGACACTACGCACAGGGCGAATTTCGACAAAGATGGTTTTACCCGGCATAGCATTCAGGGCAACCTTACCGTAAGGGCAGGCAAACACCTGAAAATTTCGCCCTATTACCGGTATAGCTTTTTTGATGGCAATTTCGATGCCGATGCTTTTACCGATGGTGGAAGTATATTCAATTCCATGCTGAACAATACCGGCGCCATTGCCACCTATACGCTTCCCCACGGTACCATTACCGCCAACTATGGTTATACGTACAGCAAAAGAAAGTATGTAACCGACTGGGGCACTTCTTTCTTCAGGGGACAATTCAACAGCGGTGAAATATATCTCGTGCACGACCTCATTGAAAAAGTAAAATTAATGGCAGGCGCCAACTACCAAACCTATCGCCTGCTCGATACCACGCTTGCAAAGAAGAACCCGCAGGTAAATATTGTTAGTCCATACCTGTCGATGAGTGTGCTCGACCTGGATGGCCTTAGCCTCGAGCTGGGTGGCCGTTACAACCATCACTCCGAATTCGGCGACCGTTTTACCTATAACGTGAGTTTATCTTACCTGGTAGCCAACAACTATAAGTTCTTCGCCAATGTATCGAGCGGATTCAAGGCGCCTACCGTAACCGATCTGTTCGGCCCTACGTTCTATGGCAGCAATCCTGAGCTGAAACCCGAAGAATCGAACAACCTAGAGGCCGGAGTGCAATTTGCAGCCATCGATAAAAAACTGCAGGTAACAGCTACCGGTTTTTACCGCGATATCAAAAACCTGATTGCCTATGTAGGCAACCGCCTCATCAATGTAGACAAACAAAAAGACAAAGGTTTTGAACTAGAGGCTGGTTTTACCCCCACTGATAAATGGACGGTGAAAGCATCGTACATGTATGTAACGGGCGACATTCATCAAACGCGCAATGGAAAAGATACCAGCTATTATAACCTGTTGCGCAGGCCCAAACATACCATCACCGGCACTGTGGGTTACCAGGCAACCAAACAACTGTATCTTGCGTTAACAGCCCAAAGCCTGGGTAGAAGAAATGACATTTTCTTTGACCCCAATACTTTTGCCAGCAGTACCGTTGACCTAAAAGCTTATACATTGCTGAATGCTTATGCCGAGTATAAACTTCTGGATGGCAAACTGCGGCTATTTGCCGATGCAAAAAACATTACCGATACAAAATATACAGAGGTATACGGATATAATACGCCGGGTTTCACAATCAATGGCGGCTTCCGTATAAACATGTAAATTTATTCATACAAAAAAAACACACTATGTCAGTTCTGAAGATCAATCCACGCAACGCGGTGTTACTGTTAATCATTGTGGCGATGGCGATCCTGCGTATAGCCTCGTTCAGCGGCTGGGGCCCTCTTACCGTATTTACTCCCATTGGCGCTATGGCTTTGTTTGGCGGCGCATATTTCAATGGCAATGTAAAACCATTTGCATTTCCCTTACTAACGTTGTTCATCAGTGACGTAATAGTTATGCTCACTTTTTTTACCGATTCTGAATACCGTACCGGTATCTTATACAGTGGCTGGGTATGGACCTACGGCGCCTTTGCCCTGATGGCCATTGCCGGTAAACTCATCATTCGCGATATCAACGTTAAGAATATTGCGATCGCGGTGGTGGTATCAACACTGATCCACTGGCTGGTAAGCGATATCGGCGGCTGCCTGGCCGAAAATAAATTAACCCTCTCAGTATACATACAACGTTTGATCACCGCCATTCCGTACGAGTTGCGTTTCCTCGGTGGAACTGCCTTCTACAGCGCTTTACTGTTTGGTTTGTTCGAATGGTTGCAAACGAAGTATACTGCATTGAAGCCGGTTTATTAAGATTGAATGTTGTAAAACAATAATCTCCCGATTTTAAATAAGCTGTTGCAGGTTACAGATTCCAAGTTGCAGGTGGGTTTCCGCAAGTTGAAGCTCAAGCCTGTTAGTTACTGGTTACCGGGTTCCGGTTGCAGGTTACAGGGTTTGTTCAATAAATAGCTACCCCGTAACCTGTAATCCTTCTTTACTTTCTCATTTTTCATTCATTTCTAATTTCTCATTTCCATGATCACCAGTTCCTTCCTTCCCGCCGCCACACAAATGATCTATGATATGAACCTGCAGCACCTGTTGCAGGGCATTACCTTCGAGTGCCCGCCGCAGGCGCTGGCAGAAAAACAAAAAGTAGTTCGCTGTGTGCTGGAAGGACATTCCTACAGCAGCATGGAAATAGATAAAATATTTTCGGCCTCCAAAGCGCAGGGCAAAAGTTTGTACTATGTAGATGAGCCCCTGCTGCAAGCCATTTCACCCGGTATTATTTTCACCCAGGATGTTTGCGAGGTATGCCAGATAGATACGGCCTGCACAGCTGCGGCGGTAGCCAAACTCGAAAAACAACCTAAACTTATTGCGCTTACACCAAACACCCTGCACGATGTTTTCAATACGGCCATCACCATTGCGTCGGCCATGGGCAATGAAGAAGCGGCTTATACTTACCTGGCCGGTTTACAAAAAAGGATCGATGCCATCACCGATGATCTGCGCAAACACAAAGCGCCGCCCAAACGGGTGATGATCATGGAATGGCTGGCGCCGGTTTACAATTGCGGCCACTGGATCCCCTACCAGGTTGCTTATGCCGGCGGTATCGATATGTTATCGAATCCCGGCGGCGACAGTATTGTTACCCCTTGGGAAAAGATCGTGAAATATGACCCGGAAGTACTGGTGATAGCGCCCTGTGGTTTTACCATTTCCAGAACTGCTGAAGAAATTCATTTACTAACTGAGAAAAAAGAATGGGCGCAGTTGACGGCGGTGCGCAACAACGCGGTGTTTATGGCCGATTACGATCTTTTCACGCAACCCAGCGCCAGTACGCTAACAGACGGTATTGAATTATTATCCGCTTTATTTCACCCTACCCTGTTCACCGTGCCTGCGCATTTGCAACATAAATACGAACCGCTTCTTCAATCATCACCTGCCTATGTGTAAACATGAGCAAAAAACCTGTCCGCGCTGCCAGGCCCCTTTTGAATGCAAAGTGGGCGATGTAATGCATTGCCAATGTTATGGGCTCACGTTCACTGTCGAAGAAAGATCATTTATAGAAGAACGTTATACCGATTGCCTTTGCCGTAACTGCCTGCTCGAACTAAAACAACGGTATACTTTATTCAAGGAAAAATATTTCAACAATGGTACCAGATGAAAAGGCCAACAATTCCCCTACACCGGAAGGAGTAAGAGGGAGGCCTGGACTTGTTTTTATCACCGGCGGCGCGCGAAGCGGCAAAAGCCGGTATGCACAGGAACTGGCGCTGCAATTGAGCAACACCCCGGTTTACCTGGCAACCGCCCGTCATTGGGACGATGATTTTGAAAAACGTATTCAACGCCACCAGGCAGAACGCGATGAACGCTGGACGAGCATTGAAGAGGAAAAAAATATCAGCGGCCTTTCTTTTTTAAACAACGTGGTGGTTGTGGATTGTGTAACCTTATGGCTTACCAATTTTTTTACTGATAACAAATACGATATTGACGCCTGCCTGCAGCAATGCAAACAGGAAATAGATAAACTGAACAGGGCTGAAAATACATTTATTATAATCAGCAATGAACTGGGCATGGGCATGCATGCCGAAACCGAAATCGGCAGAAAGTTTACCGATCTGCAGGGCTGGATGAACCAGTACATTGCTAAGCAGGCAGATAAAGTGGTGTTTATGGTGAGCGGGATACCGGTGGCAATAAAGGGGTGAATAGTGGATGGTCAATGGTGAATGGTCAATGGCTCAAAGTTCGAACACATTACCAACGACAGCTTTCCTTTGCGCACAAATGCTTAATACAAAATGAACAATAATATTCAACCCATCTCAATAGAACAATCATCATCCGCCCCTTTGAAAGGGCCAGGGTTAAGGTCCTATATGAACTGGAGCGGCGGAAAGGATTCATCGCTTTGTTTGCATTACATACAACAGGATAAACGATATCATGTCGATTGTTTGCTTACCAGTGTAAATGCCGCTCATGACCGCATCTCGATGCATGGCGTGCGGCGCAGACTGCTCGAGCACCAGGCTATGTCGATCGGTTTGCCATTGCAAACCATTGAACTGCCCGAACAGCCGGGGATGCAGGAATATGAACAGGCTATGATGAGCAAAGTGACGGCACTAAAAAACGACGGTTACACCAATGCCGTATTCGGCGATATTTTTTTGGAAGACCTGAAACGTTACCGCGAAGAAAAACTGGCAACGGTTGACATCCAATGCGTATTTCCGCTATGGAAAATGTCTACCAAACAGCTTATGCAGGAGTTTTTACAACTGGGTTTTAAAGCCATCATTGTTTGTGTAAATACAAAATATCTCGATAAAAGCTTTTGCGGCCGCCTGATCGATGAATCGTTTGTACGCGATCTGCCGGAGAATGTTGATGTATGCGGCGAAAACGGCGAATACCATTCCTTCGTTTTTGACGGTCCCATTTTTAAATTTCCCGTGCCATTTAGCAAAGGCGATATCGTGTACAGAACATACCAGGCGCCGCAACAGGCGCAGGACACCTGTAACCCAATGAACCAGCCATCTGAATATGGATTCTATTTTTGCGATCTGCTTCCGCAGGAGAAATAAAAAAGTAATCCCGGGCTGCTAATCTCATTATATTTCTCATATTGCATTTATGTCCTCAAACCTACAGCAACAGCTACAACAAATTATCGATAACAAAACCAAGCCGCGGGGTGCACTGGGGCGGCTGGAAGAACTGGCATTGCAGATCGGACTGATACAACAAACTACCCGGCCTGTTATTCAGCAACCACATATTGTTGTTTTTGCGGGCGACCATGGCATTGCGAAAACCGGACTGGTAAACGCTTATCCGCAGGAAGTGACCGCACAAATGGTATTGAACTTTATACATGGCGGAGCAGCTATCAATGTATTTTGCCGGCAGCATCAGCTCACGCTACGGGTGGTTGATGCAGGCGTAAATTTTGATTTTACTTCAAACCCAACTAACCTTATCACCGCCAAGGTGGGATATGGCACAAAGAATTATCTTACCGAACCGGCCATGAGCGTGTATGATGCCATTCAGGCCATCGATAAAGGAAGAAATATCGTTAACCAGATAGCCGCTGCCGGATGCAATTGTATAGGCTTTGGCGAAATGGGCATCGGCAATACCTCGGCGGCTACGCTTATTATGAGCGCGATAACCGGGTTACCCGTTACTGAATTTACCGGCCGGGGGGCAGGATTGAACAACGAGCAGCTGGAAACAAAGATCAACACGCTGCAACAGGTGTTTGAAAAACATGCGCTGAATACACTGGGTGAACAGCCAATTGAATTGTTATCGCGCGTGGGCGGTTTTGAGATTGCGATGATGGCAGGCGCTTACCTCGAAGCCGTTAAACTAAAAATGATCGTTTTGGTAGATGGCTTTATTGCTACGGCCGCGTTGATGATTGCCAATGCCATTTATATTGCCGAAAAACATAGGACGCTGGTATCGGGCTGGACGACCCTCACAGATCATTGCATCTTTGCGCATACCAGCCAGGAAGCCGGTCATGAAAAAATATTAAAGCACCTGGGGGTTTCGCCATTGTTAAGTTTATCGATGCGATTGGGCGAAGGAACCGGTGCGGCGCTGGCGATGCCCATGATACAATCGGCGGTAAACTTTCTGAATGAAATGGCCAGCTTCGAGAGTGCCGGCGTAAGCAACGCCGAACATCAAACGCCAAACGCTTAATGCAAACCGCATGGTTCGGTCCCTGTCAGTAACCTGCTACGTTTTTTTCACCACTCAGGAGGCGTGTAACGGTTCGTTTGCAAAGCCAGGTTATCCGTGGCACGCCTAAAAAGATTCAGATCATGAAAAAAGAGCTACGCATATTTTTCACCGCCATGATGTTCCTGACACGGTTACCGGTACCGCGATTTACCGATCATTCAGCTGATTACCTCGAGCGATCGGTAAAGTATTTTCCATTGATCGGCTGGATGGTTGCAGGCATCAGCGGTCTCACTTTTCTGATCTTCAATAAGTACATTAGTGAAGACATTGCAATTGCAGCTTCGATCATTGCAGGTCTTTTAACAACAGGCGCGTTTCATGAAGATGGGTTTGCCGATGTGTGCGATGGCTTTGGCGGCGGCTGGACAAAAGAAAAGATCCTGCTGATCATGAAGGACAGCAGGCTGGGTTCGTATGGTGTCATTGGCATGATGTCGGTGCTGTTGTGTAAGTTCCTTTTACTGAAGGAGCTGCCGAAATTTACACCCGATCTGCAAACGCCTTCTGTCAATATCTTCTATAATTACCGCTACTTGTTATTGACGCTGGTTGCTGCGCATGGTGTAAGCCGGCTTATGCCGGTATGGGTAATGCGTTATTATGATTATGTTACGGATCCCGATGGCAGCAAATCGAAACCGGTGGCCAGCAGAAAACCTACGATCTTGTTTTTGATAGTTCCCACCATTACCGCATTATTGCCGTTTGTGTTTATGAGCTGGCAGTTCGTACTTGTGGTTATCCCTGTAGTGTATGGGGCGTTCAGCCTGGCCCGGTATTTCAAAAAATGGATCGGCGGCTATACGGGCGATTGCCTGGGCGCCATTCAGCAGGTAAGCGAATTGTGTTTCTATTTAAGCATGATCATCATCTGGCGGTATGTTATTTGATTGCTCATTCTGCGATGTTGAGAATTAAATTCCGAAATTTGCCGCATGTCAATTTATCTTATACGACATACTACGCCACTCATTGAAAAAGGGCTTTGCTACGGGCAGTTGGACATCGATGTTACGGATTCTTTTCATGAAGAAGCGAAACTGATAAAAAAGGCGCTGCCAGAGGAAATTGAACAGGTGTATAGCAGTCCGCTCATCCGATGCCACAAACTGGCCAGCTATTTATTTCCCGCTCATGAAATTTCGCTGGAGCCAAGCCTGATGGAACTGGCCTGCGGCGAATGGGAAGGGATCCATTGGGATGCCATTCCATCGGAGGTGATAGACCCATGGATGAAAGATTTTGTGAATATTTGCATTCCCGGTGGCGAGAGTTATGTGCAGATGCATAAGCGGGTGACCGAGTGTTTTACCCGGATTGCGGAAGGACCGACACCGGTGGCCATCGTAACCCATGGCGGTGTTATCAGGAGTATTCTGGCGCATATTACGAAAACGCCGCTGGCAGATTCGTTTGGGGCTTTCAAGATCACCTATGGTTGTGTAATGCAGCTACAGGCAACCAGTGCGGGGCTTCAGCATACGATACTGCATAGTGTAACAACGGAAAAGGAGCAGCACAAACCAAGTAGTTTTAAAAGGTAGGTGAGTGATCGCATGTTCACGGGTAGCAGGCTGCCGGCGAAACAGCGATGCAAATTCCATCCGTTATTTTTCGGACTTCTATGGGGTGGCAATGGTAGCTGAAGGGAAGAAGTGCAGCGTTCTGAGCCGGATTTGCTGACGGGGTTTAGCCGGGAAAGGGCTCATAACACGGTAAAAAAGGGTTTTTGGAGGCATTTTTTCGTTAATATCGCATTAATTGTCAATGGTAAGGAGATTTGGCAATTTTAATGTAAATTTGCCGCCCGCTTAGCAGGCCGAAAGGCGAAAGGCGAAAGGCGAAAGGCGAAAGGCGAAAGGCGAAAGGCGAAAGGCGAAAGGCGAAAGGCGAAAGGCGAAAGGCGAAAGGCGAAAGGCGAAAGGCGAAAGGCGAAAGGCGAAAGGCGAAAGGCGAAAGGCGAAAGGCGAAAGGCGAAAGGCGAAAGGCGAAAGGCGAAAGGCGAAAGGCGAAAGGCGAAAGGCGAAAGGCGAAAGGCGAAAGGCGAAAGGCGAAAGGCGAAAGGCGAAAGGCGAAAGGCGAAAGGCGAAAGGCGAAAGGCGAAAGGCGAAAGGCGAAAGGCGAAAGGCGAAAGGCGAAAGGCGAAAGGCGAAAGGCGAAAGGCGAAAGGCGAAAGGCGAAAGGCGAAAGGCGAAAGGCGAAAGGCGAAAGGCGAAAGGCGAAAGGCGAAAGGCGAAAGGCGAAAGGCGAAAGGCGAAAGGCGAAAGGCGAAAGGCGAAAGGCGAAAGGCGAAAGGCGAAAGGCGAAAGGCGAAAGGCGAAAGGCGAAAGGCGAAAGGCGAAAGGCGAAAGGCGAAAGGCGAAAGGCGAAAGTAAGTTCTTAATTAAGATACTGGTCTCGTAGTACAATGGATAGTACGCAAGTCTCCGGAACTTGATATTCCAGTTCGATTCTGGACGAGACCACTCTCACGTTTATTTGAAAGTAACGAAAAGCATAAAGCCCGTATAAAACTTTGGTTTTGTATGGGTTTTTTGTTTTTGGGTGGCATGGTTTGACATGGATTCACCTGTTCGTACAAGTGTTTCAAGGTGACCTCCGAGGTGACCAGCCTTATTTTCTAAATTTGGTCACCTCGGACTCCTGAAAAGCTTGCTGGAACTGGGTTTCACCGGATTAAAGCAGTGATGTGAAGGACTTGAGCGAAGGAAATAATATTCGGTTACCAAAACGAGTGAAGTATGAAAAAGGGAACCCAAAACCTGTTCATTCTCTATTGGCTAAAGAAAACAAAAGCCAAAAACGGCAAATCAGCCATTTATTTACGCCTTACCATTAACAAGAAAAGAGCGGAATTGTCAACCAACCTGCATGTTAACCCCAGTGTGTGGGATGCAGAAGGGCAATTTGTAAAAGGGAAAACGGAAGAAGTAAAAGCGATCAACCAGCGGCTCACCCAAATTAAAGCAGAGTTGAACAAAAAGCATCTCCAACTGGAAGCCTTAGGGAAACCCATTACCGCAGAAATTTTAAAGAACCTGTACCTGGGAGTAGACGAAAACCAGAAATCATTATTGGAAGTAATGAACTTCTATTATGACCGCTTTGGCGAAAAGGTTACCAGCGGCCAAAAATCGAAGCACTCCCTAAAATGCGTGTACACCACCCGTGAAAAAGTGAAGTTGTTTTTAAAGCATCAATTTAAGCGCACAGATATGCAGCTGAAGGAAATTAAGTCATCCTTTGCCGGAGATTTTGAACATTTCCTGATGACGCATGAAAAAGGATGCAGTAATACCGCCATGAAGTATATCCGCATACTGAAACGGATACTGAAGTTCGCCGTTGACCAGGAATGGCTTCCTGCCCATCCCCTGGCAACTTTCAAATGCACTTACAAGGAACCAGCACGCGAAAGACTAACGATGGAAGAAGTGGTCACCATATACACAAAGGAATTCGATGTAGATAGATTAACTGAGGTAAGAGATGTATTTATCTTTTCCTGTTATACTGGCTTTGCTTACCAGGATGTATTCAGCTTAACAGCAGATGACATTATCACCGGCATTGACGGCGAAAAATGGATTGTAAAGAACCGGACCAAAACCAGTACGCCGGAACGGGTTCCCCTCCTACCCATTGCGCTTGACATACTGGAGAAATACAAAAACCATCCCTGGTGCATTGATAAGAACCGATTATTACCCGTTAACAGCAATCAATGCTACAATGGCTATCTGAAAGAAATAGCCCGCATATGCGGCGTTAAAAAGCATTTAACCACCCACATGGCCCGCCATACTTTTGCGACTACCATTACGCTGGAACATGATGTGCCTATTGAAACGGTGAGCATGCTGTTAGGCCATAAGAGCATTAAGACAACGCAGATTTATGCTAAGGTGAGTCAGAAGAAGGTGAGTGAGAATATGAGGGTGTTGAAGGAGAAGTTGGCGAGCGTAAAAAGAGAGGTAAAGACAGGTAATAATTAATGGACATCGCGTTTATCTCTCGTTTACAGGCTCCTTCGATTTGAAAAAGGGGCCTGTAATATTGTATGCTCCTTCCTGGTCAGAGTTATAAATTACATTCATTTGAAATCTTGTAACATATGTCTACATACCCATTTTGCAATAGCACTTCCTTTCGAATTGTACCAGACATTCAAAACATAACATCTTTTTCTTTTGGCCCGCGAACAATGGCTTTAACAAAATGATTGCATTTCTCTAGCCATAACACAATTTTTTGCTGGCCAAAAGAAAGTAAAAGCGGGACCTAAAATCCGTTTTGCCGGCGGCCATTCAATGAACTAAAAACCCCTTTTTTTTAATACCTGGGCAAGGCCTTATATCAATAAGACTGATTTAAGTTTTTAGTAGCTAGCTATGTTTTGGTCGGACCAAAACCTTTTTCCTTCATCCGCCAGCTGGCGGATTCTGTAACCAAGTACCCTAATTATTCTCTATCTTCCAGCTACGTAAGTATTTCGAAAATCGACCCAGATCGCGTTTAAATCCCTGGATTTGAGGTGATTTTTGTTTTTCTAATTTTTCATTAATTTTACATCAAATGTTACCCAATGATACCCGAAGCAAAATTAAAAATATCACTACAGGAACTGTCATTGAAGGGAGCCAAGATCATTGCGCAACAATCAGAAATCTCCTTTGTACAAGCTTTCCAACAAGTACAACGGTTAAAGAAGACTTCGAAGGTAAATCAGTCCTCAAAGAAAAGCAGGTAGCTTTTTTAGAAAACTTCTGTAATCAAAATAATTTATGGGTTACCGATCTTCCCGGGGAAGATCGGTATTTAACCAGAGGCGGTGAGGCTCGTGTATATCTTCATTCTGACAATAAGCACGTAATTAAATTAAATGACGGTGTTTATTATGCAACGTGGCTGGAGTTCTTTAATAGCATCCTGTTACACAATCTTATTTTCTCCAATACAGCTTACTCTTTAATAGGTTTTGTGAAAGAAGGCACTACTCTGTATGCAGTATTAAAACAGCCGTTTATCACTTCAGATGCGCAGGTTGATTTAAATGATATAAAGAAGCTTTTGACCTTTAATGGCTTTGAAAATAACCGAAGGAATGATTACATCCATAAAGAACTGGGACTAATCCTTGAGGACATGCATGATGAAAATGTGTTGGTAAACGCTGAAACCTTATTCTTTATTGACACTGTGTTTTATACAGTTGTTCCTTCATAAACCTTGAGGTTATATAACATCTTTACTCTATTTTACCTGCCTCACCAAAACTTCCACCAAGGTTTTTCTTTTTTACTTTTATTCTCATCTTCCAACCCTGGCCCCATATGCCTTGAAATTATCTCCTTGCTTGCAGATAATTCATACACTTCACCATCATCGCCCTGCACTTTAGCTTTTAACTCCTTAGCCATCGAAATCATCTTCATTATAGTTGGTTCATCAGGATTTTTTGTACTAATGTTCCCATTAGAATAATCGAACCAGGGCCGTTCATTTTCAGGATGTGAAGTCCATTCACAAAACCCAGGCGGCACCTGTAACTTTGCTTCTGCTTCGGGCACCTTTACTCCATGAGTGTCTACCAATTCCAATTCAGATCCATCAATGTGAATATAAGACAACCATTCGTCTAATGAAATATCATTGGAATTTTGTTCTCCCTCGAACCAATAAACGTTTCGGGTAATATGCAAATCATAGCCCATAAACTAATTTCAAATTTTCACCCAAATTAGCTATTAAATCAATTACTAGCTTTACTACTTTCTACAGTTCACAACAACAGAAAAACCTTACCTGAAAAATAAAAATTCTCTACCTTCGAGTCACTCAAGTTCTCCCATTTACTGCATTTTTCAAGGTGACCATCGAGGTGAACCACTAATTCACCCGATATAAATCATTGATTTTGTATTGGTATAAATGCTTAAAAGTAGA
>NZ_LWBP01000242.1 GCF_002078015.1 Niastella populi | reverse complement strand
ACCATTACCCTACCATGTTTGACCATAAATCTCCCAAAAATTTGACTTGATCCCAACAATTCAACCTGATCCGTGAACTCCAGGAGTGTAAATTCACCGGTATTGACCGGTTGAAAAAAAACGCAGTTAAGATGAACTGCAGCTTTTATTTAGATATCCTCATCTATTAATAACTTCAGAATAAAATTCATGTTTAACAACTGAATCACTGCTCAAAATCACGTCATATAGTTTACTTCCCTTTTTAAAGATCGCTTCACTAAAATTTACATGCACCCAGGTCTTGGGATTTAAACTATCACGATGCAATACACAGCGGGTCGAATCTCCGGTTTCCTTTATAATAAATGTCAGGACGGTGCTATCCATTGTATCCGGCCATTCAACCATCAGCTTTTCATACCTATCCGCAATGGGATTTCTTTTTACCGGCACGTCCTTATAAAATTTTCCATTTATCAACGTTTTTATATTAATGATGGAATCTGTTTCACTGTTATTTTCCAAATAAACAGGAACTTTGTTTGTGCTTTTTGTAATACATCCGGCAACTGCAAGCAATATCAGATAGGAAAATTTTTTCATTGAATTAATTTGTAACTGTTTGAGGCAATCGCAGTACCTTACCTCTAATATGAATAGTGATTGCTACTGTCTTTGTTCCGTCCTTATTAACAACGGTATTTACTCTAGGCCACGTACTATCTCCATTTATATCACTACAAACCCTGAAAAAGTTTTTATACCTTCTCATACAAAGTAGCAATATAATCGCAATCAAATTGTTTGCACGTTCCCTTTAGATATTCTTCAAATAAATCAGTTGTGTCAGATTCTTGTAACATTAGTGCTGGCAAATATTCCAAATCATCCATGAATTCGGCTAATATCTTTGAAGCGGTCCCTTCATATGCTAATTTACGACCGTGACATATTAAATCATGAATTGCCTTAAGTGCTTTTTTTTCCTTTTCTACTTTAATCATTTATTTAATTTGAAACCGTAAATTTTTAATTGACACATCAAAAATTTCCAAAAAACACCCATTTAACACATTGAATTACAATCAAATACAAGGTGCTGCTATAGCACAGCCACCAGTCTGCTTAATGTTCTGTTTCCATCACTCCAAACAATGGTGTAAACGCCTGCCTGCAATCCGTTTACAGAGGTAGTCGTTTCCGTTACGCCCTGCGCCAGGTTGATCAGCTTTACCGAACGGCCGGTAATATCAACAAACCGCAACGTGGCTGTTTTTGAAGCAGCCGGGTGTTTAATGATCAACACATCATACGCCGGATTCGGTTTTACCGTCAGCTCTTTACTGTTTGCATTTGCCGGATCAACAATAGCCGTTAAGGCATCGTAAATAAAACCATCGCGTGTTCCTTTGCCAATGGGTGTTGTTACAGCCACTGTACCTGAAGCCCCCACCCCTACTACAGCCGTAATAACAGAATCGGAAGTAACACTGAATGAACGGGCTGCCACACCACCAAAACTTACCGCAGCTGCGCCTGTAAAGAAAGTACCCTTTATAGTTACGGTAGCGCCTGTCCCTGCTGTTGTTGGGGTGAACGAGGTAATAACCGGTGCGCCAATATAAGTAAAGCTGCTCAGGCTCACGGTGCCCACCGGTGTGGTTACAATTACATCGCCCGATTTACCGGCGCCCACCACCGCAGTAATGGTGTTGGCATCAACCACCGTGAAAGAAGAAACAGAAACACCGCCAATGGTAACCGCTGTAGCGCCGCCCAAATTTTCACCTTTAATGGTAACCACGGTTCCCGTAGTACCGCTTGCAGGTGAGAAAGAGTTCACCACCAGAGAGCTCAGTTTGTTACGGAAAAAAGAAATACTTCCCACCTGCTCATTAGACACAACAATATCAGGGCGCTGGTCTGAATCAATATCAGAAACACAAATTGAATACACCCGTGCGGCGGTCGTCAATTCTATTCTATTGCCAAAGGAGAAACTACCAGTCGTGCTCGTATTGGGAAAGATAGCCAGTGCCCCGTTATCGGCAGCAAGAATATCAGGTTTACCATCGCCATTCAGGTCGCCGATCTCCACAGCACTCGGTGTACCAATGGTAGTGATGTCTTTCCTGTTATCCATTAATATGTTACCGGGTATGCTCAGGTTCCTTACAATGGAGATTGAATTTTTACTGTTTCCGCCGGGTATCAGAATATCCAGCTTACCATCGCCATCCATATCGCCTACGGCTAAATACCGCGGGTCAGGACCGGTTTGAAACGGCTTACCCTGTTCAAATACGATGGTGCCGGGTGTACTTGTATTTCTCATTACAACGCCAAGGCTGTTCGATGAAAAGGAGTGTGCCAACAACACGAGATCTGTTTTTCCATCAAGGTCAATATCAGCCACTGTAAGCGCATTTATATAAATACCAGCGTTGAAGGGGGCTCGAACAAAAGACAAATTACCTACCGTGCTGGTATTACGATATACATAAGCACCGCCGTATGCAGAGACGATGATGATGTCTGGTTTTCCGTCGTTATCAATATCGGTGCAGGCTACATAATTCAGATCGGGACCGGTATAGGGATAATATACCTCGTTCTCGAATGAAATGTTATTACCGGTGCTGTTGTTTCTGTATACCGAAAGATTCTGACCATCCATTGCATTGGCCACGATCAGATCGAGTTTACCATCGCCATCCAAATCACCGGTGGCAGAATTAAGTGGGCCGTGCGTTGAATTAATGAGTTGTTTTGGTAAGAACGACAGTTTACCAACATTTGAATTGTTTTTAAAGATGGCAATGTGTTCTGTACCTATAGTACCCTTATGACAAACGGCTACATCAGGTTTGCCATCGAGGTCAAAATCAGCAGCATTTACCTGCCTGGGCGAAGAACCCCAAATACCCCAGGCACTATCAATTCTCGCTTCAAACGAAGCGAAGCTTAATGGCGCAGTTGCATTCAGCAATGCCTTGAACTTTCTTTGTGAATAACCGGTAAGGTTATTATTACTTACAGTTATATAATTATACGGTGCACCCGCCGGCACTTTTACCGTGAGCGATTTTGCAGAAGCAGTTAATACTTCTGCTTTCAGTCCGCCAAAGTATACGATGTTTGCCGCCGCCGTTGTATTAAAGTTGGCGCCCGTAATGGTGATCGTTGTTCCCGACAAAGCCGCTTCCGGTGTAAAGCTGGTAATAATGGGTGCAGTGGTATAAGTAAAACCATTAAACGTACCAATGCCCAGGGGCGAAGTAATCGCCACATTACCCGTTGCTCCACCCGCTACAGTAGCCGTAATGGAATAAGGAGAATTCACTGTAAAGGAAGCAGCAGGCACACCGCCAAACTTTACTTCTGATGCCTGTGAAAAGTTAGAACCTTTAATTTCAACAGTTGACCCCGCGGTACCCACATTGGGTGTAACGGATGTGATGGTGGTATACTGCGACACGTAGGTAAAGGCATCGCTGAAACCCGAAAATCCATCCGGCAGGGTTACAGTAACCAACCCTGCTCCACCTGTTGGCACGGTAGCCGTTATACTTGTAGGTGAGTTTACCTTAACTGAAGTTCCGGCAACACCACCAAACGATACTTTAGATCCATTTACAAATCCTGATCCGATAATGGTTACAACCGTACCGGGCCCGCCGGTAGCAGGAGAAATTGAACTAATGATCACCTCTCCAAAAAGGAAACCCGATTTTTTACCTGTACCCGAAGGGTTGGTAACGGCAACATCGCCAGAAGCGCCCGCACCAACTATGGCCGTGATATAGTTATTTGAAGTGATCGTAAACGAGGCTGCCGGCACGCCGCCAAACGTTACACCTGTAACACCGGTAAACCTTTCGCCGGTAATAATAACAGCCGTTCCTTCCACCGCATGTGCAGGTGTTAGCTCGGTAATTGCAGGTGGCGGCGGTATATATGTAAAGCCGGGCAATGAGGCAGTGCCGCCATTGGTTGTTACCATAACATCGCCCGAATTGCCGGCGCCAACCGTGGCGGTCATACTCGTTTCGGAGTTCACCACCACCTTCGATGCACCCTTATTACCAAAATACACGGTTGTAATTTCCGGGTAAAAGTTCTTACCGGTTATGGTTACCTGTGTTCCTGTAGCCCCCGACGTTGGAGTAAAAGAAGTTATTTCGGGTGGCGCATACTGGAAGTGAAAATAATCGTTCGAAACGCCAGAGGCAATATCATTATATACAGTAATAGGACCACTGTAGCCAACACCGGCAACAGCCGTTATAATATTATCCGACACAACGGTGAATGAAACTGCTTCAGCCGGTCCAAACAAAACCTTGCTTGCAGTAGTGAAATGCTGGCCGGTAATGGTAACCGTAGAACCAACGGGACCTGTGGTTGGACTAAACGACGAGATCACCGGGCGTGGCTTAACCGTTAAACCCGGTAAACTGGCATTACCATAGGGCGAAAAAACGGCAACATCGCCGGAAGCGCCGGCGCCCACCCAGGCGTAGATGGTAGTCGGATTATCTATAGTAAAACTGGTAGCCGCAACGCCGCCAAACTGAACGCCGGTTACGTAGCTAAAGTTAATACCGGTTATGGTAACCAACCCGTTTGTAGGTGCTACCGACGGGGTAAATGAGGTAATGGTAGGCGGAGGTACGAAACTAAAGCCATTGATGGTTGCCGTGCCGAACGGAGTTGTTACGGCAATAGCGCCAGAAGCGCCGCCTTCTACCACCGCATTAATGCGGGTTGCAGAAACGACCGTGAACGACCGGGCCGCTACACCGCCAAAATTAACCGCAGTGGCCCCCAGCAAATTTGTTCCGTTGATGGTAATAGTTGTTCCAGCTCCCCCCTTGTTCGGACTAAACGAAGTAAGACCGGGTATGGGCGTATAGGCAAACCCGGGAACCGATGCGGTGCCGTATTGTGTAGTAACACTAACATCACCCGATGTTCCATTGGCCACTTTGGCAGTAATGGTATGATTGTCTATTACAGAAAAAGACGCAGCGGCCGTGCCGCCAAAACTTACAGCAGTGGCGCCTGTAAAATAATTACCCGTGATGGTTATAGATTCACCATTGGAGGCGCTGGAAGGATTAAACCCGGTGATAACCGGCGGTGAAGTAAAAACGAACCCATTAGCCCGGGCAGAGTCTGTTGAAGTTTTTACTGTTACCGGTCCCGATTCACCTGCTCCTACAACTGCTGTTACGGTATTATCATTCACTACCGAAAACGATGCGGCAGGAACGCCGCCAAAACTTACGGCATTCACGCCAGACAAATAAACACCACTAATGGTGATAGTGGTGCCGGCCATAGCAGTAGCAGGTGTAAATGACAACAACTGCGGACTGGCCGTTCGGTTCTTCCAGATGGTTACCCGATAGATACCGCTTAACGGCGCCAGATCGGGTTTGCCATCGTTATCAAAATCGGCTACGGCAATGGTTTCATTAAACGTAGCGCCCATTTGTACATTACTACTAAATGAAATAGCGCCACCGGAAGCACTGGTATTTTTATAAAGCGCAATTGAGTTACTGCCCACACCAACTGCCAGGTCAGGCTTGCCATCACCATTCAGATCGTTGATGGCTAACCCAAAGGTATTATCGCCCAGCGGGTAGTTCAGCGTGTTAGAAAAACTAATGGTGCCCGATACGCTGGAATTGGTAAGAACCGATATACTGGTTCCATAATAATAGGACACCAGCAGATCGGGTTTACCATCGCTGTTCAGATCGCCCACTTCAAGGTGATCGGGGTTAGAACCGGTGGCAACAGTTTGTTTGGCAGCAAAAGAAAGTGCCCCTGTTGTAGAGGTGTTCCTGTAGATCTGTATTACGTTAAAGTTGAAATCGGGTAACACAAGATCCGTTTTGCCATCGCCGTCAATATCAGCAACCCTGAGATCGTCGCTTAAACCAGCTACGGTCATAATATCGATCTTATTGGCAAACGAAATGGTTCCGCCGCTGGTGGTATTCCTGAGCACCGACACCATGGTCTCCAGTCGCTGGGTACGAATGACCAGGTCGGGTTTGCCATCATTATCAAGATCGGTTACTGAGATGCCCGCAGGGTCCTGCTCCGTAGCAAAATCAACTTTGGGCGCAAAGGAAATGACCCCGCCGGTGGTAGTATTCTTAAAGATTGAAACAGTATAATCATTGGTGTTGGAAACGATCACATCGGGTTTTCCATCGCCGTCAATATCGGCCACGGTAACGGCTCGCGGATACTGCCCTGTGGGATAATCGGTTTTTGGCGCAAAAGAAATAACCCCGCCGGTGGTCGTGTTACGGTAAACAGATAGTGTATTGTGCAACCTGTCAACAGCTACTACATCTATCTTTTTATCATCGTCAAAATCGCCCACCGCTTGCTTGGTAGTTTCAATATTGCTATCAACCGAATCAACCCGGCCGGCATAATCGAAAGAACGGGTGGTAAACAACGGCGTAGCGCCGGTAAAAGTTACATTAAAAGGATTTTTGGAAAAGGCGGTAAGTCCATTGGTAGTAACGGTAATGGGCTGATACATGGCCCCCGAAGGTACAGTAACCGTTAGTGAACCTGTACTGGCGGCAGTAACGTTGGCTTTTACGCCGCCTACAAATACGATATTACCAGCAGGAGTGGCACTGAAATTAAGGCCTGTAATGGTAACCGTGGATCCAACCGGGCCTGAAGCCGGCGAAAAAGCGCTTATGGCTGGCTGAGCCCAGGAAATAACAGAGATACATAACGATAAAAAGGAAAGGAGCACTCCTTTCCGCAGCGTTTTTGGTGTAATAGTGAAAAACATACAACTAAGATATAGCGAAAATTAATCAAACAAAAACAAGTTTGCGGTCAGGGTTTTATTAACACGCTACACTAACGCCATCAGGGCTCGAAATAAACTTCTATATCACCCAAAGCGGTATCATGGTCTTCATGATTTCCACGTCCCTGGGTTCAACTATTTACATTTAATATAATTTTTTTTATATTAGAGAATGACTTTCGATGAGCTCAATCTTCAATTTAAAACTGCTCTACCCCTAGTGCTGGTACGGACAAAAAATGCTCCGTTCATGCTTTCCTTTTTTTATAAAGTCTTTAAAGCTACCCATACTACGACCATCACCAATATGGAATTAAGAAATAAGCTAGAAAGGTATCTGGAGGACCTGGAGTATGAAGAAAACGATGATGAATTAAAGGCTACTACCCTTTTTGACGACTATAGCGTGCGGGCTACCCAATATATTGAGAGATGGAGCAATTCAGGCTTTTTGCGAAAATATCCAAATGATGATGGGGAGGACTTGCACGAGCTGACTTCAGATACTGTGAAAGTGATGAATCAGGGCAAAAGCTTTAAAGCCTTTTGGGAATTTCTAATGGATGAAAAAAGACAGCAGGAATACCATGCCTGCAATTTTCTTCTGCCGCTTTGGTGACGTACCGTAATGTATTTCCTGTTTCCTTTTGTCAAGGACTCCGCATACTTCTTTATTGAAATACCCGGCAGATTCGGTTTGGGATTTTTACTTCGCCTGTCACGGGCGCCTTTTTTCTTTACAGGTACCCACATCTGGAATGGTTCCAGCCATATCTGCAGATTGTCCGGAACATCTGCTACAAACTCAATCCCGTTTTTAATCAAATCCGCCAGCAACGCCATGTCCCGACCATAGAACGCATCAAAACATACCCAGCGAACTTTTGTTTTTAACCCTATTATTACATGAGCGATGATCTCTGCTGCCTGATCAATTTTGCTTACCTGCTTTTGTATTCCTGATAGTCGAGCCTGCGCCAGGTTCACCAGCGAACCCGCACATAAAGCACCAAATACGCCTACCTGGCTGTTCTCGGTTT
This sequence comes from Niastella populi, assembly GCF_002078015.1. Lineage (GTDB taxonomy): Bacteria > Bacteroidota > Bacteroidia > Chitinophagales > Chitinophagaceae > Niastella > Niastella populi. The sequence goes on along the minus strand of NZ_LWBP01000242.1, from coordinate 2,069 downwards.
TACCTAACTGTCCGCAGTATTGTCGTTTAACTCCGGCTAAGTGACGCCCTTTCTTAGGGTAATATGGGCAAACGGCTCTGGATGTGCCGCATTTTTTTTATTTGCTGAATAAAGGCGCACAAGCAAAAAGTAGCCCGCCATTTGAAGGCGGGCCTTTATCTAATTTGTTATGTTTTTAATCTTTTTTACAATACTATCTTCTAACTTTTTCTTAAACCAAGGATTGATTATTTCTCCATTGTTTAGCATTTGTATTATAACTGTAGTATCAATTTGATTCGGCAAATCAAAGTATATCATACGCAAGTCGCCGTAAGCAAAATGCCAATCATCTATATTGACATTTTTATAAAATACACTACCTGTTGCGTCGGGTGAGTTGTCAGCGTAAGCTGCACTATCCCCATACTCGAACATAAAGTCCACCATAAGTCCATTATATTTTTGCTCACACGCATATAGAGCAAGATTCATTGATCCCAAATACATGCTATCCGTTAGCTTGGTTTTGTCTTCAATAGCTACCTTCCTGGCGCCCATCTTTAGATAGATCTTAAATCTTGCATCTTCGATAAAACGTTCGAACTTTTTTAACTCAGGTTTTATTACAAAGTCGTCATTCTTAATAGCGTTTCCTTTTCCGGAATTTTTGCAATAAAAATTACAGAAAGCAAAAAATAAAACGAGTACGATAATCTTAATTATGTCTTTCAATTGTAATAATTTTTTTATATCTATTGAATAAATAAACATGATTGGCATCAACAACAACACTTCTATGTTGAAATTTGCCGGAGTAAGGCACATCATTCATAATAGATGGACCGCCACCTATAAGGTACCGTGTTACCGTTTCGAACCTCATCAAAAGGATATTGCAACAGCGTAGTATGAGAAATATTGTTACTTCCCTTTACCGTTGATTGCTTCAACACTTTATATTCGTCATCATATGCATTATCCGTAATAGTAACAATAGATTCGCCGTTTTCTGCAAATGTCTCCTCTTCCTTAGATTCGACATAGGGATAATAGGTATACTGAAGTGAAGCCACATATCGGATGGACTGGAATGAGGATCCATAAATGTCATTGGGGTACGACTTTAAAATACGCACGTTCTTATCAAATCTCGATGCGGGTACTGGAACGTCGTTTTCCCCAGAGATTTCAGCTGTACGCACCCCTTTGGACAGCCGGGTAATTACTCCGCCGGTTGTCAACAGCCAGCCATTGCCGAAGTAACCGGGTATGGCATCTGGTTTCGCTCCAATGGCATGGTGATACCTTAAAGTCAAATCCAAACCAAGATCTTTATAGGATATACCTCCCAGTGGAATACTGACATCCGGTGTTCCTGTATAATGACTTACCGGAATGGTTCCAAAAATATTAAACATGGAAGCCACTGGACTTGTCGGAATAAACTCGCGGCTATTCACCTTCTTGCTTTCCATATTCTGGCCTTTCACGGCAAGGTATATTATAAAAATAACTGCCAACTTTTACTCACCGAATCACTCACTGCAAATAAGTGCATTTTTGATACATTAGAAAAATGACGCACCTAAAAAATGAGCCGTAAAATATTGATTATCTTAACATTAAGTACTAAGTAACAACTCAGTTATAGACTCAGCCGGGCATAAAAAAATCCTCCATATGGAAGATCTCACTAAAATAAAAAAGCTGCAAATCGACGACTTGCAGCTTCTGTCGGGAGGACAGGATTCGAACCTGCGACCCCATGGTCCCAAACCATGTATTCTACCGGGCTGAACTACCTCCCGAGCGGCTATTCGCTTCATATTCACCAATCAATCTCTCCGCTCAAATAGGGTTGCAAAAGTAAAGACTTTCCACTTTCCCTCCAAATTAAAGAAGCTTTCCCGCTCAAAGTTTTTAATAAATATTGCCGATCTATGGCATTACGGTGATTTTTTTACCGTTGGCGCTCAGGCTCATCGCATCGATGCCTGTATCAGGAGAGATTTTGATAACTCGCCTTTACAGCTAGCTGTTCCTGCATTATAAGTATCATCCACACGGGGAATAGCAATATTTGGAAC
>NZ_LWBP01000241.1 GCF_002078015.1 Niastella populi | reverse complement strand
AAGTATCATCCACACGGGGAATAGCAATATTTGGAACCGCACCATTTTCATATGAAAACATAGCATTTTCATATGACAGCGTACTATTTTCATATGAAAACATAGGGTTTTCATATGATAGAGCACCATTTTCATATGAAAACAGGGGGTTTTCATATGCCAGGGCACCATTTTCATATGAAAACATAGCGCTATCATATGGTAGAGCACCATTTTCATATGAAAAAATGGAAAGAAGTGCGCGCTTTGTATCGGAATGACGCACCCGCTGTATCAAAAAAGAACATTCCGAAAATATTATGCAATTACAATTTATGCATAATCAAACACTTAAAAAGGTGGCATATTTTTCAATGGAAAATGCCGGTTATCAGGTTTACGTCTCAACAGCAGTGCTATGATAAAAAACAAACTTAAACTAATTATAAGAAGTGCAGCAGCACATAAAGCCCATACAACCATAAATATTGCAGGTCTTGCCATTAGTATAGCCGCATGCCTGTTACTATTTGCCGTAGTGCACTATGAACTGAGCTATAATACTTTTGAAAAAAACTATAAGGATATCTATCGGGTTGTGCGGCAGGATAAAGATGCTGATGGAATTGATATCGGGTCAGGCAACCCCTTTCCGGCCCGGGATGCGTTGAGAAACGATTTTCCGCAGATAACAACAGGTACTTTGTTTGCAAGTTTTGGCAGCCAGGTAACGGTGCCGGATACACACGAACCAGGGAATGCTCCTGAAAAATTCATAGAAGAAACCGGCTTTTTTTTCTGTGACCCGCAGTTCTTCCGGGTATTCAACCACCACTGGCTGGCTGGTTCTGCCGATGTTTTAAATGAGCCATACACTACAGTACTTACCAGAAAAATGGCCGACCGGTATTTTGGCGACTGGCGAAATGCCGTAGGTAAATTGTTAAATCTGAATTACGGATTATTACGGGTGAACTATACAGCTACGGTAAAGGTTGCCGGTATTTTGGAAGATGTACCTGACAACTCCGACTTTCCGTTGAAGATAGTTACCTCTTTCGAAACACTGAATGCAAACGCAGGCCCCCGCGGTTTCCCCAACAGGTGGGGCGCGGTAACCAGCAATTTTCAGTTGTTCCTTTTGCTTCCTGAAAAGATCTCCCCTTCCGCGATGAACGCTCAACTTGCCGAATTCAGCAGAAAGCGCTACCCCGACAACCATGATCTTTCCACCCTGAATTTTCTGCAGCCGCTGAGCGAACTGCATTTTGATAACCGCTACGATAATTTTGGCGATCACATAACCAGCAGATCAACCATCTGGACATTATCGCTGATAGGTATATTCATCATCGTTATGGCCTGTATCAACTTCATCAATCTCTCCACCGCGCTGGCAGTACGAAGAAGCAGGGAAATAGGCATCCGAAAAGTATTGGGTGGCAACCGCCTGCAGATCTTCGCACAGGTGATGGGTGAAACGGCCTTTATTGTAGCTATAGCAATTGTACTGGCAGCTTGCATTGCCTGGTTATGCCTGCCTTTTATAAAATATATCTCGCCGGTTCAGGAAGCGTTGAACCTCTTCAACCAGGAAACGGCTGCGTTCCTGGGCGGCATTATGGTTTTGGTAACCTTATTTTCAGGCCTCTATCCGGCATTGGTCATTTCGGGTTTCAGGCCCGTACTGGCACTTAAAAATAAGATCACTTCTGCAACCCTGGGTGGCATTTCCCTACGAAGAGGACTGGTGGTAACACAATTCACCATTTCGCAGGTACTGATTGCCGGCACTATAGTGGCCATCAGCCAGATGAACTATGTGCACAATGCCAACCTCGGTTTTAATAAAGAGGCTGTTTTTCTTCTAAATGCCAATACAGACAGCACCCTTCAATTGAAATCGGCAGCGTTTAAACAAAAACTGTTGCAAACGCCTGGCGTGTTGTCGGTGAGTTGTAGTTCGGAAGCTCCTTCATCGGACAATGCATCAAGTACGAATTTTTCATTTGATCACCGACCGGAAGAAAATTTTAATTTATACCTTAAGTATGCCGATGAAGATTATTTTGCAACATATGGCCTGCAGCTGGTAGCCGGCCGCGTATATGACAAAAGCGATACAGCGAAAGAGGTGATAGTAAATGAAACGCTCGTGAAAAAACTGGGCATTAAACACCCGTCGGATATCCTTGGTAAAGAAATTCGCATGGGCGGCGCCTCCTGGAAAACGATCGTTGGCGTGGTGAAAGATTTTACAGCAAGATCACTGAAAGAAGAAATAAGGCCGATGATCATTGCACAACGAAAAGACAGGTACGCTGTTTTCGGAATAAAATTAAGCTCATCAGACATGTCGAAAACACAGGCTTCCATTGAATCGATCTGGAACAACCATTTCCCCGCATATGCTTTTACCGGTTCATACCTTACCGATAACATTGCCAGGTTTTACAGCCAGGAAGACCAGCTTTCTCTCTTGTATAAGATCTTTGCAGGCATTGCCATCTTCATTTCCTGCCTGGGGTTGTTTGGACTGGTTTCCTTCATGACGGTTCAAAAAAAGAAAGAAACAGGGATAAGAAAGATTTTGGGCGCTTCGCTAAAAGATATTGTCTTACTTTTTTCAAAAGAATTTACCCTGCTTATTGCGTTAGGATTTTTAATAGCAATACCTGTATCGTATTATATGATGAACAACTGGCTGCAGGATTTTGCCTTTCGCATCAGGATAAACGCAGGCATGTTTTTTATCGTTATCTTATTGTCATTGATAGTAGCATGGATAACCGTTGGCTATATCTCCATTAAAGCGGCGCTTGCCAATCCCGTAAAGAGTTTGAGAACGGAGTGAGAAAAGCGTGGTAATTTTTCCCGATTATAAATAAAGGTTTCATCGTTTGTGATTACAAATGGCGTGTTTGTAATTATGGATGCCTAACTCCAAATATCCGGCTTGGTTTTGGTTATCGCTCCGCTGACTTATTGTACAATTACGATACGTTTTCTTCATCGCCCGGGCAGGAAGTCTTGTAGTCATGCTACCAATAAAACAGCAAGCCTCTTTATAACTTATTATTTTTAGGAGAATTATCGTTTGTCGTAGCGCTTGTATTCCGGTTTTCAACCACAATCGAAATACCACGAATACCTCCCATCCGTTTTGATAATTGCTTTCTCTGTTTAAGGTTTGCTTTAGCTGATTTTCTGGCCTTTTTATTATAATACGGCTTTTTCATTTCATACCTTTTAATAGTTATTGTATTTACGAGCCGGATGATGTGAGGCATCAATAATTATTGACTGCCATTATATTTCCGGTATCGAAATCAAATATTTATGGCCGATTTTAAATTACGCAACAGCTAAATGAACAAAAGAAAGAATTGTACAATAAATGGTAGTGATAAGAATCCCTGAAATATTGTTAGCGCCCTCATTGTACCGTTGGTTCTTAGGCAGCCACGTTGGTGCGGACGTTCAAGGCCTGGATTGCGACTTTTTCCAGGCAGTCGATCAAAAACGCTTTGTTGTTGTCGTAAGCCATACGCCTTTAGACAATTGGTGCAAATAATTAATGATTTCTTGATTTACTAATTACTGTATCAAGCGCGGCCTTCAACTTATCTATGGCGCCACTCACTGCCTGTTCCGCAGTTGCATCATTATTTGAAACAGCGATTGGCTGCATGCCTTCCAGCCTGGCTTCGAGCATACAACGTTTGTCATTTTGGCCGCTTTTGTGGCTATTCTCGTCCGTTAGATGGACTTCAACGCGTGTAATGCTTTTGCTAAATCTGCTTAGCGACTTGACAATCTGGTCCTCTAAAGGGCCTCTCAGTTCTTCCGTTCCGAGGATGTTATTGTCAGTATTAAATTGAATTTGCATTGTTGAGTTATTAATATTTATAATGTAATAACACATTAAGTAACATGTTAAACGATCAAAATCTAAAGGTTGCAGCCAGCCCTGTGCGGGTTGACATTAATTCCTTTGGAACAACTACTACTTTACCGCCTCTCGCAACTACCAATTCTGAAATATCATCTAATAGATCGTCGAATTCAGGGTGTTCCAGGTTTCCTCTTTCGATGATCCCTGTTGCTGCAGCTAGCTTCCCTGCTATTATTCTGTCAGACTCAATTAGCAGCACATCAACTCTACCTTCAATTGCTGCTTTTGCCACTTGTGTAATGTTATCACTACCCCTGCCTTTCAAAAGAGCTTCCTGAAAACTGTCCCCCAATATTTGAAGATTTTGTGTATAGACCGGTTCCATTATTTCCCAGGCCATCATGGCAAACCTTTTCTGATCTATAGAATTCGGATTTATTGCTATTCCTTCTTTTAGCAGAAAAGGATTCTTATTTACCGATTGAAAAAGATTTTGATGTTCTGCCAAGGCTGCGAGGATAAGAGGCAAACCTGATGGCTTCGATATCTTTTCATATATTACATCAGCAGCCGCACGAAAAAACTTTTCTGCATCCAGATCAAGTTCATCTTTTCTACTGCCATGACCATGAACCATATTTCCCTTGTTACCACCAACCCCACCGTAAGACGCCACGGTTAAATGCTTTTCTGTTAGTTCCTCTCCCAGAGCCTCTTTGATTGTATCGGGAAATTCATCAGGTAGTTCGATTTTAGATAACCCATGACGATTGCCTTCGAATAACTGGAAGTCGTGAAGGCTCAATCCTACAACCTGATATCGATCTGCTGATTGTAAATACTGTCTAAGTGGTTTGGTATGAAAACTATCAGCAACGACTGCTAATTCTTTTACCTCAATTGGCACCTTAACTACTTTAAAGAAGTTTTTAGTTGCAAAAACGGCAAGGCCGTTCAGTGATTGATTCCAAAAATCATGATCATTAGCCAGGGCTTCGAAAGGAGCAAGAAGCGCTGTGCCATCGCCGCCAAAATCTTTGTGCTTCATTGAGCTCTCCAACTGCCTTAATAGGTTTTTATATTTTATGGGGTCCTGGAGATTGTCCGGATGACTTCTATGCGTTGGCATATAAAGAGACAGGCAATGAGTTTTTTCAACGCTATTGAGTTCATTCAGGGTGCTTGTTGTTAAAAGTTCCATTCGCCAACACTGGTAATTAAAGCATCATTAAAATGCGGTTAAAAAATATATTACAGCACTATATCCCTGCCTGATATAGTGCAATATTTATACCGCCACATTATTGCCGGGGGACAAGGACTTGCATCCTGCTTGCATTGTTTGGATATGCCGTATTTGGATAGGGGGATACCATGCTGCGTTTTCTACACCTTCATGTAAGCATTCATTTTCTGATTGCTGAGTATCGGCAGCACCAGGTCTTTTAGGTGATACGTTGCAACTCGCGTAAAGAAATTTGAAAAGGCAAGGACGAGAATTGCTCCGGAAATTCTTCGTCATGCTGGCTTTTGAATCTGATCGTTGCCAGATCATCTGCCGTAAGGGTGTCAAGAGGCTTTTTCGCAATCTCTGATAATTTATTAAGATCTATTTTCTCATTTAATAATTTCTGAGCGCGCTCTTTATAATCGCCAAACAAAGCATCCAGACTTTGATAATCGAATTCGTTTATCTGCATCAATTTATTTTTAACGTGAAGACAGCAATTATTTTGCACTGGTATGAATTTTTCTCAAACTCAGATACTGCTTGATACGCTGATGGCTATACTTGCCCAGGTGAAAGCTATGAGCTTGTCAGTAATCATCCTGATACACTTCGAACCTACCAACAATTTGATAATCAAACATTAAATTGAAATGCCATAAATCTGTTGCAATATTTCGAACGAAAAACGCCTTCAAATCTAACGACCTGAAGGCGTTTCAATTTTATCTGCGGGCTGTAGGTTACAACTTTCGAACCTGTTTGTGGCAGATCTTAATAATATTGTAGATTTTTCAAATGAGTATTTGCTGGGTTTTCAACAGGCTTGGTAAAAGGAATGATTTACAGGTAATGGGGATTCTGTTCGAACAAAAAGGATGATTTAAACCTAACCTGAGTTGTATTTGCGCTACTAGGTAATAACCGCGTTTTTTTTGCTAAGTAGTTAAAAAATAATAACTTGAAAAAATTATTCTCTGTCAAACGTAGCGTATAATACGCGGAAATATAATGTTAGCTGCAAACTATGGCACTCACTCTAACATATCAGCCCGACAAAGGAGTTTTCATCGACAACAAGTTGCTATTATGGAGCAGTGACAGACAACAAGTAAGAACACTACTCAATGGCAAGTTTGAAATTGCTGACAATGTTATTGACCTTGGCGATGCTACTCAAAGCTTAATACAGCGTCGGGACATTTATGAAAGCTATCAAGGGCTAGATAATTTCTTTTTTCTAAACTTTGATGAAAACGAGCAGTTGACTGAAGTTGAGGTGCATTACGGACTTACTATCAATGTTGCTGGAGTTATCATAGACTTTTCTATGGACATTGAAAAAGCTGCTGACCTACTTTGCGGCATCTCGGCCGACAAAAAGCAACTTTCAGATGGAGAATACTTTTTTAAAAATTTAAAGTTGACAATTGCAAGTAGCGACAGTATGGGTGGTGAAGGAAATGATTTGTCATACTTCTATTGCAGTAAAGACGTATCGCATTTAGTTGACAAAGAAGTCTGCAGCTAACAGGCGTTTGCCAATATACCGGCTGAAGAACAATCATTCAGCGTTTGTTCTTTCATCAACATTTGAATAACTTACCCGGCAGACGGAACGCTAATGCCGGTACATCGGCAAGCGCTAATCCGTTGGGCGAAATTCAGAAGAATGCTTCAATACAAGAGTGAATATTTAAGAGATCCCTACATAAAAGATTTAAAGCACAGTTTATATGCCTGTTACAAGTACGAAATAGTTGACGTCAACGAGAATATAACAACAGTTTACGCATCTGAGTCGATTACTTTAGTTTACTTTTTAGACATGATAATACGTGTTGAGCGAAATCGCAGATTGTTCGCCAAACCGCATCATGTTATTTACGATAATGCAAGTAAGGAACAACTTGGTGTTTTTGAATTTCCGAATTGGCAGAGTGCGAATAAGACACGGTGCATCTTGAGATTAAATACTGGGAAAGTATATTCATTTATACAAAACAACAACCATAGACGCTTGCTGAAACCATCAACCTGGAGCAGATATTGTTTCGAAATGACGAACAGCGAGAATTGGATTACTTATGACGGAAACAGAAAAATGGGTTCGATTACAAGTCCAGATGAATCTGAAATCATGCCGATAGCCTTAGGCTTTTTTATTATCGACGATAAATTTCGATCATCAGAAGAATCATCAGGATAAACGTTCGCCCAACACAGGCTTTTAGCAATACGGGCGGACGAATATGTTTTCAACAAAAGAATATCTATTTTGCTTTAGCAAGTGAGTAAGGCTGAAGTACAAGAAATTCCCGTACTGCTTAAAGCCTCATTACGTTGGGCGAAATTTGAAGACCTCAAACTATTTAGACATTAGCCTTAAAGCCGAAAGCTTATTAGAGAAAACATTATGAAAATCCCAGCTAACGAGAATGAAATTACATTATACTGTTTCGTTGGAGAAGCTATATGGAAAATCCAAATCGTTGAGCAGGCTTTGAGCTGTTCAATCACTCTCAAAATGAATCCTGCCGCAACAAAGGAACAGGCTGATAAAGTCTTAAAGCAGCACCAAAATTACACTTTAGGCAAGGCTATTAATATTGCAAGCAAAGAAAAACTGTATTCTTCAGCTCTTCAAGATGAACTATATACGTTCTTAGACCAAAGAAATTGGTTGGTTCACAACGCTATGGCAGAGAGCCTACATGACAAAAACTGGGAAAATGAAAAAGATGAATTATTTCAGAAAATAAAATCTATTTCGGAAAAAGCCGAAAGCATTCAACATAAGATAGAATATGACATGATTAATTTTTGTACTTCGAAGGGCAAAGACATGTCTAAAATTCTTACGTTATTAAAATTGCAAGAACAAGGAGTAAGGATTAAAAAGGCATGATATTTTTTCAATGATAATCATTCAAAAACTTCGCCCAACATGAGGTTTACCGCAAGGTGTGGCTGGACGGAAGTTCAATCGGCAGTTTTTATGCACCAGACATTCACTTTTATGAAAGCAATGACGGAAATGCAATTGTAGGACATCGGGCGATAAATGAACTTATTTCAAAATTGCAGAGTGAATGGCCAATTGAATTTCAGTTTGCACTAAACAAACCATCGCAAGTAAATCAGACAACACAGGTTATATCTTGGAACCTTGGACCAAAGGGAGCTACGCCCGTTGCGACAGAAATGGACGTAGCTATTATAGAAAACAATTTGATTAAATCATTGTATTTATTTTTGGACGCAAAATAAAAATAGACACCACGGACATTGCCTGACTAAGCACTACCGCCAACAGGGTTTTGGCGTTATGGGGCTGACGAACAAAGGCTCAAGTTTTGTATTTCAATTTATCTTTAGTAAAAGGTTTGGGCTGACGTTCCCTGATTTCCCCTACAACGCCAAGCCCTAAACCGTTGCAAGTAATTTTAAATGACACTACGTTCTTACTTAAACATCTTGACAATTACCTTTTGTTTGACAACTTCATTTGTTGCGTGTGGACAAGTGCCTGATAAAAAACCAACAGACAAAAACCTTCAAACACAAAACAATGGTCTTACTTTTGACACTCCAACTGCAATAATTGAGTTTAATAAAAAAAGCAGATGGCCTTTTGACAGTACTTTTAAAGCAGCTACCTTGACACAAACTGAATGTCAGCTTGTTGACAGTTTTTTATTGGTATGTGTGGCTAACTACAATAATTCGTTAGACAAAGACCACAAACAATGGAGTATAGACTTAAAGAAACGCAATTATAGAAAGCAGCTAATTGTTGTGACAAATAAAAATGGACAAAAAGAAGTTTGGGTTAACTGCTTTTGCTACACTTGGGGGAGCGACAAATGGAAAACTGAAATCTTGGGCGTTGATGACGGAGGAAATTGCTATTTCAACTTCAAAATAAATTTGGCGACACGAAAATTTTATGACATGTGTAGGCTCCCCCCAAATTCGGCCAGTTAAA
>NZ_LWBP01000240.1 GCF_002078015.1 Niastella populi | reverse complement strand
AAAGGGCCTTCAAATCCAATGACTTGAAGGCCCTCGTAAATTCTAGTCGGGACAACTGGACATATTTCGAACCTACGGATAAAGGATTTATTGGAAATTCAACAGTTTACGCATATGTTTAGTAACCCAAATCAAGTTGATTATATAAAGCATGTTTGATATACAAATAAGCAAACCAGTTGCAATTGAAGTAAAAGATCCAATTCAAACTACTTTTCCCTTAGAAAACGAGTATTGTTTTTATAATCTGGAACCACATATTTATGCTAATCTTTTATAAGTATGACATTAGTTTTATGATAAATGAATCATTAAGATATTGAATTTTATAAAGAATGGAGACGGTACTCTCAAAATTTATTGGGCTTCTGATACATTTGCTTTTATTTGGAAGATTGACTGTACTCCTCACTTCACAAAGATTGAGTCTACATTGAATCTACGCAACAAAGAGAAATTACAAAAGTTTGTCTTCCCTGTCGACTCCATTATCAATAACCGCTAGGATCACTGTTACTAAAGGAAGGCATTGTAATAGGTAGTAGACTTTGCATAGTAAATAGTTCAAAGCTAACCAGTGGAATCGGGTTGTGACAGATACATTGCTTATTGATCATTGAAACTGCATTTTTTGTAGGCAAACCTGGCGAGGTGTAGAACATTCACAACAGCACTTTTGTCCTTATATTTTCTGCCACTTGTACATATTCATCATAGCTCGATGGTTTTACCACATAATCCAGTATGCCGATTTTTCGGTATTCCGCGATCTCATCATCTATTTTTGAGGTGGATAGTACAACAACAGGAGTGTGCTTATACTTTTCCATTCCCTTTAAGCCCGTTAAAAATTCTTTACCAGAAATGCCAGGTAAAAGATTATCAGTGACGATGAGTTTTGGCAGGCATTCATGCTTTACCGATTCCAGATACATAAATGCCTGCATTGCTGTTTTTACATGATGCACCCCATTCAACCCGGCTTGTAAAAAAGCATTTGCCAGAATTTCTATATCATCTTCGTCATCATCAATCATCAGGATCTTACATGCGCTCATAATGTGGGGTAGTTTTTTTGTTCAAACATCGGCGCCTACATCAGGCTTAACTGTTGCTCCACATGATTTAAAAATGTTTTGGAAGCGTCCAGGTAATCCAGCATTTTTTCTTTTTGCTTAGCATCACCAGTTTTTTCCACTTCCTGTATGGCATCATCGAGGTGGTCACGTATGTCTAATGTCAATTTTTTCACGTTTATGACTGTGTTGCGCAGGGCCAGGCGCAACTCCATTTCGTCCATCACTATTTCTGAAAGCTCTTTTAAGATTTTCTGTTCCTTCTCTGTCAGGATTCTGGGTGTTTTATCAATGATGCAAAGCGTTCCCAGGTTACATTGACGTTCTGTTTGCAAAGGGGCTGCCGCATAAAAACGAAGTCCGAACTCGCCAGCCACCAGTGGATTGGCCAGTGTTCTTGGGTCGGTAGCGGCGTTGTCTATTACATACACATCATCCGACAAAATAGCCGAGGCGCAGAGCCCTGGATCCCGATTGATCTGATTTACCGAAAGGCCATACGCCGACTTAAACCATATACGGTCTGTGTCCACAAGGCTTATAATAGCAATGGGCACATCAAACAGTATGGCGGCCAACCGGGTAATGCGGTCGAAACTGCCGTCCGGGGGAGTATCCAGGATGTTGTATCGCTTTAATTCTTCAATCCGTTTTTCTTCGTTGGCGGGTTTTTGTAGCGTTGTCATAATGGTATATTTATTAGATCAATTTAATGATTTAATGTTTTAGTGGTAGAATCACTGTAAATGTAGCACCCTTGTTCAATGCGGCATCAGCGAAAATAATGCCGCCATGTAATTGAACGACTTTTTTGCAAAGCGCAAGCCCAATGCCATAGCCACCATAGCTGCTGCGGTCGTTGAGCCGCTGGAACACGGTAAAGATTTTGGAGGCAAAACCGGGGTCAAAACCAATTCCATTGTCCTGCACCGTGATCATGGTGTAGGTTGCACTCTCTGTTAATTCCGACCACTGCTGTTTGCCTTCTTCCGGCAAGGGTTCTGCTTTTATTTTTATATAAGGCGCAACCCCTCTTTTAGTAAACTTTAGAGAATTGCCGATTAAGTTGAAGAAAAGCTGGTTCATCTGCAGGGGCATGGCCTCAATTGTAGGCAGGGGATCGATTTCAATTGTTGCTTTTTTCTGTTCAATGAGCAGTTCATAATCCGTCAAAATAGATGTAAGCAAATTATTCAGGTCAAGTTGTTCAAATCGGAACGAAGCGTTCGTTATCCGTGAATACTCCAACAAACTTTGAATAAGCCCCGACATCCGATCAGCGGAGGCGTGAATTTTTTGAAGGTGCCTGGCTGCTTCACTGTTTCCTTCTACGCTTTTGGTAAGCCCGTCACTGAAAATCCTGATTTTGCGCAGTGGTTCTTGTAGGTCGTGCGAGCAAACATAGGCAAACTGTTGTAGCTCCTGATTCACCACCTGTAACTGTTTATTGGCACTTTCCAATTCTGCTGTTCGTTCCTGTACTTTTTCGGAAAGAGCATTGGCAAAGTGTTTTTGCTCGGTAATGTCCTGCGCAATGCCCACCAATCGTTTAGGCTCGTTGTTTTCGTTGAAATAAATTTTTCCTTTTATCCGTACCCAGATCACGTTGCCATTCTTTTTTATTACCCTTGCATCATAATCCAGGATACTAGTCTGCAAAGCTTTTTTGTAGGCACTTTCCCGCAGCACCAGATCATCCGGATGGATAGCTGAAATAAAGCGGTGGCGTTCAGCATCCGCTTCCACATTAAAAATTTCTGCTAATCTTTTTGATACCTTTTGTTTATTCGTTTTCAGGTCCACATCAAATGTTCCCTGATCCGATGCTTCTATAGCCAGCCGTGCTCTTGCCTCACTCTCTTCTAATTCCTTATAGGCACTTACAAGCTCTGTTACTTCAGCAGCCGTATTCATGACGCCATACACCTGGCCCTTTGCATTGTACAGCGGCGTAAAGCTGTAGTTGAAATAAAAGGGTTGTAAAACGCCATTAACCACCAAATCAACACGCTGATGCCTGGCGTGAAAGGGGATGCCGGTAGTATAAACTCTGTCAAGTTGTGCGTAAATGTTTTGGTCCGCCAGTTCCGGCAAGACTTCAGAGTACAATTTCCCCTCCACCTCGTTGCCTTTTCCCCAAACATTTTTGATGGACTGGTTAGCAAACTGGATGCGCATGTCACGCCCTACATAAACGCCGATCGGGAATGGTGCGCTTTCGACCAGGGATCGAACCTGCTGTTCGCTTTCCTCCACTTTGCGCCTCGCTTCTACCAGTTGGGTAACATCATGCGCAACGGCAATAAATCCGTCAACGCTGCCGTTCGCATTAAACAAAGGTTGCCAGATAGCGTTAAAAAGGCATTCCACTTCTCCGCTTTTTTTCTTAAGCCTGACCGGGTATTCGTTTACAAGAACGGGTTCTCCCGTCTCAAATAATTTTTCAACCAGCGGCTCAATGGCGTCCCTTCCTTCTGCCAACGCTTCAAGCAGCGGTTTTCCTATAAATTCAGTTCTTGAGCGGTCGACAACTTGCAGGTAAGTATCATTTGCTATTTCCCCAATCAACTCCTTTCCCTTGAAAACGGCAATGGCTACGGGCGCCAGTGTCAAGAGGCTTCTAAACTGTTCTTCGCTTTGCTCAAGTTTTTTCCGTGACAGAATCACTTCCGTTACGTCCTGCACAAGTGCCATAACACCGCTGATAGTGCCATCTGCTAACCTATAAGGCTGATAAATAACGTTTAAATAACCACTGATCTCTTTTCCCTCTACCACCACATAATACGGCTGATCGTACAAGTGAAGCGGCTTGCCTGTTCGCAGTACATTATTGAGCAGGGGTTTGAAAGTAGCCTCGGCTTGTGGTATTACACTGAAGAGTGGTTTGTTCAACAGTTGTTCGGGTGTCCGGTTAATCAGTTTGCCATACATTTCGTTCACCACATCTACAATCATTTCTTCGCCCAACAGCACCACTATTCCCACCCTGGCTTCACGAACAAGATTTTGAAAACGTTCCTCACTTTTGCCGGGGGGGTCAATCATATGCTTTTCCTTTTCAGCTGTTTGACGTCTTTCGCGCTCTGCATGATCGTGTTCGATAGCAATTAGAGCGGTATGTGCCGCAAGGCCGATCAGCTGTTTGTCAGCCTCTGTTGGCTGCCGCGGCACTTGATAGTAAATAGCAAAAGTGCCCCTCAGCCTGCCTTCGTTATTAATCAGCGGGGTCGACCAGCATGAATGTAAATTATGTTTCAGTGCATAGTGCTTGTAATCTTTCCATAAAACGCTCGCTTCAATATTGTCTACGATAACTGGCTTTCTTAAATATGCCGCGGTGCCGCACGAGCCCATATTGGGCCCTATTTTCAAACCATTAATGGCTTCAATATAGTCTTTGGGCAGTTGACTGCCGGCAAGATGGTAGAGATGTTGCCCGGCCTCGTCTGTAGATAAAATGGAGGCGATCAATCCTCCGTCTGATTGGGCTTCCACCCATTTTAGCAGGCGGTCCAGCACAATCATTACTGATTTACCCTCTGTAATCAATTGCAATACATCACTTAGTCCATTGGTAAAGGCTCCTAAAGACATTTTCTCGATCTTATCCAAATTTCGTATACGTTTATACTTTATTAGACTTCCGGTGCACTTTGTAATCTCTCTATGTTATTTCCCCCTGTCGTTAGCTACCGTGATAGGTTATTATTAATGATATTTACCAGTAGATCTTTTAATGAAACGAAATCATCCGGTTTGGTTATAAAGCCGGCTGCGCCCAATTCACGCGCTAATTCTTTTTCCCGAATCCTCGAAGATGTACTATACATAAAAACCGGTATTTGCTGTAGATGGGGCGTCTTTTTAAATTTCACCAAACAATCCCACCCGCTTATAATAGGCATATTAATGTCCAGAAATATCATATCAGGTAAATTTTCGCCTGGTTCCAAAAGTCTTTTCAAACTCTCCCTGGGGTCAATAAACTGCTTGAACACTGCAGAGGGGGCAATTTTCTGCAATACATCTTCGAAAATGAGACCGTCATCCATATCATCGTCTATCAATATAATTTTCATACTCCTAATGACTGGCTTTGGTTTGATGTAAAGGTAAGGTTATTAAAAATCGGGCGCCTTTCCCCGGCTCGCCCGTGGCCTTTACCGTTCCACCGTAACGCTCGATAATCCGCTTGCACAACGACAGTCCTAATCCTGTTCCTTCAAACCGGTCTTTCGAATTTAACCGGGAGAATGTTTCAAATATCTTTTCTGAAAACTGCTGTTCAAAACCGATCCCGTTATCCCTTACTGTTATTTCCGCCCATTCACCACCGTCTTTTTTAACGAGGGTATGATTGATAACAATATGCAGCAGAACATCCGGTTGTGAAAATTTCAGCGAGTTGTTAAGGAGGTTGTAAAAAAACTGATAAAACAAAACAGAAGCGCCTTCAACAATCGGTAGGCGCTCGTATTCCAGTGTCGCCGATTTCCGGGAAATTTCCAACTCAAGATCTGCCTCTATTTGTTGTATCACTTCTGTGAGATCAACGGGCTCAAGTTCTTGCTGTTCCGCTTCAATGGTTGAATAATTGAGTACGCCCTCAATCATCGCTTTCATCCGGTCGGCAGCAGCCTTAACTTTTGCTGCGTAAACTTTAGAGATATCGGAGAGATAAGTACGGTCGTCATCGATAATTCTACCCAAAAACGTTTTGATCTTTCTTAACGGTTCTTTTAGGTCGTGGCTGGTAACATGAGCAAACTGTTGCAACTCCTGATTGGATTTTTGCAAAGAAAGATTTAGTTCTTTAAGCTCTTGTGTTCTTGCCTGCACTTGTTGTTCAAGTAAGGAGGCTTGTTCTTTTGTTATGTGCACATTGGTTGTTGTGCCGAACCACTGAACAGTTCCATGTTCCCGGTCCTTATGAGGAACCCCGCGGGTTAAATGCCACATATAATTACCGTCTTTCATTTGAATGCGGTGCTCGAACTGGAAAGCATCCCCTGCAGCTACCGCTCTTTCCCATATTTGTTGCGCTCTTACCAGATCATCATCGTGGACCAGGCCTTGCCAAAACCAGTTGCCATCGGCTAACTTTTGTACGCCTCCATATTCCGACAGTCTATCGTTGAAATAGGTAACCTGCCCTTCACTATTGGTCACCCAAACCAACTGAGGCATTGCATTGGCCATTTCTTTCAACTTGCTTTCACTTAATTCTATCTTTTTTCTGGCTATTACCTGCGCAGTAACGTCTACCCCAATACCAAGCACCCCATATACCCGGTTTTCTTCATCCCGCACAGGAGTATAAATGAAATTCAGGTATATGGTTTCAGGACGTCCGAAGCGCACGAGATCAACAGGAACTTCGTCACCGTTAAAAGGTACGCCTGTGTTATATACCTGCTCCAATAGTTTTACAAAACCCTGTTGCTCCACTTCCGGCAAAGCCTGCGCTATGGGCAAGTTGATAACTTCATGGTATCTCCTTCCCCATACCTCCAGTCCCTTTTCGTTGACAATGTCTATAATGAAGGAGGGGCCGCGTAACAGCGTGGTAGCCACGGGCGATTGCATAATCACACTTCGCAGGTTATTCTCAGCAGCCTGGCGATTTTTGGCCAATCTTATGTTTGCTTCCACCCGCGCCAGCAACTCTTTTGAAGAAAATGGTTTAACCAGGTAATCATCGGCGCCTGCATCCAGCCCCTCTACTTTTGCTTCTTCACCTGCCCGGGCAGACAAAAAAATGACCGGCGTATTTTTGGTGACAGCATGTGCACGAATGTAATTTAATAAGCGAAAGCCATCTAACCTGGGCATCATTATATCCGAAATTATCAGCTGGGGCTTGTACTTGAGCGCTTTGATGAATGCATCTTCTCCATCAGTTGCCGTTAGTACCTCATAGTAGTTCCGCAGCAATCGTTGCAGGTATTCCCCCATGTCAGCATTATCGTCGGCAATTAACACCCTGGTATTCGTGGTAGAGGAAGCATACGTTTGAAAACCTTCGTCCAACATGATATCATGCAACTCGTTGTTCTTCTGATCGTCTTCCGGCAACCACTTCATTGCCTCTTGTATATAGGCATCTGCCTGGTGAGATACAGAAATCGGTGCGACAGTATCATCTATTTTATCGGCGGGCAAATGCTCTTTTCCGCCTGGAATAGTTACGGTAAAAGTGGATCCCTTGCCAGGCTGACTCTCTACAGTAATAGTTCCATTGTGTAAGTGAACAAGCTCCTTTACCATGGCTAAACCAATACCGGCCCCTTCCTGACTTCGGCCTTCGACGTTGTCAACACGGTGAAAGCGATCAAATATCTTCTGCAATTGATCAGCAGGTATGCCGATACCCGTATCTGAAACGGAAAGTCTCACCGAATGATCAGCCCCCGTAATGCTTACCGTTATGCATCCCTGTTTACTATATTTAAAGGCATTGGAAACAAGGTTCATAACAATTTTTTCCCACATCTCCACATCTACATACACCTCCTGCCAGATTTCACTACATGTTAGTACCAACTGCATTCCAGCCTTTTCAATTGCGGACCGGAAGCTGCCGGCCTGCTCCCTGGTAAGGCTGCAAATATCAACCCTGGAAAACCGCGCCTGTACCCTTCCCGCTTCCAATCGTGAAAACTGGAGCAAGGTGTTAACAAGCTTTTGCATGCGAAGAGCGTTGCGATAAGCTACATCCATTCTTGCTTTGTTCTGAGTTGTAGTCGACGGATCGTTCATTGCATCTTCAATTGGGCCAAGCAAAAGTGTGAGCGGTGTTCTGAACTCATGGCTGATGTTGGAAAAGAACGTTGTCTTTGCTTTATCCAGAACGGCAAGCGAAGCGGCTTTTTGCCGCTCTTCCTCTAGGGAATAAATATTGTTTAAAGCGGTCACAATAGCCGCAACGATCGATTCAATGAAAACCCGGTAATCACCGTCAAACTTTCTTCGCGCGCTGATGCCACAAACGAGTACGCTTTTTAATGGTCGTGTGCCACTTTTAATCGGTACGATAAAGGCTTCAGTAGGTTCTTCCTCCCAATAGCCTTTCGGAACAGCCGTAAAGTATACCTTCAGATCGTTTATATGTAAGGGTTGGCCGCTTTCGACGATTTGGTCCAAAGGCCAGTTGTGCGGGTCACAAATTTCAATCGATTCATTGTGAAAAGTAGTACCATTAAGTAAAAAGTGCTCATTTTGACAATTGTATAGCAGCGCAAAAAGAATATCAGCCGAACCGGCTTTAAGAAGCTGAATGGCCAGATCTTCTACCTCGACAACAGTTTGGGCAGCGGCTATATGCAGTATGAAATTTTTTAAAAAAGCAGTTCTTCTTTCATTGATCACGCGGTAGGTAGTTTCAATAACTGCATTAAATACACCATCTACCTTCCCGTTTTCACCGTATACTGGTGTAAAGGTAAAATCGAAATAACATTCTTCAGTGTAGCCATGGCGCTGCATGGGTAACAGGGCGTCTTTACTGCCACCAGGATAACCAGAAAAAGCTTTATCAAACTGTGGCTCAATGTCGTTCCAGATATCCGGCCACACTTCTCTGGCTGCACGGCCCAACGCCCAGGGATGTTTGTTTCCAGGGATGGAACTCCATGCATCATTATAAATAAGCGTTAGTTCCCGGCCCCAATAAATCGCAATAGGGAAATTAGAATTCAAACAAATACTTAACGCTGATCGCAGGCTTTGCGGCCAGCTGTTAACCGCACCAATAGGGGTGCGCGACCAGTCGAATTCCTTGACGCGCTGTCCCATTACGCTACCACTGGATAAATAGTCTGGCGTGTGTGTAGGAGTGCCTACAGTAATAGGAGCCTTCATAAACACTCAATATAATTTAAGTTCATAGTACTTAAAGCTTGGAGACCCTGTATTTTGTATTTGTCAAATTGGACAAGCGTCCCTGCTGACTTATTCATCTAAGAATAATTGAGTAATGTGAAAAACTGATAAACATATAAAAAACATGCCAGGTGCGTTTTCATCTTTTCACTCCGATTCATTACAAAAGTGTAGCCTTATGGTGCTGGATGCCGAACGCGCGGTAAGTGCCATCATGCAAATCAAATTATCTGCATTTGTAATATCCTGTAAGACAACTAAATACGATGTGATGTAATGAGGATTTTCTACTAATCTGTAATTTTCTATAGGTGTCAAGGCTTGAATGATTGAACTTCCAAAAGAGATACAGTTAGATTGACCTAAGAATAGTCCAGGAATAAAAAAAAGGCCCCTCCCGTAGAAGTAAGAGGCCTTAATTGTGATACCATTAACCATTAAACCTAAATATCCTGGCCCAAACATACATACAAATGAATTATTATGCAACTTCCAGGGAGGCATATATATCAATTATTTTATTGTATATATCGGGGCAAAACGAATAGATTTTATTCATGCATTAGCATTGCAACGGACACTACCACTTGAAACGGTCAGTGAAAATAAACACTCCACGTTTTCCCCATATAAGTGATCTTATCCGAAAATTTAAGCACCCAGGGTGCATCAGAAGTTGTATCAATTGTTGGTATATTATAACGCATCGGGTTCAATAACCAGAAGTTTTTTTTAATTATAAACTACTGAAAAAGAAATCATTAATTCTATAAAAATAACATATTATTTTTTTTTCATTTTCTCTTCATGTTCGGCGATTAAGTTTGCTTTGTAATTATTTTTAATAACACAATTCAACTTTATGAAACCACATTTTTTTATGGCTATTGCCATTCTGATTGCAGGAACAGTTAATGCACAAACGAACACGTCGGTAAAGTCAGCACAATCTGCTAACGCCACTAACAAAGCCGATATAAATAAGGCTGGGGAAACAGTGCAATCAAACGGTAATGTTTCTGCCGATGCTTCGGCAAATGCACAGGTAAAAACGGATGTTGTGAAGCAAAATAAGGCTCGTGCAAAAAAAGAAGGTACAGCGACAATATCTGCTGTTGCTGATAAAAAGGATAAGCTTCAGACAGAAACGGCCTCTGCTACAGGAACAGCTCTGCAAGAGGCCTCTGTAAATGGTAAGTCAAATGCTTCGATAAACACCCAAAAACGTGCTGCTGCGGAGATAACAACTTCCAGTGAAGTAAAGACTGAAGCAGTGCAGGCTGCCAAGTCCAATATCAGAAAGGAAGGAGAAGCTGTTGTAAACGCTACGGTCGAAACGAAAAAAAATGTAAAAGCTGAGGCTGACAATACTGTCAAAGCGGTTAATAAAGATGTTTCCGGCAAAGGTGAAACCAATGCTTCGATAAAAGCAGGGAAAAAAGTAAAAGTGGACGCTGCTTCCGGCCAGGAAGTCAAGGTAAAGCCTTCCTCCATTGGAGTAAATACTCGGGTAACCAGTGCTACTGGTTTAAATCTCCGGTAAAGCTTGATGGTTACAAAGGGGACTTCTATACTTCCTATAACATAGAAGTTTCCCTTTTTTAATAAATTTGCCCCTTGATGAATCATAGAAAGCCGATACTACAATATGCGGCAGCTGGGATACTGCTGGTTCTTTTCTCAATTCCAATGAAGGGGAAAGCCGGCATCTTACCTTATGCGCGCCTGATGACAGATACGATCCCGGCACCGGTACAACAGCCGCCTTCTGAAACGGAAAAAAATCAGCCTGTTTCCGCACCGGTCAGGGAAGAGGTGAAGAAGGTGCCTAAATCCCGCAAGCAGGTAAAACCAGTAGCTGTTCCCCCTGTTGGTGTAAAAGTGCCGGTAAAACCCATAATTGTAAAACCGCAGATCCGGCGGGTTACAGGATTAATTCCTTAAGAATTTGTGTATGAAAAAAATATTGTTTAGCCTTTTGCTGGCAGGACTTAATCTGTTTGCACAAGCCCAAAAAGATACGTCACAGGTTACCGATGCAAAAGATACTATTATAGCAAAACCCCGCAACACCCTCACATTTGGAATCAGTTATGCCAATAATGCTAGCTATTATGGACAAAAGTCTGAGGAGAAAACATCTTACATAGCAGCCGTTGCCTCTTACCGGCTTAAATCTGGTCTTTATTTTACCGGATCGGCTTTCCGGCTGCTGAAAGATTCGGCCAAACTCGCTTCTGCTTCCAGCCTCGGTATCGGGTATAACATCAAAATGGGATCAAAATGGGTTGCAGACGTTAGTTACAGCCACACCTTTTACCCGGCCTATTCTCCCTTTCTGCAAGCAGCTAACAGCAACACGGCCAGCGTATTACTTAACTTCAATTATTTTCTGACCAATGGGATAAGCGTAGATTACGCCTTTGGTAAGCAGGACGATATATTTGCTACGTTTACTACCAGTAAAGATATTGAGTTGGGAAACTTATTCAGTAAAAAGGACGGTATATCAATAGCTCCGTCAATCGAAATTGTTGGCGGAACACAGCGGTTTTATACAACATATATTGAAAACAAAAAGATCAGGGACAGCCTGCTGGATTTGATCACACCTATCCTTGGTGGAGGCAGATCAACTCCTGCCACTACTACAAAAGAAGCTACCAGTTTCGATCTCTTATCTTATAGCTTTAAACTGCCCTTATCTTATTATAGAAGCAGCTATCTGATCGAACTGTCTTATCAACTATCTGTATTAAGTAAAGAAGCGCAAACAGGTGCCGGAGACGCCAATTCATTTTTCAACATCACCTTATATTATCAATTTTAACCGAATAGCATCAACTCCTTTCAAAACAATATTATGAGAGTCCTGATTGTAGAAGATGAAAGATCGATGGCATTGGAAATGGAGGCATTTCTTAAAAATGCATCTTATTTATGTGACCTTGCTTTTACAGCCCGTCAGGGATTGAAGCAAATGGAAGAAAGTGCGTATGATTTTATTCTGTTGGACCTGGGCTTGCCGGATAAGGATGGCTTAGAAGTGTTGCAGCAAGCGAAAAAGTGTTGTCCCGAGGCATCTTATATTATTCTTACAGCAAGGGGTGATCTGGAAGATAGGATCAAAGGCCTGGATTTGGGAGCTGACGACTATCTTCCCAAGCCATTTTCTCTTTTGGAATTGTTGTCTCGCATCCAGGCCATTACAAGGCGCAAATCAGGATGGAAGGATTCAGTGATGGAGCTTGGAGAGTTTCTCTTTGATATGCGTCACCGTCGGATAATGTTTGGGAAAGAGGAAGTACCTTTATCTAAAAAGGAGTTTGATTTATTGCACTATCTCGTGCTTCATAAGAACCGGCCATTAACCCGGCTACAGCTTAGCGAACATATCTGGGGTAGTTTTTCAGATGATGATTATGACTCAAATTATATCGACGTTCATATAAAAAACATCCGTAAAAAGCTATCTGCTTTTGCATCGGCAGAATGGTTGCAAACTATCCGGGGTATCGGATACAAAATAAAGGCTGTCGATTGAAACTAATAAACAAACTTACGCTTTTCATTACCCTCTCCAAATTGGTTATTGTCCTGCTGTTTGTAGGATTATTGCCCAAATTGGTACATGAAGCGGCTGCCCGCTTTACGGATAATTCATTGAGAGAACAACAAAAAAAAGTAGTGCGGGAAGTGGCGCAAAGGGGTATTGACTTTTACCTTCAGGGAGAAGACAGCTATGGCAGTTATACTTTATTAAAGGAAGAATATATTTCGCTGGAACCAGGCACCAGACCATCAGCCTTGCCTGCCGATACCATTGAAACAGCCATGCGTATTGTAGAGGGCGATACCCTTAATTACCGGGTTTTGACACATACCATCACCTATCAGGGCAAACCCTATATTCTGGAGATAGGCAAACAGGAGTCTGTGATCAACCGTTTTAGTCGCCCATTACAAAAGATAGCTCTTTCCGTGCTAATTGCCCTTGTGATTATTACAATTCTGGCAGATTTGATTTATACCCGTTTTCTACTGAAGCCGCTTGGTGTTATAATTCGATCAAAACTCGTCAATACACAATTTCCTTTTACCGAAAAGATGAGTTTAGTGAAAACTTCAACATCCGATTTTCAGTACCTGGACCAGTCGCTGACCACCCTTATGGAGAAAATCCACAGAGATTTTGAAAAAGAAAGGGAGTTTACCTCTAACGCCTCCCATGAATTAATGACTCCCATTACCATTCTTCAAAACAGGATGGAGAATCTATTGTCAGAGGGGAAACTTGAAGATGAAGCCTTCCTAAGGGTAGAGGGCATGATGAAAACATTGAATCGGTTAAAGCAGATCGTCAGGTCGTTGTTGCTGATCTCCAGGATTGAAAACGATCAGTATACAAAAAAGGATATTGTAAAGATAAGGGAACTTTTAAATGATGTGATTGAAGAGCTACATCACCGGCTGGAGGGAAAAGGCCTGTCACTATCATTAGCCCTTTCTTCAAGCATGCAGTTAAGCCAGGTGAACCGGGATTTGCTGTTCCAGCTATTTTACAACATTATCAATAATGCAATCCGGTATAACAAAGACAATGGCCGGATCACTATATCGGATAGTTACATTTTGGGAGGAAAATACCTAATCACGATTTCGGATACGGGTATTGGCATACCTGTAAATGAAATTGCGTCCATATTCGAACGATTCAGAAAATCGGCTCACAGTACTGAAGAAAGCCATGGTCTGGGTTTGTCTATTGTGAAAAGCATAGCTGATTATCATGGTATAACCCTTCAGGTTCGTTCAACGCCGGGTGAGGGCTCCCAGTTCGATATCGTGTTTCCCTGGCAATTGGTAAAGGAGTAGTAAGTTAAAGGCATAATATCTGGTTTATATTTTATTCAATTACTATATTTGTCACATAACAATTAAACCTTATTCAAAATAATTAGCCTAACCTCTGTTATTTATAATCACCCTGTAAAAGCAATCAATTATGTTTTCAAAACGCTTACTTATTTTAACTATTATTTCTTATGTATGTGCACCTTCTATTGCCCAAACGGATGCAGCCTGGTTAAAAGTCGGTGTAAATTTTGCTAATGTGTCCTATAATAACGATGGCGAAGTAGATGACGCTGCTATGTTAACTTCCTTTCATGTAGGCTTTATGGCCGACATTAATGTCGCTAAAATATTGGCTATTCAACCCGGTATCTTGTTTACCGGTAAAGGTTCTAAAATACAAAGTGGTAATGCAAATGATAATTTCTATTATAAAGCTACTGCCAATCCATTGTATATTGAAGTACCGCTAAATGTTACATTAAAAATACCTTTCGACTCTTCGAAATCAAATTTCTTTGTTGGGGCTGGTCCATATGTTGGTATCGGCGTTGGTGGTAAAAGAAAAATTGAAGGAAGAAACTTAGCTGTTTCATACAGCAGCAAGGAGAAGATCCAGTATAGCAATGATGATCCATCCACTTTTAACAATGAAGAAGGCGCAGGATTAGGTGTAATGAGGAGGTTTGATTATGGATTGAATGCTACAGTTGGATTTCAACTAGGTAAAGGTATGTTTGCCCTTAATTATGGATATGGGCTGGCAAAACTCCAATCCGGGTCAAATAGTTCAGCTGATAACAACAATAAACATCGGGTGTTGAGTATTTCGGTTGGATTCCAATTATAGGTACATTTTTTTGGTGATAATTAAGGCCTGCACATAAAATGCAGGCCTTTTTTATATTATAGTAAAACACTCATCTCTTTGAGTATTTCATTGGCCAGTATATATTCTAATGAAACAGCTGGTTTGTCAGGCTTTTCTCAGTCGTCTAAATTTCTCCGAGATACCGCTGCAACACAGTCTCTATTTCTTTTAACCGGAATGGCTTAACCACAAAATCATTCATCCCTACCTGCAGGCAGCGTTCCTTATCCTCCTTCATTGCATCGGCGGTTAAGGCTATGATGGGAATGTCTTTTTTGGGCCCGCTTAACTGGCGGATTTGTAAGGTGGTCTCAAACCCGTCAAGTACCGGCATATTAATGTCCATAAAAATTAGCGACGGATTATGCTTTTCCAATAATTGAATTGCTTCCTGGCCGGTCTCGGCTCTTATTACCTTCAATTGCATATTGGTTAATACCTGCGCGATCAGTTCCATATTCATAGGATTATCCTCAGCTACCAGAATCTCTTTATGGTTTACAAACTTTGCAAGTTGCGGAATATTAACGTTATGGTTCTGTTTAAAATGTAACTTTTCAAATAGATCAGAGAGCAGGTTGACCAGCTCGTTCAATTTAACAGGTTTTGAAAGAAATTTATTGATTCCGATCTTTTCGGCTTCCTGCTGAAACATTGTCTTTTCCAGTGAAGAAAGCATCAGGATAAATGGCTCAGCCGAACCGCTTAGCAATTTTTTAATTTCCCCTACTAACGTTATACCATCCATACCCGGCATTTGATGATCCGTAATGATCAGATCAAACAACTGATTATTGTCAATAGCCTTCTGTATAACCGAAAGGGCGTCGGACCCGTTGAAACAAATTTTGCAGGGAATATCAAGATATTCAAAAATGCCCTTCATCAGTTCACAATTGGTAATATTATCGTCAATAACCAGCACTTCGCGCAGCAGTCCTTTCGACGCTAAGGATACACTGGGCATTTCATCAACGATCTGTAAACTTAAATTTAATGTAAACGTACTGCCTACGCCAAGTTCACTTTCAACAGATAAACTACCTGCCATAAGTTCTGCAAGACACCTCGATATGGTTAAACCCAAACCGGTTCCCCCAAATTTGCGGGTAGTGGAAGAATCCGCCTGGGTAAAGCTCTCAAAAATTGCATCGACCTTATCTTTTGCAATGCCAATGCCGGTATCTTTTACCGAAATGGCTAGCCCCAGCATTTTTCTGCCTTGCACCATATGTGTTACCCCCTGCTTCACGGTAACCAGCACTTCTCCCTCGCTGGTGAATTTGATGGCATTGCCAACGAGGTTGATCAATATCTGTCTTATCCTTACCGGGTCGCCATAAAACTGCGCAGGTAACTTCGGATCGATATGACAAATGAGCTCTATATTTTTTTCCTGGGCTTTTATATCCAGCATGTCTACCGTTTCCTCTATCACTTCATTCAAGCGGAAAGTAGTGTTGTCGATCAGTAATTTTCCAGCTTCGATCTTGCTGAAATCAAGGATATCATTAATAATATTAAGAAGATTATAGGCCGACTTATTTACATTGCCGAGGTATTCGCGTTGTGTTTTATTCAGCTCTGTGGTCAGCACAAGTTCACTAAACCCAATAATACCATTCATTGGCGTACGCAGTTCATGGCTCATATTGGCCATAAATTCGCTTTTGGCCACGCTTGCCGCTTCCGCCTTTTCTTTTGATTCCATCAACCGGGTTTCCATCTGGTTACGTTCAATAGCCGAACCTAGCGTAGCCGCGAATGATGTAAGAATGGAAAATTCGGTATCTGTCCATTCGCGATTCATCCTGCAATCATAAAAGCTCACAAATCCCCAGAATTCACCCAGTACAAAAACCGGAATGACCGCCATGGACTTTATCCCTTTATCGGTATGCATTCCTTTGAATAGCCCGTCTTCTATATCATCGATGAAACTGTAATAGATCTCGTTGTTGGATAATTTCTTAAAAGCATAGCTCATATATTTGATATGCTGGAACTCCGGCCTTTTGTATTCTATTTCATTATTTTGGGCTGTCCAGCGCATTAACTGATCTGAGAGCATGGCATTTTGCAGGTCGCCGGAACTTTTGAAAATGTTGACTATGTCAATATTCATTTTTATTCCAAGCAACCGTATCGATTCTCCCAT
Source organism: Niastella populi (assembly GCF_002078015.1). Classification (GTDB taxonomy): domain Bacteria; phylum Bacteroidota; class Bacteroidia; order Chitinophagales; family Chitinophagaceae; genus Niastella; species Niastella populi. The sequence goes on along the minus strand of NZ_LWBP01000240.1, from coordinate 2,250 downwards.
TGCTTCCTCGATATCGTTATTACTGATCAATTGATGTGTGGCTTCGGCTACAGCCTGCAACAACTGGTCTTTTTTATGAAGGTCAATGGCGCTTTGTTTTATTTCCTTTTCGCTTGCATTTAGATTATCGCGCATTACGATAAGCGCTTTCCCCAGTACATCTTCCTCGCTGAGAGGTTGAAAAGGAATATTGAAATTCCGGATACCCACTTCATGTGCAAACTGTGTAGTGGCGAGGGTTTTTTCTGACAGATTATTAACGGCCTGTATCATTTCGCCGATCTCGTCTTTTCTTGTTTCCAGCGCCGAGCTGGGAATGATGCCTTTTCCAAGGTCGTTAACGATAGCTTTTATTTTATTGATAGGACCGATGATCACCCTCGTCATATAAATAGCCAGGAATAAGCCAATGCAGATAATGCTGATAGCGAGCACAATGATGATCGCTCTTAATTCATTGGAAGAACGTTTAAGAAGAAGGTGTTCTTCAAGTCTTATTTTTTTTGCATGAGCCATAATATTGCTAAGTGATTGCATTAAGGCATCTGTTTTCGGAAGCACTTCATCCTCAATTTTCCGCTCAGCCTCCAGCCTGATCACCAGGTCATCATAATCCTCAAATTTTTGTAAGGAACCCATTATGGCTTTTTCAATTAGAAGCAATTCTTCAAACCCTGTATAAACCTTCTGTAGACTATCCTTCAAATAGCTGTCTTTCCAGCGTGCCGAATAACCGTCGAGCCGCTCTTTCAGTGCCTGGTAATCGGACCGGTGCAGTTTCACCAACAGGTCTTTATCCTGCTGTTTTGAGCGCAGGAACACCCAGTTGGTCGTGTACATTTTTGATTCCAGCAGCATCTGATTCAGATCGTTCAGCGCCACCAGCGCAGGATCGATAATTTCAGAAACATTATAGGCCAGTTTTTTAGTGTTCTGCAAGGTGATGAGGGTAATGATGCCATTGACCACAAAGAGGAACACAAGAAGCGAAAAGCTGAGGTTGATTTTTCTTCGAATGGAAATATCGTTTGAAAAAAAACTTTTCATTGGTTCGGATATTATAGAAGACTGAATGTAAGACCTGCCATTACACGTAACGGATCCTGCAGGCTTCCATGGAATGTTATTGAATTGCTATCGTTTAAATTTACATCCAGCGGGTTGCGGTAGCGCTGGTTGAGAGCATTCTGTACTTTTGCAAAAAAGGTAAACCGTTCTTTCCAGGTATATCCTGCCGATGCGTTCACAAGGGTGAAACCCGGTAACAACTGCCTGTCGTGAGGGTTCGCATCATCGGCAAACCCTGTTAACCGTTGCTTACCGGAATGCAGCACTCTTACAGAATAATTGAAATCACCCGAATGGCCGTCTATTCCCGCCCTGAACTGCCATGGAGCAACGAAAGGCAAATGAACTTCAATTATCTTTGAAGAAGGACCACTTTCCATTACGGTTCCATCCACATAACTTATAGAGGTCCACGCTTTAAACTTCGAGGCGCCAATGGCGAACGCACTATTCACGATAAGGTTTCCCCCGTAGTTTTTCTGCGTTCCTGCATTAAAAGGAACCTCAATATAATCTACAGGATATCCTAAATAACGGTTATTGTATAAATGGGTATTCCCGTTATCCGGCACGCTGGTTATGAGATTTCTCATGTGGGTATAGTAACCGGTAAGCGTAAGGTTCAGGTACTGGTTGACCTTATGGTTGATACTTATCTCGGCTGTTTGTGAAGTGGTAGGCTTTAACCCGGGATTAGGAAGGTACCAAAAAGAAGACCTGTATGTTCTTCCGGAGTCAGTCGAATAGAAACTGCCATACTGTTCAAAGGAAGTTTGTGGAGAAGGCGCCCAGTAGGCAGTGCCATATAATGCTTTAATTGTTGTTTTAGCCGAGTGATTATAAATGAGGCCGGCACGAGGGTTGACAGTTGATCCAAATCTTGAATTATTGTCGTACCTCACGCCTACCGTCATGGCAAATTTTTTAAATGCAGTAAACTGTCCCTGCAGAAACGACCCTACATTGTGGTATTTGAGATGATAGAACTTTGCCGGAATACCACCCGGGTTATATGTGGTGGAAGAATTCAGCAGCGTCCCTTCCACCGCGCCATTTCCGTCAATCGGTTCTGCCAGCTCAACAGATTTCGGAATGGAGTTGAACAGCTCATACGTCAATCCTCCCAATACGTTGATGGTTCTGGCAAGCGGGAAACTGATCTGCTCATCCACTTTTATCATC
>NZ_LWBP01000239.1 GCF_002078015.1 Niastella populi | reverse complement strand
CCCGCCTGTTCATAATTTTGGCAATTAATCATTCGCCTCAAAGCGCACCAGCAACAATAAACTATAAACAATAAACCATAAACCAACTAATGAAATCCTCCGCTAATCTCTTCCAGCGTTCTGCCTTTCGTCTCATGCACTCTTGAACGTACAAAGAAATAGCCCAGCACACAAATACCGGCGTACATATAGAACGGACCGTAAGCGCCCAGCTTCTGCGCCAGTACGGGAAAGGTGAACACCAGCACAAAATAAGCGGCCCATAACGCGATCACCGCCACCGTTGTGGCGCGGGCACGAATATGATTGGGAAATATTTCTGCGATCAATACCCAGGTAACCGGCGCCAGTGATGTTGCGTACAATGCAATGGCAATAAGCACAAATACAGATACCAGTGATGCCGCCGCCTGGTTCTTCAACAACAACGCCAACACCACATAGATAACCGACAAACCCGCCGCACCAGCCAACATCAACGGCTTGCGGCCCAGCTTATCAACCTGCCACATGGCTATGATCGTAAACACCAGGTTCACCGCACCAATTGAAACCGTTTCAAACAACTGCTGGTTGAGACTGGCGCCCACCGATTCAAAAATGGTGGAAGTATAATTGAACACCACATTAATACCACAGAACTGTTGAAATACCGCCAGCAAAATACCAACCACTACAGCACCACGTACTGCCGGCGCCCATACGCCGGATGACACCGCGTTCTGTTTGCCGGCTACCAGTGAACGTTTGATATCGTCAACGGTATGTTCTGCAAAATTCGCATCCCCAATTTTACCAAGCACCCGACGCGCCTGTTCCTGCCTGTTTACCTGCATCAGCCAGCGCGGACTTTCCGGCAACCATATAACACCCAATAAAAAGAGCACTGATGGCACCACCCCGAGGCCGAACATCCATCGCCAGGCATTGTCGCCATTATCGGCCAGCATATAATTTACGAGGTTGGTTATTAAGATCCCGATCACAATGGTGAGCTGGTTGATGGCCACATTACGGCCACGCACCGCAGCGGGGGAAATTTCAGCGATATACATCGGACTTAACATGGAAGCCATTCCCACCCCGATGCCGGCTGCAAAACGCATCACGATGAAAACAGTGAGTGAATTGGATAAGGCCATGCCAACCGATGACAAAGCGAATACAATGGCTGCTGTCATCAGTCCGGGCCGGCGGCCGTATTTTTCTGCCAGCGAACCGGCAATAAGACAACCCAGCATACAACCCAATGCCAGTGAACCGGTGAGAAAACCTTCCCACCAGGGGGTTAACCCGAAGGTGGTGCGTAAAAAAGGAAGCGCGCCGGAGATCACCGCAAAATCAAATCCAAACAAATATCCACCCAGGGCACTGATGAATGAAATAGCTACAATATAACCTGAATTAAAACGATGTTGGGTCATGGCAAACAATTGATATGGGGATTATGTATTAAAACTACCGTATTTCTTAAGGTTTGCGCCTTCAATGATATTTTATTAATAAACAGGAAGCAGTTAAAGCAGATGCTATTTTTCATGAATGGCGGCGTTGATGAGCTTATATGAAATAATGTACAAATATGCCGGTTAGCTGTTTGCAGGAAAATAGAGTTTTTTATTGAAATGATGGACAATGTTATTTTCCCGACAATCAATAATCAATTATATTTATAGACAAAACAATCAAACAGCTTGCCATGCCTGTACTTAAAAAGCGAGAAGGCTTTCAGGGTCAGAAATCGATCGTACTGCCCAGGAAGATCATTACCGAGTTCAGCAACAGCAACTCCATTGCGTCGGGCATGTATATTACCGATATCGGCTATTATCCCAAAGCAAAATATCATTACCGGCAGCGCACGCATGGCAGCGATCAGCATATCCTGATCTATTGCCTCGAAGGAAAGGGCAAGGCCCAGGTGCAGAAAAGTAATTATACGTTGCAACCGGGCTCGTTCATCATTATCCCTGCCGGCAGCGCCCACAGTTATTCATCGGCCGAGGAAGATAGCTGGACTATTTACTGGATCCATTTTACCGGTTCGTTGTCAAAAAAGATGGTGGAAACGTTGAAGCAAAAGATCAATGGATATAGCAGCCGGGTGGCATTTAAACAAAAGCGGATCGATCTTTTCGATGATATGTATGCCTGTCTCGAGCGCGGTTACGGGAACGACAACCTCTGTTACGCCAACCTGTGCCTGTATCATTTTTTTTCATCGTTCCTCTATGACGACCAGTTCAACCTGCATGAAAAAACGCATGCCGATGATCCCGTTGAACTAAGCATCAGTTTTATGCAGCAACATATAGCACAGGCACTGTCGCTGGAAGAAATAGCCCGGTCGGTAAACTTTTCAGCGTCGCATTACTCCGCCCTTTTCCGTAAAAAGACGGGATTTGCGCCCATCGAATACTTCAATCACCTGAAGATCCAGCTGGCCTGCCAGTATTTACATTTTACTGAACTAAGAGTAAAAGAAATAGCCGATAAACTGGGTATTGAAGACCCGTACTATTTTTCAAGGCTGTTTACTAAATTAATGGGCATGAGCCCGAATCAGTACCGTAGCAGTAAGACGTAATGATAATTTGCTAATGTGATAATTCGATAATTTGCTAATGTGCTAATTTGCTGATGTGCTAATAGTATACAGGGCAATGTGATAATACGCGGCTTGCCGCAGCGTTTGGATCTCTGCTGTATTCTGTATTTGCTTGCAGCTTACGGCTTACCGCAGCGTTTGGATCTCTGCTGTATTCTGTATTCGCTTGCAGCTTACAGCTTACAGCTTGCAGCTTAAGACCGCAGGCATTAACAAGCCGACCCTGTGTGTCATTTATACAAGATTGATCGAAATCAAAACTTCGCACGCCGTACCCAATCCTGCATCAGGAATCAACAATATTATTATTTTTATACTATACGTTATTGTTAGCTAATTATTACCATTAATAAACGGTGCATAAAGACCGGATTTTCAGAAACCAAAAACCATGACGTTATGGGAAAGTTCATCATTACAAAACGGGTGAGTGGAGAATTCCAGTTTAGTTTAAAAGCCGGCAATGGCGAAACCATCCTCAATAGCGAAGGCTACAGCACAAAATCAAATTGCCAGAACGGCATCGATTCGGTAAAACGCAATGCGGTGGACGATAACAAATACGACCGCAAAATAGCTTCCAACGGAAAACTGTATTTCACCCTGGAAGCGACAAACGGCCAAACCATTGGCATCAGTGAATTATATGAAAATGAAAGCGGCCGCAATAACGGCATCATGTCGGTAAAAACCCATGCGCCAGATGCCGTTATACAGGATGCCACTATCTGATCAACATCGGTAATACAGTTAATCTTTTTGATAGAAAGCGTGCAATTCAACCTGATGCGTTCCTGAAAATGGAACGCATTTTTTATTTATATATACTTAACATGCCCCAATGCTGCGCTTTATACCTCCTGTCGCAATCGCCCCCTTAATTTGTCTCAACAACACCCCGCCCGGGACTGATAATTGCATGAACTTTATACCATAAAGCAAACCAGTTTTTTAATATAAAAATTAAACACTCATGGAAAAGCAGGAATTTAAAATCGCTATTGACGCACCCCGGGAAAAAGTATGGAATGTATTGTGGGGTGATGACTCCTACCGGGCATGGACAGCGCCATTTTCCGAAGGATCACATGCAGTGACCGACTGGAAAAAAGGCAGCAAGGTATTGTTCCTCGATGGCAAGGGCATGGGCATGGTGTCAAAAATAGATGATGCCGTTATGAACGAATACATGAGCTTCGAACACCTCGGCATAGTTAAAGACGGGGTTGAAGATACAACGAGCGATGAAGTAAAAGGCTGGGCCGGCGCACATGAGAACTATACCCTGAAAGAGGTACAGGGAAAAACAGAATTACAGGTGCAGGTAGATATAGATGAAAAACATAAAGACTATTTTGTTGACACCTTTCCCAAAGCATTACAAAAGGTAAAGGAGTTGGCTGAACACTAAAAAGTTATTCAGTTCTGAGTTCGCAGTTGAATTCGCGATTGTATGAGCTAGCCGGCAAACGCGAGACAACTGAACAACTGAACAACTGAATAACTTACAAAAATGGGTCACCGGATTGCGGTGGCCCATTTTTGCTATTAAAGCTGCATTAAAATTAACCTTAATTAACCTGCCGTTCAACCTGGCTACCTATTTTTAAGCCCAGGCACAACCGTCCTTCACATTCTGTCGTCATATAGGCCTGATTTCATTAATTTTATCAAAACCAATATCATGGCTACCTATACGATCACCGTCAACAATCAAAAACGTACTGTTGATGTATTGCCTGATACACCGCTTTTATGGGTCCTGCGCGATGAGCTGAACCTGGTAGGCACCAAGTTTGGCTGCGGAATTGCACAGTGCGGCGCCTGTACGGTACTGATGAACGACAATGCCATCCGCTCCTGCTCCTACCCCGTTTCGGCGGTAGGCACCAACAAGATCACTACTATCGAAGGCTTAAGCGAACAAGGCGACCATCCGGTGCAACAGGCATGGGATGAAATGGATGTGGCCCAATGCGGTTATTGCCAGAGCGGACAGGTAATGGCAGCCGTTGCGCTTTTAAAAAGAAAACCCCACCCTACCGATGAGGACATCAATGCGGCGATGAGTAATATATGCAGATGTGGAACTTATGTGAGGATAAGGAAAGCGATACACCTGGCTGCGCAGAAAAAGTAAGTTGAAAAGTTGACAGGGTTGACAAGTTGATAAAGGCTTCTGATTTATGGGTTCCGATCAATGCCTGGCTCGCCAACCTGTATCACCTGTATCACCTGTATCACCTCTATCAACTTTATCACCTTTATCAACTTGTAAGTTAACCAACGCTCACTTTCAACCATCCACAAATGAAACAAAGTACAACTACAACTAACATATCACGAAGAAACTTCCTGAAAATAACATCCCTCGCCGGAGGCGGTGTGTTGTTTGGTTTTGAGCTGCTGGCCAATGTGGCGCCGGAAGCAGCTGCAGATGCGGCCCCGCTTTTCTCTCCCAATGCCTATCTCTCTATCGATCCCAATGGCATCATAACACTGATGGCCCCTAATCCCGAAATAGGCCAGGGTGTTAAAACGGCGTTGCCCATGCTGCTGGCAGAAGAGCTGGATGTAGACTGGAACAAGGTGGTGATCACCCAGGCGGCTTTCGATAAAGAGAAATACGGCAACCAGTCGGCAGGTGGAAGCGGCGCTATCCGCGGCCGGTATGAACCCATAAGAAAGGCCGGCGCAGTTGCCCGCCAGATGCTGATCGCTGCGGCAGCGCAAACCTGGAGTGTACCCGAAGCCGAATGCGCAACTGAAAATGGGTTCGTGCTCCATAAAACAAGCGGCAAAAAACTCGGTTATGGCGAGCTGGCCACCAAATCGGCCTCCATGCCGGTTCCGCAAAATATAAAACTGAAAGACCCGAAAGATTTTAAGATCATCGGGAAACGCATAAAGAATATCGACAACCATGGTATTCTTACCGGAAAGCCATTATTTGGCATCGATACCCGGCGTGAAGGCATGCTTTATTGTATGGTATCGCGGCCCCCGGCTTTCGGCAAGAAACTGAAATCGTTCGACGATACCGAAGCCCGCAAAGTGCCGGGCGTCAAAAACGTCGTTCGCACCGAAAACGTGGTGGCGGTTTTAGCCACCAATACCTGGGCGGCGAAAAAAGGCCGTGATGCATTGAAGGTAGAATGGGAAGAGGTGAGTAAACCCGAAAGCACTACAGATCATCTTGCCGCCTTTAAAGATCTCATATTGCAAAAAAGCGAGAAACCCGACCGCAACGACGGCGATGCCGAAAAAGCATTGGGCGGCGCAAAGAAAGTGCTCGAAAGCGTTTATGAAGTGCCGGTGCTGAGCCACGCGCCCATGGAGCCCATCAACTTTTTTGCCGATGTACGTGATGGCAAAGCCGAGTTGTACGGACCAACCCAGGTACCCGGCAGGGCCATAAGCGATGTGGCCAAAGCATTGGGAATTGCCGAAGCCAATATTACGCTTGGCCTTCCCCGGCAGGGCGGCGGTTTTGGCAGAAAACTGCGAAGCGACAATGTGGTGGAAGCCGCACTGATCTCGTCCGCGGCCAAAGCGCCTGTACAAATGTTGTGGACGCGTGAAGATGACATGCAGGGCGATTTTTACCGGCCCTCCAGTATGTTCCGTTACCGCGCCGCTATCAATAACAACAACGAACTCGATGGCTGGTACCTCACGGCCGTGGCATTGAACGGCCGCGCCGCGGCAGTGGATAATTTCCCAGCCGGCGCACTGCCCAATTACCGGGTCGACGGGCATAGCCTTCCTACCAATATACAAACCGGTCCCTGGCGTGCCCCAACACATAATGCCGTGGGTTTTGCCGAACAAAGTTTTCTCGATGAAATTGCCCATGCGCTTAAAAAAGATCCCATTGCTTTCCGGCTCGAACTGCTTGAAAAAGCGAAAAGCAATCCAACAGGCAAAGTGAATTATGATGTTGAAAAATTCAAAGGCGTAATTAACCTCGTGAAGCAAATGAGCAACTGGGACAAGAACACCCCGGGCAGGTTCAAAGGCTTTGCAGCATATTATTCATTCAGCACGTACGTAGCCGAAGTAGCCGAGATCTCTATAGTGAATGGTAAACCCAAAGTGCATAAAGTATATGCAGCCGTCAATTGCGGACAGGTGGTGAACCTCAGCGGCGCCGAAAACCAGGTGCAGGGCGCTATCGTAGATGGATTGGGCCACGCCTGGTTCACCGAACTTACCTTCGATAAAGGCGCTGTACAACAAAAGAATTTCAACACCTATAAAATGATGCGCATGCAGGATGCACCGCTCGATGTGGAAGTACAGTTCGTTACCACGAACGATGCGCCTACCGGTTTGGGCGAACCAGCCCTTCCGCCAATCGCCGGCGTGGTATGCAATGCCATCTTTGCCGCAACGGGTAAGCGAATACGAAAGCTGCCTTTTGGCAACGAACTTAAAGCCTGATAATACTTCAGTTGTTCAGTTATTCAGTTATTCAGTTGTTCAGTTATTCAGTTGTTCAGTTATTCAGTTGTTCAGTTATTCAGTTGGCGCGCGATTAATAGCGAACTCGTGAACTCAATAACTCATGAACTCAATAACTGAATAACTTTTTTACTTCGTCACCACCCTTCATCGTCGCAATAGGCGCGGGTCCATAAGGTAACGTGCAACAATACGGCTTTGCACCAGGCTTTGTGCATTTTTTCTATAACACCGAGACTATGCCCTTTCTTAGCCAGAAATGGTTTTATGGTATCATTCACCACAGCGGTAAAAGCAATGACATAGCGCATAGGAATATGTGGCGGCGCCTCCACCGCATCGGTTTTATTCTTCTTCGTATACATATGCCGTAAGCCTATCTCATGCTGGTAATTCAACCACTCCTGGTCATACGGTTTAAAACATACATCGAGGATCCATTGTTTGAACCGCTCCTTTACTTTGGCTTTATACTCCTCATCGACATTACCCTGCTTGTCTTTAAAATAGTAAGCCAGATGCGGCATGGAACTTATAACGCCCCGCCAGAGATTTACGAGCGAATCGGTTTGATCTTCCAGTACATCGCCCGCCATGCGTAAATATCTCGAGTCTTCTGAATCTAAGGTTATCGTTTGTTTCAACAGATCCAGGTCTTTCATAGTAACCGGTGAGGTGGCCAATTCTTGAGCACCATAGCTATACCCGGCAATATTGTCCACTACAGTTTGCATAACTAATTGTTTTTATTCATATTAAATAAACTCAGAAAAAAACGTACCAGCCGGTTGGTAAATCGCGGCAGGGAAAAAAATACACGTCCCGCAGCCAATCGGCAATTGGCAATTGGCAATACACAATTAGCTGCAGGGCAATTGGCAGGAAGGCAGGGCCATGCCGTTTCCAGGCAACGATAAACAGCGCTCAAAGGTAAATAGTACCACTAAAAGAGTAAATTCTGCCACTATTATGGTACCGGATCGTTGTAATTTTGGGTACTCAAATGAAAAAAGCCATCCCCTTATACGACATATGTACTATCGACCGCAGCGTTCACCACGACCTGCTGATTGAACCGCTGGCCACGTATCTCGATAAGCATTACGCCAACCTGCACAAAGCCCACCGGCATACCTTCTATCACCTGGTGCTGTTCACTAAAGGGAAAGGCACACACACCATCGATTTCAGCCAGTTCAGGGTAAAGCCGTACCAGATCTATTTTATGGCGCCCGGGCAGGTACATAGCTGGCATTTTGAAACTGCGATGGAAGGATACATCGTTCATTTCAATGCCGAACTTTTCAGCACGTTCCTGCAGCGGCCCGATCATATTCAGCAGTTCCCGTTCTTTAACGGCAACAGCGAGAACGGCGTTTATAATATACCGGTTGACCTGCAAACGAAAGTGAGCAGCCTGTTTACATCCATTTTGAAGGAAATGGATAACAGCCAGCGCAGCCTCGATATGATAAGGGTGCTGCTACTTGAACTGTTCATTCATATCGATCGACGCTGCGTGAATGAAAGAACGAAAAACATTCCCCAGCAAAAGCTGCTTACCCTTAACCAGTTCAAACAACTGATAGAAAAACACTTTCGCCTGTTGCGGCTACCAAAGGAGTATGCCGAGCTGATGTACATCACGCCGAACTATTTAAATGCATTGTGCAAAGATGTAATGGGAAAAAGCGCAGGCGAAATGATCCGCGACCGTATTCTGCTTGAAGCAAAACGGTTTTTGACCAATGCCGATATGGACATAAGCGAGATCTCGTATGAACTGAACTTCCAGGACAACTCCTACTTCTCCCGGTTCTTCAGGAAAAGTACCGGCATAACGCCGGAAGCCTTTAGAAAAAAAATAACCCAATAAACGTTAGTATATGAGCACAAAAGACGCCTCAAAACCGAATATGGTTTTAAGTGTACTGCATAACAATTGTCCGCGCTGCAGAAGAGGAAAGCTGTTTACGAACAGCAATCCATACAAACTGAACGAAATGTTGAAAATGAATGAGCAATGCCCGGTATGCGGACAAGCTACCAATATGGAGCCTGGTTTTTATTATGGCACCAGCTATGTTAGTTACGCACTTGCCATTGCCGTAAGCGTTGCCACCCTGGTAGCCTGGTGGGTACTTATAGGGTTCTCGCTGCATGACAACCGTTTCTTCTGGTGGATGGGCACCAACGCAATTATCCTGATTGCGATCCAGCCCCTGTTGATGCGATTGTCCCGAACGATCTGGCTTTCGTTCTTTATCTCCTACAGCCCGCGCTGGAACGAAGGCGATGTGGTAATGCCCGAAAGAACAAATGACGGGTTAAAGAATGCGTGGTGATCTACCACACATTCCGCGGACAGGTATCGCCATAGCGGTTACCAATGAGAAAACCGATCATAAGTTCATGGGTTCCTCTGCTGTAGGTGCGCAGATCGGTCTTTGTAAAATCATAGGCATATCCAATGTTAAACGTATTGCCCACATTCAAACCGAGCATGGCGGCATAGCCGTCGAACTGGCGATAACTTCCTCCTACCCATAACAGGTCGCGGTACTGTAATTTTACATTTGCTTCGGCCTGGTAATCGTTCTTAAACGCGCCATTGATATATTTCACCATTACAGAAGGAAGCGCGTTGATGTCTTCATTCAGCAGGAACCGGTAACCGGCCGTTATAAAAAGATGGGGTACCAGTTTGCCGGTCGATTTAAAAGTGGCATCATCAACAAAGGCCAGCTTTTGCGGCACCAGTTGCTGGGCCGATAATCCTACAAAATAATCAGCAGCATATAACCAAAGCCCGGCAGAAAAGTCGGGCTTTAACTTTCGCAGTTCTTTGGCTACCGCACCGCCAACAGCGGGGTCAGCCGGGTCGGAACCGAAAAAAGCTTTACCATTGGTATTCAGGCCAACGGAAGTAATGCCGCCGGCAAAACCGGCCGCGAGGCTCGTTCGTGCACTTAAGCCTATATGATAGGCATAACTTACGTTGGCGGTGAACCGGTTGAAATTGCCGGTGCGGTCGTTTATTACACTCATACCCACCCCATGGTGCGGTTCGGAAGCCGTGTAAGATTCCCAGTAAGCGCTGCCGCGTGGATTTTCACCGGGAACTTCAAACGAAGTGGCCGTTGTTTTCAGATCTTTTTTACCCAATGGCATATGCGCGGTTACATAGGCAGTACGCGGTGCACCGCTCATACCCACCCACTGGTCGCGACCGCTTATTTTTACATCGGTATAATTTTCTATTCCCGTAAGAGCGGGATTTAGAATGTAGTTATTGAGAATGTACTGGGTATAGTGCGCCCTTTGTTGTGCTGAAACAACATAGCTTACATACATACCCGCCGCAAACAACAATATTTTCTTCATTGTATATCGTTATTAATATCTTATTACCTGATGATGTCAATATAACCCGTAACCGGTTTTTCTCCGTTCTTCGGATCGATAATATAATAGTAGGTACCCACCGGCATTTCCTTACCATTCACTTTACCATCCCATGGCGTATAATTGGTCATTTTAAATACAGCCTGTCCGTACCGGTTGTACACCTGAACTACATTGCCCGGGAAATTTTGCAGGTTTTCTATCACCCACCGGTCGTGAATACCATCGCCGTTGGGCGAAAATATATTTGGAATGATAAGTGTTTGCTGAAGTACGCGGGTAGTAAACCTTGTTGAACATCCCGACGGATGGGTGACCAGCACCTGGTAAGCGGCGTTCGCTTTCACCACGATCGTTGACGTGGTTTCGCCTGTGCTCCAGGCATACGTATACCCTGTGCCTGCAGGCCCATTCAATTGTATACCGCTTGCAACGCCCGGAGTGTTTACTATCCCCGGCCCTACTTGTGTTTGCGTAATGCTGCCTGCAGGTTCCGGCAATACGGTAAGTTGTCCATTTACATAATTGAATGTATAGTTGCCCGAAACGCCCCCCTGCGGTGTCAATGGATAATTACCGGCCCTGATATAACGTGGAATATTTACACCAGGCCGGCTGGTAAGCGCTGAAGCGTTATCACCATTTTTGAAACCTGAATACATTACCGGAACAGCAGCGAGCGCGTCGCTTAAACAAATGGTTGTATCCACCGCGGTAACGGTAAGCACCGCCTTATTGATAATAAGATCAGCACCGGCATACACCAGCGTATAGTTACTGCTTAAAGCGAGCGTGTTTTGACCGATGGCATAGGCGCCCGCATTTTCGCCCGGTAACCGGCTGATCGATCCGGTGAATACATCGGTTCCCACCAATGCAGGCGCATAGGTATAGGTAAATACGGGATCAGGATCACCATAGATCTTTGTTTGCGCGTCGGCCGTTACGATTATTGTTTTGGGCGTAATGGTAAAATCATTGCCAATGTATACAAGTGTATAGTTGGCGCTCAACGCCAGCGTATGTTGATCGATGGGATAAACGCCCGTATTCTCCCCGGCCGTACGTAAAAGCGAACCGGTGAAAACATCGGCCCCGATCAATGCCGGCGCGAAGGTATAGGTCAGCGCCGGATCGGCATCGCCATAGACCTTTGTTTTGGCTTCGACGGTTACCGTTATCGTTTTTGCGGTAATGGTGAAATTGTTACCTGTAAATGCGAGGGTATAATTACTGTTCAACGCAAGGGTACCCTGGTTAATGGCATAGGGGCCCACGTTTTCCCCGGCGGTTCGTAACAGTGAACCGGAGAATGCATCGCCGCCCACCAGTGCCGGCGTGTACGTATACGTCAGTGCCGGATCGGCATCGCCATAGGTTTTTGTTTTGGCATCAACGGTTACCGTTATCGTTTTTGGCGTAATGGTCAGGGTGTTACCTATATATGCCAGGGTGTAATTACTGCTCAATGCAAGCGTTCCCTGGTTAATGGCATAGGGGCCCACATTCTCACCGGCGTTTCGCAACAGGGAACCCGTGAATGTATCGGCGCCCACCAGTGCAGGCGCATAGGTATAAGTAAGCGCCGGGTCTGCATCACCGTATACTTTTGTTTTGGCGTCAACGGTTACGGTTATTGTTTTAGCAGTTATGGTTAAATTATTTCCATTGTAAGTTGTGGTATAATTGCCGCTCAACGCAAGGCTTCCCTGGCTGATGGCATACACGCCTGCATCCTCGCCGGCAGCGCGGGTCAACGCACCGGTGAACACATCGCCCGGCGCAATTGCGGGAGAAACGGTATAGGTAAGTGCCGGATCGGCATCGCCATACACTTTCGTTTGCGCATCGGCTGTTATAGCAACCGCTAACGGCGTAATATCACCTATGGCGGCGCTTACATCAGCTGTATTGGATATTACATAATTGGCGGCGGTAGTACCGGTTAAACTGATATTTGCCAGGGGCACCGTTACAGGCTTACCTGTACCAACATCTTTTGTATCATATAAAGCGGTAGTGCTGCTTAAAGCCATCGCCACGTCATCGGCGCCTGCCACATCGCCCACAGCAAACTGCAGGTTGGCAGTACTGATGGTTGCATTGGCATTGCCATCATATACTTTTGAAACCGGGGCAATAAGGCTCACCGTCACCTGTTTTGGATTTACGGTCAGGGTTACCGTAACATCGGGCGTACCGTTGATGGTATGCGCGGTAACTGTTGTGGCGCCGGCTTTCAGAATATGCAGGTTACCGCTTACTATAGAAGCGATGGTATTATCGGCAATAGTGAACGTTGTGGGCAGGCCCGAACAATTGGTGAAATTGGGTATAGGCGCATCGGCATCGCCATAGGTTTTCACCACATCGGTGAAAGCCAGCGGTGTTACCGGCGTTTGCAGTTCATAGGCGCCCATATCTACAACTGTATTGAATACCCGCGCATTGCCTGCGATATCGAGGGGTTCGGTGACCATTGTATTATCACCCATATTGGCTGCGGGGCTGCAGGGTGTCAGTTGCAAACCATCATCGGCCGTTCCCCAAACGCCATCGGCGCCAATTGGGTTACCGGCATTTACAAACTGTGGGTCGAGATCGAGATTGGGCAATGCAGGCGCCGTTCCCTCTATGAGTGAGTGATCGTTATTGAACGTGCCGAGGTTATGTAGCTGGCCTGCCGGGTTACCCCAGGCAATACTGTTATTAAAGTAACACGTTGCACCGGCCAAAATACTAATTCCGTTTGCATTGGGCTTAGTGGTGCTTTGTGTAGTGTTACCTAATAATGTGTTGTTATAAAAATACACTGTACCACCATAGGCCATAACAGCGCCGCCACCGTCGCCGGCCGTCCCACCGGCTGTATTGTTAGTGAAAACACTGTTATAAAGATATACGGACCCTGAGTTGATTTGAAAGGCGCCGCCGCCGGCATTCGCCACAGCATTCAAACACACATTGCTATCAAAGACCCCGTAATTGATTCTTGCAACAGAATTGCTATTGTTATAAATAACACCGCCGCCACTGAGAGCGCTATTGGCAGTAAAAATGCATTTCGTAATAATTACATCGGTTGTGTTTCTGTTATACATAGCGCCGCCATATGCAGCACCGGAACCAGTAGGTGTCGTGGCTTTATTGCCGGTAAAACTGCAGTTGATAAATACAGGCCGGGAAGCGGCTTCCTGGGTAAATACCGCACCACCGGCGCTATTGGCCACATTTCCGGTAAACCGGCAATCCGTAACGTAAGGACCGGCCGAGTGATCATTCGCCAGGGCGCCCCCGAAGGTATAGGTACGGTTATTCCTGAACTCACAGTTCTGAATATACGGGGAAGAGAAAACCAGTTCTATTCCGCCACCCAATATTCTTGCGGTACCTGCCAAAAACGTCAGGTTACGCAAGGCGGTTTTCTGGCCATTCTGATTGTACTGCATATATAATCCGGCGCCATGGCCCTGGTATAAATTCTGAGCTCCATACATAACCAGTCCGCCGCCGTCGGCATTTCCCTTTGTAAAAGTGAAGCCGTCAATTACGATGCTATCGGCAGCGGCGGGAACGTCCACAATCACCATTAAGTGATAGCTATTATCGATACTATCGTTCGCTGCACCTATATCGCCGCTTAACACTGTGGGATTGGCTGTTACATCCCGGGCGCCGCCGCCATTGGGGTAACCACCGAAAAATTTCAATTTGCCACGTTGGATAAGAAAGCTGCTGTCCCTGTTGGTTCCATTCTGTGCACCTGTGGGATAATAGGTACCTTTTGCCACCAGGATGCTATCGACGTAATTATAGGTTTTTGCTATTTTCAAAGCGGCCGACAATGTTTGTAAAGAATTCGTCCAGGCATCGCCGCAATTGGCGTCGTTACCATTCAACGCATCAACATACAATACATTGTTCACCGGTTTTACCGTTACGGTGTATGTTACCGGTGTACCCGCACAACCATTGGCGGTTGGGGTAATGGTATAAACAGCCGTACCAGGTGTAGTGCCGGTTGCCGTAAGCGTTTGCACAATGGAAGCACCGGCACCGCCCGAAGCGCCGGTAACACCGGTTTGCACTACCGTCCAGCTATACGTGGTTCCCGTAATACTCGAAGCAGGCGTTATATTGGTAGTACCCCCATTGCAAATGGTTACACCTGCGGGCAGTGTGGCTACCGGCAATGGCTTTACCGTAAAGGAAACGCTGCGCGTTGCCGTTACACCACAGGCATCGGTTGCTCTTGCATACAGGGTATGGTTCCCCGACGATAACGCAGATCCCGTAACAATACTGTTCCCGGTTCCTAAAGAAGGGGTACCGGTATTGCTGTAACTCCAGTTCACAGCCGAATATGGACCAACCCCATTTGAAACAGTTGTACTGAACGTACCATTCTGTCCCTGGCAAAAGGTTGTAGCGCTGGCTGCAATAGTAGCTACTTCCACAGTATAACCTGTTATCCTGGCCGAAAGCGGGTTAACGAGGCCAATACAGGAATTATCGCAACCGACAGGCCCAACGCATCCACGAAATAACCTGAAATTTACATTTATTGGCGCCGGTGTACAGGAAGGCGCCGGCAAACAACCGTATAAAGTAGGTTCATCATAAAAGCCTGCCAACATAGTTCCGGGCCCCGTAACACCGTTAGCCTGCCAGATATCTGCCGGCCCGGGGCCCGGACTGTAACAGGTACCAATAGACAGCGAGTACGCAAAATTTTCGCGGCCACAGGGGGCTGTTGCCACTGCATATACCTCCGATGCAACCGAAGTAACGGTGGAATTGACCGGCGGAGTAACTGCTATGGTATAATCGCAGGAATTGGTAAATCCACAAGTGGCATTGAACATGGTACCAACGGCAGATTGCGCCAGTGTGCCGGAACTTTGCACCAGGGGATCTATGATCACATCACCCGATTGCAGGTTGGCCACGATATAATCGACTGGCACCACAACCGCCAGTTTATTACCTGAAATATGATATGGAAAATTTGAAACAAAAGACGGACTGTTTTTAGCATATCCAAATGCCGGCGCAATTTTTATGGCGGCGGTTTCATGACCCACGTCGGCATACACATCTTCGGCCCTATTCCGGCTGTTATCCTTATCCCTGAAATAAAGACCTGCGCCGCGCAGGCCCTTAAATGAATCTTCGAAGTATAACTCCCCGTATTGGGAAAAATCGAGCCGGTGAACGATAAAACTGGTTTTTATACCGCCCCTGCTTACCCGCATTTCCGCATCGATACCAGGAAAGATATCTATGATGCGGATCCCATCTGCGCCTATAGTATAATTGTTCCAGTTGGCCTTAGCCAGGGCGGTTTTATCATTACCATTTATTCCATACAACGTCCAGTCGTTAAACTGCGCTTTACCCGTGGCATTGTACAGGTAGGTATTTTTATCCTTTACATGAATACCTACAGGGTCCCACTGATCGGTCGCCTCATATACCCCGTTATCAATGGGCCGAAGCGCTGCATCGACAGGGATCCATTCCCCGTTTCGTTGAAAGTTGACCGGATACAATGACTTAACGAGACTGTAACCCGCCGGGTTGGCCGGGTTACGGTAAAAACTTTCATAGGCATTTCGTTTGCCTATCACTTCAGCATATTTTACTGTATCGTTTGGGAACACCTTATAATTCGATCGTTCGGTATACGGTTGGCCGGGATTGAACTGTTCCCATACTGTAACAGGTATTTTTTCATGAACGGGAAAGCTGGTAAAATTTGGTTCCACAACGCCTGCCGGCCTATACATTTTACCGCCGGGTTGCCGGTGTTGCCCGGCAGCAGGCTCACAAAAGGGTAACAGCAGAAGAAGGACATTAATTAATAGGCGTAATGTAGGGTTCATGATCTATTACAGGGTTAAATATAAAATGGGAAGGGCTTTGCAGACCCGATCGCTCAGATCCACTTCAACGGCAGCCGCAAGGCTTTACCGATGCTTTACAAAAGCAATAGCATGAATACAGGGGGAATTCCTGTCACAAAATACACGCACTAGCAGGGGGAATTCGTCTGTAGAGGCACAGTAAATAAAACCTGTTTATTTACTGCAAGCTGAATATTGCAAACGTTCATGATGCAAACAGCTGTTTGTAAAGATTTCTTTCATGATAACAGGGGTTGAAAAAGTTTTCAATAGATCCGCGTATCGAACGATGCGAAAGTACAATCGTAGCATTGTATATACGAGAAATCGTATGTGAACTACGGGAATTTGTATGTAAAAATTGTGGCGTCAAAAGCGAAAATCGCGACAATTCATTGGGAAAAACAATCGTACCATACTAGAAACCATTAAATTAACAACTATCACATCTACCAGCCCCGTTTTTCGATGTTCCTGACATTGCCGATGTTTTTGATCATCGGCAAGTACTTTATCCGGTGCTATTCTACAAAACAAGGATGCAGCGTTAATAGAATCCGGCAACAGTACGGCTTCTCTGGCATCTTGTATAAGAACTGCCGGCTTAAGGAAAGAACAAGTTTATGGCTGATAAATACGCAAAAAGTACGTTTTCAAAGTACCATGCTCACCGTATAATCACAAAGGTGCTTTAACCCATTTTTTGTAGAACTTCACATCCACCTCCATACGCGGAAAGCTAACCGGTAATTCGGGAACGGTTATTTCCTCAAAACCGTTCTTTTCATAAAAGCGATGCGCGGCGAGAAATGCTGTGGTAGTGCCAAGATATATTTCAGTATACGATTTTTGTTGCGCCCAACTGATCAATGTATTCAGCAGTAGTTGACCGGTACCATGAATTTTTCCCCGGTATTCTTTATGTACGAACATTTTTCTTAAAGCGCCCTTATGGTCGCCTATGTCAAGTAAAGCAATAGTACCAACTACACTGTCACCGGCCAGGGCCAGCCAGAAGTTGCCATTGTCTTTTTGGTAGAAGGCGGGGATCTGTTGCAGATCGGGTTGATCGGCAGGCGTTATGGGAATATTGAACTCTTCCCGTTGAATAGGTACAATAAGTTCGATGACCTGCCGTTTGTAAATAGCTGTATAAGGTTCTATTCTGATCTGCATGATACGGCAAATATACGCATCTGTGTCTTTAAACTCCTGTAACTCAATTTTGGAGGTTTCAATTAATATAAAATGCGGGTATCATTAAACTTTTTCAAATATTAGTCATCTTATAGCAAACTAACTGAATGAACTACCTTAAATCCTGTTTGTTACTAATGCTACCCACCATTTTTGCATGTAACAAAAAATCCGACGATACCCAAACACCGCCATCTTCAATGTATTTTCCTTCAAATACAGAAACTACCTGGGAAACAGTTACGCCTTCCAGTCTGGGCTGGAATCAAAGTGCGGTTCAACCTTTAAAAGATTATCTTATTCAAAAGAATACCAAATCGTTTATGATCCTTGTAAACGGAAGGATCGTGATGGAAGAGTATTTTAATGGGCATACATCCACTTCATCCTGGCAATGGAACAGCGCCGGTAAAACATTGACAACCGCCATCACAGGAATAGCGCAGCAGGAGGGATTATTAAATATTAACAATAAAGTATCTCAATATTTAGGCACGGGCTGGACGAGCGAGCCAATTGAAAAAGAAGATCTGATCACATCAAAACACCTTCTTACAATGACTTCTGGCATCAATGATGCGAGTGAGTTGGTAATAAAATCGAATTTAACTTACCTGGCAGATGCCGGAACAAGGTGGTCGTACCATAATGTATTTCAAAAACTGATGGATGTCGTTGCAGCCGCAGCCAATCAAAATTTTGAATCTTATTTCAACTCAAAACTGAAGAGTAAGATAGGAATGGATGGATTCTGGAACAACGGTCTTATATTCAAAGTATATCATAGCAATACCCGTAGTATGGCCAGGTTTGGATTACTGGCACTTAACAAAGGGAAATGGAACAACGAACAAATTGTAAATGAAACCTTTTTTACAGAAAGCATCAACACCTCACAAAACATAAACCCGTCATACGGATATTTGTGGTGGTTAAATGGGAAAACCAGTTTTATGATCCCAGGCGGTCAAACTGTGTACCAGGGATCGTTGGTGCCCAATGCCCCGGCAGATATGTATGCAGCAATGGGTGCTGAAGACCAGCGTATTTATGTAATACCAGGTAAAAATATGGTAGTTATCAGAATGGGAGACGCATCGGATCCATCAAACCCCAGCTTTGCCGTTTCCGGGTTCGACAATGCCCTTTGGGAAAAGATAAATGCCGTGATCAACTAAATTACAAATGGGTTCTACCACGATCAAATTTACCATTTCAGATTAGATTTGTTCAATAATCCCACCACGGTGGGATCAAAGAAGCGTTAAAGCGCGGCCCATCCGTTTAACGCATGGTCAAGGCCCTAACAAGAAAAATAAAAAGGAAGACCCAAAAACTTTTCCTGTTTTACGTGACATGCAACCGGAATCCGGTATCTAACCGGTCTTGTGCCGGTATTACTGCCGACTTTGTTCGGACTTTCTTCGCATTTCTGCTGAGTACACCCGAACATTCCCCCGGAAAGTCCGAACAACATCCGAACAACGTCCGACATAATACCCTCCTGATACCGGCACTATCCCGGAAAAACACCCCATTTTACCATGACCATTCAAGACACATGTAGACCACAGTAGACATATATAGTATAATGTAGACGCACATAGAACAACCTGGGATAACATAAGACAAGATAGAACATGTTATGATGGTATAGACATGCCCGTGATCTAATCTACGAAAATCCATCTTACTTTTATATTGCACAAGGCAACCGATCAAATATCGGTTATGGTCACTCGTTTGATGCAGGTCTTTTTCATTAATACTTAAAATCGATTCTTTATGGGCAAAATGAAAAACGGTATCCTGGATGCATTTTCAGGCACCATCGGAAGAGTGGTTGGTACATTGTGGCGCGGAGTGGTGATAATGCGCAGCAAGGCACATTCCCTCAAAAAAGCCGATACGCCAAAACAGCAGGAGCAAAAAGCAAAGTTTAAAATTGCTGCTGACTTTACACAAACCATATATGATCTGTTGATCGCTGGTTTCAGGGATCAGGCTGTTCAGATGACGGGGGTAAACTGTGGTTTGTCGCTGATATTAACAGAAGCCATCGACGGCGCCTATCCCGATTTCCCGGAGTGACCCGGGGGCGCATTTTTACAAAAGGATCCTCGTCAATTACAACCGCAAATTGGCAGTTTGCTGGAAGCCGATTAGCTTCAATTCCTCAGCGGTGCGATTAAAACTGGGAAAAGCTGGATAAAGTATTTGTGTATGCAGGGTTTCAATTCCTCTATGGTGCGATTATA
>NZ_LWBP01000238.1 GCF_002078015.1 Niastella populi | reverse complement strand
ACCAACGTACATATTTATGAGTAATGCATCCATTTCAAAATGAAAGGCGTAGCGTACTTGAGAATCCTCCAAATCAAGAACAACAAATTTTTGAATTTAGACTTTGCTTTTGATGTAAGCTCATTATTTCATTCACTCTTACCTCCATGCTTCTTCAATTAGACTTTCTTGTATATAACTGCAATCGAATCAATTTCATAGTCGTCCTCACCAAACTTAATAAAGGCAGTCTTTATCTAATCGTCAAATAAATGCTTATTTCTTTTCATTTTAATTTGATTTATAAATTTTCCAACATTCGGTGCATATAGGGGACTTTCAAACGAAATTCCTTGTTTCATAATTAGGTCATTTCATTATGACGAGAACACAATCATGATGGGAACAGAGGACCTGACAACTAGTTTCTTTTATCATTTACGGTCCATAATTAGCAATATGTCCAAGATCTTTATAAGTAATTATAAATTGCTATCTGTTTCACACAGTACTTGATACAAAATCTACTTAACCAGACTTACATTCAATTGTCTAGTCTTCATCTCAAACTCTTAGTTTTATTTTGCCTGAGTTTATCCTGATATCCAAACCAACTTCAAAAGCCAAAGACATTACACCTCCGCTTAATGATAACTTAATAATCGAACAATACTATCCGGATCGTTTCTCCGAAGCCTGCCACGCCGCACAATCGACATTGTCAAATCATCTATTTCCTGCAAAATGCTTAAGTGATTTCAGTTGACAATCAATGTCAAGGCAGCGGTTTTTTAATCGACTATGCCGCGATCCCAGAAATTTGTACTAATGTAATGAGGCCACGTTGGTCTTCGATCACGCATACGCTGCAATGTTAGTCTTAGCTCCTCCTGTTTCGGATCACTTGCTATTGCTTTCTCTTCGTATAAGATCGCTTCACTAACCCTTCCCGCCTTATAGAGTAAATTTGCATAAGTATCAAGTCCGTCAGGCCATGAGGGGCATTGATTTACCAAATCGCTCATACAGTCAATGGCTGCATCAATTTGCTCTTTATCCACGCTACGTTTGAAAACGGCATCCCAAACACTCGAATTAATAAAGCCTGCACTTGCCCGTTTCTTATAAAACCGCGGATATTTTTTTGTAAGAGTCGTTAAAACGCGAGCGCTCTCCCCCCATTGATGTTGGCCATTATACCATCGCAGCTTTGCCAAAAGAATATTTCTTTCGACGTAGTCTTCATTATATTTTACACTGAGACGTAGCTTCAGATCGTTCCAGGCGGGCCCGTCTTTAGCCATTATCTGTTCATTTGAAGAGCGTAGCCCGTCATTGAATCCTAATAGTGGCTCAATTTCTTCCCTCTGAATAATGGTGTCGACTACATATTGCGCAAGGCCATTTTCGTTCAAAAGGGAATCAATCAAGTCACTATTCTCATAGAATACCTTAAAAAAAGGATCATTTGAGCCAGAAATAAAATGGGCCATAAACGATAAGTTATCCGACTTTAACCACTCATCTTTGCGATTCAATAAATATGATCTGTACTCTTTGGAAACTTTGCGTGCAATTTCGTTTTGCCCCAACAATTTGGCGGTATCCGCCAGTTTAGCCATAACACTGTAATCCTTTTTCCCTTTTTGATATTCTGTTAGCCAGGTATAGTATAAAGGGAAGGGGAACGTTGAACCAGCCTGTATTGATATCTTTCCAATATGAATAAAATTTGCGGCCTCTTTATACCCCTGATCGCGATAAACGATTTTTCCGTCCGATGAAAAGTATAAAAACGTAGGATATGCAGGTACACCATATTTTTTATTAACCATATTTGCGACATTGTACAATTTCCGTGTATTTGAATCGTCGTGTTGTGTTCTATCCATCTGCAATCTGACCGAGATAAAGTGCTTATTATAGAATTCTACAACCTGTTTGTCTGTAAATACATCCCGTTCCATTCCCTTGCAAGGCCCGCACCAAGTTGCGTGACAATCAAAAAAAACATATTTCTTTTCCTTCTTTGCTTTATTGAATATTTGCTTCCAATTCAGGCCTTTAGTCCATTCGATTCCTTCGACGGAGGTTTTATTCTCCTCCTGTGTCTGTACTTGTGCTTCAACAACGGAAGTAATGCAAAAGAATACTATATATAAAATGGTTTTCATTTCTGTAAATTTTCAAGTTTTAAAAATGCTATTATGTTAATGGTTATTAGCTAATCGTTTTCGCTAGACTTACACAAAAAAGCTTAGTGCCCGGCTATTGTCTAAGCCTTATACTGTGTTACACTTGGCGACATCGATCACACTAGTATATTTGTCGACTTGTGATATTTATGGAGTTTCAATTGTAAACCAATGTTTGGATGATTATTGATTCCTGAATTAACACTCAACTTTCTCACTGAGATTAATTGTAGCCAACACCTCGGTAAACATTTACAGGGGGTAACTATTGAGCAAAACATTTATATAAGAGTCGGACTATGAGACGGTCATCTAGTAGAATAAAGTATTCCAGGTTTAAGCTCTGCACGTCGATGACGAACCAGCCTTCATCATTTGCAGAGCATGAAATAATTAAATTCAACGAACTCAATTATTGTTTGTGAGACTTAATATCCGGGGTTCTGAGTTATTTGTGAATTTTTTTGAATATCTGAAATCAAAATTGGATATAGTTGCATATACGATTTCCATAAGGCCCCACTAGCCTTTTGAGGACGTACAATTGACATCACCGCGTCAATTGCTCCTGTTCTTTTGAGATCAAACCATCGATGCCCCCACTCACTGAAAAGCTCGACTTGGCGTTCATGTAGTATTGCAGTAAGTGTCGTAGATTGAACATTGGCAGTTGTATTTGGCAAACCCGAACGGTTTCTAATTATGTTTAGATCATTGTGGGCATCGTCAATTTTATTCTGTTGCGCCCTTGCTTCTGCCCTTATTAGGTACTGCTCCGATAATCGTAAAACCATTAGATACTCCTTTAAGTCAGATACCGAACTTATGCCTCCATCAAAGCCTGCTTTATATTTGTAAGGATAGTAATAGACGCTAGTTCCGACAATTACGCTGTCTATCCAATTCTTTCCATATCGCCGTTGATCATTAACTTCAAAAGCTGCCAATAAATGAGAGCTAAGATATACAGGATGGTCTGAATTTGGTCCGGATGAAGGCAATAAGAATAACATCCCGTCGGCAGTGTTCTGCCCACTTAAAATTGGCTGCAATTGCCAGATCGCTTCTGTACTATTTTTTAAAAAAACGTTATTTAACGTCGTTAACTCATAAAGAGACGTGTTATTAATTACCGCAGAAGCTTGGGCTTCAGCATTTGCCCAATCTCCATTATACAAATATATTCGCGCGAGCAATGCAGCAGCTGCCCACCTGGTCGGTCGCACTCTTTCTGAACTACCCGTATAAGGTTGCAACTTTCCATCCAGATATTTGTCACTCAAAATATTTTCTGCTTCAATTAAATCGGTGATGAGTTGTTGGTAAACTTGCGGTTTGCCGACTCGCCCTACACTGGAACTAACTTTCCAATCACTAGTCAACACTAGTGGAACATCGCCGTACATATTTGTTAGATAGAAGTATAAAAAGGCGCGTATGAACTTTGCTTCCCCAAGTAATTGGTTTTTTACAGACGGAGATAAACCGTCGGAGCTCGTTAGCCCTTGAATTGCCGAATTACAAACGAAAATATAGTTGTAAAATGGCGCCCAATATTCAACACCTTTAGAGTTGTTGATATTTGAAAATAAAGAATCTATATAATAATAATACTTTGTGTCAGTTGCAGCGATAGCCGACGACAAATCAAATTCGTCCGCGGATAGGCCAACCGTCAATGATATGCCGTTGCTGCCACTCAATAGACCTTCCTGATTCATCTGCTGGTATAGACCAGTTAGGACAGATATGGCTGCTTCATTTGTATTATATACATTCCCTTGATTGAGGCTTGTTCTCGGCGCATCAGCCTCGACCAATTTCTTACAACCTGTTTGGGCTATGAAAGTGATGGCTATTATCAACGCTGCCTTTAAGTTTTGATATCGAGTCATTTTTAACCTATTAAAATTTCGGATAATATTTCTTCATAATCTTATTATTAAATTCCATCGTTGATCTTTCACAACCCGACCTTCAATCCAAAGGTCAAAACTCGCAATGGAGGCAATGAATATATAGATTGGGTTTCCGGATCTAATCCTTTCCACTTCGTCAATGTATATACATTTTGGCCTTGTAGAGAAACTTTACAGGTTTTCATTTTCACCGCCTGCAGCCATTTAGCAGGCAATTCATACGAAAGTGACACATTTTTCAACCGAACATATGAAGCATCCACGTAAGATTCGTCACTCGTCATATACCCATTGTATCCAGTTGTGAAGTAACCAACTTGAGCTAAGTCACCTGGTTTTTGCCATCTGTCCATTACTGTTACGGGCTGGTTGCTTGTTCCTGCCGAAAACTGGCCAGGTAACCGCGCTAAGCTGTTGAATGAATAGTTAGTCCCCAATTGCTTTACGAATTGAAACAAAAAATCGAGTTCCAATCCCTTATAACTAATGCTATTTTGTATACCCCCGTAAAATCTTGGCAAAGTTTTCATAAGTACTGTATAATCATCGGGGAATAATGGAGAGCTTGTGGAATTGCCTTTCTTGTCGGCATAATGAAACTTTCCTGTAGACGGGTCAACGCCCAACGAATGAAGCGTTTTTATTATACCAATAGGCTGATCAATAATGACGCCTCCAAAGCCAGTAGAATAACTACTCGTTTCAATATCTGGAAATGCCACAAGCTTGTTTTTGGGAATTGTAAGATTTACTGTGGTTGCCCACTCTAGAGTTTTAGTTTTTAGATTAGAAGAACTTGCATAGAACTCCCATGTCGTATTTTGTACTGTTGCCGGGAAATTTCTATTCAAATACGTATAGCCTGCTGTAGATGGTAGCGCGAAGGGGAGCAATTGATTTGAGGATCTATTTCGACTATGTGTAATATTTACAATTACACGATCTGACCAAAATCCTAAATCAACACCTGTTTGTAACTTCTTTGTTTCTTCCCATTCCAAATATGGATTGGGAATACCGTTTGGGTAAGTACCAATACTATTTTGATAGGGTAGTCCTGGAGCACTCCAAAAGTTGTAAAGGCTCAAAAAGGAATAATCTTCAATTTGGTCGCTTCCCGTAGTGCCGTAGCTAACTCTTAATTTACCGAAACTAAATGCCTTTTGCTTTTTTATCCAACTTTCTTCAGTGAAAATCCAAGCACCTCCGATGCTACCGAAATTATGAAATTGGCTGCTTGTACCGAAGCGACTTGTTCCATCCCTTCGCCACGTGGAGTTGATGATATATTTATCTGCCCAATTAAATGTAAAACGTCCAAAAAGCGCGCTGTATTTATATTTTACGATATATTGACCTCCGGGAAATAACTGAGTAGCACTCGTCTTATTCTCTAGAACTTCGTCACTATTGAATCCTATACCTACAACAGAGCCTGCTTCACTGTTATTTTCTTGAATCGTTCCGCCCGTTACTAAATCTAGCTTACCTCTCGAAATTGATTTTTTGTAAACTATTTGAGGTTCAAATATCCACGAATTGAGATCTCTATCTCCATAAACAGCTCCGCGAAGCCCCGTGGCACGGTTTTCCGGACTAGTGTAATTCAATGGTAGGGCTTGGAAATCCGTGGTTAGCAAACGAGTATATCCGAGGCTTCCTCGAATGTCTAAACCTTGAAATAATTGATAACTGAGAATGGTATTTCCCACAATACTAGTAGTGACGTTTTTATATTTTCTTAAGGTTTCAACCAAAGGGTTAGCCCATGTGGAATTTCCCAAAGCATTGGGGGCCCAGTTCAAGCTACCGTCAGCATTGTAAAGATCCGGAGCGACAGGCTCCGTTTGAACCGCAGCCCTGGTTAAATCAGTTATTAGTAAATGATTATTATCAACCATATAGCTACCTGTAAACTGCAATCTAAATTTCTCGTTCGGAGATGCGCCGTTAATATTAAAGTGAAGAGCGCCTTTTTGATCATTAAAATCTCCAGGAAATACAGTAGTTTCTTTATGATAATTTCCACTAATCAAGTATTGCATTGTGTTTGTGCCCCCTGAAACGCTACCACTTAAATTTAGATAGTCAGAAGTTTTTCCGATGAGAGTTTTTTGCCAATCTGTGTAGCGCGTAGTATCCCAAGCCAGGAGGTCATAATAGTTTGCATCAGTATTTGACTGAGCGGATAGATCGATATTGTCGTTTTTTAATGCCTCATAACGCATGTCTAAGTATTGGCGACTATTCAGCATATCCCACTTATTGGCCACTTTGCCCCAACCTTTTTGTAGATTGACATCTAGCTTCATCTGGCCAATTTTGCCCTTTTTTGTAGTAATTAGAATTACTCCATTTGCCGCGCGGGATCCATATATGGCTGTAGCGTCTGCATCTTTTAACACCTCTATGCTTTCTATATCACTAACATTGATGTAATTTAATGGATTGCCATAACCGTTTATTGGATTGCCATTTCCATCATTACTCGAAGTTCCAAAAACGCCGTCATTTCCAGTTGTTGGCAATTGACTTGGATACGGAACTCCATCAATGATATATAATGGGTCATTTCCACTTCTTATGCTATTTCTTCCCTGTATGCGGACCGTAACGCCTCCGCCAGGTACACCGGAATTTTGAGTTACTACCAGGCCAGGTACCCTTCCCTGTAAAGCAAGCAGCGGGTTTTGAACCGGTTGCTTTTCGATATCCGCTGCTTTAACGGTGCTAACATTGCCTGTTTGGAATCTTTTTGTAGTTTGTCCATAAGCAATGATTTGGACTTCATCTAACTCGCTGGTTTTTGTCTTTAGCTTTGCTATTATTTCACTTTGGCCACTAACATTTAATGAAAATGGCTCCATATTGATGCTGCTGAAAGTGAGAGTTGCAGTAGCCTCTACCCCGGCGAGGGTGAACTCGCCCTTTTCGTTTGTAATTGTTTGTTTGTTTGTGCCTTTAACAGCAACCGTCACACCAGGCACCGGCTTACCGTTCTCGTCAACCACCCGACCCTTAATGTCAATTACATTCAAATCGGATGTAACAACATTAACAGAATTGGGTTGTTTTTTAGGTTTAATTAAAACAGTATTCTTGACAAAACTGTAAGTAAACGGTTGGTCTTTGAGGCATCTTTCAAGTGCGTCCTTAAACGGTATGTCCTTTACACTAATCGTCACTTTCTTTGCTTGCTGCAATAAGCTGTATTCACAAAAAAAGGTAAAGGTTGTCTGCTTCTCCAGTGCAGAAAAGATCTCATTAAGGGGAGCATCTTTAAAAGAAAGCGTCACATTCTGCGCATTACCGGCCGCCGAAACTTGCAGGCATCCAACCAATATTAAGAAGGTTGTGATCTTCATTGTTCGTACAATTACTTTTCGCAGTTCTCTATAAGAGTTTTGTTTAGGTTTCCCTTTTTCACAAAAGGGTTCTTTGCAAGAAGAATTTACTTGCATAACTTTGATGTGTTGTTGGTTAAAAAATAAGACAGACCTTGTTTTTTTAGCCTCACAGTACCGGACGTGTTTGCACCACGCCCGGTTTTTTATTCGTTTTCGAATAAGAGACTAAAACAATTTCTTTTTATGGGTTGATTGTCAACGCTGGTAATGAGACAGGTTTAATAGGAAGCGGGAAGCGAGGCAGAATAGAAGGGAACTGCTATGGGAATAGCAGAATTTTGACCTATCACAAAACAATACCAAACACCATACGCCATACAGATTCACTGGTAGAATCTGGCAGTTCCTTGTTCTAGTTAGCCTGATCTGGTTACTTGTCCAAAGGGTACAATTGCTGGTTTAATGGATAACGGCATTGACACGGGCATACAATGCAGCCTCATTCAATGAATATCGGAATCTCTGTAGAAGCGGTTATTGCGTAACAATAATTCTTTTGCCGTCGATCTTGAAATGTACGCCATACACCTCCAGCACTTTCAACATTTCAGAGGCATTTAGGTCTCTACTCACTTTACCCCAAAATTCCTTATTAGTAATTTCTCCCTCATAACTTACCTCAACATCATACCAACGGGCTATCTGTCGCATTACTGTTTTAATGTCATCTCTGTCAAATTGAAATCGCCCATATCTCCATGCGACAGCCTGGTCAATATTCACTTGGCGCGCTACAGAAATTTTTTCGCTTTGCAATTGAGCCTGCTGCCCTGGTGCTAAAACAGCCGATTGCTCAGTGCTGGCCGCGCGGTTTAATACCTTGACTTTACCAGCCACCAACGTAGTTTTAATCGCTCCTTCGTCAGGATAGGCATTTATATTAAAGGTTGTTCCCAATACCTGCACCTCCATGCTATTTGCTTTCACGATAAAAGGTTGCCTGCTGTTGTGGGTTACTTCAAAATACGCTTCCCCGGTGATCTCTACCTTTCTCTCGTTCCCAACGAAATGAACCGGGTATCGTATAGAAGAACCGGAATTCAACCATACCTTACTACCGTCAGAAAGGAGCAATTGATAGGTTTCTGCCTTCACAGTTGTAAGTGTATTCCACACCGCTATCGAACCACCTTCAAACTTTCCTGCTTTATACACCAGCCTGCCATTTTCGTTGGCGAGCTTTGCCGTGCCCTGCCTCGTTAAAGAATCCGTATTTATACTGTCCAATATAATTGTCGATCCATCAGCAAGGGTAAGGCGCGCCTTATATTTCCCGGGTGCAATGTCATTCTGCTTAGCTATAACTTCTGACGGTTTATTCTCGTTAACGTTTCTGTTGATTTCGGTCAAGAGATAAACCGCGACAGCCATAATTAAAAGTGCTGCAGCTGCCATGAAGTGCCACCGTTGAACCATCGGTCGAACCTTCGTGTTTTCTATGATAGGCACTCCACTAACCGCCAGCTTTTGGGAGATATCCTCCCAGCTAAAGCTGTCAAACGCGGTCAAATCAGAGGTAAAGCGTTTCTGATTTTTAATCTCTTCAAGGAGTTTAGGATTGTTTTCGTTTTGTTGCGCCCAATTTTCCAATTGCCTGCTTTCTTTTCTGGAAAGCCGTCCTTTTACATACTTGTGTAAAAGCTTTACAATTACTTTAGGAAGAATGGGATCTTTAGATGTCATCCAGAACTTATATAAGGGTTACAAATTCATTTCAATTTGTTAATCATTTATTAATATAACGACGAAAAAACTACTTTGTCACAGCGAAGGAAAAATTTTTTTATAACGCCCTGGCCTTTAGTAAATGCCTTTAACCACCAGGATGGAAAATAAGATTACCCCGTCCTCAGACAATCTTAGTTTAAGCAGGTTGATAGCGCGATTCTTTCGGGTTGTGACATTACTCAGGGAGATATTAAGACGTTGGGCTATTTCCTCATTCTTTAAGCCTTGAAGGACACTAAGCTCAAATACATGTCTGTAGTTATCGGGAAGCCGCTTCACTTCAGCATATATCTCATTGAGCAGCTCAGACTTTATCTTAAGATTTTCAATTGTATCCTCATTGTCATAATCCACTAAATATGAATAGGCTTTTTCGTTAGCGGATTGCCTGTGTAAATGCCTTATATGGTCAATGCAGGAATTTTTTATAGCCGTATAGAGAAACCCTTCCAGATTGGTAACGTTCTGAAATTTCTCGCGAAACTGGTATAGTCTGGTAAGGGCGTTGACGACAACATCTTCAGCATCTTCCTTACTGCCCGTTATCTTCATGGCGAAAAAACATAACCTTCGATACCATGTCTTGTACAGGTAAGTGAAGGAGGTTGCATCGCCATTGTTCAATGCCGCAATCAGTTGCTTGTTCGATAACTTGTTTTTCATTAAAACTGTACTTTGTTCATAAGAATCGTCGATAGGGATGGGCTTATGGTATGGTATTAAAGCCTTTTTTTTGTGAAGGGTGATCAAAATCATTCACAGGAGCTGGTGGACACTTAGGAGTCAGGGGTGGTTTGAGGTCAATATTAAATAAAAACCGTTATATATTATCAGTCAGTAAGAAAATATGATAAAACAGGAAAATATTGTGTCGCATACTAATTTACGAAGATCTGGCGAGATCAAAACTTCATTTGTATTTTTCCTATACAGGTGTTCACGACTACCGCGATCAGTTTCAGAACCATTTTGTTAATCTCGGTTCCAACTTCAAAAGTATTATGCCAGCAATGCACCAGGTTCTTTTTCTAAAGGACGCTATGAAATTTCAACGTCTTTCCTGCTTCTGTTTGCTTTACCCGCATTCTTCGACTACCTATATACTACTTTGGTACTCATTAATGAGGGCACAAACCTACGTTTTGATGGTGGGACATTTGACCATTGCTCCATGGAAGAACTACAGCATTTTTACTGCAGAGAAATGGTTTAGTCCCCCCTTTGGTAAAACTTCGAAGTTATTTTATGGAACCAGTATTTGGAATATTTCCTTACCGTTGCCATGCCAATCGTTTGGCGAGATTACAGCCTTCTCTTTAAATCGAAAAGCAGTTGCGTATTACTTACATGACCGCCGGGCTTGTGTAAGCCCCCTTTTAAACCTTTAAATCCTATACTCCATGCAACCGGAACCCGATATCGATCCGGTCTTGTGCCGGTATTACTATT
>NZ_LWBP01000237.1 GCF_002078015.1 Niastella populi | reverse complement strand
CGGAACCCGATATCGATCCGGTCTTGTGCCGGTATTACTATTGACTTTGTTCGGACTTTCTTCGCATTTCTCCTGAGTGCACCCGAACACTCCCCCGGAAAGTCCGAACAACGTCCGAACAACGCCCGGTATAATACCCTCCTGATACCGGCACAATCCCGAATAAACACTCCATTTTACCATGACCATTCAAGACACATGTAGACCAAAGTAGACATATATAGTACACTGTAGACGCACATAGAACAACCTGGGATAACATACAACAAGATAGGACACGTTGGGATGGGATAAACATGCCGGTGATCTATTCTACAAAAATCCTCTTACTTTTATATCGCACCAGGCAACTGATAAAAATACCGGTTATGGTCATTCGTCTTTTTCATTGACACTTTAAATAGATTCTTTATGGGCAATATGAAAAACGGTATCCCGGATGCATTTTCAGGCACCATCGGAAGGATGGCTGGTATATCCTGGTGCGGAGTGGCGGTAATACGCAGCAAGGCACATTCCCGCTAAGATCTAAATTTGACACAGTAGCGTTAAAATAATACTTTTAATTACCCGTCAGCGCGGTATCGATATTTTATGATAAATTAGAAACCGGATCATTTACTTATCCACTGGATATTATTGTTTTTACTTATTTGACTACATAATCCTTTAAAATGATTAGGAACTATATTAAAATAGCCTGGCGCAACTTGTGGAAGAATCTGTTTTTTTCTTCCCTGAATATCTTCGGCCTGGCAACCGGTATGGCGGCATGTATTGTAATCATGATCTTTGTGAATTATGAAAGAAGTTTTGATGATTTTCATACTAAGAATATTTACCGGTTAAACGAGGTACAAAACTTTCCCGGTGCGGTGGCACCGCAGCAGGTTGCTTTATCGATGTATCCAATGGGTCCCGAGATGAAAAAGGAATATCCCGAAATTTTAGATTTTGTGAGACTCAATGCCATGGAAAATATGGACTTGAATGTCGGTGACAAAAAGATCGTCTTCCCCAAAATATTGTGTGCAGACTCGAACTTCCTGCAGCTATTCGATTTCAAGTTGCTAAAAGGGAACCGCAAATCCGTGCTTCAAAAACCTAATAGCATCGTACTAACGGAAAAGTCGGCGAAGCTTTTGTTTGGCAATGAAAATCCTATTGGTCAAACCGTTAGCCGCATTGAACGTGATACCATCATTTTTCAGGTCACAGGTGTCCTCGCTGATATCCCTCAAACTTCTCACCTGCAGTTTGACGGAGTCTTTTCCTTCAGCACAATTGCACGCCCCGATTTTATGAATAACTGGGGAGATAACTGGCTTGTCACTTATTTCGAATTGGCTCCGAAGACAAACACAGCAAACCTTGAAAAGAAATTTCCGGCGTTTCTCGGGAAGCACATGAGTGAAGATAACCGGAAGTTTTATGAATTGTTCCTGCAGCGGCTGCCTGATATTCATTCTAACTCCGTTAATATTACCCATGACTATCACAACTTTCAAAAGTTCGACAAACGATATACGGGTATATTTTCAACGATCGCTATTATTGTTTTGTTGATCGCCTGTATCAATTTTATGAACCTTGCTACTGCAAAATCTGCGAACAGGGCGATGGAAGTTGGAGTTCGGAAATCAATTGGTGCCTTGAGAGTACAACTCGGATTTCAGTTCATCATCGAGTCAGTTCTCATTTGCCTGTTTGCTCTCGGGCTTGCCCTGTTAATGGTTCTTCTTGCTCTTCCTTATGTAAGAAATTTGAGTGAGAGACAACTTGAGTTTCCACTTTTCACGGATCCCGCATTACCAGGGTTGCTTTTGGGTGGTACTATAATAACCGGAATTATTGCCGGTCTCTATCCTTCACTTTATTTGTCATCTTTTCAACCAGCCCGCGTGCTAAAGGGTTCAATTGTGTCTGGTAAACCTAAAAGTCTTTTTCGAAATGTACTGGTCGTAATTCAGTTCACCAGTTCCGTTTTTTTGATCATTGCCACCATCTTTGCTGTGAAGCAGCTGCGATTTATGCAGGACAAGGATCCAGGTTTCAACCGCGAGCAGGTTATGATGCTGCGCTTAAATAATAAGAGTTATCGAAAGTATAACACTATCAAGGAATCTCTGCTCGGCTTGACAGCGGTCGCATCTGTGACTGCATCGCAGCAAAGGCTCGGGAACAATCTACATCAGACGAGCGTCATCTACCATGGCGCCAACGGAGCAAAAGAGTTGTCTGTTTCGCAGAATGTGGTCGACCCCGACTTCCTTAATCTATATAAGATTAAATTAATAGCGGGTCGAAATTTCTCCAATGATTATGAGACAGACAACGGCAAGGCCTATGTCATTAATGAAACCCTGGCGCAGGAACTGCTCAGGGAGGATAAGGGTGCAACGTTTGAATCACTGATCGGCAGGCGGTTCGGATTTGGTGGTATGGATTCAGTTGGATCAATAATCGGGATCTCAAAAAATTTCAATTTTAATTCACTTCACCATAAGATTGAAACGCTGTGCCTCCTCAGCCAAAAAGATTGGGGCTTTTCCGAGATGTCCGTACGGTTAAAAGGCGCTGATACAAAGGCGGCAATAGAGCGGGTCAAAGATGTATGGAAGCAGGTTGTGCCAGGCGAGCCAATAGATTATAAGTTCCTGGATGAACTTTACAACGAACTTTACAAGTCTGATAAACAGGTAAGCGAAATTGTCGGAATACTTGCGGCGCTGGCGATCCTTATCAGTTGCCTTGGACTCTTCGGGCTTGCATCTTTTTCAGCCGAAAAACGGATCAGGGAGATTGGAATACGTAAGGTACTCGGGGCTTCTGTACAAAGTATGGTAGGCCTGTTATCTGTAGATTTTGTGCGGCTTGTTGTTATTGCCAATATTATCGCCTGGCCAATTGCCTGGTTGGCGTTATCCAACTGGCTTCAGGGCTTTGCATTCCGGATCGAAATAAACTGGTTGATCTTTGCCGTTGCCGGACTTGCTTCACTGGTTATTGCGTTATTGACAGTGTCCCTACAGGCGATTAAAGCTGCCTGGGCTAACCCTGTAAAAAGTCTCAGAACTTAATGTGAGGATCATAATTTTACTACTTCTTTTTTTGCAAGTCCTTCCGTGAAATTTAAAGATAATTGTCCATTCTCCATTTTATATAATTTATCGGCAAGATGATAATACTTGTCGTCATGGGTAATGGCTATCACTGAGTAGCCCTTGTCTTTTAGCAGCGGGATAATTTCGGTATAGAATTTTTTACGGAAAATCGGGTCCTGGTCAGCGGCCCATTCATCTAATACCAGGATAGGTTTAAACCTGATTAAAGCGGTGATCAGCGCCAGCCGTTTTCTTTGCCCGGTGGAGAGCTGGTTGGAGGAGAATGACTGGTTGTTGAAAGTAACCTTATCCTTCAGCTCGAACAATTCAAGGTATTCATCGATTTGATCTTTGTCGATAGTATCGAACCCATACAATTCATCGAAAAGGTAGAAATCACTAAACACCACTGAAAACAGCGCTCTGTAGTTATTATAGTTCTTTGAGTCAACAATGATATCATTGTATTTTATTGTCCCTGCGTGGCCTTTCAGGGTTCCCAGCATAACATTTATCAGGGTCGTTTTTCCGCTTCCGTTACCTCCGTATATGAAAACGGTCTCGCCTTTTTTAATAGAAAAGTTGATTGGGCCAACAGCAAATCCATTATTGTTTTCTTTTGATTCTTCAGTTCCCGCGTAGCGGAAACTAATATCATACATATCGAGCTCATTGAATTCGGCGATCGACAACTGGGAAGTTTCTTTAAGATTGTCAAAAGTTTCGGTATGCAGATCCTGCCGCAATTGATTTATCTTATTAGCGGCAATCCGCACATTGACGATCTGTGGAATAATGAGCATAAGTGAATTGATCCCTCCTAACAGGTACAACAGGATAAAAATATATTTAACTATCGACTCGGGTGATTCCTGGATGAAATAAGAACTAAAAAACAATATAGAAGCGATCAAGGAATAAAAAAGGACCTCGCCTATTATTTGTACATTTAAAAAATTGGCCAACGCCGTGGTGTTATTTAAATAAGACTCATTTGATATTTTCCGGATCTTACGATCATATATATCGTGTCCGATTCCCGGGTTCATGTGGATCTCTCTGAAGCCGTCTAAAACATCTAACAGGCTTTTCATGAAACCATCTTCCAGTTCCCTTGAATATTTTAATTTTTTATTGTTAAAATAAACGCCGATCCAATAAATGACTGTTCCAAATACAGAAACGCCTAATGTCATCAGCAGCAAAGGGGTTGATTGCATTCCCAGATAAACCAGGCAACCTACGGTCATCACCAGGGCCGATAGGAAATTAATGATCGAAAGTGAAAAGCCGGTTAATACGCCTACATCCCTGACAAGAGAAGCGTAAATCTTTCCCTTGCGATGGGTAATCTGGTAAAAATTCGCCGCCAGCAGGGTATGTAATACTTCGGATCTGAGTTTCCAGAATACCTGTTGCGAAAATTTAATGATAATATAAGATAATGCCCGCCTTGACCATACAAAACCAAACAGGAGGATACAGAAATAAATAATATAGTTTATGCTGGATGTATTTTGTTTTGATAAAATTATTCCCACCATTAAATTGATAAAGGACAGGAACAAAAAGCTGACACCTCCAGACACCAAACCAAGTACGAATATGGAAATCGCTTTTTTGGGATTAATTAGTTTAATAAAATTGAACATATGTGTGATTAAATTGAGTCTCAAATAGAAGGGGAGTCGGCTACTGTTACAAACATAAAACAAATTCCATTTACCCCTACCCACCAGTTTCTTAGGATTGTCTGGAAAAATTCAAACAGCTAAGACATATTATTTAAACCTAATATTAAAAATTCAAATTAAAAACAGAGTTAAAGTCTAAGTATATACGTAATTTGGTAAAGCCCTGTTTTTAGCGCGGTGATGTTTTGGAAGGAATGGTTCCAGGGGTTTCCTGCTAAAAAAACTACCGTCAACCATTCGCCGTAGAAACAATTGGGTAAATTAGCTTATTTCCGTAGTTTTAAAAAACTGTGAGATTGTATTAGCATCAGGTGCTCATATTTGTTAGTTGTTTTTTAATCGATTATTTAGCAAATGCCTACATTAAACCTTATCCAGCAGGAGATCTATTTTGACCAGATAATAGATTCCAGGAATCCTCACTATAATATTGGTACTTATATTGTCATCGAAGGTGATCTGCACGTAGACCTGTTTAAAGATTCAATTAAAAGTTCCAAAAATGTATTTGATGTCTTTAAATACAAGAGCTTTTCGAATTATGCCCCTTTTGTCAATTTACAGGAATCAGATGTAAGTATTCAAATTACAGAGGTAGATTTTACAAGCGATCTTTGGTCCAGGGGATCAGTTAAAAAATGGTTGCAGGAAAGGATCAATACGCCTTTCGATATTTATGGCGGAAGCCTGTATGATTTTGTATTGATAAAAATCAGCGATGCCGAGTATTGGTTCTACATGGGTTGTCACCATCTGTTCTCAGACGGATATGGAGTGCCCTATGTATACCTGGCATATATCTTCGATAAATACCATGCTTTAAGAACAGGAGAAAAAAAGGAATTCAATTATCCATCCTATCTTGAACTGATTGAAAAATCCACT
Source organism: Niastella populi (assembly GCF_002078015.1). Classification (GTDB taxonomy): domain Bacteria; phylum Bacteroidota; class Bacteroidia; order Chitinophagales; family Chitinophagaceae; genus Niastella; species Niastella populi. Next base: position 4,137 of record NZ_LWBP01000237.1, on the reverse strand, counting down.
GACTACCTGAATTCGAAAAGTTATGAATCTGATAAAGAATATTGGAAACAGAGATTTGCCTGGTCCCAGGAACCCATAATTCAAAAGAGAGCAAAGGCTATTTCATTTCGAACTGATTCATTTCAGATCTTTTTCAGCGCGGATGAGCAACAGCAATTAAGGTCATTTTGCGCCAATCATGATATTGGTTTGCAGGATTTTTTAATCGCCGTTCTCGCGGTGTACTATTATAAAACGAATAATCAGGAATATTTCGATTTTAGCTTACCCATTCACAACAGGACCAGTCGTTTAGAACGAATGACTTTGGGACTGTTTTCGAAATTCATCCCTTGTCGTTTAAAACTGGGAAGCCGCAGCCTTAAAGAATTGTTTGATGATATTAAGACGAATCAACGTCAGGACTATCGTCATAAACAATTTCCGGTGAGTCATTTTAACGCTATGCTTCTCTCTGAAGCCGGTAATGTATCCAGGCCATTCGATATTAGTGTCAACTATCGGTATTTCAAACTAAATACCAATGAGTCTGAACTTCATTTAAAAGGCTTTAAAAATGATGCTGCATATTCTAGAACTCCAATAGAGTTTAGCTTTTGTGATTTCACGGAAAAAGATAAAGACGATTTATTTTTAGAAATTATTTTTCGTGAAGATTATTTCACTAACACAGAAGTACGAACAACAGGCAAAAGATTATTAAAAATTATTGATCAGTTTTATGTTTCTGTCAATGATGATATCGATAGTATCGATGTTTTAGATGAGCAGGAAAAGCACGAACTGCTGGTTACATTTAATGACACAGCTGGCGCTTATCCAAAAGACAAGACGATAGTTGATCTGTTTGAAGAGCAGGTTGCAAAGACGCCAGATCATATAGCGGTAGTGTTTGAGGATACGAACTTGAGTTATCGGGAGCTTAACGAGCGGTCTGATCAGCTGGCTCACTACCTGAGAGAAAACTATGACATCGTGCCCGATGATCTGATAGGCATCAGGCAAACGCGGAGTGAGTGGATGATGGTGTCGATATTGGGTGCGTTAAAATCAGGAGGCGCGTATGTTCCGATCGATCCGGAATACCCCCGGGAAAGAATTGACTATATTGAAGCAGATACCAAATGTAAAGTATGCCTGGATGAAACAGAACTAAACAAGTTCAGGGAAAGCCAGGAGCGTTATTCTAAAGAACCGGTGAGTTCCACTGCTACATCCAACAACCTTGCTTATGTGATCTACACCTCAGGTTCCACAGGGAAACCGAAAGGAGTAATGATCGAACATCGGAATGTAACTAACTTTTTCTCCGGGATGACATCCATTTTTGGAGAAGAAAAAGGAACATTCCTGGCGATGACAAATTACACATTTGACATATCGGTATTGGAACTTTTGTGGACACTGAGTAAAGGATATAAAGTTGTTATACAGGGAGAGGCCAGGCAAATTGGTGAGGATCAGAATAACTATTCGGTTTTTTCACAGGTCAGGAAACACAAGGTTACGCATTTACAAATTACACCTTCCATGGGATCCATGTTGAATCAGCACCTTTCAGAGGAGGAAGGTTGGCGTTCAATTAAGAATATCCTTTTGGGCGGTGAGCCATGTACGGCTTCATTGGTGAATGATATTTACCAAAAATTACCTGATGCGAAACTGTATAATATGTATGGGCCAACAGAAACAACGATTTGGTCCACAGTAAAACCGCTGGAAAAAAACACCCAAAAGATTGAGATTGGTAAACCGATTGCCAATACGCAGATCTATGTCTTAAGCGAAAAAGAAGAATTGCAACCTGTAGGGGTAGCCGGTGAAATTTGCATAGGAGGCGAGGGTTTAGCCAGGGGATATTTGAACAAGGAGGCGCTTACCAGAGAGAAGTTCATAGCGAGTCCGTTTAAAGAAGGAGAGCGCCTGTACAAAACAGGAGATTTGGGCAGATGGCTGGCAGATGGGAATATCGAGCTTGTTGGCAGAAAAGATGACCAGGTCAAGATCCGGGGATACAGGATCGAACTTGGTGAAATAGAGCATGCTTTATTAAACCGTGAAGAAATAAGCCAGGCTGTAGTTATAGCCAGAGAGAATGAGTTGGGAGAAAAGGAGCTGGTAGCATACCTCACTTCCAATGCTGCGCAAAACACAAGTGATCTAAAAGCCTATTTAGAAAAGTCACTTCCGGCGTATATGCTTCCGGCCTGCTTTGTACAGCTGGAAGCTATACCGTTAACAGCTAATGGCAAAGTAGACAGGAAATCACTGCCGGATCCTGAAGGGTTGGCTTTAACGAGTGGCTTGGAATATGTAGCACCACGAACAGAGCTGGAACGAAAGCTGGTAAAGATCTGGGAAGAAGTGCTGGAAAGGGAACACATTGGGGTGAATGATGACTTTTTCACATTGGGAGGCCATAGCTTAAAAGCGGTACGCCTGGGCAATGAGTATCAAAAGGAATTGTCTGCAAGGCTGGGTTTAAAAGAGCTGTTCGCTCATACCAGCGTAGCTTCGCATGCACTACTAATAGCATCTTCAACCAGGGAGGCATTTTTTCAAATTGAAAAAGTAACTCCTCAGGAAAGTTATCCGGTCTCCGACGGGCAAAAAAGGGTATGGGTATTAAGCCAGTTTGAAGGAGGTTCGGTAGCTCATAACATGTTTGGGAGCATTTACCTGAATGATGATATTGACATTGAGAAATTCAAACTCGCCATCGATGCCACCATTGACCGTCATGAGATATTAAGAACCGTGTTCAGGGAAGACGAGGCAGGAGAGATCAGGCAATGGATAATGGAAAGAAAAGATATAGGATTCGGGGTCGGGTACAAAGATTTTAGAAAAGAGACTGAGCGCAAAGAAAAAGCGGAGGCATGGATCGCGGCGGATGGTTACCGGGCATTTGATCTGGCGAAAGGTCCTTTGCTCAGGGCAGTCTTACTACAGGTAGAAGAAGATGAATATGTATTCTATTTAAATATACACCATATCATCAGCGATGGCTGGTCAATGGAGGTATTGGCTAAAGATGTATTCAGATACTATGAAGCATATAAGGCAGGTAAAGCGCCAGCGTTAAATGAATTACGCATTCAGTACAAGGATTATTCAGCCTGGCAGTTGGGTCAATTGAACCAGGAATCATTTAAGGCACACCGGGAATATTGGCTTGATAAGTTCTCAGGAGAACTGCCATTGCTGGATCTGCCGGGTATTAAACAGCGGCCAAAAATTAAAACCTATAACGCACGATGCCTGGCCACTTATGTTGATAAGGGAACAACAGCTAAACTAAAGGGATATGTTCAGGCGAATGGGGGTAGCCTGTTCATGGGCCTGCTGGCCTCATGGAATGTGCTGATGTACCGCTACACTTCCGGGAAGGATATCATTATCGGTACCCAGGTAGCGGGGAGAAACCATACCGACCTGGAAGACCAGATAGGGAATTATGTAAACACGCTTGGTTTAAGAAACGAAGTGAATCCTGAAGAAAGCTTCGCGCATCATTACCAGGTGGTAAAAGAGAACACCTTAAAGAGCTATAGTCACCAGGTGTATCCTTTCGATCGTTTGGTAGAAGAACTGGGTCTTCAGCGTGATACAAGCAGAAGTACGGTTTTCGACATCTCTATCACTTATAATAATATTAGCGAAAATAAAGACATAGGAACCATTGATGACGATATTATCAACCAGGTGTCGGATAATGGTCCTTCGAAAGCTAAGAATGATATAGAGCTGCACTTCGGAGAAGTGGGTGATTATATTTATTTCAAATCAATATATAATGAGGATGTCTATGAGCGGGAGATGATAAAACGCCTGATGGAACATTTCAAACGCCTTTTGAGTTCGGTATTATCTCGTCCGGGAGAGAAAGTCTCAAAGGTGGAGTACCTGTCGGCACAGGAAAGGCAGGAACTGCTGATCACATTCAACGATACAGCGGTAGCTTATCCAAAAGACAAGACGATAGTAGACTTATTTGAAGAACAGGTAGCGAAGACGCCGGGTAATATTGCGTTGGTGTTTGAGGATATAGCGCTGTCTTACCGGGAACTGAATGAGCGGTCTAATCAGCTTGCTCATTACCTGAAAGCTAATTATGCGATCGGGCCCGATGACCTG
>NZ_LWBP01000236.1 GCF_002078015.1 Niastella populi | reverse complement strand
TTTCAAGAAAATTTAGTAAACTTGGGCCAGGCCTTATTATTGTATGAACATGAGCTAAAAGAAAAGGATTTATAAGGATGCTTAAGCAGTACAGGCTATTTCCTGAATATTTCTTATGCTGAATAAAATATTCAGCATTTAATATACTTTTATAAAACGTTTCTTTAAATTCTATTTTCTTATTTATGATATCTATTCGGTTTCCCCTAACAAGAAGCTGAAGCATTCGCTTTACATCTTTTTCTTCACCCCTTTCGACCATATCGATTAAAATTCCTTCGTCAATCTTATGAAGGATTTGCAGTCTATAAGCATACTCTAACCAAATTGGCAATTGCCGGGGTTGCAATTCAGGAATGTACTCCTCCCATAATATACGAGTTGAATACGGGTTATTGTTAATTATACCTATCATTTCAGATGCATAATCGCTTGTAGGAAACTTTTTCAACTGAGTGAAACATTCCTTTATTACTTCTATTCTTCCACATTCATTTGGTAGCAATATAGGCTCAGTGTTGGCTCTATTGCCTTGGTTTATTATATTACCTACGTTTATACCATCGATAATAATTTCAACTACGTCCTTTAACAATAAAGGATACTGTGTAAAAACGTAATCCGACAAAATTTGTGATGTTAAAACTCTTGGGTAATTTGTATACTTTAATAAATCATCATTTTGTAGTTCTTTCAATTTTTGAATGAGCATTGGCAACTCTCCTTTACCGAAGCACCCTGCAAAGAAACGAGCAACATTATGCCAATAAAAGTTTCTGGCTATTGCATCAAACCTATCCGGCTTAGTCCCCGACCTTTCTGAACCGACAGGACTATGTGGAGCTGTATTGTATAGATATTTTGCACAAAAATATTCCCTTAGTGGTTGTACTTCAAATTCAAATGTCCCTTGAACCCTTGACACTAAAGCACACACTCTTTCGTTCATTACATCAAACAATTCATCTGCTATTATTGTGTCATGCCCTTCATTCTGTAAATATTCTTTCAACCTTGCCTTTAATGCATCAATATGTATACTTCCACTATTTTTGTATAATTCCGCTTCGGAATGTAGTATCCAAGCTAAGTATTGATGAATATCAATTATTAAGTCTCTTTTATCTCTTATTAGATAATTCTTTTCTGATTCGCGATTGAAAAACAACTCTATATAGCTATCATACAAGGCAGTTCTTTTATTAGGCAATGACTCCCCTCTTGTTCTTAACAAACTAATGAAAATGGCAAGCTGCATTGGACTTTTTGCCAATTCTTTTAAATGTGGCATTTTTAACTTTTCATCCACCAATCTCTTAATTTCAGTAGCTTCTCTATGATTTAATCGACTTGCTTTTATCCACTTGTTTACGTATTCTTTTGTAATGTTTGGAGTAATATCAGTTAGCTCAAAATGCGGGTATACATCAACAGAAAAGCCAATTGAGTCAGAAAAAGCTGCAGGTCTACTTGTAATAATTACCTGTATAGATTCTGAATTTGCTGACATTCTGCTTATGCCCTTATTAATAAAATCTATAACCTGCTCACGCACTTTAATATTAGCGATTTCATCGAAACCATCAAAAACAAACAAAGCAGGGCTTATCTTTAAAACCGCTATCAAGTCATTGGTTGAGAAATCTTCTAATTGAGAATGATAATTGATGTGTCCAAGAAGAAATGCTTCCAAAGAATTCTTCCAAATTTTGTCAAAGTATTCATTGCTTAACGTTCCCTTGTACGGATTCTTCTTTTCCACCCATGCTGCAATATGTCGCAGATCCAATTTAAATGGCAATCGTATTGGTGATTGTTTTATATGCTCAGGCAGTAAGTCAGTATCAGATTGAATATTCAATAGTCGTACTCTATGCACTTGACAGACATATTGCGAGATTGTTGACTTCCCTTGACCAGGGCCTCCTTCAAGCAAAATCCTCTTGATTTCTGTTTGCACACTTGGGTGCAATATAAACTCCGCAGCACCTAAACTCTTTCGCTCTTGGATTGCAAGTGCATGAGAATCTTCTGCTGAATACACATTGATTTGATTTCTAAATATTTGGCCGATGGTTTGTTTTAAAGTCTTATCCTTTTCATTGTGCTTTTTTAATCGTATTGGAACATCCGTAAACAATTCAAGCAGGCGATTTTGCAAATCAATTTGTCTAAACTTTACTTCATTATCCATCTCATATTGATCTGTTATGTAGGCCTTTATAACACTTTCTCTTCTGTCTTTATTTTCACTTAAATTTTGAAATAATACAGAATTTAAAATATCCTGGCCATTAAGAATTTCGGGAAATGACCATTTGAAAAGTGGATCTTTCTCAAAAAGTCTTGCTAAATCATCTCTCCACCAACATATGGAAGGAACATTAATATTTTCTTCTAATATTTTATTTACTTTATCAATGGACCCATTATCTAAATGGGCTGTTCCGTTAACATTAGTTAGAAGAAAAAACTTAATTGCGCCTTTGGGAATAAGTGCATTAATTTTAGCAGTTTCCCCTTTAACTATTTCAGTTAACCATTTGTGTACATCTTGAATTAGTTTTGGGTTTCGTACAAACTTAACCTGGAAGACGAAAAACTCTTTTTTAAGAGAATCTAACAGATAAACTGCAGAATCTCTTCCGCCATCCGGCTGACCAACTGGGAATGATTGAGAATTTGGAAACTCTTTACTTAATAAGCAATGACAGAATTCTTGAAATCTTTCATCGCCTAAATTCTCAAAATTATAATCCATTAGAAAGTATTTAAAAGAGTAAACGGCATATAGCCTTAGAAGTGTGTGAATAGTTAACTGTCAAGAGAGACCAACAAAAAAGGAATGTTAATAAGATCTCGCAAAGAGATTTTATTAACATAAAAAAAGAGTTACGCTTATCGCAAAATATTTTTGAGGGATAATCAGGCCGCAATCCAAATCTTTTTAGTGAAACATCAACTAATTTATTGAATTACATTAAGACAGGGGATAATTTATTAAAAAAATGACGAATATCAATAAATCAATGGGAAGAGTAATATACGAATATATGTAACAAGGAAAGTATATTAAATATATCCACTTCTAAATAAGACTTTCCTTAACTTCAATCAGAAAATCGTGAAGTATGGATTTAAGTGTGTTGCATGCCGTGAAATCACCGGACCGTGATTACACGATGAAGGATAAATTGAATGGCTTAACCAGCCCGCTTGGTTGCCGGTTCCTCGAATGGTCAGGGTGGTATAACCAAAACATCTCCCAGCGTTTATTAGGCCATTACAGGCTTTACCAACTCTTCAAAGCGAAAAGCCAGGTTGATTCTCAGCTGTCTTTGCCAGTGGCGTACATGGCAAATTATCGCACCTTACACATAATTAAATATGTCCTTTCCTGCATAACGGCTGTTTTGTATTACATCTGTACCCTGGGTGACAGTTACCACCCTGTGGCAGTAGAACAGTTAAATAAACAACTGCTTTATCGGCAGTATACCATCTTGCAGGAATTCCTTGCCAAAGCTGAGGTCGATTTTGACAAAGCATTGCATAGTGTATATTCCGCTGATGGTAACCCCTCATTCCGGGCATGATACCCCCACTGCAAGAAGGCCCAAAAGGGAAAGAGCTATTTTGAAGATTTCAAAGATATGATTTGGGGGTAATGGAGTGTTATTTTTTCTTTCTGCGTGATTCTCCTTTTAATTCAATTCGATGGCACCTGGCTGTCAGTCTGTCAAGGATTGCATCAGCAAGGGTGGGTTCATCCAGGTAATCATGCCAGGCAGATACGGGTAACTGAGAGGTAATGACGAGCGATTTTTTTTCATAACGGTCTTCCATTATTTGAAGCAATGCCAGCTTTATATTTTTGTTGATATGCTGTATGCCAAAATCATCTAGGATGATGAGAGGTACCTTCTCCAATTGGTTTAATAGCTTCACATAGCTTCCCTCTGTTTTTGCCATGAGTATGGTTTCAATCAACCGGTTCATGTTAAAATATCGCGTTTTAATGCCCATCAGGCATGCCTGGTATCCCAGGGCACACCCAACCGCGCTTTTTCCTACACCAGTAGCACCTGTGATCAGTACGGTTTCGCCGGCTTTAATGTAGTTGCATTCCAGTAAACTGCTCCAGGTGGCTTTTGTGAGGTTACGTTCCGGGCTACAGTCTATCTGCTGGGGCGTGACGTTAAAACGCAGCCTGGCGGCTTTTAAAAGCGATTCCATGCGTTCATTGGTGCGGTGCAGTTGTTCAGCCTGTAGCAGATGGGCCAGCAGTTCGTGGCCTTCGAGTTGCTGGTTAACGGGTAATTCCAGTTGACAGCGGTAACTGGCTGCCATACCGTTTAATTTTAAGTTTTGCATTTGCTCAAGGGATTGTGTCGTGTTCATTGATGTTTGATTTTTTATGAATGATTAAAAAAGTAACGTTTGGCGCTGTAGGAAGCATATGATTGGTTAATGAAAGTATTCATGCAATACCGGTAGTAAAATCATATGCTTCCTACAGTGCAAGCCCGCGGCAGGCGTCGGAGAGCCGACATGCGTAATACGTCTTGCATTTCCTGAGCTCTATTTGTAGTTTTCAGGACCTCTGATATTATTGTGATCAGGCAGCTGTTCTTCCTGTTCGATCTGGTCTTCATCAAAAAGCAATGGTTGTTTATCCAGTCCTGTTTTAAGAATGTTGCGGACCATTTTCAGCGTTGGCCTTGGAACGTTAGCTGCTCTGCGGCAGGCTGCTTCCAGCCGGTCTTTACCGTAGGAGTCCTGCAGGCGTATCATGGCATGGCAGGCCTTGTAGTTCTGTTCGGGGTATATGCTGCTATGCAGCAGCCGGTCGGCTGCCTGCCGGGTATATTCGCCCACCCAGCCTGCTTTCTGAAGTAGTTGCTCTACCGTCCATCCCCGTAGCTCAACCATATGCTGATGGTTGGACGGCATATGCTCATGGATGCGGTTAAACTTAGGCTCATTGCTGCTGCGCACATGGAAGGCAATGCGTTCATTCTGGCAGAACACTTCTACCGTTCTGCTATCATAACTCACCCATACTTTGTATCCGACATATTGATACGGAACTGTGTAATAATGCATGTTATCGGTAAGTTGGATGGCATAGTTTGATTGTACGGTAACCTGTTTGCCTTTTTTCACCCGGAAGGTCTCGGGTGGAAGCGGTTTTAACACGGGTTGCTCCTGGCGCATAAAGATGTCGAGGCGACTTTCTGAACTGTTCTTATATGGTTTTTGATTAAGGGCATCCAGGTGAAGGCGGATGTGATGATTGAGCGATTCAATGCTATGGAACACGTTATTGCGCAAGTGGGCGTAGATATGAGTATATACAATGTTCACTGCATTTTCGACCATTGCTTTATCACGAGGTGACATCGGACGGGTAGCACTAAACGTGGTATTGTAATGTTCAGCGAGCTGATCACAAAGATCTGTAAACGCAGGTTCATGTTTGTCGGCTCGTTTAACGGCTGTTTTGAAGTTGTCTACAAGAAGGGTTTTAGTAACGCCACCAATGTATTTGAGATGCTCATTAGTGCAATGGGCAAAGTCGGCTGTCCTTTGTGATGGCACAGCAATACAGAAGATCAGTCCGCTAAAGGGCAATACGCCAACGAATACTTCGCACTCAATTACTTCCCCTGTTTGTTTGTCTACATAACTGAGTTTCTTCCCGGCAAAATCAGCCTGTAAGAACTCTCCCGGAATATATTCCCAATGGAAAGCCGGATCGGTGTCCTTCAAATATTTTCTAAACAGGTAGCAGTACTGGCTATAGCGATACGGATCTTCCTGTTGCTGGCAGTATTCTATCCATAACAACTGTTTGGTAACACCCGTTTTGTGTAGCTCTTTGCGCGCCTGTTCAAAATGAGCCAGCAGCGCTTCGAAGCGTTTGCCCCGAATGACTGTGTCGTCGCTGTTATAAACAACGGCTGCCAACTCTTTATCACTGGCTGGTAAAGATGTGCTATCATCTTCATCGATGATCTCCATTTTACGCAGGTATTTTTTTACCGTTTTACGGCTGATACCTGTTCGGCGGACTATTTCCTTGATGGGAACGCCGTCCTGCCTTAATTGTCTGACTTGTTTTATCTGGTTCATATCAACTGCTTTTTGAGCCATTTTCCCTGTTTAATCGTCTTAAAAGGGCAAATGAATACAAATAGCGCTGACGCTTCTGCAACCTTCTGCGCAGAGGGGTTACCATGCTCCGGAATGACCCCTATCCAGGTGAGTAACAAAAGGGGTTACCATGTGCCGGAATGACAGTGCGGAAAAAAGAAAAATTGTTTTGGTGTATCAGAAAAGAATGGGAAAAATTACGGGAGATAGAAAATCCAGGGGAGAAAAAAACGTGGCTGAGAGGTGGGGTTACCATCACCGGAATGAGGGGTTACCATAAAACGGAATGGGGGGTTGCCATGGTCCGGAATCTACAGCATAGTGCAATTGATCAAATAAACGGGTCTGGTACCAAAGCTTTTCCTCCAATAACAATCGTTCAGAACCGGATGGAATATACAGTCAACAACAATACCTGCCATAACTTTACAGAACATAACACTATTATTCATTCCGGTACTGTCGGAATTAAGGGCAAAGAGAAAGATGTGTTTTCCAAAAAACAAATTTTGATCTGGTTAGATTTACAGGCCGACTTGAGTAAAATGGAAAGGATCGATTTTACAAAGCCTAATAAATTTGAAGCAATAGCCAGATTGTTGCAGGCCATAAATGGAAAAAGTAAAGACTCCTGGATGGAAGAATTAGATAAGTATAAGACTAAAGGACTCTATCATTACAGTAGCCAGGGTGAACTGAGGCAGTTGATCAATACCATTACCAATATTTCAGAAACAGCACGAAAGGCAGGATATAGGGAATTGGCTAAAGCGGCTGATAGAAAAATAAGGGAGTTGGAAAAAATGCAAGCTTAGCTCCGTTGACAGAAAAAACATTCGTTTACTTCCTTTTAATTACAGCAGCAACCATTGCTTCAATTTCTACTTTACTATAACCGTCTAATAAAATTCTGTTTTTCCCCGTAGATATTTGCCCTTGGACCTCGACCACATATAAGAGCCGGTTGGCTACAACTATGGCAATATGTGGGTATAAAGGATTACCAGTTACATCTTTAAATTTTTGTGTCCCCTTTTCATCGAATTCCATATTTAGACTGCTTTCGATACCGTTATCTGTTGTATCATGCTGAATGCTGCAGTGCACAATATTTTCTACTGCAACAATTGGCGTCTTGGCAATACTATATACCTCAGTTGACTGTTCTTTACGCATTTTAATACCATCCAGGTCATCGGCAAGCAAATAATAACCCGTGGGGACATACTCCTTTGTTACTTTTGTTGTGTCATTACTGTACAGTGGGCGCTCAGATTCAACAGGTGGTGGGATATTATGGGTATCGTTCGCACAAGAAAAAAATAAACAAATACCTATTATTTGAATTAATAAAACGATTTTCATTTTATTCTATGCGTTTAGGTCAAGGGTGATCATACTAAGGCTTGCTTGGAAAAAATCATAAGGGAACTGCCTAAATCTATTCACCTATCATTTTAAAGAAGTCAGATAATTTTACTCCCTGTGCAGAACAAATCTTTTTAAGGGTATCTATGGATATGGAGTAATCCTGTTCTTTTATTTCTTTGATCCTTCTTACTGTTTTCTCGTCAATGTCATTAGCGATGGCAAAGGCTCTATTGGACATATCCTTGATCCAATTCTTATTAATATATAAGCATATCCGTTCGTTAAGCCTGTCCATCAAACAAAAAGAAAATATTTTCGCCTAAAACACGCGGACAGCTGTCCGCATTCAAAAAACTTCCCTATATTTACAGTACGATATTACTGGACAAGTCAGTAATTCATTTTCGGCATTAACTTATGAGCTTCTCGTAACAGAAACCTGACAATTTCAACGGATGCGAGAACGTAAGTGTAATGTCCAGCCCTTATATTTACAAAAGGGTTGGACTCGCTTATGTTTTTTGTGTCCGGCCACCGAAAGGTGGTAGGCCTTGTCAGGGCCTCTGTGACAAAAGGCAGGCGGGTTCCAGCCCTATTGTATTTTTTAAGTTTTATGGCCCGTTTTTTCCGCCCCGGGAACCTTCCTTTCTTTTCAGGCTCATAACCATATTCATTAACCTTAAATTCTTTCTAATGAATGAGCCATTAACCATGTCCCGCCCTGGGATATCCTTTTCGGGTAAAACACACAACAATCATCCACAATGGTACAACCAACCATTACGTCTCACCAATGAACAAAAAAGCGATCCTTTGCTGGTATTGGACGATTTTTTTGAATGCTACCATTTAAATGATGTTCGGCAATTACTATGGCAGTGGTTTTCTGTAATGATAACGAGTCAGCGAGGTATTGCCATAGATCCACTTGACCACGATAATCACCTATTTTTCTATGAAAAAATTGAAGGAATTATAGAGGTTGCTTATGTGATGAAAAGAAAAATACACAAACAGAGGCTTAGGTCTGAGAAAAGAAAATCAAAAAAGGGTAACCAACCTGAAAAAAGTCAACCTGTTAATGAACCTGAACAACCCAATTCACATAAGTCTAAGCCAATCCTTGAAGTGAATAATAAAGAGGATACTTTCGATAAACCAAAAGAACTTGTTGAGCATGTAAATGAAAACCCACTATATGTAATCACCGAGGTTTTCAAAACTTACGGATGGAAAGGAAACGAGCCGCTGGCTTATCTCCGCGATCAATTGCGTGACTGGTTATTTGTTGCAATATCGGCAGACACAGCCATTTATGAAGAGGGAGAGCAACGCAAACAATTGCTATACTTCCATGAACAATTGCAGGTACTGATCGAAGCAATATTTCTTATCAATTTAAAAAATGCAGGAAAAGAAAGTCTGAAGGATCAGGATAATGTTGGCGATAAACCACGACTACTTACCCAGGAACAGATCATTAATCCCATGCAGGTAGTCACTGGCTTTTTTGAAAAGTTCCCTATGGTTTATATCATCCGGGAATTAAATGACTGGCTGGAAGCTGGTATCGCCTATGGGGGCGGCTATCCTGATAACATGAGCGAATTACAGGTCTTATATACCTACAGAAATGTTTTATGCTTGCTCAAAGCAGCGAACCGGCTTTTATCTTATCAAATTTTACCTATCCAATCATGAAACTTACACAAAAAGCACTCAAAGCAATAAATAATCCTGTCACCCGCCGCCGGTTGATGGATGTGCTGGGCTGCACTGAATTTACCATTGCCCGATACATTCAAAAGAATAGCGACAACCTTACTAAAGCGGCTGCCATGCAGGTGATCAGGGAAGTTACCGGGTTACCCGACAATGAAATTCTGGAAGAATCAGCCAAAATAATTTAGTTAAAACCAGGCAGGCCACTGTTTTAATAAAACTACTAATCAGAGCCATTACCATGAAGCCCCGATGTTTCTACACCGGGGCTTTTGAATTTTTACGAACGTATAAGATACCAGTATAGATAGGTAAGGAATGTAAACCCAAGCAGCAAAATGACGATCCATTTCTTGGCGTCGGATTGAAGAAATGTTTCCAGTTTATTGAACTTATACCTGCTGAGTTTTTCTGTAATCAACCATTCTACTTTTTGTATTCCCTTTTCCAGGTTTTGCCAGTAAGGTTTAAAATCTGCTGGGGTTATCGTTGGCGCTTTATTTTCCTGTTTTTCCTGGAAAGCGCTTAGTTCAGATCTCAGGAGGTTAACGGTAGCAACCTGTTCCTGTATTTTCTGATTCAGTGTAGCCAGTTCATCATGCATGCCTTTTACAACTAGTTGCAATAATTCCATATCGTTTTTATTCTGCTCCATAATGTTTTCTTTAATAGTTTACAATTGAATGTTATAACCCGGGCCGCAGTTTATGCTTTTTCTTCCTCTTCTTTTTCTTCTGCAGCAGCGGGGCCGGATCGAAAGCTGTTTCCGGCTTAAGCAGATCATACAGCAATTGGCCGCTTTGCTTTTCTAATAAGGATGGTTCTTTTTCCTTTTCTATTTCCTTAGCTGGTGATTTTTGAATGGCACCATTCGTACCGGTAGCAGCTATTCCTGTTTTTGTCGAAGCCGTATCTTTTTGCTCCTGCTTTTGGGCGAGATGTTGGCCCTGTTTCTGCCGGAGGATCTTCTCAATTGTCATTAAAGAATATCCCACTTCGCTGCCTTTTATCTTCACTTTTTTATCATCAATGAAAGCAATGCCCCGACCCCTTAAAACCTGGTAGCCCAGGGATTTCATTTTCTGTTCAAACTGGTCATAGTTTTGCACCTGCTGCAAACTGTTGTGAATATGTGTTTTTAGCTGGTTCATCCGGGCGTTTTGCCTGGGTAGTAAGCGTTCCTTTTCCGTTTGAAAGGGGCGCGGATTCAACACCTGTTTCAGGTTGTATTTTAGTTCCAGTTTCCGGCACAAATTTGCCATGCGTAAATAACTGTTACTATCGCTGGCCACCTTGCCATCGTACCCCACCCGGTTGGCAACGAGATGCAAATGAGGATGCTTTGTGTCCTTATGCATCACACATACATACTGATTCCTGTCAACCTTAAATTCTGCCGTTACCGCCTCCGCGATTTCAATCAGCTGATTTTTAGAAAGCGTTTCTCCGCCGGCCAGACTGATTGAAAGATGCAGCACCGGTTTTTGCACCCGGCTGTTTAACCGGCGCACTTCGTTAAACTGCGCGGCCAATTCCGCGGCATTTCCAAAGCACTGATTGTAACACAAAACTTCAGCGCGGTTAACATGTTGCAGCCCGTTATTATCAACGTGCTGCAATCGCTGTGCTGCAGACAAACTCTGTTTATCTTCCAGGCAATATTCAATACAGCCGAGGAATGATTTTCCTACGATCACTTTGCCGATCATTTCAGATAGTTTTTAACGTCCTGCGCCAATTGTTTTACCTCGTTCGATTGAATGGCCAGCGTAGCCCTTTCATAGGCGCTTAATTCATCAAAACCGTTTCTTTTTTTAGCGATCTGGTTCAGGTAGGCGGCAATGTGATTCAGCTCTCCGAGGCGCTTCAAAACTTCCGGTGGAAGCACTTTTTCACGAATGACAATTTTTCCGGTCAGCCCCATTTTCAACAGGTATTCAGACACCGTAAGCTGGGCGTTTTTGGCACGTAGCTGAACCTGTTTTCGTTGCAGGAATGAACACCTAACGCTGACGCGGCGGTCCTTTTTAATGGTTTGTTTCGGGCGTCCGCCCTTGTTTTTTGTAAATGATCCTTGCTTCTTCAAAGTCATACGCACGCATTTTAATAGTTAATAAAACCGGGAAATTTCAGAATCCCGCTGCAGGCGGGATGAGGAAACGGAAAGTTTTGGTCCGACCAAAACATAGCTAGCTACCCGAATCTCAAAAATGTCTTCCTGGTCGCAGGCTTTGCCTTTGGCCCTGCTGGTGATGTACTAACCAGTCATTTAGATCTTTCCGGTTTTTATAAAAATCACTTCGATCTATATACTTATCTATGTTCCATTCCAACGCCTGCCGGGTATGTTTTATACCTGCTGTATCCCGGTCTAAGATCAAATGCACCTGTTTGTATTTTTCCATTAAGGGGCGGCTCTTTTCAAAAAATGAAAGGGAGTTCAGTACCAGGCAATTTGACAGTGGAGCCGTTAGATTCTTGTTGATGGTGCAAAAAGAAAGGAAGCTGAAAAAGCCTTCAAAAACGGCAACATCATCGGTTCGATTGTCAACAAAAGTTATATCCTTCGGCGAGCTGCTACCCTTGAAATTTTCGCTGCGTAACTCATAGCCACCGGCGTTATTTTTAAAGCCTATCACTGTATATTTTTTGCCGTACAAAAGGAAGTCGATTTCCCGGCAAAAACGGTCGGCAATTTCCAGCGGGATGCATCTTTTTTTCAGGTATTCCAAAAGGGGGTTTGAAGCTATTGGCCGGTCGCCCATAATGATGATTTTACCGTCCGGGTTTTCTCTCTTTTTACCAGCCGAAAATGTATCACGAACGGTGGGCCGAAATTCAGTTTTTGATGCCTGGGTTGGCGGGTGAAAAGAAAGAGAATTTTGATTTAACTGACCGGCCAGCCGGTTCAGGAATTCGGAAACAGAACAGTTATAGAACCGGGTGCCGAAATCAATCAGGTCACCACCATTGCCGATGCCATGATCATAAAACACATTCAGCTTTCTATTAACCTTAAAGGAAGCCGTTTTTTCATCCCGGAATGGCGACAGAAACCAGTAATCCGGATGTGATACTTTTTGCGGGTGGTAGCCCAAGCTGGCCAGGTAATCCACCAGGTCAATTTTTTTCGCATCTGCACAAGTCAAAGCACACGTAGCCATACGCGTAAAATTTACATGGTTAAAAATGTTTACTGTTTACCGGGCGACATCCACTTCTGTTGCAGGGCCTGCACCTGGTCGCGGATAAAATACCGGCGGGATTTGATTTTAATAGAGGGCAGCAGTCCGGACTTACGCCAGTCGTTTACGGTCTGCCGGCTAACACAGAAAATTTTCTGAACTTCTTTTGTGGAAAGGAAGGGAGATTCACCGGTTGCGCTGGCGGGTAGCGGTGTAGCCTGGGCGCCTATTTCCCGGATCTTCCGGTCAATCAATCCCTCGAACAATTTGATTAATTCCTGTGGTTTCTGGATTAGCAGAAACGGTGCATTATTATTTACCTCACTCATACATCACTTTTTACATACTCACAAATAGGTTTACCTGCACAAAGTAAGGGTATGGGAAGGCGTGAAAAGAGGTGGGACGTCCTGGAAAGATAAGTGGTTGAAACTAAGCCATATTGAGGGTAGAAATCCAGCCCTTCATACATAAACTTCTATTTTATTTAAAGAATATATTATATTAGTTAAGGAAGTAATCAAATCATTCCCTAAGTCTGCTAATGGATATACTTATTAATAAAGCCATAACAGAAATACTTGAAAGTAGGGCCGAATTGCTACGCGTCATTGTCCGGCAGAAAAATAAATTCGAAGGTTGGCTAAAATTTGAATTGGCCTATTATCTTGAAAGAGTGGGAATGAAAACTGTAGAAGTGGAAAAGTGTCCCGGTTACTGGCGGGATAGAAATGATATATCGTTTTTCCACAATGAAAACTTACCGCGTTGAAGTTAAAGACTCCTAATACTAATTGGAATGTACCGGGCATTAAACAATGCGGCAGGCCAATCACAAAAAATATTCAATCAATTATCGCCGATGCAAAAAAGTTAAATTCCAATCAGGGAATCCTAGCTTTTGTACTTTTTCCTGTTCCAATCGGTGATCAACGATGGAAAATGTTATAAAAAGGATTAGTGAACAAAGCCAAATAGAATTGATATAGAAAAACAATGTACTACCTTGAAGATTGCCATTGATAATACTAATTATTGCAATTTAATTGTTTGTGCATTTAAATCACGGATATTTTCAAATTGGTATTGAATTCAGCTTTAAATATTCTGAAATTATTTCATCTACAAAGAAGGTCTTTACTTAATCAGTGATCAATATGACTATATCAGAATTAAAAACTAATGTATCTGAATCATCAAATTTAGAGTGGTTCAACAATAGATTTGTTAATTTAAACTACTCACATATTGGCTTCAAGGAAACTATTACTGGCATAACAGCAATATATGAATTTCTGTATCGCCAGATCGAAGGCTTTTCGTCTATTAAGGATCAGCTTCCAGATGAAATTAAAAAAAGCCAATCTATTTTTGAAAAGGCCTGCAAAATTATTGCAAACATTGTAAATCTTAATCAGGAAAATGAAAACGAATGGAATAATGTCCGGACGCAATTAGAAAGGGAAAACCCTTTTAAATTTATTTATAATTCCTCTATCACACAGTTCTTGATAAAGTTATTTAATTCCCAACCGAACTACTACCACGGAGCCTACGATTTTATCACGAGCCCGCATTTACAAAACATACATGATAAAAACCGATTTGCAGGATATCTTTTTGCTTGTGAATTTTTATCAAAAGATTATAATGGAGTTGCAAATCGAGTGGAGGCAGAACTAAGCTCCGTTACCAACATAAAGAAAGACTTACATAAATACTTAACAGAATCAGAAAAGCATCTTACCGAATATTTATCTAAATCACATTATAAAGTAATTGATGCTACATCAAAAATTGACACCCACCTTTTAGAAATAAATAAGCATTACGGAGACTGGTTTACAGCTACATCAAACGGTCTTACAAACTATTTAACAGAGACAAAAACAAGAGTACAAGAATTAGAGGATTTGTACCAAGAGAAACTTAAACTGGAAGCTCCTGCTAAATATTGGGAAAATCGAGCAATAAAATTAAGGAATGAAGGGTTCTGGTGGTTAGGAGCGTTGATAACTTGTATTGGAATAGTCGTGTTTATAATAATTTGGATATTAAACAAATTTTCTGATGGAACTATAGAAAAACTATTCCAAAATACGGGAACTGCAATAAAATGGTCAGTACTTATAATCACTTTGATATCTTTTTTAGCATATACTATACGGACTCTTTCTAAGCTTACTTTTAGCTCCTTTCACTTGTTTAGGGATGCTCAAGAAAGGGAACAATTAACATATGTTTACTTGTCTTTACAGAAAGGAAAGGGTATAGACCAAACGGAAAGACACCTAATTATGCAGTCATTGTTCAGCAGAGCTGACTCCGGGCTATTAAAAGACGACGGTTCACCGACAATGCCAGGAAACATTGTTGACAAGTTCATCGCGAATAAACCGTAATTTCTATTACAGGGATACCAGGCCATCTCAGTTGCAGGTCTGCACCTAATCATTATAAACTTCTGCCTGGATTAACATTTAAGGTCAAAGATTAAAAATGCAAATTACTTACAAGAAGATTTCCACCAGTATCAGACCTCTTAAAATTGCGATTTTCTTTAATAGAGATTCAAAGCAATGGAGGTCAATTGTTGAAGGTATTATTGAATTAAACAGTACCATCTGGGGAGGGAGATTTAATATTATTATTCCGACAGACGGAAAAACAGTCGAAGATCAATTTCTAAGGGTTTTACAAGAGTTTAATCCGGACGTATGCTGTTATTATCAGCATACGAATCTAGATGTTTTATATTCAACCGATGGTTATAATGAAAAAGAAAATGTTATCAAATCCGTCATGGAAAATTATAATATGTCCAGACAGGAAGCTGAAAAATACATAAATTCTAACCCTCAGTCGCATGAAAAAGATATTTTTCGTAAGAATGTAGATTTTTATAAATATTTATCAGAAAATTTGAGCTTATTCGGAAATCCTGAAAAAATTAGGCTACAAAGATTGCATAGGCACATTAAACAAATAGGGGGTGCGTTAAAAGTTGAGAATTTTTTACAAGAACTAATAGATATTGCAAATCCTCGTCCGTTCTACTTTGATCTAGATGATTGTTCTGATTTTTCGCGTTTGTTGATTGCAAGTTATACCGGCATGGGCAATCTTTTATATTCAGATAGAATTGATATTAAAATTGAAAAACACGATAAGAAATCAGAACGTTTTTTAATTAATGATTTTTATCAAGGTCGCATACCACAAATATATCCCTTTGCAGTCAACTGCTATGGCCTGAGTTTGTATGAATCACTTCGCCCAAAATCTTTCTCTGTTTTAGTAGTGGGCTCCGAAGCAACTGACTTTTGTCTATTCTATGGATTAGACAGAATTATGAATGGAATATTTTGGATTCCTACTATTCACTGTTTTACTGAGTATCATCCAAGCTTAGGTTTTTTAATCCTTGAAAAGATAGCGGATGAAAACACTGGAAATGATCGCAAGACATTACAAATTACGTCCTGCTCCTTAAAAAAAGATGACATAATTGAAATTGTTGCCAAAATTCGAGATTTAGGTATCCCAGAATGGGCTGAAGATGATTTACAAATAGAAATTGTGAGCCCTGGGGAAATCATGATATCGAAGGAATACGAAGCTTATGAATATGGCAATGCTGGAAATACTTTTATTCAGCAATTCAATAACGGCATTTCAACAAACTATATAAATTCTCCCTATCCACAACTATTTAAAAGTCTCCCCGCACACAAAGCAGATTGGATAATCGATTATGAGATAGAAGGAGTAAATATGGATAAGTCGAGTACTGGCCATATATTACCAAACGATCTTTCATTAATTTCAAATTTATTCAATCATGATTTTAGCAACAGCTTAAGCTTAAGCATAATTAGAAAGCATGGTGATAAATATTCGGTTAGATGTCCAACTGTGGCGTTGAGGTATTTCAATATGCGACCCCAAGATGTTACTCCCAGACCTATTTTAAGGCTGCAGGATAGCAAAGAAATATTTGATGTCCTTTTTAATAATGCCGGCTATATCACCCAAACATCTGACAAAGGCAAATATCTAGAATATTGTATAGAAATGTTCGGTGATATGGAAAAACTAGCAATGATTCTAGCTAATGAAGAAATCTCTAACCTGTTTTCTTGCTATAAGAATACCACCTCAGTAAAAAGGCAAGAAAAAGACATTAAAGGTATCAAGTTGAAGACGGGTGTTTATCTGAGTTATAATGATATTCGTTCTTTTTTCAAAGATGAAAAAGATGCAAGAAATTACATGGATGATTTTATCAAAAAAAATTTGCTCACAAGAGGGTTTATTTTCAAGTGTGAACAATGTGATAATAGTAGTTGGTATAATATAAATAGCGTAACGGGCACATTTAAATGCAACCGTTGTGACTATGAACAAGTTTATTTACCACATCATTGGAGGGAAGATGATGAACCAAAATTCTACTACAGGCTTAATGAAATGTTCTATCAAGGGAATTCACATAACATGAAAGAACCCATATTGGGCATCCTTTATCTGAAGTCTCTTGCTAAAAAGTCATTCTTTTATCGGCCAGAATTAAATGTATATAATGCGGAAAACTCTTCCTTAAAGCAGGAAATCGATTTTGTTTGCTTGGTTGATGGTGAACTGTGGATCGGAGAGGCCAAGAGCGGAGGGACAACCAAAGGAGATGTGAATAAGTATATAACTTTATGTAATAAACTAAAAGCAAGATTTATCCTTATATCTAACGATCCAATTTCGTCTGAACTGCATGCTTATATTCATTCGATCGCTTGGGAAAAGAATCCTACTATTAAAATTTTATCAAAAGACGACCGTACTTAAAATAAAAAAGGTTAATTCTACATAATTGTTACTTTGTAACCTAAAGCATTTGGATTAATTGGGCTAAACATCATATTAACCTGATAGGCTCTACAACGATGAAGATATTGCATGGCACTTCTTAAATTTATAAGCATATCTCCGCTTTCATGAATGTCAACAATAATTATATTGTTTATTAAAGAGTAAAATTTTCTGCTCCCATCAACAACTTTATATATTGTATCAATTTTATTGACCCCAAGGTTTTTGTTTTTTAGCTTTAAGATTATTTGATCTAGTTTATCTTTTCCACCTGAATAATCAAAAAACAAAACTGAAGCATAAGGCGCAAGAAACAAATGCCTGTCTATAAAATTATGCAATACATTCTCATGTGTATTCTGAACCTGGCCTGATTTGATCTCAAAGTAAATTGGATCATTATAAAAATTTGCTATACAATCAAAATCACCTCCACTGGGCGAACCTTTAATATTAACTCCAAAACTAGCTGAATAAGCTTTTAATTCTTTAACACATAAATAAGCAACCAATAATTCTAAAGTTTTCGCAAATTTCAATTCATTTTTTGCTGACTTTTCAAAAGCATAGCTATTTAGTAATTGATTTGAGGATAGTTCACCATTAAAAATAACTTTTTTCAACTCAACCCTAAATGATTTCTCATTAAATGCATTAATAAAATCTGTTTTAACCTGAAATATTTTCGTGAACTCCGGATTTTTAAACACATCACTCGCGGAAGAATCAATAAGTGTTTCATCCAATAGCGCCTCGGTTACCTCCTAAAATCCCCTACTCAATAATAGGTTTCTTACATTAAAAAGTTCAATTCCGTTACCGGTCCAATGTTCTGCTCGAGAAAGTCCATTTTTAGCAATTAGATGATTTAGTGTAGTAGGTATCATTATATCATTTTTGCTTGTGTCTTGATTAAAGCGGCTAGCTTTTATACTTCGGTCAATTCAAATGCATATTCATAGCTGATCTTATTCTTAGTTTCAACATTTTCGATCCAAGCCTTTTCTTGATGACTGCATTGAATAATTTCTTTTTTAGAAATATTACAAAATCTATCAATGATATATTGTGCGGTACTTAATTCAAATTCATCAATTAAAGATATACTCAGTTGAATCGGGCCATGCAAAAAAATCTCTTCATATTTCTCATCATTAAGCTGCTGATATATTATCTCTATATATCCTTTATTTACTGCATACTCATAAATACTATCAAAGTTAATGGCAATCGGCCCCCATTGTAGGGCTCGATAACAAAGGCCAGTAATGCCAAAACCATTATGTTTGAAATGATAAAAATCTGTATAAAAAAGTAGGATATTCAGTTTTGTTTTATAAACATCTAGTCGCTGGGTAAAATAGACAAGTAGTTCAATTACTTTATCCAGATTAGGAGTTATATACCCTGTATAAAGACTAGGTTTACAAATTTCAAATCCCCCCATTAAATATTGAGGTAAAGCATTGTAAAAAAAATCGTTTTGCTTAGCAATCAGATCGTCTATATTTCTCAAAACCGTACTTAAAGAACTTTCTTTAAACGCACCAGAAGCCAGTAGAAATTTTTTAAATTCAAACGGAGCTTTAGCTGCCTGAATCAACCTGGCATTAGATATACTAGGTACGTCTCCATTTTCATATAGCCTATAATGGTTTATCCCCAGTCCGAGAACTTCAGACATCTTAGCAGCACTTAATCCATATTGCTCTCTAGTATTTTTTATTTCATCTGGAAAAGGTAAATTATACTTTTCTCGGTATTGATTATATACCTGATTAAGGTTTATGGTGTCTAGCTCTTCATCG
Source organism: Niastella populi (assembly GCF_002078015.1). Classification (GTDB taxonomy): domain Bacteria; phylum Bacteroidota; class Bacteroidia; order Chitinophagales; family Chitinophagaceae; genus Niastella; species Niastella populi. The sequence continues at coordinate 2,178 of NZ_LWBP01000236.1, read as the reverse complement.
GTAAACTCTTCATTAGAATCGAGACACAGGTAATAATGATGCAAATAGGAAAAAGTTTCTTTTCTAAATACCAGTTGATCTTTTCGCACCATTCTTTTCATCTCTTTCCCGGTAAGTGGACTTTTCATAAAAATTATTTAAATTTATAAGACATAGGCCCTTCTGCCTCATGGAACGATAAACACACTATGGGCGTCCCACGTTCACCTATTGAAAATTTTATGTACAATTCGATGCCATTAACCATCTTTCCGAAAACAGCGACATATTTCCCTTGGTACTTATCATCTGGCTCTGGCCCCCCACAATAATTTTCTAGTTTTAAAGAGTCGATAACTCTTCTTTGTTCTTTCGCATTTAATCCTAGGTCTGCGAGTGTTTGAGAATTTTTAGATCTACTATTCATATAAATTAAACCATCCTCGCTTATCCGTTTTTTAATTTCTACAAGCAGGTTTTCTACGGCCTGGTAAGTTGGCAATAAGATCATTACTTTTAATTTTGGTACTAACCTCAACTTTAAAGTTGAGGTTAGTTTTGAACAATGTTTTTCGATTCTTCATCTCACTCATGGGTTTAGGGGTTTATGACAACTTTAAAGTTGCAATTTAATGGTATTTTTATCATATTCGCAACTTTTTATTTCTATTTTCTATTTAATCGCTTTAGGAAGTTATAATTAAAGCCCACTTTATGGTTAGGCGACTATTGATGAATGTATTACCCTTTACCCTCCTTCACCTCATTCATCCCCGCCAGCTTCTCCTTCAACACCTTCATATTTTGACTTACCTTCTTTTGACTCACCTTTGCATATATCTGCGTAGTGCGTATGCTTCTATGGCCAAGCAGCTGACTAACGGTTTCAATAGGTACATCCTGCTCCAGCAGAATAGTGGTAGCAAATGTGTGGCGCGCCATGTGGGTGGTGAGGTATTTTTTTATTCCGCATAGCTCGGCTATCTCTTTCAGGTAGCCATTATAACACTGGTTGGTGTTTACCGGTAATAACCGGTTTTTGCTGCGGCACCAAAGGTGATTTTTGTACTTTTCGACAATCTCTAAAGCAATAGGGAGTAGTGGCACCCGTTCTGGTGTGCCTGTTTTGCGGCGGTCGGTGGCTATCCATTTTTCACCATCGATGCCGGTTACAATGTTATTGGGTGTCAGGTTGTACACATCCTGGTAGGCAAAGCCGGTGTAGCAACTGAAAATAAACACATCCCGTACCTCTGCTAACCGCTCAACCGCAAACTCCTTATGGTACAGGGTCATTACTTCTTCCATCGTCAGCCGTTCGCGGGATGGTTCTACATACGTACATTTAAACCGGCCTACCGGGTTTGTTTCCAGCCAACCCTGGTCAACCGCAAACTTTAATACCCGCTTCAGGATGCGGATGTACTTCATAGCGGTATTGTTGCAGCCTTTTTCATGGGTAACTAAAAAATGTTCAAAATCCCCGGCAATAGCTGGTTTTATTTCTTTCAGCTGTAGGTCGGTTACCTTGTACTGTTGTTTTGTGAACACCTTTAATTTTTCGCGGGTGGTGTGTACACATTTCAGACTGTGTTTCGATTTTTGCCCGCTGGCTACCTTTTCTGCAAAGCGGTCGTAATAAATATCAATCGCCTCTTGTAACGATTTCCGGTTTTCATCAACACCCAGGTACAGGTTCTTTAAAATCTCTGCGGTTACGGGCTTGCCCAGCGCTTCCAGCTGCAGGTACTTTTTGTGTAGCTCTCCTTTAATCAATGCCAGGCGGCGGTTGATGGTCTGCGCTTCCTGTGTTTTTCCTTTTACGAATTGCCCTTCGACATCCCAGGCAATGGCAGCCACATACTCATTGGTAGATAATTCAACCCTCTTTTGGTTGATTGTGAAACGCACGTAAATAGCAAACTTGCCATTTTTGGAGTATTTCCGGTACAGCCGGAAACGGATGAATAGGTTTAAACTTCCCTTACTCATACAATCACTTTTTAAGTTAACCGAATATTGTTTCCTTCGCTCAAGTCCTCCACATCACACTTCAATTCGGTGGAACCCAGTGTCAGCAAGGGTTTCAGAATCTCGAGGGGGACAAAATAAGAATTTCTTCTTGTCCCCCTCGTGTCCCCCTTTTAGCGGTTGTATAGGCGGGTAACTATTTGTCAGGTTGTATCAACCAAAAACAAA
>NZ_LWBP01000235.1 GCF_002078015.1 Niastella populi | reverse complement strand
GTATCCTATGTTATGCTATACGACACTTAAGCCTTAAGCATTGCAAGTATTAAATTCTAATGAAAAATTATGACCGTTGTGCGAACCACGCCGTTCCTGCAATTGTATAGGCAATAGCACTTATATAAATTAATGTTTTACATAGCAGGTTGCAGAGCATTATAATCTATCGTACCGGTAGAATTATTCTTTCCCAGCCGTCAAGGAGGGAATTTATAAAAGTGGTAATTTCAACCTTCTGTTATAAATTATAAAAATGGCAAGCATTCTAGACCTGGTAGGCAATACCCCAATGGTAGAGATCAAACAGCTCAATCCCAATCCGAACGTTACCATCTATGCCAAACTGGAGGGGAATAACCCTGGTGGCAGCGTGAAGGACCGGCCTGCGTTGAACATGATCAAATCTGCATTGGAACGGGGTGACATACAGCCAGGATCAAAACTTATTGAAGCCACAAGCGGTAATACCGGCATAGCGCTGGCCATGGTGGCGAGGCTGTTCAACCTTGATATAGAACTGGTGATGCCATCTACATCAACCCGCGAAAGAACTTTGACCATGGAAGCTTTTGGCGCCCGGGTTACGTTGCTGGAAAGCATAGAGAAATGCCGCGATTATGCAGAAGAAAAAGCAGCGGCAGGCGAAGCCATTATCCTGAACCAGTTCTCGAACCCCGATAATTACAAAGCGCATTATAAAACCACCGGGCCTGAAATCTGGCGTGATACCAACCAGGCCATCACCCACTTTGTAAGCTCCATGGGTACTACCGGCACCATCATGGGTTGTTCCATGTTCTTTAAGGAAAAGAATCCCGCTATTCAGATCGTGGGTTGCCAGCCTACGGAAGAATCATCGATCCCCGGTATTCGCCGCTGGCCTAAGGAATATTTGCCAAAGATCTTCGATCCCAGCCGGGTTGACCGCGTGATAGATGTTTCGCAACAGGAGGCTACCATTACAGCACGTCAACTGGCGAAAGTAGAAGGCGTATTTGCCGGCATGAGCAGTGGCGGCGCCGCTTCAGCCGCATTCAGACAGGCGAAAGAAATTAAAGAAGGCGTGATCGTGTTTATCGTTTGCGACCGGGGCGACAGGTATTTGAGCAGTGACCTGTTTGGGTAGTGTTAAACTCCTAACCTTCCACATGCGTTTGATCTGCTTTAAGATTTCATGAAGCCTGTCAGTAACCGTGTCCCTGTCGAATGGCTCCTGCTGCAATGCTTTGAGGAAGATCATTATTTCTTTGGAGTTGAGGTCATACCTGCTTTTATCTTAAACAACATCCTACAAAACCCGCTTTCATTAGCAGGCATACAAAATTACCTGCCCGGGTAGAGGCTTGCTGTGCTGTCATTATAAAAAATCGTTATCCGACAATGGGACTTTACCTGCCTGCAATCCCAATTTAAATTTCTACAGGTAAACTGCGCCATTATAAAAATTTGATTAATAAGATATACGAAATCGGGAGCCGCGGGGAATACAACTGTTAGCAGAAAAAACGCATGGTTTTTGCATATTCTTTAACAAGCCTGATAAGCCTGATTAACCTATGCAAATGCAAAAATTTAAGCCGTTATTCTTTGAAATCGTCTGGTTGGGGGTTATTCTGAACGCCACCGTTCTGGTCGCCATCTTCGTTTTTGGATGGACCTTCCTTGGCAACCATTTCGATATTCGCCTGCACGAAACCTACTTTACTATTTCTTCGTGGAAGATCGTTCTGCCGTTATTTGTGCTATTTACTTTCTTTATTTTCCTGGTAAAGGAAATAAGGCACCAGTTCAACCGCAAAGCGCCGAACATTATCATGTTGATAGCAGGCGCTATTCTAATTTTGCTTATCGCTACCATCAATAAACAGGTGATCATTTCTGAAATGGTGTATTTTGGCGACAGGTCGGTATTCCCTTCACTCTCAGCCATGAACGAAGCGCAAATGAAAAAAGCGATCAGTCCGGCCATGCATGTGGTATCCAATTCACTTACAGTGATCCAGTTCCTGGTAACCCTGTCGATGTTGTATGTAGCCTATAAAATGGGCAGAAATTATGTAGCAGGGGTTGCCATTGCCGATAAAGACAATCAAACACCGGTGAACCATACGAACAATACGATGAAACCAAAGGCGATACCTTCAGTTAAAGGAAGAGTTGACAAGTTAACAAGTTGACAGAAGCCGGTTATTCAGTTGTTCAGTTATTCAGTTGTTCAGTTGGCTCACGACTATTCGCAAGCTCGTGAATTGATGAACTCAATAACTTAATAACTTACAAACTGAATAACTAACTTACTTCCGCAGTAGCCGGATCAATAATAGCTTTTACCCTGCTTATTTTATTTGCCGGAAATCCCGACTGCTCTGCATGTTGTTTGATCGTTGCTTCATCAGGGGCCTGATAAATACAGAAGATCTTGTTATCGGTTACATAACTGTGAATCCATTGTATTTGTGGACCTAAATTCATTAGAACGTTACAGGATGTTTGGGCAGCTTCGCGGAGTTGTTCCTGGGTAAGATTGCCTACATTGGGCATATCTCTTTCTATTACGAATTTTGGCATAGCAATTAATTTACTTTAAAGTTAGCTTTATTAATTGCACCAAAAAACTGATATACATCCTGGTTTCGGGATTTATGAGTAATTGCGGGATTCGCGGGAATTGGTTTGTGGTTTATGGTTTATGGTTTATGGTTTGTGGTTCTTTCATTTTCAGGTTCCCCGACTAATTTCAAGCCTCGCTTTCAGTTTAGCCGGTTTGCAGCTTGCAGCTGTATTTGTATTCGCTTTCAGCTTTCGGCTTTCGCCTGTATTTGCTTGCGGCTTATAGCTTGCAGCTGTATTTGTATTCGCTTTCGGCTGTATTCTGTATTCCATTATCCCATCATCACATTTTCAAATTATCGATCTTCTTCCTGTCGCCCACGATCCATACAATATCATCCCATTCAAAAACAGTGGTGGAGTCGGGGTTGAGAATGCGCCGGCCACCACGTTCTATACCAACCACTACCCCATTGGTCATTTCGCGAATGCCCGATGCCCTTATGGTTTTACCGCGCAGGGCAGTATGTTCATCTACGATGATCTTGTTAAGGGTGATCTCTTCATTCCCGTTCTGCCCGGGCAACGTGGCGGTTTCAAGTACAATGCGGAATTGTTCCAGCTGTACATCGGTGCCAATTACGGCAATTTTATCAAACGGATATAATACATCGGTACGGGCCGGCGCCGCAATGGTAATGGAACCCCGCTCTATATAAGCGATGTTGATGCCGAAATGCTCGCGCCATGCCAGCTGCTGTAATGATTTGCCCACCACGGTCGACTCGGCCGGCATGGTAAAATAGGCGATGTGTGCATCCCAGGGGCTCAGGTCGCCGCTGCCGCTCGATTGCATCTGCTCCCGCTGATGCAGGTTGGAGAGGAACCGTTTTTCAATTCGTGCATAGAACGAATTCAACCGCCGCGCAAATACAAACAACACTATGCCGATCACCGGCAATATGGCCACCAACGCAACCAGGGTATTGAACAACAGGTTCACCATAAAACCCACCAGCACCACCAGTAACAGGTTGCGCACTACTTCGAGCATTACGAGCGGACCATGATTATATTTCTTATCGAGCCATAAATTCCGGTAGGCCAGCGAATGCAAACGGCGGATGGCCAGTCCCCAAAGGAAGGGTGCCGTAGCAGCCAGCGTTATAACGAAGGTGATGATAGCGGGATATGCTGTGCCGGGAATACTGTTGTGTAACAGCGGCAATAAATAAGTGGTTGATAAAAATATAAGAGCGATCACCACTACCGAATTGGTGGCCATTACCACCAGGTACGAGCGCAATACAATACGCCAGTCGCTTTCGGCCTGAATGGTTTGCGCACCAGTACTATATTGATTGATGGCAGTTCGCCATTTCATGGGCAGCCGCGGTGCCAGCCAGTTGAAGAACGGATCGGCCAGCCTGATCATATACGGCGTTGTAAAAGTGGTGATCACTGAAACCCCAACAGCTATCGGATATAAATACTGGCTTGTTACCTGCAGTTTCACGCCGAGCGTGGCGATAATAAACGAGAACTCCCCTATTTGCGCCAGGCTCATACCCGCCTGGATCGATTGTTTCAAAGGCTGCCCCGAGATCAGCGCACCCAATGTAACGTTCACCGTTTTTCCTACAATCACCACCGCCGACACGATGAGCACGGGGCCAATGTATTGAATAAGCAACTTCGGTTCTATCAATAAACCCACCGATACAAAAAATATGGCGCCGAATAAATTCTTTACCGGCTGTACCAGGTGCTCTATCTTTTCGGCCTGCGGTGTTTCGGCCAGGATGCTGCCCATAATAAATGCACCAAGCGGCGCCGAAAAACCCGCATACGTAGCCAGCACCACCATCAGCAAACACAAACCCAGCGAAATCACCAGCAGGGTTTCATCGTTCATGAGCTTGCGGCCCCATTTTAAAAAGCCGGGTATGAGGAAGATGCCTGAGATAAACCATAAGGCCAGAAAGAAAACAAGTTTCAATACCGAATACAACATTTCGATACCCGCAAATTCGCGGCTTACCGCCAACGTTGAAAGCAGCACCATCAGCAATACGGCCATCACGTCTTCGATCACCAGCACACCCATTACGAGGCCGGCGAACTTTCTTGTTTTAACACCCAGTTCATCAAATGCGCGTATAATGATAGTAGTGGAAGAAATGGCAATGATACCACCGAGAAAGATACAATCCATGGTTGGCCAGCCCAGTAGTTTACCGGTGAAAAAGCCTAACCCCACCATACAAATGATCTCGAATATACCGGTAACGCCGGAAGTGCCGCCTGTTTTTACCAGCTTTTTAAAACTGAACTCGAGACCCAGGCTGAATAAAAGGAAGATAACCCCGATATCGGCCCATACTTTAATACCCGCGGTATCGGAAATGGTAGGTAAGAGCGCGAAATTGGGACCAACCAGCAAACCTGCCAGGATATATCCCAACACCACCGGTTGTTTCAGTTTTTTGAACAGCAGTGTGGTTACACCGGCAATGGCCAGTATCAGCGCAAGGTCATGTATCTGGGCTGGTAAATGCGACATGGACGGTTAATGTGATAATGTGATAGTGTGATAATGTGATAATTAATTCAGGGCTTTGTATCGGGCGGTTCGCCCTGTGTGCCAATTCGTAAAGTTCCAGCCAAAACCTGAAACCGCTAACGGTTACTCACTTATCTTCTTTCAACAACTTCTCAAGCACATAATACACCGCCGGACAAAATGTTGCATTCTTCAACGTAAGATTCGGCCTTTTCAGTATCACATCTTCATCAGTATACGGAAACCGTTCACAGTCTGACGGACGAACTTCATAAATACTGCAATAATTATCGGCCCCCAGGAACGCACAAGGCGTTTGTTTAACTACGTAATCGCCTTCTTCATCCAACCGCAAATAAGTATCTATAAACGTGCTCTCCTTCATTTTAAGATGTTTGCTGATACGTTTTATATCAGGCGTCTTGAAACGCGGAGAATAATTCTTACAACAGGCGGCACACTGCAGGCAATCGATCTTCGAAAATGCTTCTTCATGCAAATCGGGCAATTTTCTCAACACTTTGTTTCGATCTGCACGTTTCAGCAGGTTCTTATATTGTTTCTGGTGTTCGGCGCTTTTCTTTTGCCAGTTACCATCTTCAATACCCGCAACCTGTTCATTATTATCACGATGTGCTGCCATTATTTTTTCAAATGCTATATTTAATTATTTGGGTCCGTTTCCGTTTTTTTTAAGCCTGCATCCCGAACCTTTGACATTTAAGCCTGAAGCCTGCAACTGTATTTGCTTATGGCTTTTAGCTTTCGGTTTTCGGCTTGTATTTCACCCTGCAAGTTAACCTATCCCCGACACAATGGTTTGGTTTTTGATTTTTAATTCCCATGCGTGCATTATACGATCAGATAGTTTTACTATTCTCAACGCCGCTGTATGTTCTGGTTATCGGGGCCGAATTATTGATCAGTCACCTGGAAGGCGTGCGGGCTTACTCCTGGAAAGATACCATTCAGAATTTCTCCCTGAGCCTGCTCACCGGGCTTGCCGACCTGCTGATGCGGGGCATCAGCCTGATCGTTTTAACATTTTTCTTTCAATATAGTTTGGCGAACTGGTCATATTCGGTAACCTACTGGGTAATTCTTTTATTGTTCACCGATATGATGCATTACTGGCTGCACCGGCTGGGCCATCAGTGCCGTTTTTTCTGGGCGGTGCATGTAAATCATCACACATCTCCCCACTTTAATTTCAGCGTTGGCTTCCGCAGCGGAGTGCTGGAACCGTTTTACAGCTTTCTATTTTTCATACCCATAGCGCTGGCCGGGTTCCGCCCCATCGATATCTTCTTTATGTATTCCGTTTGCCAGGTATGGGCCATCTTAACGCATACCGAAAAAGTAAAAAAGCTGGGCTGGCTCGAATACATTTTCGTTACCCCTTCGCATCACCGGGTTCATCATGGTTCAAATCCCAAATACCTCGACAGGAACATGGGTACCGTATTTATCATCTGGGATAAAATGTTCGGCACTTTTCAAAAAGAACTGCCGCCCCAGGAATACGAACCCATCCGTTATGGCATTACCCATCCGCTCGAGAATAACTCCATTCCCACCATCATCTTTCATGAATGGGCAGCCATCATGAAAGATATGCGCAGGAAAGATGCGGGCTTTAAACAAAAATTGATGTATCTTTTTGGTCCACCCGGCTGGAGTCACGACGGCCAAAGAATGACGAGCGAACAGATGCGGCGGCAGGAACATATTAAAAACAAAAAGGTACCGTCGATAAAAAAAGGCAACCTGTACTACATTGAGCCATCTACCCGGGTAAAAGTGAACAAAAATAAAGCTGGTTGATACACCCTGTAATGCAATAAACCAATTAAGCTGAACGCTTAAGGGTTAACGCTAAATGCACGGGCAACCGGCTAGCAGCAAGAAGCTTCGTCATGACAGCTATAGAGCTGCATTATGATATTTCAGTCATAAAGATTATTTTTGCGCCTCCTGAATGAATGCACTGCTTGAACAAATATTGATACTTACCAGTACCCCGGTCTACATGATCATCATTGGACTGGAACTATTACTCAGTAATTATCATCACCGGAAACTATATACCTGGAAGGATACTGCCATCAATGTTTACCTCATGCTGCTGAATGCGACCCTCGATCTGCTGTTTCGTGGGGTTTGCCTGGTGATCCTCGATTATTGCTACCGTCATCATATCTTCAGTTTCAGCCATGCCGTTGTATACTGGGTAATGCTGTTATTGCTGGAAGATTTTATGTACTACTGGCTGCACCGCTTCGATCATGAGGTACGGCTGTTCTGGGCCGTGCATGTAACGCATCACTCATCAGACCTTTTCAATTTTACGGTAGGTTTCCGCTCTTCGGTATTTCAACCGCTGTACCGGTTCATGTATTTTATGCCGCTCGCCCTTATGGGTTTTAAACCGCTCGATATCCTGTTCATTTATGCCGCCACCCAGATCTGGGGCATATTTGTACATACCAAACTGATCAATAAAATGGGTTGGCTTGAATACTTCCTGGTTACACCCTCGCATCACCGTGTGCATCATGCCAGCAACCCGAAATACCTCGATAAGAACATGGGCATGCTCCTCATCATCTGGGACAAAATGTTCGGCACCTTTCAACCCGAACTGCCCGAAAAGGAATACCAGCCCATCAAATACGGGTTAACCAAACCAATAGAAAAGGAAACGCCGCTTACCATCATCTTCCACGAGTGGATACAGATCTGGAAAGACGTTGCCCGTAAAGACCTTTCCTTTAAAGAAAAATGGTTATACCTTTTTGGCCCGCCGGGCTATAGCCACGATGGCAGCCGGATTACGAGTGAGGAAATGCGGGCGGAAGAGGAAGGCCAGGCAGCTTCTTCCTTACAAAATGAGCCTGTTCCAGTTGCCAGGAATTAGAGACTGGGGGGATCAGGGATTGGGAATTTGGGGGCTCAAAATTATTCCCTCACCTACAGGGTTCCTCAAACTTATCACTTACTACTTATCACTTATTACTTATCACTTACTACTTACTACTTATCACTTATCACTTACTCAAACCATCCCCTGATATATTTGTCAATGAGCACATAAGTGCCGCCTACCCAAAATATAAGAACCAGCAGCGATACACCCAACGCTTTCATGTAGTGCCGGAAACCCTTCTTTCCAATAAAATGATAATAGGCAAATGACCGGTACAGCATTTCGAATGTGAAGTACACCAGCATCACCATCCAGCTTGCCTTCGTCATGGTAAGCCTGCTTTGCCAGGGCACCAGTAACAACGAATAACATAACATGGAAAACGACATAATGAACATGGTTGCCACCACGTGCTCTATATAGGAATACCGTTCTTTTTTATAGAACAACCAGAAAAATAATGCAAACAACGGCGTGGCCAGCATATTCATTACATTGGAATATTTGCCGGTATAATGCAATACGTTCCGGGTTCTTTTGGCAAAGCCCAGTAAAAATTGTTTTTTGACCGGGTCGCTGAGGCGGGCCGCCGCCTCCTCCATCCGTTTCACATGGCTTTCATCGGCCATATGAAAAGTGGTGGTCATAAAAACCATGATGGTGCCAACAATAAGGAAAAAGTTTACCGGTTTGAAATATCTGGTGCGTTTGCCATCGATATACTCGCGGGCAACCCGGCCCGGGCGCAACGCCAGTTCGCGTATGAGGTGAAAAATGCCTTTGTCGGCATGGGTAACGTAGTGCAGGGTATCGTGCCCTATTTCATGTAAGCTCAGGCGGTGCGTATTGGCTTTTTGCCCGCAGGCGGCGCAAAATTTATAGCCGGTACCAAGGTGGGAACCGCAGTTCAAACAGTTAGTCGGGTGCATACAACAAGATAAGGAATTGTTTGTTTTTACAGTAGCAGACAGGCTATATTGCTATGAATGTTAATATATTAGAAAAAAAATACGGATATAACCAATGGGAGATTTGCGGCTTTTCCTATATCCAATTATCACCGCTTGTCCCGATGTAGCCGGGATTTTCAAATTATCACCTTGCCGCTTTTCCCCATTGAATTCACCACCGGCCCCAAACAGGCGTTAGTCTGATAGTTTAATATTAACTTTGCGGCCTTATACATAAAATAGCCACTGTTGGAACCAGATCAACAAACAAAAACTACAAACATACACGGGATTATGAATCTTTTTGAACAACAGAACACTGAATTCATCCGTCGCCACATTGGACCTACCGAATCTGAAACCCGCCAAATGCTGAAGGCCATTGGCGAATGGAGTTTCGATGCACTGATCGATAAATCGGTTCCGTCGGGTATCCGAATGGATGGCGCCCTGAACATTCCGCCCGCCATCAGCGAATACGAGTACCTGCAGCTGATCAAGGACATTTCCCTGAAAAACAAAGTGTACAAGAACTATATCGGGCAGGGGTATTATGATACCATTACGCCCAGCGTTATATTAAGGAACATTTTCGAGAACCCGGGCTGGTATACACAGTACACGCCCTACCAGGCCGAGATCTCACAGGGCCGGCTGGAAAGCCTGCTCAACTTTCAAACCATGGTAAGCGATCTTACCGCCTTACCACTGGCCAATGCTTCATTGCTCGATGAAGCTACCGCCGCCGCCGAGGCCATGACCATGTTCTTCAACACGCTGAACAAAGATCATGACCACATCAGCCGGCCGAAATTCTTTGTCGACAACGATACCTTCCCCCAAACAAAAGACGTGCTGGTAACCCGCGGTGTGCCCGTAGGCATTGAAGTGGTTTTTGGCGATTACCGTACGGCAGAAATAGATCAGCAATACTTTGGCGCACTGGTGCAGTATCCAAACGACAAAGGCGCCATTGAAGACTATCGCGACTTTATCGGTAAAGTGCACAATGCAGGGGCTTATGTGGCCATGGCAACCGATCTGCTGGCGCTTACCCTGTTGACCCCGCCGGGTGAACTGGGCGCCGATGTGGCCTTCGGTTCTGCCCAACGTTTTGGCGTGCCTTTGGGCTTTGGCGGACCGCATGCTGCTTTCTTCTCAGCCAAAGACGACTTCAAACGCAATATTCCCGGCCGTATCATAGGCGTAAGCATCGATGTGCAGAACAACCGCGCACTGCGCATGGCCCTGCAAACCCGCGAACAGCATATCAAACGTGAGAAAGCCACCAGCAACATCTGTACCGCCCAGGCCCTGCTGGCCAATATGGCTGCCATGTATGCGGTATTCCATGGCCCCGATGGTTTGAAGAACATTGCCAAAAGAGTAACGGTACTCGCCAATGCACTTGCCGAGGAACTGGAAGCGGAAGGTTTTGAACTGCTGCACAAGAACTTCTTCGATACCATCGTATTTAAAGTGCAGCATGCCGATACCATTCGTCAGAAAGCCGAGAACGCACAGATCAACTTCCGTTATTATGGCGACAACCTCATTGGTATTTCGCTCGATGAAACCACTACCCTCAGCGATGTGCTGGATGTATTGTTGCTGCTCGATCAGCCCAACGATCACAACGTAGCCGGTTTTGCAGTGAGCGAAGATGCCGTGCTGTACAATATTCCCAATACACTTACCCGTACCAGCAATTTCCTTACGCACCCGGTGTTCAACAGCCACCACAGTGAAACGGAAATGATGCGTTATATAAAAAGACTCGAGAACCGCGACCTGTCATTGAACACTTCGATGATCTCGCTCGGCAGCTGTACCATGAAACTGAATGCCGCCAGTGAAATGATCCCTTTAAGCTGGCAGCACTGGAGCAAAATGCACCCGTTTGCACCGGTTAACCAAACGGAAGGTTACAAACAGATCACCGATGAACTGAGCCAGTACCTGTGCGAGATCACCGCTTTTGATGCCTGCAGCCTGCAGCCCAACAGCGGCGCCCAGGGTGAATACGCCGGTTTGCTGGTGATCCGCGCCTACCATGCCAGCCGCAATGAATCGAACCGTAACGTAATGCTTATTCCGATCAGCGCACATGGCACCAACCCTGCCAGCGCCGTAATGGTGGGCATGAAAGTAGTGGTGGTGAAAGCACTCGAGAACGGGTATATCGATGTGGCCGACCTGAAAGCAAAAGCTGAACAATACAGCAAAGACCTGGCAGGGATCATGATCACCTACCCCAGCACGTATGGTATTTATGAAGAAACGGTAAAAGAAATTACCCAGATAGTTCACGAGCATGGCGGACAGGTATACATGGATGGCGCCAACATGAATGCACAGGTAGGCCTTACCGCTCCGGGCCTCATAGGTGCCGACGTTTGCCACCTGAACCTGCACAAAACATTCGCCATTCCGCATGGCGGCGGCGGTCCCGGTATGGGCCCTATTTGCGTAAAAGCGCATCTGGCGAAATTCCTGCCCGGGCACGTTTCGATCGGTAATCCCGCATCGGCAATCGGCAACGGCCTGCCGGTAAATGCTCATCATGCAGTAAGTGCAGCGCCCTATGGTTCTGCTTCCATCTTACTTATCAGTTATGCATACATCAGGATGCTGGGCGCTGAAGGTGTTCGCAAAGCCAGCGAATACGCCATTCTGAATGCAAACTATATGCGCTCAAGACTTGAAGGACAATACGAGATCCTGTACACCAACCACAACGGCGAGTGTGCGCATGAGTTCATCGTTGATCTTCGTCCGTTCAAAAAGAGTGCGGAAATAGAAGCGGAAGATGTGGCCAAACGTTTGATGGATTATGGTTTCCACGCGCCTACCCTGAGCTTCCCGGTACCGGGCACTATTATGATAGAGCCTACCGAAAGTGAGGACAAAGCCGAGCTCGACCGTTTCTGCGATGCCATGTTGAGCATTCGCGATGAGATCCGCGCTATTGAAGAAGGCAAAGCCGATAAAAAAGACAATGCGTTGAAGAACGCGCCGCATACACAACATGCCGTTATCAGTTCACAATGGAACCATCCATACACCCGCGAACAGGCGGCATTCCCGTTACCGTATGTTCGTGAAAATAAATTCTGGCCGCATGTGGCAAGGGTTAATAACACGTTTGGCGACAGGAACCTGATCTGCACCTGCGAACCCGTTAGTTCGTATGTTGAGGAAGAGGCTTAAGGCTGAAGGCGTAAAGCTTAAAGCTTAAAGCCAGTTCGCGAAAGGCGTTATTTCCAACTTATTGCAGGCTTCAATACTTACTTAAATAGTACAAGAGGCAGTCTTCTCACAAAGACTGCCTCTTGTATTTTGCAAATACGTGGAGCCCGGAAAAAGCATAACCGCCCGCCCTTTCTGGAACAAGCCTTTAGCATTGAGCCTTTAGCCTTCTTAATCGTTCTGCGCCTGGTCGAGCGCGCTGCGGATATCCTTAATATCGTCTATAAGCCATTTACCGTCCTGTTTGGCAACCTTGTACTTCAATCGTCCGGCCGAAGGCAAACTCACCGTAATGGAGCCTACATCGTTCGACACGTTCTGCCATTCCACCGTCGATTTTTCAATTCGCGCAAGATCATCCTGGTAATCTTTCGCCAACATCACCAGGTCGAACTCGAGCCCTTTTACCGGCGTTTCGGTCTGTGGCGATTTACGCAGATTGTCGTTACATTTTCCGAAATACTCGCGCCACTTGGCAATATAATTATCGGTAACAAAACCGCTTTTCTGCAAAGCATCGAGATACTGTTCGGCGCCCTCTGCATTTACGACATAATACATTGACGAATCGGGATCGGTTGAATGGCTCACCAATTCAATTTTTTTGATCTGCGGAATATTGGTACGATACCATTGTAAAAAATGCATAATGGTACCGGCCGGTTGTTTGTTAAAAGCTTCGTCTGATGGCGGTTTGGCATCAACTGCGTAGGTATTACCGATGGCTGGCATTTTTGTTTTATCGGCTGAAGAGCAGGCTGCCAATGCAAACCAAAGGCAAATGATAAGATGTTTTTGGATTTTCATATGGGGAGGGTTTTAGGATTTGAATCGTTGTATGTGAATTTAATAATATCAAAATTGAAATGCAAACAACTGTTCGTGTTTATTTTAGTATGCGGGAACCGCAATTTTCCTGATAATAATCATAAAACCCTCAATTCAAGCAGATTACAGAACAATATATTTGATCAACTGTGCCAATATCCTTACATTTATTACCTACCTCATCTTATTAATCCCGCTCATTACCTCCTGCCCAACGGAGCAGCTTCCATTTTTTAACCTATAAACAATTGCTTTATGAGAAAGATCCTTTTGGGAACGATCTGGGTTTTGATGCTGGCCGCCTGTAAGGACCAGGCAGCTGAAAAGACCGCGCCAACCGCCATTGCCGGGGAATCTACCAGTACACCGCCACCGGTTGAGTTTGCCGATCAGAAGTACATCGATATGGGAAAGAAGGCCCTGGAACAGTTTGCCGCCGGCAATATCGATGGCTGGGCA
This sequence comes from Niastella populi, assembly GCF_002078015.1. GTDB lineage: Bacteria > Bacteroidota > Bacteroidia > Chitinophagales > Chitinophagaceae > Niastella > Niastella populi. The sequence goes on along the minus strand of NZ_LWBP01000235.1, from coordinate 8,546 downwards.
AGCATGTTTGCAGAAAATATCAAGTTCAGGTGGTCTGCGGGTGACAGCCTTACCGGTAAGGCGGAGGTTGTAAAATACTGGAAAGACCGCCGCGCGAATGTGATTGAATCGATTGAAGTATCGAACGACATCTGGCTGCCGGTTAAGATCAATGAACCGCAGAGTATTGAAAGCAAGGGCACCTGGTTATTGAACTGGCACAGGGTAAAGGCAACGTATAAGAACAAGGAATCGCTCACATTCTGGGTGCATATCGATATGCATTATAATAACGAGGGCCAGGTTGATGAGGTAATTCAGTATGTAGACAGGGCGCCGATACAGGCAGCGGTGGCGAAGAAGAAGTAGGAATTGGGAACCAGGAATTGGGAATTGGCAAAAGTCTGAATGTTGTAGTTCCCGATTAAATAGGTGAATGAGCGCGAAGCGCGATTATCATAAAAGTAAAAAAAGAAGTAGGAAGCCGGATGTACGCGAATTTCGTATTTCCTGCTTCCTACTTCATATAACTATGATCAGAAAAAGCTGCCAATAAACCTACTCTTAGGATAACTTCTCTTTCACCATAAACCAACTACCAAATCCCTTATAGGAAATCATTTCTCCCTGCGCATCAACAAGTGTGGTTACTATCTCCCATTCCCCTTCGAACCGGTCATTTTCGAACCGGCCGGAGTAACTGATCTCCTGGGAAGGTAATTTTGGCAGGAAACGCTGGCCGCCTTTTTCGTGCTGCCAGTAATATGGATAGCGTTTGATAAAACTGATCGAATTATCCAATACCGTGCCCTCGATGGTAGCCGGCTTTTCAAAATGGCCGGCGGCCTCGCTATCCCTGCATTCTCCTATTATCGATCCGTTCTCAACAGAAATATTCAATTCAAAATCAACTGTTTTCCCTCTCACCGTTTCATCGTATTCATCGCCATAGGTATAGGCGCCGATCCATTTGCCACTCAGGTGCTGATCATTCATAAAACTCAAATTATATTAATTTGGTAGACTTTAAATGTATGCATAAACACGCATTAAAGAAAACCTAAATCTTCCCCTTTTTTGGGGTAATTTCCACTGCTCCGGATGGTCAGGCGTCAATTTGTTATTGAAACGTTATGATTGATTTTACCCTTATACCTGGGGCATATTTTGCCGTCTAATAGTAGAATATTAAAACGTAGAAAGATGAAAACGGTGTCATTGATTTTAATCTGTGCATTGGGCTTTACCTACCATGCATCGGCCCAAAAGGTGATACGCGCTGTGCCACGTTATTACCCGCGCACGCACGTTGCTGTAGGTGTTGGATTAGGCGGATGGGGCTACTCGCCCTATTGGTATAACCCATGGTACGCGTACCCTCCGGGTTATTACCAGCGTGCGCGTCCATCAAAACTCGATCTTGAAATACAGGATATTCAAACTGATTACAAAGACCGGATCTGGGCCGCACGTCATGATGAAAGCTTAAGCCGCAAAGAAAGAAGAAGAACGGTTCACGATCTGAAGATCGAAAGGGACAAAGCTATTCTTCAGGCGAAGAAAGATTACTATAAGAGAAGGTAGTGGTTGAAGCGTGCATTTTCTGATTGAATCTTTTGTGAACATAGGGTTCTGAAGTAAGAAGCAGGAAGTAAGAAGTACGATACGCGTGTACTTCCTGCTTCCTGCCTCTTTTTTTAACTCAAATATGTAAGCTATTGAGCTAGGCGCTCTTATTACTTCATGTTTCCTAAATGCGGCCTGAATTTAATCAGACACTACGAATTTCGGCCTCTTCCTAATTACTAATTCCTGATCTCCGAATTACTAAATAGCAGGATCGGGATAGATCTTAGGCTCCATAATAGCCCGCGTATCAACCGGTGTGATCCCTAACCGGCCGCACCACTGCGTAAAATTGTCATAAATACCTTTCAGCACGTCTTTTTGCGCGGGTGTCAGTTCCTGCACATAGGCCCGGCTGATGGTACGCACGGGTAACCCGCGCAATTGCAGAAAATATTTGGCGCTCATGGGATATGCCTGGTGAATCAACGGGTCAACCCGGGTAAGTTCCGATTGCAGCCATTGTACATCGGCCAGTTTGTTGGGGTCGGTTGCATTGTTACACATCCACACCAGGATCTCGGGATAAAAATTACCGCTGATAGACGACATACCTCTTGCACCCATTTGCAAACTGTACATTGCATTGGGTGTATGCGCATCGAAGAAATCGAAACCCGGCACACTGGCTATCTGCAGCTTTTCCTTTACTTTATCCAGCTCGATGCTGGTATCCTTATGGTATTTCAACCTGCCGGTATCCAACAGGGCTTTGAACACATTGGCCGATAAAATACGTTTGTACGGCGCAGGGCATTCGTATGTGCCCATGGGAATATCGGGGGTGAGCGAGAACATTTTTTCGAACCGCTTCAGCAGCACATCATCGCCATCGTCTACATTGGCAAAGTGACCGGTTATGAGCACCACCGCATCGATGCCTGTATCGTAGATCTTTTTACTGAACTCGGCTTTATCTTCAATGGTAAGTCCGAATGAACCTGTGGCCACCACAGGCACACGGCCGTTCACATACCGCACAATATGGGCGGTAAGCTCCAGCCGCTCATCTTCACTAATGCTATACATTTCACTGCTGAGACAGTTGGCAAAAAAACCGCTCACTCCGGCTGCCAGGTAAAAATCGATCAGCCGTTCAACCATATCGAAATCAATCTTTGCCTTCAGGTTGAACGGTGTGATCATTACCGGAACAAATCTTTTTTCCATCAGGTTTATTTTGATTGTTGTTATTAAAATTTCAGGCCATTCGGCCTTTAAAATTAAAAAGTAAATATTGTTTTAAAGACAATTATCGTAGAAAATCCATTATTTAATATCGTCTTGAAAATGAAGCGCTAATGGGTAGGCCGGCTGCTTTTTCGTAAGCCGGCTAAAAACTTGCCGGTCAGGAAGATAGTTAAGGTTCCTATGACGATGGTCATGTTTGCGTGCAGGTTGGTGCGCAGCCACGCATAATTATCGGGCAACTGCCGCGAGAACGTGACCCAGATGATGACCAGCACACCGATAATCACCGCAATGACCGCTTCAATGTTTTTTGCTTTTCGCGCCAGCAATCCCAAAAGAAATAGCCCGAGGATGCCGCCCGAGAAAATACCGGCCAGTTTCCACCAGGCATCGAGCAGGCTTTTTACGCCTATCATGCCAATGCCAAAACTGATGGCCAGTACGCCCATTACCGCCGTTGCCACATACAACACCCGCATCTGCGCTTTGGGCGAAGCGTCTTTATTGAAATACCGCAGGTAAATGTCTTTCAGAAAAACGGTGGCCGAACTGTTCATACCGCTGCTCATGGTGCTCATGGCTGCCGATAAAATGGCAGCAATGATAAGTCCCAGCAAACCTCGCGGCACTTCGTTGCGCATAAAGAACGGCAATACCCGGTCGCCATAATCGGCCGGCGATAAATTAGCCAGTGCAATATTTTTTTCGGCCGCCACCTGTTGCTGCAGGGGCAGGATCAATTCGGGATGCTGATTATAATACGCGTACAACGCGGTGCCGATAAAAAAGAACAACATGCTCACCGGTACGTAGAACACCACGCACATCCATATACTGCGGCTGGCATCGCGGCTGTTACGCGCAGTGTGGTACCGCTGAATATAGTTCTGATCGATACCGAAATTATTGAGATTGATAAAAAAGCCGTACAGGAAAATGACCCAGAAAGTGGACATGGAGAAACCCGAGATCCTGAAACTGCCCAAACTGAATTTGTCATTGGCTTTACCGGTGTCGACGATATATTCAAAACCACCATCGAGCTGCGAAACGATCAGGTACAGGATCAGCAAGGCGCCGAGGGTTTTGATTACCGCCTGCACCACTTCCGTCCAGATAACCGCTTTCATACCGCCCATCATCGTGTAAACAACAATACAGATGCCGGTGGTGATCATGATTGCCGGCATCGAGTAACCGGTAAGTGCTTTCAGCGTAAGTGCAATGGAATAGAAGATGGTGCCCATGCGTGCCAGTTGAATCAGCACAAAACAGATCATGGCATAGGTACGCGCCCAGGGGCCGAAACGTTCTTCCAGATGCGTATATGCGCTGATGGCCTCGCTGTTGCGGTAAAACGGCACAAAGAATTTTGAAGCGATAATGGCGGCAAACGGCATCGACAGACTGAAGACAAATGAATTCCAGTTGGCGCCGAACGATTTGCCGGGGTCGCCCAGGAAGGTAATGGCGCTTAAAAAAGTAGCGTAAAACGACATGCCCAATGCCCAGCCCGGAATGGCGCCGGAGGCTACGGTATATTGTTCGGTTTCCTTATTCTTTCCACTTAAAATTATACCCACCGCTATCATGGCGGCGAAGTATACGGCTATAATTGTTAAATCTACAATTGGTAAATGATTCATACAAGCAATCTGTCACTTGCAGTAAATGTATGGATAAATAGTCAATTGACAATAGGCAATGATCAAAGACGACGGGCCGGCGACAATAACCAAAAAATAAAATGTGCGCTCATTAAAAGGGCATTAATTAACAACACCCGGAAAAAAAGTGACTGCACCTGAAACACAGGGTAACTCCCCGTTAAGCAGCAGACGAATCGTTGAAACAATCGCAACAATCTGCTTATTTGTCTATTAATTACCGGCGTTGACAGATTATAACTTTTATTAAGGATATGCAGTAAATACATTTGAAATGTTCATTACACCTTTCAAAATATATTCATTACATGACAAGTCAACCCTTTAACAAATTCCGTATTATGATGAAGTTTACAATGGTAACATCAGTCTTATTTTGTACGGTTGCAGCCAACGCACAAACATGGCATTTCGGTGTGAAAGCCGATATCAGTTATTCGGCTCTTAAAGGAGAAGGTATTAAGAATAAGTTCGCGCCCGGTTTCCAGGCAGGTGGTTTTGCCACATACAACATCACCAAACAGTGGGCTATACAACCTGAGTTATTATACTCCTTTTCGCAGTATAAAAAAGGAAGTGACTTTCTAACCTATTATAACAATTATGGAAGAAGCGCTGCGGGTGAGAACATCAGCCTCGCTTCTATCAGTGTTCCTTTGCTGGTGCGTTATAACCTGAATAAAACGCTGAGCTTTCTGGCGGGTCCGCAATACAGTTACCTGGTATGGGACGATGAGAGCCTGTTGAAGAACGACAGACAGGCGTTCAGGAATTCCGAATTCAGCGCCAACATAGGCGTGCAGGTGAATATTGAGAAGGTTGGTTTTTATGCGCGGTATAATAAAGGATTATCAGACATCAATGACATAGATGACCGGTACGAATGGAAATCGAGTCACGTTCAGGCAGGAGTTGCTGTACGTTTCCAGTAAATGTGACAATGGGATAATTCGATAATTCGATAATGGATCTATTATCGGAAAGGCTGATAAAATTCAAATGTAAAATGCAGGCAGAAAGCTAATCTGTATGCTGCATTTCATTATCACATTATCGAATTATCACATTAGCTAATTAGCTAATTGACTGTATGATAATTCAACATGATTTACGTACCCGGTGCAAATGCCTTTGATGATGATCTTTTCGCCGGGTTTTACCGGTTTGGCTGCGGGGGACAATTTACTTAATGAGCAGGCTACACCGCACAATGGATCACCGGTGTTCAATATGACAACCGGCTCACCATACGGTGTGTACTTTACTGTAAGTACCTGGCCGCTCACCTGAAGTACTTTATTCAAATAAACTTCGTTGGCTTGTAAATGATCGGATGTGAACCGGGCATACAACTCGGAAGCAGTGACAGGTATACCGGTCTCGGCAGAAAGATTACGGGCTGGTTTATTATAGCAGTAAATTAATGCATAGGCCAGAAATGCTACAAAGGCGCATCCCAGGGTGAATACGATGTTCCTCATAAGGCGAATTTATACGGTTACAAACAGGCCCTACGATTCAGCAGAAGGGGGATTAGAGTTTCACAGAAGGATATTACATTTTAACGATGGCCGAAAGTAATGCTGCCATTTGCGGAGGATAAGGTAGTGTGCGCTTAGTGATGTATGTAATTGAAGCGGGCTAGGAAAATCCAAAAATGATGCCGGAGTTGGTTGAAGATGATTCAGGTGCAGGTATAGGTGTGTTTATCAGTACGTAAAACATTTTGAATGGGGATAAATCAGAAGTAGGAAATAAGAAGTACGATATTACCGCATATTATAGCTAACAGGTAACCGCAAACTTCCTTAAGTAAAATTACGAGATCGGATATTCGGACTCTTCTTAAATCCAGCCTCCTGTTTCTTACCTCACCATCGTATTATCGTAAAGCCCCCAACAAGTAATACGCTACCAGCCGAGAGAGCATTTCATAAAAATAACTACAAACCTGTAAGCCGGATTCTGTATCCCGATACGATCGGGAGGCTATCATTTATCTTGTCCGGCCATTACTGACCGGATCATTCTGCCTACCCACCCAACGTAGCCCTTTTAACGGAGCATTCGAGCGAGCCGCTCTTCAACGCTGGTATACATGGCATTTCAGCATGCAAGGTTTACCCGCCCTGCCGGTCGCCCGGCAAAGCCGTGGGCTCTTACCCCACGTTTTCACCATCACCCTTCCAACCCGGGGGGTCAGAACTAGTCCCGGCCAGGGCCGGGATGCAAGCTGTAATTTTCTGTGGCACTGTCTGTTCCCTCCTCCCGATTGTATCGGGAGAAAGGACCCGGCTATTCACCGGTACATTGCCCTATGCTGTCCAGACTTTCCTCCCCTCCCTTGCGGGAAAGGCGATAGCCCGGTTTGTAGTTAATGCAAAGTTATGGAATACAGCTGCAAGCTGCAAGCAGCAAGCAAATACAAATACAGCTGTAAGCTGCAAACGAATACAAATACAGCTGCAAGCTGCAAGCTATAAGCCGCAAGCAAATACAAATACAGCTGTAAGCTGCAAGCTATAAGCCGAAAGCAAATACAGGTGAAGGCTGAAAGCTGAAAGCCGAAAGCTGAAAGCGAATACAAATACAGCTGTAAGCTGCAAGCTATAAGCCGAAAGCAAATACAGGTGAAGGCTGAAAGCAAATACAAATACAGCTGCAAGCTGCATACCGGCTAAAACTGAAAGCGAGGCTTGAAATTACCCGGGGGTCCTGAAAATGAAAGAACCACAAACAACAAACCATAAACCACAAACCAATCAAAGTGAGTCCGGTAAATAGTTACGAGTCTGTTAGTCCCGAAAATCTAATACTGAAAATATATTTCCGTTGCCCCATACCCATATGCCGGGTGATACCGGTTGGCAAAGCTCTTTACCTCTTTGCGTACTTTCAGTATCTCGTGGATCTCATCGCGTAGTTTACCGGTTCCCACCCCATGTATTACAATAAGCCAGGGAAGATGATGCGCCATGGCCAGATCAAAATACTTTTCAAAGGTCTTTAGCTGCGTAGCCAGGATCTCGAGGTTACTCATCGTTTCCCACCCGGGCTCCAGCTTTTCAATATGAAGATCGATCTCCGATTTGGCGGGTTCAAGATGTTGCCTTGTTTTGGCGGCATCATAGATCTTAAAACCGGCTTTTGATAAACTGCTGAGATCTAGCCCCGATGGTTTATCTTCATAAGGCCTGTTCGGATAATCTTCGAACAACTTATACGAGAACGTAGCTTCCCCTTTTTTACGCACGTCTTCTATACGCGTGAAAACTTGCTTTGGTTTTAATTTAAGCGAAGCTTCATAGTATTCAGCCTTGTATTTATCAGGCGTAAGCAGCGAAAACTCAAAGTTGAAAACCGGACTGTCGTTCAGGTTCTCGAACGGTACATCGTGCAGGTATATATCTTCAAATGAATGGATCTGCAAGTTAAGGAGCTCAAAACCGGTTTCGCCCTGGTAATTCAGTTTGTAGGTGAACTTATAACCCAGTTCAGTGCGGTTGATGAGGTGCACTTTCAATTCGGTGACGATATCATCGCCAAATTCGTCATTGACCGTAATGGGAATAAAAGTGATCCAAACGCCGTCGATCACCCGCTGGGTGACTTTCTTTTTTTCGCGCGGTAAATCGTCAATGAACTTTTTTTCCTTTTTGGGCGGAAATAACTTCTTTTCGGTAAACCGCTTAAAGTACGGAAAATCAAGCTGGTCGACATAAGCGGGAAACTTCACGCCCCGTACGTCGATCATAACCATCTTGTTATTAATGATATCTATAACCTCGCCTTCTTCATTGGTCTGAATGATCACCACCTTATCGCCAACCTCAAATTTCATGGGTAATTATTTATATTCTGTTGATCCGGGGCATAATACCCCAATACTGATTTTCGTGCAAAGGTACGGTAAAACTGAAGCAGGTAAAAAGGCACTAATAAGTAGAGGTGCAAATTTTGGGAGAGCGTTATCATATATTACCGGGTATTTAATATTCCATAATGGTACTTTTTCATATGAAAATGGTGCTTCACCATATGAAAACACCCTATTTTCATATGAAAATGGTACGCTATCATATG
>NZ_LWBP01000234.1 GCF_002078015.1 Niastella populi | reverse complement strand
GGATATTTAGGTTTAATGGTTAATGGTATCAATTAAGGCCTCTTGCTTTCTACGGGGAGGGGCCTTTTTGTTTTTTACTCCAGGACAATTCTTAGTAAATCCAACTATATTTCTTTAAGAAGGTTCATCGTTATATAATGTTATATAAATAGCCGGTATTTCCCTGTCATTGAATTTCAAACTATGATCTTCCCACAATTAACTCAGATAAACCTGAATTAATTTTAGAAAAATAACACTCACCGCCTGAATACCGTTCGAACAACACTATTCGATAAGTAGTTTCTTATACGCATTCGTAAATTTATTATATGTTCTTCCGAGGTAGTGTACCGGATAATTTGATTCCCTTACTTTCTCTATTAATTTAGTAGTAATATAAGTCATCAATATCTTATGATAAGGTAAACCAATGATTGATTTAGTACCCTTTGAAAAGCCACCATTGGTTAATAGAATATAATGCCCATAATTAAATGTTCTATTGACAAAACTCAGGTATTAACACCCGATCCGTGATTTAAACGGGTGTTAATACCTTACAATATCTAACGGAGATCTCAAAATTGCAGGTACCAAAAAGATTATACTTTCTTTTACTAAAACCTGCAATGTATTCACTTCTTCAATAACCCTAACTGCGACATATGAAAATTCAGCAATGGCATTATTTTGACGGCCAATGGAAAAACTGTTTTACTGACAAAGACTTTGACCGGTGCCAGGCGCAACTGGTGCTGGCCTTTGGAGAACCAGCATTGAGCACCGACCAGGAATTATTTAATTCCTTAAAAGATCGTTTTCCCAAAGCCCATATTGTTGTTTCTTCCACAGCCGGTGAAATTTTGGATAATGAAGTTTATGATAACAGTATGGTGACAACAGCCATTCAGTTGGAAAATACCTCAATCAGATGCTGCATTGCAAACATAAAGTCTCACACCAACAGTTATGAAATCGGTAAGCACCTGATGAACGAGTTACTTACCGATGATCTCAGTACAGTATTCGTTATTTCCGATGGTACATATATTAATGGAAGTGAATTGGTAGCCGGATTAATTGAAACCAGCACCCTTTATGGAAAATATATTCCGGTTACTGGCGGGTTGGCCGCTGATGGTCCGCGATTTGGTAAAACTTATGTTGGATTAAACCAAATGCCAACTGCAGGTGTAGTGGTGGCCGTAGGTTTTTACGGAAGCAGTATCAGGATCGGGCATGGTTCTTTTGGCGGATGGGATGAATTTGGCACTGAAAGAGTGATTACCCGTTCTGATAAAAACATTTTATATGAAATTGACGATAAAAGCGCACTGGATCTATATAAGGAGTATCTCGGCTCTTACAAAAATGAATTACCCGGCTCTGCGCTACTGTTTCCATTATCGATAAAAAAACCAAACTGCGATGAACGGGTGGTTAGAACGATTCTGAGTATTAACGAAGAGGAAAAATCCATGTCGTTCGCCGGCAATCTGCCTGTAGGCAGCACTGTTCGATTCATGAAAGCCAATTTCGACAGGTTGATCGATGGATCATCCATCGCTGCCCAAAAGGCATTTACATCCTTGTCTAATATACAGCCGGAACTGATTATATTGATCAGTTGTGTGGGGCGAAAACTCATTTTACAGGACAGAACAAATGAAGAAGTAGAGGCAGTAAGAAGAATATTTGGTGGTACGTCTCCAATATCCGGGTTCTATTCTTATGGAGAAATTTCGCCCTTCAATCCGTTAACAAGATGCGAACTACACAATCAGACCATGACAATAACTACGTTTTCTGAAGTATAAATCCAGGAGGTAAATTCTTTAACCATAAATCCCTTTATCCCAATGTCCAACCATCCTTTACTTGAAAAGCAAATTAAAAAATGGCTGAATGAACAACATACGCAGGATGAAGCTATCAGCAAATTCCTTGCAGTCGTGAACCAATCGTATGAAAATTTCGAGCGCCAGAAAAAAATAGCCGATCATGCATTCACGGTGAGTGAAAAGGAATACCAGGAGCAGGGAAAAAAATTGCTTGAAGCTAAAAAAGTCGCTGAAAGGGCATCCAAAGCGAAAAGTGAATTCATGGCTAATATGAGCCACGAATTACGCACCCCGATGAACGGTATTATCGGTTTTACAGATCTTGTATTGACGACAGACCTTCCGGCAACCCAGCGTGAATACCTGAATAACGTAAGCAAATCCGCATATAATCTTCTGAACATCATCAATGACATTCTGGACTTTTCCAAAATAGAAGCAGGAAAGGTAATCCTTGATGAAATACCTTTCAATCTTCATGAGCTGGTGGAAGAAACGGTAGAAATCCTGTCTATAAAAGCATTGGAAAAAGGAATTGAAGTTATTTGCGACATCGATCGCCGTCTGCCTTCGCAATTTACCGGCGACCCCGTTCGTATAAAACAGGTACTTATAAATCTTTTGGGGAATGCTATAAAATTTACACATGATGGTGAGATATATATTCGTATTCAAAAATTAAATGCCCCTTATTCCAGCGATGGCAAAAAGTATCTGAATATAGCTATCGCCATTAAAGACACCGGGATTGGCATTCCTGCCGACAAGCTCGAAACCATTTTTGATAGCTTTGTACAGGCTGATTCATCCACTACACGTAAATATGGCGGTACCGGTCTTGGTCTTTCTATCTCAAAGAATCTGGCTGATATGATGGGCGGCTCGTTGCAGGCAAAAAGTGAACGCGGGGAAGGAAGTTTATTTACATTCCGGCTTACTTTGGAAGTTTTAGAGGAATTGCCTTTGATAAAAAAAACATCCAAAGCCATTTTACGCAATGTACTGGTAGTTGATGATAACCATACCAACTGCAGCCTGATGAAGAATATATTTCATTATTTACAAATAAATTGCCAAACCTGTTATAGCGGAGCCGAAGCACTAACGATAATTGAACATGCCATTTCTGATAACCAATGGTTCGACCTCATTATAACCGATCATCAAATGCCGGGAATGGATGGCATTACGCTGGTAAAAGAGATAAAAGGGTTGTTGAATGGGCGTACTGAACCTTTTATTCTCATGCTATCTTCGCTGGGAAAAACATTATACCAACAGGAAGCAGAAAGATCAGGCATTGACAAATTTTTGTCAAAACCGGTAAAACTGCGGGAACTTGAGCATATTTTATTCTCCATTTTTGAAAAATCAAACTTTCATGATAGCGAAAATTTCGCAATGCCTGTAATTGAAAAGGTTTCCGTAGGATCAAATGTATTGGTTGTAGAAGATGAACCGGTAAATATGTTCCTGATCTCAGAAATTCTGCAAAAGATGGGGTTGACGGTGATCAAAGCCAGAAATGGCAGGGAAGCCCTGGAATTATTATCCCAACACGAACCTGAAATAATTTTTATGGACATCAATATGCCCGAAATGGATGGTTTAACGGCGACAAGATTAATCCGCCAGATGCCTAATCCGAAAAGCGATAAACCCATTATAGCTTTAACGGCTGATGTAATGCTGGATGCAAAAGAAAGTTGTTTACATGCCGGAATGAACGATTATATTTCCAAGCCTTTTCGTTTGGAAGAAATACAGTTTATTCTGAAGAAATATATTAACAACGAAGTACGTGCATAAAATCATTATAAAAGGTCAGGTCGATTTTTATGAAATTATGACATATCATAAGTTACTTGAAAAGCAAATCGGAAAAATTTCCAGGCAACACCTGGAAAACGAAGAGATCCAGGAATTGCTGGCCAAGGTCAGCAATTCCTACGCTGCTTTTGAGCGGGATAAAAAAATTTCTGATCATGCGTTTACTGTCAGTGAAAAGGAATACCAAGAAGTGACACAACGCCTTCAAATGCAAAATGCAGTACACCATCAATCCGTTATTAAATTAAAAGAGGCCATCCGTTCGCTCACTCCTGTTGGGTCATTTCAATTGGAAAATTCCGATAATAATTTAATCAGCATTATCTCTCTTCTGCAAGATCAGATATTTAAAACAAAAGAGCTTGAAACTGAGCTCACCCAGGCAAAAGAGGTAGCTGAGAAAGCTGTAAAAACCAGAAGCGAATTTCTGGCCAATATGAGCCATGAAATACGTACCCCGCTTAATGGCATTATCGGGATGACTGATATAGCCTTTGAAACAGAGCTCACTGTTGAACAACAAAGATACCTGACAGTTATAAAATCATCCTCGGATGCGCTTTTAAGTTTGATCAATGATATACTCGATTTCTCCAAGATGGATTCCGGCAAATTGGAACTGGTTGCTACCTCATTTTCTTTGCGTGATGAAATTCCAAAATATTTGCAGGCACTGGCGTTAAAGGCATTTGAAAAGAATCTGGAGTTTATCATCCGGTTGGACCAGGATATGCCGGATCTTGTTATTGGTGATTTGCTTCGCCTGCAACAGATCCTGACCAATCTTATAGGAAACGCCATCAAATTTACTGAAAAAGGTGAGGTGGTGCTCCGGATAGAACCTCGTACTGTAGACAATAAGATCGCTACCATTTATTTTTCCGTCTCAGATACCGGTATCGGTATTCCCCAAAACAAACAGACGACAATCTTTGAAGATTTCATGCAGGCAGATAATTCCATGACGCGTAAATATGGAGGTACCGGATTGGGGCTTGCTATTACAAAACGGCTGGTCGAAATGATGGGAGGCTCTATTTGGATAGAGAGCAAAGAAGGAAAAGGGAGTATTTTTCACTTTACCGTTCAATTAAACCTTCACCCGCCAAAAGAAAAGTATTGTGTTGCTTCTATAGAAAAATTGGAAGGCATGCCAGTACTTATAGTGGAAGATAACCAAACTGCATCTGTATACATCCGGCACATGTTAAAGCATTTTCGTATGCAGCCGGCATGTGCTACCAGTGGTGAAGAAGCACTTAGGGAACTCATGAAGGGATTAGAGCGACAAAAGCCGTACCCGCTTATTCTTTTGGATATTTCTCTATCCGGCGAAATGGATGGCTTTGAACTGGCTCAAGCCATCAGGAAAAACGCTAAGCTACAAGCAACCAAAGTTATTGTGATATCCATGTCACAAAAACCGGAAGACCGAAAGCGTTTTGCGAGCCTCGGTATGACTGAATTTTTTTCAAAACCGTTCAGCCAGTCAGATCTGTTAGATACGATCCTGAATATTGTAAATAACCGCAAACACCTGTTACTGAAAGACCATTCGGACCTAAATCCTTTTAAAAATGCTGTTCAGGAAATTGTTCCTCAAACTACTGCTCTTGACATATTACTGGCGGAAGACAACCTGGTAAACCAGGAAGTAACTTCATGTATGCTTATTAAAAGAGGGCATAGGGTAACCATTGCTCCAAACGGAGAAGAAGCGATAAAATCCGTTAGCAGAAAAATATTTGACGTGGTACTTATGGATGTTCAGATGCCCATTTTGAACGGATATGAAGCAACTCAAAAGATCAGACAAATGGAAGCATCAACTGGCGGCCATCTACCCATCATTGGTTTAACTGCCAATGCAATGGATGGAGACAGAGAAAAATGTCTCAATGCAGGAATGGATGGTTATATCAGTAAACCGGTCCATATAAAAAAACTATTGGAAATAATTGCAGGTATTAATAAAACAGATTCCTGCCAAAGTGTTATACCTGACATAATTTATGAAAAGACAGGTGTGAATTATGAACTTTTACTTGAAAAGTTTGAAGGTAATAAGGACCAGGTATTAAAATGTTTAGAACTATTTGTAAATGAATTACCAGCTTTATATAAAGCTGTAGAATCCGGAATATGGAAGGAAAATACAAATGAGCTCAAGGATGCCTGCCATGATATTCGGGGCATGGCGTTGGCAATGGAAATGCATAGTGCAGCTTCCATAACCCTGAAAATGGAAGAATTGGCAGATAAAAACTATTTCGAAGAAATGGACAATTTATTTAACTCACTAAAGAATGAGATAACCAATACAACAGATTATGTAAGGAGTAATGTATGATGCACAAACGATTTGCCCCTACATCAAATTCTTATAAATTAATGATAAGGATACCTTAAATGACTGTTTCAGCAAAACAGAATGTTGCCCACCCACTGAAGTGTAATTCCTGCTTATATTGGTTCGATAATCTCTAATGTGGGGCATCATATTAGAATACTTTGAGAATTTGTTGGTTTATCTTTTATATTTGCCCCCGACAGGTAGAAAGTGCCAAAAAGCACGAATAACTGGCACGCATTTGCGCTCTTTACATTTTTTGCGTCACAATTTTGACACACAATGACTATAAATAATTGAAAAACAGGATGTAAAGAATCCAGTCCTGGGCACAAAGGCCCCCGATGTTATCGGGGGCCTTTTTATTTGGCGGCGGTGAAAGCTTTGCTTTCACAAGCAGATAAATAAAAAGGCCGGCGCGCGAAGCGTGCAAAGGCCTTTGAGATAATAACGCCCGTTTCTTCCTTTAACCCACTTCCGGTTAGCATTTTTTATTCATTTGAAGCTAAAAATGGATAGTCAATATAACCTGCTGCTGCACCTCCGAACATGGTAGCTCTATCAGGCTGATTAAGTTCTGCGCCTACTTCAAACCTTTTGGGCAGGTCAGGATTTGCAAGGAACAGCGTACCAAACGAAACCAGCCCGGCTATGCCTTTCTCCAATTCTGCTTCGCCAGACGCTTCATCATAACCTGCATTGGCAATGACCGTTTGCTGTATCATGCCGCCGAACAGATCAATTTCATCATCCGCCGGATAATGGGCTGGCGAAGGGAAGTATGGACTGCGCTTCATCAGTTCTACATAAGCGAAGTCCAGTTTGTTCAGTTCTTCAACTAAATAAGTGTAGGTACCGGCAGGATCATCCAAAATCATATTGCCATACGGATGGAAAGGTGAAAGTTTGATCCCTACTTTATCACCACCAACAGTGCTGATCAATTCCTGCATTGCTTCCAGTACAAACCGGGCTTTATTGGGAATACTGCCACCATATTCATCTGTTCTCTGGTTAGCACTTTCTGCTAAAAACTGGCTCGGCAGGTAACCGTTTGCGGCGTGAAGTTCTACACCATCAAAACCGGCTTCCATTGCATTTTTAGCAGCTTGCCCGTAATCTTTTATCGTTTGTTTGATTTCAGCAATGGTAATTTCCTGGGGCGTTTCGTAATCTTTTAATCCTTGCGAAGTGAAATGTTGCGCGCCTTGTATAGGCAATGCAGATGGTGCAAGCGGTAGTTTACCGTTCCTGTCAATAGAATGCCCTGCACGGCCTGTATACCACAACTGGGCAACGATCAGGCCACCTTGATCATGAACGGCTTTTGTAACTTTTTTCCAGGCATCAATTTGTTCAGGGGTATAGATGCCCGGGGTTAGCGGGCTGCCGGTCGCTTCTTCACTGATCCGAATAGCTTCTGTAAAAATTAGCCCTGCACTGGCTCTTTGTGTATAGTACTGAACGGTCATATCCCCTACTACACCGTTGATGTCTGCACGGCTTCTAGTCATGGCCGACATCACCATTTTGTTTTTTAAGGTTAGGTTTCCTAAGGTTGTTTTTTCAAGTAATTTCATGATACTTATAATTTTATGGCTGTTAATCATTTGTGATACAAAGATGTTCAGATAGAAGAGGCTGAACTTGTATCAGATCACTGTTTATGTTTTTTTTACCAAGGGATTTCGCCGGTTTCAGGATTGGATTCTTCACTGAAATATTTACCGGTAGGGCCATTCTGACCGATCAAGGCGTATTTTGCAATACGTCTTCCGGCGTCTTCTACTTCACCGCCTTTATGACCGGTAAAGTCGGTTTTGGTATAACCCGGGCAAACGGCATTTATTTTAAAAGCAGTGTCACGCAGTTCGTAGGCTAGTTGAATGGTATACATGTTTAGCGCGGCTTTTGAAGATGCATACACCGCATACTTGGCATAATTATACATTGGCCAGTCGGGATTGCTCTGGAGTGATAGCGAACCTACGCTGGTACTTACATTTACAATTCTTGGCTCGGCCGATTTTTGTAAAAGATCAATAAATGCCGCCGTTACCCTGGCTACGCCGATCACATTGGTGTTGAATGCTGCCGCAAATTGCGCTGACAGTGCTTCGAGCGCCGTGTAAGGGGGTTGCCCGCCATGGATCCCTGCATTGTTGATAAGCACATCCAACACCTCCGTTTTTTTGCCGATTGTTGAACGGGCAGCTTTTACCGACTCTTCGTCGGTAACATCCAGTTGCACAATTTCTACGCTGGTAAGTCCTTGTGATCTTAATTTGCTGGCGGCTTCCTGCCCGTTCTTGAGATCGCGGCTTCCCAGATAAACGTGAAAACCTTTTTCTAATAATTGCTTCGCGGTTTCCAGGCCAATGCCTTTATTGGCTCCTGTGATTAATGCTGTTTTCATTTTCGTGTCTTTTATTGCTTGTTGTAAAGTGGCAGGTAAACCTCCCTGACAAAATCCTCTGCTGTAGTCGTAGTAGTCGTTGAATCATCTCTTTTTTGATAATTCATAAAACCTGTTTTAATTGCGGTTCCCATTTCAAGCAGGTTATTGACAAAGTCTTCTGAAAAGCCGTTGCTTAAAAAGGTTTGCTTAATCTGCTCAACGGGTACCTGCACATAGGGCAGTTCGGATTGTCCAATGGCTTTACCTATCAAGGTTGTAAACTCCCTATACGTATAATCTCTTGGCCCCATCACCGCATGAACACTTTTACCTTTGAAATCGAGGCTGGCTAAATGTCCGGCTGCGATCTTTGCAACGTCCTGAGTGGCCACCATCGGTATGGCATGATCGCCGTCTGCTGCTGTACCATTGATGCCCTTGTTTTTAACGAGGCCTATCGTTCTCAGGAAGTTTTCCATAAAATAGGCAGAACGGATATGCAGTACATTTACATCGTTCAATTGATTTAGCCGGACTTCCTGTTCGCCGGTGCCTGCCATGATCCCGTTACCTTCGTGCATATGAGACCCGAGGCTGCTCATGTTCACAATGTATTTGATGCCGGAGTTTTCAATGGCTTCAATCAACTTACCTGTAACCATTCGCTGGTAAGCCCTGGTATTCTCCGCCTTTACATTGTCGGGCATCAGCACGAAGGCACTGTCAGCATTTTTGAAGGCGTTGGTCAGCGTTTTCGCATCGGTGATATCACCTGCGATTATTTCTGCACCTAAACCGCGGTACTTTTCTAACTTTTCGGTGTGCCTGGCGATCAGCGTTACCTGATGTCCTTCGTGTAACAGGATCTCGGAAATTTTACTGCCTACTGTTCCGGTGGCTCCGAGTATGACTATCTTCTTTTTCATTGTCGTATGATTAGTTGTTGTTATTTAATTGCTATACAAAGATGTTGTGATTGAGAACCTCAAACTTGTATCAGATCACTGTTCTTGGTTCTGCTTCCAGGTAGTTCCCGCTTCCAATTGCCCTGTCTCCAGGTCGTTTGTAATGATCGCCAGTGCATCGTTCAGCATCGTTTTTACGGCTTTCATCAGCACTAATTTCACGATCAGTCTTGCGAAAAACTTTTTAGGTACGGCCCGATAGGTCCAGTCAATCTTTGTTTTGTTGTTTCCCAGATCGGTGAACAGCCATTCACCCTCCAGGCGCTTAAGGAGTGCCGAAAGAACTTTTGAAGTAAAATGCTCGTTCTTATAGGAAAATGATGTTGGCGCGTTTACGGTGAGCAGGCTTTCCTGCGACGTTGAGCCATCTGCAAAATAAACTGTTCTTTGCAGCCCTGCTTTATTCCATCCCTCTTTGACACTGGTGTCAACGATAGCGGGGATCATGGCATTTCCGCGAAGGATATGCGTAAGGTTGATCGGGGCGATATAATTGAATGCCTGATCTATTTGCGAATTAATGGTCACTGTCACCGTTATTTCTGGATTTTTTTTCGTTTTCATTTGCTGATGTTTTCTGATTGCTATACAAAGGTGCGCTGATGGCGCATGGCAAACTTGTATCAAATCACTGTTTCGGTTATTTGTGGAGATTGCCGCTATACATACCTCCGTCGAAATGAACCGCCTCGGTTTGTGTGATGAATAGGACGATATCACTGGTTTTATCTGCACGGAATACCGGGCTGTCATTTTCGATCAAAGCACTTTCCCCGGTAGTAGATCGTGCCGGTGTGGCCTTCGGAGTCAAGGTGTTTCACTTGGCCACTTCTTAAATAGGTAAGTATTTCATCATCTCTATGCGGGTGCATAGGGATCAGTGCTCCCGGGTTGATCCGGGCATGGTCTATTCTTCCAATCGTAGAAAAGCCACTGTCGTTTAATTGACGCCGGATAAGTCCTGGATATAAATCTGGATGCCAAAGCCGGCATGCTGTTTACCATATTTTATGGTATTATCTATTTCCGTTAATATGATTCTGATTATTAAGTGTGATGTAATTGTTTGGGATAGCCTAAGCCATGTCTGGGCAATACCCCCGTAGCGGTAATTAATTTATCTCTACGACTACTTTTCCAATGTATCCCCCTTGTTCGGCATAATCATATGCTTCTTTGAACCCGGCAAATGGAAATACCTTGTTCACCTCGATCTCAAGCCCATTCTTCACGGCACTTAACAAAACATCGGTTTGTTTGGTAGACGGACTTGATAATATGACGATGTGCTTTTTACCCCTAAATAAGTTACCTAATAGTGATATCGGTATATCAATCGGTTTTGGTGTCGGGTTCAGAAACAGGGCTTTAGGCTTCATGATCTGTTTGGCAGTTTTGTAACCTATTTTGCCTGATAAGTCGATAACAATGTCGTAGGTGGCTTTCTGAGAAAGCACGTTTTCTTTTTTGTAATCTTTCACGGAGTATGCGCCCCATTTTTTTGCAAAGGCTGTTCCCTGATTGCTGGTCACTGCGGTTATATTTGCGCCGTGTTGCTTTAATAGTTGCAACAGGAACATACCGAAGCCGCCGGTAGCGCCGTTTACCAAAATGTTGGTTTGCGGACCGATGTTACCCATTTTTTCTAATGCGGTAACAGCAGCAGTTCCGACTACAGGAATAGAGGCAGCCTGGGCAAAGCTGATGTTGGCAGGTTTTTTCCAGACTAGTGAATCGGTCACGGCAACATATTCGGCTGATACAGCTTCCTTCATCATGTTTTTTACCACACCAAAAACTTCATCACCTTTTTTTATGCCGATAACAGAAGATCCGATCTCTTCCACAATACCCGCGAAATCAGTGCCGGTGTGCTTAGGAAATTTTGAACCGGACATCAGTTTCATTTCTCCTTTTCTGATCTTCCAATCCATGGGATTGATGGAAAATGCTTTTACCTTAACCAGTACCTGATCTGCTTTCATAACAGGTTTTGGTTCTTCTACAGTTTGCAACACGTTTGTGGTTCCGAATTGTTGATACACTATTGCTTTCATGATATTATTTTTAAGTTTAAAATGATATCACAAAGTTGCAAACAGCCTGATCAGGAAACTTGTATCAAATCACTGTTTATAAAACACAAGCGGCACCTTCATTTAGAAGGTGCCGCTTGTAAATACTAAATATTGTTAGAGCCGGACTAATAGATCTCGATCAGATCACTGTTGAATTTTAAAGCTTTTGGGGGCATCCCGAACATTTCGTACATATACTTATTGAATTGCGGGAGGTCGTAAAAGCCGGTGTCGTAGGCAATATCGGTAAGGCTTCTGTCCTTGTCAGAAAGCGTAAGATAAATTGCCTGGCGCAGACGTGTCCATAATAAGTATTTAGACAAACTGCTCCCGGTTTGTTCCTTAAACAGGGATGCCAATCGGGACGGCGAAAGAAATACTAAATCGGAAAATGTTTGCGGCGTGATGTTTTGCTCAAAATAGTTAGCCTTAATGTAATCGACGATTTTGGTAACCCTTTCATCATATTCGATTGAAGGCAATTTTGAGAGCAAAGCATCAACTATTTGATTGACATCCACACTGTTTTTTGAGGTCTGAAAGAACAAATGGGTGTCAGATGGGGAGTCAAAAACAGCATAACTCCGTTCCTCATTAAACCTGACTGCCAATTCAAGACCAATGTTTGAGTAAGGTTCTATATTCAAGACATTCAAGGTTCCTTTTTCGGCAACGCAGAAATGCGGGACATGGGGTTTGATAAGAAAACCGTGAATATGTTCATAAAGCGTTCCGTCAATCGTTGAATTGAATGGCGTATCATTCGATGTAACGATCTGATACGCAGAATGATGATGAATTTCTACAGTCAGGTTGCGGGCTTTAAGGGCCAGGATGAAGGGGTTACTGTTCTGTTTTGTCATATAACATAAGTTAGCGATCCAACTGCCCGAAATTTACAAATTTATAGTGAGTTATTCTACCAATCAGACTATACGTCCTTGGGATACCAGCCTAACCGAATAAATACCGGGTGCTTCAGAAACGGCAGGTACCGGGTACCCGATGCACTAATGAGCGGTGCACCATGTTTCAGGAAATGCAATTGCGACTGAACTTGCCAGGAAGGCTGTAACACAATGGCAAAAGCTAAATGTTTATTGGCATGGCACATTACAGATCGGCAAGATTTCTACAATATTTATTTATAGCTTAGCAAATGAATGATCATTCACAACTGAAAATATTACTAATGAAACACCATACATTTTTAGCTGTTAGCCTGGTATGTTTTATTGCCTGCAATAACCCAACTGCAAGTGAAAACGTTCTTCTTAAAGAAGAAACAAAAAGAGATACTATTTCCTGCCCACCTGGCAGCAGCAAACTGGATATTGCCACAATTGAACAGATCACCGGCATGAAAGGAACTGCAAAAAATGGCGAATACAAGATCACTGTACCACAAAATGACCTGAACATTAAAGTGGATGGTTTTAAGATAATACCTCCTATGGGACTGGGTAGTTGGGCTGCGTTTACACCTTGTGGCGATAGCGCAATGGTAATGGGTGATATTATCGTAACCGAAAACGATCTGAAGCCTGTTCAACAGGAAGTGATCAAACAAGGTTTGATGGTGAGCGCCATTCATAACCATTTTGTACGTAACCATCCGAATGTAATGTATATGCATATTGATGGCAAAGGCACAGTAGATAAACTGGCTACTAATGTAAAAGCCATTTTTGATAAGGTAAAAGAAAGCCGTGGCAGGGACCCCAAAGAGAGCAAACCAGACAGTGTAGTAAACACAATTAACATTGCCGGATTGGATTCCATAATTGGCACAAAGGGCGAAATGGCAAAAGGCGTGTATAAATATACCATTGGTCGGCCCGATATTCAGTTGCAGGAGCATGGTATACCTGTAAGTACTTTTTTAGGTTTCAATACCTGGGCCGCCTGGCAAGGCGCACCGCAAAAGGCTGCTGTTTGTGGCGATTTTACGATGCTCGACAATGAGGTAGAACCGGTGATAAAGGCTCTGGTTGAAAATGGCATTGAAGTAGTGGCTGTTCACAACCACATGGTATACGAGAAACCGCGCATCTTCTTTTTGCACTATTGGGGCGTTGGCCCCGCAGAACAGTTGGCAATAGGTTTAAGGGCAGCGTTGGATAAAACTGGCCGAAAGAGGTAGGTCTATTAATAGCCGTATGTCCATAATCGGTCTGGTGTTCCCAGAATGACAACTCATTCTTCGTTATTTACGTACATCTAATGGACAGTGGTCTTTAAAATTGCTGGTAACGGAAAGATATACCGGGCGGCTTTTTATGCGTATCAGCCAGGCGGTATCATCCAATTTTACGCTCTATAGCCATCTGCCGGTATTCCTGGCAGATCGATTTTGACGTTTCGCCGATCTTAGGGTCCTGCATTATAACGGTTTCCAGAAAGCTGCGATTGGCATCACCCCACTGATTCAAAGCATCGATAACAGGCATCAACGACCAACCGATCTCCGTAAGCGAATATTCCACTTTAGGCGGCAACTGCGGGTACGTTTTCTTTTCTATCATGCCATGCATCTCCAACTCTCTGAGTTGTACGTTCAATACCCTGCGGGTAGAACCGGGCAATACCCGCACCAGCTCGCTTGGACGCTTTATATCTATCGAAATGGCATGTAGCAGGGCTGGCTTCCATTTGCCGTTTAGCACTTCTTTGGTCAGGTGTAGACCGCAATCTATAGGAAGGGGCGTCTTTCTTTCGTACATATAGTTCACTTTACCCAAAAATAACCATTGTATCTTAATTTATCCAGGGGATAAATTTATCCCTATGCCATTAGATTCTCCCGTATTGTGCTGTTGCGGCATATGCCCGAGGTTTGTAAAAAAAAATAATGAAAAATACAGCACAGGCTTTATTGACAGAATACCAATTAGGCGATCTGAAATTGAACAACCGGGTGGTTATGGCGCCAATGACGCGTGCAAGAGCCACCAATGCAGGCCTGGTACCTACAGCATTAATGGCCAGGTATTATGCGCAACGCGCCTCAGCAGGCCTGATCGTGAGTGAAGGCACCTGGGTGAGTGCAAAGGCTATAGGCTTTATTAACGTGCCGGGGATCTACACCCGGGAACAGATAGAAGGATGGAAACTGGTGACCAAAGCCGTACACGACAAAGGCGGTTTGATCTTTTCCCAGTTAGGACATATTGGTTCCGCCTCCCATCCGGATTTCTTTGATGGCGAACTGCCTGCCGGCCCCTCCCCCATCAATCCGCAAACCCATTCTTTTACTCCGGAAGGTTTTAAAGAAACATTAACGCCACGTGAGCTGACCGCCGCTGAGATCAAACAAACAGTACAGGATTTTAAGCAGGCTGCTAAAAATGCCAGGGAAGCCGGATTTGATGGTGTTGAGGTACACGCCCAGGCGGGTATGTTGATTCCTCAATTTTTAAGCATGGCTACCAATCAGCGCACCGATGCGTATGGCGGCAGTATTGAAAACCGTGCGCGCATTGTATTTGAGATCCTGGATGCCATCATAGAAGTTTGGGACAGCACACGTGTGGCCATCAAATTTACACCGGTAGCAATCAGCCATGTAGGCATCGTAAAGCCAGATGAAGAAACTATTCCATTGTTCCAGTACATCCTTAAAAAATTGAGTGATTATAATCTCGCTTACCTGCACATTGTGGGTCCCGCAGAAGACCTGGCCGGCACCCCGGTAGCGGCATTACAGCACAATTATTTCAGCCATTTCCGCCATCACTATCGCGGCAGGCTCATGGCCAACATGGGCTTTACACACGAAAGCGGCAATGCAATTCTGGAAGAAGGTACAGCCGACCTGGTATCTTTTGGCACACCATTCATAGCCAACCCCGATCTTGTAGAGCGCTTTAAGTATAACCTGCCATTGTCAGCAGCCAACCGGGATACGTATTATGCCGGGAACGAAAATGGATACGCCGATTACCCTGCCGCGGTTCTCCCAGACTATAAAATGGCTGACCGATCGTAGCAATTTATCTGTTGAAGTTTGTATGTTGGCTTTCAACTTTTATCGAGCAAATAGTAACCTGAATAACTGCAGGCAGGTTGTAGCAGTCCTGAACTCACATAAAGGATCTTTAAAGCGTATGTATCCCCCTTGCCGTAATGGTCTTTTAAAATATTCATATAATACTGTCTATCCCCGAGATCTCTTTCCTCGAAAAAGGCAACGGTATAGAAGGATACAGAAATTCCCGTTTTGTTCATCAAATCAATTATTTTCGGATCATCTATGTCAGTGGGACTGCTAAACATTGCCTCGATGAATTGGTTCAGCTGCTCTTTGTTCTTCCCGGCCAATAACTCCTTAATTGCCTCCGCGTTATTTTCGGCTTTTAGCTTTCGCCCCACCTGAAGGTTTTCTTTGAATTCCTCCTTCAACAACGATGGCAAATTAAGAAAGTCCGGATAATTCAAGTTCTTTCTTGGTTTCTTTTTCGATAACAGCTCCGTTCTTTTAAGACGGTCTGAATGACTGCTATCCTTTTTGATATAGTTATCAATCAGGCTGCTGATGATGTCGGCGTATTCATCTATGGTTTTATGCTGCGTTTTTTTTAATGCTGCTAGTAACGAAACCAGATCTTGTTTGTGTAGTCTCGGATCGTAAGCGATCTGTTTTTTGAGGTCGTGCCTTGTCTTGTCGATCCAATTTAGTAAGTCTTTATAGTCTGGTGATTTGCTTTGGGTTTCAGTAGTATATAAGATCTCCCATATCTGGAACAAAAGAGTAGTGATGATGTTTGCCAATCCCGGCTGTGGTTCAAAATCTCCTATTTCATATTTGTTGCTTTCCGGTTTATTACCAAGCTTCAATATTTGCTGCTGATACATCCTGGCTGACATATTATTTTCCATTCTTCCGTATAGCCGGGCTTTCTCTTTTTCTGTTTTTGTGGCATACAACTCGATAGCGCTGATGAGGTGATCACTGAAATTGAAATTGTGCCGCGAGATCTGCTGGTCATCGGTTTCAAGTTCCACAATATTCCGTGTTAACGGATCGATCAAACCTGCCCGAACGCGATCTTTATCCGTGGCAGGTACTACAAAGTAGTCGGCGCTTTGCAAGCCTTTCGAATTCTTATTGGTACCTGTTACAGACCGTACATCCTGCAGGCCTATACCCACCATGGTATTTTTCCTGCCATCCCTCGGATCACTATCTCCTGACAGCAGTTTGGTAAAATTATAAATATTGCCTTTCGGATCCCGGAGATTGCGGTCCTCATTCTTATCGCCATTGCTTTCGTATATTTTACTGGGATCTGCATCCTTCTCCGTACTCAGGCGATACAATGGAGCCTTTGGCGGTTTTATCGAGAGCGCCTCTGCTGCAATGTAAAAATCACCACCGATGATCAATGTAGCGCCGCTTTCATTCGCTTTCTTTTGCAGGTATTTTAGAGGATCTTCCAGCTGCCTGTATATTTTTTTTCTTTCGAACTCAGTGCCGTAAGGCGTTGTATGCACGGCTGCCAGCCAGATCTGGTTCTTTTCCGACTCGTCCTGAACCTCTTTGGGCACTAAACGATGAACGATGATGGGGCGGTAATCTAAAAAATCCTCATTTCCCTTTTTATTCTCCGGCTTCCTCCATTTTAGTTCCTCACCTGATGCTTCACCTATCGTGAGTTTCTCGTTTTTTACACCCACATAAAAGGCAGGCTGCCCGGGGAGCCTGAATTTTTCCGTATTGTACACAAGGGGATAATATTCCCGTTGTGAAGGCGCTCCATCCTGCTTTATGGCCGCCATTTGCGGCCCGCTTGCTACCTCATATTTTTTATGCGTGCCACTTCTTACTTCCGTGGTAAAGGAATTAATGCCCCGGTTCATTTCATTGAGCAACATGAAATCCAGGTTCAGCCGGTTGTCATTGAGCGCAGAGGTAAGGTATGCCACTATAGCGTATTTGTTCAACTCCTTGTCCAGGTATACGGCAAGGTTTTGATCGTCAGTTGCATGTTCCCTGGTCGTATTCCGGTTAATGCCTTCATGCAGGCGCTGGCTCAAATTATCAAAAGCATTATGCAAAGGAATTTTTCCCTCCTTATCTTCGTCACTCTGGAACGCATTGAGTAATTTGATGGCATCCCTTAATTCCTTCACCAGACCGATCAGGCGAAGCAGGAACTTTTCTGAAGGGTTTTTGGGAATTGGCAGATGTCCAATAGTGTCTAACAGGTTGCTGATGTAATGGGGTTTGCGCCTGAATTTATTCAACAGTTCGGCAGACTCGATCCGCCCTAATAATTTGTCGATCTTTTTATATTCAGGTGACTCGTCTTCCAATTCACTTTGGTAGTTTTTCAGCGCAGTCAGTACTTCCTGTTTTTTGTTTGCTTTTATCTGGTAAGTGTCAGTATCGCCCACCTGTATTGCAAAGTCACGTTGGAACTTTTTATCCTGCAGTATTACAAAATTATAAATTTCATCTATTAGTTTACGATTTAACGGCAAACTGGCCTGGCTTTCCAGCCTGTCGCTATTTTCTTCCTGTATTGCTTTCTCTACCCCTTTTTCAAAATGCTGCAAGTTGCGGCCTGCTTCTTCGCTGCGTTCAGCTATCTTATTAATAATGGCATTTACGTATAACCGCCTGTGCGTTTGCTTTTCTCCTCCCTTTCCTTTTAGTTTGAAATCCACCTTGTCTTCACCCGACCGTACATTGGAAAAGCCATGCAGGTTCCAGACAAGGCCTTTCAACTGTGGCCGGGGCACCGTTGATGGATCTACCATCCGCGGATCGATATCAACGTATCCTTCCTGAACAGTCACGTGGTGTTTTTGATCACGTACTTCCTTTATTACAGAAGTTAACGATTTGGCTGATTCTCCACCCATATCGTCTACGGAGGCATTTAAACGGTCAAGAATATCCACTGCCAGGGTGAGCCTGTATTTGCTGAAAACCGTATTGATAAAATTCCTTATAACAACCGCTGCTGTTTGCCATGTGGGCTGATCCCTGTCATCTATATCCATAGCACTGCGCACTGTATTGATTTCCTGTTCAAAGCCCTCTGGCAAATACGGAATTTTTTGTAAAACAAGTTCAAGTAACGGGATAAAGATCTTCTGCAGTACAGTGTGGCTATAGTCGGAAATAAGCTGTACAGGTGGTGCTGCCTGTTGAACGGCCTGGCCTGGTTGTAGCGGGTTGGAACTATTCTTTTGTGGAAGAAAAGAGTTGGTTTTCTTTTGCAACCGCTGCCATGCTTCCTTCTTCGGTTCCACAGCGGTTTGTTGCAGTGGGTTGCTGGTGGCTTTTCCTTCGGCGGCAATAGTTGTTTCCTGGTTTTCCTTTTGTAAGACTGCTGCAGTTTGCATGATAGCGACAAGGGTTAAAGTGAAGTGATTAGTGCGTTACTCATTAAATTTAACTAAAAAATCACTAATTCTGTACAACCAGCTAACAGCATCGGAAAAACGTTGAGATTTCGGACAAACGTATTTGTCGTCAAGAATGTGCAAATTTATTTCTCCTGAAACCAAATAAATAAGCTACCACAAAAGCTGCTATCGCATGGCCGCCAACAGCACAATAAAACCGATAAAGATTTGCCAGTGGCCGCCACCAAAAAATTTTAGCAATTATCCAAATCAGCTTTTATATTTGCACTCACAAAGGAAATGGTGTCTTCCTATTTGAACCGTCCGATACACTTCGCGACTGATGGCGCCTGCAAATAGACTGGATTTTATTTTTATACCGGCTTAACTATTTGTAGGCAATGAAAAGAATTTACAACTCCTTAGAGCAGTTCTCAATTACCGTTAATTTATTAAAGTGGACGCTTTATGTTATCCCGGTTTCCTTAACCGTTGGCAGCCTCGTAGCTTTATTTCTCTGGCTACTCGAAGCCGCAACCCGTTTGCGCTGGCAATATGAATGGTTGCTTTTGCTGCTGCCGCTTGCCGGTGTCGTCATTTACCTGCTTTATACTTACCTCGGAAAAAATTCCGATGCCGGTAATAACCTGGTCATGGAAGAAATACACCAGCCAGGCGCAGGCGTGCCCGCAAGAATGGCCCCCTTAGTTTTGATAAGTACCGTTATTACGCATTTATTTGGCGGCTCTGCCGGCCGGGAAGGAACCGCCGTGCAAATGGGAGGCAGCGTTGCCAACCTGTTTGCAAAGTGGTTTAAATTGAACGAACAGGATCTGCGAATAATGCTTATGACAGGTGTTGCGGCCGGTTTTGGGGCGGTATTCGGCACCCCACTTACCGGGGCAGTATTTGCGCTTGAAGTGCTGGCAATTGGCATTATACGGTACGAGGCCCTTATCCCCTGTTTAATGGCCGCCCTGTTTGCCGATATAACCACCTCTGCCTGGGGCATTCACCATACCCATTATCATATCGGTTTTATTGGTTCCAACAAACCGGATCTGCGTTTTATCAATGTAGATCTTCTACTGCTGGTAAAAGTAATAGCCACAGGCGTTGCTTTCGGACTGGCCAGTTACCTCTTCGCCGAGTCAATGCATACGATAAAAAATTACGCCAACCGGTTCATTCGTATCAAATGGTTGATTCCGGTACTGGGAGGATTGTTGATTATAGCCCTTTGTTATATTTTAGGCACTACCGATTACATAGGCCTCGGCGTTACAGGAAAAGAACCGGATAGCGTAAGCATCTTATCGGCTTTTCATGCCGGCGGAGCAACAAACTGGAGCTGGTTATGGAAGCTCCTGTTTACGACCATCACCTTAGCTATGGGATTCAAAGGCGGCGAAGTTACACCGCTCTTTTTTATCGGCGCAACATTGGGAAATGCACTGGCCATATGGCTGGGCGCTCCCGTTGACCTGTTTGCAGCTTTGGGTTTTATTGCCGTATTTGCCGGTGCTACCAATACACCGTTAGCATGTACATTGATGGGCATTGAATTGTTTGGCTCCGGTAATGCGCTGTATTTTGCCGTAGCCTGCTTTACAGCTTATTATTTTAGTGGTCATTCCGGCATTTACAGCGCTCAGCGCCTTATGGTTTCGAAGGTACAGGGTGATGCATTGCAGAAAGAAAATACGTTAAAACAAATACGGGATAAAAGAATTGCCAAACGTAAGATCGATCGATCCAAATGAATCTTTCGTGTTTCTATTTATCATTTCAACCATCCCCGGTAATTGTCATGCCGGCATCGTACCACGCGGTTGATTTTTTGCCGTTTTTACTTCTCCCAGGTACCGCTGTAACACAGCTTCTATTTCTTTTAACCGGAATGGTTTCGA
>NZ_LWBP01000233.1 GCF_002078015.1 Niastella populi | reverse complement strand
ACAGCTTCTATTTCTTTTAACCGGAATGGTTTCGACACAAAATCATTCATCCCTACCTGCAGGCAGCGTTCCTTATCCTCCTTCATGGCGTCGGCGGTTAAGGCGATGATCGGAATGTCTTTTTTGGCCCCGCTTAACCGGCGGATCTGCAAGGTGGTATCGAACCCATCCAGTACCGGCATATTGACATCCATAAATATGAGCGACGGATTATGCTTTTCCAATAAATGAATTGCTTCCTGGCCGGTATGGGCCTTTATTACCTGTAATTGCATATTGGTCAACACCTGCGTTATCAGTTCCATATTCATCGGATTGTCCTCCGCTACCAGGATCTCTTTATGGTTTACAAACTTTACAAGCTGCGGAACATTGACGCCAGGCTCTTTTTTAAGATAAGATTGTTCAAACAAATAAGACAGCAGGTTGACCAGCTCGTTCAATTTAACGGGTTTTGACAGGAATTTATCGATACCGATCTTTTCCGCTTCGTGCTGAAACATTGTCTTTTCCAGTGAGGATAACATCAGGATGAATGGCTCGGCCGAACCGCTTAGCAGTTTTTTGATCTCTCCTACCAGGGTGATCCCATCCATATCAGGCATCTGGTGGTCTGTAATGATCAGATCGAACAACTGATCATCGTCAAGAGCCTGCTGAATAACCCTAAGCGCATCGGGCCCGTTAAAACAAATTTTGCAGGGAATATCAAGATATTCAAATATGCCCTTCATCAGTTCGCAGTTGGTAATATTATCATCGATCACCAGTACTTCACGCAGCAGCCCTTTCGACGCCATGGAGATCCGGGGCATTTCATCTATGATCTGTAACATTAAATTCAATGTAAAAGTACTGCCTTCCCCGGGTTCACTTTCAACAGATAAATTACCTTCCATAAGCTCTGCAAGGCGCCTCGATATGGTCAACCCCAAACCAGTTCCACCAAATTTGCGGGTAGTGGAAGAATCTGCCTGGGTAAAGCTCTCAAAAATAGCATCGACCTTATCTTTTGCAATACCGATGCCGGTATCTTTTACCGAAACAGCCAGTTCCAGCATTTTCCTTCCATGCACAATTTGTGTTACCCCCTGCTTTACGGTAACCAATACCTCCCCTTCGTTAGTGAATTTGATGGCATTGCCAACGAGGTTGATCAATATCTGCCTTATCCTTACCGGGTCGCCATAAAACTGCGCAGGTAACTTCGGATCGATATGACAAATGATCTCTATGTTCTTTTCCTGGGCTTTTATATCCAGCATGTCCACCGTTTCCTCTATCACTTCATTCAAACGGAAAGTAGTATTGTCGATCAGTAATTTTCCGGCTTCAATTTTGCTGAAATCGAGAATATCATTAATGATATTTAGAAGATTATAGG
Organism: Niastella populi; assembly: GCF_002078015.1. GTDB lineage: Bacteria > Bacteroidota > Bacteroidia > Chitinophagales > Chitinophagaceae > Niastella > Niastella populi. The sequence continues at coordinate 2,422 of NZ_LWBP01000233.1, read as the reverse complement.
CCGACTTATTTACATTGCCGAGGTATTCGCGTTGTATTTTATTCAGCTCCGTGGTTAGCACAAGTTCACTAAATCCGATAATACCATTCATTGGCGTACGCAGTTCATGGCTCATATTGGCCATAAATTCGCTTTTGGCAACGCTGGCCGCTTCTGCCTTTTCTTTTGACTCCATCAACTGGGTTTCCATCTGGTTACGTTCAATAGCCGAACCCAGCGTAGCCGCGAATGATGTAAGTATCGAAAATTCGGTCTCTGTCCATTCCCGGTTTATCCTGCAATCATAAAAGCTCACAAATCCCCAGAATTCGTCCAGTACAAAAACAGGAATGACAGCCATGGACTTTGCACCGTTTTTGACATGCATGCTCCTGAACAACTCATCTTCTATATCACCGGTGAAGCTGTAATAAATTTCGTTGTTCGATAATTTCTTATAAGCACAGCCCATATTTTTAATATGCTGGAACTCGGGCCTTCTGTATTCTATTTCATTATCCCGGGCGGTCCAGCGCATCAACTGATCGGAGTGCCCGTCATTTTTCAGGTCGCCGTAATTTTTGTAAATATTGACTATGTCGATATGCATTTTCAATCCAAGCAATCGTATCGATTCGCCCATCGCTTTCTCCATATCGTTATTACTGATCAGTTCATGGGTTGCTTCGGCTACAGCCTGCAACAGCTGGTCTTTTTTATGAAGGTCATTGGCGCTTTGCTGTATTTCCTTTTCGCTTGCGCTCAGATTGTCGCGCATGATGATAAGCGCTTTCCCCAATACGTCTTCTTCGCTGAGGGGTTGAAATGGAACATTAAAATTCCGGATCCCCACTTCATGTGCAAATTGCGTAGTGGCAAGGGTTTTTTCCGACAGGTTGTTCACTGCCTGCATCATTTCGCCGATCTCGTCTTTTCGTGTTTCCAGCGCCGACCTGGGAATGATCCCTTTTCCAAGGTCGTTGACAATTGATTTTATCTTATTGATAGGACCGATGATTACTTTCGTCATATAAATAGCCAGGAATAAACCAATGCAAATAATGCTGATGGCGAGCACGACGATGATCGCCCTTAATTCATTGGAAGAACGTTCAAGGCGAATATGTTCTTCAAGTCTTACTTTTTGTCCGTAGGCGGTAACATTGCCAAGTGACCGCATTAAGGCTTCTGTTCTTGGAAGTACTTCGTCTTCAATTACCTGCTCAGCCTCCAGCCTGATCACCACGTCATCATAATCTTCAAACTTTTGTAAAGAACCCATGATGTTTTTTTCAATAACAAGCAATTCTTCAAACCCTGTAAGAACCTTCTGAAGACTGTCCTTCAAATAACTGTTTTTCCAGCGTTCCGAATAACTGTCGAGCCGCTCTTTCAGTGCCTGGTAATCTGACCGATGCAGTTGTAGCAACAGGTCCTTGTCCTGCTGTTTTGAGCGCAGGAACACCCAGTTGGTCGTGTACATTTTTGATTCCAGCATCATCTGCTTCAGATCGTTCAGTGCCACAAGAGCAGGATCGATAACTTCAGTGACATTATAAGCCAGTTTTTTATTATTCTGCAGGGTGATAAGGGTAATGATGCCATTTACCACAAAGAGAACCACAAGAAGAGAAAAACTGAGGTAGATCTTTCTTCGAAGCGTGAGGGTTGAAAAAAAGCTTTTCATGGGGTCGGATATTAGGATATTATTGAAGACTGAATGTAAGACCTGCCATTACCCGCAACGGATCCTGCAGGCTTCCATGGAATGTGATGGAGTTATTATCGTTTAGATCTACATCTACCGGGTTGCGGTAGCGCTGGTTGAGTGCATTTTGAACTTTTGCAAAAAAGGTAAACCGTTCTTTCCAGGTATATCCGGCCGATGCGTTCACAAGGGTGAAGCCCGGCAGCAGCTGCCTGTGGTGAGGGTTCGCATCATCGGTAAACCCTGTTAACCGTTGCTTTCCCGAATGCAGCAGCCTTACAGAATAATTGAAATTACCCGAATGGCCATCTATTCCTGCCCTGAACTGCCATGGAGCAACGAAAGGCAAATGCACTTCAACTATCTTTGAAGAGGGGCCGCTTTCCATTACGGTACCATCCACGTAACTTACAGAGGTCCACGCTTTAAACCTTGAGGCGCCAATGCTGAACGCGCTATTGATAATAAGATTTCCCCCGTAGTTTTTCTGCGTTCCTGCATTAAAAGGAACCTCAATATAATCGACAGGATATCCTAAATACCGGTTATTATATAAATTGGTATTCCCGTTATCCGGCACGCTGCTTATGAGATCTCTCATGTGGGTATAGTAACCGGTAAGTGTAAGGTTCAGATACTGGTTCACCTTATGGTTGATACTTATCTCGGCGGTTTGTGAAATGGTAGGCTCTAACCCGGGATTGGGAAGGTACCAAAAAGAAGACCTGTATGTTC
>NZ_LWBP01000232.1 GCF_002078015.1 Niastella populi | reverse complement strand
CCACTCTCACGTTTATTTGAAAGTAACGAAAAGCATAAAGCCCGTATAAAACTTTGGTTTTGTATGGGTTTTTTGTTTTTGGCAGGCATGGTTTGACATGGATTTACCCGCTTATACAACCGCTTCGAGGGAGCATGAAGGGAGCAGCGCAAAATTTTCTATTTTGCTCCCTCCAAGTTCTGAAACCCTTGTTGCGATTGGGTTTGACCGAGAAAAGTAGTGAAGAAGAGGACTTGAGCGATTGAAACAATATTCGGTTAACAAAAAAGTGTTTGTATGAAGAAGGGAAATCAAAACCTGTTCATTAGGTTCCGGCTATTCAATAGCCGGGGGGAAAAATGGTAAATCCGCCATTTACGTTAGATTCACCATTAATCAGAAAAGAGTAGAATTATCGACCAACCTGTATGTTGACCCAAAAATCTGGGATATTACAGGTCAGTTTGCGAAAGGTAAAACAGAAGAGGTGCAGACTATTAACAGACGGCTCAATCTAATTAAAGCCGACCTCAACAAAAAGCACCTTCAACTTGAAGCACTGGGCAAGCCCATTACCGCAGAAATCCTAAAGAACCTTTACCTGGGGGTAGACGAAAACCAGAAATCGCTATTGGAAGTAATGAACTTCTATTATGACCGCTTTGGCGAAAAGGTTACCAGCGGCCAAAAATCGAAGCACTCCCTAAAATGCGTGTACACCACCCGTGAAGAAGTGAAGTTGTTTTTAAAGCATCAATTTAAGCGAACAGATATGCAGCTGAAGGAAATTAAGTCCTCCTTTACCGAAGACTTTGAACATTTCCTGATGACGCATGAAAAAGAATGCAGCAATACCGCTATGAAGTACATCCGCATTTTGAAACGGATATTGAAATTCGCCGTTGACCAGGAATGGCTTCCTACCCATCCGCTGGCCACATTCAAATGCACCTACAAAGAACCGGCACGCGGAAGGCTTACGATGGAAGAAGTGGTCACTATTTACACAAAGGAATTCGATGTAGAAAGGTTAACTGAAGTAAGAGATGTATTTATCTTTTCCTGTTACACCGGCTTTGCTTACAAGGATGTATTCAGTTTTAAATCAGATGACATTATCACCGGCATCGATGGTGAAAAATGGATCGTGAAGAACCACGCCAATACCAACACACCGGAGCGGGTTCCCCTTCTACCTATAGCGCTTGACATATTGGAGAAATACAAAAGCCATCGCTGGTGCATCGACAAGAACAGATTACTACCGGTAAACAGCAATCAATGCTACAATGGCTATCTGAAAGAAATAGCGCGCATATGCGGTGTTAAAAAGCGCCTCACTTCTCACATGGCCCGGCATACGTTTGCGACTACTATCACTTTGGAACATGACGTTCCTATTGAAACGGTGAGCCAACTTTTAGGGCATAAGAGTATCAAGACCACGCTCCAGGGATTTAAACGCCATCTGGAATACCGGCTGAATAAATTCTCGAACTACATTTTACTAAATTTCTCCCACCCATACCACTTCCGCCCTCATTCCGCCTTCAAACTTTTTACCGGGTTTTCCACAGCCGCTTTAACGGCTTTTATGCATACTGTCATTAACGCAAGACCAAAGGTGATCGCTGCCGCCAATACAAATACCCACCAGCTTAATTCAGTTCTAAAGGCAAAGTTCTGCAACCACTTATTCAACACCCAATAACCTGCCGGCAATGCAATGCAGGTAGCGATCAATACAGGTTTTAATAAGTCTTTTGACAACAATATTACAATACCCTGCACCGACGAACCCAACACTTTTCTAACACCTATTTCTTTAAAGCGTTTATTGGCCGTGAAGGATGCCAGTCCAAATAAACCTAGGCTTGCTACAAAAATGGCAAGTCCGGCAAATACAGACAATATGGTTTGCTGCCGGATGTCTTTCTCATACATTTCACCGAACTGCTGATCCAGGAATTTATACTCGAACGGATACGATGGCGCGGCTTTGCCGTACGCATGCTGTACAAGCGCAATACCTGCCTTTAAGTTGCCGGGTTTTAACTTCACCAATACCTGCCGTCTGTCGTCTGCCGGTGAAATTACCAGGGCGTCGATATTGCTCTTTAACGATTGAAAATTGAAATCATTCACTACCCCAATCACTCTTCGCTTACTGCTGTCACGAACAGTATTGAAGATCCATTTTCCAATGGCTTGCTGCGGTGTCCAGCCAAATTTAGTTGCAGCAGTTTTATTGATCAACACGGCTTCCGTTGTATCGGTCCTGAACCCGGCGATGAAATCTCTTCCGGCAATAATTTTCAGTCCCAGCGTTTTTACAAATTCAAAATCTGCGAATTCAGTTCTCGCATTCATTCGCTCCGGATGACCTTCCACTTCAAACATCTGTCCGTCGAAAAAACCACCGGGTTCACCCGACATGGCCGAAACCGCATGCACTGCGCTTTGGTTTTGCAGCCCGGTTTTAAAAGTATTCAGATTCTCATAGATATACCGGTTATCTATGGGAACAATTACTGTTTGTTCTTTATCATAACCCAATTGCCTGTTCTTTACATAACTCATTTGTTTTGTAATGACAACAGTGCCTACAATCAAAAAAACGGATATACTGAACTGAACAACCACCAGCGCCTTTCTGAACGATGCGCCGCTTTTACCCCATCGCATTTTGCCTTTTAAAGCTTCGATCGGTGAAAACGCAGACATTACAAATGCGGGATAACTTCCTGCAAAAAATCCAACAACGATGATGATGCCGATAGAGAATAAATAAATGTGCGGTTCATTCCATGTTACATTCAATGAATAACCCAACAACTGGTTATACCATGGCATGGCGAGCAATAACAAACAAACTGCTAAAACACACGAGATGATTGTCAGTAAAACCGACTCGCCTATGAATTGCCTGATAAGATTTTTCTTCATTGCACCCAATGTTTTGCGCAGGCCAACTTCTTTTGAACGTTCTACCGAACGAATTGTTGATAAGTTCATGAAATTGATGCAGGCAATAAGTAAGATCAGGATGGCGATGGAAAGAAAAATATACACGGTAGTTTTATCGCCATGCCTTACACTATCCCGCGCATCACTGTCAAAATAAACGTCTTTTAACGGTGTTAGCGATAAAGACCATTTAAAGCCATATTTACGCAGCTCGCCACCGAGGTATTTTTCCACGAAGGCCGGTAATTGTTTTTCAATATTTGATCGTGATATATTTGGAGCGAGCTGTACATACGTGTATACGCCATTGCTTATCCATGTGGTCATCCAGGTTGCATCTTTGTACCGTTCAAGAGAAGTAACAATATCAAAAGTAAGATGTGAACCGGCCGGTACATCTTTGGCAATGCCGGTAACTTTTAGCGGCGTTTCTTTATTCAGCGTTATTATATTTCCTATTGCGTTGTCAACGCTCCCAAAATATTTCTTAGCCGTAGATTCAGTCAGCACCGCACTGTTCAGTTCTTTCAATACCGTTTCCGGTACACCTTTTATCAACGGAAATGAAAACAAACTGAAGAACCCCGGATCGACATCCAGCTCTTTCTTTTCATGAAAAAGTTTTGAGCCTGCCGAAAAGATATTATCATTCTGGCTTACACGAACAGCGCGTACGATCTGACCATCAAAATCATTTAACAATGCCGGCGCATGTTTGCCTGACAAATAGGCTACACTCATCATTTTGTCATCTATGGCCGCCCCCCGCATTACACGATAAATACGGTCTTTGTTCTTATGAAATACATCAACATTGAACTCGCTCATGATAAACAGATAGATCATCATGCAAACGGTAATGCCGATGGTTAGGCCAAAAATATTGATGAAAGAAAATACTTTGCTCCTTATTAAATTACGCCATGCGATCCTGAAATAATTTCTGATCATATTAGATGATTTCAAATGTACAATCCTTCTACAGCCCACTGACCGCATTCAATATAATGCCAGTATTATGGCAAATTGATTATTAATCAATTTCACCGGCTTGTATTTGCAGTATTGTTCGAAAATGATACAGTCATCGTCCGCTTGTGAGGTTAGAATTACATTGGAAAGCCTTTCAATGACAAAGTTTTGACAGTTTTTACTATTGGAAGCTCCCTCAATGATAAAGATTCGGCGTTAACGTTTATCAAACGGGTTATAGAAAAAATGAAAAGTAATCCGTCATTTCCCAATCCGCCGGCAGCCATGGCAGAATTTAAAAAAGTGCTTCCGGAATTGGATGTAGCACTTGTAAATGCCAAAAGCCGTGACAAGCAATGGATAGCTATTAAAAACAATAAGAAGACCATTGCACTGACACTGCTGGAAGAAGTGGCGGCATATGTAATCTCCGTCAGTAAAGGCGACCGGGCATTGATCTTCAGCAGCGGTTTTGAAGTAATTGATGAACAATCCGGTCCAATTAACCCTTCTATTAAAACGCTTGAGGTTGCATTGGGCGCCCCTGGCGAAGCCATTCTGCGGATTAAAAATCAAAAAGGCGCCATTTCATATGTACACCAGTATTCCACTGAAGCGCCTGGACCGAATACCGTATGGCATAGCGTCGGAAGCACTATAGGTAACCATACGTTCACAGGATTATCTTCCGATAAGCGCTACTGGTTTCGGGTAATAGCTGTCGCCCGTAAAGGAAAACAGGCCTACTCGCCGGTTATTTCAAGATCGATACAATAATCGATCAGGACATATCTTAATAGTGAACCCCGGCGGTACCGTCGGGGTTGTTTTATGAGGTTCAGCCGGCTTATAATATTATCATCTATATACTCCTTCCCAAAGGTGGCACCAATGTTGCAGCTAACGGAGATCAATAACTCATCGATCCGCTAGCCTGTAAAAATCCAATTATGATCCGTTATTATGTGATTCCCGCTCTGGCGTTGATTGTATCGCTGGGCGCCTGTTCGAAAGACGCTAACTCACCAACTGACGGTGAGACAAAAGATTCCACCAACAATCCACCGGCCGCTCCTGGTAAGAAAGGCGCCGATTTTTCCACCAACATGCAATATGGCGCCTGGAACGATGACATCGTTGCGCTGAAAGCACACTGGTATTATACCTGGGGGAATAAATTGCATGATGCATCACCGAAGAACTGTGAATTTGTTCCCATGTTCTGGGGACAGGCAGATGTTAACACATCTAATATCAATGCGGTAAAAGCACTTAAAGACCAGGGTAAAATAAAATACGTGCTTGGCTTCAACGAACCCAACCGTGCCGACCAGTCGAACATGACCGTATCGCAGGCGCTGAAACTTTGGCCACAGCTCGAAAGTATTGGAGTACCGCTGGGCAGCCCGGCCGCCGACTGGCCTACGCGTCAATGGTTCTATGATTTTATGGATAGCTGTAAGGCGCAGAATAAACGGGTTGATTTCATCTGCGTTCACATGTATGCAAACGTCGATGAGAACGTTTACCTCAATACATTGAAGGATATCTATAACAAATATAAATTGCCCATCTGGATCACCGAATTCGCTCCTGCCGACTGGAACGCTCAAACACCGGCTGCCAATCCATACAAGCCCGATCAGGTGCTGGCGTTTATGCAGCGGCTGCTTCCCAAACTGGAACAACTCGATTATGTAAAACGTTACTCGTGGTTCTCAGGCGATCCAAAGAGTGCACAAATGTGGTCGTCGGCGTTGATAGATGTTAATGGAAACCTCACCGATCTGGGTAAATGGTACGCCAGTTATCAGCCCAATACGGCCATCGCAAAATAAACCTCATAAAATAACTTAATTATTAAAGGCCGCACAGATCTATGTTACTGTGCGGCCTTTGCCTTTGCTTAAAAAAAAATTGCAGGGCATTGTGACCCTGCAACTTCAAAGCGTTTAAAAGAACGGTTATTCCGCTTTTTCGAATAGCTCGGTAGTAGCTTCCTGTGGAGCTTCTTCAGTAACAGGGGCATCGTTTCCACTGTCTTTAGCCGGTTTTGCTTTCTTTGATGATTTGTCGAGGATCTTCTCCAGGGCGCCAATAGCTTCCTGAAGTGGTTTTAACTTAGCCATCAACTCGATTTCTTCTTCTTTAAGTTTCTTTAATGCGTCTGTCACTGGATTTTCTTTTACAATGGTTTCTTTGGCCATAAAATTTGCTATGTTTTTTTGTGAGGTTTTTTGAAGATGCTAAAGGTTTTGCCCTTTTTTATGAAACAGGTCGCTAAAATACATTCTTCTTTCAAATGGCAAAATACCGGGCAGATTTTAATTTGTCACATCAGTAAAAAGGCATTTAACCCACGTTTTCCCAATGAAAAAAGAAAAAATTACGATCCCGCAACGGGAAAAACTTCAAGCAAATGACAATTAACACATTAGAACTTTTAGTGTTTTGAGGTTTTATCTCAGGCACTGCCAAAAAGAAATATAAAGACCACGTGTTCTGCAACTGTGGCATTTTTAGTTTTCAAATAAATTCATTGGCAATTAATTGATTTCTCCTAAAAAAGAAAGCGCATTTACTGCGCTTTCTTTTTTATAATTATTTCTTTCTTCACCACATTTCCGCTCGATGGGTTGGGTTCGTCTGGTTGATGGCCGCCTGCACATAGCTGCATTTTTCCATTCAGCGCCTGGTACTGTCCGCCGGCATTTACATAAGTAAGGTCTTCCGGCAACAATGTAAACTTAACCACTTTGCTTTCACCAGGCTTCAAGGTTATTCGTTGAAATCCTTTCAATGTTTTCAATGATGTAGCGATGGCGGTATTTTTATTTACCAGGTATAACTGAACCACTTCATCGCCCGCTTTCTTACCTGCATTCGTAACCCGTACAGAAACGGTTATGCCTTTTCCTTCATCTGCAACCGCCGGCGCCTGCAACTGATCATATCGGAAAGTTGTATAACTGAGCCCATACCCAAAACCATATAAAGGTTTTCCGGTGAAATACCGGTAAGTACGGTTCTTCATTGAATAATCTTCAAACGCTGTAAGGTCGGCATCGCTTTTATAGAAAGTAACTGGTAAACGGCCCGATGGATTGTAATCACCGAATAGAATATCCGCAATGGCAGTGCCTGCCGATTGTCCGCCATACCAGGCATTTACGATGGCCGAAACATTTTCAGCTTCCCATGGCGTTGCAATGGCGCTGCCGGTCATCATTACAAAGATCACCGGTTTGCCGGTGCCCTGTAATGTTTTCATCAATTCTGTTTGAATGGCAGGTATCATGATGGTAGTTCTGTCGCCGCCATTGAAACCGGGATCGCTTACTTTCATTTCTTCGCCTTCGAGTTGCGGCGAAATACCGCCGGCAAAAATGAATGCATCCGCATCGCTGTGTTTTTTAGCCAGGGCGTTGAAATCGGTTACTGCGAAATTACCGGTGTTCAGTTTAAGTGTTGCTTTGCCTTCGCCCTGCCAGAACTCGATCACCAGGTGATACACGGAATCCTTCTGCGTGGTAAGCGTATAGGAAGCAATACTACGTTGTCTTCTTGTCCACGAATCGAAAACCGTTTTGCCATTTATACTGAACCGTACGCCATCGTCGGCTATCAATTCAAAAGTGATGCTGCCATTGCCGGTGGGTTTATAATCGGTAACATAACGGGCAGAAAAATGATTGGCACGCAGGTTCTCTACCACCTTTTCTCCTTCCTGCCATTCATGATCGATCTGTTTCTCATAAACGGTTGCCACCGGTTCTCCATTAAGCTCTTTGTTACTATAATAAGTTGCTTTGATACCGGGCTTTCCATCTGCAGAACAATCGCCGCTTATATCGGTAAAGGAAAGCACATTATTGTTGGTAAAGTTCACCGCCTGTTCATACACGACCTTTGTTGAAGCGCCTGCCTTATCTTTTATTCCCTGTAATATGGTGATCAGCTTTGAAGGGATGCCGTTATAATTACCCAGTTGCGCCAGCGGGTTATCGGCATTGGGCCCCAGCACCACTATCTTCTTCAACTTTTTTGAAAGCGGTAACGTATTGTTCTTATTCTTTAACAACACCATCGACTCGCGCGCCATTTGTAATGCATGTTTTCCGTGTTCGGCCGCATCGAGCTTCGAATCGGGTGTTTGCGCATACTTTACCATCGATGGCGGATCGAACATACCGAGTTTGAACCTAACGAGGAAAAGCCGTTTTACAGAAACATCTATTTGCTGTTCAGTGATCTTTTCCTCTTTTACCGCCTGTACCAATGCCTTGTAGGCATCTGTTCCGCAATCGAGATCGGTGCCATGAAACACCGCATCGGCTGAAGCAGAAGCCGCATCGGGATGGGTTTTGTGATTTTTAAAGAAATCATCGATTGCCCAGCAGTCGGAGGTTACATAACCGCTAAAGCTCCACTGGTTGCGCAGGATATCGGTCATCAACAGATCGCTTGCACAACAGGGCTGTTTTCTGAAGGCGTTATATGCGCACATGACGCCAATAACTTTTGAGTCAACCACCAGTTTTTTAAATGCCGGCAGGTAGGTATCCCACAGATCGTACGCGCTCACATCGGCATTGAAAACATGTCGAAGCGGTTCGGGACCGCTATGCACGGCATAGTGTTTGGCACAGGCAGCTGCTTTCAGGTATTTTGGATCGCTGCCCTGGAGGCCGCGTACAAATGCATCGCCCAGCATGGCGGTGAGGTACGGGTCTTCACCATACGTTTCCTGTCCCCGGCCCCACCGGGGATCGCGGAAAATATTGATATTGGGCGTCCAGTAGGTAAGCCCCAGATATCGTGAATTTGTTTTCCCCTCTGCCACCGCCTTATTGAATATAACGCGGCCTTCCAGTGCGGAGTAATCGGCCATTTTGAAAAGCGCGGCCGTGTCGAAGGTAGCCGCCATACCAATGGCCTGTGGAAAAACGGTTACCGGGTAAGGCGTTCTTGCCACGCCGTGAAGGGTTTCGTTCCACCAGTCGTAAGCAGGCACTTCAAGCCTTGGGATCGCCGGTGAAGAATTGAGCATTTGCGAAACCTTTTCTTCGAGGGTCATTCGGCCAACCAGGTCATTTACCCGTTCTTCGAAAGAAAGTGTGTGGTTCTGATAAGGAAATTTCCAGTTCTGCGCAATGGATCGCTGGCTCAGCAGCAGGCAGACCATTACCGCGTAAAAATGAAAGGAGCGTGTGATTTTCATATGCAAGACGCCTTTTGGCTTTAGCAAAATAAGTCATTATACGCATAGTAGCGCCTGCTAAAAAGGAAAACAATTTGGTCAAAAAAGTATAAAAATGTTTAAAAAAGGCAGCAAACCGGCCAAATACTGCCGGTAAGCCGGTATCAGAGCTGTTACCGGTTTATCAGCCAGTTTGCCGGCAAGTGTGCAGAAATGTCAATAAGCGCGTTGTTTACGGCCATAAACGTGCAGTTTTTATTTACTTAAAATCAAATTATAACTTTGTAATAGATCAATAGCAATATCATTACATGAGCAAGAGGATCATACGGGCACAATACGACGATACAACCATAACCGTTTACCAGGCCTATAACAACGAAATCGGACAGTCTGCCATACAACATACAACATTTATTTCTCCGCCTTTTAAAATGGATAGGATGACCTGGATAAAACCATCGTTTCTTTGGATGATGTACAGGTCGGGATGGGCTACTAAAGAAAATCAGGAATGTATACTGGCCATAAAAATAAAACGCGAAGGGCTTGCCTGGGCATTGGAAAACTCCTGTCTGGCCCACTATGATCACAAGCTGCATGCATCCGCTAAAAGCTGGCAACAGGAATTAAAAAGATCACCGGTGCGTATTCAGTGGGACCCGGAGAAAGACATTTATTTACAACCTTTACCCTATCGTTCAATTCAAATTGGCCTGTCTGGCATAGCCGTTGAAAAATATGTTTCTGAATGGATCACCGGTATGGAAGACATTACACCTCATTGCAAAATAATTCACAAACTTATTGCCGCAGGAAAAACGGCGGAGGCGCAAACGCTTGTGCCCGCCGAAAATTTCTATCCTTTGCCTGATCATATTGTATCGCGCATCGACGCCACGGCAGGGCCGGCTTAAGTTGTACGCCTGTCCTACCACACATTCCGCGGGCACGAATCGCCATACCTGTTGCCAATCAAAAACCCAAGCACGATCTCGTGTGTTCCCTTACTATAGGTTTGCAACGGCGAAGTGGTGTAATCGTAGGCATAACTGAGATTGAAGGTATTGGAAACGTTTACCCCCAGCATTCCCGAAAATCCGTCGGAGAAACGGTAACCGGCCCCTACCCATAAAGCATCACGGTACTGTAATTTCATATTCAGATCTACCTGTATAGGTGAAGGGGCAATGAATTTGCACATAGCCGATGGCAAAGCCGAAATATCGTCGTCGAGCATAAAACGGTAACCGGCAGTGGCAAAGATGTTTGGTAAAAGATCAGCGCCATAAGGCTGTACGCGGTTTTCGGAAAAATACACTTTTTGCGGAATGATCTGCTGGGCCGATACGCCAATAAAATAAGAAGCGGAATAGATCCAGATGCCTGCGCCAAAATCGGGTTTTAATGAACTTATGACGCCGGAATTAATAACGGCAGGGTCAACGGGATTTGCCTGGCCGAAATCGAGCTTGCTGCTGTTAAGACTGATATTTCTCAACCCGGCCTCAAAACCCGCCGAAATACTGGTTTGTGAACTAATGCCTAAGTGAAATGCATAGGAAAGATAACCGCCAAAACGGTTCAATGGGCCTGTGCGGTCGTTGAGCACCTTCAACCCAATACCATGGTGCGGTGCGGCTGCAGTATAATCCTGCCAGTAATTTCTTCCCCTTGGGTTTTCACCAGGCATATCAAATGAGGTGGCGGTGATGCGATCGTCCTGCTTGCCAATGGGCATATGTACGGTGAGGTAAGTGGTTACCGGCGCATCGTTGATACCCGTCCATTGATGACGATGCCCGATCTTCACATCGGTATAATTCTCAATCCCGCTTAACGCAGGATTGAGAATATAATTATTGATCACATACTGGGTATAATGGGGTTGCTGTTGTGCAATAACAGAACGGCTTGCCACAAGCAGCAACAGCACCCACATTAATCGTTGAGCATGGTCTTTCACAGGTGCATACATTCGGGGGCTTATGAACTTTCCCATTTTACAATAATTTTATTTCAATACGCCTGTTCTTTTCCCGCGCAGCAGGGTTGTCTTTTTTATCTGCAGTGAATTCTTTTTCAAGCGGACAGCATTCGCCATATCCCTTTGCTATCATCCGTTCCCGCCCGATACCGGCGGTTACCAGATATTTGAAACAGGCTTTAGCCCGGTTCGCAGATAATTTCAGGTTGTAAGCAACCGAACCTTTACCATCTGTATGCGCCCCGATCTCTATTTTAGCCTGCGGGTTCGCTTTCAGGTAAGCGGCCACCTGATCGAGAAACTCATAATCGCTGGCAGCTACCGCCGTATCGTTAAATGCGAACAATATGTTCCGCACTTCTAGTTTGCTTTCAGTGAACAATTGTTTTTGTTTCGGAATGGCGGTCAAACACAACAGCTCGTTCTTTATAGTGTCGCTGCTGCTGTTTACGCTGGTGGTCAGTTGCGCAGGTTGATACTGCGCTTTCGAACCTTTTATATTCAATGCCATTCCTTCTTCAGCTGCTATTACGTATTGTCCTTCTTCATTTGAACGGATCTCCGTTACCGCCTTTCCATCGGTGCCGGTTACCGTAACGGTGGCTTCTGTCAACGGCTGACGGGTAGCGCAATCCACCACCTGGCCGGTATAATACCGCGTGTACGACCTGCTGAGATGAAACAATTCGAGACAACAGGCAGCGGTACGGTCTGAACTGATAAAAACATTCTCCAGCAATTTTTTCGATGCATTGCTGGCGGTGAAATAAATATCATCTTTAACCGAATTGACCGGGTAACCAAAGTTCGTTGGCTGCTGCCATTTGCCCGGCTCACCTGCACTGTAAAACAGATCATAACCGCCCATGCCTACCCTTCCGTTGGTGGTAAATACCAGGGAACCCGAACCTGTATGATAAAAGGGTGCTTCTTCATTAAAAGGCGTATTGATAACATCGCCGAGGTTGGTTGCAGCAACCGGTTCGCCATTACCGTTCAGTTCGGCACACCACAGATCATAACCGCCAAAGCCGCCTGTTCTATCGGAGGCATACAACAGGTACTTACCATTGCCCAATATAACCGGCTGTTGTGCATTACACCCCGCTTCGTTCACGATAGCATTTAACGCTACCGGTTCACTCCATACGCCGCCGGCCCGGGTACTTTTATAAATAGAAGCTGCCTTCTTTCCACCCGTCATTTTCCAACGGGTAAAATACAGGGTGTTGCCATCATTACTGATTGCCGGTGTGCCCTCATGCCATGAAGAGGCGGGCCAGCCAACAGCTGTAATGTTATCTACAGCCCCTCCGGTATAACTTCCCTGGAAAAGATGATTCCTGTTTCGCGGTTTTGCGGCAACCGTACTATCGGCCCAGGTAGCAGTAAACAACAAATTGTTTTCGGGGGTGAAAGCGGGTGCATAACTGGCGCCTTCACGGCCCCCGGTAATTTTTTGAACGGTATACTTTTTTACATCTTTTGATGCAAGTTGTTCCTGTATGAAGCGGAGGTTTTGCAATTCACGGCGGGCCGCGCTGGTATAGGCATCTCCGGTTTTGGATTTGTCGAGAAAAATATTGAATGTTTGTTCAGCTTCCGCATACATTGCCTGCGCCCTTAACACACCTGCATAGTGAAAATAAGCCAGCGGTGTTATATCCGGCGCAGCCTGCAGCAATTGTTTATATACCGGTTGCGCCTTTTCAAAGTTTGTCAGCAAACGGTAGCTCTCAGCGAGATGGTAAACAGCCTGGTGCGAATTACTGTGCTGCGCCATCTTTTTTGAGATGGTTATTTCATACGGCTCATATTCATTGGCATTGCTTTTTGTTCCTGCCTGCAGGTATTTTTCGTAATAAACAACTGCAGAAGCATAGTCGGCGGTTTTATAGTATTTGTCGGCGGCCTTCAGATAGTCGTCGCCAAACTGGGCCTTCACCTGAACGGCAACGGTTAATAATATTGCTGGCAAAAAGATCTTTCTCATTTGTAATTGTTACGCGTGATTGTTGAATTGGCAAATATTGCAAGCAGTGGTACAAACTTTACAATCTCGGACAAATAAACTCCACTTCAGGTGTTTTTGCTTTTTTCCGTCCTGTATACGAAACCGACACTTCAAAGCTGTTTGTTCCACCGGCCATTTTACCTAATTCAGATGTATTGATATCATAACTCATGCTGAACACCAAATTATTCCAGGTAAACCCCGCATGTGCCGCAATAGCATCTTTAAGCCGGTAATTCACTCCCAGCATTACATCGGTGGTAGCTGCTGCCCGTAACTGTGCATACATGCCCAGCATTTTTTCCTGGGCCGTACCCTGCTTCAGGAACAATGCATTTGGAGTAAGAGTGAGTGCATCGTTGATCAGCAAACGCACACCCGCATGCGCTGTATAGCGCACCGGTATTTTTTCATGTCCCGTTGCACTGAACTCATTTTCGGGCCGGGTAATATGCGATGCAGAAAAGCCTGCAAACAGGTTGGCTTTTTTACCGGGCGTGGCATCATAATATAAAATGCCTGCGCCGGCATCGAATTTCAACGAGGACGTTTTATTAAAAGTTTCAGCGGTAGGCCTCAACGTGCCGGTTACCGGGTTCCACTGGTCACTGAACACGAGTTTCGACGGGTTGAACCTGCGTTGTATAAATCCCATTTGCATGGCCATGGCAATACGATGATTTTCCTGTGCGCCAAAACGAACACCGGTATAATTCAAACTGCCATACGCCGTGGTGTATGAATAACCACCGTCGCCTGCCTTCTGGTTAATTACATTTAACCCCAGGTTTATATTTTTACCAGTTCCTTTTTCTACAGAAGCGCCCACCGTTGAAAACGGGCTGCCTACATTGCCCCATTGATTGCGGTATATGCCTGCCACCCGGTAATCCCCATCAAAAAGACCCGTCAACGCAGGATTCAACCAGGAAGTATGGATATAATACTGCGTAAAATGCGGATCAACCTGGGCGCTAACCTTATAACTCCCTGTTATGGCTATCGCCACACCGAGTGCATATAGTACAATTCGTTTCATTTGCTCCCCCTGTTAGTTTTGGTTGTGTTTGATAATTGTTACTTCAGGATCGTTACAGATCCTGTGATCTTTCCAAAGCCGTTTTTCAGATCTATGATATAATAGTATACGCCTACCGGTAATGGATTTCCATGTGTCCTTCCATCCCACGGCGTTGCATAGCCATTTGAATAGAAAACCTTTTGACCGTACCGGTTGAATACTTCCACTACATTGCCCTGGTAATCGGTTAAGTTGGTGATCACCCAGCTATCGTTGATACCGTCGCCATTGGGTGAAAATGCATTCGGCACTCTTACCGGTCTTAAGATCTTTACCGAAAGCGTATCCGATGCGGTGCAATTGCTGGTTCCATCGGTGGCGGTAAGTTTAAACGACTGGTCGTGGGTAGCCCGGTATGATGGGTTCAGGATATTTGGATTGCTCAATTCACCGCCGGGCGCCCATTTAAATACCAGGTTATTGTCGTTCACTTTCGGATTGAATGTTACCACGGAGCCTTCTGCAACAACGAATGAAGGACCCGCATCAACAACCGGCTGCACATGCACCATTACCGGTTTTGAAATTGTATCAGACCGGCACCCGGCAGTATTGGTAACCGAGAGCTCAACAGAATAGGTGTTTGCGTTCGCATATCTTTTATCGTCATTCCGTCTTGTTGAAGTGGTGCCATCCCCAAAATTCCACTCCCAGCCGTTCACCGTTCCCTGGGGCGAGGTGCTTTCATCGGTAAATACCGCATCACTGCCCTGGCATATGATCGCAGGCGCAAAGCTGAACGCTGCTACCGGCTGCAGGGCAAAATTCGAAACCACAGCGGTGGTGCTGTTGCTGCACCCAAAAGCAGAGGTTGCTTTTAACGATACAGTGTAGGTGCTTACTGCTGCATACACGTGCGTTGGATGCTGTGTAGTTACAATTGCACTGTTATCACCAAAATCCCATTCATATTGTAAAGCGGTATTATCGCTTATTGTTGAAAGGTTATTGAATGCGGCGCTGCCATTTGGCATACATACAACACCGGGCGGTGTAAACGCTACCTGCGGCAACGGATGCACGGTCGTATTCATCGTCACTTTATCGCTGGCGCATCCGCGGCTGTCGGTCACTATCAAACCAATTGTATATACACTTGTTACTGAATAATTCTTTGTAAATGGGTTATTGTTATTATGTGTGGCGGATGTATTATCTCCAAAATTCCAGTCCCAGCGTGTAAGCGTTGCACCAAATGCCTGCGATCGGTCGGCGAGGGAAACATCGTTACCTAAACATACGCCCTGCGTAACAGTAAAGGCCGCCTGCGGCGCCTGTAATACCGTTACCACCTGTTTAGCGGTATCGGTGATACATCCGGTGCCTGCTTTACCAACCATTTTAACTGTATAAGTACCGTACCTGGTAAAGGCAATATCCTGCGGATCTTTTACGGTTGAAGTTTGGCCATTGCCAAAATCCCAATACCAGCCGTTGATACCACCCGCGCCTGTACCGGTAGCCGCAGCAGAAAAATCAATAGTTCCGTTTTCGCATACGGTGAGCGGTGTTGCCGTGATTGCCATCACGGCCGGGGATTCAACATTTATCTTGATTAACGTATCGGCCACGCATCCTTCTTCGCTGATCACCCGCAACTGCACATCGTGCAGTCCTGCTGTTGTAAATACTCTTATGGCGGTATCCTTATTACCGGTTGAACCGTCGGGGAAGGTCCATTGCCAGCGATTGATCTTAAAATCGCCGGCATAAGCGGGATCCCATTTAAAAGTAACTTCATCGGGTATACAACCGCTATGCGTATCGGTAAATGCAGGCGCTTTGCCCATATCCTTTACCACCACATCGAGCAACAGCGCTTCTGTATTATTACAATTCTCCAGCGATGGATGGGTACTGTTTATCGTAAAGCGAAACGTTCCGGCCTCGCTGAACCTGTAACTTGCCGGAAGCGTATACTTATAATAAGTTATTCCATTGTGCTGTACGGTACCGGATGATACGGGGTTGTTCTGGGTTACATCGGCATTGGGTGTCATGTAAACCAGTTCGCTTAAATGCCAAACCAGTTTGGTGGGTTGATACGAAATAAGTACCGATAGCTCAACCGGGGAGTTGATACAGGTATGTTCATGCACAGCGCCCGCCGCGCCTTCATGGTTATGTAAATTAAGCGTTCCGTTGAGGTTATTGATATAGGTACCGGCATTGTAGGCATAACTATCCCACTGGCCCAGGCCGTAAGTAACAGCCGTAAATGCCGAATCGCTTCGCACCAGGCATTGCGCCTGGGAAGCATTCCACCGTTTTACAACAACCGAATACCCCGGTTTATTGGGGTGAGGATACACATTTGAAAACGCGGTACCCCCGTCGATAGTCAGCGAATTCAGTCCGGGTGTGGGAATAATAAGCGTAAGATAATTCACCAGGATATTGGTAGCCGTATTGCGGTAAAACCCTACGTTATTGATCGATTGCTCGATGGGACTCAGGTAAACCATTTCAGGATCGCCCAGTCCCTGGTAATTACAGGTATTGTTTGTACCATCGGTCATCGATGGTATGTATTGCGTTACGAGAATGGGTTTGTTTGCTTCTATATAATCGGCGGTTGTACTGATGTACTCGTAATAGGTTCCGTTGATCAGTCCGCCCAACGTAGCGCCGTTTTTTCTTACCACCGTACCGGGGTCTTTAACGGTGACCCTGAAAATTGACGGGTTTGCCACGGTTGCATCGCCGCTTGCAGAAAAGGGCGCCGTAAGATATGTTTTACCCCAGGCCTGCGTGGGAAAGATCTGCTGAATAAGATTATCGCCAAAGCCGGTGTTGGTGTTATTGCAACTTATAAGGGTGAGGCTGCTGCCTGCAAATACGCCCACCGGGTAACAGCCCCCTGTGGCATTAGCTATAGATCGCACTTTTGTTCCGGTAAGGTCCTGCCCATTGGTAGCGCTGATGGCCGCACCCACTACCTGGTATATTTCACCTTTGTTCAATGTGGCCGTGAATGGCACACCGGGCATAGCGCCATTGCGCAACGGCACCGATGGGGTTATTTCAACCATGGTATTATCATGGTCGGCCACTATATACAACCACGAGAAAGCGCCATCGCCGGTACCTGCCGCGCGTATGGCCTGCTGGCTGTTTACTGAGATATATGAATACCCCCACGATTCAACCGGCATCAGCATGGTAGCGCCTGATGAACCGGCCCCGCTGATATGCGCATAGGCAACAACGGGCACATCGCTTTCTATATGAATAGAACGGGGAAATACACGCGATGTTCCGCCGCCGCCATACGCAGGCGGCAGATCGTATAAACGGCTGTCATTAGCGCCCGACTTAGGCATCGGTTGCGAAATAATGACGCTGTTAGCCGGTACTGAATAGTTTTGTACCGTAGTATTGAGATTCCCTTTGATGGTGACCTTTACATTGGCGGCATCCTCGGCACTGAAATACAGAACCATTTCCTGGCTGTTATCCTGTCCGAGCTCCATCAGATAATGCAATCCATATCCAACCCAGAAATCTCTTCCACGGTTCGAGAACTTCTGCGCATTACCAGCAAGCGCCGGTAACACCAATACCATCAATATTATAAACCTCAACTTCATAATCAGTTTTATTTACCATCAGGCAGCGGTCCCGTACTTCGTTCTATCGTACAAGGTTCACCGATCCCTTCTTCACCAGTTTGCTTCCATCGGCAAGCACCATGCTGCACACATACATGTATACACCCGACGGCTGTAATTTTCCTTTGTAAGTGCCATCCCATCCTTTCGACTGATCGGCTGTTTCAAAGATCATTTCACCCCACTGGTTGAATACCCTGAGCTGCATGCTTTTCACCACCAGCCCTTCCAATTTGAACACATCGTTCAGGTTATCGCCATTGGGAGTAAAGGCATTTGGCATAAACACGTCATCCATTACGGCCGTGGCGCTGGCTTCACCAATGCCATCGGTACAACCATCCGGATCAACCGCTTTAACCCGTAAGGTTATATTTTGTCCGGGTTGTAAACCGGTTACGGTGTGTTGTAAACCGCCGGGGCCCGATGATGGAGTGGCCCAGGTAATGCCTCCATTAACCGACACCTGGTAGGCAGTTACGCCAGGCACTGCACTCCATGAGAATTTGATCATTTGCGCGCCTGTAGAGTCTACTCTTACCACCGGAGCGTTTACTCCTGTGACGTACAAGGCGGTTACCGCTTTGCGCGGACGGGTTGTACATCCGTCGGCTGTGGCATCGACATAATATGTTTTCGTTGCGCTGATCGCTGAGATCGTAACCGATGTACCTGTGTGTGCCGCCGTACCACCGGTTTCCGTATTATACCAGTTGTATGCTACGCCGCTTTGCGGGTTTCTAATTGAGAGCACCACATTGCTTCCGGCACAACCTTTTACGGTATCGCTTACAAATTCAATAACCGATGGGCCTTTTAATGTAACAGGTTCCGAAGTGGAGGCTATACAGCCTACTTTGGTAATGGCATCTGCTTTTACCGTATAGGTGGCTGCCCCTGCGTATAATTTTGAAGGTGTTAAGCCAACCGCGGTGGTGTTATCACCAAAATCCCAGGTGAGCTGATGTACCACGTCGCCAAAGCTACCGGTGACGATAGCGCTGAATTGTACACTGTCACCTACACAGCCGGTTGTTATGGCATCGATATCAACCACGGGCGTTCCTGCTACCGTAATGGTAAGCACTGCCTGCGCGGTATTGGTACAGGAAGCGATAACAGGATGCACATATTCAACCGGAACACTGTAAATGCCTGTAGCGGGGAATACATAATCCTGATCCAATGCAAAACGATAATAGGTACGGCCGTTCACCAGTTGGGTTTGCACCGGAACGGGATTCATTTGTACGCTGTCGGCATTGGGTACCATGTTTGCCGCCTGGCTGAACTTCCAGGTAATGCTGGTTGGCATAACCGGCAGCAATACACTGTAACGGAAAGGTGTACCAACACAGGTGAATGCACTATAGTTACCGCTGCTGTCATAGATATTGGTGATACCGGGCAATGTAGGTGATGCGGGAATGGCTTTTCCTGCCAGCACCCCGTAGCTGTCTATACCGCCCAAACCATAGTTAAGCGCAATAAACGCTGAATCACTCTGCACTGTGCTGGCCGCATCGGCAGGTTGCCAGCGTTTCAGCACTACGGTATAACCGGCTTTGCCGGGATGTGTATAAGTTGAATCGAATTTATTTGATCCGTCGATGCTAAGCGAAGCCACGCCATTGGTTGGAATAACGACAGTAAGATAGTTATCGCCAAATGCCGAAATATTGCTGCGGTAAAAATCTGCTTTCCGCACGCCCTGATCGATGGCCGGGATATAGAACATTTCTGGGGCCGTATTGCCAAAGTCACAGATATTGCTTGAGCCCGGGATGAACTCGGCAACCAGTACCGGCCGGGTAGCTTCAATAAAATCGGCAGTATTGCTCTGGTACTGGTAATAATTATTAACCGGGTTCGATAAGACCTGGCCGTTCACCCTTACAACAGTAGCCGGGTCTTTTACCAGTATGCGATAGAAATTGGTTTGTGCAGCTGTTGGATCGTTATATTTTGCAGTGGGCGCCGTTAGGTATTGCGTTCCCCATGTTTCGGCTGGCGAACCCTGTTGTATCAGGTAATTTCCAAAGGGAACGAAACTTTCAGCGCAATCGATAAATGCGCGGCTGTTGCCCGAGAACACGGCAACCGGGTAACATTTTCCGGCCAGGTTGCTAAGGCTGCGCACTTTACTGCCCGACAGGTCAAAACCGTCGTTCTCAGATTTTTTGGCGCCCAGCACCTGGTACACTTCGCCTTTATTGAGGGTAACAACGAACGGAACGTTTGGCACACGGCCGCCCAATGTAGGGTTCGATGGTGTTATTTCAACCATAGTGCTATCGTGATCGGCGATCACATAGAACCAGGAATAAACATTCAGATCATAATTCTTCTGCTCCCAGGCAAGCGCGTAATATTCGTAGCCATACGAACCCACGGGTACCAGCAGGGTAGAACCGGTTACCGCCAGTGCTCCACTTGCCTCAACAAAGGCCGATACCGGCTCATCGCTTTCAATACTGATGCCCCTGTCGGAAATTCCTTCTGTAAGCAATACGGCACCCGATGCACCGGTACGCGGAATAGGATCGGTATTGATAAATGTATTGGCAGGAATATGATAATTGCGCACCCAGGCAGTACCATGCACTTTCACCGTAACATTGGCATCCCTGGCCGAGCCGCCTATTTTGGCAATGAACGTAGTTACATTATTGTTATGGCCATAGCCTACCCAAAAGCGCGTACCCATGTTCGAGCTGTCGGTACGGGCACTGTCTGATGGCGGATAAGGAATGGTTCCGTTGGTTAAACCGGTTAAGCGGTTCAGGTAAGTGAGACCGGTTTGCGAAATGTTATTTGAGACAGTATTTACAGTGCTGGCAGCATCTACAACCCAGGTTCCGGCAACATCAGTTCTTCCAAGACGGATGCGGTTTTCATTGTTGATAAACCCGCGCCATGGATCGAGGTAGTTTTGTTCGATATCGTAACTATAAGTGCCGCCGCCTGTTATCGCCACATCGGTATAGAAATACATATGATCGGTGCCGGCTGTTAAACCTGTTGGCATAACCCCGCTGAACCTTTTCATTGTTACACCGGCAGGAACGGCAGCGCCCCAATTGATAGTAGCTACCACATCGGTGCCAAGCGTAAATACCTGTTGCGCGTTGGCCACCGGCGCTGCGGGACTGGCCACACAAACCGGCGGTGCAGCCACGGGCATAAATTCGTATGCACCAAGATCAGGCACACCGGCTTTCAATGACACCGGTCTTGGGGCATTATTGAAATCATGATCGTTTCCGTTCAACTGAATACCACGTCCATGCATGGCCCACACTTCAGGCGCATTTACATCGGGGCGCGGATCAGCCGTACTGATAAGGGCCGGCTTATAAACAATGGAATATTTGTCAAGATCGCCGCCCGCCTGCCAGTCGGCCAGCGTGGCATAGGAAGCGCCCACCCAGGAATCATACAGTACCAGTGTAGCGCCGGTAGTATACAGCATATTGTAATCGCTGTACATGTGCTCGATGTTGTTTACATACATGGCCTTGCCGCCGCCTTCATGCGAGAAGATGTTGTTGCGCACATCTATGTAATTCGCATCATTGTAATTGTTATCGGAAATGTAGGCAGCATAGTTATTGTTACCGTTGGCCGAAGCGTCAACCACTGTATTATTATATACCTGCGCGTCGATATTGTTATTGGTAAATAATCCATATGATGCATTGCCGTTTGTTCTTATGCTTATGGCATTGTTGACAATACGGGCGGTTTGAGAAGTAACCACATTCATCCCATACAGCGTACCGGTATTTCCGGTAATGCCAACTACACGGTTGCCATCTACCCTGCCGGCATTAGCAAGCTGGCTGATGCTGGCAGAAACGCTTATGCCATACACTGTGGCAGAAGTATTGTTGATCGTAATGCGGTTGGCCGATACGTTGTAAGAGCTATCGTTATTTCCGCTGTTGATAGCATACGAAGTAGTGGCCAGTGGCGCGGCAACTGTTAATTCATTGCCTGTAATACGGGTATTGTTACATAAGGTTGTATAGATCCCGTACTGGTAAAATCCATTGATCGCATTATTTTCTATCACCAGGTTTTTACTGCGATTGATAGAAGTGCCTGCTATATAAATACCGCTGGCGCCGTTCCTGATAGCATTGCCGCTTATTACAATGCTTTCCGCTTTCACGGGGGAAGCGTATATAGCGGTGCGGGTATTGGAAGTAGAAGTTGTGGCTGGGGTAGTTATAATGTTATTGATCAAACTATCGAATGAAGCCGTGCCGGCAAACTCTACCACGCGGCCATACGTATTGGAAGTAGCGCTTATTGTCAATCCTTTAAAGGTGAGGTAACCGGCGCTGTCTATTTTTAATACATAGTTATTGGCTGAAGTGCCGGCTGCCGTTAAAATTACATCGGCCGCATTGCCGGTTGCCGAGCGGAAAGTAACCCGGCTGCCCGCTGAAGCGCCGGGTATGCGGCGCAGGTATACCTGCTCATTATAAGTACCAGGCGCCACGTCAAAGATCACTTCACCTGCAATACCGCATTGCATGGCGTTCACTGCTGCTGTAAAGCTGGCATAATCACCGGCGCCGCCATTGTTGATCGTATAGATGCCGCCCGGTAAAGGTGCATTTAATTGTACCTGCGCAATCGCAGATGTATCGTTGATTCCGGTACAGCTTACAACACAACGGTAGTAAGCATTTCCCGTTGCCTCGGTTTTGAATTCCGAAACATACAAGGAATCGCTGATGTACACCCAGGGGCCGGCAGCGCTGGCTGCTTTTTGCCAGCGATAGGTTTGATAGCCACTGGTGGTATTACCTGTTAAAGTAAGGGTTAACTGCGTGCCCATACAAATACCGCTGTTGGGCGTAACCACCGTATTTCCGGCGATAACGCCGCTTATACAAGGTGCAGGAATAAATTCATATGCACCGATATCAGGTGTGGCTGTACTTCTTGTGGCATTATTGATGTCAGTTAATATGCCCAATGCATCGCCATTATCGTTCAACGGTGCAATGGTGGGCGCCAGGTTACCCGATGCCAGGTTTGCATATACCGGATCGATGCTGTACGAATGCAGATCCCTTGCGGTTACCGATTGCCATTCGCTCAGAGTGGCTCTCGGGCTGTTACGGTAACCTATATAATTATTGCCATTGGGCCCTTTGATGTAGTAATCATTTTTATCCATGCTCAACGGAATAACATCGCCGGATGCGATGTTGAACCCGAACTTTTGTCCCGACCCCGTTTTGGTGATAGTGACGATATTATTTTTGAACTCGAGGTTTTCAACGGTGTTGGTTGTATAAAATCCACTGGCACCGGCGGTATTGTTACCGGGCACGGTTTGGTTGTCGAACGAAACGGTGTTATGGTAGAATGCCATATTACGGGTACTGGTGCAATAGAACCCATACATGGCGCCGAGGCCGTTTACATTATAAATAATATTGTTTGAAATAATACCCTTTGTTTCATGTCCGGCCATATTGGAATAAATAGCATAAAAAGCCTGCGTAGAATTGGGCGCGCCGCCAAAAGGATTACTGAACTTATTGCGGTTTATGAGAATTTCGGCGTTTGTTTCCTGTACGAAAACACCCTGAAAATCGCCTACGCTGGCACGTTGCGGCCTTGATAAAATATTGCCTTCAATAACAGTACCGCTTGTACCATTCACATAAATGCCCATTTCATAAAAATCGGTAATGGTATTGTTGACGATCTTATTATCATAAATGAAGTTCGACATCCATGAAAAATAAACCGGATCGCCTGCCAGTGTAATACCGTAATTACCTCCGCTGATGGTATTATTTGTAAAGAGGTTGCCATCGCACCAGGTATTACCTGTAGCAGTTGGGTCGGTATCCATTGCACTTACCACTATACCGGCATAATCGCCAATACCGGTATTCGCATTGATGGTACAGTTCTTAATAATATTGCTATCGGCATTTTTCAACAGCTGCACGCCATAACCATAGGCTCCTGCGCCGGTAGCATCGATCACCAGGTTATCGAATATAAAATGATCGGCAGACCGCAATTTGATCACAGCCCGCTCATCGTTGGAATTGGAGCTGAATTGCAACGTATTGCCATTACCATTGAAAGTAACCGTATTGGTAATGGATGTTCCTTTTATGGTGTCGATGATCAATTGCTCGTTGTACGGACCGCTGCCGGCTACTACATCAAAAACTACAGGTCCGCTGATGCCGCAACCCAGTGCGCCATATGCGGCATTGAAGCTCACAAAATTGGTAGCGCTGGCCGGCGCATTTTTATTGATAGTGTATGTTCCGGACGGGAAAGCCTGGAATACGGTCAACTCAACAGGCGGTGTAATTGCTGTATTGCCACTACAGGTTACGCTGATGCGATAAAATTTTGTGGTAGTGGCTGTAATAAAGAATACCGGGTTGGTAGAAAGGCTTCCTTCTGCGGTAAACGGACCAGCCGCCGCAGCAGCCGATTGCAGTTGATAGGTTTGTACCGCCCCAATGGTATTACCGGTAAGATCGAATGTAACCGATTCGCCTACACATACCGCGCTTTTGTTGAAGGCCGCTGTGCCGGCCGTCGGCGGTGTTGTACATGCCGGCGGATTGATCTCGAATGCACCGGCATCGGGTGGACTGTTTCGTGTTACTCCGGTAATATCGGTTGTTATTCCCGTTGTTGTAGCACCCATATTGTTCAACGCAGGATTACCGGGGTGCAGATCGCCTGTTGCCAGGTTTACAAACACCGGATCGGCTGCAATAGAATTATTGTCGAGCCCCGTAGCCGCTACCCAGTTATTCAACAATAAACGGTTATTGCCATGCACATACCCTGTTCTTCTGACGCCTACACCCGGCGATACATACAGGTTGTTATTGTTCGATTGAATATCACTGCTGAAGGTTGCGAACCAAATGGCAGTGTTGGTGGCCGGTCCGTCACGCGTAACAGAGATATTGTTGTTGTAGAGTTGTACGCCGGTTGCCCCTTCAAGGTAAAAACCAGTAACAAAATTATCGTTGATGGCATTGTTCATTATACCGTCGAGCGAAACGGTATTATGATGGTAAAGCGCATTGTGCGAAAGTGAATTGTATATGCCATATACAGTGGCGCCGCCGTTGATGTTATAGATAAGGTTATTGCTTACCACGTTTTCCAAACCGCCTACTGAAGCCGCCGAAGTAAAATAGATCCCATAAAACGATGCCCAGTCGCTGGCGCCGTTGAAAATATGCGTGATCGTATTTTTCGAAATGGCCAGCCTGGTATTGATATTAATAGCATAGATACCATAAACGGTTGCATAATCTTCAGAACGAACCGGCCTTGAGATCAGGTTGCTGTCAATTTGCGTATTAAATGAACAGGCAACATAAATTCCACCCAGTGCAAAATCATACAATTTGTTTTTGCTGATAATGTTGCTGCCATTGGGTGCACTGCTGGCGCTTACCAGGGTAATGCCATAATAACCGCCGGTGATCGTGTTGTTTTGGAAAATGTTGTTATCGCACTGCGAAATCATTTCCTGTGTTGCCGAACGGTCAGATCCATTCACTACTATGCCGGCATAATTGGCCGAGTTGGAACTTACGTCGGTGTTGATCGTACAGTTATTGATAATATTGAAATCGGCATCGTTCAATAATTGAAAACAATACCCATAGCCACTATACCCGGTAGCGGTAGCATTCACCGTAAGGTTATTGAACCTGAAATAATCGGCGCCATTCAGTTTAATGATCGCGCGCTGGTCCTGGTTATCTGCATTATATTCTATAGCCGCGCCTGGCGCGCCGTTGAAAGTTATGGTATTGACTGCCGATGCCCCTGGTATGGGCTCGATGATCAACTGTTCATTGTAGATACCACTATTGGGGGCCACATTGAAAACTACAGGGCCGTTGATACCGCATTTAATATGATTATAGGCGTCGTTGAAGGTTTTAAAATTACCACTACCTGCAGGCAACGATTTGTCAATAGTAAATGTCCCTGATAATGGTAAAGGAGTAAGCACCTGTATACTGGCTGAAGTTGCGGTTCCACCGGAAGAACAGGTTACAATACAACGATACCAGCTTGTAGCTGTTTGAGTTAATGATAAAGAAGCCTCTGTTGCATTGGCGATGTCAGTCCACGCTAAACCATTAGCAGAAGACTGCCATTGATAGGTTAAACCGGTTGCCATGGATGAGCCGTTCAAACCAAGCCTGAAGGTTTCATTCATACAAACCGAAACTTTGTTCGAAACTGCGGTGCCGGCGGTCAGTGATCCATTGGTACAGGGTTGGGCCACCGTCCAGTTGAAGATGATATTGGGCCGGGTAGTTTGATCGCCCCTGACAGCATTATTGTTTTTATCGCAAAGGCCACCGAGGAAATTTTCGCCAATGCTGCGGGAAGCGTTAAAGGGTAAACCGGTTGTATAAGTTATATAGGGATTGGCGCTGCGGGTGCTTCCATTGCTTGCATCGGTACAGATCTCAATAACAATATTGTCAACGCCATTCCAGTAAAAAGGTGAATTGAATGCAAAAGAATTAGCACCCAGCGTTGGCAGGTGGCTATTGGCAGTAAATACGGTATTGGTATTGGGTTCCCAGCCATTGGTACTAAGGCTTGCGGTAGCGGTAGTTCCGATCTTTAGGGTTAATTTGTCGGCAGCCGAATTGTTGGGGTTGGAAGGATCGACGTACATGCCGAGGTCGGTTACGGTAAACCGGATAGCATTGATGGTACCGGCCGACATACCTGCTGCAGATAATTCCGAGGCGAGAAACAGGAACTGCATCCGGCTCGCATCTACCATATCAGGAAGGGGGCAGGGCCAGGTCCAGTCGGTATTTGTAGTTGTTCCGGAACCAATTGCCACATCAATTTGAGCAATTGACCTATTGGGAATAAATGATATAACGAATAATAACAATATTAAAAATCCTTTACTACAGAATTTTTGCATACGCTCAGTTAGTTTTGGAAAAATCAATGTTCTATGGAAACAATTGCCGAAAAGGGCAAGCAGTAAAAGAAATACGTGTTGTGAAATTAACTTATGATAAGCAGGCAGATATGAATGAAAACATTCAATTTCAAATATGAATGTTTACCATTATTTTTAATATGCGGGACGAAATATTCAGCTTCACACACGTCATATATACATTTATTATCACATGACGAAAATGCGCAACCCTATGGTGAAGTTTGGGCTATGTATACTAATATTATTATCTTTTACCTGTGCAACATTTGCACAAGGGTTGTTGCCTGTTATTCTCTCCGAAAACTGTGATACCGCTGAAGTAGATCTTTTCATCAAAAGATCGAAACAATTATTAGAACCCCAAAACGACAGTGCGTTCTACTATTTGAACAGGGCGGTTCAGCAAAGCTATCATTGTAATTTCAACGACCGTATAGTACGCTCCCTTACCGAACTGGCTGCCTGGCACTACAGCCACGATATAGATCAGTCGATCCAATACGCTCATCAGGCTTTGCGGGAATATGCAAACAGGAATAAAGCCATTCCGCAGCAACTGAACATCATATACAAGGCGTATAATATCCTTGCAAAAGCCTTTGAGTCAAAAGGCGTCATAGATTCTTCGGCCTATTATTATTACCTGTTGAACGATGTTATTGAAAGAGGCATCATTACCGATGGAGAATATGCCGTGGCGGTCTACAGCCAGCTGGCCCTTTTCTGGCTTAACTGTAACTGGGACATCAACAATGGTTATATTGAACCTACGCGGTTTTTTATTGAAAAATCAAAAAAGGCGGAAGCGCAGTTAAAAGACAGTTCCGTGCAGAAGTATACAAGTTATATGCTGCAGGGCGCTTATTATTTCTGTACAAAGCAATACGATTCGGCCCGGTACTATTATCTCGAATTTTTAAAGCAACGAAATCGTGTAGGCACATCAAATGTAACCTGGGAATCGGCCATGTATTTAAACGTAAGCGAAACATACCTGGCAGAAAACCGCACTGAAGAAGCGATTGAGTACATAAACAAGACCTTTGCCCTGAAAGAGAAACTGACAGGTTTTCCCCGTTACCGGTTGCTGGCGCAGTTGTATTTATCAAAAGCCTATTTCCTGCAAAAAAACTATGTGAACAGTATCCAGGCCTTTCTTACTGTCACCAATGATGTCAACAGCAACAATTTTCTCACCAAAGAAGTGATAGAAGCGTACAAGATAGCTGGCGCTTCTTATGAAGCGCTCGGCAACATGAACAAGGCGGTTCAATATAAGAATATATATATCCGGTTACACGACAGCCTGATGAAAAAAGACAAGCTGGATATGATGAACTGGCTGCAGATAAAATACCGGATGGCTGAAAAAGACAAAGAACTCACAGAACAGAAACTGATCATTACCGAAACCGAAAGCCGGGTGCGCAAAAAGAATTTCTGGATTGCCGGTATTTCAACGATAGCCGTATTTTTAGTGATCGTTTTCGCCCTCTGGCGGCGGAACATTCAACATAAACAGCATTTGCAACAGAAAGAGATCAATAGCTTTCAGCAGAAAATGGAAATTGCCAACCTCAATGCAACTATTGAAGGGGCCGAAAAAGAACGCATTCGCATTGCGCGGGAGTTGCATGACGGTATTGGCGGTTTGCTGGCTGCCGCCAAACGTGATTTTGAAACGGTAAAGATCACCTACCACCTGCATAATAAACCTGATTATATGCACGGCTTGTTACTGCTGGGAGAAGCCTCGGCCGAATTACGTAAAACGGCGCATAACATGATGCCTGAGATCCTGTTGCAGGAAGGCCTGGTAGAAGCCGTTGCTTATTTCTGCCATACCGTTGCGAGCAATAAATCGACGCGCATCTATTTTCAGACAGTGGGAACCATTCAAAAATTCAGTCCTGCGTTTGAACTGACAACCTATCGCATTGTACAGGAACTTATTCATAACATTTTAAAACATGCACAGGCAACGGAAGCGCTTGTGCAAATGAGTTTTAACGAAGTACTGTTCGATCTTACCATAGAAGACAACGGTATTGGCATTCCTGAAGATGCCATAACCAGAACAAGGGGCATGGGGCTTAAAAGTATCGAAGACCGCCTGCGCACTATCAATGGCAAAATGACCATTCAAAAGCTGCAGCAGCATGGAACCGGTATTTACCTCGAAATCCCCATACAAAAAGAAACTGTTACAACATGATCCGAATTGCAATTGCAGATGACCATACGCTGGTGCTGAACGGACTGCTGAAAATTTTCAGCGCTTCTTCCGAAATGGAAGTCATTGGAACATATCTCAATGGCGAACTGCTGCTGGCGGGTTTGGAACAACAACAACCCGATGTATTGCTGATGGATATCCAGATGCCGGGCAAAGACGGCATCGAAATGGCAGGTATTGTACATAAAAAATACCCCGATATAAAGATCATTGCCCTCACCAATATCGAGATCCTGTACCAGGTAAAAAAAATGATGAAACAGGGTTGTATGGGTTACCTGCTGAAAGATGTTGACGCCGACACCCTTACTTCGGCTATCCAGCGCGTTTACAACGGAGAAATGGTGATCCATGACAAAATAAAAACCGATCTGTCGCACCATATAAAACCGAACAACCAAACGCAGCAAATGACCCGCCGCGAAATAGAAATACTGCAACTGATTGCCCAGGAAAATACCAATAATGAAATTGCCGAAAAGCTGTTTATCAGTCCCGCTACGGTAGAGAACCATCGTAACCGCATGCTGCAAAAACTGGGCGTAAAGAACACGGCAGGCCTGATAAAAAAAGGGATGGAGCAGGGTTTGATCTGACCACTTTTTACGCCTGAATTTTTCCTGAAAATGGGCTGCTACTGCCGGTTTTGCTGACCACCCCACCGCAAACCCTTAATTAATTTATTGCTTTTCAATACGCTGCGAATTTTTCCATAAAAGATTTGTCTGCCTAAAGATTTAGGCATAATATTGCCTAAGAAATTAGTCAAAACACAAATCATGAAAAAACTTACAGCTGCCGAAGAGCAGATCATGCAAACACTCTGGAGTTTGGGCGAAGGTGGTTTTATGAAAGATATTCTCGAACACCTGGCCGATACCAAACCACACTACAATACAGTGGGCACGCTGCTGAAAATACTTGTTGAGAAAAAATTCGTGGGCATCAAAAACCCGAACCGCAACAACTTCTATTATCCGTTAGTCACCAGGGAAGAATATTCAGCCAGCGGCATAAAGGCGCTGACCGAAAGTTATTTTCAGGGATCGTACACCAGGGTGGTATCGTTCCTGGTTGATAAAAAAGAAATGTCAATCGAAGACCTGGAATTTTTATTGAAACAACTTAAAAAGAAAGGTAATGAATAGCTATGCCATTCTTACATACATTCTGAAATCGATTTTCATTTCAGGTGTGTTTACCGGTTACTACTGGCTTGCCCTGAGAAATAAAAGCTTTCATTCCTACAACAGGTTCTACCTGTTGTTGAGTATCACCTGCAGCCTTATCATTCCGCTGTTCAGTTTTACCTGGTTCACTATTGAAAAGGAGGAGATACCGGTTAGTCCGGAACGGATCGGTTCACTGTCATTACAGGTCATCGATAACAATGCTACTGCGTTTCCCTGGCTTAGCATCCTCAACTACGTTGTCATTGGCATAAGCATCGCCCTTACGGGAATGTTCGCGCTTAACATTTTCAGGGTGTATCAACTGAAACGGAAATCGGCCGTTTTAAAAATGGATGGCATCGATTTCATTTATACCGATCTGGAGAATGCACCTTTCTCATTTTTGAAAAATCTTTTCTGGAAGGAGTCTATTTCAATGGACTCTACATACGGAAAGAAGATCTTTAAACACGAGCTTACACACATTCATCAAAAGCATACACTGGACATTCTTTTTTGCCAGGTCGTAAATGCCATCTTCTGGATGAATCCTTTCAACTGGATTGTTCAAAAAGAACTGAAGGCCATTCATGAATTTATTGCCGATAAAGAAGCCGTTGGCAACAGTGATGTGGAAGATTTTGCGCGGCTGCTTTTACAGGCCCATTACGGGAATCACTTCCTGAACCCTACACACTCATTCTATTATTCATCTATTAAACGTCGATTACTTATGTTATCCACAACACACCGAACAAAGTTCAGCTACCTGCGCAGGGTATTGGTATTACCGGTTTCATTTATGGTATTGGCAGCGCTGTCTGTTACAACAAGCGAAACAAAAGCAACGCCGGCCAAAACATCAACTACAATTACGGCCAATACGCCGCCTGATGTACCGGAAATTAAAACCGCCCCCTCACCGGTTCTACCTCCCCGGCAACCAGGCCCGGTCGCCCGGGTAAAACAACCTGTAAAACGGGTTATTAAAAATGATACCACGCCAACAGCGGTTACCGGTACAGTAACGGCTTTAAGTATCAAACAAAAGGATACGTCGAAACCTGAATTTTCTATCGGGGGTAACAAAGTGATCATTCGCGCGAGAACAGACAGTACTAAAAAGACGCTGCCCCCGAATGTAATTTATTACATAGATGGCAACCTGGCCAGCGCCGATGATTTAAATAAGCTTTCACCCAATCAAATTAAATCGATCAATGTTTGGAAAGGTGAAACTGCTGTAAAGAAATGGGGCGCCGGCGCTTCTGAGGGAGTGATCGAAGTTATTACAAAAATGGTCCTGTAATACCAGGGCTATAAAAAAACAAAAGGGGGACCCGGCGGCAACCGGTCCCCTTTTTCTTTTGTGGTGTTTTCAAAGGTGCAATGGCTTATGAAAAACGACGTTTAACCTAACTGATCTTATGCACCACCAGGTTATCATAATAAATGTAACCGTCGGTTGATGACTGCCAGTATGATTGACTACCACCTCTGAAAGTATGAAAACTGAGATTTCTGATCAATCGTTTTGCATCATTGGTTGTCCAGCGAATGGCCTGGTTCAATACAGTTGTTCCATCGATCACGATCTCAACGCGGCCATCGGTATTGCTGCCGGTATTGCTCTTTATGTACATGTGCACATGATACCACTGCCCTTTGTTCAAACTTCCGCCCGAAGGATATGATTTGCCGAAGGAATTGCCATACTGGCCGGGCTGGTCTTTATAGTATACATAGGGTTGAAAAAATACGCGGCCTGCATCGGTCTGGTACCACATCAAACGTAAGCTGCCACCATTGCCATCCCAACCTGGATCGCCACCGGTATTGCCATCGCCTACCAGGAATCCATAACCAATTTTACCGCCGCGGCTGAAATCAAACTGGCTGTGGAACCTTACATCATAATCCAGTTCATAAGCTGTGCCATCAGAAATGTCGATGTTGGCAACTACCCCGCCAGCGCCTGACAATGCATTTGCCAGTAATTTGATGCGGCTGGTACCGCCGGAGATCCACGTGCGCGACTCGTTCCAGCCGCTGATATTTCCAAAATCAGCAGCGGCCTCTGCCGTCGTCCAGGTACCATCGGCATAATTGTTCCAGTTCACCGAAATATTGCTGTTGATAGCTTCGGTATGCACAGTTGCATCGTTCGATGTTTCCTGTTGCTGATCATTGCTGCCGATGTTTGATTTTTTACAAGCAGTTACCAGCAAGCCAATCGTTAAGGTCAAAAGACCTGCTTTGAGTACGACAAGGTTACTTTGCATTTTTTTACATTTTAAAGGTTTGAGAAAAAAGCGTTCCTATTGCAGATAATATTCCATAGTGTTTTCCTGTTTATTCCTTTACAAACGCAATGCTTTGAAGATTGAAGCCGCCTTTGCATGCCAGTATTTTCAACCGCGTTTCACCTGCGGGCAATACAATATTTTTTACCCAGGTTGTCGTATAATTTAGCCTGTTTCCTGTAACCGGTAACGTTAGGTTATTCACCAGCCACTTTTCATTCACCTGTAACGATAACTCACCTGCTTCATTTTCAGCAGCCGTTTTAAATCCTATCTGGTATTTTCCCGCCACTTTTGCCTGAATAGTATACTGCAGCCACTCGCCATCTTCTATACTGAATACACACATGCCTGCATCGTTCCGTTGTATATCAACCCCATCATTGCGAAATGTATATCCCCTGTTTCCCTGTGTATGCACGTTGGGGGTAAAATGATAACTTGCCGAATCTTTATCATAATAAGCCCGGCCTTGTTTTCCCAGGTCGAACTCAACCGCCGGTAACAGGGTCGTTCCCTTCCCTATTATATGTTTTGTAAAGGGTAATGTTGTATTAACCTGTACCTGACGGAACATCGCATCGAGCACATCGCGATGGATTATGTTATTCTGCACCTTCACATAGCTCAATAACTGCTGCAATGTTTTCCATGCCGTGGCGCTGTCGGGTTTGGCGCCTTTTCCTTTCCAGTAATTCAACAACTGATCATATCCTTCCGGTACTTTTATTTCCATCGGGTTATTGATCCCCATTTTTTTACCGGGCCACCATGCCCAGCCAATACCGTTCTCTTCCACCAGGCTGATACATTCAGTAAACCAGGTATTTGAATTTTCTCCCGACTCACCCAACCATACCGGAATATTATAGGCATCGCGGAAATTCAAAAAGTTCTGGATATTGGCCTTGTAATTAAAATTGCCATACTTGTGAAAACTCAACACCAGGTTATTATCCCAAAGTGGAAATATGCCATTGTAATTATTTCCAAAACCATTGCCTTCGATAATAATAAGGTGTTTTGTATCTACCGCCCTGATCGTGTTGGTAACATCAACCAGCAATTGTCTTAACGGTACATTCTTTTTTTCCTTTGTGCCGCGTTTATCCGTGCTATCCTCGAAACCCCAGTTCGGTTCATTAATTATATCGTATCCGCCGATCCAGGGCTCGTTTGCATAACGCTTTGCCAGTTGCGCCCACAAAGCGATCAGCTTTTGCCGGTTGGCTTCGCTTTCCCACAATGATGGCTTACCGGCATCGCGATCGCTGATGTTAAGATCATTACCCTGCCCGCCCGGTGTTGCATGCATATCGAGTATCAGGTACATTTCATTGCTGCGGCACCAGTTAAGCACACTGTCGGTAATAGCAAATCCTTTTTCCAACCAGGTTTGTTGCCCTGTCACCGGCTCTTTTTCAACCGGTAATGTGAACAGGTTGTAATGCAGGGGCAACCTGATAGAGTTGAACCCCCATGCCGCCAGCGAATCGATATCTGCTTTTGTGGTATGATTCGTTAACCACATTTCATAAAACTGTTTGGTTCTTTCTTCTCCTACCACATCGGCAATGCTTTCGCGAATGCGGTATTGCGTTCCGATATTTCCCAAATGGAACATATATCCTTCCTGTAACAACCATCCGCCTAAACCCATACTACGTAATAGCACAGGTTGCCCTTTTTCATTGACTATATTTTTCCTGTTCGCTTTTAGAAATCCCTGTCCGCTGGTATGTACTGTTACTATAACAAATACCACTATACATATCACCCTGTGAAAACAATTGTCCATTCCGTGCTTAAACATATTTTGCTGTTGATGTTATCCGTACTAAAAAAGAGTAAGCCACCCGCAGACGGATGGCTCACTCAATGGCTTAGTACCCGGGATTTTGAATCAAATTCGGGTTTTTGGCCAGTTCTGATTGCATGATTGGAAACAGGTAGTAAGCGTCATTGAACTGATGTTTCGCGTTGACGTTTATGGGTACTACTTCATAGGTATAGCTCGTTGCTCCGGTCTTTGTTATTTTCATCGCCTTCATTTCCACGTTCTGGGTTGCCTGGGCAATTTTCCACCGGCGTACATCCCAGTAACGGTGATCTTCATAGGCCAGTTCAACCTGGCGTTCGTTCTGTAATACCTTACGCATATCTTCTTTGCCGAGGCCCGCAGCCACACCGTACAATCCATCTACGCCGGGTTGTATACCTGCACGTTTACGGATCAGTTTCAGCTGATCATAAGCAATGCCGGTGTTGCCCATTTCATTGGCCGCTTCTGCATAGTTAAGCAGGATCTCTGCATAACGGATCAACGGCAGACAGCGGTCGGTATTGGGGCCGGCATTTTGTGCCGTGTTCTCATCCATCATCTTGCGCCACCAGTAACCCGTTGCCCAGGCCACGGTGCCATAACCATCATTGGGTGCGCCATTATAAGTATACAGCGGCTGGCGGTTACCTGTGGTTGATGAGTACCACAGCGAACCATTATAGATAAACGTATAATTGAAACGGGGATCGCGGTTTACAAACGGATCGTTAGGATCAAAACCTGATGCCGGATCGGTGATCGGCTTTCCGTTGATCATCCCAAACGCTTCGGCCAGGTTTTGTGAAGGCGCCGTTTGCGTGGTTCCGGTATTTCTCGATTTTGGCAAAGCAAAACCTTCCATTGTTTTATTGGGGCCCTGCATGCCGGGTAAAATATACTCGCGGTTCTTACGGATCAGGAACACGCGCGAAAATCCATAACCGGGCGCAGTGGCATTGTCTTCATGCAATGCATAAAAGCCCATATCGATGACCGCTTTTGCGGCATCGGCGGCCTTTTGCCAGCGTTGCTGATCGAATGAAGGGTATGAGGTCACTTTTTTTTGTGCCTCATCGGTAGCAACGCTACCGCCATTGAAAAGCGGACTCGCAGCGCATAACAACACCCGCGATTTCAAACCAAGACAGGCGCCTTTTGTTATGCGGCCGAAATTCTGCGAAATATGTTCAACCGGCAAATCATCGGCTGCCTTTTCAATTTCACCAATGATATAATTTACGCAATCCTCGTATGAATTGCGGGGCATATTGATGTCGTCGGCCGGCCCAAACACTTTATCCTCTATAACCGGAATACCGCCAAAATTCTTCAGTAAAATAGAATAATACCAGGCGCGTAAAAAACGGGCCTCGGCTTTTGCCATTGTTTTGGTAGCATCTGACAATGGTGCGCCATCTACTTTCGACAAGAACACATTTGCACGGCGGATATTGGTCCACGGGCGCCACCACATATATTCATAGGGCGCCGTATTGACGGCGTTCAGCGTTCCATTAAATAAATACACAAAAGGCTGGGTGGCCCCGCTCAGGCGGTGTACGGCCTCATCGCAGCCTTCGGCTGTACCTGCGCTGATGTTACTGGCATAAGTATAACGCCGGTAGCCGAACGAAAAACCTATATCGGCATATATCCCGAAAAGAAAATCTATGGTACGGGCGCTATCACTGAAAGTGGTTTCTTCATTCAGATTCGTATTGGGTTTGGCATCAAGCAGGTCTTTCTTCTCACAGCTGCACAATGCAACGAACGCACATCCCGCCATTATTGCCATTATCTTTTTCATCATGGTATATTCGTTAGTTTAAGTTCTACGATATTATTTTTTATCAGAAAGTAACCTGTAATCCAAAATTGATCACTTTCTGCACAGGGTAATCACCACCTTCCGTACCTGATGGCGTTTCAGGATCTACCTCGTAAATATTCTTGTCAACCAGCATCCAGGTAGCCAGGTTATAACCACTGGTGTATATTCTTACGCCCTGCAATGAAATTCTTTCAGCCATTTTCTTTGGCAGGTCGTAAGCGAGCTGAATGGTCTTTATACGCAGGTAATCGCTGCGGCGGAACCAGTAGTCAGACGGGTAGGTGGTTGCATTACTGATGCTGCCCACAGTGGTAAGACGGGGAAAATCAGGATCGGGGTTATCGGGGCGCCATGCATTGGCGTGGATCGGGCGCAGGTTATTGGCGAACGGATTGATAGACTCCGCCACTTTACGATTCGCAAAGTTGAGTGCGCTTTGCAGCGTGAAAGAGAAGCTGATACTTTTATAACCTACCGAACCTGTAAAACCCAAAATAGTGTTGGGCAGGTTGGGATATTTCATGATACGCTGATCATTTACATCGATCACATTATCCTTATTGAGGTCGGCATACTTAAGATCGCCGCGTTTCGGCGTTAACCCTGCAGGTTTTGGGCTCGCTGCCACATCGGCATCATCTGTATAATAACCAATGAACTGGTAACCGGGAATAGTGCCCAGCGGATTACCGGTGCGGTTCAGCCAGGGATATGCCGGCATGGCTTCATCCATGTACAGCACCTTGTTCTTTGCATACGACATATTCGCTTTTGCCGAATAGCGGAAGTTGCGGTAGCTGTTGTTATAACCTGCTTCCACTTCAAAACCCCTGTTCTGTACCCGGCCGAGGTTCACCGGCGGCAGGTTAACTCCAAGAATAGTAGGAACGCTGCCGCGGGTGATCATGATATTATAACGGTAACGGCTGAAATAATCGGCGGTAAATGTAACCTTGCCACGGAACATGCGAATGTCGATACCGAAATCGGGCTGACGTTCCTTTTCCCAGGTAATATCATTACCAAGGGTACCTTCAACAATACCGTTAACGGTTGTGCTTACATCACCGATGGAATAGGTACCGGTACGGTTGTAGAGCTGCAGATACCTGTATGCAGAACCATCAGAGATCGCGTCTGTTCCCATTATGCCATAGGTAACGCGCAGCTTCAGCAGGTCGAGGAACCTTACATTATTTTTTATAAAATCTTCTTCAGCCACGTTCCAGCCTGCTGAAACAGCGGGGAACCAGCTATATCTTTTCCCTGATGAAAAGCGGCTGCTGCCATTGTAACCGGCATTCAGTTCAAACAGGTATTTCTGGTGAAAATCGTAACCAGCGCGGAATGCATAACCACGGAAATAAACCGGTTCATCGGCGCCCCTGTTATCGCTGGTTTGGTTGAACAATGCCAGTGCATATACGTGATGACCGTTGATCGTACGGTCATAGTTGATGGCAGCCTGCAGGTTCAGCTTTTTGGCGCTGTTGTTTGCATCGGTAACATAACCGAGGTTCAGTTTTTCAACCCTGAATACGTTGGGATCAAAAGGTGAATAGGTGTCGGCTGCCGCATCGTATTTATATGCAGGGAAAGAAGTTCTTGTCATACTGCGCCAGAAGCGCGTCATGGCATTATAGCCGATAATTCCTTTTACCGATAAACCGCGAACAAGAAAATCGAGTTTTTGTGTTGCGCGTAAATTGGTGGTAATGGTATTATCATACGACCTGTTATAACCACCGAGGGCAAAACGGCCGATGATACTGTTTGAATAACTGCCAACGGTAGGGTTAGCGCCATACGAGCCATCGGGATTATAAGGGTTATAGGCAAATGGCGGCAATTGCGTGTAATCGCTGATCTCGAAGAACACGTTGTTGCGGGCGTTGCGGCCACCGATATTCGGTTCATTGCGATTGGCAAAATTGCCCGACAGGTCAACGTTTAAGGTAAGCGATTTCGTCGCATTGAAATCAAGGTTCGACCGGAAATTGTAACGTTTATAATAATAATTGCTGTTCAGGTCTTCATCTACCGTAAAATCCTTTACCATCCCGTTTTGCCATAAATAACCGGCAGAGATAAAGTATTTCGCTTTTTCGGTTCCGCCCGAAATATTCAGGTTGTTATAGGTTTGCATGGAAAAGGGACGCAACAATGTTTTCGCCCAATCTATATCGGGATGCCCGAATGGGTCGGATCCGTCTTTGAATTTTTGCAGATCTTCTTCAGTGAATTGCGCGGCCAGTCCATCGTTCTTAAGCGCTTCGTTTCGCAGGCGGGCTACGTCGTATGAGCCAAGGTAATCGGGCAAATAAGTAGGCCGTTGGCCGGCTGCCTCAGAACGA
This sequence comes from Niastella populi, assembly GCF_002078015.1. Taxonomy (GTDB): domain Bacteria; phylum Bacteroidota; class Bacteroidia; order Chitinophagales; family Chitinophagaceae; genus Niastella; species Niastella populi. Next base: position 13,762 of record NZ_LWBP01000232.1, on the reverse strand, counting down.
AGGGTGATCTGGGGGCGGCCGTTCTTACCTCTGCGGGTAGTGATCACAATTACCCCGTTGGCGCCTTTGATACCATAGATGGCAGTGGTAGAAGCGTCCTTCAAGATAGATATACTTTCAACCTGGTCGGCATCTATCTCTGAAATGTTGCCGGCAAATTCGAGGTCATCTACGATTACCAGCGGCGCACCGTTGCCCGACATTGTGCTTAAACCACGGATCAGCATATTGGCGCCATCTGACCCCGGTTTACCGCTTCGTTGTTGAGTAGTAAAACCGGTTACGCGGCCGGCCAGTGCGTTCTGCAAACTGGCGGTTGGCGTTTCGCGAATTTCGGCACCGCCGATGGCGCTTACCGCTCCGGTATTGGTAATCTTCTTTTTTTGCCCGTAACCAATTACCACCACATCTTCCAATCCTTTGGCATCTATTGCTAACTGAACATCTATTTCTGTTTTGCCGCCCACCTGAACTTCTTTCTGCAAAAAGCCCATCGATTGAACGATGAGAATACCCTTGCCACGCAGGTCGAGTTTGAAGATGCCGTTGCGGTCAGATACGGCACCCGAGTTGGGTACGTCTTTTTCGTAAATGGTTACACCGGCAATAGCTTCACCGGTACTGGTAGTGACCTTCCCCGTTATTGTTTGGGTTTGCGCCAGTAAGCGGCCCGCGAGGAATATACATATTATGAGGAGTGCTGATCTTTTCATATAACAGTTATTGAGCGGTTATTACCAACCGTAGTTTTGGATAAGAAGGGGATTTTTAGTGATTTCATCGTGTGGAATGGGATAGAAATACATTTTTGGTGCGGTGAACACGATGGCTCCGGCGGTTACCGGCTGATAGGTGAACACGCCGTTATTGTTTGTGATCTTCATTCCTCCAAGGTTCTTATTCAATTCCTGTTCAGCTGTTTTCCAACGGCGAAGGTCCCAGTAGCGTTGCTCTTCAAACGCCATTTCAACGCGGCGCTCGTTTTGAATTACAATACGCATACTGTCTTTTGATAGTGTTGCGCTAAGGCCATATCTGGCATCTGCACCGGCAGCTATGCCGGCACGTTTACGCAAATTGATCAGCTGGTTGTATACAAATTGTACGGGACCTGAATACTCATTCAATGCTTCGGCATAGTTCAGCATCACTTCCGCAGAACGGAACAAAACGAAATTGTGATTCTGCGCGGTGTAGGCTGTAGCCGTGCTGAAGTTGCCCATGAATTTTCTCATGTAATAACCCGTTCTGGTTTGTTGGGCGTTAAAACCTGGTTTGTCGAGCCCGCCTTCATAAGTTTGAACCGCGCGGTTCAGCCATTGCGCGCCATTGGTAAATACTGTAAGGGCCAAACGCGGATCGCGGTTGGTATAGGGAGCGGCAGGGTTATAGTTTGAACCGGCTTCGTCGATGAATTTTCCGTTGTTCATGCCAAACGCATTTACCAGGTCCTGGGTGGGACTGGTTTGTCCATACCCCGTACCGCCTTCGCTGTACCCCACCGGGCCGTTATTGGTTTCCACATCGGTGGTCGTTCCGCGGAGGTACGAGAGAATAACTTCGTTATTCCTTCTGTGTATAAATACGTTGTTGTATGCAGTTTCAAGCGGATATACATTCAACGCCAGCAGATCATTGGCAGCTATGGCAGCTTTGTTCCAGCGTTCAACGTCATAAGCGGCATATCCCATCAACTCCCTTTGTTCACCGCTGGCGCCGGCAGGTACCCCGCCATTGTATAACGGGCTGGCCGCGTATAACAGGGTCCTTGCTTTCAATGCGAGGGCTGCGCCCCGCGATGCTTTGCCGAAATCATTTGACGCTATAGGTTCAGCGCGCAGCATTCCCTTTACAGCATCGCATTCCGCCACTATGTAATTCACGCATTGTTCAAAGGTGTTGCGCTTTAGTTGAATTCTGTCGGTGGTACTGAAAACAGTATCGCCGACAATGGGCACACCACCGTAGCGCTTCAGCAATTCAAAATAAAAATAGGCACGTAAAAAGCGGGCTTCGGCTTTCCAGATGATCACCTCGGCCGGCTTGGGTACTACATCTACGTTGCGTAGAAACAGGTTTGCTTTGCGAATACCTTCATAGTTCTTCGTCCACGCCGCTTCAGGATTGTTGCTGTTGGTGATATTGCTATTGATGAGCAGTTGTATGGTTGTACCATTGCGTGAGGGAATAGCGTCATCGGTAGCTGTTTCCAACACATCGCCGCCGATACGGTTAAAACCCGTTGGCATGCTGGTATATAAATTGGCCAGCGCCTGCTGGGCGGCCAGCCCGTTCTTGTCGAGGGGGTCAAACACGTATTCTTCTGTATAAAACTCCTGGGGACCGTTGTTCATTTTCTTACAACCGGCCACCAACAACACAACCGCACTTACTATTATTATATTTTTCAGATGCATACAAGTCGTTTTAAATAGTTCAATTGGGTCTATAACTTAATGGTAACACCGGCTGTGCAGGTTTTCATGATCGGGTAAACGCCGGTTGTATTTTCAGGATCGATATTACTATCGTTCAACTTTGAAATAGTAACCAGGTTCGTGGCATTGATAAAGAACCGCACCTGATCGACCTTCAGCCTGGGCAACAATTTTTGCGGAATGGCATAACCGAGCTCTATATTCTTCAACCGCAGGAAGTTGCCCGAACGGATCCAGTATGAGGAAGTGACCATATTGTTTGGGTTATTGCCCACCCATAACCTCGGGTAACCGGCATTGTTATTACCGGGTGTCCAGCGGTTCTCATGCATTTCCATAGCCTGGCCTTTGCCATTGTTCTGAAAAGCGCGGTAGCCGGTCAATTGTACATCGCGGTTGTGCGCACCCTGCCACAGCATGGTAAGATTGAGTCCTTTATAACCGATGCCGGCATTGGCGCCATAGAAAACAAAAGGTTGTTGATTGCCTATAGGTTGCTGATCGAAACCATCGATGATGCCATCATTGTTAAGATCTTTATAGCGAATGTCGCCGGGCACAATATTGTTGCCCTGGAAGGCATGAGCGGTTATTTCATCTTTCGAATTAAACAAACCATCGGCTACATAACCATAGGCCTGCCCCACAGGTTTACCGGTTTGCGCCATATATGAATAAGGCCAGGCCGGTTCTGCCATATATTCTACTTTGTTCTTCAGCACGGTTACATTCGGTGCAATGAAATAATGGAACCCATCTTTTTCACGCTGCCAGGTTGCCTGCAATTCCAGTCCCTTATACCTGTTGGTTCCTATATTCTGTTGTGCATAGGCGGTTCCCAACATCGAAGAACCGCTGGCAGGCGTTTGAACCAGATCGAAATATTTGTCGTTGAAATAATCTACAGAGAAAGTGAGCGCACGGTTGAACAGGGTGGCTTCCAGGCCGGCGGAGATCTTGTCGGCTTTTTCCCAGGTAATATGGGGGTTGGCGAGGCTACCCTGCTGCAGCGTTACAGTTTGGGCCGCGGGCGGAATGGTATTTCCAAATCCATATCCATCGCCGGTTACATAATACTGGTAGTAATCATAATATCCTACGTTGGCGTTACCGGTTCTGCCGCCCGATACACGCAGTTTCAGATCGTTCAGCCATTCCACATTGTTTTTTACGAAATTTTCCCTGGCGATATTCCAGCCCAGTCCAACCGCGGGAAATAAACCATACCGTTTGCTTTTGGGAAAACGTTCGGTGCCGTTATACCCTGCCGTTGCTTCAAACAGGTATTTATCATTATGGCTGTATGAAACTTTGGCGCTTATTCCGCTGTAATTAAAGGGCAGTTCACTATTCACCATGCGGTTGTCATTGCTGGCCACAACAATGGCATCCAAATGACTGGCGCCATTGAATTCTTTACTATACCCCATCGAGAATTCGGTATAGAACAACCGGTTCTGGCTATTGATGGTAATTGTATTTACCATGTCGCCGGCAATGCCGTATTTTGTATACATGGGGTGACCGGCATTGTCGGTAGTTTCTTTAAACACGGCAAATGTTTTGCTGCGGTTTGTCGATTCGCGCTGATAAGCATTTACCGCACCGAGCACTTTTACCCACAACCCCTTTGCAATTACATCGAGGTTGCCCCTCACATTAAGATCAACTTTGAAATCGCGCTCATACGATGGCCGGTAACCCGTAAGCACTGATTGTGCGTAAATGTTCGTCAGGTAATCGGCATTGCCGCCCAGTGAGCCATCGGAATTTAAAACAGGGTACGCATTATTGGGTGTGTTGAAAAAGTTGGTGAAAATAGACGCCGTGTTGGCGCCCGGCTGGTTGGTGTTCTGAATTCTGCCAAACAGGTTCAGCGATGAGCTGATGAATTTATTCAGGTTTACCTGAACGTTCGATCTTAAAATATACCGCTTGTAATCGGCATTGGTATTATAAGTATTGAATCCTTCTTTTTTGAATAATCCACCCTGGTGCAGGTAATCGAGGTTCACAAAATAACGGGTGTTCAGGTTACCGCCCGAAATAGAAACATCGTAACGGCTGAACGGCGCGGTGTTCTTCAGCACCTGCTTCTGCCAGTTTACATCAGGATGTTCTTTGGGATCGGAGCCATTTTGATAGGCGGCCAGGTCGCTTTGCGAGTACAGGGGCGCCAGTCCATCATTGGCCAGGGCTTCATTGTACAGGGTTGCATATTTATATGCATTTACAAACTTTGGCAACTGCGTGGGCATTTGAACACCATGTTGCACGCTTGCTTCAATATGCTGTCCGTTGCGCGAGCCTTTTTTGGTGGTAATGAGGATGGCGCCATTTCCGCCACGCATACCGAGCATGGCGGTGGCCACCGCATCTTTCAGAATGGTGATCGATTCGATCTGTTCGGGGTTGATGGATGGAAAACTTTGCGGCGTTCCATCGATCAGCACCATAGGGGCCTGACCGCGGAGCAGGAATGAATAATCATCGTTACCCGGTTCACCGGATGTTTGAAAAGCATGTAAGCCGGCTACACGACCTGCCAGCCAGCCGCCAAAAGTGGGGGTGTTGGTTTTAATGAGGTCGGGTGTGAACACTTCCGAAACGGCCGATGTACTATTTTTTTTGGGTTGTACCTGGTACAACAAATTATAATTATTGCTCCCGGGTACAATGGTAACAGGTTGTGGTGTGCTGTCTGTTTGGGCTTTTACAAAGGGGGATAAAATCAGGCTAGACAGGATAACCAAAGACAATCGTTTTTGACGCATAGATGGCAGCTGTTTGGTTTTTCGAATTGTAAAAAAACGAATAAACAGCACTAAACGTCAATTTTGGGCTACGTCAAAACCTCGTCAGTCTAAAACTTAATTATTGATAATCAATCAGATGAAGCTACAGCAACCTTATTTCGGTACGCAAAGGCCTAAAAGCGATACGAAAAGACGTAAAAAAGCCAACGCATACCGCGGACTGCAACGTCTTTCTTTTTCAGACTGAGAGGGACTATTCGGGAGGATCAAATTGCGGAGGCAGTCGTTCAGCGTTGGGCCTTCAACATTCAGCGTTGTGCTCAGCGTTGCTCGTTTTGCGTTCTGCGTATTGCGTTGCGCGTTCAGCATTCTGCTTTCTGCGTTCTGCGTTGCCGTTCATCGTTCACATTGACATCAGAAAATCGTACAAACTGGTATCATTGCTGGTTAATCCCAGCTTTTTGCGGAGGCGGTACCTGCCGGTTTCCACGCCCCTGATGGAGATGTTCATAAGGTGGGCGATCTCCTTACTGGTTAAATTCAACCGCAGGTAAGCGGCCATTTTTAGCTCGGTGGGGGTAAGATCGGGCCATTGCTCTTTCAGCTTTTTCAAAAAATTGGAATGTACCTGGTCGAAGTGCTCGGTAAACTGCTCCCATTCCCGGGTAACATCGAGCTCGCTGTCGATCATGCGGATGATCTTTTGGAACTCTTTTGAGGCGGCCCTGGTTTCTTCATTGTTTTTGAAAGCGTTGAGGTCGTCCTTGATCTTTGAAAAAAGTTCCATTTTCCGCACCAGGTTCATGGCAGTGGAAGCAAGCTGCGAGTTCTTGTGCTCGATATCGGTTTGCAGCTTTTCATTTTTTAACTGAATGATCTCTTTTTCCCGTTTACCCATTTGCAGTTCATGAAGGATCTGCAGTTGTTTCTGTTCTTCGGCGTACCGCAGTTGCTGCTGCAGTAATTTTTGCGCTTCCCGTTTGCGGTATTTGAATTGTTGATTTTTATAGAACCAATACAAAATGGCGAACAACAGTACACCATATAATATATATGCCCACCAGGTGCGGTACCAGGGTGGCAAAATGGTGAAGGAATAGCTGGTAACCGGCGACTCATTATCGACGTTGTTCCTGCTTTTTACCTGGAAAACATAGTTCCCCGGCGGCAGGTTGGTATAATCTTTCTCAGTTTTCCGGCTCCATGCGCTCCATTCTTTGTCGAACCCTTTTAAAAAGTAGCTATACGAAGTGGTTTGTTGTTGTGCATATGTTATGGCGCTGCATTCAAAATACAATGAGTTGGAAGCGTAAGCAATATCAGGATTAACGGTTGTTAGCGCCTGGCCGTAGCCGCCATAAATAAGCGCTTCCTTTTTTGAATCAACCTGTACCTTTCTGATGAGCGTGCTGAGCGGCAACCTGCTTTTTTTATACCGCGCATAATTTACATGGAAGAACCCTTTTTCAGCTGCAATCAACACATTGTTGCTGTCGATGATATTGATGTTTTCGAACCCGTTGCTCATGATGCGGTCGTCGAGTTCGGGCAGGTACACCAGCCGGTATTTGCCGTTGTCATATTCCGCCACTCCTACTCTCTTGCGGCTGCAGAACCAGATGTTGCCGTTTTTGTCGTCTTTTAGATAATCGATTGGCGTATCGCCAAAAAGCTTTTTGAAAAAAGTGGAAGGAACAAAATCATCGAGAGCATTATCGAATTCAAAAATGCCATTATCGGTGGTCAATACCATTCGGCCGGCAATACGATAGAGGTGATTATGATTCTGCGAGAGGATCTTTTTCTTATCGGCATAGTTTGTAACTACCGGTTGTTTGTTTTCATTGAAAGAAACCATGTACAGTCCTTTATAAGGATGTATTGCCCAAATGATGTTCTTATTCTTTACCACATAGCGGGCCGACTCAAAAGTTACCTGGTCGTTTGAAATGGTGATGCGGCCATTATTATAATTGTAGAAATTGATCCCGTTATATGTTCCGGCAACGATCACAGAAGAAGGAACACTGTCGTATAAGGGAACAAAGATCCAGAAGCCGGTTCTTTTATCGAGTAGGGTGGCTTTATTATCATTTACTATGAACCCCGACTGGCTGTGGCCCATCAACAGCTGGCCGTTCACTTCCGAAACATTCCATACCTGTCCTTTTGAATTTTCAACCAGCGAAAATGAACTTTTGATATAACTGATATCTTCACCGCTGCCGGTAAGATCGGCTTTGTACAAACCGGTGGCCACACCCAGGTACAGCCGGTTCTTATGAACAATAGAGGTATAACCGGTATTGCGGTCAATGGGCTCGGGAAAGATATTTTTGATAGCGTTGTTGTACGAAACAAGGTCGATGCCATTATCGAGGCCCAGCCAGAGGTTACGGTCTTTGTCGACAAACATGCTTAGCACGTTGTTGTTCTGGATGCCTTCGCTTTTTGTAAGGCGTTGAATAAAATTCCCTTTCTTATCAATTACTATACACCCGCCAAGGTTGGTGTTCAATGCAATTTTACCGGGCGACAGCAAGCAGGCGCCGAAAATATTTTCGGCGGCAATATCATTTATGTCGGGCGTTTCGAAAGGTATAACTGTTTCGCCTTTTAAGATAAACAAGCCATGGGCAATGGAAGTCAGCAACAGGCTGTCGTTACCAAGATGGGTAACGGCTTTTATTTGTATGCCTTTGGGTAATGAACCCGTTTTTATACGCGGAAGCCAGTTGCCATTATTATAATACAACAAACCTTTCTGGTATTCAAATGCCAGCAACTGGTTATTTGCATAACCAAGGAAGCCCCAGTAAACACTGGAATACGATCTTAAAACGGCATTCGCATATTCGAATATTCTTTTGTTAGAATGAAAAAAGATGCGATCGTTAACTATCTGAATGGCCCATACATCGGCAAAATCGTTCTCTGCTGTTGGTAAATCTTTACGCAGGGAAGTATATTCCAGTTCACCATATTGATTGGGGGAGAAATAACCAAACTCCTGCTGGCCGCCAACATAAATTCTGTCGTTCTTATCGATGGCCAGGGAGCGAACGATGGTTGCATTGGGAATGGGATAGGTACGCCAGAAGGTGCCGTCGAAACTTAGCAGGCCATTGTTATTGGCAAAGTACATGATACCGTGGCGGTCCTGCGCAATGCCCCAGTTCTGCCGGCCGGCATTATACTCCTGTTTATAGTAATTGGTAATATTGGGAATACCGATGGTATTTTGAGCGCACACAAATAGCCCGCAGAGGAATACGGTTATTAACAGGCATATTTTTTTCATTAGCAGCAGTACATTTGGCGATAAAAATAACAAGTTTGGCAGAAAAGCGCTTAATCAACTTTAAAATACTTTATTATATAGGCTGCTATAACCTTTGGTTTTTGATCCAAAAATAAAAGAGGTTCAAGGTTCAGACGACCTGGTTTTCCCTCTTTTAAATTTAATTTAATATTATCACTACCTTCGAGATCTGAAGCTGACTCAAACTTAATTGACCCGATCTTCTCCCAGCTATAGAATTTCTCTTTTTTAATAATTCCTTTTTCATCTATTACTATAACAGGGTTTTTTCTCAAATAAATGACTACACATATTATTGCTATACAAAGTATTGAAAGGGAAGCAAAAATTATAGCTTTTAAATGACCTTCATAGATCGAGCTTGCCGTTAGTACCAGAAAGAAGACTAAAGCACCTATATAAAAGCCATACGAACGTCTTTTATTAATATTAACATGCAAACTTTCGCCACATTCAATAAACGGGTCATACAATGAAAAAATATCTTTTTCTCTTTTGGGCATGGCATAAATACATTTTCATAAACATAACTCCAATTTATTACAAATTATAACCTGTAAAGTGCGAATTTTATTAACTCTTAAATTCTTATCTGAATGCGGTTATATAAAAAGATCCTTCGTGTTGTTCTGTTGCTGCTGGCAGTGGCCCTGGGTTACGGAATTTGGTATTGCTGGCGGGCATTCCCCATTATCAGCGGTTACGGCGCCAAGAACCTGGCTTCCGGTATTTACCTGCAACATCGAAATGCCGATAGCGTAATAAAACAGGAGCTATCATTCTTCCCGGTTTCACTGGCATCATACGATATCGATACAAAAGACAGTTCGGTTACCGCCTCCGTTTTCGGACTGGCAAAGATCAAAGCTATTTACCGCCACCGCATCGGTTGTACGCTGGTGAATGATTTTCCCGAAGCAGAGATAAGGCAACAGCGTTTTAACATCCCTGTGCCGTCACCAGAAAACAGGGATACCATTGCCTGGCCATATGGCGATAAGGTAGCCGAACCGGTTCCGGCCAGTGTCGATACCGTTCAATTACAAAAAGCGATCGACAATGCCATGCAGGCGCTCAGTAAAAAAGGGAAACCGGCTTATACCCGCGCCTTCCTGGTGGTGTATGATGGAAAAATAGTCGGTGAACGCTATGCACCCGGTTTTGATAAGAACTCGCCAATGATCGGCTGGTCGATGAGTAAAAGCCTGACCGCCGCCGTTATAGGCGTACTGGTAAAGGCGGGAAAACTACATCCCGATGCGCCGGCGCCGGTACCTGAATGGAAAAACACCGACAAGGAAAAGATCACGCTGAAAGAATTGCTGCAGCAAACAAGCGGGCTCGATTTCACGGAAGATTACGGTTCGCCCAGCGAAGCAACGAATATGTTATTCAAACGTGGCGATATGGGCGCTTTTACCGCCGCCCTGCCTTTAAAATTTCAACCGGGCACCATCTTCAATTATTCAAGCGGCAATGCCAATATTTTAAGCCGCATCATTCGCCACACAGTGGGTGATTCCATTTACCCGGCATTTCCTTATGAGTCATTATTCTATAAAATAAACATGCATTCACTGGTGCTTGAACCCGACGCCTCAGGCACCTACATCGGTTCATCATATAGTTATGCTTCGGCCCGCGATTTTGCCCGCTTTGGCCTACTGTATTATAATAATGGCATGTGGAAGGGTGAACAGTTGTTACCAGACAATTGGGTTCAGCAAACTATTCAACCTGCTTCCGCCAATAAACAAAAACGCTACGGGTACCAGTTCTGGTTAAATGGCGCCGGCGAAACCGACCCTTCGAAACGCTGGTACCCCGATGCACCGGCGGATATGTACTTTGCTGACGGTTTTGGCGGTCAGAATATTTTTATCATTCCCTCCAAAAAACTGATAGTTGTACGGCTGGGCGTTTTAACCATTGATGAAAATAAATATCTTCGGGAAGTGATACAGGCAATAAAAAATTAACCCCGGCAACGGGCTGCAATCCTGTACCTACTAATAAAATAACATGCTAACCTTTATTCTTATAACCGTTGGTTTTATCATCATCTTTGGCGTTCTGTTGTTACTCGGTATTGTTAAAAAAAGCCGCAAGGCCGTTTACTTTTCCCTGCTCTTTTTTCTTTTCGCCCTTTGTACAGGCATCTATACCGGTTATTTATTTGCCCGTAAAGCGTACCATGTTGTAAGAACCGCAGAAAATCCCCTGCAACGAAGCGGGATGGAAATATATACCGCTTTGATGGGCAAACCGGAAACCAATTGTGTAACAGTAACCAATAGCAAAGACCAGTACGTACCGAAGCTCGATTGCTGTATCTGGCTTGAATTCACAGTTTGCCCAACAGAACTTAAGCGTATTATTGCCAAACAACCGTACCGGCGCGATAGCATGGGACTACCCTCCTATGGCTCTGCACCGGCATGGTTTACACCGCAAAAACTGGGCGCCGGCGCAATTGCGCTTTATTATTCGCCCGATCCAAATCATGCGTATTCTCTCTATTTTTCAAAGGACAGTACCCACGCCTATTATTGCGATATGCTGGATTAAGCACCAGTATTTGTTTGAATTTTACAAGTTTTTGTTTGAATCGTATAAAGTGCTGGCCTGGTGATTGTTGTAATTTTATAAGGTGAAGCGGAAACAGTGAAATAAGAGTTACATACATTTTGCTTAAATTTAGTATATGGCCAGAACAGAGACACTGGAAGATTTTTACCGGCAAAAAATGAACTGGTTACCCGATAACCTGAAACAGGATATCGGGCATTTTAATGTATTTAGGGTAGAGGATTGCGTAGGGCAGGGTAAAACCCCTGTGGCTTACACCCGCCGCGATTATTATAAGATCTCCCTCATGCAGGGACCGTATATATATCATTATGCCGATAAAAGTATAGAGGTAACCGGTTCAACACTTATATTCTTCAACCCGAATGTGCCTTACACTTTTGAACCGTTGACCGAAGATCCGAAAGGATTTTTCTGCATTTTCAAGGAAGCGTTTTTTACAGAACGCATTCGCGGTGGCATCAAAGACCTGCCCATGTTCATTGCGGGCAACAAACCCAGTTATGGTTTGAACAAAACGCAGGATAAATTTGTGCAGCAGATATTTGAAAAAATGATCGATGAAATAAAATCCGATTATGCTTTCAAATACGATCTTATCCGTAATTATATTATGGAAATGATCCATTATGCGTTAAAAATGCAACCCACCGAAACCTTATACCAGCATACGGATGCCAATGCGCGGATAACCGCGGTATTCACTGAACTACTTGAAAGGCAGTTCCCCATCGAATCGCCTAACCAGCGTTTCACATTACGTTCGGCGCGGGATTTTGCGTCGCACCTGGCAGTACATGTAAATCATTTAAATCGTGCAATAAGATTGACTACCGGCAAAACCACCACCGAACATATCTTTGAACGGCTTGCCAGTGAGGCCAAAACATTACTGAAGCATACCAATTGGAATATTTCCGAAATCGGTTATTCTTTGGGTTTTGAAGAGCCGGCGCATTTCAATCATTTCTTCAAGAAGCAGACCAATATGACACCGTCGGCGTACAGGAATTAGGTTTGTTGAAAGTGATATAATGTGCTACGCATGAAGTAGTGGATTATAAGTTGGCATTAAGTCGAAAAGTTGATATAGTTGACAAGTTGAAAGGAATACAACTCCTTTTCAGCTTGTCATTTTTTTTGCCCCTAAAAATTTATTAACCTCTCATACTAATCTCCAATTCCTAATCCCTAATTCCTGGTTCCGTTTTCCCTCCTTCAACGCCATCATCTTTATCAACTGTATCAACTACCCTTACAAACTTCAAACAATCTGACCGCCACCCACACATGTTTGAATTATACAATTATCTGTTTGAAAGCGATAATAATGCAGGTAAAAAGCCAATATATCTTTGTGTTATCAAGTTCATGAACGAAGCAAAACTTATAACAATCAAATAAAATATTTTTTATGAAAAATAAAATATGGTTTGTAACCGGCGCGTCAAAAGGATTGGGACTCGCCCTTGTCAAAAAATTATTGTCATCAGGCTATCGCGTAGCCGCCACCTCCCGTAATGTAACCGATCTGCAACGTGCAGTGAATGCCGGCCGAGAAGTATTTCTGCCTTTATCGGTTGATCTTACTAATGAGAACAGCGTTGAAAACGCCATTAGAGAAACCGTTTCACATTTTGGCAGCATCGATGTTGTGGTTAACAATGCAGGCTATGGCTTATTTGGCAGCCTGGAAGAATTAACAGATGAAGAAGTACGGCAGAATTTCGATGTGAATGTATTTGGCGTGCTGAATGTGATCAGGAAAGCATTGCCATACATGCGCAAACAACATTCAGGACACATCTATAACATTGCCTCTATCGGTGGTTTTACCGGTACGTTCCCCGGCTTTGGCAGTTATGTCGCTACCAAATTTGCAATGCATGGCTTTTCAGAATCACTGGCAACTGAAGTTAAACCTTTTGGTATAACCGTATCGATAGTTTCGCCCGGTTATTTCAGGACCGAATTTCTCGATGCATCGCTGGGAGTTCCTAAAAATGAGATCGCCGATTATAAAAACGTTCGCGAGTCTCAAAATGCTCACCAGAACCAGATCAATAACAAACAGACAGGTGACCCGGTTAAAGCAGCCGCTGTAATGATCGAAATTGCCGAGCAACAAAATCCGCCATTACATGTATTCCTTGGTAAGGATTCATATCAGATGGCTGAGCTCAAAATAAAAGCAGTGCAACAGGACATGGAATCGGTAAGAGCGCTGGCTACCTCTACCGATCATGAGCAATAAATAGTTTTTCATGGCTAAAGAAAAAGGGGTGACACGGTTTTTCCGTGGCCACCCCTTATTTTTTATGGATGTACAGTTATTTGATCAATAACGTACGACTTAATTTGTTTTGTCCGTCTGTCCACATTAATTTATAAACACCAGCCTGCAATCCATTCAGGGAAATGGTTGTTTGTGGCGTATTGCGTCCCACAACAATTTGTTTCAATACCCGGCCTGTCATATCAACCAACTGCAAACGAGTTCTGTGCGTGGTAACAGGCTGCTGCCAGATCACATACTTCGATGCGGGGTTGGGATACAGTACAAAAGAGGTGCGTGTAGTTCCGGCTGCGGTGATGGTACGTGCATTTACAAACAAGGTATCGTTACCCGTAGTATCGGCAATAAATGTGAAGCCGGG
>NZ_LWBP01000231.1 GCF_002078015.1 Niastella populi | reverse complement strand
TTTATCCGCAGCTGACAGGTGAGCAGTGTAAAACCGTAACCGAAGCGGTTATAGCGTCGGTAAAAGAACTGCGCCCGGTGTCATTACTGGTTTAGTGCGTAAACTATTTGCAAGAACTACGCTTCATTGACAGGCGACATAGAACACCCGCCGAAGGCGAAATTGCCACCCGGGGTGATTGATTTTTGGATTTTCTAAACCTTTAAGCCCGATTTAAGGTTAATTACGGGAAATTGTGTTTTGATGGAAAAGCAAAAATGCATTATTGTCATTGAAGATGAAGCTGCCGTACAGCAGAACCTGGTTGAAAACCTGATACGAAACGGCTTTGATGTTTTTGCCTATTTCAATGCAGAACAGGCATTGGAATCGGAAATATTAAACCTTGCAGATGCTGTCATTATGGATCTCCGGCTCCCGGGCATCGATGGCTGGCAGGCCACTTCCATTATTAAAAACAATAATTCCGGGCTACCCGTTCTTATGTTAACAGCCTACAGTGACGTACATCAGCGGGTACAGGGCTTTGAAACCGGGGCCGACGACTACATCATCAAGCCTTTTTTTATGGAGGAACTGATAGCCCGTTTAAAAACAATTTTAAGAAGATATGAAATGGTTCCTGGTGGAAAAAGATTCTATCAGGCAGGTGATTTACATATTGACATTAAGGGGAAAACTGTATATCGGGGTAAAGGGGTGATCAGGTTAAGCCAGACAGAATTTAACCTCCTGGCATTGTTGGCCGACGGCAACGGGTTACCAGTTTCCAAAGACACAATTCTTAAAAAGATCTGGAAGGGAAAATACAGTGTAGGTGAAAATACCGTAGAAGTATACATTAATTTATTAAGAAGCAAAATTGATAAACCATACCCGGTTAAACTGATCCATACAAAACCGGGGTTCGGTTATTACCTGGCCGCAGAACAGTAAAAACACTACGCAAATAAAGCCAACTATTTAATGTGGTTATGAAAAGCTTACGGGTAACGTTGCCTTCGGCTACGAATTAAGCCGTTTTTAAGCTTAATTTCATTACTATGCAGGCGAAAAACTGTTTCAGCCACGTCACAGTTATCAGAGAAAAAAGCGATACTACGGTGTCGCTTTCTTTTTTTATTCCCCTTGTCTTTTTAAAATTTACTAACGTAATATAACACCGCCATACATACGTTGTACAGATCGGATAAAATACCACTAAAATTTATTTCTCAAGCTGAATTTAAGATTGCCGGCAGTAAGGTCCATAATGTTTTGTATTTAGTTTTGACATATGCAATCCCGTACATTTTACGAAATCGCATTCGGTAATTCATCCGGCAGCCCGGGGTTTTTCCCGATCTGTTTTTCTTCTATCCTTTTATCAAGCTCAACTATCGTTTCCCTGGCAGCCGCTTCATACGTTTTGGCGGTACTGCAGAAAAAAATGGGTCCGGCATCGGTTGTAAGATTTATTTCGCATACTTTCCCATTGTCACATACTTCAGATGTACTCTGTAAACATACCTGCGCCCTGGATATTTCCCTGTGCTTTTTGTGCAATTGGGTCAACTTACTTCTGATATAACCAATTACCCAATCCTGCACCTCTCCTGCGGTATTTTTAAATTCGATGATCATAGCCGGGTTTATTTTATCAGGTTCAAGTTACGGCGCGGTAGCCGGCTGCGAAATGACTACCGGCAACAGGCAATATGATTTATGTTAATTTAAAAATGATCTATATCAGGGGGTTTATCCAATTTGAATCGCCTCACGGCTACATCGGCAATCAGAACCTGGAGCCAGACAGGCAAATTAAGCGTAATAAAGTAATATGCACCGCCTGATGAGATTCCGTAATTAAAAGCTGCCTGTAACAACTACAGGCAGTTCTGTTTTTTATCCTGATAACTGACAGTTCTATCTGTTCGCAATAAACACCGGAATCTTATGATCCCTGATAACGTCTGTAACAAAGCTTCGTTTAAACAACATCGAAAACGATGAACGGCTATATGCCCCGCTTACCAGAATGCTGTCTTTTCTTTCGCTTATCCACAATGCAAAATATTTTTTAGGATCGATGCCAAGCTTAAAGAAAGTAAGATCGGAAAAATGCCTGCTTGCCAGCTCCTCTATATTTTGCTCATCGGGGAATGCGATCTGGTCATTGTCTTTTACAAATACCAATACCGTTTTATTACCGGCCAATTCAGGAAACAGGTAAGCAAATTGTTTTATCGCGTATACCGAAGAATCGGTTCCGTCATAAGCAAGGATGTTCTTTTCGGGAAATCGAAAATGCTCCGGCACGATCACAACGGGGCATTCGGCATCATGCACGGCTTCTTTGAGGTAAGTATTCGGTTCTTCACTGCTTATGTTGTGATAAAACGATTCGCTTCCAAGGATCAACAGATCGGCAAACCTCGTTTCTTTCTTCAACCCGGGCAACGCAAATTCAGTCAGGTCCTTATGCACCCTGAATTCAATATGAGCCGATTGGCATAATGTACTGAAGCGGCTGATATTCTTTTCAATATGGGCGGCATCCTCTTCTTCAAGCATCGGTATTACCATTCCGGAAACAGAGGCGGCTGAATAACTCCATAAATTTGAATAATCAATCAGCGGCATAAAAACCCCGGTAAGCAGTATGGGCGAAACTTCATTCATTTTCCGGGCAAACTCAAAGGCGCCTTCGCTGAAATGCGCCCCATCAAAGACCAGCAATATCTTTTTCATTTGAAATAGTGTTTATAGTTGTATTGAATAGTATAAAGTTATTTCGATATTAAGCCGAAAAACATGATCCATGTCACTTACCGGCATGATCAGATAACGGTAATACGGCACACTGATATATCTCACACCTTCTTATGATGGCGGTCGTTCATCCGGCACCCCTGACCGTCCTACATTCGATACATCATTATTTAATAACCAAAAAAAATGGAGGACATATGTCAACAAGAGAATTAACCAAAAGAAGTGAATCATTCCCCGCTTTCTTCGATGATTTCTTCAAACCCTGGAACGAATGGATGGGTATGGGAAGGGCATTGACAACACCGGCCGTCAATATCACCGAAAACAAGAATCATTTCGAGATATCGGTTGCAGCCCCGGGATTGAAGAAAAACGATTTCAATATTGATGTAGATGACAACATGCTCACCATCAGTAGTGAAAAAGAAGAAAAGAAAGAAGAAAAAGACGAACGTTGTACCCGCAAAGAGTACAACTATTCTTCTTTTACCCGCAGTTTCACCCTCCCTGAAGATGTTATCA
This sequence comes from Niastella populi, assembly GCF_002078015.1. Taxonomy (GTDB): domain Bacteria; phylum Bacteroidota; class Bacteroidia; order Chitinophagales; family Chitinophagaceae; genus Niastella; species Niastella populi. The sequence goes on along the minus strand of NZ_LWBP01000231.1, from coordinate 25,850 downwards.
AAGACAAGATCGAGGCGGTTTATGAAGACGGTGTTTTACGCATTACGCTTCCTAAAACCGAACAGGCCAAAAAAGCGACCCTTTCAAAACATATAACTGTAAAGTAGGCATGGGTCATTCACTTCCAGGTCCCGCTGTTGCAGTAAGGCGGGACCTTTACCATTTAAATAATTTTCTATGCGTGGTTCCTATAAAATGCTGACGATCCGGGGCATCAGCTTACATATTCACTGGACGTTCTTATTATTGATAGGCTGGGTATTGCTCGTAAATGCCGCCACCGGTAACAATGTGGAGCAACTTACGTGGTCGCTATTGTTTTTAGCGGCGGTGTTCGCCTGTATAACCCTGCACGAACTGGGGCATGCAATGATGGCGGCCCGCTTTGGCATAAAAGCGAAAAACATCGTACTGTTACCCATAGGCGGCATAGCAAGCATCGAAAAATTTCCTGAAAATCCCCGGCAGGAGCTGGCAATAAGTATAGCGGGGCCGCTCGTAAACCTGGCCATAGCCGGTTTATTATGGTTGTTCATACCCAACATACCATTGATAGATGATGAACAACACATGACCATTATGCATGGCCATGACTTTATATACAACCTGCGGATCGTAAATGTTATTCTGGCGGTATTCAATCTTATACTTGCCTTTCCCATGGACGGCGGCAGGATCCTGCGCGCCCTGCTGGGATTCAAACTGAATTATATTCAGGCTACTACCATTGCCGCAACCGTTGGTAAGATCATTGCCATCCTGTTCATTGTAGCAGGAATAGTGTTGATCAATCCCATACTACCAGCTATCGGCATCTTCATTATTTTCTCCGCCGGCGCCGAGGAATATTACCTGCGTTTAAAGTCGCTGGTAAAAGGCATTAAACTGAATGAGGTATTGATGTACGACTACAACAGCCTGCAGGCAAATATGACCGTACAGGAAGCCGCCAATGTGCTTAACAGCAATCACAGCAAATACTTTATACTGATGGATGGCATTACCCCCACCGGCACCATCAATCGCATGGAGATCATAAAAGAACTTGCTGACATGCATTACAACGAACCCATCAAAAACCTGGTAAAAGAAAAACCGGAGCTGTTAAACGGCAATAAGGAAATTGATACTGTGCTGGAAAAGCTCGCCCGTAACGATGAAAGGATCTACCCGGTTATGGACAATAGCAATTTTATAGGCGTGGTAAACCTAAATCATATCATCGAATACCTGTTACTGAACAAAGTGAATACAAAGGAATACGGCAGGATCAGGTCCCTGGCCGGGTTACTGCATTGATGTACCTCCGACCTGAATACGCTTATCCAAAAAAAACGATAATGTGCAAAAGAAAACTACTTGTGGCACGAAAGAATCGTTGATGCCGCAAGCATAAACTGGAAGAGCCTGTCCCCTTCCAACTTTCCATATACTTTGCGCCAATCGACCGGTTCAGTGCCATTATTTTCCCACGTATTTACTTACCAGTTCTATTAATTCGTCGGCATCGAATGGCTTTATGATATAATCATTGGCGCCGGCCGCCAACCCTTTTTTGATCTCTGACTGTTCTGCGGAAGCGGTAAAAAAAAGAAAGGGAGTTTTTTCGAAAGTAGATTTTGCACGAAGGATCTCAAGCAAATGAAAGCCATCAATTTCAGGCATCATAATATCGCAGAGGATAAGATCAGGCTTTTCCGTTAAGGCAATTTCCAACCCTTCCTGCCCATTGCAGGCAGCAATAACCTGGAAATTTGCCAGTTCAAGCAATTCAGTTGTGTTCTCCCGGATCGCGATATTGTCCTCAACCAACAGTATCCGTTTCATTGCGAAGATATTAGAGTTGAAACGTTTTTTTATAAAACGAAGTCCTATAAAGTTACATGAAGGTATGAAAACAATAATTGACCCTGCAAAAAAGTTTATGATAAACCGGTTGTCATATTATACATCTTTTTAAAGAATATGAACGTTTTGAGCCCAGCGCTTTAAATAGGGTAACCGGTTTGCTGCCATTTCCACGATATCCTCCGGCAGGTTTACCTTTTCCATTTTTTTCATCCTTCCATCAGAAGTAACGGATTATGAGAAGTGTCATGATGCTGCTTGACGGCTCTCACTCATCGGCTTGCCATATATTTCTAAATTTAAAAAAAGAAAGCATCATGAATATCATCATTGCATCTCCCCATGCTGAAGCCGGCAAGATACCGGAATCGCTTATACGTAATAAATTCAATCATCTCGGTAAAATATATCCCAGGATCGAATACTGTAAAGTTGTACTGCGCAAAGAAAAGAACGATGTGCAAAACTCCTTCTTTATTGAAGCGATCGTAAAAGTGCCGAACAAACTGCTGTTCTGCAGTGACCGGGATACATCTTATGAAACCACGCTTGACAAGGTACTCCATGACATTGAAAGCCAGTTGCACCGGCACAAGGAAAAAATGGAAGAAAAACGATAACAACATTCATATGACAGCGAGATCGATATACCTAAAACGGTTGAAAGCCATTACCGGCAAACCTGTTGAGCATTTCGCTTATCCCTATGGCGTTTGGAACGCCTCCGCCATTACCGAATTAAAAAAAAGAGGCATAAAGTCGGCATACCAGTTAACCGGGAAAAAAAGTACGGAAGCACCGTTATTCACCATAGAGCGCATGCTGGTGCAGGGCAACTGGACGGGAAAGGTTCTGATCAAACATATGACAACATCATTCAGCCAGTGACGAAAAAGGCTCAGGGCGCAAAGTGAATTCATGCTTTAATTAAGACATCTCCTATTCCTGCACTGTATGACCACTGTTTCAGATGACATTGATCGCCGTCATTGAACCGTTTCTGCAACCGGCAGAACTTTATCATTGTTTACTGATCAATACATCTCGTATGAACTTTTCATTTAACCACCCCTATAAGTTTGCCGGTGAATATGCCGTTCCCGTTGCCTATTTTTGTATGGAATATGCCATTCATCAACCGTTGAAACTATACGCGGGGGGACTCGGTTTTTTAGCAGGCTCGCATATGCGCAGCGCTTATGAATTAAAACAGAACATGGTTGGCGTTGGCATCTTATGGAAATATGGCTATTACGACCAGGTAAGAAAAAGCGACCAGGCCATGGATGTGCTGTTTCAAGAGAAGATCTATGGCTTCCTGGTCAATACAGAAATTAAATTCAGCATACAGGTTTCGGGCCACGATGTATGGGTAACGGCATTGTACCTGCCCCCTGAAGTATTTCATACTGCGCCGCTTTTTTTACTCACTACCGACCTTCCTGAAAATGATTACCTCGCCAAAACAATTTCATTCAAATTATATGACGCCAACCCCCAAACAGGCATTGCAGCCGCCATTCTGCTTGGTGTGGGCGGCGCAAAACTTTTTGAACACCTCAACTGGAAACCCGAAAGATATCATTTGAATGAATCGCATGCCCTTCCGCTTATCTTTTACCTCTATGACAGGTACAAGAATATAGATCTGATAAAAGAAAAAATGGTATTTACCAACCATACGCCCGAACAGGCCGGCAATCCGCAAACCGATTTTATGCTGCTTGAAAAAATGGGCTTCTTTTGCGGCATCCCTGCAACGGAAGTACGGATGATCGCGAAATTAGATGATCATGTATTGGACCATACCCTCACGGCACTGCGTTTATCGGGCATAGCCAATGGCGTATCAAAAAAACATGTGAATACGCTGATCAAAATGTGGCAGGCATATGAGGAGATATGCCCGATAATTTCGATCACGAATGCACAGAACTTTACCTATTGGGCCGATCATGAAATGTACGATGGGGCCGCTACAAATGATATGGCCGGCATTCAAAAAAGAAAGATAACCGGCAAGAACAACCTGTTTGAAGTGGTAGCCGATCAAACCGGGGAAATTTATGATGAAAAAATACTGACCATCGTTTTCGCCAAACGGTTCGCCGGCTATAAACGCGCCGACCTGCTTTTTCACGACATGGAAAGGTTCAACCAGATCGTAAACAACGCCGACAGGCCCGTACAGATCATCTGGGCCGGCAAACCTTACCCGATGGATTACCCCGCCATTGGCATTTTTGACAAGATCGCGAACATAACAAAATCATATAAGAACTGTTCGGTGCTCGTGGGCTATGAACTTAAACTCTCGAAACTGTTAAAACATGGCGCCGATGTGTGGCTGAATGTGCCGCGTTTAACACACGAGGCATCCGGCACCAGCGGTATGGCCGCCGCAATGAACGGCGCCATCAATGTAAGCACCCCCGACGGCTGGTTTCCCGAATTTGCAAAAGACAAAGTAAACAGTTTCATCATTCCTCCGGCCCCTGCAGGATTACAGGATTTTGAGCAGGACGCCATTGAAGCGGCCAATTTATACGACCTGCTCGAAAAAGAGATCATACCCATGTATTACGACTATCCCGACAGATGGTTGTCGCTGATAAAAAACAGCCTGCAGGATGTAGTACCTTTTTTCGGCAGCAACCGCATGGCGGCCGAATATTATGACAGGATGTATACGCTGAACAACCGGATACAGCAGATCAATGTGAGTGAAAAATCAATTCACCATGTTCATTAACTTTTTTTCATTGAGTATGGTAATTATTCCATCATTGATGTCTATGATCTTTTCACTTTTAAAATCATTAAGCGTCCTGATCATCGATTCGGTGGCGGTTCCGGCCAAAGCAGCAAGATTCTGCCGGCTCATATCAATAGTGGTTTTATAAATTTCATGAACGCCGATCAGCGCTTCCGCCACTTTCCTGCGCAGCGAATTATACGCCATTCCTACCAGCATCTCTTCTTTTTGCGAAATATGATGAGTAAGCAGGTGGGTGAATATATTTACAGCTTCCCTGCTGGTACTGATCAGCTCCATAAAATCTTCTTTAGGGATAACTGCCAGTTCGGTAAATTCAATGGCTTCTGCCATGTCTTTATAAGACGTGCCTTCCATTATTGGTATATAACCTAAAAAATCGCCTTCTTTGTATAACCCGGTGATCAACTGCTTGCCGTCGGCGTTGGTTCTGTATGTTTTAACTTTGCCTTTTTGAATATAATACATTCGTAAGGGCCGGCTTCCTTCGGAGTAGATGAGCTGTTTCTTTTTATAAATGCCGGTATCCCTGTTGCCGGTAAGCAACTCCCTTATTTCATTTTCGGAAAGCGGGTTTTTGAAATCATTTTTATCAACCGCAGCCTGGCTTTTCTGGTTAACCATTTCCGCCTTTTTCAACCTGGTTTCAATGGCGTTCAGCAGTTCGGTTTCATCAAATGGTTTGGTCAGATAATCATCTGCCCCCAGGTCCATTCCTTTACGAACATCGATCCTGTCTGCTTTCGCGCTCATAAATATAAATGGCGTATTGCATAATGAATCATTTTTTTTCATCAAATGTAAAAACCCGTAGCCATCCAGCACCGGCATCATAATATCGCAAAGGATCAGATCGGGAAATTCCTGCATGGCTATAACAATACCTTCCTTCCCGTTTTCCGCACGAAAGACCAGGTAATTTGCCAGTTCGAGGATCTCGGCAATATTGTCCCTGACCTCGTGATTATCTTCAATAACCAGGATCTTTTTCATTGTATTGATTTGAAAGTGAATGATTATAAATGCCAACAGATTATTACTGCCGGAAAATCAAGGGGCTGATGTGTTGTTTTCAGGGAACAGGCGTATACGGGTGAAGATCTGCTAAGGAGCCTGCAGGTATATCTTAAGAAGCTTTTGCGTTACAACAATACCGATCTGTCAATCTGTACTAAAGTTCAGAAAAACAGGCAATAGAAGAACTGATCTTTTTCAGATGCGAAAATGATCTTTTTCAGTTAAAAATAAACGATCCAATGACGAGGATCATACAGGAACTGTTTTTTCGTCCTGTTTTAATTTCCAATAATATTTATTACCGGGCAACGATGCCCCGCCGCTGTTCCTTATTCTTTTGTTTCTCCAGCTTTCTGAAATAACCGCGGAACAGGAAATTATGTTTCAGTGCTTCCATATTCTGGCTGAATGCATCCGTGCCTTTTTGAATGTTGTCGAGGCTACTGCTGATCTTAGTCACCATGGCGGGTGCGGGCAAGCGCTATCCTTTTACGCATGCCGCCCGATAATTCCGCCGGCATCATATCAACGGTATGCACCAGCCCAACGTCTTCCAGCGCATCCATTACCAGCTTATCCACTTCCGGCTGTTCTACACGCATCCAGTGCCTGCGCAGGGGAAACTCCAGGTTTTGCCGCACCGTCATTGAATCGTACAGGGCATTGCTTTGAAACAAAAAACCCACTTTGGCGCGTATCTTGTCGAGATCATCCTGGTTCAGGTCGGGAATATTTTTGCCGAACACTTCTATTGTTCCACTATCAGGACTTAGCAGGCCAATGATGCACTTGATGAGCACCGATTTCCCTGAGCCCGACTTGCCCAGCTCCACCAGGTTTTCGCCCTCGCCAAGCGACAGGCTGAAATCATTCAACACGTTGTTACTGCCAAATGATTTATAAAGATGCCTGACCCCGAGCACTTCTTTTAACGGGGTCTTTTTCTTTTCAGGCGGCATCATTATCTGTTCTTGCATTTTTGTTTAATTAAGGTTTAACAGGTCTGTGATCTGTACGGCCACGAGGTCAATTACAAATATCATGATCGAGGAAACTACCACCGCCGAGTTGGCCGACTGGCCTACCCCTTCGGTTCCTTTTGCTGAAAAATATCCTTTATAACAACCGATGATACCTACGGCAAAACCAAAAAAGAAAGATTTGATGAACGCCGGCAGCACATCGCCAAACACGAGGTTATCGAACACCTGGGTGTAAAACAGGTGAAAACTGGTAATGCCCCGGATATTCACCCCTACATATGACCCGAATAACGAAATGGCATCACCCAACGTTACCAGAACCGGCAACATGAGGGTGGCCGCCAACACCCTTGTTACAACAAGGTATTTGAACGGGTTGGTGCCGGAAACTTCCATGGCGTCTATCTGCTCCGTTACTTTCATTGACCCCAGCTCGGCGCCAATGCTGCTGCCTATTTTACCGGCAAAGATCAGGGCCGTTATCACCGGTCCTATTTCACGTACGATCGCAATGCCCACCATGGACGGAAGCTGGGATTCAACCCCGTACTCGATCAGGGAGGGACGAAGCTGAATGGTTAGCACAAGCCCCATTATAAAAGCCGTTAGCCCTATTAGCGGAAATGATCTGTATCCTATCACAAAGCACTGCCTGATGAATTCAGCCACTTCATACCTCGGCCTGAACAACTCTTTGAAAAAACGGCCGGCAAAGGCCGACACATCGCAGGTCTCATGTAAGAATCTGCCTGTTTTTACTGGTAATGCCATACAATTGAATTATTCTAAAGTTCCCCCCGTTTAAGCTCGTTCTTTATGAAGCAGGTCATTGCAGTAAATGATAGTGATCACCAGCGGCCATTACCCGATGATAAAACTCACCGGCATAAATGACGTACGTTTCGCCCCGGCACTCACATAACCGTTAGCTTTAAATATGACCAATAATATAAATACCTCATCTGCGATACTGACCCGGCTTCAACTGGCCGTATTTACCGCGGTTATCCTGTATTTCGGCAGATCACTGCTTGTACCGTTATCTTACAGTTTGCTTATTGCACTCGTGTTGTACCCGGTTTGTAAATGGCTTGAACAACACAGGTGGCCGCGCAGCCTTGCCATAACCGCAGGCCTGCTGATCGTGGTTCTTTTATTCGGAATACTGGTAGGTTTATTTGTTGTGCAGGTAAATGTATTGCGCCAGGATGTGCCGCAGCTGCTGGCCAAACTAAAACCTACCCTCGCTGAATTGCAGCAATGGATAGCAACCGGTTTCAATATTTCCGTGGAAGCACAGAACAACTGGTGGCAACAGCTGATCCAAAACCTGGGCAGCAGCCCGGGCAGTATAATACAGGCAACGATTGCAGCCACTGCCGGCGGATTATTTACCTTATTTCTTGTTCCGGTGTTTGCCGCTTTGTTCTTATACAACAGAGAAGTGTTTGTACAATTTCTGGCGAAGCTGGCCGGAAACCGGTATAACAAACAATTACATGTCGTATTGACCGAAACCACACATACTTATTATAAGTTCATCAAGGGAATGGTTATGGTATACCTGATCGTAGGTATGCTTAACAGCATCGGGCTTCTGGCCCTCGGCATTCCCCATGCCATCCTTTTCGGAATGCTTACCGCCATCATGACGATCATACCCTATGTGGGAATTTTCATAAGCGCCTTAGTACCGATCACCATTGCCTGGGTCACTAAAGACAGCATCTGGTATCCCTTAGGCGTGGTGGCCGTATTTACGGTTGTACAGTACCTTGAAGCCAATCTTATTTTCCCGAAAGTGGTTGCCACCCAGATAAAAGTAAGCACCTGGGCAACCCTCATAGCCATATTGGCCGGCGGTCTTTTGTGGGGTGTGTCAGGAATGATCCTCTTTATACCATTTATAGGCATCCTGAAGATCATAAGCGATCAAATACCCGAATGGATGGCATTGAAGATCTTATTGAGCCGTGATGAAAAGAAAAAATTGTAATTTAATGATAAGAATAAATTGCCATGAATATAGACGCCGGCCATCTTACGTCGTTATTTGAACATTCCACCGAAGGAATTATCCTCACGAACGGGGAAGGCAGGATCGTTTTGATCAATCCCGCCGCGCAATCGATATTCGGGTACAGTGAACAGGAAATTACCGGCAGGCCTATTGAAACGTTGATCCCCGACCGTGCCCGGGTGAACCACGCCCAACTAAGGGCGGGGTTCTATGAGCATCCGCAGCACAGGGTTATGGGGCACGGACGCGACCTTTATGGAAAGAAAAAGGACGGCAACGAAATCCCGGTTGAGGTAAGCCTTAGTTTTTATAAACGCGACGGCGAACTGTTTGTCATTGCATTTATCGTTGATATAACCCTCAGGAAAGCCATTGAACAGAACAATCTCATGCAGCAAAAGCAATTGGAGCAGATGGCCATCGATATGAGGATCCTGAACGCAGAACTGGAGACCAAGGTAAAGGAAAGGACCATGATATTGCAGGAAGCGCTGAAAGAGCTGGAAAGATCGCAGAACGACCTGAACGAGGCGCTTAGCAAGGAAAAGGAGTTGAGTGAAATAAAGTCACGGTTTGTTTCGATGGCCTCTCACGAGTTCCGCACACCTTTGAGCACCGTTCTGTCATCGGCCGCGTTGGTTTCGCGTTATAATCAACAGGGCGACAATGAAAAAAGTGAAAAGCACATAAAAAAAATAAAGGATGCGGTAAAACACCTGAGCGATCTCCTGGAAGATTTTCTTTCCCTCGGAAAACTCGAAGAGGGGAAAGTACATGCTCATGCAGAACCAATTGATATAAACGATTTTTTAAGAGAGATCATCGAAGAAGTACAGGTCGTAGTCAAAAACGGGCAGGCTTTTGATCTTGAATGTCATACCGGCGGCCAATTTTATACCGACAGGAAACTGTTGAAGAACATTTTGATCAATCTACTGACGAACGCCATAAAGTTTTCCCCCGAGCATTCTTCTATCTACCTGAAAGCGGTGATGAAAGACGGGAACCTGGTAATAACGGTAAAAGATAACGGCATTGGAATATCCGGCGAGGACCAGCAACATTTATTCAGCAGTTTCTTCCGGGGGAAAAATGCGACCAATATCCAGGGAACAGGTTTGGGCCTGCATATTGTTAAACGGTATGTAGAGCTTATTCAGGGTTATATTGAACTTCAAAGTAAATTACAATCGGGAACAACCGTTACGATCACCCTGCCCGACCTTGGTAAAGAATAACCGGTCAGTCGGCATCCCGGTGAAGATCATAATCATTCTCATCACTATCACCAGGCTTTTTCCCGGTACTTATTTCCCTTCCCAGATCGTTCTGCTGCTTCAGGCTCCAGCCATCGGTAATAGAAGTTTCCAGCCAGATATTACCCGATCTCCTGAATACCTGGGTCAGCAACCCGAATTTGCTCATAAAAGCTTTTTCAAGGTCCAGCACAGACATGGCGTCTTCTATTACAAGATCACCTTTATGAATATCACGGCCTTTTGCCAGCCTGAGCTGCTGATCGTGCCTTATTTGATTTTGTTTCAGGGCCAGTTCTTTATTCAGCCCGTTCATTCTGAAGAATTCTATCTTTAAATAAGGATAGATCCGGGAAAAGTCCTGTTGCACATCCCTTACCAGCCGCTCTCCATTTATCAGCAATTGCATAAACAAGATTTTGGATCGTTAAAAAAATAAATACATAATTACATTAAGTAAGTTACCGTTATTGACAGGCAAAAGTTATGATGTTGAACATCGCCGGTATTGATACCCGTCAAACTGCGTCCTAATAAAAAGGGGGATGCATTATGTTTTTATCCTTCCGTCGGCCATTTCTATTATACGGTTCCCTTTGCGGGCGAAATCGTGATCATGGGTAACCGTAATGATGGTGTTACCTTCCTGTACAAGCTGACTGAAAATATTGAATACGACATCGGTATTCACCGAATCGAGGTTTCCGGTAGGTTCATCGGCCATGATGATGGTTGGGTCATTGATCAATGCGCGGGCAATGGCCACGCGTTGCTGCTGACCACCCGATAATTTACCCGACAGTTTATATGCATGTTGATGCATATCCATCCGCCGCAACTTTTCCAGGGCGTTCTTTTCAACTGCCTCATGATCGAAGTTGCCGAGTTTAAGGGCAGGCAGCATTACGTTCTCGATGGCGGTGAATTCAGGCAGCAGATAATGGAACTGAAATACAAAACCGATATACTCATTTCTGAAGCGGGCCATGGCGTTCTCGTTTAAACCGGTTACCCTGGTACCGTTTATATCGATCGTGCCTTCATATTCAGTATCGAGGGTAGACAACAGGTACAACAGGGTGGATTTACCGCAACCCGATTTACCCATGATGGCAACAAATTCGCTTTCGCATATTGATAGTGAAATATCGTACAACACCTGAACGGTATCTGGTCCATGAAAATATTTGTTGAGCTTTTCAGCTTTCAGCAATTCCTGCATATAAGTTGTTTTAACCTCTCAATATGGCCACGGGGTCTACCCGTGACGCTTTTAACGCCGGCAGTAAACCGGCGAGGCCCGTGGTAAGCAGCCCGAAGATCATTCCCACCACGTAATAAAGGGTATTGAAATTCACCGGGAAATGTTTGATCACCACCCACTCGTCTTCGGGCCAGGGTACTTTCGATAAACCATATGACAACAGGAAGCCCAGCAGCAGCCCGGCCATGGAACCTATAAACCCGATGATCAGCGACTGCGACAAAAAGATCTGCACAATGTCTTTCCGGGCAAAACCTTCCGCTTTCAGAATGGCAATGTCTTTCATTTTCCCGATGATAACCATGTTCATGATATTATAAATGCCGAACCCGGCTATCAGTAACAACGTAAAACTCAGCACATAGGTGAAGGTATCCCTTATCAGGTTGCCGGCTTTGATGGAAGCGTTTACGGTTTCCCAGTCATCGGCTTTATAACCATATTTTTTTGCCATCGTGGGTGCATGAACGGGCGCCCGTTCCATGTTTTTCATCTTTAGCCTGATATCGGTGATATAGTCGCGGCTTTTGCCCAATAGCTGTTGCATATCGGTCAGGTTCACATACGCCTTATATTCATCCATGGTAGCGATGCCGAATTTATACAAACCTACCACCCTGAACCGTAAGCTTGCACCCGACGGCGCTACGGCGGTAACCAGGTCGCCGGTGCCTACATTAAGCTTATTGGCCAGTTTATAACCCAGCAGAATGCCGTTGTCGGCCATCAGCAGGTTCTCCGGTTTTCCACTCACCATTTTCTCAGATAATCCAAACAGCCGGTCTTCGTCACGCACATTTATACCATCTACTATGGCGCCCAGTTGAACAGGGCCATAATTAAAAAGCAGTTGCGCCGAAAGAAGCGGCGATACTACCTCCACTTCGCTGTGATTTTGCAGATCGCGGATGATACCGGGCGCATTTTTAAGGTTGAGGTTGATCTGTTTGGGCCGGGGATGACGCACGATGACCAGGTTGTTGCCTTTACCGCCAAAGTATTGCAGGGCAACCGATGTGGAATAATCAGTTTTATAATCATTATAAATGCGGATATCGGGAGTAACCGAAAGCATGATATCCTCAAAAAAATCGTTCATGCCTTTCATAAAGCTCATCATGAGAATGAACATGCCGATACCAAAGGTAACGCCCAGCATGGCCACTATCGTTTGCCGCTTGCGCGACAACAGGTGTACCTTCATGATCTTCAGGTTAACAGGCAGTTTCATGGCGCGTCATTTTGTGGGGTCAGCAATACCGGCGTTCTTTCATCCAACCCGGCGATAATTTCTACATAATCGAGGGTGGTTATGCCGGTTTGAATATTTTTCTTCGCTTTGTTTCCCTTTTGCTGTATCCAAACGCTGTCGGTACCGGCCAGGGCGTTCCTGGGCAATACCAGGGCATTGTTTTTCCTTTGCACAATGATGTTTGCCTCAACAGAGCTATGAATAAATGCCGGCCCGGCGTCTTTGCTGAAAAGGGCGTCTATACGGAAGGTTTGGTCCTGTTCATTCATTACAGGATATATACCTGATACTACTGCTTCATAAATGGTGTCGCCCGTTACGTCGGTTTGAACCAGCACCTGCTGGCCGGTGCGGATCTTTCCGATATCCTGCTGATCGACCGATAGCCTGATCACCTGTTTTCCATGTTCGCCTACCAGCGCCACCACTTCATTGGGAAGCACTGTTTCACCCGCTTCTTTAAACGTCTGGTATACCACGCCGTTACGGTCGCTCCTTACAAAATATTCCTGCAGGTCTTTATTGGCCGAGGTTAACTGGCTGCGGGCATTGCTGTGGGAAACCGCAAGGTCGTTTACAGCGGCATAATACCGCTGTTCTGCAATCGTTCGCTGGTTTACCGAAAGCTGGTAACTGGTATATGCATTGTCGAGGTTGTTTTTAGTACCTATATTTTGCGCCCACAGTGTTTTATACCGATGGTACATAATAGAATCGTTGGCACATTTTACTTTAGCGCTTTGCACCGATAACTTCAGGTCGTTCAGCAAAGGCGACCGGTCCGAAAGGTTATCGGTTACAATCTGGAAATTTTTCAGGGCTGCATGGTACCTGTCCTGCGCCGCCGCATTGCTGATGACATACAGCAGCTGGCCTTTTTTTACCGTATCGCCGTCTTTGACCAGCTTTTGCACAACAGTGCCATTGCTTTGTACAGACAGCCTGTATTCATTTTCAGAAAAGATCTTTCCCGATGCATATACAGCTTCAATTATATCTTTTCGTTCCGGAAAAACCACCGGGGTATCGCCACAACCCGTACAGGATATAACGATGGTGCAACAGGTGATCTTCCAGATGTGGTATGTTAGGATAGACATACTTTAACCAGTTTTGTTGCTGCAATTTAGCCTTACACATGGGGGCAAGGCATGATGGCGGTCAAAAGCAGCACTGAGATTTGGCAGGAAATAGTAAGTAAAACAAATGCCCCTTGCGGGGCATTATGGCATGAATAAAACGATTAAAAAAACTCCCCTGCCTCCTTTTCAGCGGTACGAATGAGTTTTCCGTTCCTGTCATACGCCGCCAGGATCTGCCCTTCAGGTATTCGCCGCAGACCGGGGCAGCAATGATATACGTCAGCATCGACACTGACGCTAGGTTGCTCTTGCTCAGGATCATAAATGGCGATGATTGCCATCATAAAAAAGGGCATACTGAAGCTGGTAGTTTTGAATTAGCCATGTTTCTAAAAAAACATGTAGCATCTAAAACTATATAACCACCGAGAATTCAAATGATATGAAAAAAAATATGCAGAACGATGAACTGCGGTTGTTGCAAAATGAAAGAAACGGCATTTGCATTTCGATAATATTACCCACGCACCCACTGTCGCCCGACCGGAGAACAGACCGGGTACAATTGGAAAAAGACATTCAACAAGCCAGATCTCATATACAAAGCAGGTATGGCAATGCAGTTACCGGCAGCCTGATGCAGAAAATTGACGATTTGTACAACCAATTGGATTTTATGCATAGTACCGCAGGTGTTGGTTTATTTGTTTCAGGTCATGTACAAAAACTCGTTCGCTTTTTCTTCCCGGTAAAAGAAAGAGTATCGATCAGTGACAAATTCGACATCAGGGACCTGTTATATGCATCCTTTTATGATGTGCCGTATTGCGTTTTGGTGTTGTCGCAAAAAGTAGCAAAGCTGTATAATGGAAACCTGAATACAGTTATTGAGATCGCCGATAAATATTTTCCTGTAAAAAACAGCGACGAATATGAATATAACCGGCCCTCGAGGGGCAGCTCATATGCAGGTTATAGTAATGTAAAGGAATTTAAAAAAGATAAATCGGTAACGGAAGAGATAAGGCTGAAAAGCTTTTTCCGGAAAACGGATGAACTGTTACACAATTATCTCAATATTGACACTCCTATAATTGCTGCCGGGGATAACAAAGACCTGGTATATTTCAGCGAGGTATCAGAGCACGACCAGAATATCGCATGTAACATCCCGGGAAATTATACCGCATACAGCGAACGCGAGCTCGGCAATTTAACCTGGAAAGCGATGAAGCAGTTTCTTGATAACAAAAAGGAAAATCTGACCGGTGATCTCAGAGAGCAGATCGGAACCGGCGGCCCGGTCATTACAGGTAATGCTATCGGGGAGATCTGGAGGGCGGCGCTTGACGGCAGAGGCTATAAACTATTTGTCGAAAAGGATCACTCCCTTACGGGTTACGTATCGGACAACAACGAATATGAATTATATCTTCATCCGCCGAAACATGCATACACCATAGTCCCTGATATTGTAAACAGGATCATAGAACTGGTAACCGAAAAATATGGCGAGGTTATTTTGGTCGAAAACGATGCGCTGCGCGACCATAGCAGAATGGCTTTGTTAACGCGGTACTGAGAAATAAAAGCTTTGAATACTAGTCTGATTTAATGATCTAAATTTAATAATATGCGAACGCTTCTTATTATACTCGTTGCCTTTGTGGGCATAACTTCCACATTAATTGGTATGTTGCTGATCGCCTATCCGGTGGTGAGTGCTTATGGCCTGTGGATGGATTTTTTGCATCCTGCTTTTGACAAAAACTTTACACTACCGGGCGTTATGTTTATAATAACCGGCGGCGTAAACCTAAATGCGCTGCTGAGTTGTTCACAACGAAGCAGAACGCAATACAGTTGGTCGTTGATCGGCAGTATATGCATGATGGCCTGGGTGGTTACACATTCGATTTTGTTACAGGCAATGCCCTGGCTGTACCTTACTTATCTTTCCTGCTGCCTGCTCATTTTGCTGCTTTCGTTACAGTTGAAAGGTAAATGGGCGGTATAAGGTTTCGATTGCAGGCACTTCTGTTATCGTTTTAGTTCAGAAATGTTACCTGCTATGAATGATGCGCTATGAACAAAGGTTTATTCAGTTCTTCCATCAGGATGTCGGCCATACTTGGCCTGAACCAGCGGGATACCGTTCCCCTGTTGTAGGCGCCCAGCACTACCAGCAAATTTTCGTCCCTGTTCTTCAACTGATCCACTATTTCAGTGGCGGCATCGCCCCGTAAAACAGTGAATTCCGCTTTCGGGAAATGGCGCTTCATGAATTCCTTCATAAGCCGGTTATCGGGCACGTGCATTGTATCCCTTAGGCTTCTAACCGAAACAACCTGGATATCGAGGCCATCGAGGCCTGAAAAGACATAACTGAAAGTTTTGATGGCATAAACAGAAGAAGGTTCACCATCATACAACAGCACAGCCTTAACAAAAGGGTTAAACTTTCCCGGAACAACCAGCACAGGACATTGCACTTCACTTAACAGGTCGCGCATAAAGCGGGTAGGTACCTTTTCCTCGTAATGGGTAAAGGTTTCCTTGTTATCGATTATCAACAGGTCGGCAAACACGCTTTCGTGAAGCAGTTCATGAATGGCAACATTCCTGTCGTGGTGTACTGCATAGTTCAATCCGGCAGCCTGGCAGGCCTGGCTAAACCTGTCCGCAGCTTCTCCGCGTGCTTTTTCGTCTTTCCTGTCAAGCATGGCCACTTTGTCCTCATCTATATAACTTCTTTCATTTACCAGGTCGTACACTTTGTAACTGTGATAAGTATAATCATCGAGAAAAACACCCACCAGGTGCGAACCGGTTAATTTTGCCAGGTAAACGGCATACTCCGTGGTGCTTTCAGAATACTTCAAACCGTCTATTACTGCAATTATTTTTTTCATATTTAAGTTATTTATGGTGAGCAATAAATACAGGCAGGTTGATGGTCTTTATTAATAATTCGGCGGTACTGTGCCGCACCAGGCCCGATATCATACCGCGGCCAAACGCGCCCATAACTACAAAAATGTTCTTCTTCCCAAGCAGATACCCGAACAGTTCATCGGCTGCTTTGCCCTGCAGGAGCCGGAACCCGGTACCCTGGTAATGCAATTGCAGTAACTCACCCATCTTATCCTTGCCTTTGAACAGGTTCTCCCCCGTTTCATCGACCTGCAGCACCGTGATCTTTTTTCCGGTGAACTCGGGAAACAGATAGGTAAATTGTTTTATGGCGTAAGCGGCCGCTGCCCCGTCATCATAAGCAAATACAATTTCATCTATACCATAAAAACTAAAGGGCGCCAGTACAACCGGGCATTCACTTTTGACCAGTACTTCCCTGATAAAAGAGGAAGGGATCTCCTCTTTCCTGTCTTTAAATGACATATCTGGGTCAACGATCAACAGTTCGGCAAAACGGGTTTCTTTTATGATATCGGCAGGCAGGATAGTGATTTCATTGAAAACGGAACAGTTAGCCCCTCTGTTAGTGCATGCGTCCCTGAAAACACGGACACTTTCGCCGAACAATTCCTGTTTTTCCCCGATAACGGCAGCACCGGGCTCACTGTAAACCGGTTGAGATACAGGTTCCTGAACCTCCGTATCGAGGAATACGCCTGTAAGTTTTGAGTGAGTAAGTTTGGCAATGTAACAGGCAAAATCGAGCACATTTATATTTACCTGCCTGGCATCTATAGCAACTAAAACCCTTTTCATGATGTAAGTTTTAGTAAAGCTATCTTCATTAAATGACCCAACTTATGACCCCCGCTATAACAGGCAATGATAGCGGTCAAACCAACGGCTGGCTTACATCATACGGCTCGCTCAGGGCAAACCAATGACCACCTTCATATAAAGGTTTGACCATGCTCATACTCCTGTTGTAAATGGTAAAATAAATTGTGTGTAAATATTCAATTATGAGCCGCCAGTCTTCTTCCATATTAAAGAATAAATCATTTACCAAAAGCCGGCCGGCCAGGGTGATCTCTATGCTGCATGCCGGTGGAAAAAAAGCTAAAAACCGAAGCGATAAAAAATCAACCGGGGAGTTGCCTTTGTATAACCACGAACGGATCTTCAGGGCTAAAAAACATGATCCATTGTAATCCGGCTGTTCCTGTAATGATGAATTGCGGGAATGAGAATTGCGGGAATGATACGTCCATGGTATGTTCCCTGCCCGGCCGGTCAAGGCGGGCATAAGGCCAAAACTCAATAAATATTTTAAGATGAAAAATTTTGAATCATATATACAAGGCCCCCTTCCCGTGGTTGTTGAATTTTATGCCGACTGGAGCGACGCATGCAACCGGATGCAACCAGTAATGGAAGAAGTAAAAGAAATTGCCGGTTCACGGGCTGTAACCCTGAGGATCGATATCGATAAAAACGAAAATATTGCCCGGCAGTATGGCATTTATACCGTACCCGATATAGCCATATTTAAAGACGGTTCCATGATATGGCATCAGAACGGTATAGTTGCAGCCCATACGATACTCGACCGGCTGATGCTTGAAATGCAATAAGCTATAAGCCCACTATGGCAGTTGCTATGGCAGGATGCCCTGATAACAACAGGTCCGGATCGGGGTATGGGCCCTGCGGCACGGCAGTATACATGAATTGTTATGTTATTCCCCTCGCAACATCGATCAGGTTACATTTTAACGACCACATTTATTTTTGATCAATTGGTTTTCGGACCGGCATAAAAATGGCCGGTATTACCCGGCCTTTTTAAACCTAAACCTGCGAAACACGACATGAGAGAAACTATCTCACATGAGAAAACTGCGGTTTTAATTGTTTACTGGATCTTCGTAGTAAAAGTGGCTTCAATATCTGTTCCCGACTTCTGGCTGTTGACCGCATCGCCAGCGGCTTTATTCGGTGGCTCTGCAGGGTAATGGCGCAACGTGATTGTAATTGAGCCCGTTGCAGCAGCGCCGGTGGTCCAGGTGCTGTTCACACCAAGGTCTACCCCATTTCCATCTTTATCGAGGCCCGATATTGTTATATTAGAACCCGCCGCCGGTTCAAAATAAAAACGGTGGGCATCAGCTTCTTCCTCTATCTCTTCTGTAATGTCTTCAGCGGGGTTTACGGTCTTGTTCAACAATTGCAGCGCCACATCGTATGTTTCTGACGAAGCCAGCACGATCTGGTCTATTGAAGGGGCTGCGCCGCCGGGACCGTCTGCATCCTCAAATTTATATACGAGCGGAGTGCTTCCATCATGTGGCGTTAGTGTAAGTTGCATGGTAGTGATCACCTCCTCCTCGTTGCTTTCCCCTTTTTCTTTTTTGCAGGCCGTGAAAACGGCGGTGGTTAGCAGGGTAAGGATACTGAGATGCAGAAATTGTTTTTTCATACTCTTTGTTTTATTGTTTGTTTTTGTTAGCGTGTGTTATACTTCCATTTACCGGCACCGTTAGCCGTAAATAAATATTCCTTCCGGTTTCATCGGCGAAATACCGCATGCTGTTCAGGTAATCGCGGTAAGCTTTGTTCAACAGGTTCTTTACGCCCAAATTGAAAGTCACCGGAAGTTGGCGCGTGATACAAAGGGTAACCGCTGTATTGAGGTTTACCAACGACCAGGCAGCCGGCGGTGCTTTATAATCCTGTTTTCCATTGTTTTCACCGGGTATGCGGGTTTGCTTAAAAACATGCTGCCATTCCACGCTTACATAAGGATCGCTTAGCCGTTTTATATTTTTGAAGTGGTATACTATTTCTTTGCTTACCCTGTCGGCAGGCATCTGGGTAAGCCAGTCTCCCGCAAGCCTGTTCCTGGCCCGTAGCAGCGATGCGCGTGACACCCACTCCCATTGCTTCCGGGGTTTAATAACAACAGAAACATCGAGGCCTGTAAGCGCAGCATCGGTTTGCCGGTACCTGATCTTTGGAAAAGCGCCGGCGATAGTTAGCACCGGTTCCCCCGGCTCGGGCTGGCGGTAGATAAAATCATTTATGGTATTGTGATACAGGTCTGCTTCGGCAGATACCGTATGCTGCTCATTGTGCCACGACAGGCCCAGTAAAAGATTAATTGCCTGCTCGGCGTGCAGGGTAATGTCGCCCTCCTCATAGGTGGCGGTACCATGGTGAATACCGTTACTCAATAATTCATTCACATGTGGTGCGCGTTCCGACAGTGAAATGGCCGCATTGAGCTTCCACCCGGTAACAGGTTTAAAGGCGGTATTGAAAGCAGCCGCGAAGGTGTTGTAACTGAAATCGAAATTATCGAAAGTACCGCTGCCGGTGATAAGCCGGTTAGTAGAGATCCTTTTATGATCATAGCGTAACCCGGCCTGCATTTCCCACTTGTGCCTCACCCATTTTTCCAGCGCATATGCGCCCCAGGTATTGGCGGTATAATTGGGAATGAAATAGCGGCCGGCATAAGCGTTGTCCTGCTGCATCGCCGAAACACCTGCCGTGCCCTGCCAGTTTTTCCAAACAGGATGTTCCCAACTGATATCTTCCGACAGGGTTGAAATAGTAAGATTGAGCTGGGGTTGTTTATTGTTGCTGCTTCTTACAATATCATACTCTTTACGGTTATTGAACTGCCCTGCCAACTGTATAGTGAAACGATGATCATGAATGATGAATTGAGTTCTTGATTTAGCCAGGTGATGTGTAACATGCTGATAAGGGCGGCCGATGGTATAGGTATTCTGACCAAGGAAAGTGGCATCGGGCCGGTCAGATTCCACTGCCTTCTGCAGATCGCTGAGGTTGCCGGTATGTGAGCCTATGAAGATGCCGGTTTCGGTATTGAACCGGCTGTAAAAAAGTTCGGTGTTGAATTGGCGCCTGCGCCAGCCGGCCGTAGCGGAGAAATTGTATTCTTCGCTGGCTGTATTGTTCAGGCGGTAATGCGGCGTTGTGGCATTGGCGCCTTTTTTGAAAGTGCCCTGTAAGCGATAAGCAAAGGATGGCAGGTTTTGGAACTGTTGCTCCCACACCGCCGAAGCAACATACTGCCGGTTGTTCGTAAAATATCCTGTATTTATTTCCGCCAGATGGCCGGGCTGGTATTGCAACGGTTTCGGCTGTACCAGAATAACACCGCCAATGGCGTCAGACCCGTACCGCAATTCATCTACCCCTTTTATAATGGTGAGCCTGTCTGCAATAAAAGCATCTATTTCAGGTGCATGTTCATTACCCCATTGTTGTCCTTCCTGGCGCACGCCATTGTTGATGGTGAGCAGCCGGTTTCCATGCAGGCCATGAATAACCGGTTTGGCAATGGCAGATCCGGTTTGCAGCAGGGTAACCCCGTTAATTTTTGCCAGCGCTTCCGATATGGAGAACCCTCTTGCTTCTTCCAGTTTCCGCCTGCCGGCCTCTTTTTTAAAACCGGTATTGTTAATGCCGGTACGGGCTGCTACCACTACTTCCGAAAGGGTACTGCGGGCATGCGGCATCAGCACATCGACATGCCGGTTCTTTTCAATTCTTATCTTTTGTTGAATTGTTCCGCAGCTGACATGGCTTACGATCAGCGTATACCGGCCGGTACATAAGTTGTTGAATATAAAATCACCTGAGGAATCGGTAGTAACCTGCCAATCGATCTCCTGCAGCAAAATGCTGGCGCCCGCGAGCGGTTCGCGCGTGTCCTGGTCAGTAATATGACCGGTAAGTTGCGTACTACAGGATTGCGCCTGTACCTGCCGTGCTGCCAGCAGCACAAACAAAAGTAAGAGTCTTGAAATCATTGTATAAAAAATGGGATAAACGCATCTGCGTTTGCTGCAGAATGCCAAAAACAAAAGCCTTAATTAATTAAGCAAATGAGGCAGGCGGGCCGCGAAGAGTGGATATAACTACGGCCTTTAAGCGAATGTTGGCAATCAGGTGCTGGCTGGTGGCCGTGGGATACAGTATGGGCTGCACAACAGCCAGTTGATAAATAAGATCGGTAAATGGCGATTCGGCTACCTGTTCGTGAATATCACACTGGAAACCGCTGGCGCTCAATTGATCTTCATCACCAGAAAGATCATAGGCAAAGGCAATATCCTGGTGGTCTGCAAACAGGTGGTGCAGATAAGCTCTTGGCGTAATGCTGAAGGTGAACAACAGCAGCATACCGTAAGCTAACAGGGATCTTATAACGGAATTTGCTTTCAACTGAAATTGATACAGGGTTGCAAATTAGGCAAATTCCTTTATAAAAGTTCAATATGGATTTTATTAATTCTTTATTAAATGAGCCTGCGCCGGTTCAGGGTGTCTACAGCATGTTCCCCTTTTAAATTCCGGATCGGCTATGGTTTCAGTAAATAACAGCCATCAACGCCCCATTCGATAAGGAATAATCAACTCCACGCGCACCCCGGCCTCACCAGTTGCCGCTTTTTTATCAATGATGGTCAATTGCGCAGGCGTTTTGGTTTGCCGGCTTAATATTTCAAGACGCTCCTGGTTAATGATGGTTGATAAAGGCCGCTTCTGATCATGATCTTCCACGCCCTGAACGCCGCGGCCATTATCCTCTATAATGCAATGCAGCGCTTTATGCTTCATTTGTATATTGATGTTGATCAGCCCTTTCTCCCTCTGGCCTTTGAATCCATGCAAAATGGCGTTTTCGGCAAAAGGCTGTAATAGCATTGGAGGTATCATAACCGTTTCGCGGTTGGGCACACCTTCTACGCTGATCCTGTAAATAAATTTACCATCGTATAACGACTGCTGCAGCGTTAAATAATTTGCCAACGCTTCGAGTTCAAGTTTGAGCGGTACAAAAGGTTCCCGCGCATTTTCAAGGCTTAACCGGAACAGCCGGGTCAACCGCTTAACAAACTCAGTGGCGCCCCCGTTATCCCCCCTTTCAATCAACCGCTGTATACCGCCCACCGAATTGTATAAAAAATGAGAGTCGATCTGCCCCCTCAGTAATTGCTGCCGCAGGTTTGCTTCCCTGATCCTCCTGCTCTTCTGCTTTCCTCTCAACGCCCCAACTACAAATGTGGCAATGATGGTTACGCCGCAGGTAATACGAACAATGGCATTTCGTTGCCGTTCCCTGATTTTTTCACTCGCCTGGTGGCTTAACGCCAGCGACTTTATCTGGTTGTCTTTTTCGAGCAGGCTGTATTTTGCTTCCAGCTCCCTGGCCTGACCGATGATGGAGAAGTCGACTTCCTTCTTGTAATACGCAAACGCGGAATCCAGTGCGGCATAGGCCAGCAAATATTTTCTCTGCAGCGCATAATTCTCTGCCCTGGCCTGCCATATTTTCTTTTGCAGCGCCAGGTTATTTTCCTGAAGCACAAAATGCAGCGCGGTATCGAGCAGGTTTTTATCCATATTGTATTGTCCCAGCTTTCGATAGGTTGCAGCTACATTATAATAAGACTGCGCGTTCAATTCATTCAACGCACGGCTGATCTGCATACCCTTCAACTGGTGCTGAAGCCCCTCTTTTACCAACCCTTTTTTCGAAAGAAGCGCGCCGAGGTTTTCATATCGTACCGCGTCATAATAAGGATTACTGAAACTACTGTCCTTCATCAAAGCCTGAAAAAAAATAAGTGCAGAATCTACCTGGTTCACCCGGTCGTAATATGCAGAAATATTCGTGGCAAAAACCGTTTTATGTTTGGGACTGGTGCTTCTGCTGAATCCCTCGAACAAATACTTTTTCTGCATCGGCGGGTCACCGATCTTTTCATAAATATCATAGAGTTTCATACAAATGAACGGAAGGCCGGGAGAATCGATCTGCTTCGCCAATGAATACGCGTCGAGGGCATAACGCAGGGCGCTGTCGAGCGATCGGCAGTCATTCAGGATAGCAGCGGTTTGAATTTTACCCGCCAGGATCTGCCTTCCTGTTGTATCTTTCTCCATGGCCAGTTGTAATGCCCGGTCGACATAATGCCGCGCGCTATCGGGTTTGTTTTCGAGCTGGTAAGCAACGGCCATACAGCGAAGCCAGGAACATATTTCCACATAGTGGTCCCTTTCTTTGATAACGGGCAGAATGCTGTCTAATCTTTTTTTGGCCGCTGTGGTTTCAAGGTTGTTTAATAACGGGTTGACCTGCTCTTTAAAAAATGACACCATCGACCCGGACACAGGTGCCGGCTCTTTCCTGTTATTCATATTACAGGCCAAACAGATGAATGTCAGGACGAAGATCCTGTACATAGCGCTATAGTTTTTTAAAATAGGAATCAAGCATTTCTTTTTTCCTGACAGCCACCGGGATCTTTGCTCCATCCTCCAAATAAAGTATGCATTCTTTAGGAAGATACCGATCGATATACAGTTCATTTACCATGTACGACTGGTGGGTACGCAGGAAGGAGTCGGCAGGTAAAAATTCTTCGTAATCCTTAAGGGATTTAGTGGTTACTACTTTCTTTCCGTCGTTTAAAAAAAAAGTGGTATAGCCATTATCGCCTTTAAGGTATTTGATCTTATTTAACTCAACGATCTGTACATAATACCGGTTCCGCAATGCGATGTAACCCTGTTCAATGTTTTTCCTGAAACTGTGCAGGGTGATGGCAATCTGTTCCTGCAACAGGGGTTTCGAAACGACGACCCTTTGTAACGCTTCGGTCAATTCCTGTTTGTTTAGCGGCTTTAGTAAGTAATCGATGGCCCCATACCGGATGGCGCGGATAGCGTACTCATGATGAGCCGTGAGGAATATGACCTTCATTTGTGCAGGCAGCTGTTCCAGGATGTCGAACCCGGTTCCGTCGGGCAGCCCGATATCGAGTAACAACAGATCGGGTTGGGTATGATGAATAAGAACAATGGCGTCATGAACGGTACCGCATGTACCTATCACGATAAAGCCTGTTTGCTGTTTTATAAAGTCCTCAATATCGTGCCTGATGGCGATCATGTCTTCAACTATGATCACCCGTAAGGGAGCAGTGAGGTTCATGGTTATGGGGGTTAAAAAATCTATATTAAATTTAACATTAATTAAGCTCACTCATTTGCCTGAAAGGCTGCAGTGCATACTTATTGATCACAATCAAATGCTTCCAAAAAAGGGAAAAACAGGAAATAACATCACTCTTTTTTTACGAATTCTCCCAGAATCCGTACGAATCTGGAATAACTCCCGACGAATCTGGAATAGGCAATAATCGTGTTGTATCCTCATTTAATTTTGATCCTGTCAACCGTGATCTTCTAACGCTAAACGATATACCATGCCTGCCTTTCAAACAACGTTCGGGAAATTGACCCAATCATGGCAGCTCCGTTTACAGGATGCGGAAGCCCGGGAATCCGATCTGCCCGCCAGGGTGGAAAAATGTATAAGCATCTGCGAAGAAGGCCTCCAGCAGCTCAGACAATGGGTAATGGAGCATCCCTTTCCCGGCAGGGATTGCGAGATCTATTTTTTTAAACAGGTAAAACCGGTGATCATGGCGCGGTATATCTATTACCAGAAAATATATCGCCTGCACATTGGTTATTTCAATGGCAGCGGGTTATTGGCTAAAGAGCGGCTGGAACAGGAACTGAAGGATATCACGCGTTATTTTTCCGATAACGCAGATTTTTATACATACTACCGTATGGGTTATACCCATCATGACGAAATGTATTTTGTACGCGGAGCATATGACTGGAAAATTTGTCCCGGAGTAAATAATTTTGATGCGGTCTTCTCTACCAGCTGCGATGGAAAGCTGGCCGAGCTGATGGCTTATGAGCTGTTGTTGAAATACATCGATGAAAGATTGAACCCTGCAGTAAAACTCACTGAGCCTGCCCCGCTTTGCGGGACCACTGCTTCGCGGCCGGCTGTTTCTTCTACGCTTACATGTACGGCTTCGATTACCGATATTGTTGAACTGGGGTATGCGTTGTATGCGACCGGTTTTTTTAATAATGGAAAAGCTTCCATTAAGGACATTATGCATCTCCTATCAGCAACATTAAATGTAAACCTCGGAAAATATTACGACACTTCTATTCAATTGCGGGAGCGAAAAAATCCAACCCAATTCCTCGATGGATTAAAAGCCAGCCTTATCCGGTATTTTAACCAGTTTTAAGAGATGCTGTAATTTTTTTTACCAGGCTGGTAAATTATTTTGGAAATATTTTGTATCGGGCATGCATTGCTGTAGTAAGCTACTTCATGCATGCTTTTTTGTTGCAATTTTTTAAACAGTTGTTGCAAAAATAAATCTTTACCAGGCTGGTAACGCCCTGGTAAATCGTTCCGCGCAAACGCCCCAGTTTTGTGATCATAAAACAGATCACCATGACAAACACATACAATATAGCCGCGGTAGATGGTAACGTAATGGTACCCGTATTGTCT
>NZ_LWBP01000230.1 GCF_002078015.1 Niastella populi | reverse complement strand
TTTTTTTTAAATGTCTCGTCAGTGTTTTCAGAAAGATATTTTACAACTTTAAAAAGGTCAACTGTTTTTATAAGAGCAACTTTATCACGCTCAGCACTAATCTTACACTTCTTAGTAAAATCTAAGGTTCTCTTATCTGGATCAGTCAAGCGTTGAGGATTGCCAAATAAAATGCCAAAAGCTTTTTCCTCTACTTCATCTCTGGCAAAGTCAGCATTTATAGAGTCGCTTAATTGGCGGTATTTCGTAATATCAATATCCTTTTCGTTCTTTCCCTCGCACTCGCCTATATATCTATATCCATCGGGTGAGGTAATAACCTGGTCTAATTCTAAAACTCCGTCATCATAATTTTCTGCTTTGTAACCCAAAATTTTGAGAGCTTTGATAACTGCACTTTCTAAAGGCTTACCTTGTTCAAAAAGTAAATCCTTTAAAACTTGCTCTTCTGCAAGTTTGATACTTAGATTGCTGATTTCTTTGTTGATATTTGCAATTTTTTTCTCTTCTTTCTGAATAGCTTCAATAATTTCTGTCTCTTTAGAGCCAATAAAATCGGATTTATTAATCCATTGTGGGGGCGGTGTTCTTTCGGTTGCTTTACCTAGATCGCTAGCTACTTGGATAATGCATGCAACTAATTCATGACCAAACTTTAAAGCAGTTGCTGTCCAGTATTGCTCTACTTCACCTTTTTGATTTTCCTTAGTTTTTACAAACTTTTTATAATCGTACTTCAAATATGGTAGTACAATCAAATTGCCAGATCCAACTTTATAGACCGCCCCTAGCACTTTAGTTTTATCTTTGCCGGTAAAAATAATTTGGGCGTTAGTGGAATTTTCTATGTAAAGTTGATATTCCAAATATTCTTCAAATTTTTTATAAAGATTACTGAATATTGGGTTCCCGGAAGATTGCACATGTCTTCCAGATCCAGATACTAACGTCCCAATGTTTATTGGTAGAAAATTATAATTGCTGTACAATTCTGTGCCATAGGTGGTTTGTCCTTTTCTTGGTGAAGAAATGCTATTGGCGAGGCTATATTTTTTCTCCTTCGTCAAAAGAATAAAGACACTTTGCCCATTATCTAAATGATCTTTTATTTCTTTTTTTAGATTAAATACTTTTTGCTTATACCGCGTTGAAGCGTCGACATTATAACAACCGCCATCACTTGAAGTAAAACTCACCCAATTTCCGCTAGGTTCAATTGAGTCGGGATTGATCAATAAGATATCCGCATCCATTAAGGATTTCCCAGAAGAGAACTCAATATATTCTGTTTGATCACTAGGAATATCATAACCAATGGAAAAAATCTTTTTAGCCATACAGCTAATATAATGACTTACAGATATAAATCTATATAAAATTGGTGCGAAAAAAGAGGTTCGAGCCCTGAAGGCGATTTTTTCTTTTCAAATTAAAAAGCTGCGATTGGATTCCAGAACAACAGTACACCGTTTCGCGCCTTGATCTGTTACCGCCCAGTACGGTGGCCAATATGAAGCTGTCAACCGACAGGCGTATGGGCCGTTTGTGGTATTCAATATAGGATAAGGTTTAATGGTTAATGGTATTTAATTAGTGAAAACCGCATCTTTCTCCGGGGAAGTGGCTTTTGCTTTTGAACAAGAAAAAACCCCAAGCGCCGGGGTCTGCCCGGGCACATCGGGGCATCTGGGGGAGGTTAATATGTTTGCAGGGCGAACCGTTGCCGATTATTCCGGTTCACCCCGTAAGGATTCAGGCGGATGGATCGGCACAATCAGGATCATGCCATTGATGGTAATAATCTTTATTTCCTGTCCGGTATCAAACCCGGCCCGTTCCATCCAACGGCCACCGAAACGCATTTGCGCGGTCTGTTGATATTGAAACCCCTTGAAGAAGGAGTATCCCGTACAATAAAACCGATACATTACGTGATGGGTTCTGATACAGACACCTGTTTCCTTGTTGCAATATTCGGAAATGCATTGAGCTTGATCCAGTGCGGTTTTCAGGTCATCTCTTTGTAAAAGCTCGGTCAGTAGGTCAAAGATAACAGGCTCTTGCTCCACTACTTCAATGTGTGGGCTGGATGCAGGCAATACCTCCGTTTCTTTGGTTTTGACAATTTCCCGTTCCTGGCTGACCTCACGCAAGAATGCATGCAAGGAAAGATCCCGGTTCTTTGCGTTTATAATAAGGCCAGATTTTACCATTTCAGTAATGGGGCCATAATCGGAATAGCCAACTGTTTCCTCCGTGTCTTCATTTTCATGTCCAGCTTTCGAGGGAATTGAAAACCAAACCTTGTTGTTTTCGTCGCACTCATAGACCAGCACATCGCCTTCCCGAAGCCTTATATAGCATTCGTAAAACTCGTCATGGAGTGTGAAGGGCTGGCCTTCTTTTCCTTTCAACACGATATAAACGTGTTTCAGATCAACATCGTCGCAATACTGAAGCTTGTATCCCGGCCCTTCTTCCTCAAAAACACACAGGCCATTGGCATTCCTGATCTGGTTGACCCGCCGGAACAACGTTTTCTGCGTCGTATGATATTCTGTCTGTATTTCCATTATCGATAGATTGAATTGTCAAAATCCCATGACGTATCGGGCGCATTGACCTGTTTTAAAACGCCTGCCCGCATCAGGGAAAATACATTGCCTAATGGTGTAAATCCCCGTGCATGCATGATATATTGTTCCTTTTTGCCGATCAGCAACTTCGGGTAATAAAACCATGAACGATCCAGCGACACGCCATCCAGCACGATAACGTCGCTCCAATACAAGTGAACGGCACGGCTATAAATCGGTGTCCCTAACCGCAAGACCAGCTTGTAATCGGATTCAATGACCTCATATAGATGACCGAACCAGTAACTCAGCACATACCATCCGCCGTCACGGTCGATATTATATAAGGCGTGTTTTTCCAAAATGGTGTCAATCCGGGCAAACAGCTTGTGTTCCGATTTATAATGCTCGATGAATAATTTTGTAGCAATCATTCCCAGTGACAATTGTTTAGATAATGCTGTAATCGCTGCAAGCCGGATTGCAGCAGTTCTTCCACCCGGTACACAGGCAGGTTCAGCAGGCAGGCGACCTGGGCTTTGCTATATCCCTTGTCATAGATAAACTGGATCACGGCCCTTGACACCGGATCCATGGCGTTCAGCAGGGAATACAAGGCATCGGACGCGTCCTGCAACTGGCCTGCTGTCGGCCATTGGTGCATGGCCCGTAACGGTTCCAGCACGAGGCGCAGGCCGAAATGCTGTAACCATGCGTATAGCTTCTGGCCTCTCCGCTTATGCTGGCTGATGGTGAAGTAAGCCGATGCAAAGGCTTTTTTCAGGACAGATTCCGCAATATCTTTATCCGCCATCAGGTCGATGATGCTGCCGTGCAGGGATGGCGAATAGCTGTCCTGCAAAAAAGCAAAGGCGTCCTTGTCCTTCTTCACCAGCAGGTCAACAAGAAGTTGATCCGAAATCCGCCCCTTCATGTCAGGACGCCTTTGATTGCCTGTCTTGATGCAACAGTTCATAACCGCCTTCCATCAGGGCATTGATCCGCTTCAGTTCATCCTTTTGTTGTCTGATGATTTCTTTCAATGTCCTGATCTGATCCAGTTGGCCGGACGCTTCAAGAAAGTAATGGGATTTTATATTGTAAAGGGTTTCGAGTGCTTTGCCATGCACAGGCGTCATGGCCAGTTTCGCTGTTTCAAGATCATAGTAATCGGTTGCGGGGATGCCGAGCTTGCGGGCCACTTGCCGCTTGGTCAGGTTGTGCATTTCGCGGCACACCTGCATTAAAACGTTTTCCATTTGAGGAAGGTTTTTGTGAAGTAATGAACGTTTTAAGTGCTGCAAATCAGGCCATCAAAATTACGCGTCAAATTTATTTGTTCGTATGCATATCAACGTTAACATACGAATGGAAACCAACAGATTAGGCTCTAATCATCCTTAAAATTCAATGCTCTACATCACCGCCGTCAAAAATATTTCTTCGAAATTAATTGTTGGTTCACTGCCGAATGGCATAATGAAAGGTGGATGGAAAAAGTAGTACTATATCTACGTGTATCAAGGAAAAAGCAAATCCATGGATTAGAAGCGCAAATGTTTTTTGTGAACACGTATTTGCAGCTTACTCGGGCTACAGTCCTACGTGTTTATAAGGAAATAGAAAGCGGGTATGACGAGTACAGGCCGGAACTCGAAAAAGCGATCCGGTATTGTAAAAGAACCGGTGCCACGTTGATATTTTCCACCATGAGCCGTTTATCCCGCAACGCTTTGCTGGTTGCCGGTTTGATGATGAAACGCATACGTTTTATCGCCGCCGATAAACCCTATGCGGACGACCTCGACCATTTGGAAGATGCTATTGATGCAGAACGGGAATTGAGGCGGATTCGCAGGAGAACAAAGGAAGGATTGCAGGCCGCCAAAGCGAAAGGTGTAGAGCTTGGCAAGTATGGCAAAGTACTGGCGGGGATCAACAGGGAGAAAGCCGATGCCTTTGCCAAAGAGAAAGGCCCGATCATTCAGGCTTTGCATGATGCGGGATACAGTTATGAAAGCATTGCCCGGTTGTGGAATAAGGAGGGCGTGTCTTCGTACCGTGAAGGCTGTTTCTGGCATGCGTCCACCATTTATGACGTCTGGAAACGCAGCATGACGATAAATTAGGGAGTGCCGGCAAGTAATCCCATTATAAACTATAAAACTATTGTATGAAACAAGCGATCTTATTTACCGTATGCTTTTTGGCAGGCATGGCAAACGCACAAACAACAAAGCCACCCGTGCCGGACGTGCTAAATGATATCCGTTATTACCACCAGTCAGGCAATTCCCTGAAGCCTCTTGAAAAGACCACCGCCAAATACGTTACCAAAGCAAAGGCCATGGGCTATGGCGGCGTTTCGATCAACTTTGTGCTGGAAGGAAAGGAATCATCGATACGCCTGCCATCGTCAGATCGCATGACCTTTATTGTGGCATTGGGTGAGGGCATAGGTGATCCGACCGGTTGGTTCACGTTATACAGGGCAACGGTGAAAAAGGGTAAGCGTTCGGGCAACTTTGGGGATTACAAGGTATTCGGCAAATCGTCCGGCAATAAGGAGGTTATTTCTTACAGCGTGAAAGCACTCGGCCATCAGGTCTATGAAATCATCCCCGATTCCAAGCTGGACAAAGGCGAGTACTTCTTTGCCAACAAAGGCAGCCTATCCAAATACGGCAATACTGCCGCCGACGTGTTCGCCTTCGGCATTGACTGAACAACACTATAACAATCACCCGTTAAATACGATTTATGCGTCTTACAAAATATTCCTTGCCCGTTTTTTATCTGTTTGCCCTGTTGCTTGTTTCGTATTCCTGCCAGAAAGGGAAAGATACCGAAAACACATGCGGTTCTTTAGGCGGTGTAGTATCGCCAAACCGTTATCTATTCTGGATCAATTACAATCCTGCCTGCGGCTATATAGCCGTGGAGGTGAAGGATGCCGACGGCAAGATCATTACGCCGTTTCAGGGAAAGGTCATGCAGTCATCGTCTGTCCCGCCGGAATGCAGCAATACCAACTACGGCAAATATGCAACGTTCGACCTGTATCAAGGCAAGACCTATACATACAAAGCAACCTGCACCGGAAAATCATGGATAGGGACATTTACTGTGTCGTGTGAACAGAACCAGTGCAAGAATATCCAGCTTCAATAATCGACAGTTTATTATACCTCTTTGCACTAATCAGAGCCTTAACCAATAGCCGCGGTGTGTCTACATCGGGGCTATTTTTTGAATTAAGACCTGTAACTCTTTAAACACTTTCTGAATAACGCATATGTCAGGAGTTTAATGATTTGCAGAACTATTTTCCTGATGTCTCGTCCCTTGCGTTCCATTCAGCATTCCACGCAATTGTGTTCGTTTAGATAAATCAATACCAATCACTCGGATTTGTTCAATTTTGGGATAATTAACTGATATTTTCTGCCAGTAATCTTGGAGAGCTTCGACTAATTCAGAAAATCCAGCTTTAGGATTTCCTTCGGGAATATCCCATGAAATTTTTTCCCCTCTGTACACAAGTAAAAAAATACCATATGAAGAACGATTGTCACGCAAATAGTCTCCACATAACTGATTCTCTAATCTTTCTTGTAATTTAGCTCCGCTCCATTTATTGTCTGCAAGTTTTAATTCTATAGGAATGGCACAATCAAAGCCTGATCCTAAAAAACGGATATCTGATCTTTTAGAATCAGAAAACTCTTCTTCTTGTGGAACTGAGTATTTTCCTTGAGATCGATCCCGACACCATCCGCCAATATAATTCCTAATTTTTGTCTCTTCGGTAACGTCTATTAAAATTGGGGCGATACTCGTATCCCCATCCTCAAGATCATGTTTCAAATCTAAAAGACGTTGCACAGCTAAATCGAAAAGCTCTCGGGGGTTAACTGGTGTGCTTTCTAAGGCTTTACTAAACTCATCAAATTTTTTGCTAGTCCACGGAGAAATATCAGCATCCATTTCAGCACGTTCCTTAGCATTATTCATCATCCAAACTCGGTGTTCCAGAACGGGATGTGTTTGAGATAATTCAGTCATTGCTAAATACGACTCTTTGCCAGGGATATCTTTTAGCATTGAAAATAAACTGCTACGTGCATCCTGAGCATCATCTCGTAATGTGGGAGAATAGGCACCTCTTCCTGATCGATTTATATCTTCCTCAACTTTTATATATTGATGCATAAGTAGGTACAATTCTTTTAAGTGTTTAGCGGTTTTATAATTTTCTTTTGCTTTCGATGCCGACCGCCTCTCACCTACCAACTTGACAAGAACTTGCATAGCCAAATCTTTTGCGGCGTCTGGATTTGTATTATTGGTATCGTTTAAAAGTGTAGTAAAATCCTTAATTGCGTTCTCTGGATCAATCCCAATCCAAGTAGAATACCAATAAGAAATATTTGCTGATGATTTAATAGTTTTACATTTTGTAGCTGCTAATTCGCAAAGCTGACTTTCAGGTACAGTTTGACTTCCCTGAATGATTTTTAGTGCGCTTTCTAAATTTGCACTACTTATTGAATCGATCTCCAATTTTTCCAACAGTATTGGCGCCAAATCATTCCACATCCATTCACAATGGTAGCTTACTTTGCTTAGAACGTGGTAAACTTGTTCCCCTTTATCCTCAAATCTCAATTCCCAATCAATTTCATTTAATAAAATCCGAGTAACTACTTTTGGGAACTTTTTATACAAACTAAAAAACCAGTCCGGAAAATCGTTTAATTCTTCAAGAGCATAGCGACAAGCCACTTCAGCATCTTGCTCGCTTAAATTTTCCGGCCAACCTTGAGTTTCCGTTGATTCTATCTTTAAGCCAGATAAACCAAATATAACTGCAAACGGGGTACTATTCTTTTCAATTTTCTCTGAACGAAGATGCGGAGTATATTGCCGCCAAAAACTTACCACACCATCTCGGAAAGCTGTAGCAACATCTACACCATAATCTTTAATTAGAACCTGCCAATTTCCTGTTGTCCATTTTGATGCATTCCTGTCGAGGCTTCTCATTTTTTCATGCATATAATATTGATTCTGCGAAACAACACCCTTTTCCAAACCATTAATACGTAACTGTTGATAATTTTTACCTAGCCATTCAACAGATTCAAGGTGATCTTTTTCTGCTTTCTTTTTGCGCTCTTTATCACGACGATTCCATTGAGCTTGTTGTTGTTTCAGTTTCCGCATTTCTGGAGATTGAGCAGGCGGACTAAGAAATTCCTTAAGCCTGTTATCTAAATCCTGATTCTTTGAGACAGCTCTTTTCAGTTCTGATAACCACTTTTTTGGTCGTTTATTTTCTCTGTACAGTTGAAACGCTAAAGATAAGGCAACAAGTTTGTCATCAAATAACGGACGCAGGTTGATATCTTCTAAAATCCGTTCAAAATCCTTGGGACCAAAATTCCAATATTTACCCATTACAAAAGCTTGCCAAAAATTTGTTAACGGTTCATCCTTTCGATGCAAAGTTCTTCTAGTTTCTTCAACACCCTTCCAAAATATTCTATGATTCAATTCAGCCCATTCTTGTACAAGGACAGAAACATTCTGCTTTAGGGATATGCTGTCAAAATCTCTGTAATTTTGAAAGGCTTGAAAAAGTGTAAGTGCAAAAAGACTTTCCTCGTTCAATGCATATGGATGTCGACCAAGGATGAGCTTTTCTATACCTTTTAAACTATTCGGCATTAACCAACCATACTTCTCCGATATTTCACAATGCCTTCTTTCTATAAATGGTTCTCGCCGTAGTAATTTATCTATCCCCTTCACTAATTCGTAAGTCACCTCGTAATCTGAGCGGTCGACGAAATAGGAAAGGGTTTGACTAAGACCATCGTAGTTATATCTTTCCTTATCCTGAACATTTTCTATAGCATTCAATATCCAAACCACATTCTCTTTAGTAGAATCAATTAGTCCAATTATTTCGGCTAATACGCTTCTATTATGCGGGGCCTTTTCGGACTGAAAAGATTTTACAATGTCATTAAAATCTTCAATGGAACCCACTTCCTTAGTTGCTCTAATCGCCGCTGTTCTCACATATCTTTCTATTTCGGGATTCAAGGCAAAAAGTTTAGCTTCGGGTAAAGCTTCTTTTACACGCCCTTGCCAGATCATGCGTAATAAATAGGAAAGGACGCTATAGTTACTACCATATTTCTGCATTAAACTTTTTATTTCATCGCCCAACTCTGGAGATGCAAAGCGTTGAACTGTCGCATGGTCGCCTATGTCTCTACTGGAAGTTCCTATAGAAATTTTCTCACAAACAGTGCTAAGTATATCTTTTCGAGTTTCCAATGGAAGTTTACTGGGATCTCCACCTTGTAGAATAATTTCAGGTTCAAGCTTATATACCCTTTGCATGATTTTCATATCAAACAAAACCAGCCAGGACAGAACTGGCTTCATTGATGGAATTACAACTTGCATCCCATATTGCTTTCGAAAAAGCAAATCTTCGATTCTTTGACGTGACCCTTGTTGCTTTAATAATTCAAATAACCATTTAGCGGTAAGATACTCTCTTACCGATCGATGATGGAACCGGACAGAGCCATATATTGCTTCGTCAAAGATTGGCCGACTTAGCAAAATTTGGCATTCTTTGTCATCCCAGCCGGACAATATAGCTTTTGCATCAACTCCTTCGGAACTATTTGCCCCGTCAGGAACTTTGATCGTTGATTTGCGTAGTAATGTACATGCTGCAGCAAGTAAACGAACTCCCTCCCGAGCTTTTTCCAACGCAAGGGGTCTTTGTTCTGCCCTTTCTTCATCTCTTTCTTTAATTCTTCTCTCGACACTATGTTCCATTAGCTCCAATCTTGTTCCAATTCTTTTTTGGGCATTCCAAAACTCAATGATTTCTTCTAGGTCTTGAGGACGAGTAGTAAAAGCCCAGGCATCTTGTCGTTCAATCTCATCTAAAAACTTTGAATCGTCTTTAACGCCCTTCGCTTTTGCGAAGGTGAAAATTTGTTCTTGTGATAAATCAGTTAAAGAATAGATTTTAAATCCTGAACGATCATCTTCAGATGCTGCATCAGCACGTTTTTTTGTAAGGCCTTCCTTTGTATGGGTAGAATCATCTATATTCTTGCTATCACCTAATACTTCATGTTCATTTAGCAGTAAAAATGGGAGCTTGGCATTGCATGTCACTAAATCTGTTTTAGGTCGCCATGCTGTTATTCTTGATGTTATATAAATATGCGCGCGCTGTAATGCAGAAGAAATTTGCAAAGAAAGCTTTCTGATAGCTCCTTCAAAATCCTTTATATTTTTTAGTCGGGCTTCATCAACTGAATCAAGAAAAATCCACCCCTCATTATTGGATCCAAGCCAATTCTGAAATTCTTGAAATGTGCCTTCCTCAAATGCTGTTTCAAAATCAGTAGTTATATGTTCAAGACGTAAAAAGAAAGCAGTTTTCCTATCTGCTTTTAACTTCTTTGTTATGTTACGTATTTCGTGTGTTTTCCCCGCTCCGGCTTCAGCTAATAAAATGATCCTATGCTCCTTTAGTAAATCATCCCAATTTAACGTTTCCCCAATTCGAAAATCGAGACGATCTTTTATATCAATGTCATCAGTTTTAGCGCCTTGACCAAGATTTGCGGGCAACTCGTAGAATGAACGATGAAGTTCTATATATTTTTCCAATGGCTTAACTTTTTATAAAATTAAACTTTATCCACTTGATATCAATGTTCATCTAAGTTAGAGGAAATTACAAGAATTATTTAATTGCCATTAAAGTATTGTAATCGGCGATATTACCCCTGATGGAGCGTCCCTTGCGACGCTCCATTCAACTGCTGTGCAATGATTTTCGGATGAAAAAAGAAAATAGTTTTTGGAAACATGGTATGGATCTGATTTCTGATTCTCTATTTGACTATTATATTCGCATCATTCCCAGGAATCAGTTGAATTATTTTCATTCAATGATCAATTCATTTTAGAAATAAAAAAACTAGACCTATATATTACATCTTTCAAGTTGTAAGAAGATTAAACAAACCGCCCGACTTTCCCATACTCGTGTACTCACGTGTTACATAAATCATTGTAAAAATAAGATTCCATTTGACTATAAGCGAGGCAATCCTTTATCAAGCCGCCACGGTTGTTAAAGCGATTCTTTTACAGCCATACCAATCAACCCAGAATTATTGGAGATATTCATGAAATGCAAATATTCATCGGTGCGACAATGGCTAACGAGAAGGGAAGCCGCAGATTTCATCGGGGAAGAAAAAGTAAAGCTCGACTATCTGGCAAGGAAAGAGAACAAAAGAAGGAAAGAGCTTCCCTACCACATGAGAGGCAATAAGGCTTGTTACTACATCAATGATCTTAATGAGTACGAGAAAAGGCAACAAACCTTTTAAAAAAAACGGAGAGTAAGTCGCTCGCAACGACTTACCCTCCTTCAACTGCTCAATAAAACATTATTACCGTTGGAGATCGCAATGAATCATGAACAGGCGAAAAACATACACCTTTCCGAAATTTTAGACAAGATAAATTGTAAGCCGGCCCGAACATCCGGTAATGACGTGTATTACCTGGCCCCTTGGCGGAATGAAAGGACGGCCAGCCTGCATGTCAATACGCATAAAAACGTATGGTTTGACCACGGCATCGGCGAGGGCGGCGGCGTTATTAAGTTTGTATGCAAATATCTGGAAAGTTCTGGCGTGGATCATACCGAAGCCGATGCCCGCCGTTGGGTTAAAAATATGTTTGAGGGCATCATTTTTATTGCGCCCGTTAAACTTCCTGCCACGTCTACAGACGATAGAAAACTGATCATTACCCACGTACAAGATATCGAAAGACCAGCCCTCATTCAATATCTGGAATCCCGTGGCATTCCTTTAAGTGTGGCAAAGCCATACTTGAAAGAAGTCTATGTTCATAACAAGGAAAGCAAGAAAAGCATTTTTGCGCTGGGCTTTAAGAATGATAAAAGCGGTTATGAAATCCGCAACGCGTTTTTCAAAGGAAGCGCCAAACCCAAATATCTTACTTTCATTCGCGGCCTGATACCAAAGCCCGAAGGGATCCATATTTTTGAAGGGTGGCCGGATTACCTCACCGCAATTATTCGTAAAAGGAACGGGCAGAGATTCAAGGACGACACGATTGTCCTAAACTCACTATCCAACCTCAAAAAAGCCACGCCATACATCAAAGGCTATGGTTACCGCATCGCCTATACATGGATGCACAATGACGAACCGGGGAAAGCGGCGACAACTTCCTTGGATAATTTTTTCAAGACCGAAGAAAATCTCCTGCACAAGCCGATGAACAAAGAGTATGCGCCGTACAAGGACATGAACGCCTTTCATATGGTCAAGTTGGGTTTATAGCCAGGTGAAATTTGGAACAGGCAGCGCACTTTAGCGGTGCTGCCTGATTTTCCATGCAATCCGGGGACACTGTATTTCTCCTTTCATTGTGAGGCGTTGATGAAAGGAAACGGCGGAGTTTGCCGAAAACGCTCCTACTCCAACAAAAATTTTCCCCGGCCTTCGACCTCCACGCCTGACCAAAATTTTTGCCGGAACGTCGCTTTCTTTTCGGCATTGGCTCCTTGTTTCCATCAACTCTCTCGAAAGGAAAATCTATGAGTACAATTGCTTCCAACACTGAACCGCAAGCAAAAACATTCACACGCCGCGATATACACCAACAGGTTACCGATACCATCATACAGCAACTGGAAAAAGGCGTGGTGCCATGGCACAAGCCGTGGAGCGGCGGCCCGGATCGTATTCTCACTATTCCGCAAAACTTTACCACCGGCAAGAGATACCGGGGCGTCAACATCCTGCTGCTTTGGACGTCAGCCTTCAATCAGCAATTCGTATCCGACGAATGGGCCAGCCTGAAACAGTGGAATGAAAAAAAGGAAACCATTCGTAAAGGCGAAAAAGGCACTTTCATTGTCTATTATGATAAAATTGAAAAAGAGGTGGACGGTGATATCAAAGAGATTCCTTTCATCAAAACCTCCTATGTATTCAACCGCTGTCAATTGGCAAGCTATGAAGCCAAACAGAAAGGGGAATTAAGCAACACTGAAAGTCTTGTTGAAAGAATTGATCATGTCGATAGGTTCATCAAAAACACAAATGTCATCGTTGAACACAACGGCTTCAGTGCTTATTACAGGCCATCCCTCGATAAAATCGTTATGCCGTGGCAAGAAACCTTTATGGATACGGAAACCTGCACCGCTACAGAAGGCTATTATTCCACCCTGTTGCATGAATTGACGCACTGGACGGGTGCGCCAAATAGATTGGTAAGACAAGGCGGCAAAAAATTTGGCGACAAAGGATATGCCATCGAAGAACTGGTTGCCGAGTTGGGTGCCGCGTTTCTATGCACGGAGTTTGGTATTGCCACAGCCGACAAGGGCGACCATGCCAGCTATATCGCCCATTGGCTGGAAGTGCTGAAAGAAAACAAACACTGTATCATTACCGCCGCCAGCGAAGCATCAAAAGCAGTGGATTTTTTGCAAGGATTACAACCGATCTGATCCATCTTTCAAATGTTGCAACGCCTACGCTGGGCGTTGCGCTTCACCCTGTTTCATACTCTTGCAATGGAGGTTTATTTGTTCCTAAGCATTACTGAAATCAACCAACTTACCGGAAAGAAAAAGCCGACCTCCCAAGCCCGTGCCTTACGTTTCATGGGTATTGAACACAAAATACGACCTGATGGAAAGTTGCTTGTGTCACGCGCCCATGTCGAAAAGTTGCTTGACGGTGAATCTGTAAATAATAGAATCAAACGTAGAACTGAACCGGATTGGAGTATGTTCAATGCCAAAAAAACGCAATAGTGAAAACGTTGGGCTGCCTACGCGCTGGCGTTTTGTTCATGGAGCCTACTATTATCAGGTTCCTCCCGGACATGAAAAATCGTGGAATGGCAAGAAGCTTTTCCGTTTGGGCAAGAAGTTGTCCGATGCGTACCGGAATTGGGCAAGCCGGTTGGAAGTACTGGAAAATGCTAAATTAGTCGGGGAACTACTTGACAGGTATGCATTACAAGTCGTTCCCGAAAAGGCCGTAAGCACACATGCAAATTGTCTAAAGTATGTAAAAAATCTACGTTCTGCATTTGGGAAAATGAACCTTGAGGAAATCGAACCCAAAGACATTTACAGTTACGTGGATCGCAGTCCAGGTAAAACTACAGCCCGACGAGAAATCGCTTTATTGTCTCATGCCTACACAAAGGCCGTTGAATGGGGGTATCTTGCCCGTCACCCATTCAAAGGGCAAGTCCGGCTACCCGGCAAGGCTCCGCGCGACAGGTATGTAGAGGATTGGGAAATTGCCGAATGCCTGTCATTGGATTCAAGGCGCAGGAAAGGCAGTGTAAAGGTCATTCAGGCCTATATACGCCTTAAACTTTTAACAGGCATGTCGCGGGGTGACATGTTGCGGCTTCAACCCGCCAAGCAATTCCTTGATGAAGGCATTGCCATTAAAAGACATAAGGTTGCCAATGTTACAGGAAAACAGACCATCTATTTATGGACGCCGGAACTCCGGGAAGCCGTGAAAATGGCTTTGGATGCCCGGCCTGTTCATATATCACCGTGGTTATTCTGTACCAAACGTGGGCAGTGTTATTTCAATGAAGAAACTGGCGAAGCCTCCGGCTGGAATTCCATGTGGCAAAGGTTCATGGAACGAGTGCTAACTGAAACGAAAGTCATTGAACGGTTTACCGAACACGATCTAAGGGCCAAAGCGGGTAGTGACGCAGCCGATTTGGAACATGCCCGCGCTTTGCTTTCACACACGGACAGTAGAATAACAAACCGGGTCTATCGCCGGAAACCGGAAAAGGTTACGCCAATACGATAGGCTGAATAGTACAATCGGTGTTTTGTAGTACAGGGAGGAATTTTTGATATGCTTAAGTACTTGGAAAATGGCTCCTCGGGCAGGATTCGAACCTGCGACCAAGCGATTAACAGTCGCTACTTTTACAGGATGTTTTGTTATTACAAAACAAATACTTGCCTCATGACTTTTGTACTATAAAACAGGCGCGCGAAAAAATCTAAGCGTCTAATTATTCAGAGAAAAAATTTTCTCAATAGTACAGCTTTCAGAGGTCTTGATTTGCTCCGCATGATACAAAGCCTGTCGGCAGAACAGGCGAAGGAATACCACACAGATGAACTCACCCATTCCGGTTATTACCTCGACGATCAGGAACTGAAAGGTTCCTTTCATGGCCGTGTGGCCGGACGTCTTGGCATAGCGGGCGAGGTTGATAAAAAAACTTTCGACGCACTGTGCGACAATATCCATCCTGTTGCTTATGGTAATTTAACGCCCCGCACCGTGAATAGCAGAACGGTCGGGTATGACATCAACTATCATGTGCCCAAGTCTGTAAGTGTCCTGCATGTCCTGTCGGACGACGATCATATATTGGAGGCGTTCCGCCGCAGCGTCCACGCCACCATGAAGGACATAGAATCGGATATGCAAACCCGTGTCCGCAAAGGCGGCAAAGACGAAGATCGCCGCACTGGTGAATTGCTTTGGGCTGATTTTGTGCATCAAACTGCGCGGCCTGTTAAGGACGCCGAACCCGACCCGCATTTGCATTGCCATTGTTATACATTCAATGTGACATGGGACGAAGCTGAACAACAATACAAAGCCGGGCAGTTCCGGGACATCAAACGCGACATGCCCTATTACGAGGCGCGGTTTCACAAGCGGCTGGCCGATGAATTGGT
The DNA here is from genome assembly GCF_002078015.1 of Niastella populi. GTDB lineage: Bacteria > Bacteroidota > Bacteroidia > Chitinophagales > Chitinophagaceae > Niastella > Niastella populi. The sequence continues at coordinate 14,664 of NZ_LWBP01000230.1, read as the reverse complement.
TGCCTTGGGCTACCGTATACGCCGGACGGGTAAATTCTTTGAAGTGGAAGGCGTGCCGCAACCTGTCATCGACCTATTTTCAAAACGCACCAATGAAATCGGCCAGATCGCCAGAGAAGAAGGCATTAGTGATGCAAGGCAGCTTGACCAGTTAGGCGCACGCACGCGGGTCAAGAAGAAAAAGCACCTGTCCATGACCGAACTGAAACAGGAATGGCGCAGGCAGATTTATGCGCTTGGCATGGCGGGAAAGGACGAGGGCGGCGACCCGCTCCGTTTTGCCCCTGCAAAACAGGAAAATGACTTGTCCGCAGCCGGTTGCATTGACCACGCTGTGCTACACCGCTTCGAGCGAGCCTCGGTTGTTCATGACCGCCGCCTCATAGAAACCGCCTATCGTTTTGGCATCGGGAAGGTGGCGGTGACGTTGGAACAAATTACCGACGCCTTCCGGCAGGACGACAGGATCATCACCATACAAGATAGCGGGAAGATCCTGTGTACGACCCGTGAGGTGCTTGCCGAAGAAAAACGTATGGTGGCCCTTGCCAATGACGGCAAGGGCAAACTGGCCCCTTTATTTGCGGTTGCGCCGCCCTTGACCCTGACCGGGGATCAAGCGGCGGCGGCTGCCCATGTGCTGACCTGTACGGACATGGTTGCCATCATACGGGGCGGGGCCGGTACGGGCAAAACAACCTTGATGCAGGAAACGGTCAGCCTCATGCGGCTGGCTGGCAAGAAAGTGACCATCGTGGCCCCCACGGCCAATTCCAGCCGGGGCGTGTTGCGGCAGGAAGGATTTGCTAAAGCCGATACCGTCGCCAAGCTGCTGAACGATCCCGACTTGCAGAATGAATTACAGGACGATGTTTTGATCGTGGATGAGGCGGGGTTATTGGGCGTCAAGGATATGACCGCCTTGCTGCAACTGGTCACGAATAAAAACGCCCGCCTGATCTTTGTAGGCGATACTCGGCAGCATAGCAGCGTTACAAGAGGCGACGGGTTGCGTATCCTCAATACAGTGGCCGGAATCAGGGCGGCGGAAGTAAACAAAATCTACCGGCAACGGGAGGAAGGCTACCGCAAGGCAGTGGAAGACCTGGCTGCGGGAAATGTCACGGCAGCCTTTGACCGGCTGGACGCATTCGGGGCTATCAGGGAAACAACCCCTACAAATCCGTCAGGTCAACTGGTGCAGGAATATATGGACGTGATCAACAGGGGCAAGACTGCTCTTGTGGTATCGCCGACGCACAAGCAGGGCGAAGCCGTGACCGATGCCATCCGGAAAGCCCTGCGGGATGGCGGCAGGATCGGCCCGGATGAAATTACCGTTACCCGCTATGTGAACCTGAACTATACCGAAGCCAAAAAAACGGATGCCCGCATGTACCAGCACGGCCTTGCGGTGCAGTTCAACCAAAACCTGCCGGACATCCCGCGCGGCAGTATCTGGCAGGTCGGGGAAGTTTCAGGCAACAGGGTTATGATTGCCGGAACCAACGGCAAAACCGTTCCGCTTCCTTTTGACCGGGCCGGTGAGTTCAACGTGTACCGGAAAACGTCCATCGGCCTTGCCGTTGGTGACACCGTGACCATCACCCGCAACGGGTATGACAGGAACGGCAAGCGGTTGAATAACGGGCAGACCATGCAGGTCGTGTCCATTGACGATGAAAACAACATTCAATTCAAGAATGCCGCCACCGGGGCCATCTACTGTTTGGATAAAGACTTCGGCCATATCAGTTACGGCTATGTGACAACGTCGCATTCCTCACAGGGCAAGACGGTGGACGAGGTGTTTATCTCGGAACCGGCGGCTACGTTTCCCGCCGCTTCCCTGAAACAATTCTATGTGTCCGTGTCACGGGCGAGGGATAGGGTACAGATATACACAGACGACAAGGCAGCCTTGCTGGAGCAGGTGTCGAATCTCGGTGACAGGCTATCGGCCCTCGAATTGGTTGGCCCTGATGAATGCAGTCAATTCATTGCCGGGCATCTGGCCCGGCTGGATCAATCCGCGCCGCGCTCTGTCCCGATACCAACGACCCCACTACCGGAACAACCCACAGAAACGATAAGGCCCCATGCACCCAAACCAGTCCCTTAAACGCATTTACCGGGAATTGCTGGAAGGCAATCCTACAAAGGCGCATCCGGGGAATGGCACAAGAAACAGGCCCTTCGCCCATTGCCTGACCATCCAGTGGCCGGACGGGCGCAGGATGGTTTTTTATTACGCCTATCTGCTATCCGTGGAATTGTTGATCGAAGCGGATTACAATGTGATGATCCTGCGCTTTACCTCGCAAAAGATAACCCTGAAAGGCTATGGTCTGGACAGTTTGTGTGAACAGTTCGCCGACGAGAAACCCGACCGTATCATGATTCATGATCCGCGCTATGTTTCAGCCGGGATTGTCGGCCACATGGCCGTGATTGATGCTATTGTGGATCCGCCGGGCAAGTGAGGGAAATTATTGGAGGGTGGCAACTTCATGCTTCGACCAATCCGGGCGCGGCAGCCGCAAGGTGGGAGGTGCAAACTAATACGAATATACATTATTGTTATGGCAACCAAAATCCGTCAGACATCTTCCCTATCAGTGTAAAGAACCTGTTGAAATTTCAGAAATGAAGTTCAACATGGTCAAAGCTATTTCAGCAAAAGAGCCATCATAGACAATAGATTTTTATATGAAGAACGTTTAAAGTCCTGACTGGGTGCATTTAAATACGACCGGATAAATAAGGGTATCTCACTACTATCAGAATCATACTCTGCATATTTAGTCTCGTAGTTCTCAATACTAGTATCATGCACTTTTACTAAAAGCGCAAGTTTAGCTCTAATTTCAAAAGTGTGTGAATCTATATGAATTGAACTTCCATGCATAAAATCCGTAAGAGGCTTGCCTATTAAAGGAGCAAAATTGTACACAACTAATTCTAGCGGCACTCCATAAGCTTTGGAGTTCTGTATAGTCGTAAGTGTGACCACATTAGAGACCAGGTCATATTCAAATGATGCAGTTTCTTTTTGATGTCTTTCATCTAATATGAAATCGACTAAAGTCATAAATGTTAAGAATTTATTATCTTCAGACTTATTTGAGTTCCATGATAACCTTTCATCAAATTTTATAACCCTCTTTGTTATTTTTTCCTCACTTCGTTCAAACAGTTCCCATAAGCTTTTTTGAAAGAATGTTTTCACTATTGCTAATTGGCTTTTTATATCATTTGGGTCGGGTACCTTTTCAAATGACTGAAAGCGTCGTTTCACCATAGAAACCCATTCCTCAAATATCAATTTCTCATTGAATAGTTCTACTGGAATATCATTATAATGCCTTTGAATTTCGTCGAAGGTACTTTGAGAAACCTCCAAAGCTTCATTTTCTTTGCCTTCGGGCAAATAAATATAATAACATTTTTCAACCCTGTTTTGTTCTTCACGAATATCTGCTGGATGCATGGATATGAATTGATCCAATAAATTCTGTGCTTTTGAAATTGGAACGCTTTCGTCCTTGTTTGGTTTAGGTTCCACATATTTCTCATTTAATTTGTACCCCAATTCAAACAATATATTATAAAGGGCGATGGGATTGATTTCTCCTCTGATAGTGTCAGGATTCAATTCAGTAAATCGTCTATAAAAGTATTTCGGATTTTTAAGTGTGCCAACGCCCTCTAATAATCGCATCCCAATTATTTTACCATCTTTTCTTTTTTCAAATAGCTCTGCTCTATTCTCCGACTTGAATTTATGCGGTTTCCCTTTATAATAATCTTCTTCAATTTTATCACATAAACACTTATATATAGCCCTATAAACGGCCGATTCTATTTTCATTTTTTATTGTTTTTGATCTGTACCGTATAAATCCTTTGTATACTGTACAGATAAGAAAGTAAGTTTTTTTTATTCTGAATATACGGATGCTTGGAAAATGCTTCTCACGGCTGCAATTTTGAATCAGATAACAATTGAACCAGTTTTTCTAAAGTTAAAGATTTCTCGTTATGAAATATTTGAACCTTACGCCCGATTACTTGACGACTGTTTGCAAACTCACCAAATTTATCCGAGCCAGTCATCATACCAGATATTTCTTTCATAATATCGGCAAATGCATCCTTGTACCCTTCAGCACGTTCTTTTCCATACTGCTCTATATACTGCTGAAAATTGGTTTCATTGATCGGAACGTCTTCCGGTGATCCAATTTCCTGACCGTTTTCGTCGAATTTTTTCAATAAAGTCATGCAAGTACCTATGGAAATACATTACATAACATAACCGTGGTGACCTGTCAAGCTTTATCGAATAATCATAATTCTTATTGATTTTCAATTCATTAAAACTTCCGCCATTGGCGGAGCAGGACAGCTATTGCCTTATCAGAACGAACGGAAACATTTTATTGATTTAAAACTACTAAACGATGCAGGAAATCACTAACAGCAAATCAAAGCCTACCAATCAAAAAGCTGAAAAAGTCCAGAGAGACAAGCAGAACGAAACACAGCAAATCACCAACGGCAAAATACAAGAGTTGGAGCAAGAGGTAGCCAATTTAAAAGCCCTTGTGGAAATCATGAGAAAAGAAATTGATGCCTTGAATGCTCTTGTCCGGTATCTCGAACAACGGAAATCTTAGCAAATGAATTTTCAGGCGGGCATAGCCGGGCCTTGTCTGAAAGAAAAAAATCAAAACAAAAACTATTGAACGGCTCAACAAACAAAACTGGCCTTTTTTGGCCCACCGACGAAATGGTTCCGGCATGACCATTGAAACATGCCGACGCAACAATTTTTTGAATTTCAATTTTTCAAACATGAACTCAAATCAAAGGAACGAAGTCAAGAAAGTCGGTTATAATATCGGCGCTCGTCCGTCCACTTATGATGACAGAAACCAGATTACATCAAGTGGTAAGGAAATCAAACATCGTGGCACAAACAGGACTATTGTAGACAACAAAACCTATTATGGTCATTCTGATGCCATAAAAGCCATCAAAAAGCTCAAATAGTCATTCACAACGGCGCGTCTGATCAACGCCCGTATTCCTAACATTCAGGGCCCTGAATAATTCTATCCGGTATTGAGCTGATTTTATCATTTTAAAAATCTTTTGGTCATGCAATTCAATCAACGCAAGGCAAAGGGCATGTTTGACGTGTCCAAAGCCGACCTCATTGAATTATTCTCTGTTCGGGGCCATGCCGACGGCAAAACAAAAGCCCTGCTTCTTTTCATCGGATTGGTCTTGACGCCCGTGACTTTATTGGGCGCATTGATTTACTACAAAAAAGGTTTCCGGCTGTTCATGGAGCCGAACAATGAACTGCCCCGTCTGCACAGCCTGCCGCCCGTTATACGTGTCGGCATGATCATCGGGGCCGTCCTGATCTGGGTTGTCATTTATCTTGCAACAGTGATCCTGCTGCGTCTTGTTATCTGGTTCGGCGGTGATTTTGTCAATCATAATCCGTCATTCGTTTTTGCTTTCCTGCTGGTCAATTTAGTCCTGACGGCATTCATCTGGCTCGGGTTCTCTTTGTGGCGTGGCCGCATTTACAAGTACGTCCGCGAAAAACAACGGCATGGATCGGCACGCTTCGCCACAGAAAACGAACTTATGCCTTACCGCAAGCCGAAAGGGTTTTATATCGGTGCAGGGCTTTATTACAACAAACCCGGCCATATCTGTTCGGTAGCGGGTACGAGAGCAGGCAAATCGGTCAACCTCCTGTTCCAGAATTTGCTGATGCCGCATTTATTTGATGGCTCCGTGGTGTGCTTTGACCCAAAGGGTGAATTGGCCGCAGTCAGTGAACGCGTCAACCGCGAGGCCGGGAAAAAGACAATTATTTTGAACGCATGGGATCTTTTGGGATTAGGGAACACACCATTCAACCCATTGGATATTTTGAAAAGTGCCGACCGCATCAATTTGTGCGATGACGTTGCAACGCTTGCCGAATCCATCGTACCGGTCGCGTCAGGATCGAACGAGAGCCACTTTTCAGACAAAGCACGCAGTTATATTTCCGGGATGATCTTGCACTTGATGACTGCAGTACCCGAACAAGATCGTCATTTAGGAACGATTTGGTCATGGCTTAGAAAAGACAATGATTCGTGGTGCGAGCTTTTAGCAGACATGATGCTCAACGATGATCCGGTTGCAGGTGAAATCGTCAAGGCCACCGCCAACGAAATCGCTTCTCTTATGAAGACGTCCGAGAGGGAGTACGGGTCGATCATTTCAACGGCGCAAAAATATACCGACGTGTTTAAAAGTCCAGCTTTAAGGGAAAGCCTGAAAACGTCGCCGAAATTTTCAGCAGAGGATTTAACGAAAGGGAATGTTGTCTTGTATTTGATTGTTCCTGCTGATCGTTTGAAAAGCCACAGCACCTACATGCGGCTTGTCATTACATCGTTGCTGCGTTCCGTCATTCGTAAGCCGGGCAAGGATGTTTTGTTTCTGATAGATGAAGCCTACGCGATGGGTTACCATAGCGAAATTGAATTGGCGTTAGGTGCATATGCCGGATTCGGCGTGCATCTCTGGACGATCTGGCAATCGTTAGTACAAATTCAGGATTTATATCCGAAGACGTGGCAATCGTTTCTCGCAAATTCTTCCGTGCGCCACTTCTTCAATATATCCGACAACTTCAGCGCCGATTATATTTCATCCATGTTTGGGCAAACAAGCGTTCCCGAATACAACGATAAGGGCGATATATCCGGCGCATCGGCACGACCATTGATTACCCCTGATGAAATCCGCAGGCAATCGGGAGATACGATCTATACGGTCATTGATCAACTCGCACCATCCCAGGTTCCGAAAATTCCTTATTACAACATGAATTTGGATTGCGATCCTAACCCTTACTACAAGCCGGAAAGCAATCTTGAACAGATAGCGCATTCAGTAAGAGTATCAAAAGCAGAACGCGACAGATTGAATAACTAAACGGCGTGGCCCGGAGCATAATAATTTTTTGCATTCCGGGCGCAAGATGTGGGCTGGCAACACACATGTTGCCCAGCCCCGATCTTGCAAGGAGGTTTTGCGACCTCCCTTGACCCTCCCGCAAAAATCAAAATGCAAAATGTATGGAACGACAAAAAAGCAAAAAGAGTTTTGGCCGGACGAAACGCCTGCATATTCGGATGCATGAAAAAGAAAAAGACCAATTATCGGTTCTAGCAAAAGAGCATGGCCTATCCATCAGTGATCTGGTGCGCGTGACGGTTATCCGCTCACAGCCGGTCATGCCGAAGGCCAAACCCGATCGTGCCTTGTTCATCCGCACGCTTGGCGAATTAGGAAAGATCGGCAGCAACGTCAATCAAATCGCGCATGAGCTGCACCGCGAACGGATTGTCGGCAATGGCCATCATGTACCGGATCGGATCATCGAGGGCGCGTTGACAGGCGTTAAAACGCTATCCGATGAACTTATCCATATCCTGAAAGGTGACGCTTAGGGGCGGCATCAGGGGCGGTGGTGCGGCGTTAGCAATCTACCTGTTGACGAAAGGCGACAATCAATCGGTTCAGGTTTTTGACGTGAGAGGAACATGCCAGCCCGATAGCTTGAAAAAATCCCTGATTGAAATGAGCCTGACGGCAGAACTGTCCGGCAGGACAAAACGCGGCCTTTACCACGTCGTCATCAATCCGCGACCTAGGGAAGATAGGTTGATGACTAAGGCTCAATGGCATCGGGCGGCAGAGATCATCGAGCGGAAACGCGGTTTGACCGGGCATAAGCGGGTGATGGTGCTGCACAGGAAAAAGAACCGATACCATATGCATGTTGCATGGGAGAGATACAACCATGACACCGGATTGATGAACTGCAACAAGCACTCGAATTATGATTTAAAGCATTGCCGCCGGACGATGGAGATCGAGTTCGGGCATAAGCTGACAGCGGAAAAGAATAATGAACGGGCCTTGCTGAAGGAGTTATTGCCAAATCTTTTTGCCCAACATCCAACCGGCAGAGGGTTTCAGCAAGCGGTTGAGAAGGCCGGGTACACGTTAGCGATACAGAAACACCGCCGTCCCTATGTAATCATCAATCGCAAGGGCCGCTCGTTTGAACTGGTGAAGGAAATCCCGAAAGTGCGTACCCGGCAGGTGCGTGAAAAGCTGAAAGGGTTAAACCTGCCGGATAAAAACGAGATCATTGATGCCATTCGGGAACGTGAGAATAGCCGACGCCACAACAAGACACGCGAGCAAATCGCATCCGACTTGAAACAAACTTTAACACGCGACGCGGGAAAATCCAAAAGCCGCGGACGCTAAACGTAAACATCAAATCATTTTTTATGAACTGGAACGAAATCGTCGAAAGACAAGCCAAAGAATATGCCGATCATATTGAAAGTGTTAAACAATCGAAAGAGCAATTGCAGGCGGACAAGCAGGCCGTCCTGTCGGCTGCAAAATGCAGCGAGGCCGAATTGCCTGCCTCTTTAAAGGACATGCTGCAACGGAATGCCGAAGCATGGGAAAAGGATTACGGCATGTATGGCAGCAAGTTTAAAGAAATGCGCGTGAACCATCAACGCGAGTTAAACAAGTTTTTCGAGCGTGAAGCACTGGCGCAAGGATTGGCAAAAGACCAGAATGCGGCAAAAGATAAATCGAAAGATAAATCCGCAGGCCGTTAACCAATTCCATCATTTAAAACAATCTTTTATGAAATGGGAACATCTCATCAAGGGTCAGGCGAAAGATTATAAGTTTTTCCTGACCGGCTATAAACAAAGCCTTGATCAACTCAATGCCGATATTGTCCTGTTGCTGGGTCAGCATACGGAAAAGACCGCCCCGCAGAACGTCAGAGATAAAATCGCCCGTGACCGCGCCGCATGGGAAACGCTATGGGGCATCAACGGGCAGAAGATCGCGGCTATGCGCGAGATTCACCAGAAGGAACTGGACGCGTTTTTTTCTCACCCTGAATAAAACCTGATATATGACGCTTGAAAAATTGGTGGCTCGGCAGGAAAGGGAGATTGTCGATTACTTCCGGGAGCGTGAGAAACGGCTTACATCTTTGGAAGACGATCAAAAGGAACTTGTGAGTTATTGCAGCTTTGTCAATCCCAAAACCCATACACTGTTGAAAAACCTGTTGCAGGAACAACGTTCGGCGTGGGAGGCAATGGAAAAGGATGATCTGGATATGCTGAAACAGATCCATGCCCTTGAGCGGGAAAATTTGCTCGATAAACAGGCCAAACGTGATGAACTGGTGGCCCTGTTATCGAAAGGAAAGGATCAGGCGAAAGACCGGGGCCGGTAATTAAAATGGCAGGTTCGGGTCATTGTGCAGGAGAATCGGACTGATCTTAAGCATCCGGGCCAGCCATTTCAACTTCAGGTGACGCCGAGGCGTATCGGAGGTTTCCATCATGATATACCGACATAACGTCAATTCCATATGCACATAATCCAGATCGTTCCTGTCATGCTTCCAATAGGCCGATACATAGTTTTCTATCAGGTATCGGGCTGCCGGTATATAGGGCAGGCACTCCGGCTCATTCCAGTAAAGCTGCCGGGTTAACACATTGTCGTTTGTATTGGGACGCATGGAAAGCATTCCTTGAGTATATCCTAAAAACACATTTATGTCGATCAAAACTATGGCCGACCTCCTCAAACAGCAGGAGGCCGAACGGCAAGACCTTGCCGTGAGCCTCTATGAGGCGTGGCAACCGGTCATGAAAAAACGGGAAGAAATGTTATTACCCTATGGCGGTGTGTATGAGAATGCGACAGACCCTGTGCGCGAGGAAATCGACACGCTCCATAAGGAGTTTACGGAGGAATGGGGCAGTGACGGCAAACTGGCTGTCCTGATGACCGCCCGGCACGCCCAGGAACGGGAAAAACTGATCGAGCGTCAGAACAAAATCGAACAACTACACACCATGCAACATCGGCCAAAGGACAAAGACCGTGGCCGGTAATTAATTCACACATCAAGATTAATCTATGACATACGATACACGGCTCCATGACCTGATAACAAAGCAGGAGAAACAAATACAAGCCTTTGAACGGCATCGGGCCGATATGTGGGCCGCCGTTCAGGCTACCGAAAAAGAAATTTTACAACTGCATGATTGCACCTTTACGGATGCGCCACCGCATGTCCTCGCTATTGTGAACAAATTGCGGGAAGATTATTACCGTTACTGGTGGAATGACGGCGTCCTGCTCACCGCATTGATGAACAGGCAAGCAGCAGCGCGGCAGAGAGTGATCGATAGAATGAAGACATCCAAGACCGGATAGATGCTTAACTAAATTCGATTTGAACATGAAGCCTGTCAACAAGTATAAAGAAACAAAACTAACACACATCCCCATGCTTACCGTCGAGGATATAGACAAGCATGAATGTTTTCGTGACTGGCCACAGGAGAAAAAGGAGAAATTGATTAAATTCGTATATGAATTGTCTTTAGCATTATATCACTCCTACTTCAACGCCAATGAAAAATAATCTTGACTACTTTAAGAAATTTGTTCCCAAAAACGACAATGAAAATCACTCCAACTTTATTGTCTGGTCATATACTCGCGTGTCATCCAAAGAACAGTTTGAAAAGAATGGCAGCGTTGAGCGGCAAAAGGAAGCAAACAGGGAATTCGCTGAAATGAATAATTATATCATTGCCGAAGAATTTGGAGGTACATACGAGAGTGCCAAAAGTGATTGGAGCCGGAAAGAGTTTACACGTTTAATCGAACGTGTCACGAAAGCAAGAAAGCGTCCTTGGGCAATTTTGGTATTCAAAATGAGCCGTTTTTCAAGGTCAGGAGGAAACGCCATTGGTCTTGTCAATCAGCTTGTAGAAGAATTAGGCGTACATCTCATTGAAGTATGTAGCGGCCTGTCAACAACCGCCGAACGCGGCAAGGCCGCCATCTATGACAGTCTTTTTCAGGCATATCGTGAAAACTTGGAGCGCATTGAAATCATTGTACCGGCCATGCAATCATTTTTGCGAAAGGGGTATTTTATGGGCAAGTCACCGATAGGCTATGACCATTATGGCCCGAAGGTGCGCAATGAAAAATTCCTTTCTCTCAAACAAAAGATTGTTGTCAATAAAGACGGCGAGCTATTACGTGATGCGTGGAAATGGAAAGCGTCAGGCAAGTACAGTGACGCACAGATACTGGCAAAGCTTGCCGCCCGAGGCTTAAAGATGTCGCCGCAAAAACTGTCGGCCACATGGCGCATACCGTTTTATGCTGGAATCATTATCAACCGCCTGATCGACGAGCCAGCGAAAGGCAACTGGGAACCAATTGTCAGTATTGAGGATTTTGTGAAGGTTCAGAATATCTTGGAAAGCGGCAGTTTGCCCGGCAACCATGCAGGCTACACCCATAATAAGGACGTTGAGCCGCGTCCGTTAACACGTTTGCTTAAATGCGAGAAATGCAAACGCTATATGGTGGGCTACCGAAACACGAAAAAGGACTTGCATTATTATCGCTGTTTGCATTGCAAGGGCGTCAGCCTGAATGCCATGACCACAAAGAAGGCGCAACGCAAAGGAGCCAATGAATTATTTATTGATTTCCTGAATAGATATCGTTTGCCGGATGATCTGGAACCGTTGGTCAAATGGCAACTGACACAGATTTTCGATCACTATAATAATGGCCAGTCAAAACAAGACATTGCGTTGAAATCACAACTGGAAGGATTGGAGAAAAAGCGCAAGCAACTGCAAATTCGTCATGGTTTGGGCGAAATTGATAAAGAAACGTATGAATTGACGTTAGGGCATATCGCCGAACAGGTGCAGAATATCACCAAAGAAATGAATATCCTGACCCCAAAAATATCTAACCTCGATAAACTTATTTCGGAATCATTGGAAAAGCTGCAAAACCTCAGTATTCAGTGGGCTTCGCACGATCTCGAACAAAAAAGATGGATGCATAAAACGCTCTTTCCTGACGGGATTTATTACGATGCAGAGAAACACATTTATCTAACCAAACAAGAGAATGAATTTTTGCACTTAACACATTGTATCGCAAAGGACTACACGGAAAACAAAAACCGGAAACAGGACGAAAATTTGCCTATTTCCGGTTGGGTAGTCCCGACAGGACTACCTTTATTTTTACTGCTTTTTATCTTCTTTTATTAGCTTTTATCTCACCCTATAAGCGCCATTAAAAATTTTTCTGTAAAAAAACCCAAAGGTGTAAAAGGGCGCTAAATTTCACTCATTATTGCAGTCAACCATTGGGTCAACCAAACGGTAATCAATAGTTGTTTTACAAAGTTATAATTTAAAAAAGTTTATTTATGGTAGTTCCAGAACCTCGATTTTATTTAAAAAACCCCAAATCAACAGAGCCTACCCTTATTTCCTTACAGGCAAAATTTAATGGTGAAAGAGTATTTATGAGCACTGGTGATAAAGTGAACCCTTCCGAATGGGATTTTATCAAGCAGCGCGCAATAGTTTCAAAGAAGAATCCAGGCAACTCTGATATAAACATGTGGCTTGACAAAATAGCGGCCGACTTCAAAGCCTTGTTCAGAAATTTACTTATTGATGGTGTTGTTCCAACAGAAGAAGTACTAACAAAGGCATTGCGTGAAAAGCTAAACAGAAATGTATCAGTAACCGAGCCGAAAGAAAAACCTACCCTACTAAAATTTATACCCCAGTATATAGAGGAATGTAGGGTATTAAAATCAGCTAATACAGTGAAAAGCTATGTTTCTACTTATAAACACATGGAGGACTACTTTAAAATGACAGGGGGCGCAGCAGATTTTGATTCTATTACTATTGAATGGCGCAACGGTTTTATTAAATACTTACAGACACTCGGAGTGGGCAGGAATACAGAAGGAAAGCATATTAAGAATGTAAAGGTATTTATGAACGAAGCAACGGAGCGTGGGCTAAATACCAATCTCATGTTTAGGAGTAAGAGCTTTTCCAAACCTCATGAGGATACCACTAAGATATTTCTCACGATGGGCGAGATTGAAAAACTTGCTAAGGTTGATCTTGGTGACGATAAATTAAAGAATATAGTACGGGACTACTTTATAATAAGCTGTCTTACTTCCTTACGTTACTCTGATTTTGTAAACATTCGCCCAGAACACATTAAGGAAAATAATATTCATATGATTACCCGTAAAACTGGAGAGCCTGTAATTATACCAATTTCACTATTAGTAAGGGGTATTCTGGAAAAGTATAATTACAATCTACCAAAGGCGCCATGTAATCAGGTTTTCAATCGCGTGCTTAAAGATGTCGGAAAGATTGCGGAATTAGACGAACAGATCACTGTTACTAAAACAAAGGGTGGTGTTAAACAAACTATCATTTATAAAAAATATCAGCTTCTAACCGCCCACACTGGAAGACGGTCTATGATATCAAACTGTATTCTTGAAGGAATACCTACTCCTTCTATCATGCTAATTTCTGCACATAAAAGCCTCAAAGTGTTTCAAGGGTATGTGAGGCTGAACCAGGTCCAAAATGCAGAAGCATTGAGCCAGTATAATATATTTAATAAATAATAGTATTAAGATCATATACTACTGTATGTATTTTATACTATATAATTAATTGATATTATAAGCTTTATTTGTAGTTTTGGATTACATGTCTTTTCTTTGCATTGCTTAATACCGCAAGGATATAAAGCACAAACCGTAAAAGGGAGTTCCTTACTCCCATCACTGTAAATCTCCTCCCCAGGAGCTATTGGATTTATTAACCCCTCAAAAAATACAGTGATGGGACAAATTTTAATTAACCAGATTTCCGACTCTGAACTAAAATTTTTAATCAAAGAGTCTGTTAAGGAAGTAATTTCAAGTGAATTAAAGGAGTATTTAACTACCCCGACCTCCATAGGTCCAGACACTTCTCAAGAGTTTTTAACTCGCCGACAAGTTGCCAATCTATTACAAGTTTCATTACCAACATTACATGCGTATACTAAACAGGGATTGATTAAGGCAATCCGGTTTGGCCGGCAGGTGCGTTATCTGAAAACAGATATAGGTGCTGCCTTGAAGGAAATAAGATCACTTAATTATAAAAAATAACCCAGACGGGCATTGCATTGCAATGCCCTTTTGTATTCAGTAAAATAAACCTATTAAATATTATAAATCATGGAACAAGAATCTCATGGATACAGCTTTCCTCGTGATGGCAAGATTTTAATGCCCGGTGATACTTACCTACTTAAAATGGATAAGCGAAATAAAGGAGCTAAATCAAATTTTGACCATTTTATTTCCATCCTGGACAAAAAGGAAGGTAAAAGTAAATCTCCAGTTGAGTTTTATATCTACAAGTTAGCAGGTATCTGTAACCAATATGGTATTGACAAAGACTGCGCCTGCGACTTAATATGCGAAAGATTTAAAAATCATAAGGAGATACGAACACAATTTAAGACGCAATATGACTTCTATCAAAAACTTCGTTTAATAGCAGATAGTGTTTATGGACAGTTTAAATCTGCATATGGTACTTGGCAAAATGAAACCGAAGAAGAGGAAAAAGAAGAAACACCAAC
>NZ_LWBP01000229.1 GCF_002078015.1 Niastella populi | reverse complement strand
CGTATAGCCAAAGAGCAAAAAGAGAAAGAAGATAAAGACCATACGGCCAAAGAACAGAAAGAAAAAGAGGACAAAGAGCGCGCCGATAAAGAGCGCATAGCCAGGGAACAAAAAGAGAAAGAAGACAAAGAACGCGCCGCCAGAGAACAGAAAGAAAAAGAAGATAAAGAGCGCGCTGATAAAGAGCGTATAGCCAAAGAGCAAAAAGAGAAAGAAGACAAAGAACGCGCCGCCAGGGAACAAAAAGAAAAAGAAGACAAAGAGCGCGCCGATAAAGAGCGTATGGCCAAAGAGCAAAAAGAGAAAGAAGATAAAGAACGCGCCGCCAGGGAACAAAAAGAAAAAGAAGACAAAGAGCGCGCTGATAAAGAGCGTTTAGCCAAAGAGCAAAAAGAGAAAGAAGATAAAGAAAGTGCCGCCAGAGAACAGAAAGAAAAAGAAGAGCGAATAGCCAAAGAACAAAAAGGGAAAGAAGATAAAGAGGGAGCGGCCAATGAACCAAAAAGCAGTGAGGAGAAAAAAGATGAACAGAACAAGAGCGGAAACCAGGGCGTTAAAAATATTGGTCCAAAGGGTGGTGATCTAAAAAGATTTAAAAAACCTTCCTAACATATCTAAAAATTTCGCCCCCGGCATATGACTGCCGGGGGCATTTTTTTAATAGCAACCTGTTAAATCATTGACAATAAAAAAGCCCCTGTATACCGGAGCTTTTTTATAATAAGTTGTATGCTGTTATCCTTCCTGCCCTACTATATTCATAATGCTTTTCATTATTGCAGGATCGGGTTGCAGCATCTGGTATAATATTTTGGTTGATTCTTTTTCTGAGTTTACGAGGTCGTGCAGCGTTACTTTATCGAGCAACTGATCGAGCGTATACTGGATCATCTGCCACAACGAGCGGGCTGAACAATCGACCGAGTTGGTGCATAACTTCATAGTGCCGGCATGCGAACCACAGAAAGTGCTGTTGAACATTGGTCCGCCCAGGGCTTTCAATGCATCATTGATCACAATTTCTTTTGGCGGTTTTGCCAGTACATACCCTCCTTTATTGCCGGGTTTGCTTTTTATCAATCCTTTCATGCGTAAGATACGGGTGAGCTTGG
This sequence comes from Niastella populi, assembly GCF_002078015.1. Lineage (GTDB taxonomy): Bacteria > Bacteroidota > Bacteroidia > Chitinophagales > Chitinophagaceae > Niastella > Niastella populi. The sequence goes on along the minus strand of NZ_LWBP01000229.1, from coordinate 32,263 downwards.
CAACATATGTACCGGTAAGCCCTTCCGCTTCACTTAACTGCGGAATGCTCATGCCATTCGTATCCTTGCAGGCTGCAAGCCGTATCAATATACGCAAACCGTATTCTTCCTGTGCAGTTATTTTCATGTAAAAATGAGTTCTTGTTTTTATGAAACCGCTTCATGCGTTATGCGTTCAGCGTTTTGCGTTCAGCGCTCTACATAAATCCCAATTCCAGTTGTGCCGCTTCCGACATCATGCTTTTGTCCCAGGCGGGCGTCCATGTTACGGCCACATGCACGTCATTCACCCCTTCGATCTGACGCACCTTCTGATCAACTTCAACCGGTAACGACTGTGCAGCCGGGCAACCGGGCGCCGTTAATGTCATTACGATCTGAACGTTGTTGATCGGCAGTATATTTATTTCATAGATCAAACCCAGCTCCCAAATACTCACCGGTAATTCAGGATCAAAAATGGTTTGCAATACTTCAATTACTTTTTGTTTCAGCGCTTCGTTCTCCATGCGGCATCGAGTTTTTAATTTTAAAGGCAAGTGCGTAATTCTTCATTTGTTTTACCATTGCCAGCAACCCGTTTGCGCGGGTTTGTGCCAGATGTGTGGTCATGCCTATCTTCTGAATGAATTCCAGGTTGGCATTGATGATCTCATCGGGCGTATGGCCTGTAAGCACCCTTATCAGCATACTGATCAATCCTTTTACGATGATGGCATCGCTATCGGCTTTGAAATAGATCAATCCGTCTTTGTATTCAGATACCAGCCATACAGTACTTTGGCAGCCGCGCACTTTATTTTCATCGAGCTTATGCTTCTCTTCCAGCGCCGGCAGCTTTTTACCCATGTCAATGATATATTCGTATTTATCATCCCATGAATCGAACAGCGCAAACTCTTCCACTATTTCATTCTCTATTTCCTGTATGGTCTTATGATCGCTCATTGTTATAATAACAGTTTTAAAGCTTTCTGCAATCCAAGTATCAACTGATCTACTTCTTCTTTTGTATTGTACATGGCAAATGAGGCCCTGATGGTGCCTGGTATGCCAAAACAATGCATCAATGGTTGTGCGCAATGATGACCGGTTCTTACCGCTATACCGCGGTTATCGAGCAAAATGCCAATATCCTGCGGATGTACTTTATCTATAAAGAATGAGGCAACGCTTACCTTGGTGGCGGCAGCGCCAATGATGCGAAGACCAGGCAACTGTACCAGTTGTTCAGTAGCGTAATTCAGTAATTCGGTCTCATGCTTACGGATCTTTTCCTTTCCTGTTTTGCTCACATATTCTAGGGCCGTTTTTAATACCACCGCATCGCCGATATTCGGCGTACCGGCCTCAAACTTATAAGGCAGATCGGCATAGGTGGTTTTCTCCAGCGTCACTTCTTTTATCATTTCTCCACCACCCTGAAAAGGCGGCATGGCCTCAAGCAATTCCCTTTTGCCATACAACACACCGATACCGGTTGGCCCGTATACCTTGTGTGATGAAAAGGCAAAGAAATCACAATCCATCGCCTGCACATCTATATCGAGGTGAACGGTCGATTGCGCGCCATCGATCAGCACTTTTGCGCCGGCCTGGTGCGCCAGCTTTATGATCTCTTCTACCGGGTTCACGGTTCCCAGCGCATTGGATACATGCACTACGGAAACCAGTTTTGTTTTTGAACTCAGCAGTTTTTTATACTCATCGAGCAACAGAACGCCGTCTTGTTGGGGAATCATTTTTAACAGGGCGCCTTTCTCTTCGCACAGTAACTGCCACGGTACAATATTCGAGTGGTGCTCCATTTCGGTGATGATGATCTCATCCCCGGCTTTTATATTTTTACGTCCCCAGGTATATGCTACCAGGTTAATGCCTTCGGTAGTACCCCGGGTAAATATTACCTCTTCCCTTGAAGCAGCATTGATAAATTGACGGGCTGCATCGCGGCTGGCTTCAAAAGCGGCTGTCGCTTCTTCGGCCAGCGTATGTATACCCCTATGCACATTTGCGTTATAGTTTGTATAATAATCAACCAGTGCATCTATCACCACCTGCGGCTTCTGTGTAGTTGCGGCATTGTCAAAATATACCAATGGCTGACCCTTCACCTGCCGGTTCAGCGCCGGGAACTGTTTCCGTATGGCATAAACATCCAGCTCCTTTGATATGGTGTTGCTCTGTATCATGCTAAATCAAATTCCAAACGTTCAGAAATCAGTTTGTCGACATACTCGCGAATGGGATCTATTTTGATCTGCTCCAGAATATCTACGGCAAACCCGTGTAACAATAAAGAGCGGGCAGTGCTTTCTGTAATCCCTCTCGAGCGCAGGTAGAATAAACTTTCTTCATCGAGGCGACCAATGGTACAACCGTGTGAGCATTTTACATCATCAGCAAAGATCTCCAGCTGAGGTTTGGTGTTCACGCTTGCGCCTTCCGCCAGCAATACATTCTTATTGCTCTGGTAGGCATTCGTTTTTTGCGCATCCTGGCGTACAAAGATCTTTCCATTGAATACACCGGTGCTTTGATCGTCTAACATGCCTTTGTACAGCTCATTGCTTTCGCAATGGGGTTTGGCGTGGTCAACTACCGTATGGTTATCAATGTGGCTTTGCCCCTGTTGTAAATAAATACCGTATAAATGCGCTTCGCAATATTGCTCGTCGAGCACAATGTTCAGGTTGTTGCGAACCAGGCCGTAATTCAGTGAAACAGTTACGGTATGCGTATAGCTTTTACCGATCTGCTGAATGTGCGTGGTAGCTACCTGGCTTGCATGCGAAGCATCGGTTTGAATTTTATAATATTCGGTAATGGCGTCTTTCTCCACCACGATCTCTATCACGCGGTTGGTAAAGCTTTCCTGTGTGCCGAGGGTGTTGAATGTTTCAACAAACTTCACCTGTGCGTTCTCGCCTACATACACCAGGGTACGTGGCTGCGAAAGCACATTGGCCTCACGGGCATCGGTAATATTATAAATGTATATGGGATGCTCTATGATCTGTCCTTTTTTAACATGAACAAACATTCCATCCTGCACAAAAGCAGTATTCAGCGCCATAATACCGTCTTTCAGGTAATTGCTGCTGTGGCCGAGGTGTTTTGCAACGATATCCCTATACTCATTACTGGCAGCTTCCTGTAGTGGCTGTACGGTCAGTCCTTTTGAGCGGATCACCGATAACTCAGGCACATACCTGCCATTGATATATACCAGTTCATTGGCCTGCTCATAACCGGGCAAGCGAACAGACGCAAGGTCGGCTGCGGTCACTGCAGACTGGCCTGCCTGGTACTTGTATTCCTTATTGAAAAAACTGCCGATACGGGTATACTTCCACTCTTCGTGGCGGGTTGTGGGAATACCCATTGTATTCAACGCATCAAATGCTTTTTGACGAATAACACCCAGTCCGTTCAGGTCGCTTACATCAGGTAACTTGCTATACCGTTCTTTAATATATTCTAAATTGTTCATTGTTTCTTAAGCGTTTCATGTTTCACGTTACTGGTTACAAGTTTCAGGTTGCAGGGCTTTAAAATCCAGGGCTGTTTCAATGTCATATCCCTGTAACTTGTAACCTGAAACCTGTAACTGACTTATGCTTCAACTTTAAATTCATTTTTAATGAAATCATATCCCCTTTCCTCCAGCTCGAGCGCCAGTTCTTTGGGACCAGATTTTACGATTCGCCCGTTATACAATACATGTACAAAATCAGGAACGATATAATCGAGTAACCGTTGATAGTGGGTAACCAACAGCACGGCATTATCCTTGCTGCGTAACTTGTTCACCCCATTGGCTACAATACGAATGGCATCGATATCCAAACCAGAATCGGTTTCATCGAGAATGGCCAGTTTGGGTTGAAGCATCGCCATCTGGAACACTTCATTTCTCTTTTTTTCACCACCAGAGAAGCCTTCGTTCAGTGAACGGCTCAGCAGCGACTGGTCGATGTGGGTTTGCGCCATTTTCTCTTTCATCAGCTTCAGGAATGCTACAGCATCCAGCGGTTCTTCGCCACGATACTTACGTACTTCATTCACTGCAGTTTTTATAAAGTTGGTTGTACTTAAACCTGGTATTTCTACTGGGTACTGAAATGCGAGGAATAAACCTTCACCGGCCCTTTCTTCAGGAGACAGTTCCAGCAGGTCTTTTCCGGCAAACTCAACAGTGCCTTCTGTTACTTCATAATTTTCACGGCCGGCCAATACCGACGCCAGGGTGCTTTTTCCGGATCCGTTCGGTCCCATAATAGCATGCACTTCACCCGGTTTAATTTCGAGGTTGATACCTTTCAAAATTTTCTTCTCGTCAATACTTGCATGCAAGTTGTGAATTGATAACATAGTTATTTGATATATTTTAATCGTGAATCGTCAAATGCATTTTCATTATCACATTAGCTAATTATCACATTAGCCAATTAACCAACACTTCCTTCCAGGGAAATAGCCAGCAGCTTTTGCGCTTCTACCGCAAACTCCATCGGCAACTGGTTCATTACCTCTTTGGCAAAACCATTGATGATCAGTGCAACTGCAGTTTCGGTATCGATACCGCGCTGGTTGCAATAGAAGATCTGGTCTTCACCAATTTTGCTGGTAGTGGCTTCGTGCTCTACAACAGCGGTATTGTTCTTTACTTCAATATATGGAAAAGTATGCGCGCCGCATTTATCGCCCAACAGCAATGAGTCGCACTGCGAGAAATTGCGGGCATTGGCTGCATTCTTACCAACATGCACCAGTCCACGATAACTGTTGTTACTAACCCCGGCCGAAATACCCTTCGATACAATACGGCTGCGGGTGTTTTTACCAAGGTGCATCATTTTGGTACCGGTATCGGCCTGCTGGTGGTTGTTGGTCACCGCCACGGAGTAGAACTCCCCTACCGAATGATCGCCTTTCAGGATCACGCTTGGATATTTCCAGGTGATCGATGAACCGGTTTCAACCTGCGTCCAGCTGATTTTTGCATGGGCGCCCTGGCAAATGCCGCGTTTGGTTACAAAGTTGTAAATACCGCCCTTGCCATCTTTATCGCCGGGATACCAGTTTTGAACGGTTGAATATTTGATCTCCGCGTTCTCCATAGCAATAAGCTCTACTACGGCAGCGTGTAACTGGTTTTCATCACGAATAGGCGCAGTACACCCTTCGAGGTAGCTTACATAACTGCCTTCATCGGCAATTAACAGCGTACGCTCGAATTGGCCGGTGCCTTCTGCATTGATGCGGAAGTAGGTCGACAGTTCCATGGGGCAACGAACGCCTTTTGGAATATAACAAAACGAACCATCGCTGAATACAGCGGAGTTCAACGCAGAGAAATAATTGTCGGTGATGGGAACTACCGAACCTATGTATTTTTTTACCAGTTCAGGGTGCTCCTGAATGGCTTCGCTGATAGAGCAGAAGATAATACCCAGTTCGGCCAGTTGCTCTTTGAAAGTGGTACCGATTGAAACGCTGTCGATAACCGCATCGATGGCTACACCGGAAAGGCGTTTTTGCTCATCGAGTGAAATACCCAGCTTTTCAAAGGTTTTGCGTAACTCGGGATCTATTTCATCGAGGCTGTTGATATTCTTTTTCTGTTTGGGAGCAGAATAATATATAATATCCTGGTAGTTGATCTTTTCGTATTTAACATTGGCCCAATTGGGTTCCTCCATCTTAAGCCAGTGTTTATAAGCTTTCAGCCTCCATTCCAGCATCCACTCCGGTTCATTTTTTTTAGCTGAGATAAAACGGATGGTGTCTTCATTTAGTCCGGGGGGCGCTTCATCTGCTTCAATGTCCGTTACAAAACCATATTTGTAATCAGTGAGAACCGTTTTCTCAATTGCACTAAGCTCATTATTCATCTGAAAAATATTTAATTTTTGGGTCAGCCGCCCGCCTGACCTGACGGGCAGGGAACCTGCCGCAAAACGTTCATTGCCTTAAGCCTTAGCAAGCTAATTTTGTGAAGGCTCGTTTCATAGCAAGTTCTTTTAAATTGACCTTTTTCTGTTTAGGAGCACAAAGGTACAACAATCTATACTAAAAAGTATAAACAGCATTATATCATTTCTTTTTATGCGGAGATAAATAAATCTTATGATGGCTTTTCGGCTGATCTTCAATTAATTAGAAGAAGTTCGCAAGCCGGTTGCCTGTATGGTTACAGAAAGCCGGTACAGCGGGTTGACATGCGCCCTGTGGGAATTGCGCCGCAAAGGTAAGGAAAAACGAAGTTCCCGGTTCTTAGTTTTTGGTTCCCGGCTGTTGGGTTGCCAGAAAAGAAAAGCAGGATAACCTTACAAGAACGTTAATGCGTTTGCCCGTTTGCATTAGACGATTGACTGGTTTGGCGGCGAAGTAATTCAAAAATGCAGGAATGTACCCATACAAGCGAGTATTTGGCAATAGACGTGTAGTTTCGGGCAACAAGTGTGCATGTAACGATCAACTCACTACAGCATCCCCTGCAGCACGTTCCATACATTCTGCGCCACAATGCGATGCCCCTGGGGATTCGGGTGAATACCATCGCCCTGGTTCAGGGAAGCAACGCCGCCCACATTTTCGAGCAGAAAGGGAATAAGCGCTACATTGTTCTTTGCAGCCAGTTGTTCAAATACCGCCCTGAACCGGGTAGCATAATTGCGGCCCATATTAGGCGGCACCTGCATTCCGGCCAGAATGATCTTAGCCTCGGGATATTTTTCGCGTACCCTGTTAATGATCGCCTGCAGGTTCTTTGACGTTTCGGCAATGGGAATTCCCCGCAACCCATCATTACCGCCCAGCTCGAGCACAAATACATTAACGGGTTGGCGCAGGATCCAGTCTATACGGCTTTTGCCGCCCGCCGTGGTTTCGCCGCTTACCCCGGCATTTATCACCTTATAGGGTAGTTGTAATGAATCGATCTTTTCCTGAATAATGGAAGGGAAAGATTCCGAGGGATCTACGCCATAACCGGCCGTAAGGCTGTTGCCGTAAAAAACGATTGTTTTTGCTTTTTCCGTTTTCCCTGCCGCCGGTACCTGTTCCCGCTTCTGATTTGAGGTGTCATTTGCCTTTTCTTCATTGTTACCGCAACCGGCCATCAACGCCATTATCAGCATGCCTGTAACGAAATATTTTCCGCCCATATAAAAATTACTCCTAAACTGTTTCATGGTACCTCCTTATAATTTTCCACTTCGTAATTTGTTCAAAATGCTGTTGACCGGTTCAACAGTTTATACTCAAAATAACATTAATTTAAGCAACTTTATTACCATATAACTGTAATTAAAAGTTTAAAGATCCAGACATCACAACAGATATGGAAACAATTCTCAGCGTAAAGAACGTAAGTAAAACGTACCAGGGCGCAGGGCAAACCCTCACAGTGCTCAATGAAGTGAATTTTGCGGTAGAAGCCGGTTCCACGGTTTCCATTGTTGGCCCTTCGGGTTCGGGTAAAACCACGCTTTTAGGGCTTTGCGCCGGTCTCGACCGGGCCAGCCAGGGTTCGGTTGAACTGAACAATATCCGGCTCGACCAGTTGAGTGAAGATGAGCGGGCTCAGGTACGTAATCGCTACGTTGGTTTTATTTTTCAGAACTTCCAGTTGCTGCCTACCCTTACGGCGCTCGAGAATGTGATGGTTCCGCTTGAATTAAGAGGCGAAAAAAATATTCGCTCGCGGTCAATTACCCTGCTCGAAAAAGTTGGACTACAAAACCGCATGCACCACTACCCCGCCCAGCTTTCGGGCGGTGAACAGCAACGGGTTTCTCTTGCCCGGGCATTTTCCAATAGCCCCCGTATTTTATTTGCCGATGAACCAACCGGCAACCTCGATGTAGAAACCAGCGATAAAGTGATAAAACTGTTGTTCGACCTGAACCATGAAGCCGGCACAACATTGATAATCGTTACGCATAATATGGAGCTGGCTTCGCAAACAAAACGCATTATCAGGATAAAGGGCGGTCATCTTGTTGCAGATGAACTAAATTAATAAGAAAGTGCTGATTTAGAGATTTCGGGATTTTGCGATTTGAAGGCAATCCCGAACAACCAAATCCCGAAATCTCAAAATCTCAAAATCTCAAAATCAGAAATTATAGCCTGGATGGATTTCGAAAGATTCAAATACAAGAGACGACTGCGCTTTGGCTGGTTGTTGAAAATGGCCTGGCGCGATAGCCGGCGCAACCGGTCGCGTTTATTTCTTTTCATTTCATCCATAGTATTGGGAATTGCCGCTCTGGTAGCCATTTTTTCATTGGGCGACAATGTGCGTACCGATATAGATTCCCAGGCAAAAACACTTGTTGGGGCCGACCTCGTTATCGAGAGCAACAAAAAAGTGAGTTCCCGCATTCGTCCCCTGCTCGACTCGCTGGGCGATCAGCGTTCGGTTGAACGCACTTTCGGCTCCATGATCTACTTCACCAAAAACGACGGCACCCGCCTTGTACAGGTGCGGGCGCTTGAAGGCGATTATCCGTATTATGGTTCCATAGAAACCACACCGGTGCGGGCAGCCAGAACGTTTCGCAACAACCGCGAGGCCCTGGTTGATAAAACCCTCATGCTGCAATACAACGCGAAAGTGGGCGACTCCATAATGATAGGCGATGTAACCTTTGCCATTGCCGGCGTAATCACCAAAGCCCCGGGCCGTACGGGACTTTCCACAACGGTAGCGCCCCCGGTTTATATTCCGCTCAAATACCTCGATTCTACCGGTCTTATTCAAAAAGGAAGCCGCATTGCCACTTCCTATTATTATAAATACAACCAGCCCGAAGTAATACAAAGCGTTATTTCGGATATAGAGCCCCGTTTAGAAAAAGATGGGCTCGATTACGATACCGTAGAAGAAAGAAAAAAGAATACCGGCCGGGCTTTCGAGGATTTCAATCAGTTTCTCACCCTTATCAGTTTCATTGCACTGCTGCTGGGTTGTATAGGCGTAGCCAGCGCCATTCATATTTACATTCGCGAAAAGATAGCTTCCATTGCCATTCTCCGTTGCCTCGGCGTGAATTCCATACAGGCATTTATGATCTATTTAATACAGATCGTTGGCATTGGCCTTATCGGTTCTATTCTTGGCGCCTTGCTGGGCATCGTCATTCAGCAGCAATTACCGGCCGTGTTCAAAGATTTATTACCGGTGCAGGTAACGACAACCCTGTCGTGGAAAGCCATCTCGCAGGGCCTGATCTCGGGTGTGGTGATCTCGCTGCTGTTCGCTTTGCTGCCGCTGGTAAGTGTAAGAAATATTTCGCCTTTATATACATTGCGTTTGTCAGTGGAACATGTGCGGTTTCGCGACCCGCTTAAATGGCTGGTATATGCCGTTATTTTATTTTTTGTTGCCGGCTTTACCTGGTGGCAGATGCATAGCTGGCGGCAGGCCATCATTTTTACAATAAGTATTCTGGCAGCGTTCCTCTTACTGTCGCTGGTAGCCTTATTATTGCGCTGGCTGGTGCGCCGGTTCTTCCCCACTTCGTGGAATTATCTGTGGCGGCAGGGCTTCGCCAATTTATACCGGCCCAACAATCAAACGCTTATTCTTATAGTGACCATCGGACTGGGCGCAGCTTTTATTGGTACACTTTATTTCATCCAGGATATACTCATCAGCCGGGTAACGTTATCGGGCAGCGGCAATCAGCCCAACATGGTCTTGTTCGATATTCAGAACAGCCAGAAGGACAGCGTGGCGGTGCTTGCCAAACAATATAACCTTCCGGTAATGCAGCAGGTGCCAATAGTTACCATGCGGGTTGAAGAGATCAACAAACAAACTTCCTCGCAGGTGAAACAGGACACCAGCTCGGGTTACCGGTCTGAAGCATACGAATGGGAATTCAGGGTTACTTACCGCGATACGCTTACCAGTTCAGAAAAGCTCACCGCCGGTAAATTACATGGTCCAATAAGGTCGGCTGAGGATGTGATCTATATTTCGATGGAAGACCGCTATGCCAAACGCATACATGTAAATATCGGCGACCACATCATCTTCAACGTACAGGGCACCCTTATACCTACCGTGGTGGGCAGCCTTCGCCAGGTCGACTGGCAACGGGTGCAAACCAATTTCAGGGTGGTGTTCCCTACCGGCGTACTGGAAGAAGCCCCGCAGTTCCATGTGCTGGTAACCCGGGTACCCTCACCCGAAATATCGGCCCGGTTTCAGCAGGCCGTGGTAAAAATATATCCGAACGTATCGGTTATCGACCTCAACTTAATTCTCACCGTGCTTGATGAAGTGCTCGACAAGATCGGTTTTGTGATCAGGTTCATGGCCGGGTTCAGCATCATTACCGGTTTAATTGTATTGATCGCTTCGGTACTCATCAGTAAATTCCAGCGCATGCAGGAAAGTGTTTTGCTGCGCACACTGGGCGCCAGCCGCAAACAGATCCTGTTTATTACCGCACTGGAATATTTCTTCCTTGGCGCACTGGCAGCCGCTACCGGTATCTTATTATCGATGGGCGCCAGCTGGGCACTGGCCAAATACAGTTTCAATGCGCCATTTACGCCACACCCGGTCCCCGTCCTGATCCTGTTTGCATCAATTTCACTGTTAACAGTAGTAATTGGTTTATTCAACAGCCGCAGCGTGTTGAACAAACCGCCGCTGGAGGTATTGCGGAAGGAAGTGTAGTTCAGGATCGTGAATCGTGAATGGCCTGTGAAACGGCAAACGTGAAACGTGAAAGGTTCACGAATTTTGAAATTAATAAACAACCTTGCACCGCTCGAATTTCGAGCCGATGTACGCCGCGCTAAAGTTTGCCGTCTGCCTTTTCACGTTTGCTCAGCGTATTTTGTAAATAAACCTTACCCCAAGAGGAAACGCAGGGAGTGTCTGTTTTGGGTTATCGCTAATTATCCGCCATGGCCTGTTGAACTGGCTGCCAGGCTCATTGTGCAGCCCTTCCACTTTATAGTGAATACCTAAGCCCACGTATGCTTCCATATACAACCGCGGATTACCCGCAAAGTAGTTCCTGACACCCACCATTACGCGCCCGCCCATCACCTGCTTTTTGTATTTGAAAAGTTTATACTCTTCATACGAAGCCACATTTGCCACTACATCTTTCTCGAGCCAATTCCTGATTTGGTACGTTACCTCTTTATAATGGAATTGCATGTCAATAAAAAAATCCTTGCTCCTGCCAGGATACATTCTGATGCCCGGCCGCAAAAGAAAACCGGTAGCCATTTTAGTATGCCCAAAATAAGCCGAGTATAAAATGGCGCCTGCATCGAGCGTAGCGGCCCAGGTATCGTTGAACCTGTACTCTGCACCGGGAGTAATATTTCCATCCCATGGGTCGATAGGGCCCAGCGGGTTGAACCGCAGGTATAACTTACCTGTATCTTCCTTCAATGCACGCTTTACCTTTTGCTGCGCCCGGCCACCGGTTGCTGCCAGCAGGGCGAACAGGAAAAACAATATGGATCGGTGCATTATCTGATTCTTGTAATAAGTGTTGGGTTCATGCATTCACTGATGTCGTACAGGGTGAGCCCATCCTGAACCTGGCAAATAAGGGTATTGTTATACGGTATCACATCGAGATACCAGCCATCGGCCAACGTTTTTCGAAGTGCGGGCTGATACGCCTTTTCTATATTGAATACATACAGGCCGTTCCTGTCGCATACATACAGCGCGGTATCGGAATAACCTAAACCATATGGCTCATTGATGGGGTAGCTGCCTTTTTGTACCGGTTTGGAAATATTTTTTATATCGTAGGCCGCCAGGATGCTTTGCCGGCCCCCGCATATCCCATTGGTTCGCAGGGTGGCGAAAGCAACCGTATCTTTTGCCACCACTGGATCGCAGCGGCGCAGCACTTCGGGTGAAATAGCTGTGCTTAACTTCTCAGGGCTTTCGGGATTGTTGATAGAAAAAATATGTACTTCACTGGTTGAGCCAATGAACAATTTGTCTTTGAAGGGATAAATGGTTTCGATCTCAAAACCAACGGGCACCGTATTTTTCAGCACGGGGTTGGCAGCATCTGCAATACTGAAAACTTTCAGATTGGCTTCATCGACGGTATACAAATAATTACCGCTAATGGCGAAGCGGGCAGTGGAACCGCCGGCGCCGCGGGTAGTTGCCGATGCATCTGCTTTACTGCATTGCGTGGCAGCTGATATTACACCTGATAATAGTATAAAAAGTAATAAATTCTTCATAATAGTTTTTTTTAACGGCGGCAGTTAGCCGATTTATGATCCTGTAATTCCCAGCCAACAACGATGCCCAGAGAAGGGTCGGGGCAAACAAATCGCCCGTTCTGTTGTGGGTATTTCTGATTTACAAAGGGGAAAGCATTCTCTACCCTTTTGACCACTACAGGATGAAGCACATCCCTGATGTCAATTACAACCAGGTCATTTACATTATTGGCATAGATGTAGTTATCGCGCACCGCGAATTCGGAATTGAATGGAATATTCAGGAATGCGATCTTTTGTGGATTGGTGCGGTCGCTATTGTCAATGATATGGATGCCTTTGTTCTGATCGTTCTGAAAGATATAATTGCCCCAGGCATATATCTTTCCCGATTTTTCGGTTATCCGCACCCCGGCGATGGAGATGTTTTCCTTTTCGCCCGGATGCATATATACAGGCACCCAGGCCTCTGCCCCATCATCCACCAGATTATCGTTGGGCCTGCAACCGGTCAGGCACACGGAGAGCCCTATGCCTGCAGCAATTAGTAATGGTAGTTTCATGAGTTTAATTTGAGCAGAATAGACACCCCGTAATTACCGCCCGTTGCAGTATTATTGTTCGTTTAAGGATTTCTTAACTTTTTGAGGTATTATAGAAGCTTACTATTTCGGGGCTACATCCTTTTCCTTATCTTAGCGCCCATTCTCAAGTACCACCTCCTCCGCAAAAACAAAGAAACCAGATTGGCATTGCATTAAGCCTGAAAACGAAAAAAGCGACAGACATTTTTTCTGCTTTTTCAGGTAATGTGTATCCCAATCAAAAGATTGTTGCTGAATGTTTCAACAGACAGCCGGGCGGCGCCATCAGGTTGCTTGTATCAGGGTCACTATATCCATTAATGAAAATACCGCGCTAATCCGTCCCCGCGATCCTGTCACCCCCTAACCCATTTGTATGCGTCAGACCAGAAAGCAGTCTGTCTTATTGTTATTGTTGTTGCTATCGTTCTTTTGTACTTCCCGGGCGTTCACGCAGGTGATTGCCGGTATAAGGGCCAATGGCCTTGTTGTAAATAATGGCGATACCGTGCGGGTATGCGAAGGCAATTCTATCATTTATCAAAGTGTGGCCCAGGGCTCCGTTAACATCAACTGGGCATTCACCGGCGGTAACCAGGGCACAGCAACAGGTTTGGGCCCTATACCCATAAATTATGTAACGGCCGGGTTTTATACCAGCAAACAGGTGATAACCGCAGGCAACATGGCCGACTCAATGTTTGTGACAGTACAGGTCTCAAACACCAAACCCGTTGCGGCTTATAGTTTCTCTCCCAATAATGTTTGCGGAAATATAAATGTGCAGTTCACCAGCCAGTCTGTTGGCGATAGCTTAACCTACTTCTGGAATTTTGGCGATGGCGCCACCAGTACCTCGGCCAATCCCGGCCACCAGTTCCTGCAGGCAATAGGAATGCCCGGCACCACTACCTACCCGGTAAAACTGGTTGTTACCAATATGTTTGGTTGTAAAGACTCCATTATTAAAACCTTTACGGTTAAAAATGTTCCCGACGCATCGGTAGGCAATGCAGATGCAGCCATTAGCTTTGGCACCTTTAACGGCGTGCCCACCTTCAGGCGTTGTTCAAGCGTACCCTCCTATACTTTCAGCTTTGTAAATCAGTCAACCACCACCGGCATAAATACCAGCTACTCCATTTCATGGGGCGATGGCAAGCCTGATACCACCTTCAGTTCGTGGCCTGCCGGCGTAATCATAAAACATAATTTTCCATTGGGCAGCAATACCATGACGGTAAGCGTTACCGGGGCCGATGGTTGTATTGGTATAAAGAAATACATCGTGTTCCTGGGTTCTACGCCGGCCGGCGGTTTATCGAGCCTTGGCAATACCGATATCTGCGCCTCTGATTCGCTGCGGTTTGCCATCAACAATATAGCGGCCAATCCACCGGGCACTCAATATACTTTTTTGATCAACGACGGTTCCGACCCACAGGTATTTACCCATCCGCCGCCATCTATAGCAGCGCATTTTTTCAAACAGGGTTCCTGCTCTTTTTCAAGCAGCAGCGGTAACAATACGTTCATGAACTCATTTGGCGCCTACCTTACCATTGAAAATCCCTGCGGTACAACCAGCCCTTCGGTTGTACCCATTTACGTTTCGGGCAAACCCCGTGCAATTATTTCAGTTGCACCTTCCGAAACGGTTTGTACCAACTCGAACGTTTCCATCATTAGCAACTCAACATACGGTTCTGTTATAACGCCCACCGGCGGTACCAGTTCTACCTGTACCAATTCGGGTAAACAGGTTTGGACCATTTCCCCGGCCACGGGTTATACCATTACATCGGGTAACCCCGGTGCACTGAACGGCAGTGCTACTAATGGATTTTTATGGACCTCTGGTTCCAGTTCATTGAACTTAAACTTCAATGCAACCGGTAACTATACGGTAAAGCTGTATATCTTCAATGACAAGTGTGGGTTAGACAGTACGCTTAAAGTGATCTGTGTGCGCACCCCGCCTGCCGCGCAATTCAGTATGAACCGGAACAGCAGCTGCGGCGCCGGCAGCGCGGTGTTTACCAACAACTCACCCACAGGCGGCTGCCAGGGCGACCTGTATAACTGGAATGTGACGTACAGCGATCCGCTAGGTTGCGGTTCCACCCAAACACCCGCCTGGCAATTTATCAATGGTTCGCACCAGAACAGCTTTTCGCCCGAAATTCAGTTCAATGTACCCGGTAAATACATCATCCGCCTTACCGATTCGGCTATAGATGCCAGCATCTCGTGCCCGCCCTCGTGGAAGGAAGACACCTTTTATGTAATGGGATTACCAATGGTTGCAATTGACCCCATAAGCAATGTGTGCATCACGAACGGACTTACTCCAACGGCTACAGCAACGGCCTGTTATTCGCCTGGCCCCCTGAGCTATGAATGGACCTTTACCGATGGTACACCTGCCACATCGAATGCGGCAGTACCCGGTACTATTCAATATGCCGGAACCGGCACACATGCGGTTCAGTTAAAAGTTACCGACGGTAGTTGTAATACCAGCGTTACAGTGAATACAAGCGTTACGGTAACCGATAAACCGGTTGCCCATGCAGGCCGTGACACTACCATTTGCAGCCGTGAAACCATTACCATTGGTGCAGCAGCAGTAAATGGCGTAAATTATCAATGGTCGCCCGCAACCGGTCTTAGCAGCACAACCAGCGCCAACCCGGTACTGCACCTCGATTATACCGGCACGGCCAATGATACAACCTACGGCTATAAACTTATTGCTTCCATTGGCGCTAATTGCGCCACGGAAGATTCCATTTATATAACCGTAAAACGGCGGCCCGTAGTTACCATAACCACCGCGGCTACTACCATTTGTATCAACAACAGCACCAGGCTGGAAGCAGGCGGCGCCGATAGCTACACCTGGTGGCCCGCCGCCACGCTAAATTTCATAAAACCCGATACGGTAATTGCCACTCCGGCAGCTACCACCACCTACTATGCGGCAGGCATGCTCGCCAATGGCTGTGCCGATACAACCAGTGTACAGGTAATTGTAAACCCCGATGCCCGGGCGCAATTCACCGCCACCGGCACCACCAAATGCGCACCGGTAAACCTCGATACGGTTATAAAAACAATTCCCTTCCCACAGGGCAACAGTTCGTATAACTGGTATGCCAACGGTACGTTGATTGGCTCCAATACAACCGGCGCCTTTCCCACCTACCCTATAAGCGGAATGGCCCAAACCATTGTAATAAAACTGGTGGCCACCAGCACACACGGTTGCCAACCCGATAGTATGGATATGACCTTTTATACCGTACCCGGCGTAACCGCTGGTTTTACAAAAGACCAGGCAAAAGGTTGCGGTCCCCTGCCCGTGTCGCTTACCAATACATCGAGCCAGATAAATAATATTCAGTTCTTCTGGGATTTCGGTAATGGTACTACCAGTACCCTGCCCACTCCACCGGCAGTTATGTACAATACCAGTCCCGATTTTCGCGATACCACGTATTATATTACATTGAAAGCCTTTAATGGCTGCAACACGTCGTACCACCGCGACAGTGTATTGGTATATGCCAATGCAAAAGCACGTTTTACGGTTGATACCACCAAAGGCTGCTCACCTTTTGAAGTAACCATCACCAACAGATCGGCAGGTAACAACTTCGCCTATTACTGGAATTTTGGCAACGGGCAAACCGATACCACAACCAGCCTTAACACCTTTATGCATGTTTATAATACCGGTGCAATAAATACTTATGATCTCAGGCTCATTGCCGAGAACCAATGCCGGCGCGATACGCAAACCATCAGCCTGCTGGTGATGCCCAATAATATCGATGCACAGGTAACCGTGAATGGAAACCACCTTGAAGGTTGCGCCCCACATACGGTAACATTCAATAACAGCAGTTCGGGCGCGTCAATTCTTACCTGGGATTTCGGCAATGGATCACCGCTGGTAAAAACGCCCAATACACAGAATACGGTAACCTATACTTATTTGCAGCCGGGCGATTATACGGTAAGGATTAAGCTGTCGAACGAATGTACAGACACTACCATCTACCGTACCGTTACCGTTTACAAAACGCCCAGGGCAGGTTTTAATATCACCAGCCTGGTTTGTACCGGCAATACGGTGCTGCCACATAACACCGCAACAGATGCTACCGCTTACGAATGGTTCTGGGGCGATGGACAAACATCATCAGGCGCTACGCCTTTTCATGCCTATCAGATGCAGGGCAGGTATATCGTTCAGCAGGTAGCCAAAAAATTAAATAACTCAGGGCTTGTTTGTACTGATACTGCTACCAGCGTAATTGTGGTGGCCGATAAAATAAAACCGCAGCTTACCGTTAACCCCGGTAAAGCATGTATACCTTATACCATGCAAACCACTGCCACCGGCGCTGCCAATGCGCTTTCAATAGAATGGACGTTCTATGACAGCACCAAGGCGCCTTATATATTTAAAGTAACAGGCAACACCGCCACCCATATTTATAACAAACCGGGCACCTATTGGGTAAAACTGATAGTACATACCACTTCAGAATGTGCCGACAGCACCACTTATTTTTTCGATGTATATAACAAACCGGTTGCGAAACTGAATGCCACCAATAATATCACCTGTAACCACGATACCACTATCGCGTTCAATGCCGGCATTCAGTACACCGGCACCGATCATGTAGACGTGAAATGGTTTGTGAACAATACCCTTGAGAGCATGAGCAACCCGTTCAGCTACCGCTTCCAGGCGCCGGTAAACAATACCGCGCCCGCGCAGTTCGCTATGGCGGTGCTGGCTGAGAACGAAGCAGGTTGCGGTGATACCGTAGCAGCAGGTACACTGGCAATTCAGCCATTGCCCCGCCCGGCAATTGACGTGTCGCCCGCTAACGTGCTGCAACAACCTGATTACACGTTTACCTTTCGGGACCTGATGCCCACCAATGCCAACAAGATATATACCTGGTATCTGGGTGATCGTACCCGTCAGCAACGCTCGGGCCGGCAGATCACTTATGAATACGCCGATACCGGTGTATATCACGTGCAATTGGATGTGCATGATTTCGGCACCGGTTGCGGTGGGTACGATACCGTACAGGTGCGCATTCTGCACACTCCCGGTTATTTGTATGTGCCGAATGCGTTTTGTCCGGGTTGCAGCAACAATGCGTTACGGCAATTCCTGCCCATGGGCAAAGGCTTATCGCAATACCGCCTGCGCATTTTCAATTCTTTTGGGCAAAAGGTATTTGAAACATCGCAACTCGATGGCAATGGCTCGCCCAGTGAAGCCTGGGATGGCCGGTATAATGGTCAGCCTTTGCAACAGGATACCTATGGCTGGCAAATAGAAGCGCGTTACCTGAACGGAACCGAATGGAAGGGAATGAAGTATCCTAACGGTGATAAGTATGTAAAGGCTGGCTTTATTACGATTGTGAAATGAGCATTGAGAATGGGAATGAGCCACAAACAATAAACGATAAACAGAAACTGAAACATAGAATTCAACATGTTTAAATATATCCTGAGTGCGGTCTTCCTCCTTTTCATCGCCTGCACATTGAAATCGCAGGATCCGGTATTTTCTCAACCGTTCCTGTCGCCCATTTACCTGAACCCTGCAGCAACGGGCGCGGGCGATTATGACCTGCGCATAAGCGGCATCTATCGCCGCCAGTGGTGGAGCATTCCATCGCAAATTTCATACAGCGCCGTTTCGGTCGACAAGTTCATGCCTTCACTGCATGGCGGTTTTGGTTTGCTGGGCACCCATTCAACCGAAGGCTATCTGAAAAAGACCGGTGTATATGGTTCATACGCCTATACCATTTGTTCTGGTACATTATCGCCTGCTGAAAACGGGGACGAACCGAGGTGGTTTGCCAGCGGCGGTTTGCAATTCGGGATGGTGCAACGGCGCATCGATTACAGCAAACTGGTATTTGCCGATCAGCTTGATATCGACGGCGTCATTCCCGCCAGCGTATCTTCTGCCGACAAGGCCGTGAACAGCGGCAAATGGTACCCCGATTTTTCCGCCGGTCTGTTCTTCAATTATAACTGGAACGACAATAACAGGCTGCTGCTGGGCGGCAGCGCTCATCATATCAACCGCCCCGACGAATCGCTCACCAACTCCGCCGATTCCTTCCGCAGCCAGTTGCCTGTTCGCTGGACGGGCAATGTCATGTACACTTATACCAATCCCGAACAAACCTGGTCGTACAGCCTGGCCGGTATCGTATACACCCAGGGAAGGCAAAGCTCCTTTCAGGTTGGCACCGAGGTTACCCAAAACCAATATGACATCAGCCTGGGATTATGGTACCGGGGCAGCGTAAATTTCAGGGAGTACGACGTTTTTACCGTTACGCTTTCCATTAACCTCGCCGGCCGCTCAGGCGATGGGTACAAAGTACGCGGCGGAGTGGCCCATGATGCGCCCATTGGCCAGAACCGGTATTCCTACACCACCGGCAGCTCTGAGCTGGGTTTTGTGTGGGACCAAAGCACTTACGACCAGGACGCAGGCAATGCCTGTAAACCCCGCATTAACAGCAAGAGCGCCTGCCCGATACAGTAACATGCCGCCGGAACATACACGGTGAGGAAATGATTCACATGAGGAGAGGCTGGTATCATATACACATAACTAAACCGATCGGGCATCTCCCCCATATATCATGGCGGCGATGCCCGATCGGTTCATTTTAAGTTCAGGACATGCTGAAGATTCACTTTCAATAACCTATCAATCAGATGTGAACCGGCTGCTGCACAATTCCGTTGCAACTATTTAAAAATCTGCTTTTTATACGCTGTGCAATTTTCAAAGCATGTGTCAACCCTGTGTTTTTCATTGGTAAAGCATACCATTTGACACATGGTTCACACATGGTTCACACAAGGTTGATGCGGCCCCTCACCCCCGGCTTAGCCAAACAGATTGAGTTATACCTCACCATGTTTTCTCAACACGGCGGCATAAAGCTGTGGGCTGCTTTGAGGGCATGCAATAAATAAAATGAGTAAAACAGATGGAATGTAAAGACGGAATGGTCGGCGCAAAATTTTCCCCCGGTTACCGGAACATGAACCTATAGCGGATCGTGATCTTTGCACTTGAACCTGTAATCGTTATACAGGGGGAGTGGTTCTTTTACAAACAGCTTTGGCTTCACTACAACTTTTTCATTTTCAGTTGCAGCAATGGCGGTATCATTGATGACTTCCTCATTTATAAAAACCATACGAAGAGAGGAGACATCACTGGAAGCGGGTAATTGACTAAGTTTTTTATTACTGGTACTTTTCATGAGCAGTGCATTTAGTAAGTTATCAGGGCGTTACATAGTAAAAAAAACAGGCCATACCGGTAACTGCTAAAAACCTGGCTAAAATGCATTCGCAGTGTTGATGTTTTTCCTCAGTTGTAGTGTGTTAGACTGGTTAGTGGGCAACCATTAGTCGGGGACTATTTCCACAAGTTGTTGTTCATGGATCGTTATGGCGTCGCCGATAGCTACAACACCTGTTCCCTGGTGTAATAGGTTCTGCCCGAAATAGATCTTCTTATTCCTCATGCGGTAGGTGCTTAGCGTTTTAAGCGGCTCCTTTGCCTTTTCGGCGGTGTGCTGGTTTATGGTTGTGATTACACAGCGGGCACAGGGCTTAACGCCAAAAAAATTGATGCCATTGATCATAAAATGTTTCAGGTAATCTTCCTGAAAAGCGGCGCCCCCTGTAAATACGATATTTGGGCGGAAGCGGTTCATGGGCAGTGGTGTTTCTAGGCGGTTGTTCAGGTCGTCGAGCGAAGCCTGACCTATTAATAAAAGCGGGTAGCCATCGGAAAAACCGGTGATCTCCTTATTATGCGCATAGCGGCCGTCGACATAGCGGCGGGTGGTATCGGGCATATAAACCAGCTTGCAGGGAATACCCAGTTGTTTGCTGAACCAGGTATCGGCCTCATCGCTTACGCGTTGTGCCCGGCAACGGCTGCTCCATACGGTAACCATTTCGGTTTCAGTAATGGTTGGCAAAAATGGAATATGCAATTCTTCGCCGGGAACACCAATATTAGTGATCAGTAAACCCTGTTGGGTAAGCTGTACTTTCAGCAAAGCCATGGTGTTCACTTCGCGTTGTGAAATGAAATGGTTATCGGCATCTACAAGCATCCATCGCCTGTCGTGTTCAAAACCGCGTTCGGTGAGGGAAGCTTTATCCAATGCAATACCGCCTAATGATTTTATGGGATAAATATAGAGTTCGCTGATCGTAAGCATACGCTAAGGTAACAGATGAAAACATTTTACTGCAACCGTGCACATAAAAAATACAAAAGCCCCGACAGTAATCGTCGGAGCTTCCTGACTATAAGTCAGCAGATATTTTGATGGAACATACCCCGGCTAGGCGATACCAACCGAAAGTGTCCATGAATGATCTGTAGATTTCATGAATACCTCCTTTTCTTTGGTGAACTGTAAATATACGCAAAAAACGACATCGAAATTCAGTCGTGAATACATTCACATCCTTATAAAAATGTTATTTACTGAAGGCTACAACATTGTCTGTATTTTCTACAAAAAAATTTCTGGTATCAACTTTGCATTACCAGAAGCCCTGATATCAGTGCGTTGATCTTGTTGCAGCAATTATTGGTAAAAGGTCTGACACTCTATAGTAGCAAATTCTACGCAAATACTTTTCTATGATTATTTCGCCTTCGGCAAAGAATATCTGCCACACCTGTGGTGTGCGATATGGTACTTCTATTATCCCTGCTATTTGCGAGATCTGTGCAGATGACCGCCAGTATATCGGCTTCACCGGTCAGGTATGGACGAGTTACAATGAACTGGCCGCCAAAAGCAGCATTCGTTTTTCCCGCTTACTGTCTACTATATACGATTTAAGAATAACCCCATCGTTCGCCATTGCGCAAAAAGCGCACCTGGTATTATCTTCATCCGGAAATGTTCTATGGGATTGCCTTCCTTTTATCGACGATCAAACAATTGCATTTATAAGATCGCTGGGCGGCATCAGTGCCATTGCCATTTCTCATCCGCATTACTACAGCCTTATGCAGGATTGGGCAACCGCATTCGATTGTCCCATTTATTTACACGCCAGTGACAAGGAATGGATCAGGGACCCCGGCGGTTACATTGAGTTATGGTCGGGGGCTTCAAAAACGCTCTGGGATAATATCAGTATCGTTCATGTGGGCGGGCATTTTGCCGGAAGCACCATTTTACATTTACCCGATCATGGCCGCGCGGGTTGTTTACTCACCGGCGACAGTATTTATGTAGCCCCCAGCCGGCGGCATATGGCCTTCATGTATAGTTATCCGAATTGCATTCCGCTGCCAAAAAAAGACCTCGAGCTCATTTACGACCGGGTACATCCGTTACACTTCGATGCCATGTACGGCGCTTTTGAATGGATGAATATTGCCGAGGGCGCCCGCACTATTTTTGAAAAATCGATCAGCCGTTCACTCTCAATCTTTAAATTCTAATTTTTTTACGATCCCGTGACTAGTGGATTTTCTATTTTTTCCCAGAGGGAAAACCAGGTGAATTACTTATTCATTATCAGAGAAAACACTTAAGTCATTTTTTAATATATTTTTGTAAACTTGCATCCCGCCGTTAGCTGCTTTTTAGGATGGGCAGATAACGCGCAGGATCTACAGCAGCTGCCCTGATTATAGCAACCTCCGTTAATTTGAAACTGGAAAGTTTATTCCTGTACCAGAAGCAATTTATTGATAGTCACTAACCTTACCTTTATTGACTTTCGGTTTCCAGCCGGAGTTCCATAAAGATATGTTGCCAATTAAGGTTCCCGATAAACAGATGATCATAAATTGAAACCCGATGAAGAAGAAATTTTTGGAAAAGGATAATTGGCTTACGGCTTTTAATCAAGGGAATAGTAGTGCTTTTCGATTGATCTTCGAAAACTATAACCGGCTGCTCTTTACCTCCGCCATACAACTGGTTAAGGATAAAGAACAAGCCGAAGATATTGTTTCTGAAGCATTTGCAAAGCTATGGCAACGCCATGAAGTTTTTCAAACCGAAGAACATGTAAAAGCGTTCCTGTTTGTGACCACCCGCAATGCAAGCCTTAACTACCTGCGGCATATACAAAGGAAAACGGCCTCACAAAGTGAATTGTCGTACCTGCAAAGAGATAAAGACGATCAGGATGTTATAACCGATATGATCGAGGGAGAACTTTTGCGGCGGATATACCCGCTGATCGAAACCCTGCCTGCGAAATGCAAAACCATATTCAAGCTCATTTATTTTGAAGACGCCAGCACCGATGAGGTGGCGGAAAAACTGCACATTTCACCGCGCAATGTTTTAAACCAGAAAAGACGCGCCATCCAGCTCCTGAAAAAGAAGCTGCTGGTAGCGGTTTTTGTAAGTCTTTGCCTGAACGGTTCGTTTGCATATACAATAAAATACAAGCGATTGATTGAAGATATAGTGGTTTTTCATATATGCCCTGAATAACAATTTCCCTGATTTATTTTTTGAATTCTTTTTGTCAAAAACGGCCTCCGGTTGTTTTTATAATATGCACGGTTTTAAAGGCTCCGAGAGTTGGGTGACTTTCAAGTTTTAAATACCAATACTATGCAGGAAAAGGTAAATAGAATCACAAGTCTGATAGAAAAGTTCCTGGAAGAGAGGTTAAGTCCGGAAGAAGAAGGGGAACTTAAAGAATGGCTGGCTGAGGCTGATCATAATGATTCATTTTTTCGGCAAATAACAGATAAAGAGGTTTTACGCGAAAAATTGAGGCACTATGCAAGCACTGACAGTGAAGCTATCTGGAATAGAACGCTGCAAAAAATCGACGGCGCCAAGCTGGTAGATCTGTATCCAGCGAAAAGATCGCTCAGAATTCCATTTGGTAAGATCGCCGTTGCTGCTTCAGTTCTGGTGTTAATTTCTGCAGGTACCTGGTATTATTTCAGCCAGTCAGCAAATAAGCAAACCGCTACGATCCAAAAGAATGAGCCTGTAATTAAGAACCCGATCGTTCCGGGCAGCAATAAAGCAACATTGACCCTGGGCGATGGCCAAACCATTGCGTTAACTACCGCTCAAAACGGAAGCTTAGCCGATCAGGGGCATATGCAGATAACCAAAACTGATGGACGGTTAATATATAACAGGAAGCCGGATTCAGATGGCGCTTTTGATTCAAAAGAAATATTTAATACAGTTACCACCCCAAGAGGGGGAGAGTACCAGATTACTTTACCTGACGGAAGTAAAGTATGGTTGAATGCGGCTTCATCATTGCGTTTTCCTATAGCCTTCGCCGGGAACGAGCGAATCGTTGAGCTCACCGGCGAAGCTTATTTTGAAGTTAACCCCCAGGAACAGGCTGCTAATTCAAAAAGCCCGGTTGCCAAAAAGGGAAAATTGTCAAAAACGCCTTTTATAGTAAAGATCAATACCCCTGCAGGTAATAGAAATGAAGTGGAAGTACTGGGTACCCATTTTAACGTAATGGCCTATACCGACGAAGGGGCTATTAAAACCACCCTCATTGAAGGGAAAGTGAAAGTGACCAGTGGAAATGTTTTCCAGACAATTCTCCCCGGGGAACAGGCCAGGCTGAATGAAGGTAACATCGTGGTGAAGAATGTAGATGCAGATGATATCATTGCCTGGACCACCGGATTTGTTCCCGTTGCCGGTCCGGATGTAGAATATACAATGCGCCAGATTGCCCGCTGGTATGATGTAAATGTTATTTACCAGGGTAAAAAGCCCGAGGGTTCATTTGAAGGTAAACTTCCCCGCTCGGCCAGCATTGAAAATGTGATAAAGTTGCTGAATGCCAATAACATAAAGGCGCGGTTAAACGAAAAAGACAGAACGATCATCGTAACATCATAGGTTTATCAAATATTTTAGAATACAAGGAAACACCTACCCCCTAAAAGTCTGTAATAATATTCCCGTTAATCATTAAACCACATCTAACGCTGTTCTTCCATGGAACGATATGGGCAGCGTTGAGCTTAAAAGCTACCCTGCGACCATGAGCTATCCCGCTCATGGCTCGCAGTAAGGTGGCTTAATTTTTTTTAATATATATAACCTATCTTCAATGTGAAAACGTAATTTACAGTCCTAATTTTAATCGTGGTTGCCCTGTTTGCAAAAGTCTGTGTTTAGTCAACTTTTTTCCCTTTCCGCGGGATTACGGTTGACTATATTTATTTTTACACAAAATAAAGGTGAAAAGGTAAGCGTACTATCACATGGAATTTGCAACAGGGGGAGGTTCTGATTATGAAACAAATAACTGCTTTTCTAATCATTGCTTGTGTACTGCTAAGTGTACCCGCACTTGCACAGCAGATCACATTCTCCAAAAAGAATGCAACCATTAATGATATACGCAAAGTCCTGGAAAAACAGGCCGGCTACACCATCTTCAACACCAACTCTGTCTCCTCGCAGTTAAAGCCCGTTACCATTCGCATTACCAACGGAACGGTTGAACAATTGCTTGACGAGTATTTCAAATACCAGACCTGCACCTACACTATAATAGATAAAGCCATAACCATAATTCCCCGCGGGAAAAACCAAACGGCAGAAAGCAGGCAGGCAAATATCAAAGGCAAGATCACCAACGAAAATGGTGAACCCGTACCGGGCGCAACCATAACTATAAAAGGCAGTAATCAACAAACCAGTACCAACGAAAATGGAGAGTTTAAACTGACCGGCGTCAATGAAATTGACCTGAACATAATTGTTACCAGTATAAATTATGAAAGCGAGGAGGTTAGCTGGCAGGGCGAACCGGAATTAAGCGTTCAACTGAAACAGCGTATTAGTGAACTGAGTAAAGTGCAGGTGATTTCAACCGGTTACCAGCGCATATCGAAAGATAAAACACCGGGCTCTTTCGTGAAGATAGATAATGAGCTGCTGAACCGCCGGGTTTCAACTAATATCATCGACCGGCTGGAGGGCATTACCAGTGGGCTGCTTTTTAATAAAAATGTAAACCCGGCTACCAACCAGTCGAACCTCTCCATAAGGGGTCGCACTACCATTTTCGCCAATGCCAATCCGTTGATCGTGGTTGACAGATTTCCTTATACCGGCGATATCAGTAATATCAACCCCAACGATGTAGAAAGCATAACAGTTCTTAAAGATGCGGATGCTGCTTCCATTTGGGGTGCATACGCCGGCAATGGCGTAATTGTCATTACCACTAAAAAGGGCAGGTACAACCAACCGCTGAAGCTTTCTATAAACAGCAATGTAACGATAGGGCAAAAACCCGATCTGTATTATTCTCCCATATTGAATTCTTCTGATTATATCGATGTAGAACGGTTCCTGTTTAACAGAGGCTTTTATGCTACAAAAGAAACAGACCCGAGGCACCTTATTCTATCACCCGCCGTGGAGATCATGATCAAAAAAAGGGATGGAGCGATAGATTCCGCTACTGAAGAAGAACAGTTAAATGAGTTGAGGAACCAGGATAAACGGAAAGACCTGGAAAAATATTTCTATCGCAGCAGCGCATACCAGCAATATGCGTTAAACGCCAGCGGTGGCGGAAATAATAACAATTATTACTTTTCGCTTGGGTACGATAAAAACCTCGATAACCTGGAGCGGAACCAGTTTGATCGCATAACCCTTACCGCCAACAATTCGTTTTCCTGGCTGAAGAAAAAACTGGAACTAAATACAGGCATCATCTATACAGATTCGAGAACACGAAACAATAACAATGAATTGTCGAACATTATCTATCCCTACACCGACCTGGTTGACGATTTTGGAAATGCATTGACAGTACCGCTCGATCTAAGACAACTATATAAGGACAGTATCAATAGAAATGTGTTGCTCGATTGGAATTACAGGCCATATAACGAACTCAAGTATAGCGATAACAGAACCAATACAACAGACTACCGGATAAATGCCGATGTCAAATACACCATCCTGAAAGGGCTCGATTTTGGCGTATATTATCAATACAATAAGGGATTTGTAGAGCGGGAAGATTATAAAAGCCAGCAAACCTATTACACCCGTAATTATATAAACCAGTTTACAGATACAAATACCCGGCAGTTGATAAGGCGGGTTCCTTTAGGCGGCATTTTTGACCAGGGCGCCATTCAGTATGAAGGGCATAATACGCGTACTCAATTCAATTATGACCACAACTGGTACAATCACAAACAAACCAAACACCACCAGATCACCGCTTTGGCGGGTGTAGAGGTGCGGGGTATAAAAAATTTTTATGAAACGTTTCGGTCATACGGGTATAATAAGGAAATGGCATCAACAACTACCGTCAACTACGACAGTGCATTTCCACTTTATTATGCGCCTTTCATTTCCAGAAAAATAGAATTCAAAAACTTCAACAGAAATGAAACGGACCGCTATATCTCTTACTACCTGAACGCAAAATATATTTTTCAAAGGAGGTATGTATTATCGGGTAGCATTCGCAAAGATGAATCGAACCTGTTTGGGGTAAGTACGAACCATAAAGGCGTTCCCTTATGGTCGGTTGGCGCCAGTTGGGATATAAGCCAGGAACGTTTTTATACGCTTGCCTGGTTGCCTTTTCTGAAACTGCGCATCTCCAACGGTTATAAAGGCAATATCGACAAAACGGTATCGGCGTTTACAACCGTTCGTAATGATGGATTAAATAACTGGAACACCTTAACAGCTTCGATCGTAAATCCGCCGAACCCATCACTGCGCTGGGAAAAAAACCATATGATCAATTTCGGGGTTGATTTTGCGGTTAAAAAAAGTATAATAGAGGGAAGCCTTGAATATTATTTGCGTAAAGGCACCGACCTGATCGGAGAAAGTCCATTGGACCCCACAACCGGCGTTACCATATTCCGGGGAAATACCGCCGATATGAAAGGGAAGGGTGTAGACGTTGTGCTGCGTTCAAAAATTATCGATAAGCGATTCAAATGGAACAGTACTTTCCTTTTCAGTTATAATACAGACAAAGTAAGTAGTTACAAATTAACACAAAGCAATCCCATCTGGTATTATTGCGAACCTTCATACATAAGTCCTATTGAAGGTAAACCGCTTTATTCTATTTTCAGCTTTAAATGGATGGGATTAGATCCAAACAATGGAGATCCGCTTGGTTATTTTAATAAAGAGTCAAGTAATAGATATGGCGATATTATCAACTCAACAGATCCTTCTGAACTAATTTACAGGGGGCCGGCCAATCCTGTTTATTTTGGTAGTTTGAGAAATAATTTCAGCTATAAACAACTGGAACTTTCTTTTACCATTTCTTATAAAATGGGGTACTTTTTCAGAAGGCCCTCTATCAATTATTTTGATCTCTTTAATGCTAATTCCGCAGGACATTCCGATTATAGATTGAGATGGCAAAATCCGGGAGACGAAAATTATACATTTGTACCATCAATGATCTACAATGCCGGAGCTACCCGAAGCACTTTTTATAAATACTCAGATGTACTGATTGAGAGAGGCGATCATATACGACTGCAGGATATTCAACTAAGCTATCATTTGAATAATAACACCGTAAAATGGCTGCCTATGAACCAGCTTCGCATATATGTATATGCCAATAACCTCGGCCTTCTCTGGAGGGCAAATGACAGGGGAATAGATCCGGATTTTTTGTTAAGCACACCAAACCCAAAGACAATAGCAGCAGGATTAAAAATTGATTTTTAACCAGCCAACCTTTTTCCGATGAAAGCACGCCTGTACATATTGATTCTTCTTTGTTTCGGCGCCATAAGTTGCAGCAAGCAAAAGTTTCTTGACGAGCGGCCCAAATCAGATCTGTTTGTGCCTGCCACGCTGGAAGAATTTCAGGCGCTGCTCGACAATGATTTTGCCATGGGTTTAACACCGGTGTTAGGTGAGTTATCGGCAGATAATTTTTATTTAAACTCATCTTTATGGCAAGGCATCGGAACAGTAGAACAAAGTACTTACATCTGGGAACCTGATATTTTTAATGGAAATGGCAATATAGCGGATTGGAATGTACCTTACAAACAGGTGCTGTATGCCAATGTTGTACTGTTTGGGTTAGAAGATGTTGCCAGAACCTCGGAAAATCAGCATCAATGGGACCATATAAAGGGTTCGGCATTATTTTTCAGGGCATGTGCCTTTTACAACCTGGCCCAGGTATTTGCCCTACCTTACAATGCAGCCACAGCAAATACAGTTCCCGGCATCCCATTAAAAATGAGCCCAAATATAGATGAGTCAGTAAAGCGATCGTCCATTGAACAAACTTATACGCAAATCCTGAACGATCTGTTACAAGCGAAAACGCTGTTGGCTGACTCCGTTACCAGCATACGCATCCGGCCCAATAAACCAGCCGCTTTTGCGATGCTGGCCCGGGTTTATTTAAGCATGCGTGATTATACGAAGGCAGGCGCCTATGCAGACAGTAGTTTACAATTGTATAGCGAACTCATTGATTATAATACGAGAGACGCCGCCAGTTCAAGGCCCTTTACCTCTTCAAATGTTGAAACCATGTACCAAAGCAGGTTTGTCGAAACAAATGTACTAAAAGGCGTATTAGGGTTTGCAGCAGTTGACTCTACATTATATAAAACATATGCGATAAATGACCTTCGACGTACTTTATTTTTTTGGATAGTTCCCGGCAGAATTGCCTTTAGAGGAAGTTATACCGGGTTAACCCATGCCTTTTCCGGACTGGCAACTGATGAAACTTATCTGATACGGGCAGAATGCAAAGCGCGTGCAGGAGAGGTGAACAGCGCAATGGATGACCTGAATACGCTCCTGATCAAAAGATGGGACTCAGGCACCTTTGTTCCACTTACAGCATCAACTAAAGATGAAGCCATAAACATAGTACTTCTTGAAAGAAGAAAGGAAATGCCCTGCCGGGGTGTAAGGTGGACCGACATACGCCGGCTGAACCTGGATGGCGCCAACATAAAACCGAAGCGGATGGTAAACAACAAGGAATATGAGTTACAACCCAATAGCCTGAAATATGCATTATATATTCCCCCAGACGCAGTACTCATGGGCGGTTATAAACAAAACGAAAGATAAGCTTCAATAAAAAAACCGGTCATATAAATAATGACCGGCTCTATAGGAATGATTTTTACTTTCATAATTGATCGGGGAAAACAAATGCCTGCAACATTTGCTTAATCAATTACACAGAGCTTTAGTACGATTACAGTGGCATAAATGCTCCTTGATGACAAGGCGCATATACATTGGGTTGGCCAATAGGATCAGGTTTGTAGTAAGTACAAATGCCTCCGGTAACAAAACAATCAAAATCAGCTCCATACTGACCTACTTCTACATAACCAATTCCATTATAATAGTATTGGGTCGAGTGTTCACATTGAACACACGTAGTGGTAGCGAAGGCGCCACCAAAGGCAGTTAGAATTGCGATCGCAATAAATGCCAGTTTAACTTTGTTCATACTTGTCCTTTAATATTAATGGTTAACTCTATTTGCCTACTCTATTATTCAGGTTTTCGGCTTTCCCTTACCTGTTAAATAAGCACAACACTTACTCCGGAATAAGTGACGCAGCTTAAAACAGGAAAAAGTTTTTTCACAATCGAACTGTGCCATTTATACTTCTACAGCATGTACCGGGTCTCGTTTTTTAAGCATGATGCCCAGTATTGAAATCCCAACAAAAAACAGATTGAAGACAAGGTGCTGAGGCCAGGTAAGTTTTCTTATCACTCCACCGCAGGAGCAGGGAATATACCTGAATGCATGAAACAAAATAGCAACTGTATAAATCGTAAATGCCGACATTAGAAATAAGGAGGCGTAAAATGCTTTCACCCTAAGCTTCTCAAAAATCAATGCAAAGGCAATCAATACTTCAATGGTGGGAATAGTCCACACGAGAAATGGAGTCATCCAGTTTGGGAACGGTTGATTATTCATATCGCCAATAAAAGTTCTCCATGCAAGCCATTTACTAAGGCTTGCGTACAAAAAAAGCAATATCAATAAGGAAGATATTAATTCAATAATTATCTTTCTTTTCATAATATGAAAGGGTTATAAGGGGCAACAGTTATTGACGAATGGAAGCATCCCAAAATTCACTGATTCCTGCTATACGTTAGATGGTAGATAAGAATAAGGCATTCAGGGGGATAAGGCAGATTGGTAGAATTGAGGGCGATGGTAAAACTAAAGTTATATACTAATAAACTATGTTCAAAAATTTATATCAGTTATTTTTAGCTTATTTAAGTCACGAAAATGTGCAATACAATTTATGCAAAAAATATTCCTGCTTATAGTAATTGAGCAAATATTTATTGCACAAATGGGAATCTGGTTTAGCGTCTCATACTTATTATATTTTTTTGTTGTTTGTTTAATGATTTTTTTGAAATTACTCCGGGGTACTTACAAAAAACGCCAAAAAATACAGCTAATGCATTTTAGCGACAAAAACCCCACGTTAATTAAAGGTCAATTCAACAAAAAACCGGCCAGTTGCGGATCAGGTGTTTTGTTAATATACAATTCATCATAATTTATTAAAATAAAAACCTGGTATGTATAAAGGCAGGAATCGTTAGGGGCAAACTGTCTGTGTAGCAAGTTATTCAATCTACCCGGTGATCAACTAAGACCTTCAGCAGTATCTTTAATCACTTAATACCAGATAAAAACGCACAACTGGCAACCTTCCATTACTCTTTACAGGCACAAGACGATCAATATACGTGTTTCTCCGTATGTGCCCCTACGTGTTATCGGTTACGCATTACTTTAAAACCGGCCAGATAAAATTGAGCGGGTTATTTTTTCAAAGGAACGTACTGTCCTTTGCGGTAAGGTAAATATTTTTTAGGGCTGACTCCTGAATCGGTTAAATAGAACGTACATACCATATTGGTATCATAACAATTATAGTCAACTCCAAAAGTACCCACAGCCCTATAACTGGTATCAACCGGAATATACTGAGATTGGATATGTTCCTGCATATAATACCGTGTTGCCAAAGCGCCGGCAATTGCAAGGGTTATGGCCAGGGTGTTCAGAATAATCTTAATTCTTTTCATATTAGGGTGTTTAATGGTTAATTAACTCCCATGCGGAGCTGTATGCCTTCGTACCTGAAAAAGATTATATAAATACTCATGCATTCAAAACATGCGTATTCAAAATAACCCGTTTACTTAAACATTAATGTTTGCAAAAAGCTGTAATCAGTTGGAGAGTCACATTAGCCAGAGAACGACAGATCATCCATTTTGTTATGAATACAATCAGGCCGAAATACCAGC
>NZ_LWBP01000228.1 GCF_002078015.1 Niastella populi | reverse complement strand
AAAGTGTATCCTATGTCATGCTATTTATCAATTAAGCCTTAAGCCTTGAGCGTTTAGCCTTGAGCGTTTTTATGGTTTAAGGGCCTTGATTACCAGCTCGAGGGTTTGTTTAACCATATCGTCGGTAATGCGAAAGGAGGCATTGGCCGGACTGTTTCCCTGTGCATGGAATTTGATCAGCTGGTACAACGGGGCAAATGCCATGGACCAGTACACTTCAAAGGGAAGCGGCTGCAGCTCTCCCCTGTTGATGGCATTATGCACGAATTTGCCTAGTACATCGCCAAAATTCTTTCTGATATTATCCCTTACGGAATCGTATGTGGGCATATACCTGATCTGCTCAATAAATTCCACATCGAGCGGGTATTTGAAAAAGAATTCCATGCGGTTCTTCCACTGCAGTTCGAGCCCATCGGCAAACGACATTTTGGGATGCATTCCTTTCAGGCTGGTTTCCATAAGGCGGTTGCTGACGCTGGTGGCGAGTTGGGTTATAAGATCATCGCGGTCTTTGTAATAGATGTACAGGGTGGCAGGAGAAACATTGGCAGCTTTTGCCAGCTTTTGCATGCTGAAGCCATCAAGTCCCTGTTTCACAATCATTTCGATCGCTTTTTCCTGAATCAGGTTTTCCTTATTTACATCCCTTGTACGCATTGCAGGGCAAATATAAATGAATATTCATTCACTTATGCAACCGGCGGCGTTATATTTTTTTGGTTTATATGTTCGCAGATGGGTGCAGCGTGCTACCGGAATGAGAAAAGACTGTAGGTGAACTGGCGGCGCACTCTAGGGGAATTGGCGGCGGACTCTAGGTGAATTGTCTAAGAGTTGTCTGGGAGTTGTCTGGGAGTTGTCTGGGAATTGTCTGGGAATTGTCTGGCACCCATGTATTCCTGTAGGGTCCGTAGAGTAGTCCCGTACAGTACCCAGGCCATTATGCTACCACTCCGGTACATTATGCTGCTATTCAAGTACCAATACGCCCCAATCAGGCTAATGCATAATACAGACCCGCCGTACACTCAGGCATTTCCCGGTACACATTGAGTATAGATTAAGGCATGATCAGCCGTACTATAGCCATACTACAGCCATATATACTCCGATGTTTGAAGCCGGCCCCTTATGCTTTAGCGTTATAAAAAAGCTTTAGAAGGCATTTGAAGTTCCACATCGAAATGAAGCACTTCGGGCGTTTATGAGCGTTCTATAACGATACAGAATCATAATGGCCAATAATCCGGAATATGAGATTACCTGCCATTACTTATCAGCCCTGAACTGAGAACTGAGAACTATGAACTAAGAACTATGAACTGAGAACTATGAACTGAGAACTGAAATAACCGAAGTTTTTACCGGGAGAAACTACCCAATTGCCTGTATTCCATGCCTTTATTTCTATTTTGTTACTATTTATTTCGCCTGTGATTATTGAAATGGTGCAAGTTAATGTAACTTTGCGCGTCTCATTATAAATAGCATGCAACGAAAACCATTTTACCGGTGTCGTACTGCATCAAGCCATGAACTCAAAAATATTATGAAAAAAGTAATTTTGTCTATCTCGCTGGTATTGCTGGTGTTGACCGCATGCCGCAAATCGAATAACCCGACGGTGTACGACCTGGGGGTAGACATACAATCGAATTTCGAGAATGATAAAGTGCAAGTCTTTATCGATAACCAACCGCTGCTGAATTCGGAGGTAACTACCAATCATGCATTGTCACTGGCCACCAGTATTTCTACCGCCAATACCGAAGGTGAACATACCATAAAAGTTGTTGTGAACGACAGTACTGTCAATACTGAAAAATTCATGCAGAAACAAAATCTGTATATTGGGGTAAATTATAATAAACTGAACAACAAGGTTGCCTTTGTATTTTCGGCAAAGCCGTATTTCTACAATTAACCATCACTGCAGCTTATCAAAATATTAAATATCAGATGTGCCACACTTCCAAAGTGTGGCACATCTTTTTTCAGGAACGTTTCTTGTAATTGATCACCGCCCAGGTATTGAGCGCCACGGCAAAACCAAGTACCGTAAACAAATGGGTGCTGATATCTTTCAATCCACTCCCCTTCAATACCACCATCCGCATTACTTCAATAAAGTAAGTAACGGGGTTGAATTTGGTAACCACCTGCGCCCAGCCGGGCATACTGTCAATTGAAGTATATAAACCGCTCAGCAGAATGAACACCATCATCATAAAGAACGATAACAACATCGCCTGTTGCTGGTTACTGGTATAGGTAGATAACAACAGGCCCAGTCCCAGCACTGCCAGCAGGTACACCGCCGCAAACGTATAGATCACCAGCAGGCTGCCCGCAGGGATAATACCGTATGCCACCCGCGCTATGGTTAACCCTATGCTCAGGATCAACAGCCCCAGTATCCAGAACGGAATAAGTTTGCCCAGAATGAAGTGGTATTTCTTTACAGGCGTTACGTTGATCTGCTCAATGGTACCGATCTCTTTTTCCCGCACAATGTTCAATGATGCCAGGAAGGCCCCTACCATGGTCACCAGCACCACCAGGATACCGGGCACCATGAAGATCTTGTAATTCATCAGGGGATTGAACCAGTTGGAAGCCGTTACTTCTATCTGTAACTCGGGACTGAACCGCGGCAGTTGTATCCATTTCATGCGTACTTCACGGTTATAATCCTGTATAATGCTTCGCAGGTATGCCCCACCGAGGTTGGCCTTTACGCCGTTTATGGCATTGATGGCCATGAACAGGGTGGATTCATTTTCTTTGATCAGCTTCTTTTCAAACCCTGCCGGGATCTCCAGCACCAGGTCGGCCTTGTCGTGCTCTATCTGCTCCATGGCATTGTTGTAAGAGCCTGAATAATCCTGCAAAATAAAATAACCCGAGGAAGTTATTTTGTTCACCATCTGGCGCGCGTACTGCGAGTGGTCATGATCAACCACACTCAAATGAATGTTCTTCACTTCATAATCGGCCGCCCACGGCAGGATCAGCAATTGTATCGACGGCATCATAAAAATGATGCGTATGATGGATGGATCGCGGAAGATCTGCCGGAATTCCTTTTGTAACAGAAAACGTAAGGTTCTCATATAAATGATTTAAGCCAGTCTTATCTTGAAATTCCTGATGCTTAGCGCCAGCAGGAACAACAGCATACCGGTAAGTATCAATGTTTCTTTCCACACGGCTGTAATACCCAGCCCTTTTATCATCACTTCTTTTACGATATAATAAAACCATTTGGCAGGAACTATATTTGAAAGTATGCGTAACGGCAGCGGCATGTTCTCTATCGGGAACATAAAACCGCTTAACATGATCGTTGGCAGGAACATACCGGTCAACGCAATGAACATGGCCGTTTGCTGTGAATCGGTTTTTGTTGAAATGAGCAGGCCAAAGGCGAGGCAGGTCAAAGTAAACAGGATGCTCTCGAAAAGCAGCAATACCAGACTGCCATTGATGGGCACCTCGAGCACAAACACACTCAGCAACAGGATGCTGGTGATATTTACCATCGACAGCAACAAATAGGGAACCGCTTTCGCCACCACGATCTTGAACGGCCGCATAGGCGACACCAGCATAATTTCCATAGTGCCCAGTTCCTTTTCCCGTACAATCGTTATTGCGGTCATCAGCGTGCACACCAGCATCAGCACCATGGCCATTACCCCCGGCACAAAACTATATGCACCTTTCAATTGCGGATTGTACAACATGCGCATTTCCGTTTTGATGGTATGCGGCAGGCGGCGGTTGTTGGTGATCCGGTCCTGGTAGTCGAGGATGATAGCCGTAGCGTAATTGGTAAGCGTATTGGCCACGTTGGGGTCCGATGCATCGGCTACCAGTTGTACCTGGGCCGTATTGAAATGATCGAGGTCGCTGGCAAAATTCGCGGGAAAAATAACCGCCATCTTGATCTTTCCTTTTTTGAATGCGCCTTCTATTTCCTGGTAAGAACGCAGGTCCTGCGTTATATCGAAATACCGGCTGGCATCCAGCTCACTGCGCAATGCCTGGGTCGACGGGTCGTTCGACTGATCGAGGATCGCGATCTTCGAGTTCTTCACCTCATTGGTAAGCGCAAACCCGAAGATGAGGATCTGCATAATGGGCATACCCAGCAGAATGAACAGCGTGCGTTTGTCGCGGGCTATATGATGAAACTCCTTTCTAACAAATGAAACGAACTGCTTCATAAGAATGATTTATGTTTACTTGTTGCGAGTTGTTCAGTTGGTCAGTTGTTCAGTTGTTCAGTTCTTAAGTTCGTTGGTTATGAAGTTTTCAACTGACCAGCTCTTTAATCTCCGGAACGTTTCGCCTTCCGTGCCAGCTTCAAAAACACTTCGTCCATCGACTTCACGTCAAAGGTCTTTTTCAGTTGGGCCGGGGTATCGAGGGCATCTATACGGCCATCAACCATGATCGATACCCGGTTGCAGTACTCCGCTTCATCCATATAGTGGGTAGTTACGAAAATGGTTATGCCCGATTCGGCTGCCTTATAGATCATATTCCAGAACTCGCGCCGGGTAACCGGGTCAACGCCGCCGGTGGGCTCATCGAGAAACACGATCTCCGGTTCATGAAAGATGGCTACCGAAAAAGCCAGCTTTTGCTTCCAGCCCAACGGCAACGACCGCACCAGTTTATTGGCTTCGGCTTCCAGGTGCAGCTCCTTTAACAGGAATGCCGTTTTTTCTTTTATGAATGCATCGCTTTTTCCATATATACCGGCATAGAACCGGATGTTCTCCCGCACCGTCAGGTCTTCATACAACGAGAATTTCTGGCTCATATAACCGATGCTTCGTTTGATCTGCTCGGTTTGTTTGAACACATCGAACCCGGCTACGGTAGCTTTACCCGATGTGGGTATCGACAACCCGCATAACATGCGCATGGCGGTTGTTTTGCCCGCGCCGTTGGCGCCAAGGAACCCGAAGATCTCGCCCTTTTTTACATCGAAGGAAATGGCGTCCACGGCGGTGAAATCACCAAAACGTTTGGTTAAAGCTTCCGCATATATGGCTGTGTTGTTGGTGGTCATTCTGTTTTGTATTTATGCCGATTTCATCAGCGCAATAAAACAATCCTCTATATCGGCCCTGATGGTTTTCACCTCGGGCTGGTGGTAATTATGCTGTTGCAAATATTGCTGTACTGCACTGGCCGAAAATCCGTTATTCAGCACCACATGATGATACTCCCCGAACGGATAGGCATCTTTCACCCCTTCATAGCGCTGGAGGTCGTTCAGCAGTTGCAGCATGTTATTATCCTTCACGGCCACCAGCGGTTGTTTAAAAGCGTCAATTACGCCTTCGGGACTATCTACCGACAATACTTCTCCATTCTGCATAAGCGCCACGCGGTCGCACATACCGGCTTCATCCATATAAGGCGTTGATACCAGAATGGTAATGCCCTGCCGTTTGAGACTGCGCAGCATTTCCCAGAACTCCTTGCGCGATACGGCATCCACACCGGTGGTTGGCTCATCGAGGAAAAGGACCGATGGTTTGTGTATCAGCGCACAGCTCAGCGCCAGCTTTTGTTTCATGCCGCCCGACAACTTTCCCGCCCTTCTGTTCTTAAATGGTTCAATCTGCGAATAGATCTCTTTTATAAGATCGTAGTTGTCCTTAACGGTGGTATTGAAGATGGTGGCGAAGAACTCGAGGTTCTCCTCGATGGTAAGGTCCTGGTACAGCGAAAAACGACCGGGCATATATCCTACACGATGGCGAATGGCCTTGAAATCCTTCACCACATCGAGCCCATCTACCGAAGCAGTACCGCCATCGGGCAACAACAAGGTGGTGAGAATACGGAACAATGAAGTTTTGCCCGCGCCATCGGGACCAATGATCCCGAACAGCTCACCCTGCTGCACTTCGAAAGACACGCCTTTAAGGGCCTGAACCAGATCTTTTTTCTTACCGTATTGCTTAGTGATATTATTTACTATTACTGAAGGCATGTGATTTTCAGTTGAAAAGTTGACAGAGTTGATATTGTTGATAGAGTTAATACAGTTGATAGAGTTTTCCTTTATTACCTTTATCAACTCTATCACCTTATCAACTACTTACTAAACATTACTTCCCCATACATCCCGATCTTCAGGTACCCGTCATTCTTAACCCGTACTTTGATAGCATACACCAGGTTGGCCCGTTCATCCCGTGTTTGTATCGTTTTTGGGGTGAACTCGGCCTTATCGGCCACCCAGGTAATGATACCGGGATATTCGCGATAGGCCCTGGCGCCGCTGTCGATCATAACCTTTACCTGCTGGTTCAGCCTTATTTGCGGCAACTGGTTACCGGTAATGTATGCGCGCAGGGTAAGTGTATCGAGATTGGCGATCTTGTACAGGGCCTTGCCGGCCGAGGTCACTTCACCGGCTTCGGCATACTTGGTGATAACCGTTCCGCCAACGGGATTGACGATCTGCGCCTTCCCTATCTGTTCGCTCAATTGCTGCATTCTTTTTTCAAGCGGCTTCTTTTCGCTGAGCACAGAGCGGTTTGCGGTGCTAATATTGCTCTTTTGCACATTGATCTGCTGGCGGGTAACATCCATTTGCCGTTGCATTACTTCGATGTTCGAATTCATATCATCGAGTTGCTTACGGGTAGCGGCATCCTGTTTCAGCAGGTTCTCTATCCGTGTGCGCTCCTGCAGCATATTCTTCAGTTGCGATTCCTGAACGGCCAGTTGTTCCTGTAATAATCTCACCTGCGGTTGTACACTGGAAGTTTTATCCTGCAGGGCGGCAATGCTTGCCTCGATCTGTTCTTTTTGCAGGGAGAGGTTTTCCGCATCGATGATACCTACTACCTGTTCGCGGGGAATGGTCTGGCCTTCCATTACATTGAACGATAAGATCTTTCCGGTTTGTTCGGCAGAAACGATCACTTCGTCAACCTCAAAAGTTCCCGATGCATCGAATTTCTGGCTGTTGCGGTTGCACGCAGTGAATACCGCCGCTGAAGCAATAAGGGTTACAATAAGTTTGTTCATAACTGTAATATGTAAATGTGATAATGTGCTAATTTGCTAATGTGATAATTCCTCAATGCCGGCAGTTCTTATGGGTTGCGAAGCTCACGCGAAGCATCCAGTGTGCTGTATTCCATTATCACATTAGCTAATCAGCTAATTAGCTAATTAATTATTGGTTTCCTGATATCGTACGGTAATTGATCTGCGCATGTAACAACTGCACCTGGTGGGTAAGCAGCGATTGTTTGGCCAGGTCTTCGGCATTCAATTCCTTCAAATAATCATTGGTACTGATAACGCCGTTGGTAAGTTGCGCCAGCGCTGCATCTTTAACCTGGGCGCGCACGCCGATGATCCGCTGGTCGCTTTGTATCAGTTGTGATAATTTGTCAACTTCGGCTTCCTGTTGTTTAAGCTGTGAATTGGTATTGAGCATAAACAATTCTTTCTGCACATCAACCATGCGTTCGTTTACCTCCAGGATCTGGCGTTCTTTTTTTGTGGTATATAAACTACCCAGTCCCCAGTTCAACCGCACACCGCCGATATAAAAAAGATCGAATTCGTTCTTCAGCATGTTCAAACCCGGACGGCCATAGCCGCCCTGTACAAATAAATTCACTTTGGGTCTGTTCTTTGCACTGATGAGCTGGTTCTGTACCTTAAACAATTCGCTCTGGTAATTATAGTACTTCAATTCCGGACGGGCTACCGACTCTTTGACCAGGGTCATTGGGATCGTAGGTTGTTCCAGTGTTACATTGCCGGGCAACGACCGGTTAATGAACAGCGATAGTACATCAACCAAACCTTTGCGGTTGGCATTCAGTTCTATAACACGCTGGTCGTTCTTCATCAGTTCGGCTTCCAGCGTCAGCCGGCTCGAACGAAATGCCGTTCCGTTCTTTATCATTGCTTCCACGCGTTTGATACCTATTTCAATATCCTTCTTTACATAGGCCACCTGCTCCAGTTGTGCATCTACCAGCAAAATGCCGAGGTATAACTGATTGATGCGGTCTTTCACTTTATACAACTCCACTTCCGCTTTTTGATCTTCAACCTGCGCATTCACAATTTGTACATTTTTTTGGGCAGAAGTATTTCCACCGTCATATACCAGCTGCGTCAATTCGGCCTGGATCTTATACTGGTCCTTACCGGGCGCATCTATTTTGACGCCGGGTATACTCACAGGCACGCTGGTAACATCTGACTGATAGGTAGCCTGCCCGGAAATATTCAACTGGGGAAGAAAACCTTTGCTCAGGTTACTGATAGTAAGATCGGCCGTTTGGCGCACCAGGTCTTTTTGCCTGATCACCGGGTAATGCTGGCGGGCCAGATCATATGCCTGCTGCAGGGTAAGCCGGTCAGCATTTTGCGCCTGCACACCGGTAGCCACGAACAGCACCGTTATAAGCAAACAAAATTTAATCATTGGGTTTAACCATTTAGTTAATTGCATGACAAAAATTTTTATTTCTTTATTGAGTCAATTACAAATTGTACCACGGTCTTTTTACGCTGCTGCATCATCTTCATAAACTCATCGTCATTTGTTTTGGTTATCCATTGTACCATTGGCCGGGCCAGGAAAGGGAAGATGCACAGGGAAACCATGTTGATCATTAACTCATAACCTTTTATAGGCCTGATCTCTCCTTTCTTTACCAGTTTTGCCACATGTTCTTCCACTTTTTCGATGGGCGGACGGTGGCTGCCCCAGATTTTTTTTATCATCTCCTTTGGGTTGCGGTGTATTTCATTCAGAATGAAATTGGCCAGCAACGGGTTCTGGGAAAGCGTGTCGATGTATTCGCTCATGAACTTCTCTATCTTTTCGAACAGTGGAAGCTCTGAAAGCATGATCGTCGTTACCTTAGGCATGAACTTCTGTGCTTCTTCGGTAAAAATGCGTTCAAAAAGTTTGTCCTTGCTTCGGAAGTAATAGTGTAACAGAGCTTTATTGATGCCTGCTTTATCCGCAATATCCTGCATCCGCGCGCCATCGAGCCCGTTTTCCATAAAGATCTGTTTGGCTGCATCCAGGATCTTTTGTTCTGCGCTTTTGTCGCTTTTAAGTTCTTTATCCACGTAGTTTAACCATTTGGTTAAACACAAAGATATACCGGAAAAACTGATTCTGCCAAAGTTTTCTTCAAAAAATAATATTCGCCACTATACAGGTCAGACGATCAGCCAGATAGAATATTGCAGCCCTTGTGAAAAAATAACTACCCCTCTTCCCGAAAGTTAAACATCCTTCCGATAATATCTTTATACGGCAACCGTTTATAACGGCAACCTTTATACTTTATTGATTCACCTGTTAACCAACCCCAAATTTGTATGAAAAAAATCGCATTTGTTATTTTGATGGGCAGCATTGCCCTGGGCTCCTGTAAAAAGCTTGTTGAAAAGGAGGATCTTGATAAGCAGATCACTGTTTATTTCATGGATGAAAGAATAGATTCGTACCATGATTATTTTTGAACCCAGTTCCCGTGGTTCAGTGCTGAAAGATTTTGATAAGAGGGATTATAAATATATCGATTCAGTTACATTGAACCTTGGAATAATGACCCAGAGTTTGGCTGATACAGCATATATAAGGCTGTATAATTTTACAGATGGTGTAGAAATCGCCAATGCTCAGATAAAGGGTTATACAAAAGATGCACTACAATATGTTGAGTTTAATTCAAATAACATTCTGAATTCCCTCCCAGACAAGCGAATTACACTGGTAGTTCAAATTAACTCAAGTTCCGGCAAAATCGCAAACGGCCTTGCTCCTTATCTGAAATTAAGACGTAATTAATATCTTCAATTGAAAGGATAGTGAGGGATTAGTTCCCTCCCTATCCCCTTTTACCATGCCTGGATGCAAAAAAGGTCCACATTGCTGTGAACCTTTTTGTATCTATAATGATCTATAACATTAATAAGAAACGTTGTCTTTCGATGTTAAGGTCTTAAGGGGAGGCGCGAACTTAGTGAGATCGATACCAACTACTGCAGCTTTATATTCAGCCATATTAGGAATTCTTCCCAGGATGGCAGAAAGGACCACTACCGGTGTGGACGCAAGCAGGGACTCTCCCTTTTTACGGTCGGAATCTTCAACGACCCTTCCCTGGAAAAGACGGGTTGAGGTTGCCATCACCGTATCACCTTTAGCTGCTTTTTCCTGGTTACCCATGCAAAGGTTACAACCCGGACGTTCGAGGTACATCATATTTTCGTATTCAGTACGTGCCGTGCCTTTCGGGGCATTATCATTAAATTCGAAACCGGAATACTTCTGCAGTATTTCCCAATCGCCTTCAGCCTGAAGTTCATCGATGATATTGTAAGTTGGTGCTGCCACTACAAGCGGTGCACGAAACTCAACCTTACCTTGTTGTTTTTCGAGGTTCTTCAGCATTTGAGAAACAATTTTCAAATCGCCTTTGTGCACCATGCATGACCCTACAAAACCAAGATCTACTTTTTTCTCGCCATTATAGTAAGAAAGTGCACGAATGGTATCGTGGGTATAGCGCTTGGAAACGTCTGCATTATTTACATCGGGGTCAGCGATCATTGGTTCAGCGATCACATCCAGGTCGATCTCCACTTCAGCATAATACTTCGCATTCGCATCTGGTGTTAAAGCGGGTTTTTCACCTGATTTAATCTCGGCGATCCGCTTATCGGCTTTATTGATCAATCCCTGAAGCACCTGTCTGCTGTTATCCATGCCCTTGTCGATCATGATCTGGATCCTGCCTTTGGCAATCTCCAGTGATTTGATCAGGGTTTCATCTTCAGAAATACAGATAGAAGCTTTTGCCTTCATCTCCGCCGTCCAGTCGGTAAAGGTGAAAGCCTGGTCGGCAGGAAGCGTTCCGAGGTGGACTTCAATAATTCTGCCCTGGAAAATGTTCTCGCCGCCA
Organism: Niastella populi; assembly: GCF_002078015.1. Classification (GTDB taxonomy): domain Bacteria; phylum Bacteroidota; class Bacteroidia; order Chitinophagales; family Chitinophagaceae; genus Niastella; species Niastella populi. The sequence goes on along the minus strand of NZ_LWBP01000228.1, from coordinate 27,128 downwards.
AATTTCTGAAGCATTTGCGCCTGGGTAGCGTGTACTACATCACGGAAATCCATGTGTTCCTTCATTTCTCCCTTGAAGGTCACTTTCACCGATTCGGGAATGGGCATAGATGCTTCACCGGTAGCCAATGCCAGAGCAACGGTACCTGAGTCAGCTCCAAATGCAACGCCTTTCGACATTCTTGTATGAGAATCACCGCCAATGATGATCGCCCACTCATCTACTGTAATATCGTTGAGTACTTTGTGAATTACATCTGTCATGGAATGATATTCGCCTTTGGGATCACGTGCGGTGATCAATCCAAAATCATTCATGAACTTCATAAGTTTTGGAATATTGGCCTGCGCCTTCTTATCCCATACCGAAGCGGTGTGACAGCCTGACTGGTATGCACCGTCAACAATTGGCGAAATTACAGTAGCTGCCATTGATTCCAGTTCCTGGGCAGTCATCAATCCGGTGGTATCCTGAGAACCTACGATATTCACTTCTACACGAACGTCTGAACCGGCATGTAATACTTTGCCCGGAGTAATACCAACAGCATTCCTGTTAAAGATCTTTTCTACTGCAGTAAGCCCTTGGCCCTCATTGGAGATCTCTTTTGACGGAGCAAATACAGGAGCAGGTTCTATACCTAAGACCCTCGCTGCGATCGTCTGGATCTTTTTACCGAATACAACTGCGTATGAACCGCCAGCCCTGATAAATTCCTTTTTCTGAGGTGTAAGCGCCTTCGATATATCAATTAGTTCCCGGTCGCCATTATATAATTTCTTTGTTTTGGTATTGATGGTAAGAACAGTGCCGGTAGCAACGGAATATACTTCCTCGAGAACAGGTTCGCCATTTTCATTGCGGATAACCTTGCCATTTTCGTCTACCTTTTTTACCCAGTTCTTAAGGTCAATTCCGATTCCGCCTGTAACGTCAACGGTAGTAAGAAAGATGGGAGAAATTCCGTTGGTACCACCTACAATGGGGGCAATGTTAACAAAAGGAACATAGGGGCTTGCCTGTTTGCCCGTCCAAAGGGCCACATTATTTACTCCAGACATTCTTGACGACCCTACGCCCATGGTGCCTTTCTCAGCAACCAGCATCACGCTTTTGTCTGGATGTTGTGCCTGCAGCTTTTTGATCTCGGCCTGTGCCTGGGGAGTGATCATACATTTACCATGCAATTCGCGATCTGAACGGGAGTGGGCCTGGTTACCCGGAGACAGCAGATCGGTTGAAATATCACCTTCACCAGCTATAAAAGTTACTACCTTAATTTCTTCAGGTACTTCGGGCAGTTTTGTAAAAAACTCAGCCTTTGCATAACTTTCAAGTATATCTTTTGCTATTGCATTTTCGTTTTTGAACGCCTCTTTCAGGCGGTCTGTATCGGCATCATAGAGGAATACCTGTGTTTTTAACACTTTTGCAGCTTCTTTGGCAACAGTCACATCATTACCAAGGGCCAGGTCAAGCAATACTTCAATTGAAGGACCTCCTTTCATGTGTGATAACAGCTCAAAAGCAAAAGCGGGTGTAATTTCTTCCACTTTGAAAGTGCCAAGAATGATCTCCTTTAAAAAGGCAGCTTTCACTCCAGCGGCACTCGTAGTTCCCGGCAACACATTATAAATAAAGAAATTGAGCGAATCTTTCCTATGGGCACTTTTGGGATCTTTTATTTGCGCAATGATCTCACTAAGCAATTCGGCACCATCTATAGGTTTGGGGTGAAGGTCCTGACCTTTTCTTTCTTCAATTTCCTTAAGGTACTCATTATAACGGCTCATATGATTTTCTTTTTTGATGCTAGTTTGCAAAGGTAATTAATGTACGCTATATTACAAGGAGCACGTTGCCGGTTTACCCGGCCTAAACACATGCCCGACACTCATAAAAAAAGCTCCCGGTTGCAAGGGAGCCTTTTGTATTTCTGTATTCATTGGCACATTAGCTGAATTGTGCTTTACTCGGCCCAACTCATTGTATAACCGGCATTTTCTATTTCCAGCGCTTCCTTTGTAAGCTGTAACGGATGAAAGGTATCAACCATTACCGCCAGTTCTTTGGTTTCCTTTGCACCAATGCTCTTCTCCACAGCGCCGGGATGCGGCCCATGCGGAATGCCGGCAGGATGCAACGTGATCATACCCCTTGTAACGTTCTTACGGCTCATAAAATCACCATCCACATAATACAACACTTCATCGCTGTCGATATTGCTGTGGTTGTAGGGTGCAGGCACCGACTGCGGATGGTAATCGAACAACCTCGGGCAGAATGAACATACCACGAAGTTATTCGCCTCGAATGTCTGATGCACCGGTGGCGGCTGATGAACACGGCCGGTGATAGGCTCAAAATCATGAATGCTGAATGCAAACGGATAACAGTAACCGTCCCACCCTATTACATCGAACGGATGATGCCCATAATGCAGGTTATACATTACGCCGCGTTTTTTGGTACGGATGAGAAAATCACCTTTGTCATCGAAAGTCGGCAGGTTTTGAGGCGGCCGTATATCGCGTTCGCAAAAAGGCGAATGTTCAAGCAGCTGTCCGTATTTGCTCAAATACTTTTTAGGAAAACGAATAGGGCTGAACGATTCCACAATGAAGAGGCGGTTCTCCTTATTTTTGAACTGTACCTGGTAAATTGTTCCACGCGGTATTACCAGGTAATCGCCATAGGAAAATGGCAGTTCGCCATACATGGTGCGCAATACGCCTTCGCCTTCATGTACAAAGATCATTTCGTCGGCATCGGCATTTTTGAAATAGTAATCAAGCATGCCTTCCTCCGGTGCAGCCAGTACAATGTGGCAATCGTTATTTACCAGCACCGGCGTACGGCTTTGCAAATAATCGATAGCCGGCTTTATCCTGAACCCTTCAAAGCTGCGATGCTTCAGCATTTTTTCTTCGGCAATTTTGGGCGATACATCGTAAGAGGGCTCTGTTTTAATAATATCGGTAGGCGGATGCGCATGGTATAACAGCGAATAATCGTTCGAGAACCCTTCTGTAGAGAACAGCTGTTCTGCATACAGGCCCCCATCGGGTTTGCGGAACTGCGTATGCCGCTTATGGGGAATGTTACCTAATTTATAATAATAAGCCATAGAAAAACTAATTTGATAATTTGCTAATATGCTAATGTGATAATTCATTAGGACCGAAGCCTCCGTGTGTTGGCATCTTCGCTCCCATGCTAATGCACAAAAGCAACATTTCAATGGAAAAACTATATAGTTTTAATAGCGGATGGCCTTATAGGGACAATTCGAGGGTTTTGAGCAGAAATACATATTTCCAGCTCCGCTTATCTATCCAATAGGTAAAATTGCGAAAGAATGGCATGGCAAGCTAATGTGCTAATATGATTATCCCGCAAAGCGGAACAAGTTATGCTATTGTGATAATGCATTAGCCTGGAAGTACCCGAATTACCGGCATCCCCGCTGCTACGAAAAACACAAAAGCAGTTATAATATAAAGTTAATAAATCATTTCATTGAAATTCACGAATTTGGAAATTCAGTCCGGAAATTACCGAAAGCCGGGAAACCGGCCGAATGTTGAAATTTTTAAGGCATTTAGCACATTGCCATTTGTGCCTGCGCCTTATCTTGCACCTCCGGCTATAAATAATAAAAAACTACAGATGAAAAAGAGCTTAATCCTTACCAAAGAACGACATATTGACGCTTCCCCCGAGAAAGTATGGAACATTTTAACCGATAACCGGTACATAGAACAGTGGCTGGGCGTACAGATGGTTACCGACTGGCAGGTAAACAGTGAGATCGCGTTCACCTTCGTTTATAAGGATAAAGAAGTAAAGGATAAAGGCACCCTATTGCATTTTGAGCCGGCAAAAAAGCTTTCCTACAACTACTGGAGCGTATTTTCTGCTACGGAAGACGTTCCTGAAAACTATTCAGATATTACATTCATCATAACACCGGAGGCAAACGGTGTACTATTACAATTGACACAAAGCAATTTCGCATCGCAAATGTTGTTTGCCCATGCCGAAAAGAATTGGGTAGAAACGCTGGATACCATTAAGAAATTAGCTGAAGAAGAAAGTGCCTGGGTTTAGTTAACGAGTTGACGACTTCACTAGTTGACGAGTTAACACGTTGACGAGGCAGGATTGAAAAGGTGAAAGAGTTGATAAAGGTGAAAAAGCTTCATGCTTACCGGCAGATCGTTATTTATGAAAAGAATAGGTTTAATCTCCGACACGCACAGCTATCTTGATGACGCGGTTTTCAAACATTTTGACAACTGCGATGAGATCTGGCATGCCGGTGATTTCGGGAATATAGATGTAGCGAACAAGCTCGCGGCTTTCAAACCACTGAAAGGCGTTTATGGCAATATCGATGCGCAGGATATCCGTAGTGTTTATCCCGAAAGCCTTCGGTTTACCTGTGAAGGCGTGCAGGTATATATGACACACATCGGCGGTTACCCGCCCAAATACAATGCTGTTGTAAAAAAAACACTCACCGCTAACCCGCCGCAACTGTTTATCTGCGGCCACTCCCATATTTTAAAAGTAATGTTCGACGATAAACTACAATGCCTGCATATGAACCCCGGGGCAGCGGGCAACCAGGGCTGGCACAAAGTGCGCACCCTCATCCGCTTTGTTATCGACGGAAGTAATATGAAAGATTGTGAGGTGATAGAATTGGGGCCACGAAAACAATGAGCTAATGTGATAATTATCACATTAGCTCATTAGCACATTATTCCGTTACTTACTTTGTTTTTTCAGCTTCTCATTGTAGATAACATCGAGCAACCCATTTGAGTAAGTATCGTCTCCCAGTTGCCAGAACATTATTCCATTGAGCTTTTGATCCACGGCATAAGCTGTTTTAAGACGCATGGAAGTTGTATCGTCATACGTAACGAATAATTTCTCCTTTGCATTATACATCCAGGGCGCATGGGCTACAGGGTCCCAGTGGTACACAAAGCCTTTCTCCGGTGTTAATTCGCCGGGGTACGCCTTGAACGGAATGCCGTGTTTGAATTTACCAGACTGGTACAAACCATTATTGACGCTATCGACGTTTTCGAAAACACGTGCATAAAAGGCTGCGCCTATCACGAGTTTGTTACGGGGAATACCTATTGAATCCAGATAGCGAACCGCATTGTCGGCCGACTCCTTTTGTTGGGGGGTTGAATAAATAGGCGTATGGTGACCGGTTACAGTGCTATAACCGTGCACCAGGTCGTAGGTCATTAAGTTTACGCGGTCGAGCAGCGGCATTACTTTTTTCCATTCAATAGACTGCTCGAGGAAGGTGGTAAAACCACCGGCTGCAAAACTGATCTCTTTATTGGGACCAACTGCCTTGCGCAGTTGTGTTACCAGTTGGGTAAAATTGGGTTTGTCTTCCGGCATAAATTTATGACCGGGAGGGCCCTGGATGGCGGGATATTCCCAATCCAGGTCGAGCCCGTCTGTTTTTGTATAATCGAGCAGGTGTTTTACCGACCGGGCAAATTCCTCGCGGCCTTTATCAGTGGAAAAAACATCGGAGCAGGTTTCGCAACCGCCCCAGCCGCCAAGGGATAATAACACTTTCAGTTGCGGATTTCTTTTCTTCAATGCCACCAGCCGTTGAATGGTTACGGTATCGCGGGCGTTGTCAATAGCCAGTTTGTTTCCTTTTAAGTGGCAAAAGCTAAAGATGATATGCGTTAGCTTTTCAGCCGCAAAACTATCAACCCGGTCAGCCGGTCCGGCATAATAAGCAATAACAGCCAGCGACTGCTTCTTACCCGTTTTTTTTGTTTGGGGCTGTGCAAAAACATTGAGGACAACTGTAAGCAGACAGACAATTTGTAATACGATGCGCGCCATTGAATGTGTGTTTTGTAAATAATAGTGCCTGAAATGCCGTAAATGTAACGTACAGTACACATTCAAAGATTACCATTTATAAAATTGATGCCTCACGTATACGATCACTTATCGGTTACCTGTTAAAGGCTAAAGGCTAAAGGCCAAAGGCCTAAAACGAAAAGCAAATCGGTTTTCTGCTTTCGGCTTTAAGCTTTCAGCTAAAATCTAGGGCACATAACCGCATCACGGGCGGCATCGTTGCGATCGAAAAACCCGATATACGATAATGAAAGTTCAAAACCTCCCCTGCCCTGGCTGGCCGTTTTCAGTTGCGATACGTTCACATCATAGCTCAGCGCCAGCGATAAAGACCGCATATCGACCTTTACTACAGGAATAAACGCATCCTTCCAGCGTAAAAAACCGCCGAAGTGCAATACACAGGCTGCATCATCTGCAAAACTGCCGGTATTGTATGAATATAACCCGCCGGCAATTGTTTCTTTTATAGTACCCTGTTGCGAATGGTCGGCATGCAGGGTAAAATAGGAGAAGTCGTTCACCTGCCATTTCATACCGGTTGAAAAAACCAGTTTCTTGTTCAGCTCGGTAGTGGCATCGCGATAAAACGAGTTCTTTGGTTTATTTAAATGATGCATTGCAACACCAGCGAACAAGCTGTTCATGCCATCCATCCCAAACGTGGTATTGTAGCTCATACCTACCGATACATCCCAGGCATTGAAATTGGGCACGGCGAATGTTTCACCGGTAGCTGCCGTTGGGTTCCAGCCGCCATTGTATTGGTTATTGGTGGTCATTTTCGTAACATCGATGCTCTTGTGAATAAGACCACCCATAAAACCCAATGATAAAAATTCCACCTTATCATTGCTTAACGATTTATGGTAGTTCAATGCAGGCAATACCTGGGTGGTGGTTAAACCAACGGTTCCAGCCTTATCATAAAGCATTTGCATACCTGCGGTAATAAAATCATTGGTTGTACCTACCGGCTTTTTGTACTCGGCATTGAACGAACCGGTGCGATAAGCGTTGGTAAAACTGTTCCACTGATCGCGGTAAACGCCCTGTACGCGAATGTCGCCGGTAAAGATACCCGCCAGGGAAGGATTGCGCAACAACGGCGCTTCAAAGAATTGTGAAAAGTGAAGGTCCTGCGCCTGGCTTGACAATGTTGCCAACACAGCAAATGCAGTTACAGCTTTTTTAAATAGGTTTTTCATAGTCTGGATATTGAAGGAATTTCAGGATTTTAATATTTATCAACCCGTCAACTATCTGATAAGCGCCACATTTCCCTTGTAAGGCACTATGGTTGAATTATCACAAATGATATCTACGATATACACATATACATCCATATCGGCCACCTTACCATTGATCTTTCCATCCCAGCCGGCGGCAGCATCATTGGCGTTAAAATTCCTTTTCTCAAATACCTGCTGGCCCCAGCGGTTGAAGATGCGTAATGCATGTATGTTGTAAATGCCTTTGCCGCGTACATAGAAAACATCGTTCACGCCATCGCCATTGGGTGAGAAAGTATTTGGAACAAACCAGTTATCGCCATTACATACCGACGTGATGGTAATGTCATCAGATGCCACGCAGCCGCCCTGGTTGGTTGCGGTCAGCCGGTAGGTAGCGCTTCCTTTTACATCGGCCGTTGGGGTTGCGCAGTTCGTACAGCTCAACCCACCCGATGGAGCCCAGTTGAATGTGGTAACATCCTGCGAATATGCCGGCGATAACCTGATGGCATTACCTGTATTAACAGTGGTATCGTTACCTGCAAATATTTTCGGTATGGGATATACTTTCACGGTTACATGGCCGGTATCGGTAAAGCAATTGTCATTATCCTTTCCTACAACTGTATACGCGGTTGTGGCCGATGGCGAAGCTTTGGGTGAAGCAATATGCGCATTGTCTAAACCGGTTGAAGGCAGCCATTGATACTGGTCGGCACCGGCAGCGCCTAAACGCATCTGTTCGCCTGCGCAAAGCGTATCGCCGGGAAGCACCTTTACCGTAAATGGCTGACGTACCCTAACAGATACGGTGTCGTTCTTTACACATCCTTTATCCGATACGCCGGTTACCACGTAGGTTGTATTGGTCAACGGGTTTATTAACGGGGTAGCGCATTGCGTACATGAAATATCGGGTGTGCTTTGCCAGGTATATTGTACCGCGCCTGATGCCTGCAACATAACAGGCGAGCCCAAACAAACCACGGCATCGTTACCCGCAAACGTATTGGGCAGCGGCCAGATGTTCACCTCCCGGCGGGCGGTATCATAACAATAATCATGGTAAACCGTTTGCAGCTGCACCTGGTATGTACCCGCAGCATTGTACCTTTGTTTAACGGTATTCACTCCGTCGGCCGTTTGGCCGTTCCCCAACAACCAGCGCTTTGTAAGATGGTTGTTATCGCCGGTAACATCGGCATTGAAATTCAGCTCACCGGGCATACAGGCCTCTTTATCGCCGGCTATGGCCACCTTTGGTGTTTTGTATATTTTTATGGTATCGACAAGGGTAGCCGCATCTTTACAACCATTGGCGGTTGTTACCATATGTTTAATGGTATAGGTAGCCGGTGCGGTTGTAAAATGATGGCGTGGACTGGCAAGCGTGCTGAATGTACCATCGCCAAAATCCCACAGGTGCGCGGCTATAAAATCATTGGCAACAGACCTGTCGGTAAACTGAATATAACCGCTGTTACAAAGCCGGTACGTATCCAGTGTTTCATTTGCTGTAACGCCAATTACATTGATGGTATCTTTTCCTGTTACCGGCACCTGGCAGCCATTGCTGTCGACCAGGATCATGCGCGGCACGAATTTACCGGCCAGGTTGTAGGTATAACCAGTTGATGAAACGGTTGAGGCATTGGTATTACCATCATTGAAATCCCAGATGTATGATTTAATGCCATTTCCTGAACCGTTGAACTGAACCGTGAGCGGCATGCAACCGGTGGTTGGGTTGTAGGTAAACTCGCCCTTAGGTCCTTTTACGATCACTTTCCTTGACCTGGTAGCAATACAACCACCCGGCGCAATCACCGTTTGCGTAGCAGTGTATTCTCCCGGTATATTGTAAAAGTGAACCGGGTGCTCGAGCGTTGAAGTAGAACCATCCCCGAAATCCCAGCCAAGTGAAACATAGTTCCTGGCCGAACTGGTGAACTTCACTTCAAGGGGCGGACAGCTTCCCACGGAATCTGACATGGTAAAACCGGCTATCGGCGTAGCGATCTTTATATATTCAACACGTTTGATACTGTCGCGGCAACCAATAGGGTCGGCGATCATGAGGTTAACGGTATACAAACCATCCTGTACATATTGATGTGCCGGCGATCGTTGTGCACCTGTTTTGCCATCGCCAAAGCTCCAGCTATACTGCAGGTTGTTGCCGGTTGACGTATTATTGAAATTAACAGGTTTACCGGGGCATGAACTGGTATCGGCTGTAGTAAATGATGCTTTGGGGTTCGAAATACTGATGGCGGCGGCACGGGAGTAGCTATCGGTACAACCCCTGCTATCGGTAACCCTCAATGAAACCGTATAGGTGCCGCCATTCTCATACAAATGGGTGAAGGGAGCGGCGGTATAAGATGCTTCTTTTCCATCGCCATACACCCAGTCCCATTTAGTAATGGGGTGTATGCCATCGGTTTCAGACAGATCTTTGAAAGTGGCTGTTTTATCAATACAGATCTTTTCATTCATGGCCTCGAATGCTGCTGCCGGGCCGTTCACCCTTATGTATTGCTGTTTAACAACGGAATCGATACAGCCATTTACATCTGTATAAACCAATGATATCCGGTAATTACCAGAGCGCTTATAGCTATGGGTAATTGTTCCGGGCATATTGCTCACAACACCATCGCCAAAATGCCATACCATACCGATGATGTTGGCGGGTTTATAATTATTAGCGGTAAATGTAAGTTTTTCGCGGGCGCACAATTCTTTTTTATCGGCATCAAATCCGGGGTGCTCATCGGCAATGATCACCTGCTGAACCATACTGTCAACACAACCGTTGTTGGTAACAACGAGTTTTACCCGGTAGTTGCCTGTAGCCGTGTAACGGTGAACAGGTGATTTATTGTTACTGGTAGTACCATCGCCCAGGTCCCAGTGCCACGATTGTGCGGCAATGGAGCTATCGGTAAACGTGCGCTGGTATTTGTCGGCACAATTCATTCTTACCGCAAAACGCGCAACAGGTGGATAGATACGAACATAGTTGGGCCTGATCATGGTATCGGAGCAGCCCTTGTTCGTTACAATCAGGGTCACTTTAAAATAGCCCGTGTCACCATATCTGTTCGAAGGTTGTTTTTCCGTCGAATGGCCGCCATCTCCATAAATCCACAGCCACTGATCAGCAGGGCTGCTTTGGTTTATAAACTGAATGGCCTGGCTGCGGCATACTTCACGCGGTGTAGCTGTGAAATCAGCCCTGGGGCGCGAAGCGGCCTCTACCCCATTCCGTACAACAACCGAATCGGTACAACCACTGGCTGTGGTGATCACCAGCTTTACGGTATAACTTCCTTCCTGCGTATATGTTTTAACCGGCGCTGCTTGTGTTGAACCGGTGCCATCGCCAAAATCCCAGCGATAAGCAACCAGCGGGTCAGCCACTTTTACGGTAGCGGTGAACGGAACGGTAAATGGCAGGCAACCCTTTACCGGCAGGTTATTGATCTGCACCTGCGGGCGGATAACATGAATGATCTCTTTTTTAACAACAGAATCTGTACAACCATTGCTGCCCGTTACTACAAGCTTTACCGTATACTTTCCAAACGAAGTGTATGTATGTTCCGGATTGGCTGCGGTGCTCGTGCTGCCATCGCCAAAATCCCAGCGCTGGTTCACACTTCCGCTGGTTGTATTGGTGAACTGAATGGCGGCCGGCACACTGCACGAATACGTGCGGTCGCTTGTAAAAGACGCTACAGGTTTGGGTAATACGGTGATCGTTTTGCTCACCGAATCGGGACAGGCCGCAAAAGAATTGACCAGTTTTATCGTATAGGTTGCGGCGTTTGCATAACTTTTTTTGGGGCTGGCCTCAGTTGACCTGCTGCCATCGCCAAACTCCCAACGTACCGAACCGGGCAGCGGTGTGGACGTATTTACAGGAATAAATGTTTCACCGGCGCAAACGGTAGCAGGAATGTTGAATTGGGTTTGCGTGTTTCCCAAAACAATTAAATTCTTTTTACTAACGGTATCCCTGCAACCGCTATTGGTTATTGCAACCAGTGTAACGGTATATGCACCATTGGACACATATTTATGACGCGGGCTTTTTTCAACGGATGTTTGTCCATCCCCGAAATCCCATACATAGGAAACCGTACCCGACTCAACTGACCTGTTATTGAAATCTATATCGAGTGGTGCATTACAGCTTTTTTGTACCGGCATAAAATCAAAACCGGCCAGTACGCCGGAAGCTATTCGGATATGTTGCGGTTTACTAAAGCTTTTGGTGCAGCCGTTCTTACTGGTAACCTTTAACGTTACGGTATAATTTCCGGTGCCGGTATAGGTATGTGAGGGATTTGTAGCGGTAGATGTATTACCATCGCCAAAATCCCAATGCCAGCCGGTAATGGTACCGTCGCTCACAGTGCTTTTATCGGTAAAGGTTACAGGAAAGGGAAAACAACCTACTGAATCGGAAGTTTCAAAGTTGGCTACCGGGTTATCATAAACGGTAATGAATTGTTGTTTTATAACGGAATCGGCGCCGGTGGCGGTTTTCACAACCTGTTTAACGGTATAGGTGCCCGGGGCAAAATAAACGGAAGAAGGATGCTGGAACAGGGAGATGGTACCGTTACCGAGGTCCCACCGCCAGTTGGTTGGGTTGCCGGTTGACTCATCTTTGAACTGCACTACCAGGGGCGAACAACCTGATACGGTATTGGCTGAAAAAGCAGCCTTTACCTGTGCATTCAACCGGGTTGAAGAAAAGCCTGTGCAGGCCAGGGCAAGTACGAATATGATTAAATGGTTTTTCATTGGACTATTGATAGGTACTGCAAATGACGCGATATATCATTGATCCCGATGTTGGAAACAGGCTTGTAATTGGAAGATTAATAACTAACCCTTATGGGTTGAAGTTGGGGTATTTATGATATTTATGCGGGAAGTTATAATGGTTAGCGTAAGAACGGATGAGACTACGAAACGATGTACAAAACACGCGGCAGTTTAAAACCATTGTAAGGTGAAGGAACGTTTACGAATCGCTAAATAAATACCTTTAATTCCTGCCTGGAAGCTATTTCACGACTGCCGCCCAACTGACAGCACTGCCGTTCTGTTTTGATTTTGCACTAACCATACCGAACAACAAAAGCCCCCCGACGCATCGGAGGGCTTCAAGTATAATATTGATATTTTTATTATCCTTTCGCGAATTGTGAACGGATCACATTCAACGCGCCACCCGCTTTAAACCATTCAATTTGTGGTTTATTGTAGGTGTGGTTCAATGTAATGGTATCCTTGCTGCCATCTTTATGGTTCAATACCATTGACAATGGTTTGCCAGGTGCAAAAGACCCGAGGCCAACAATATCGAAGCTATCGTCTTCCTGAATTTTATCGTAATCTTCTTTATTGGCGAAGGTCAATGCCAGCATACCCTGTTTTTTCAGGTTGGTTTCGTGAATACGGGCAAAACTTCTAACCACAATAGCGCGAACCCCAAGGTGACGAGGCTCCATAGCTGCATGCTCGCGGCTTGAACCTTCACCATAGTTTTCATCACCTACCACTATTGAGCCAATGCCTGCTGCTTTGTAAGCACGTTGTGTAGCGGGAACAGCGCCGTATTGGCCGGTAAGCTGGTTTTTAACTTTATCAGTTTCTTCGTTAAAGAAGTTCACTGCCCCGATCAGCATGTTGTTACTGATATTATCGAGGTGGCCACGGAATTTCAACCATGGACCCGCCATTGAGATATGGTCAGTAGTACATTTTCCTTTTGCTTTAATGAGGAGTTTCAACCCTTTCAGATCGGTTCCTTCCCATGCAGCAAACGGTTCCAGTAACTGCAGGCGTTGTGAATCGCCGGCTACTTTAACCTGTACACCGCTGCCATCGGCAGCCGGAGCGGTATAACCCGCATCTTCTACAGAAAAGCCTTTAGGCGGTAATTCAGTACCGGTAGGCTCATCGAGCATAACCTCTTTACCGTCTTCGTTCTTCAGTTTATCTTTTAACGGGTTGAAAGTAAGGTCGCCGGCAATAGCAAATGCAGTTACGATCTCAGGGGAGGCTACAAATGCGTGGGTAGAAGCCAGGCCATCGTTACGTTTAGCGAAGTTGCGGTTGAACGAAGTGATGATCGAGTTCTTACGTTTGGGATCGTCGATATGACGGGCCCATTGACCGATACAGGGACCGCAGGCGTTTGCCAGCACCACACCACCGATCTTGTAGAAAGTATCGAGGAAACCATCTTTTTCAATGGTAAAACGAACTACTTCAGAACCGGGTGTAATGGTGAATTCAGCCCTGGCTTTCAGATTTTTATCAACGGCCTGTTTAGCCAGTGAGGCAGAACGGCTGATATCTTCGTAAGAAGAGTTGGTGCATGAACCGATGAGGGCTACTTCCAGTTTTTCGGGCCAGTTGTTTTCTTTAACGGCGGCAGCGAATTTAGAAATAGGCCATGCCAGGTCAGGAGTGAACGGACCGTTCACATATGGTTCCAGTTCATCGAGGTTGATCTCGATCAACTGATCGTAGTATTTGGCAGGATCTGCGTATACTTCATCATCAGGACGCAGGTGTTCTTTGATCTGTGTAGCCAGGTAAGCAACTTCTTCGCGGCCGGTTGCGCTCAGGTAAGCGGCCATTTTTTCGTCGTAAGCGAACAGCGAGCAGGTGGCGCCTATTTCGGCGCCCATGTTACAAATGGTTCCTTTACCGGTAGCGCTCAGGCTGTCGGCGCCTTCGCCGAAATATTCAACAATAGCGCCGGTGCCGCCTTTTACGGTGAGGATACCGGCCACTTTAAGGATCACGTCTTTAGCGGCGGTCCAGCCACTCATTTTACCGGTTAATTTAACACCGATGAGCTTGGGCATTTTCAGCTCCCAGGGCAAACCGGCCATTACGTCAACCGCATCGGCGCCGCCTACTCCAATGGCGATCATACCTAAACCGCCTGCATTGGGGGTGTGGGAGTCGGTGCCGATCATCATACCGCCGGGGAAAGCGTAGTTTTCCAGCACAACCTGGTGAATGATCCCGGCGCCAGGTTTCCAGAAACCGATGCCATATTTATTGGAAATTGAGGCCAGGAATTCGTATACTTCTTTATTTACTTCGTTCGCGGTTTTCAGGTCTTCCAGGGCCCCGGTCCTGGCCTGGATCAGGTGATCACAATGCACGGTTGAAGGAACGGCTACTTTTGCACGTCCGCAGGTCATAAACTGCAATAATGCCATTTGGGCGGTTGCGTCCTGCATAGCTACGCGGTCGGGTGTAAAATCTACATAATCAACCCCGCGATCGTAGGCTCTTTCTGCCGGAACGAACAGGTGGGCATATAATATTTTTTCTGCTAATGTAAGTGGCCGGCCAACCAGTTTACGCGCCTCAGCCACTTTTTCGGGCATCGCGGCATAAACCTTTTTAATTAAATCCAGATCAAAAACCATGATTTTTCGTTTAAGAAGTGATCAAACGTATAAAAAAAAGTTTTGTAAAGTTACCTAAAAAATAGGGCCAGGGTAAATGCAGGCTTGCAGATTTTTGTTTAATGTTATAATTTAGGGCCATGAACCGGTTCAGATACTTTATAGAATGGCAGGCTTTTGGCGTTTGTTCCGCTATTGGCGAACGTTTGGGCATTGCCACATCCCGCATTCGTACCTGGTTTATCTATGTATCCTTTCTAACTATGGGTTCTCCGCTTATTATTTATTTCATTCTGGCGTTTTGGATGAATATTAAACGGTACATCCTGTCATTACGCCGTAACCCCCTGAAATATCAATAGAACCTTTGACTCCCGATCTGTTGCCTGAACCAATTCATTTTGGGGCAGGTATGTAATTTGTTTTGTGAGCAAGTTAAATATGGTGCTGTGTTTGAATTTGATTATACCGATAACAATTACGAACAGTTGGTGCATGCCATGGCCGATGCCTTGAAGGTTCCGGTACATAATGATCAATTGCATTTCCCCGAAGCCATCGGCACGGGCAGCCTGCGGCATATTCACGTGCCCAATGGCCTGCATGCCTATATTATGGACTGCACCATGCACCAGGACTGGCATATTCACGTAAATAAATCGCACGAAGAGTATTACACCCTGCGCTTTGATGAGCTGACCATTCCGCATTCCCTTACTATTGGCATTGCCGAGGAAAAGATTCGGGGGAAGAATACCAACAAAGCCCTCGCCTACCTTACCAGCTCGCGGTACAACTGGTCGTACGAAGGTTCTGCAGAATGCACGTACAAAGGGCTGCACATACTTTTCAGCAAACGCTGGCTTGCCCAGTATTTTGAAATTGAGCGGGTAGAAGAGGTTTTATCATCCTACATCGCATTGAAAGCCGAGAGCATCAATATTGTACCGCTCGATGCCCGCTACCGCCGGTGGATGAAGACGATATCGCACGTTGAAGACAGCAACCCGCTGCGGCTCCCCATTCTGCAAAACCGCATGATGTTATTGATAGAACGCTTCTTTAGCAGCCTGTTCGAAAAAATGAGCAACCCGGCATACAGGCTGCCGCTTACGCATGAAGACATTGCACGGGTTATGCATATTGAACGGCTGCTGACAAGAAATGTGCTGCAAACCCCGCCTTCCATTCAGCAGTTGGCGAAGATCGCAGCCGTAAGCGAATCAAAGCTGAAAAAGGATTTCAAGACCATGTACAGCTTTCCTATTTATGAATACTTTCAGAAAGCGCGCATGCATGCTGCACAGGATAAACTGCTCACCGGTAAATTCTCTGTAAAGGAAGTGGCCATGGAATTAGGGTATTCAAATCTGAGCAACTTCACTATCGCATTCAAAAAAGAGTTCGGCATTCTGCCCAGTCAACTGCTGTCACAAAAGAAGCTTTCTCATTAAAGTATATTCTACAACTATACTTTTAATAACCATAGAATTGTTTACAATATGTTAAATTCATTGCAGTAACATGACGTTTACTTTATGCGGTTATTGTTATAACTATATTAGTTACCAGTTAGTAAAATTCCGGTACAGTTTTCCGTATATCTACAGCAATAGAAAATATTAACCTCCCCGTTTTTTAGTCCAATATCAAATGCGAAAAAATGTTTATAAATATTTTTTCGCATTGCAATTCCTTTGGTAAACAATCTTTTGCAGCTCCCCCGATCCAATCGGGAGGAGCTTTTTTCATATTACTTTTTTTTACGTGGTATAATTTATGCTATCTAGCGATCATATTAAATTTATACACGTTATGAAATCCAAGTTTTTACCGTCCCTTTTCGTGTGTTTACTGTTTACCTTTTTCCTTGGCGCCTGCTCCGATAAAGATTCAGGAGAAAAAGCCAGACTGGAGGTTCGTTTAACGGATGATCCTGCGGCTTACGATGCTGTTTATATCGACATTAAAGATGTACAGATCAATGTATCCGGCGAAGACGACAAAGGCTGGCAGTCGCTGGCCGGTGTACAAAAAGGCATTTACAATTTGCTCGACCTGGTGAATGACAAAGACACCCTGTTGTGCAATGCCGAGATCCCTTCAGGCAAACTGCATCAGATCCGACTGGTGCTGGGCAACAACAACTCTATCGTACTGAATGGTGTGAACATTCCGCTCGAAACGCCCAGTGCCCAACAAAGCGGTTTAAAGCTGAACGTACAGCAGGATGTAACCGGCGGCATTTTGTATACCATACTGCTCGATTTCGATGCAGGCAGATCAGTGGTAACAACCGGCGGCGGCAAATACATTCTGAAACCTGTCATTCGCACTGTATTGAATGCTGTTGGCGGAAGCATTAAAGGCGCAGTTACACCCGGCACGGAGCTTACAGCGGTTTATGCTATCAATGGTACCGATACCATGACCACCTTTACCGATGGAACCGGCGCTTATCTGATCAAAGGTGTTCCGGCCGCTACGTACAAATTACAATACTGGCCTACCGATGTAACCTACCAATCGCAGGAGAAAACAGGCATTGTTGTTACTACAGGCAATGTTACTGTGGTTGATACGGTACATTTGGTGAAATAGGTGAACGGCGTGAATAGTCAATGGTGAATAATCCTTATTGCAGGACTCGCTATTACCCTCAGATCTGATAACATTTAAAAATAAAGCCCTTATAGCAAGATCGCAGATCTTCACTATAAGGGCTTTTTCTTTATAGCGTAGAGATGCAGCAATTAATGATTATCCCAAAAATCAAACCGCATTGACCATTCACCATTGACCACTACACTACTGCTTTGCGGATCTTCACCAGCTTCTGCAACAATGCTTCCAGCAGATCGAGTTTCAACATATTGGCGCCATCGCTTTTGGCAACAGCGGGATTGGGATGGGTTTCTATAAATAAACCGTCGGCGCCTGTAGCTATGGCTGCGCTGGCAATAGTACCGATCAGCTGCGGGTTACCACCGGTAACGCCTGAAGTTTGATTGGGTTGTTGCAGGCTATGCGTGCAATCCATGATCACCGGCACACCATGTTCTTTCATCCAGGTTATGTTACGGTAGTCAACCACCAGGTCCTGGTAACCGAACGTATTACCACGCTCAGTAAGCATTACATGCTCGTTTCCGGCCTTTATTATTTTTTCTACGGCGAACTTCATGGAAGGTCCGCTTACGAATTGTCCTTTTTTTACGTTCACTACTTTTCCGGTTTCAGCGGCGGCGATCAGCAGGTCGGTCTGGCGGCAAAGAAAGGCCGGGATCTGCAGTATATCGGCGTATTGGGCGGCCAGGGCGGCTTCGTCATGGGCGTGAATATCGGTAGTTACCGGTACTTTGAAAGCGGCGCCGGTTTTCTGCAATAACCGTAAACCTGTTTCATCGCCAACGCCCGTAAAGGAAGTAGCGCTGGTGCGGTTGGCCTTGCGGTAAGAGGCTTTAAAAATATAAGGAATGCCCAGGTTGCGGCAGATAGTGGATACCTTTTCCCCTACTTCCAGCAACAATTCTTCACTTTCCACTACGCAGGGGCCGGCAATCAAAAAAAAGTTCGAAGTGTCGTATTGCTGTCCGGCAAAAAGATCAGTAAGCATTTTTTTCATGGCGCAAAGATAACCAATGTGCTGATTTGCTAATGTGCTAATGTGCTGATGGCTTTCCGCAATTCAAAGACGCAAAAAAATCACCCAACCTATTAATAATCAATCAGTTTACCAATTTAATCACTTGTCGAACAAATATTGGCACATTAGCTAATTCGCCCATTATCACATTATCCAATTATCATATTATCACATTACATTTGCGCCTATTACAAAAACTAACTACCGTTAATACATGATCAGAGAAAGAATACTTGTTATTGGCGCTTCGGGCCAGATCGGCGTAGAATTAACCCTGGCCCTGCGTAAGATCTATGGTAATAATAATGTCGTTGCATCTGACCTGCGGGAAGAGAACGACCTGCTGAAGGGCACCGGTCCGTACGTAAGCCTCGATGTAATGAACAAAGAAATGCTGCACGTACAGGTGATAAGGCAGAACATTACACAGATCTACCTGCTGGCGGCCATCCTTTCAGCAACGGGTGAAAAAAATCCCAACCTCGCCTGGCATTTGAATATGCAGGGTTTGCTGAACGTACTGGATATTGCACGGGAAGAAAAGATCTACAAAGTTTACTGGCCCAGCAGTATTGCCGTATTCGGCCCTACTTCGCCAAAACAGAACTGTCCCCAGCAAACCATCATTGAACCTACTACGGTGTATGGCATCAGCAAGTACGCCGGTGAATTCTGGTGTAATTATTACTTTCAGCGTTTTCATGTTGACGTACGCAGCCTGCGCTATCCGGGTTTGATCTCTTACAAATCTGCTCCCGGCGGCGGTACCACCGATTACGCCGTAGAGATATATCATGAAGCGCTGGAAGAAAAAAAATACGAATGCTTTTTACGGGAAGACACTTACCTGCCCATGATGTATATGCCCGACGCCATCAAGGCAACCATCGAACTGATGGAGGCGCCGGCAGCACAAATCTCTGTCCGCACTTCCTACAATATATCGGCCATGAGTTTTTCGCCAAAAGAAATTGCAGCAGCTATCAAGAATTACATTCCTGAATTCGACATCAGTTATGAACCCGACTACCGGCAAACGATCGCCGACAGCTGGCCGCAAAGCATCGACGATTCGGTTGCCCGCAAAGACTGGGGCTGGGCCCACGAATATGATCTGCAAAGAATGACGAAGGACATGCTTGAGAACCTGCGCAATAAATAAAAATTGCGTTTGTACATGTGTGTGCCTGTAAGGGTTGCTACTTTTATTTGGAAGTACAGGAATTGTATATTATATTTCCTGTGTAATCAGGTATTGCATTACCCGCATTATATTCCATTTCTTCTATCCCGCCAAACGGGCACTGATGTAGCAACCTTCTGATGTGATAATTCGATAGTGAATTATCACATTATCTAATTATCACATTATCACATTAACATAATTCACTGCTTGTCTTTGAGCATTTAAGTGCTATGTGTTGTCAAAGGGGCTGTTTCAAAAAAATGAAGCAGCCCCAACTTTTATTCAGGCCTAATGCACTAAACTTGCAGGGGTTAAATTTGTTTGATATTAATATGAAAAAGATTCCCTGGTTACTTTGCTTTATGACCGCTTTGGCGGCAACCGCATTTCCCAATTCGCCCTTACCTACGGGCTGGTGGCGCGCTTCGCTGCTGCGAAACGACGGTATTACAATCGACTTCAATGTGAACATGCAATATAAGAAGGGTAAACCTGTATGGTATATTCGCAATGCGGCAGAAAAAATTGAAGTAACGGCCATTGGGCAAAAGCAGGATTCAATTATTGTTCAAATGCCCTTGTTTGAATCGGAATTCAGGTTACAACGTAACAGCAATACCATCAGCGGCGTGTGGATCAAAAAAACCTCCACATCAACGCAAATAATGCCGGTAGTGTTTACGCCCGGTGTACAACAACGGTACCCGCAGGCAAAACAAACGAAGCGAAAAATCGGCGGCCGATGGGGCGCTACCTTTATTGATGGCAAAAAACAAATACAGGCGGTAATAGAGTTCAAACAAACCGGTATTGCACTCACAGGTACCGTATTGACACCTACCGGCGATTATCGATACCTCGAAGGCGCGGTGCACAACGATACGCTCAAACTTAGTACGTTCGATGGAAGCCATGCCTATTATTTCAGGGGCACCATTAACAATGATTCGGTAATTACCGATGGGTTTTATTATTCGGGCGCTACTTCTGTTGAAACGTGGACGGCCCAAAAGAATGAAAAAGCAAGCATTCCCGATACGCTGTCAGCAGTATATTTGAAACCGGGTGAAGACAGTCTGCATTTCCGCTTTCCCGATCTTGACAGCAACATGGTTTCTATAAGCGACGATCGCTTTCGCAACAAAGTGGTTATTGTTCAGATCATGGGCTCCTGGTGCCCGAACTGTATGGATGAAACAGCTTTCTTAAGTGAATATTACAAAGCCAACAAACAACGCGGTATTGAAATAGTGGCTCTCGCTTATGAGTACAGCACCGATTTCAGCCGTTCACAGAAAAGCCTGCGCAAATTTCAGCAGCGCTTCAATATTACCTACCCCATGCTTATTACCGGGGTAAGAACAATCGATTCATTACGTACCGAGAAAACGCTGCCGGAGATAACGCGGATAAAAATGTTCCCTACCACCCTGTTCATTGGCCGCGACGGAAAAATGAAAAAAGCGCATACGGGTTTTAACGGTCCCGCCACGGGCGTACATTATGAAGCGTTCAAGAAGGAATTTTACAATACGGTAGACGAATTGTTAAAAGAAGGTTTATAGTTTATGGTTTATAGTTTATGGTTATTGCCGCAATTTGAAATTGCCTGCAAATAGCAAAAACACAAAAAGGTTTGTTGTTTGTAGTTTGTTGTTTGTGGTTATTCCTGCAATTTGAAATTGCCTGCAAATATCAAGGCTATAGATTTTCAGCGGTTCAAACTCGAACATTCAGAAGTTAATAGCGAGGCCGGCATTGAAACAACCACAAACCATAAACAATAAACCACAAACACTGAATGAAATTGCCTGCAAATAGTAAAGCCATAAATTTTCAGCGGTTCAAACTCGAATATTCAGAAGTTAATAGCGATGCCGGCATTGAAACAACCACAAACCACAAACAATAAACCACAAACCCTTACAGTGGTCTTATCCAGATATTTCTGAAACTGGTAGGATTGCCATGGTCCTGCAACACCAGCGGTTCTTTGTCGCCATGTTTCTCATACGTGGCAATACCGATATACTGGGTGCCGCCGCTTAAGCTGGCATTGTTCTGTACCAGCACACCGTTATGCAAAACAGTTATACGTGCCTGTGATTTCACCGTACCGTCTTCATTAAAACGGGGTGCAATAAAGATGACATCATAGGTTTGCCATTCACCCGGACCGCGGCTTGCATTTACCAGTGGCGGCAATTGCTTATAAATACTTCCCGCCTGTCCGTTGCTATAGGTTCTGTTCTTATATGAATCGAGTACCTGCAGTTCGTAACGGCCCATGAGGAAGATACCGCTGTTACCGCGGCCCTGGCCATCGCCTTTCACTTCGGCCGGCGTTCTCCACTCAACATGCAGCTGGCAATCGCCAAACCCCTGTTTGGTATGAATTTCACCAGTGCCTGGTGCTACAGTTAAAATACCACCCTCTACTTTCCATTTGGCCGCACCGTTATCTTTTGAAGCCCATGCACTGGCATCCTGACCACCAAAAAGAACAATAGCATCTGAAGGTGCATCCACACTTGTTTTACCGGGGGTGATCACTTTGGGTTCGGGTTCCCATACCTCTGTTAACCGCGGATCGCCCTGCCGCAGCTGTTGTTGTGCCTGTACCGCATATACACTAAAAAGAAAGAAAAAGTTTAGCACGAATCGTTGCGCCATTTGTTGTCGTTTTTTACAATTGAAAATGGGAAGTTAATGAAAGAAGTTGACTAGTTAACAAGTTGACTTGTTTACTAGTTGACGGGTTAACCAGTTGAAAGGTTAATTTTCTTAGCTCATCAATTTTCATCGTTTTCATTATCAACTTTATCACTTCTAAAAACATTTCAGCCTCCTGTTAACCCGTTACCCAGTTACCTGTTAAGTTATCGCTGTATAACAAACCCCATGAACACCTCATCCGCTACCTGTTCAACATTTACCGAAGTCACTTTGGCGTGCACAGGCCCCTGTTTGCACCATTGCACCAGTTGATCGAGCAGATGGGGCGAACCGGTGGCCAGGATGTGCACATTGCCATCGGGCAGGTTTTTAACGATGCCGGAGATACCCAGTTCCAATGCCTTTTCTTTTGTGCTTTGCCGGTAATAAACTCCCTGCACAATACCGCTTACTGTAATGGAGATGGTTTGTAACATATGCCGAAAGTTAACAAGTATTGAGAAATTTTAGCCATCAGCCGCAATAAATACGCCACATATTACACCCAATCGCTTTATGAACGACACTGGTTATCAACAGACAACAACGCATTAAACACACAAAAACGACAAGAACGTTTTCTTCTGTTAGGGACACTGATAAATTTTATTATTTTTATCGGTAATAAGCGATCCATATGCCCCTGCGTAATGTGATAAAATACATTACCCTGATCGTGGTTATTTCTTTTATAATGGCCTGGTTGGGACAATACATCCTGTATCACTATAATATAGCTGAAGCAGTGTGTATGACCAACGATTGCCCTGAAACGACCAAAAACACCATCATCGGTACTTCATTCGTGATCCTTCTTTTTAGTGCGGTATACCTTGTGTTCATCAATCGCGATCTGTCAGCCAGTCCGGGTATGGAAGTAAGCATTTTGCTAAGCTGCCTTATCCTGAACTTTATCAACTTTGATAATACTAATGCTTTTCTCAGCCTCATTCCTTACAATATCGTCAGCGTATATTTCTATTACCGGGTAAAGACAGCGCTCAGCAAACCGTTTGCATTATATACGTTCATCATGCAGGAGATCTTCCTGGTGTTATTGCTGGTTTGCACCTATGTTTATCTCGATGAATTGTTTGTTACGAAAGGATTGCCCCGGGATACCGTTCTGCCAACCGGCGCAGAAAAAATGATGGGCCGTATTTTCGACTTCCTGGTGTGGACGGTCTTTATCTTACACGTGGTTTATCTCAGCTTCAAGTTTGTGTTCAAAAAGCAGCTCCTGAAGTATATCTCTTACAATTTTAATAAAGGGCCGCTGCCGTAGGAGGCGGGAATATAGCTGCAAGCGAATACAGAATACAGCTGCAAGCTTCAAGCTGTAAGCTTCAAGCGAATACAGGCGAAAGGCTAAAGGCGAATACAGAATACAGCTGCAAGCTTCAAGCTGTAAGCTATAAGCCGAAAGCGAAAGCAATACAAAAACAGCTGCAAGCTACTAGCTGCACGCTGCAAGCCAATTCAGGCGAAAGCCGGACAGGAAAACGAAAACTTTTACCTCTGTGTCTTTCTCGTTGCCTCAATGCCTCTATGCCTTTCTCGATGCCTTGTTGCCTCTGTGCCTTATTCGTTGCCTTTACACCTTTTTACCTTCTTCCAACATTGAGCGTTCTGCAATTTTATAAATAGGCTTGTGATGAACCGGGAAATTGCAGGAGCTGGCAATGAAACATAGTTTATTCGCCTTTTCATGAAGCACATCGGCTTTTTCAATCATTTCTTCGCTGGCGAGGGTAATGACCGGGAATAAGGTCACTTCGGTAAAATGCCCGCCGCCATCGGCGGTTTCTTCCATAGTGCCGGCCGCGTCATCGACATACTCCACCACAATTACACCGGCGGCAGCGCACAAATGCAAATACCACAACATATGACAAGAAGAAAGCGAGGCTACCAGCAACTCTTCAGGATTATACCGGCCGGGATCGCCGCGAAAGGAAGGATCGGATGAGCCCGGGATCTGTGGCTTGCCGGGGGTTGCAATAACATGATCACGGTCGTATGAGGTATAAGAAGCAGTCCCTTTTCCCCGGTTGCCCGTCCAGGTAATATTCACTTTGTAATGATGCGCTTTCATAGCAGCAATTTACGATTATTACCAGTGAAAAACAGTCGACTGCGGAGCGGTCTTTTGCACGGGAGCTGATGGGGTGCACCGGATAAACCAGGCCATAAACAGCAGCAGGAGCAGGATTACAAATCGTTGGGCGCGAGATCGGTTTGGCATGTCTTAAGGTTTAAGTGGGAGATTCGCGTTTCCCTAAGTTACACATTATTAAACGGATGTGACCAAATATATTTTTCCGGCGACGGAAAAACCGCCGGCTTCACAAAAAAATATTTTGCCGTAACATGGTAAGTAGTATTTTTGCGCCTCAATTATGACAATATTCACTCATACACATCATCATCATACTTACCTCAGCAGGTAGGCCGATGGTGCTTTATGTAGTGCCAGATATTTAAAAGGGCTTACCGCTGGTAAGCCCTTTTTATTTTAAACCGGTCCTGAGAACAAGCGTTAGCTCGGCAGGACAAAAAAACAACGAGATTCAAATGAAACTTCGGATTGCTATTCAGAAATCGGGTCGCCTGTATGAAGATTCCGTACAACTCCTGAAAGAATGCGGCATTGCCTTACGTAATGTAAAAGACCGGCTGAAAACGGAAGCAGACAATTTCCCCCTGGAAGTTTTTTTTCTGCGCGACGATGATATTCCGCAGTACGTTGAAGATGGCGTTGCCGATATTGGTATAGTGGGTGAGAACGTGTTGTATGAGAAAAACAAGAAAGCGGAGATCGTTGAAAAACTGGGTTTTGGCAAATGCCGTCTTTCCGTAGCCATCCCCCGCAGCCAGGAATACGCAGGCATCCGCTCACTGGAAGGTAAACGAATTGCCACCAGCTACCCCTTCCTCGTTAATGAATTCCTCGCCAAAAATAATGTACAGGCCGAGATCCACGAGATCAGCGGTTCTGTTGAAATTGCCCCCGGCATCGGCCTCGCCGATGTAGTGGCCGACCTGGTAAGCAGCGGTTCTACCCTCATGATGAACGGACTGAAAGAAGTGGAAGTGTTGTTACAGTCACAGGCCGTGCTCATTCGCAATAACAGTCTCGATGCCGAACAACAAAAGCTGCTCGACAAACTGGTGTTCCGCATCAGATCGGTAAAGAAAGCCAATAACAACAAGTACATTTTATTGAACGCCCCCAATGATAAAGTAAAAGAGATCATTGCCCTGTTGCCCGGCATGAAAAGCCCTACGGTGTTGCCGCTGGCTGAAGCCGGCTGGAGCAGCGTACACAGCGTACTTAGCGAAGATACCTTCTGGGATATCATTGAACAGTTGAAAGCGGCCGGCGCCCAGGGAATTCTGGTGGTGCCCATCGAAAAAATGATCATCTAACCCAATAGACAATTGGCAAAACGCAATAAGCAATAAACCAACTGGCAATAGGCAAAAGGCCAATAAAGCATAGAAAATTGCTATAAGTTGAAGCAAAAAGTAGTAAGCGTGTATGATCTTTGCAAATCCCTGCCAATTGTCCCCGTCCGACCGGATCATCCGGGCGGGTATTGCAAATTGCCAATTGATTTCCTGACCAACTTCAAAAAAATATAAAATGCAAATTTATCAGAATCCCAACCGGAGTGAATGGAAGGCCTTGCTGCAACGGCCGGTCATGAATACGGAAGCACTGGAAGGTTCGGTAAAAAACATTCTGCAGGAAGTAAAACAACAGGGCGATGCTGCGGTAAAAAAGTTCACGCAGCAGTTTGATAAAGCTACTATCGACAACCTGCTTGTAGCAGAAGATGAATTTATAACCGCACAGGAATCGCTCGATCCCAAACTGAAAGCAGCGATCCTTTCGGCCAAAGTAAATATTGAAACGTTTCATAAGGCACAGCTCACTGCCCCTGAAATTATAGAAACCATGCCCGGTGTTCAATGCTGGCGTAAGAACGTAGCTATTGAAAAAGTTGGTTTATACATTCCCGGCGGCACCGCTCCCCTTTTTTCCACCATCCTGATGTTAGGCATTCCGGCCAAACTCGCCGGTTGTAAAGAGATCGTCCTGTGCTCGCCACCCGATGCCAACGCACAACTGCATCCTGCTATTTTATTTGCAGCCAAGGCTGTGGGCATTACCAAAGTATTTAAAGCGGGCGGCGTACAGGCCATTGGGGCTATGGCTTATGGTACGGAAACCATTCCTGCCGTTTCAAAAATTTTCGGTCCGGGTAACCAATATGTAACCTGCGCCAAACAACTGGTGCAGCAGGACGGACTGGCCATCGATATGCCGGCCGGCCCAAGCGAAGTGGCGGTGTATGCCGATGAAACGGCCATTGCCGCTTTCGTTGCCGCCGATCTGTTAAGCCAGGCCGAACATGGCGCAGATAGCCAGGTAGTACTGGTAAGTTGCACACAAGACGTTGTGAACAGTATAGAACAGGAGATCAATAAACAGGTGGCTGAACTGCCAAGAAAAGATATTGCTTTAAAGGCATTGGACAACAGCAAGCTGATATTGGTGAACAA
This sequence comes from Niastella populi, assembly GCF_002078015.1. Classification (GTDB taxonomy): domain Bacteria; phylum Bacteroidota; class Bacteroidia; order Chitinophagales; family Chitinophagaceae; genus Niastella; species Niastella populi. The sequence continues at coordinate 407 of NZ_LWBP01000228.1, read as the reverse complement.
TGAAGCCGAAGCCATCGATCTGCTGAACGAATACGCACCTGAACATCTTATTTTAAGCTGCAATCACCCTGAAGAAATAGCCGATAAAATTATCAATGCCGGTTCTGTTTTCCTGGGTCATTATTCGCCCGAAAGCGTAGGCGATTATGCCAGCGGCACCAACCATACCCTGCCAACCAATGGCTATGCCAAAGCATACAGCGGGGTAAGCGTTGACAGTTTTGTAAAAAAGATCACCTTTCAACAGTTAACACAGGAAGGACTGAAGAAAATCAGCAAAACAGTGATCGCTATGGCGGAAGCTGAAGGACTTCAGGCCCATGCCAACGCGGTAAAGGTGAGATTATAATTATTCAGTTATTCAGTTGTTCAGTTCAAAGTTCACAGTTCACAGTTCATAGTTCACA
>NZ_LWBP01000227.1 GCF_002078015.1 Niastella populi | reverse complement strand
TTGGAGATAATTATATTGATCTCTTGCCTTTTCCCGGATAATTATCGAATATTAGTTCCATTATTCTTTGTAATTTGTATCATTCGGTTGCTATGGAAGATAGGAAATGGATCCTTTTTTCTGGAATTATTTTATATATACACCGCATTTACCTGTTTGTTGATGCCTCTGCTGGGGTATATATTTTTCCCCCAGTCAAATTCTTTAGCCGCACTTTGGGGTAGATCCATGCGTGTCGATGAAGACACTTACTTCTCTTTTGTTTTACCTGCTGTAATACTTTTGGGTGTGGTGCTATTCGGATTTAGAAGGAAATCCCCTGATGATGCAGATGTAGTCCGTAATCTTTTACACCGGATAAAAACAGATTTATTAGAGGTTCCTCCATTGGCAATTTTGACTTTATGCTTTATTTCTCTTATGTCTTATAGTATCTCAGAAATACTACCAGATGCTTTAAGACAAGTAAATACCTTTTTGTATTACAGCCTGTTTGCCTTTTTATTCTATATTATTTTCCACAAGAACTTTCCTCAAAGAAAATATTTTGCAATAGGAATAGGTCTATTTATTGTTTTAGATGCATTGCGTTCGGGAATGTTCACTATCATAGCTTACATGGGAGGCTTATTTTTAATAATATTACTCTCGGGGAAAAGAATTCCTTTAATGGCTAAATTGGGTTTATTCATTTTTGCAGTATTCTTTGTTGCATTCTTACAGTTATTTAAGCTGGAATTAAGGAGGTCATTCAAGAGCAGTGTAAATACACCTGTTACAGAGTTAGTAACCAATGTTATTACCAAAACTTCTGCTTCTGAATTTGAAACAACATTATTCCCTCTATATTATAGAATGAACCAGGGTTTCAATATTGCTTTGGTAATGCGCTACATTCCCCAAAACGTTGAATATCTTGGTCCGAAATACTTATTAACCAACTTTGTATCTTCTTTCGTTCCCAGATTATTTTGGGAAGATAAGCCCAAAGCCGGAGGAATTGAAAATATGAGGATTTATGCGGGAATAAATATTAAGGGCTGGTCTACTAATGTAGGCCCAATAGGAGAAGCATATGGCAGCTTTGGATACATAGGCGGATGGTTATATATGATGCTTTTTGCTGGATTTATTCGGTTAGCATATACCAAATTTATCTCATTGTCCAAAAGAATTCCAATATTATTCTTATGGATGCCTCCTTTTTTCTACCAGACTATTTATGTAATGGAATCAGACTCTTTACAAGCTTTTAATTCAATTATGAAAGGAGCTGTCTTTTTGTTTTTATTATACAAATTATTTCCTGTTCTTTTTGGAGTTAGGGATAAATAGGTTACTAATATAAAACCTGTCAAAGTGAAGAGTATTTTTTTTAACGATAAAGAAGTTACCGGTTTTTTTAGGGCAAAGCATGTTACTGTTCCTCAAAGAAAAGTCGATAAATATAAATTATATATTTCTGCTTTATATGTTTCGATCCAAAATGCTATTCTTCAATTTTTAAATAGACGCATATATAGTAAAAGGAAACGTCATCCGAACAGGATATTAGTATTTAGAACAGGGTCTTTGGGTGATTCTGTTTGTGCTACACCCGCTCTTTCCGCTATCAGAAAACATTTTCCGGGAGCTCAAATAACTTTATTGACAAATGCAGGCGGTAAGAATTTAGTTAACCCGGTCAACGTTATCAGCAAAAATTTATATGATGACGTGATTGACTATCTCGGCGTTCAGCCATTTGAATTATATAAAATCCTTAAAAAGCGAAAATTTGACTATGTTATTCAACTTCCCCAGGTAGATGCATCTTTCTTCTCCCTAATCAGAGATTTAATTTTTTTCCGGTTCATTGCCTCTGAAGGATGGGGATGGAAGATATCAAGGGCTCTATTATTTAAAAAAGTACTTGAGAAAAACGTTGCTTACCCCAATGAATCAGAACGTTTAATAAACCTGGCAAAAGAGAATGGAATTGAAACAGCAGAAAATAAATTTCATCTGAATATTTCGAGTGATGATAAACAAAAGGTAGAAGAATATTTTCTGCAGAATGGTATTCAGGACAAAAAAGTAATTACCGTAGCAGTAGGCGCAAATAGTGTCAAAAACAGATGGCCAATTAATTATTTTGAAGAAGTAATTAAACATTTTCATCACAAATATCCGATCCTGCTGTCTGGAGGAAAGGATGATATTGAATTAGTAAGCAGATTTAATGGCATGTATCAGGTGTATAATACCTGTGGTATGTTTACTCCTATGCAAAGTGCGCTGTTAATCAAAAAATCAGCAGTTGCACTTTGTAATGATACCGGCCCTTTACATCTTTCATATGCTGTGGGCACACCTATTGTGGGATTATTTGCTTCAAGAGATTTTTATGGAAAATGGTTTCCCCCAGAGAATTCCGTTAATAGAACATTCAGAACTCCTGATATAGATTGTTCGCTTTGCTTCTTTAATGCGTGTTCGAATAACATCTGTATGCAAGCAATCATGCCTTCAGACGTTATTAGCGCCGTAGAAGAGTTGGCAAGTATTAGAATGAAACCTTGTGAATAAAAATAAATAATCACTTATCGTATGTGCGGCATTGCTGGCATTGTGTCATTTTCCCGAAACATTGATCTGCCTGTTACCATCCGGCGCATGACTAATGCAATAGCACACCGTGGACCTGATACTGATGGGTTTTATTGCAATGACAGCATTGCATTGGGGCACCGGCGGTTGTCAATTATCGATTTGTCAACTGCAGCCAATCAACCTATTGCTGATCATACAGGCAGGTATCAGATCATTTTTAACGGGGAGATCTACAATTTCAGGGAAGTGAGGAAAATGCTTCCTGATTATCCTTTTTCTACCAACAGCGACACAGAAGTGTTGCTGGCTGCATACAGCAAATGGGGAGCAGAGTGTTTGCCTTATTTAAAAGGCATGTTTGCCTTTGTAATATGGGATACTGTTGAACAGGTGATGTTTATTGCCAGGGATCGAATGGGAGTGAAGCCGGTTTATTATTTCGTGAATGACAATGTGTTTTTGTTTGCTTCCGAAATAAGAGGTGTATTGGGAAGTGACCTGGTACCAGCAAAAGCCAATAAATTGTCTATAAGAGAATTTCTGAGCTATCAATCTGTGGGCTTTCCAGAATCTGCCATTCAGGGAGTTCTTCAACTGGAAGCGGGTAGTTCCATTACCATTCGCGATAATAAGTATAGCATAAAAAAATATTGGGATATTACCGACACGCCAGCAATAGATTTTGATTTTGGTGACCGGTTACGTGTTCAGCAGCAAGTACGTCAGTTGTTGCGTAATGCAGTTGAACGGCGATTGGTAAGTGATGTTCCGCTGGGTGCGTTCTTATCGGGTGGTATTGATTCCAGTGCGGTGGTTGGCCTGATGGCAGAAGTTGGCGCCGGCCGACCAAATACATTTACAGCAGGTTTTGAAGAAAAGGAATTTGATGAGTCGGGCTATGCAAATATCATTTCCCGGAAATTCAATACGAACCATAACCAGGTTTTGTTAAAGCCGGCAGTATTCCTGGATGAATTGACGAATGCGCTTAACGCTATGGATACACCAAGTGGAGATGGGGTGAACACTTATGTCGTATCAAAGGCAATCAGACAAAGTGGTCTTACCGTGGCGCTGTCGGGGGTAGGGGGAGATGAATTGTTTGCCGGCTATCCGTTCTTCCAACAGTATCTGCAATTAAAGAAATATGCATCGGTGTGGGGGGGGGCGAAATTATTGCGTTGGGGCGCTGGGCTGGCTTTAGGCAACAGCAATAAAGCACAGCGAATGAAGTCGCTATTGAATGCCCCGGCTTCATCTATTAGGTATTTTTATCCTGAATTCAGGAGGATCATTGCTCCGCAATTGCTTTCATCATTAACCAAATGGGAAAATAGCAGGCCGACATTATTGGAGGAGCAACTGGTTAAATTACCTGCATCGCTGGAAAAATTTCCTTTGTTAAGCCAGGTTTCGATAGCAGAATACATAGGATATACACAACATACACTATTAAAAGACACCGATCAATTTAGCATGGCCGTATCCCTGGAAGTAAGGGAGCCATTTTTTGATCATGATCTGATAGAATTTGTTCTTGCAATACCAGACCATCTTAAATTCCCGGGATTTCCCAAACAATTGTTGGTAGAGTCTTTAAAGGAACTGCTTCCTGATGAGGTGGTACATCGCAAAAAACAGGGATTTTTATTCCCCTGGAATGTCTGGATGAAAAAAGAGCTCCGATCTTTTTGTGAAACCCGCCTGCAACGAATGGCTCAACGTGATTTTATTAATGGTAAATCCCTGCTTGCTTACTGGAAACGATTTTTAAATAACGATGCTTCGGTTCGCTGGATGGAAATCTGGTTATTTGTAGTTCTGGAATACTGGATGGAAAAAAACGGAATTTCTTAAAGGAATTTGTTTATCAGGTTGCAATATGCCTATGCAAAAAGAAAGAAAAACGGTTCTTGTATTGGTTGACTGGTTCAAACCAGGATATAAAGCTGGCGGACCTATCAGGTCGTGTACCAATTTTGCCTATGCATTAAAGAATGACTTTAATATTCGTGTTTTAACAACCGATACCGATCATGGTGAGCAGTATCCTTACAATGATATTATTTCAAATAAGTGGTTGACCAATTTAAGCCCTGATATACAGGTATATTATGCCCGGAAAGCGACTTTATCACTAAAGCAGTTAAAACAGGAGATCATCAACGTAAATGCTGACTACGTTTATTTGAACCACCTGTTTTCGCCGAAATTTGTAATATATCCGCTTTGGCTGAAGATCACCAGTCAACTGAAGAGTAAGATCGTATTATGTCCGCGGGGCGCCTTGTATGAGAGTGCACTTGCAGTAAAGCCAGTTAAAAAGAAGCTCTTTATTGCTCTTTTCAAATTGCTGAAGATTCATAAGCTGATCACCTTTCATGCTACCAATGAGCGGGAGAAGCAGGCAATTCTCGATTATTTTCCAGGCAGTGAGGTCATTATTGCAGATAATTTGCCGGAATCAGATCAGCCGGAATTTGTTAGTTGCCATAAGGAACCCGGGGTGTTGAAATGCATATTTGTTGCACGGGTAGTGCCTATTAAAAATTTATTGTTATTACTGCAGGTATTGCAACAGGTCAAAAGTAACGTGATGCTGTCTGTCGCCGGACCAATTGAAGATGAGCAATACTGGAAGAGCTGTGAAAATCTCATTCAACAATTGCCGTCCAATATTCAGGTAAATTATTTAGGGCCCATAAGTAATGAAGAAGTAAAATTCAGAATTTCCGCTCATCATTTGTTCATACTTCCAACGCAAGGGGAGAATTTCGGACATTCCATATTCGAAGCATTGGTAACAGGCCGGCCGGTTTTAATAAGCGATCAAACGCCCTGGTTACAGCTTGCTCAAAAGAAAGCCGGATGGGATGTAGCCTTAAGCGAGCCGGAAAGGTTTGCACAAATCATTGATGAAATGGCATCGTGGCAACAAGGTCAATTTGAAGAGTGGGCGCTTTCAGCATGGCATTTTGCCAGGTTATTCATTGAAAATCCGGCATTGAAAAAACAGTATCTTAATTTATTTTCATGAAACCTCCGATAAAGCAGGTAAATAACGCGTTATATAGATCTACCATTGAAATCGGTGCTTCAAAACCTAAGCAAATACTTTGGTATTTTGTAAATATTATTTTTTTCAAAAATCCGTTTATCATTATTTCATCTCTAAAAGTTGCGTTGTTGAAGGCTTTTGGAGCCAAAATTGGCAAGGGGGTGGTTATAAAACCTGTAACCAATATTAAATATCCATGGAAGCTGCAAATAGGCGAACATAGCTGGATCGGTGAGGAAGTTTGGATAGATAATTTGTCGCAAGTATACATAGGTAGAAACGTTACTATTTCTCAGGGCGCTTTGTTGTTGACAGGAAGCCATGACCATACTCGTATAACGTTCGATTTTATTTCCTATCCCATTCGGTTGGAAGACGGAGTTTGGATCGGTGCCCGGGCCGTAGTCTTTGGTGGAACAACCTGCCAGTCGCACAGTATTCTCGGAATGAACTCTGTGGCTGAAAAGGACCTTAAATCTTATACTATTTACAAAGGAAATCCTGCGATCCCCGTTTTAAGCAGGACAATTTATTAATCATTGTTCTATTTACACCATTGCTGAAATGCCGGTGTGAACACCAGGAATTTAAATTCAGTAATCAATATTAGCTTTGCTGATCATGCAATCGGTTTCAAAAACAATTAGTCACAGAGTTATAAAGGACGCAATTCGCATCCGTCGTGTGGAAGAGAAATTCCTTGAGTTATTCTCTGCAGGTAAGTTAAATGGTACGGTTCATACCTGTGTTGGTCAGGAATTTTCTGCTGTTGCGTTTGCCGGGCAACTTAAGAAAAAGGATTTTATTTTTTCGAACCACCGGTGTCATGGACATTATATAGCCTTTACCGGTGATATACGGGGCCTGCTGGCTGAATTACTTGGGAAAGCGTCGGGCGTTTCAGGTGGAATAGGCAGCAGTCAACACCTTTGTAATAAGAATTTTTATTCAAACGGAATTCAGGGCGGAATCGTTCCGGTGGCTGCCGGATATGCATTGGGTAATAAGTTAAGGGGGGAAGATGCGATCGGTATCGTATTCATTGGCGATGGTACATTGGGAGAAGGAGCTTTATATGAAACAATGAACATTATTTCCAAATGGGAAATTCCATTACTGATCGTATGTGAGAATAACCTCTATGCACAAAGTACCCCACAACATATAAACCTGGCAGGAGATATAGGATCAAGAGCGTCGGCATTTGGTATTAAAACCTTTGAGGGAGATACCTGGGACCCTGAACTGCTTATCAATAATGCGCAGGGCGCCATTGATTATGTTCGCTCTTCGGTAAAGCCTGGTTTTTTCCTGGTAAATTCCTACCGGTTGAACGCGCATTCAAAGGGAGATGATGATCGTGATAAAGAGGAAGTTGAAATTTACAGAAATAAAGACTTTTTGAATGTTTTCAGTAAGGAGTCATCTGATTATTATAACCGGTATCTGGAAGTTATCAATAAGGAAATAGATGACCTGGTTGATGAGATCCTGCTGGAAGATGAGTTACCACTTGAAAATTATTATAAACCTGAGGCGGTTGTCTCCAACAATAGCTGGGTCGGCCTGGAACCAGTAAATAAAAGACAGGTCGAATTGCTCAATAAATTTTTCAGGGATAAGATCGTATCTGACGACCGGGCCGTTTTTCTGGGTGAAGATATTTTGTCACCCTACGGCGGGGCATTCAAAGTAACCAAAGAATTATCGGTGCTTCGGCCGGAACGCGTGTTCTCAACCCCGATCTCTGAGGCTGCAATAACCGGAATTTCAAATGGGCTTGCATTAAATGGGTTTAAACCACTTGGTGAAATAATGTTTGGTGATTTTATGACACTGGCATTTGATCAGATCGTAAACCACGCATCCAAGTTTCACCACATGTTCAACAAGAAGATCAATTGTCCGGTTGTAATCAGAACCCCCATGGGTGGGCGCAGAGGTTACGGACCTACGCATTCTCAAACGCTTGACAAATTCCTTGTAGGAATTGATAATGTAAAAACAGTTGCTTTAAATACGTTTTTCGATCCGACAATTATATATGAGAGTATTTTTAACGAAGAACATCCTGTACTGGTAATAGAAAATAAAACCGATTACGGTAAAAGAATACTTTCGCATAAATATAGCCATTTCGTATATGAGCGTAATGAAGATGCCTATCCGGTTGTTCGGGTAAAACCTGCTGTGTCCACACCTACAATAACCATTGTAGCCTATGGCGGACAGGCGGATGAAATGTTATCCATGCTGGAAGCTATTTTTCTGGAAACAAACCTGAAGCCTGAGCTTATAGTCCCCTCTCTTATTTCTCAGTTACCTGTTGATATAATTGCTGAATCGACAATGAATACCGGCAGGTTGCTGGTAATTGAGGAAGGCAGTGGTTATGCAGGAATTGGAAGCGAATTATTGGCATCGGTGGCTGAAAGAGCAGAAGGAGCAATAAAAATGAAACGTATTTCGGCTTACCCTGTTCCAATTCCGGCTGTAAAATCACTTGAACATGCGGTACTGCCCGGGAAGAACCGTATTATAAAGGAAATTAAAGAAATATTTTGCTAATGGCATTACTTCAGGATATAACGGTTCCTTTACTGGCTGTAAATGATACAACGCTTACAGTAGTTGATGTTGCATTTCCCAATGGCCAGCCGGTAAAAAAAGGGGAAATTATATTGGTATTTGAAACCTCAAAAACAACATATGAGGTAGTGGCAGAGTCGGACGGCTTTGTGCAATATTTATGCGAGGCGGGCCGTGATTACGAAGTTAATCAGGTGGTAGCTAAAATATTTTCGTCAGCTTCCGAAGTAATAAAAGAGCCGGTTACAGCGAAACAGGAGTATACACCACACGTTCAGGATGGTAAAAAGAATACTGTTAACGACTGGGCCGGTGAAACCTTGTTTTCCCTGGAAGCTATTGACCTCATAGAATCGTTGCATATTGACAAATCGGTTTTTAAGGGAAGGGATTTTGTAAGCAGGCAGGATGTTGAAGAATTAAAAGGGATAAACGGAACCTCAAATAATAAATTACCCGTTCAGCCTGTATCGCAGCAACCTAAAAAAACTGCCATACCGGTTGATAATTCAAAAGTTATTATAGAACGGATTTCTTCAAATAAGAAACGCGAAATTGAATTTCTCAGCCACGTTCAGTCAATCGGTTTAACAAGCACCATTGATGTTTATGTAAATACCGATGGCATCTTTGTGCATCTTAACCGTTCTTTAAAATATTTTAAGAATTCGCTGTTACCTGTGATCATTTATGAAACGGCGCGGTTATTACAAAAATATCCTGCGCTTAATGGCTATTTCACCGGTGATGGAATTGCTTATTATAAAAGTGTAAATGTTGGGTTTGCGGTTGATATTGATAAAGGATTGAAAGTACTTAAGATCGGTGGGGCCGCAGAAAAAGGGTTAACAGAGATAGAAGAAAATATCATGGGCGTTTCAAGTCGCTATCTGGACGATACGTTGCAGATTGACGATCTTACAGATATTACCTTTACGATAACCGATCTGTCTTCGGAAGGTGTTGCATTTTTCAGGCCACTGGTCAATATGATGAATAGCGGTATTTTAGGGGTATCGTCTATTGACGAGAAATTACAACGTTGCACACTTTCCTGTACATTCGACCACCGGGTTACAGAAGGCAAATTAGTGGCCGCATTCCTTAGAGAGCTTGCGAACAGGCTGGAATCGTATCGCGCAACAAACCATAATTACCCGACAAAAGATATTTTGTGTTATAAATGCAGTAAATCGCTACAAGATGACCTGGGAGATGTTGGTTTTGTAAAAAGTATAACGCCCGATGGAAAGGATGGGTATATTTGTCAAAGTTGCCTGAAAGGTTTTTAAGACTATGGAAGAAAAAATAAAGCATCTGATCGCCCCTTTTTTACGGGTTCCCTCCGAACAGATCTCTTATAAGACAATTATTGACCGAACATCTGTAAGTAGTTCCATTACATTGCACCGGATGTATGCAAAGCTGGCCGAGGAAGGCTTTACTGTTCCCGATTACTGGAACGTAAAAACGTTTTCTATTCTTTTGGAAAGAATAAATAGGAATGGCAATGCTCCTGTTACCGGGGTACAGGAAGTGCCGGTAAGTATGAATGGAGTACCGGCGCATGGGCATGTTGGAACATTTGCTGTTGGGATCGATATTGAAGATGTTAATGCAATGCCCAAAACAAATGATTTTCGGGAAGACGAATTCTATAAAATGAATTTTTCTCCGGCCGAAATTTCGTACTGCATATTGCAACCTGCTCCTTATGCTTCCTTTGCCGGTTTGTTTGCAGCCAAAGAGGCTATAGTGAAGGCAGATAATTCAAACAGGAACAGGCCTTTCAATACCATCGTTGTCAGCCACGACCAGGAAGGAAAACCAGCCTATCCCGGATTTCACATCTCAATTTCACATTCCAATAATATGGCTGTCGCTGTTGTATTGCAAATGGAATTTGATCTGCAGCCCGGAAAAGGTAATGAAACGACTGTTACACAGCCTTCCAAAGTTTCAAATGCAAAGTGGTTGTTCTTACTTTCATTTATTATATCATTAGTTGCACTTTTTGTTGCATTATTCAAGTGAATGAGGTATTTAGCGAGTTTATGATGAAAATCTCCATAATCACCGCAACCTACAATAGTGCTGCAACTGTAAAGGAAACATTAACCTGTATAGCTCAGCAGCAATATTCCGATATAGAACATCTTATCGTAGACGGATTGTCGAAAGATGATACCATGGCTATTGTTAAAGAGTTTCCACACGTTGCTAAAGTGACATCTGAGAAAGACCAGGGCATCTATGACGCCATGAATAAAGGCGTGCAACTGGCTACCGGTGATGTCATTGGCATCCTGAACTCTGATGATTTTTATACCAATCCGTTGGTATTGTCAAAAGTGGCAGCGGCTTTTGAAGATCCGGCTGTAGACGCCGTTTATGGGGATCTTCAGTATGTTAAGGCCAACAATGTAAACATGGTAACCAGAACCTGGAGGTCCGGTGTTTACAAAAAGGAAAATCTTTATTACGGCTGGATGCCGCCGCATCCTACTTTTTTTGTTCGCCGGCAGGTATACGAAAAATGCGGGTTGTTCAATACCACATTACGTTCAGCAGCAGATTATGAGCTAATGTTGCGTGTGCTATTAAAGTATAATATCAACGCACGGTATATACCCGAAGTGCTGGTTAAAATGCGGGCAGGCGGAATGAGTAATGCATCTTTAAAGAACAGGTTCAGGGCTAACAAAGAAGACGCCATGGCCTGGAAGCTCAATGAGTTGAAACCTTATTTTTTTACAACCTGGTTAAAACCACTGCGTAAAGTTTTACAATTTAACCCCATCAAAATATGGCAAAAGTAGCATTGGTTACAGGGGTAACCGGACAGGACGGTGCTTATTTAGCTGACCTGTTGTTAAAAAAAGGATACATCGTTCATGGAATCAAGCGTAGAAGTTCTTTGTTCAATACCGAACGTATTGACCATTTATACCAGGATCCACATGAGCAGAATGTACGGTTTAAACTGCATTATGGCGATCTTACCGATTCAACTAATCTCATTCGCATTATACAGGAAACGCAGCCCGACGAAATTTACAACCTTGCGGCCATGAGCCACGTGCATGTAAGTTTTGAAACCCCTGAATACACTGCCAATGCCGATGGTATTGGTACACTGCGTATCCTCGAAGCGGTGCGTTTATTAGGGTTGACACAAAAATCAAAAGTATACCAGGCCTCTACATCTGAATTGTATGGTCTTGTCCAGGAAGTGCCGCAGTCGGAAAAAACGCCGTTTTATCCCCGCTCACCATATGCCGTTGCCAAATTGTATGCCTACTGGATAACAGTGAACTACCGGGAGGCCTATAATATGTTTGCGGTGAATGGCATTCTGTTCAACCACGAGTCTCCGTTACGCGGTGAAACGTTTGTAACCCGGAAGATCACCCGTGGTGTTGCCAAAATAGCAATGGGTTTACAGGATAAGATCTATCTCGGTAACCTCGATGCGCAACGCGACTGGGGCCATGCAAAAGATTATGTTGAAGCGATGTGGTTGATCTTGCAACAGGAAAAACCGGAAGATTATGTAATTGCAACCGGTGTTACTACCCCGGTGCGTGATTTTGTTCGCATGTCTTTTGCCGAGGTAGGCATAGAACTGGAGTTTAAAGGGAAAGCCGAGAATGAAGTGGGCATAGTAAAAGCCTGTAACGATCCGGAGTACCAGATTGAAATTGGTAAGGAGGTAATATCGGTAGATATAAAATATTACCGCCCAACCGAAGTGGATCTGTTGATAGGGGACCCTACCAAGTCTCAAACGCAATTAGGCTGGAAACCAAAGTACGACCTGTCTGCGCTTGTAAAAGAAATGGTAGCAAACGACGTAGAATTGTTTAAAAAAGAGAAATTGTTGCAACAATCCGGCTATTATGTGCGTAATCAATTTGAATAGGTTGTATTGCACCTTGTAATTCGTAATCAACATTCAATACCCGATAGTAACAGTGAATAAGACAGATAAAATATACGTAGCCGGTCACCGCGGCATGGTAGGATCAGCCATTGTTCGCAAATTGGAACAGGAAGGATTTACCAATTTATTAGTGCGTACATCGGCTGAATTGGACCTGCGTAACCAGCAGGCGGTGCAGGCATTTATGCAGCAGGAACAACCTGACCACGTTTTTGTTGCCGCTGCCAAAGTAGGCGGTATCCTGGCCAATAATACTTATCGTGCTGAGTTCATATATGATAATATTATGATCCAGGCGAACATTATTCATGCTTCCTACCTGAATAATGTCAAAAAGCTCATGTTCCTCGGTTCATCCTGTATTTATCCCAAAATGGCGCCGCAGCCGTTGAAAGAGGAATACCTGCTTACCGGCGAACTGGAAGCTACCAACGAGCCTTATGCAATTGCTAAAATTGCAGGCATAAAAATGTGCGATGCTTACCGTTCGCAATATGGTTGTAATTATATTTCGGTAATGCCTACCAACCTGTACGGGCCCAATGATAATTACAGCCTTGAAACTTCTCATGTATTGCCGGCGCTGATCAGGAAGTTTCATGAAGCTAAACTGAAAAACGAGCCATCTGTCGTTATGTGGGGTACCGGTCAGCCAAGAAGGGAATTTCTTCATGCAGATGACCTGGCCGATGCCTGTTATTTTTTAATGCAGCACTATAATGAAGCCGGGTTCGTTAATATTGGAACAGGTGAAGATATTACGATAAAAGACCTTGCGTTACTTGTAAAAGATGTGATTGGGTATAAAGGCAATATTGAGCATGATCTATCGAAGCCCGATGGAACGCCGCGAAAACTGATGGATGTTCAAAAATTGAATAACCTTGGCTGGAAAGCCCAAACAGGTTTACGCGAAGGCGTGGAGAAAGTATATCACGAATTTTCGCAATTGTATGCGGCAGGTTTGTAGATTTGTTTCCGGTATCATTTTTTAAGGTATCAATCAGGCATGTTTTCAATCTTCAAAAAAAAGAAAAGAGCACGTATCGATCTCAGTGGCCTTGTCACCGATATGCATTCGCATTTATTGCCGGGCATTGACGACGGATCGCCTGATACTGACACATCCCTCCAGCTCATTAGTGGTTTACAGGAACTGGGTTACCGGAAGTTCATCACTACCCCGCATATATTGTGGGATGTTTATCAGAACGATGCAAACACCATTGGCGCCGCATACCAGGAGTTACAACAGGCGGCGCAGCTAAAGTATAATTCAGCCGTTCCGCTAACAGCGGCGGCTGAATATTTCCTCGATGAGCATTTTGACGAGTTACTGCAAAACAACGTTCCTTTACTCACATTGCACAAAAACTGGGTATTGGTAGAGTTTTCTTTTGTTACTACCCCGCTTAATTTTAAAGACAAGCTGTTCAATATGCAAATGAAGGGATACCAGCCTGTACTGGCCCATCCCGAGCGGTATTTGTATTTTATGAGCGACAGAAAGTGGTACGACGAGCTGAAAGATGCCGGTTGCTACTTCCAGTTAAATATTCTGTCGCTTGCAGGTTATTATGGTAAGGCCTCTCTTCAATTGGCTCACTACCTCATTGGTAAAAAGTATGTAAATCTGTTGGGAACAGATTGCCATCATTTCCGTCACCTCAACACACTTCGTAACGCCCATAATATAATGGAGCCGATAGCATCTCTTCTTGATAGCGGTCAACTGCTGAATCCTGCATTATAATCCGCAATATTTACTTCCCCGTTTATTACTTTCTTCTTTCCTACTATTCCGGAATATTAATTTGTTTTAAATGACCTCAAAGGATATTGCATTAAAAAACTTTTATAAGTACATGGGAACGTTATTTGGTGAAAAAAATTATCTTTGCGCTAAACTTAATCAGAAATAACGGTCTGGGGGAAGAATGTTTTCGGTTTTAAGCGGGTTTTGTTCGCTTAAGTTTGATAATGATTCGTTTATTTCTAAATCAAGCCTGTGAAATTATCAAGAAAAATTGGTAAGGTCTTCAATTCACGTTATTGTTTCGTTTTCTTAAACGGGTTCCTGCTCGCGTCTATAGTACATTTTTACAATGAAGATTCATACGAAAAGGGCCTGTTCGAATCTCTTGCCGAAAACGTTAGAAGCAAATCAATTGGAAAAACACCTTACGATGAAGCCATTCTGCTGAATAGTCTTCATCTTACACATTATTTAGGTGAAAGGCGATCCATTGTTTTTAGAGATAAAGAAGTGCATTCTTTCAAGGCTGCTGTTGTACATCCCGTTACTTATGACCTCATGACCACCAGTGGCGCCTGTGGGAGCTTTGCCTATATTTTAAGCCGGTTGTTGAATGAGTTAAAGATTCCCAACCGGATTGCCCAAATGAAAGTGGATGGCATTTATGCCGGGCATAATGTGGTAGAAGCAAAAACATCTAAAGGTTGGGTTGTACTAGATGGTTTGAATAACCTGTATTTCAAAAAAGCCGATGGAAACCTGGCCAGTTTTAGTGACGTGCAACACAACTGGAATTTCTATAGCAGCCAGGTTCCCGCCAATTATGATCACAAGTACAAATATGAAGGCGTGCGGTACACAAACTGGAATAAGGTGCCTGTTTTGATGCCGGCTATAAAAGGTATTCTTTCCGCAACATTGGGAAAAGAAAAGACTGAACATTTATCTTTACGCACTTTCTTTTTAAGAAAGTTCCATATATTATTAGAGGTGGCTGCCTGCTTATATGTAATACTGCTGTTTCTTTCCATTCGGAATTTTATGCGAAGAAATCCTCAAAAGATCAAAAATTATCTTTCTTCATTCATTACCAGCAAAAAGGCATTGGTCATGCCGGTGAATGAAAAAAAGGCAAGTGCTTGACAACCTGATTAACATCCTTGTGAACCTGTTAATTATCAACTACTTCCAAAATATCTACTGCTGGTTTAAGCTTTCTGCGGAAATGTTTAAACAATTTCCCCTTACACTTTGTAGTTAATTGTATATGAATGCGTTTACCATAAAGGACCTGGAAAATCTTTCTGGTATCAAAGCCCATACGATTCGTATATGGGAACAGCGCTATTCTTTTCTGCGGCCGCAACGCACCTCTACCAATATCCGCTATTATACCAATGAAGAATTAAAGGTGGTATTGAACATCGCCCTGCTCAATAAATACGGGTACAAAATTTCCCATATAGATAAGATGAGCTCGCAGGAAATGCGGGAAAAAATTGTCTCGCTTTCTCATATAGAAGCCCAGCAGGAGCGGTTGGTAAACGATCTGTTGCAGTATATGATCGATCTCGACCTCGAACGGTTTGAAGATGTATTGGATAATTATATAATGGCCAAAGGGATCGATAAAGCCATCAGTTTTCTGATCTTCCCTTTCCTCGATAAGATCGGCATTTTATGGCAGGCCAGCCATATTCACCCCGCCCAGGAACACGTGGTTACCAATATCATCAGGCAAAAACTGATCGTTGGTATCGAAAGCGTGGTGTCACATATTACTGTCAATAAAAAGGTGATCCTTTTTTTACCTGAGGGCGAGTATCATGAACTGGGGCTGCTATACACCTATTATTTGCTTAAAAGCCGGGGTGTGCAGGTCATTTACCTGGGGGCCAATGTGCCTTTTCACGACCTTGAGTTCATAACCTCCTGCAAACAACCCGATTACCTGTATACCCACCTCACCTGCATAGCCGGTAATTTTAATTTCGAAAAATTCCTCGGTAAGATCAGGCAGCATACGCCACAGACCCAGATCATTGTTTCGGGCCAGCTTACCAATTGTAACCTGAAAAAACTGCCTGCCGGAATCCTCCTTAAACGCTCCCTGGCCGAAGTACTGGAGTTTATAGCAGTCCTTTAGCATTATTTAATATACCTCCTCGGCTGAATTTTCATTTTCTTAACAAATATTTCTGCCTTTAAATCGTCAATCCAAATAGGGGATAATCCATTCTGTAATGTCATATCCTTAGCCGCCAAAATGTACTAAGTGCCTGCGCCAGAACCATATCGGATGGGTAAGGCGTTCCGGCGCCGGAATGCAGCGGGCAGGCAGGGTGGTTTAATATTTTATTATAGAATTATTAATTACCCGGATTTTTCCCGTAAACAATTTCTGTTTAAATTTGCAGTGTAATTATTTAAACAACTTTTTTATGTCGACGGTTGAATTTAATCAAATGCTGGTGAACAATGCGGAGTTTTTGAAGCCGTTTGCAATAACGTTGACGAGAGACTCTGAGGCTGCGAAAGACCTGTTCCAGGAAACGCTGTTTCGTGCATTGGCCAACAAAGACAAGTATAGTGTAGGCACTAATATCAAGGCATGGCTGTATACTATCATGCGCAATATCTTTATTAACAATTACCGTAGAAAAGTTAAACAGAATACTATCTTCGATAGTACTCCGAATGACTTTCTTATAAATCAAACCCAAAGCGTAGTTGCTAATAACGCCGAATCAAATTTGCGTTTAAAAGATATTCAGGAAGCTATTCACAACCTGCCACAGATATTCAGAAACCCGTTTCTGCTGTATTTTGATGGTTTTAAATATCATGAAATTGCAGATATGCTTGGCGAGCCGCTGGGTACCATTAAAAGCCGCATTCACTTTGCCCGTAAACTGTTAAAGACGCAAATAGAAAGGCACTAAACGCCTTTTATTTGCGCCTAAGCCAGCAGGGATGTGCTATATATCAGGATCGTCCCCGGATAACCTCTTTTCCTTGTTTCATCGGTTTTGAATCCTTTTATTCAAAAGGCCATGTATTGCAGTCCTTTTAGGTGAGGCTGTTTGAGCGCATGTTTTTGTAATGCAATTATGGTAACACCATGATTATTTAGCAACTTTGTCTCATGAGTAAAGTAACCGATGTTATACTTGTCAATGAACAGGATGAGCCCATTGGAGTAATGGAAAAGATGGAAGCCCACCGCAAGGCGGTGCTGCATCGCGCTTTCAGCATTTTTGTTTTCAATAGCAAGGGCGAGATGCTGCTGCAGCAACGGGCACAGGGTAAATACCATAGCGGCGGTTTATGGACGAATACCTGTTGCAGTCACCCGGCCCCGGGCGAGCATACTTTGCATGCCGCAACCCGCCGGTTAAACGAAGAAATGGGCTTTACTACTTTGCTCGAAAAGATTTTTGATTTTGTATACCTGGCCGAGTTTGAGCATGGCTTAACAGAACATGAATTCGATCATGTTTTTATAGGCATGTATGAGGGTAAAATTACACCCGACCCGATGGAAGTAAAAGACTACTGTTATAAAAGTCTTGATGAAATAGAAGCTACCCTGCAATCACACCCGCAGAAATATACGGCCTGGTTCAATATTGCATTTCCAAAAGTACGGCAATGGGCTGCCGAAAACCTGTTGAAAAAGGTTGTTTAGTCCCTTAATTATCCTTTCTCAAATATCATCTTCTCGATCTTCTACAGTTCTACAGAAAACACTTAGTTGCCTGTAAACATATTGATGATTTTATTCAATTGCTCAATGCAATAGTCGTTAACCGCTATGCTTAATATTATTTTTGGAACAGGAAGTCCAATACCTTTTGAAACAGGCCCCGTTTTTAAAACGGTATCTTATGAACGAAATCAGAACTGTTACTTACCGGAGACCTGTAAAGGTATATGCACCAATATCTATGAAAGCCGTTGAGAACACGATTTACAGGTGTGATAGAAATTACCTGGATCTCTCCGCCAGCTGGCGGAGGGATTTTTTATTTAGGGAAGGCCCGTTCTTCCATTCCCTGCTCCGGCGGATATTACTGTTTAAGGAGCATGTAAGCAGGAATATCCAATGCTTCGGCTAACTGAGCCAGCGTATTAAGCGTAACATTCACCTCGCCGTTCTCCATTCTGCTTATTTCGGCATTGTCAATATTACAAATGGCGTACAAGTCGCGTTGGCTCAAGCCCTTTTCATTTCTGAAATGGCGCAGATTTGCGCCGAAAGTTTTCAATATCTGGTGATTAGCAGCCAATGGTGGTTGAATTAGACGGTTAAGATGAAATTTTTTTTTAATAATTTGGCTGGGGTATAGTACATCATATTAAAAAATATATTATCTTCGTTTAAGCATTATCAGGGGATTGCATAGGTAAGAAAGCTCACGTTTAAGGCTCCTTACCGCATTATTGATCATTCCTTCACCATTAACTTATTTGTTATGCGGTCCCTGAATAATCATCCCGAGTGGCATAATCAACCTCTTCGGCTTAATGAGGAAGAATTAAAGAACCCACGTCTTATCATCGAGAACTTTTTCGAGTGTTACCATTTACAGGAGGTGCGGCAAATGCTGTGGAACTGGATGGTTGAAATCGTAAGCAGCAGCCGGAGCATTTCACAGGAAGGCCAGCAACGCAACGACCACATTTACTTTTATGAAAAAATGGAATCGCTGGTAGAAGCCGCGTTTCTGATCAATCAAAGATCTGAGGTGTGATAATTAAGAATATTACTATAAAGAAGGTTATAGATGGCTTTAGCTTTAGATGTATGTTTAGGTAAGGGGGATTCCTTCACCTTTTCTGTACCACCAATCCGTACCCTATATTTTTTATAACAGCTTATTTATCTACATCAAAAGTGAAATAATAACTGCCTGCATAATCGGCTTCATCCATTCCCTGTAATACAGCTACATATTTCCCTTTCATGTCACTGGTATAAAACTCGACAGTGGCCTGTCCGCTGCTATCGGTTTGAACATCGGGCGACCAGTATAACAGGTTCCTGAAATCGGGCATTCGGCTCAACGCCTGTTGTTCGGTCTTATATACGGGTGAGTAGAATTCCCTTTTTAACTGCAGACCTTCATAGTCGAGAATTACAGCTTTTGAATCAAGCTTCAGGTCCTGCATATCGCCATGGTAAGTAGTGAAGTTCACGATACCATGGTAAACAAACTCGCCCTTTATGAATTTGTTGGTGGTCACTTCCAGCCTGTTTACTTTAAGCGGATCGTAGTTCAACAGAATATGGTTATTTACCTTAACGCCATCAAGTAAGATAAGTGGTTCAGTAGGATAAAAATCCCTTACTTCAAAGTTAAAGACCTTGAGGTGCAACTGACCATCCCAACGGCGCACCGCTACTTCCGGCACATACTCCCGCAACACTTCTTCCATAGTTGTGAACCGGGTATAATCATCAAGTTTATACACTTTATATGGTTTGCCATAGAACGGAAACGTGTCTATTTCAGGAATAGCAAAATGGCTAAGTTTACCCGGGTCGTAAGTATTCAGCACCTGCATGCCTATGCTATGTTCATTAAGCGCATATTGTGAAGCGGCTGGTAATGCAAACGGGGGCAGCAGCCGGTTGCTGTATTTTTCCGAGAAAGGGTTCAATACATTCACGCGGTAGTTGCTGTCGGGCGCATCGGTTTGCACAATGATCTCGTTCTGTCCATAATAATCCCGTACATCAAAATATATCTTGCCTTCCTTATCTGTTTTGGTATTATAGAATTGCAACTGAATGCCGGGGATCGATAACCAGGCATCAATAGGATTTTCAGGTATGGTACCCGAATTATGTTTTATTTGGCAGGTAATGATATGCCCATCAAACTCAGGGGTATATTCAAAGGCCGGCCGTTTATCGTTCAATACAACCTGCCAGTTGAATTTTCGCCAGCCATGTACCAGCATAAGATTTTCGGTCGCCTCTTTTACATCTCCTGCTTCTGTAAAATACCAGGCCGGCGATTCAATATGGCCCGTTAGTTCAGATGTAAGCCATAAATAGGCAGGCAGGTTATTGGGATCAACGGTTTGCAGTGAATCGAGCCGGTAAACCGCCAGGGAAAGATCGGCCTGTACACCGCTTTGTGCATTGCCATGTTTTGTGTTTACCGATAACGCTACCCGTTTACGGTTACCGTACCGGGGCGCATTGCTGCTGGCGGTAACCGATAATACCTGCGCCGGTCTTTTGAAGTACAGGCGCTCACAAACCGGTTGTTGCTGTTCATTAAAGACGGTAAGGGTAGTAATGCCATCGGCCAGTTTGTTTTTATCGAAAGAAAAGGTAGCAACGCCATTGAAAACCGGTTGCTTTTCCGCTACCTGCATTACCTGCCGGTTGTGTGCGAACAGAAACACCGGTTGCGGCTGCATTGCTTTTGCGGTCACGGTAACCTTTATTACGCCCGTTCCTTCATCTTCCAGATGCATTACATAACCCTGTTCATATGCCTGGGGTAATGTTTGCGTAATGCTTTGGCCATCGGGTAACAAGATAACTGCTTTATAAGATTGCGTACCGGCAGGCGTGAACATAAAATTTCCCATTCCAAACCTGAGCGTCTGAAACCTGGCCGATGTATCATTATTTTCCGATAGAACAACACCTTTACAATCAACTCCATTTCCAAGGGCATCGGTAACCTGAAAGGCTATTTTACTGGTTGTTTCTTTTACCAGGTTGCCGCCTTCGGGGAAGAAGGCTACCCTGTACAGTTTGGCGGTTGTATCTGCAGCCGGGGTGGTAAGGGTTTTTAAAGTGTTGACGATGGATAGCGTTTTTTCAAAATAATAAGCCGCGCTGAAATTCTTCATCCAGTTGGTATACGCCCGCAGTTTGTAATTACCCGAGGTTACCGATACCGGTAAATAAAATGAACCATTTCCTTTTCCTTTCCGGAGGTGAATTTTTGCCTGCATTACCGGTTTGTTCTCTTTGTCGAGTATTTCAACATAGGCAATCTTGCTCAGGTCGGCAGGTAGATGTCGTGCGCCATCTACACTATATATTTTGAACCATAACAGCTCACCCGCCAGGTAGAAACTCTTGTCGGTATGCACATACAGTTTTTCGGGCGTACTGCTGCTGTTGAATTGTTTAAACCGCTCAGGTATAGCCGCAAAAGCATCCTGCCCATTTGTTTGAGATGCAAACAAATGCAGGAATAGTAGCGTTGCTGAAAGATACAGGTA
The DNA here is from genome assembly GCF_002078015.1 of Niastella populi. Taxonomy (GTDB): domain Bacteria; phylum Bacteroidota; class Bacteroidia; order Chitinophagales; family Chitinophagaceae; genus Niastella; species Niastella populi. Next base: position 3,412 of record NZ_LWBP01000227.1, on the reverse strand, counting down.
GTTGAATGATTTCATGTATACAGGCTGTTGTAACAGATCGGGTTTTATGGCCAGAAAGGCGGTTTTACATTAGTGCCGCGCAAGGTACAGTCAACACACACCGGCGAAGCGCCTAAATAGGTAAAAATGTCGCCGCTCTGGTTCCATTGAACGGGCGATACCGGCATCAGGTATGAATAATATTCTGCCGAATCAACCGGTACGTTATATGTATAGCAATCCTGGTAATATTGCCAGTCGGGCACGTCCCTCCGGCTGATCCAGATCCTTTTTTCCTGGCGGTTGGCGATGCTGAAGAAACCGATAACCGGTTCTCCGGGTGTTGTTGTGCAATGAATATTTCCCTTAAGCTCAGATGGCTGCCGGCCAAAGAATGACCCGGTTTCCTCCGAATTCTTTTTCATTTTATCAAGGAACTCATACTCCTCCCTGGTTAATGCATATTGCTTTACCAGTACACTGTACAGAACGCTTAATTTCCAGGAGCGCGGTTCAATATATATTAACGGTTTGTGTATACTGTCGATGCTCAGTTTTTTGGATGAGCCCAGGATCAGGCTTGTTGAATGCTGATCGCGCCAGCAGGTGTAGAGTTTGGGCTCACGGCCCATATCTGCCCGGCGCCATTTTATGCCAACGATCTGATTGTTGCTGTCTCTTAAAAAATCGAGACTTGTATGGTAGGTAGAATGATACTCCCAGGTTTCTTCGGTAGTCCAGCGATAATACCAGGTATTGTTTTTAGGGTCGTGTGTATTTACATAGATCTGCAGGCCGCCGCGCTCTCTTATCCAGCCCACGCTGTCTATAGGCGGCGCTATCCGTACGTTCACATAATCCGAGGCATATTCTTTTCCTTCCCTTGTTTTGATGTATAACCGGTATTGCTGGCTGGTGTTGAGTGTAAGATTATCGATGGTGTATCTTCCGCCGCCGTTCTCGGTAAAGTTAAAGGTTGTATTATCACGCCCCTGTAACCGAACCTGGGCCAGAGTTTCATTGATAAGTTTCGCCGTATCATCGAGCGGAATGGTTCGTGAGATCTGCAGCTCGGCCGGCCCGGTAGCGCTTACATATCCTTCAATCACCAGGTAGCCGGTTACCGGCGCTTTTACCGGCGCATCATATTTTTCTTTACAACAGAGCAACAGGATCGTCAGGCAGCAGTAAACAAGCTTTCTCATAATATAATGTTTAAAACCTGATATTGAAGTTTACAAACGGGATCGCATTTCCGAAAACAGCCAGCTTATATCCATTGATGGCGCCATTCTCCGAAACATAATATACCGAATAAGGGTTTTTTCTTCCCGTAAGGTTGTACACGCCGATCGTCCAGGAATTATGCGTTTTCTGATGCACTTTATGATTGCCTTCAATGTTCATTGACAGATCGGTGCGGAAATAATCGGGAATACGATAAGCATTGCGGTCGGAATATAATGCCCGCCATGAACCGGCATAGTAGTAACGGCCGACAGGTAGTGTTATAGGCCGGCCGGTACTGTAGGTAATGTTCATGGAAACGCTGAAGCGGTGACTGAACCGGTAGTTGCCCACCATGGTAATATCGTGCGGTTTATCATAATTGGCCGCATAATATTTTCCGCCATTGATGACCTCGCCTTTGGTTGAATCTTCCATCTTCAATAGTATTCTCGACCAGGTATAACTGATCCAGCCGTTCAGTTTACCGTTTTGTTTTTTTACCAGTAGCTCAACCCCATAAGCTTTGCCGCGGGTGCTCATCACGTCGGTTTCTATATGGTGGTTCAATACCAGCTGCGCCCCGCTTTTATAATCGAGATAATTTTTAATGTTCTTATAGTATACTTCGGCAGAAGTTTCAATGGTATTTGATTTGAAGTTCTTATAAACCCCGAATGAAACCTGGTCGCCGGTCTGCGGCTTTATATTGGGATCGCTGAGTTTCCAGATATCGGTGGGTGAAACGGCCGTGGTGTTCGATAATACATGAATGTATTGGCGCAATGAATTATACCCCGCTTTTACCGAAAGGCTTTGGGTAAGGCTATAACGAAGCGCCAGCCGGTACTCGGGCCCGTGGTAGGTGTGAATGAATTTATTTTTGCCGTAGGTTATTGTTTGCAGCAGGTTATCTTCTGTAACAGGTAAGCCGGGTGCATACTCATTTATATTTTTTGGCCCCAGGAAATTATAAATAGAGTACCGCAGTCCTGCCTGTAATGAAAGCTCATCGGTGATGTTCCATTTTTCACTGATGTAGGCGGCGCTTTCCAGGGCATGTTCCGTTTCCATATCGTCTTTAACCACCAGCGATTGTTTAGCGTTGGGCTCATAAGTGCCCGGGTTCAGGCGGTAACGAATGGAACTGATGCCAAAGTCGATGGTATGATTGGCATTGATGTACCGGTTAAAATCAGTTTTGAAATTATACTGGTTGATCCTGAATTTCATTTTGTAGGCGAACAAACTGTCTTTGTCGCTGCCGATATTGTAATCATAATGATCGAAGCCGCCGGTTAGCACCATGGTAAGCTTGTTTGAAAAAGTATGCTTCCATTTCACCGATACGTTGCGGTTGCTGTAACCATATACGGTATCGCTGTTGAGGTTGAACCGGTCTCTGCTTATATAGCCCGTTATATACAGGTTGTTCTTCTTATTGAACTGGTGACTGATATTGAGGTTCACATCGTAAAACGAGGCCTTGCTTTTCTCATATTCATCGGGTAAAAATTGCAGTAGCCAGTTGGCGTACGTGGTTCTGGCCCCGAGGATAAAAGATGTTTTATCTTTTTTGATCGGCCCCTCCAGCGTTATGCGGCTGGTAAGTAAACCGATACCGGCTACGCCCGCAAAATTTTTCTTATTGCCTTCGCGGCTGCTGATATCGAGCACGGAGGAAAGGCGGCCGCCGTATTTGGCCGGAATGCTGCTTTTATACAATTCCACTTCTTTCACCACTTCAGGATTGAATGCCGAAAAGAACCCGAAGAAATGTGAAGGGTTATAAATAGTGGCATCGTTGAACAGGATCAGGTTTTGATCGGCGGAGCCGCCGCGTACATTGAACCCGGTGCTGGCTTCGCCCACTGATTTTACCCCGGGCAACATCAACACGGCCCTTAAGATATCGGCTTCCCCAAAAGCGGTAGGCACCTGTTTTATGGCTTTAATGGTCAACCGGTCGGTGCCCAATTGCACGTTGCGGATATTGGCCAGTTTCTGTGCCGATACGATCACTTCTTTCAGCGAGGTAACCCGCTCATTCATGTCAATATCGAAATTGCCGGTTGAATATACCATTACCTGCCGCCGCGTATCTTTCATCCCAATGCCCTGAATGGTGAGCAGGTTGCGTCCTTTGGGCAGGGTGATGGAGTAATAGCCATATTGATCGGTGGCAACGCTTACAGCCGGGTTTAAT
>NZ_LWBP01000226.1 GCF_002078015.1 Niastella populi | reverse complement strand
CATAATGATGGCGCCGGCAACAGGCTCCCCGGTTTTTATGTTTCGAACATAACCGGCCATGGCCACGGAGCCGCTTCCCGGGTTGTTATTGCGGATACCGATCTCAAACAATTTATTTTCTATCGAAGCATCTGTTCGTACTTTTTTTCTATCGCCATAAACAGGTATTGCGCCCGGCAGGCTGTCGGTGGTTTTATTGGAGAAGAAACCGGCGGGTAAATTTGTTTTTATGATGGCGCCCTTTGTTAAAAATACATGTGCCTGTTTTTCTGGTATGGCAAAATGATATTCAGAATTGGCAAATACAAGTTCAAGTACTTTTTGCAGCGATACGTTTGAAACGGATATACTCACCCGCAGGCTGTCGAATTGCGTAGCATCATAGTAGAAATGATAACCTGTTTGCGCTTCCAGTTCGGTAACCAGGGTATCGATGGGCACATTTTTCAATTCAAGGCTTACCCGTTTCACGCCCGGTTGGGCGCTGGCTGTAATACCGGCAGTTAAAAAAATAAGGTTAAGTAAAATAAGCAGTTGCAGGTTTCTCATGTTACTTGTTTAACGAATCATAATAAACGACAGCCTTTACGATCGCATTTTCAGCGCCCTTGCGGTATTTGATCCGGTTCTTGCGCAGGTATTGTTTTACTTCTTTCGATCTGTCTTGAAGCATAGCCAGTAAACCTTTGTAGTTTTTCACCTGGTGATAAACGCCTTCTTTTTCAATGAAGAACATATCGAGTGGTAAAAACTCACGTTCCAGTTCATCCTTTACTCTTTCATCGATGAATTTTCCTCTTTTTACCAGTACATTCAGGCGGCCCTTATATACTTCGTCGTAAAAACCGGTGAGCAGGGAAGAACGGGAATGGCTGTCGGCTGTGAGCCTGATGAAGTGGTGGTTGAACAGGCTGAACTCTTTTACTTTTTCAGATACCAGCCCAATTTTGGTAAAGCCGTTGTAATGCAGAACGATCACCTGGTCTTTCACCAGGTCGTATAGCATGCGTACATTGGTAAATTCCAGTTCGTCATAAACAAGGCTTCCGGTTTCCAGCTCATTTTGCTTATAATAGGCATGCCCTATTATTTTAAATAGATAACCGTTATGCTCATTGCCATTGTACAACCGCGATTGTTTTCCAATAAACGGGTTGTAAACATCGCCCGCCTTCGCTATCACAGGCGTACTGGCTGGGGTGTTTACATTGTCCTGCGCTTTTCCGGGTATGAAAACGGCGGCAAAACATATAACGAGAACAGCGTGTTGTAGCATTATGCAGTTATCGGTTTTGGTTGTTGATCAAATAAATTGTTGTGATGACAAGAAAATATAGGGTTGTGTTGCAGAAAGCCTGAATATTCCGGCTAACGTCCATTCTGTACACACTCAGATTCCGGCAAAAATAGTTGCCTGGTTCACATTATTTCCCTGATAAGCGCCTGTGGTTTTACGAACTTACAAGTTAACCAATGTCATGTATGTAAGTGATGGTTTTATGAAAAATTAATTTCGCTGCCTGTTTTTTCGCACTCATATTATTCTTTTTTAGGAAGTAACATGCATAAACCAACGATGAATTTCGGTTGTTATGAAACGTGAAAGGTGAAACGGTAAATTTTGGAAAGTTGGAACCCGCTTTTAAACGGCAAAAACAGGCAAACCGGAACTGGTTTTGAATTGGCGACATATAACGGCAAAACCCAACTGCATCGGGGCGGCTGTGAAAGGCGGCCATTTTGAGGATTCGTCTTTGATATTCGCAGATCCGTTTTTACGGGGTTTCGGGGGCTAACCGCCAGAGAAACCGGCGCTGCCGGGTTGGAAATCAGCTTGAAATTTCGTGAGCTTTTCACGATTCACGTTGCCGATTCAAGATTCACGATTCACGACATTTTATTAATCAATTGATTATTAGTGAGATAATTTTTGAAAAATATCTAATATTTTACCCGGTTGCTCCAAACCACCCGTAAAGCAAGTAAATTTGCGCGCCGCACTGGCGCGGCCCAATCAAAGGAGAAGATTCATGAACAATTTCTTACAGCAGTTGGCTAAGGACCTGGAAGGTGAATTGTATTTCGATAAAACCATGCGGGTTTTATATGCCACCGATGCTTCGGCTTATCGCGAAATGCCCCTGGCTGTAGCAATTCCACGCAACGTGGATGATATCAAGAAACTGATAATTTTCGCCCATAAACATAAAACATCGTTGATTCCCCGAACGGCGGGAACTTCCCTGGCCGGTCAGGTAGTTGGCAACGGTATCATTGTTGACGTTTCGAAAAACTTTAACCAGATCCTGGAGCTGAATGCTGCCGAAAAATGGGTACGCGTTCAACCCGGCGTTATCCGCGATGAGTTGAATATGTTCCTGAAACCGCACGGATTGTATTTTGGTCCGGAAACCTCCACCGCCAACAGGGCGATGATCGGCGGTATGGTGGGCAATAATTCCTGCGGTTCCAATTCGGTTGTATACCGCAGCACCCGCGAACACCTGCTTGAGGTAAAAGCGATCCTGAGCGATGGTTCCGAAACGGTATTCTCGGCCCTGAGCATCGATGATTTTCATAAAAAGTGCGAAGGTGAAACACTGGAGGCCGGAATTTATAAAACTGTGCGCAGCCTGTTGAGCGATTACAACAACCAGGTTGAGATCAGGAAAGAATTCCCGAAAGCCAGCATCGAGCGCCGGAATACCGGTTATGCTGTAGATGTAATGCTTGAAATGGCCCCGTTCACCGCCGGCGGCCCCGAATTCAATTTCTGCAGCCTTATAGCTGGCTCGGAAGGCACCCTGGCATTTCTAACCGAAATAAAACTGAACGTTGTACCGCTGCCGCCAAAGGAAAGCGGTTTGTTGTGCGTTCATTTCAACTCTATTGACGAATCGCTGCGCGCCAACCTGGTTGCGTTGAAATACGGTCCCAGCGCAAGTGAGCTCATCGATCATTACATTCTCGAGTGCACAAAAGACAATATCGAACAACGTAAGAACCGCTTTTTTGTACAGGGCGATCCCGGCGCCATTCTCGTTGTGGAGTTTTCGAAAAATACCCGCGAAGAGATCGTTGAGATCGCAAAAAAAGTTGAAGCCGACATGCGTGCGGCCGGTTTAGGGTACCATTTCCCGTTATTGTTTGGCGACGATACCAAAAAGATCTGGACGCTGCGCAAAGCTGGTTTGGGTTTGCTGGGTAACCTGCCCGGCGATGAAAAAGCCGTTCCGGTTATTGAAGATACCGCGGTAGATGTAAACGACCTGCCCGCTTATATCCGTGATTTTAATGAGATCCTGAAAAAGTATGACCTGTATTCGGTGCATTATGCACATGCCGGCTCGGGCGAAATTCATTTACGGCCGATCATAAATTTAAAAACCGAAGAAGGGAACAAATTGTTCCGCACCATCGCGGAAGAGATTGCCACCCTTGTTAAAAAATATTCCGGTTCATTAAGCGGTGAACATGGCGATGGCCGCTTGCGCGGCGAGTTCATTCCGCAAATGGTAGGGGAGAAGAACTACCAGCTGCTGAAACAGATCAAATACACCTGGGACCCGCAGAATATTTTCAATCCCAACAAGATCGTGGATACACCATCGATGAACAGCTTTTTGCGGTATACACCCGGGCAAAAAACGCCTCCGTTTAAAACGGTGTTCCGTTATCATAACCAGGATGTATTGCAACATGCCGAACAATGTAACGGTTCGGGCGATTGCCGTAAAACGCATTTATCGGGCGGAACCATGTGCCCCTCCTTCATGGCTACCCGCAATGAAAAGGACACTACACGCGCAAGGGCCAACATCCTGCGTGAAATGCTTACCCGCTCAGATAAGGCCAACCGCTTCGATCATGAAGAGATCTACGAAGTGATGGACCTGTGTTTAAGCTGTAAGGGCTGTAAATCGGAATGTCCTTCGAATGTGGATGTGGCGAAGCTGAAAGCGGAGTTCCTGCAGCATTATTATGATGCGAATGGCGTGCCTTTCCGTGCAAAACTCATTGCCGGTTTCTCCGCCTCGGCCAAACTGGGCGCCATAGCGCCGGGCCTGTACAACTTTGCCGTAACCAATCCGGTCATTGGCAAACTGATAAAGAAGTTTTCGGGTTTTGCGGTAAACCGCTCCATGCCCACCATGTACAAAACCACTTTGCAAAGCTGGTATAACAAACACACCAGGAGCACAAAAGGTAATAAGGGCGCCCGCAGGGTTTACCTGTTCAACGATGAGTTTACCAATTATAACGATACTGAAATAGGAATTAAAGCCATTCAGTTGCTCGGGAAACTGGGTTATGAAGTGGTAATTCCAAAACATATTGAAAGCGGAAGAACCTGGTTGTCGAAGGGTTTGCTGCGTAAGGCAAAAGAGATCGTAAATAAAAATATTGCATTATTACATCCCCTTATTAATGAAGAAACGCCGCTCATTGGCATCGAGCCGTCGGCCATTCTTACATTCCGCGATGAATACATTGACCTGGCCACCGACGAACAGCTGGAAGCGGCCCGCCAATTGAGCAAACATGTATTTACTTTCGAAGAGTTCATTGCCCGCGAAATAGAGAAAGGCGCAATCCGCAAAGAACAGTTTACCACTGAAAAGAAGGTGATACAACTGCATGGCCACTGTCAGCAAAAAGCATTGTCATCCACCACGCATTCGGTAAAAATAATGACGCTGCCGGTTAATTATTCCGTACAAACCATTCCTTCAGGTTGTTGCGGTATGGCCGGTTCGTTTGGTTTTGAAAAAGAGCATTATGATCTGTCGATGAAGATCGGGGAACTGGTTTTGTTCCCAACGGTGCGTAAGCAACCGGAAGATGTGATCATTGCCGCTGCCGGCACCAGCTGCCGTCACCAGGTGAAAGATGGAACCGGGAAACATGCCCTGCACCCGGTTGAGATCCTGTACAATGCGCTGGTTTAAGCCCTGAGCCTGTGGTAGCCATGTCGAAAGATCAAAACATAAATAATTAATATACCCCGTTCAGGCCGCCGCCTGAAGGGGTTTTTGTTTTAGAGGGCTACGGTTTACATACCTTATTTACTTTTTCCGCGTTTGAGATAAAACCCGTATCATGAAAACCATCGTAAGACGTGCCACACAATCAACTGCTTTTGTTTCCCTCTTTTACTATTTTTTAGCCAAAGGAAAGCTGGCTACGCTAACAGAATCGCCTGCTGAGGGACAATAATTTTTTCCGGGGTCGGAAATAGGTTTTCCCTCCTTATCAACCCGTTAATCCCGTAAACTTTTCAACTTCACCAGCCGTTTGTGGTGCCAATCGGTCGTTTGTCTAAGATTCCCCTGTATTTTCTTGATTATAAGGTAATTTAGGTATAGAATTCCGGGGGTATGAATTACAATAAAAGCAATGTAAGGTTCAGTGTACTGTTTTGGCTGTTTTACTTCCTGTACGAATGGATAGGGCAGGCCTCCATTGCAGACGAATACCGCCGTTATTTCATCAATGCCCTGGTTATTGTTCCCCTCGCAGGGTTGGCTACCTGGTATACCACCCAGGTACTGATAAAAAAATACCTGCTCAAAAAAAGACAAACCGCTTTTCGTGTGGGGTTTGTCATAAGCGTGATCGTATTCACCCTCATTCGCCGGGCATTTAATTATTACTATACCTATCCTACTTATTATCCGAATGGTACTTATATGCCATTCCTGTTTGTTCCCAAGGTTATTATAGAGGCGGTTAATTTATACCTTATTGTGGCCCTGTATACCATGTTTTACTTTTTGCGCGCCTGGTACGAACAGCAGCGCCTGGCGCAGGAGCTCCAGCGCGATAAAGCGGTGGCCCAGCTTGAACTGCTGAAGAGCCAGGTACAACCGCATTTTATTTTCAACACGCTGAATAATATCTATTCTCTGTCGCTAAAGAACCATCCCGGTACCTCGGACCTTATTTACCGCCTGTCGTCCCTGCTGAGTTATATGTTGTACGATAGCCGCCAGGAGTTCATTCCGGTGAGCAAGGAAATGGAATATATTCACAACTATATTGAACTGGAAAAGATACGGTATGGCGAACGGCTCGATGTAGCCGTTAACTGTTTCGATGCGGTTGATAAATTCACCATACCGCCCCTGTTGATATTGCCACTGGTGGAGAATAGTTTTAAACACGGTGTAAGCAACGATGTGGGCAATAGCTGGATCAGGGTTGATATATCTGTAAAAGACGACTGGCTTACCGTAAAGATCGAGAACAGCCGGGTAGCCGACCAGGTGAACGGACATTCGGTGTATAAGGGCATAGGTATGGAAAATGTGAAAAAGCGGCTCGAGATCATTTATCCCGACCGGCACGAATTCAAATGCATGGGTGAAGGGCAGTCGTTCCTGACAATACTCAAACTTAAAAAATAGCTGATGTGAAAATACAATGCCTGATTGTTGATGACGAACCTCCTGCACGGGAATTGCTGGCATCCTATATTGAAAAAATGGATGATCTCGAGATCACCGGTCAGTGCGGCAATGCACTGGAGGCGTTTGCCTTCATTCAAAAATACCCGGTACATATCCTGTTCCTCGATATTCAAATGCCCCGCATGAATGGCCTTGAATTGATAAAATCATTGCAGGAACGGCCGCGCATTATTCTTACAACGGCGTATCGCGAATTTGCAGTGGAAGGTTTTGAACTCGATGTGCTCGATTACCTGGTAAAGCCGGTAACGTTTGAACGTTTTCTTAAATCCATTTCAAAGTATCATCAGTACAATGTACTAAAACAACCGGCTGTGGTCGATACAAAAGAAGAGGCGTTCGAGAAAGCCTATATGTATTTCAAGGTGAATAAGGAACTGGTGAAAATATTTCTGAATGAGATCATTTATATTGAAAGCATTAAGGATTATGTAAAGATCATAACGCCCGCCAAAAGTGTTATTACCTACCAGCGCATTGGCTACATGGAAGAAAAGCTGCCCGAAAAGAAATTTGTGCGCATTCATAAATCGTATATCGTATCGGTTGACAAGATAGTGAGCTACAATAATGAAGAAGTGAATGTGCAGTCGTTTTCGTTACCGATAGGGAGGAATTATAAACAGCAGTTTTTAAGAGTGCTTAGTACATAAATTGAAGAGCTAGTAGTAAATAGCAAGTGGCGGGTAGGGATACATAAATTGTAATTCCTACTCGCCATTTACCACTCGTTACTCGCGTTCTACTCACATAATTTAATCAAATCAGTACCATACGTACTAAACTGGATCAACCGCACTTTATTCGCCTTATTGAAATGAAGTATCAATGTACCGTAATTTGTTTGATAGGCGTCCCAGCTGGCATCTTTCATTTTGGGGTTGCCCAAAGTTTTGAACAGGGTGCCACGGGGCGACCCCATTAAAGCGGGGCTAAGTTTTCCTTTAAAGCCTTCCGAAATTTCAACATAATCGCGGCTGGTATAAAACGTAATGCCTTTGTCTTTATAATAAACGGCTTCACCACATTTGGCGCTGTCATTGGTAACACTACTGAAACATGGCCATTTGCTCTTGATCATACCTGCGATAACATTGGCTTTTAAACCATTTACTTTTCCATCGAGGAGATCTACTTCAAATCCCGGACAGGCTACTGATGCCTTTAACTGGGCCATGGAGGCGGTTGCGAGGCAGAGGAATACAAAAAACAGACTGATCTTTTTCATAATATTGATTTTTAAGGGGCCCATCTGTATGGGTCAGGGCGATGCGCATACATATGCAAAATCAATGCTAGAAATGCCCTTATATCCAAAATAACATGCGTAATCGATTTATTTTACTTAAATTAGGCTACTGTTAATTACTCCTGCCCAAACATGTCTTGTGCGATAAGCTACGATCCGGCAGTTACCTTCTGTAAAATTGCCTTGCCTGGTTAATCTGTATCGATTTTCACAGTCCATCCCCTCCCTTTCAGTATTAGAATAAATAATACGGCACTGGTATTAATTAAACCTAATATAATAACAACTGCTATGAGAAAATACGTGCAAAAAGCCCATGCGCTCACAGTACTGCTATTTTTATACTGCTCGATGGTAACGTTTTCACAGGTAACCACGGCAACCCTTAGTGGAATTGTAAGAGATCCCAAAGGAACGCCCTTACCGGCGGCTACAGTAGTTATTGAATGGGCCGATGCCGGCTTCAAACAAACATTGCCAACAAAAGGCGACGGCCGGTTCACCGTTCCTAATCTCAGGGTAGGCGGCCCATATACGGTAACCGTAACTTTTATAAATTTTCAAACCTCCGTTACGGAAAATGTTTTCCTTGAATTGGGCCAGAATAATTCACTGGAAGTACAGATGAAAGAAAAAGCCGGCGAATTAAAAGAGGTGACCATCACCAGCAGGTCGGCGGCTTTTGATAACAAGAAAACCGGTGCTTCCATGAATATCAACAGCCGGCTGATACGTTCATTACCTACTATTTCCCGCTCGGCAGATGATTACCTGCGGTTAACGCCTTCTGCCTCGTTCACCTATAACGGCCTTTCGTTTGCCGGCCGTAACGGGCAATACAATAACTTCTCACTTGACGGGGCGGTATTCAATAATCCATTCGGCCTTGATGCACCAACGCCTGGCGGACAAACAGGCGCTCAGCCCATATCGCTCGATGCCATCGATCAGATTCAGGTGAATATTGCGCCTTACGATGTAACGCAGGCCGGGTTTACCGGGGCAGGCATCAATACCGTAACGAAATCGGGAAATAACAAGATATCCGGAACAGTGTATGGCTTTTACCGCAATCAGTCGCTCACCGGTAAGAAAATCGAAAAAAATAAACTGGTACTGCCCGATCTGAAACAACTGCAGGCTGGTTTTTCGCTGGGCGGGCCCGTTATAAAGAACAAACTGTTTTATTTTGTGAATTTTGAAACAGAGCAACGGAGCGACCAGGCTTCTTCTTATGTAGCGCAGAACGGCAGCAATGCTGGTAAAACCAATACCAGCCGCGTGTTGGAGTCAGACCTGCAACAGGTAAGTGCAATTTTAAGATCGAAGTTCAATTATGAAACCGGCCCGTATCAGCAGTATACACTCGATCAAAAGAATTATAAATGGCTGATAAAAGCCGACTGGAACATCAATGCCAATCACAGGTTGTCGTTCACCTACAATGGCCTCGATGCCCATAAGGATAAACCGGCGCATCCCAGCGCCATCGGCCGCCGTGGGCCCGATTTTACAACACTTCAGTTCCAGAACAGCGGGTACGAGATCGTAAATAAACTGCAATCGTTCGGCGCGGAGTTAAAATCAACTTTCGGGGCCGATTATGCCAATAAGTTGAGAGTGGTGTACACTACTTTCCGCGATAAGCGTAACCCGTTCTCCACACCATTCCCGGTCATCAATATTACTAAGAACGGTGTACGGTATATAATCGCCGGGCATGAACCATTTTCAATCAACAACCGCCTGAATCAGGATGCCTTCCAGATAACCAATAACTTCAACATGTTCTTTAAAAAGCATACGGTTACGGCAGGGGCCTCTTTTGAATCGTTCAAGTTTGCCAACTCCTTTAACCTCACCGGTTATGGTGCAACGCTGTTTTCAGAAGCAGACATAAAGACATTCATAGATAGTGTGCCCGCCAGTGGCAGTTATGTTTTTGGGGCGTACCCGCTCGATGTTGACGTAGCGTATGCCCGTAACCGCGGCATGGCCAATCAGTGGACCTGGTACTATTTAACAGTAGGGCAGTTGTCTGCTTACCTGCAGGATGAATGGCAGGCAACAGATAAGTTCAGGGTAACATATGGACTGCGAATGGACGTTCCGTTTTATTTCAACGCCAGTTATCGCAACCCGGTTATGAACGCCGATGGCACGTTTGGTAATGCATTTGATGAAGGCGAGCCCACGTTTCCCAATAATGACAACCTGACCTTGTTCGATGAAGATGGTAACCCGCTTACCAATGGTGCCGGTAAAGACGTTGACAATACCCGGCTGCCGGCAAAAAAGCTCCTGCTTTCACCACGGGTTGGCTTCAACTGGGATATAAAAGGCGATAAGAGCGTTCAGTTGCGCGGTGGTACGGGTTTATTCACCGGGCGTTTCCCGTTTGTATGGTTGGGAAATCATATCGGCAACCCATACAGCTTTTTCTATAATGTTACCGACCGTGATTTTAAATGGCCGCAGGTATGGCGTTCAAACCTCGGCGCAGATTACAAGATACCATTCGGTACCATCTTTACTGTAGATGTAGCTTATACAAAAGATATAAACGGAATGATGGTGCGTAACTATAAACTGGGTACGCCCAGCGGTACATTGAATTCAGGAACGGGTGATACGCGCAGGATCTATCTTGCAGGCGACCAGGGGTCGGCCAACACCTATGCGTTTACCAATACCAGTGTAGGGTATCAGTTCAATACCACGTTTCAGGCGCAGCAGTTTTTTGCCGGAGGATTTTATGCTATGGTAGGTTATAATTATTTGATCGCCAAAGATGCCAGCTCTATTTCTGCAGAAATATCAAGCGATGCGTTCGACCGTAATCCCATCCTGAACAATGCCAATGCGGCGGTTTTGTCGCGTTCCCTGTATGGCAATACCCATCGTATTGTAGCTGCTTTTACAAAGAAGTTCAGCTATGATGAACATTTTGCCACAACGGTTTCTTTGTTTGGTTCCTGGAATTCGGGTAACCGGTTTGCCTACGTATATGGCGGCGATATAAATAATGACGGAACCGGAACGAACGATCTGTTGTACGTGCCTACCGATGCCGAGATCAATACCATGCAGTTTGCGCCGTTGATAGATGTGAATGGAAATGTTCAGAACGCGGCTGCACAACGGCAGGGTTTGCGGAACTTTATTGCCAACGATAAATACCTGAGCAAACGCCGTGGAGAATTTACTGAAAAATATGCCGGTGAAAATCCATGGGTAAGCCAGGTTGATCTTCGTATTCTGCAGGATTTTATTTTTCCGGTGGGTAAACGAACCAACACGGTACAATTAAGCCTCGATTTTGTGAACCTCGGTAATTTGCTGAACAGTAACTGGGGTGTGGTAAAATATGCAACTACATCGGGTTATTTACAACCGTTAAGTGTGAGTTATAACAACAACAACCCGGTATATCAGTTCGACCCATCCCTTACCTCTACCTTCATTGCCAGTCCCGACCTGCAATCACGCTGGCAGATGCAGATTGGGTTACGGTATATATTTTAAAGGGGATTTTTTTAAAATGGAACATCGGGAATATAGGGTTCAGTTTATGGTTTGTGGTTTGTTGTTTATGGTTGTTTAAATTCAGGGGTCTCCGATTATTGGGTTGCCTGCTGCAGTCGAAGAACCACAAACCACAAACTACAAACGGCTATTCATGTATTCTTTTTCTAACCCAAATTAACCAGGTCACTCCTGCCAATGCAAAGAGAGCTATGAGTGATACCGGAATATGATCTACCAAATTGGTAGCGGATGTCAGTAGCTGCATTCCCAATGCAAGTAACGAAAGGCCGAGGCCGGCACCGATAAAATATGAGGTAGTGCAAATGCCCGCCGCCACGCCTTGCTGGTTTGCGGGAATATCGCGGATAGCGAGTGATGTTAAACTTGGATAACAAACCGACATGCCGCTGCCCGTAACGCAGGCAATGGAACATAAGATCAGAGGCAGACTATGATCGAATAAGATTGCGGTCATTAATAACAAAGCGCCTGCCAGCATCAGGCACATGCCAAGGATACCTGTTTGCATCACCGATAGTTTTTTGAAAAGCGCCGGAACAACATACCGCGATACCAAAAACGAACCAATGCTGAAAGGGAAAAGAAGCAATCCGGCATGGGCGGCGCTGAATTGCATATTCTGTTGCAAAACCAGCGACAGCAGAAACAGGTAGCTTAAAAAGAAAGCTCCGAGTAATATGGTGATTATGTTACCGGTAATAGTGCCGGTACTTCTGAACAAAGAGAGGTCTATCAACGGTTGAGAGCGCGTCCGTTCACGGCGTTTAAAAATTGCCCAGGCTGCCATGATAACCGCTGTGCAGGAAAGCAACAGCCAGTATTTTTTTGAGAAGTCGGGCAGGTAATGCACAACATACGAGATCAGTACAATGATCAACGTAAGCAAAATGCTTGAAATGATGTCGGGAAATTGCTGTTTTTTATCAACTACATCTTTGTCGATATAGTGATAAGCCAAGGTCAAAGCTGCGGTGATCACGGGAACATTAATAAAAAAGATCCATTGCCAGCCCAGGTAAGTAGCCACAATACCACCCAGAGCCAGACCGCAACCTGAACCAATGGCCGCAAATGAACTAAAGATGCTTATCGACCGGTTTCTTTCTGCCGGTTCTGTAAATGTGTTTGTAATGATTGACAGGGCGGAAGGCATTACCATAGCGGCAGCCAGTCCCTGCAATGCCCTGAAAACGGTAAGCGAAATAAAATTGCCCGAAAGGCCGGCCCCCAGCGAGGTGAGCAGGAAAAGCCCGGCGCCGGTCATGAATATATTTTTCCGGCCAAGGGTATCGGAAAGTTTACCGCCTATTACCAGAAAGCCGCCGTAAAAAAGAACATAAACTGTTTGCACCCATTGAATGGTTTCAGCGTTTAAACGAAACTGCTGTTGCATTAAGGGTATGGCAAGATTGAGGACGGCAATGTCGAGCGCCTCGAAAAATATAGCTGTTGAAGCTACTATCAGTATGATTTGTTTTCTACGCATCCTGCCCTCAATTGTTCTGCACAAAACTAAAAATATGTTTACTTGTACGTTTATTTATTTAAAGTTTGGAACAAAATGGTAATTTGGTAGCATTTTACAGAACAAACACATAGTTCAGCATGCGTATTAAAACCAAAACAGAACAACCGGCTACCGCTCCTGTTTCACTCGATGAAAAAGACTATGCAATTCTGCGTTTGCTGCAACAAAACGCCCGGCTTACCGTGCGGGAAATTGCTGCCAGTATTCACCTTAGCGCTACTCCTGTTCATGAACGCATAAAGCGAATGGAAGCCAGCGGCGTTATTAAACAATACGCCACCCTGCTCGATCACCGGAAAGTGCAAAAGGGCATCATGGTCATATGTTATATTTCATTGAAGGAGCATAACCGCAAGATCGCTAAGGTATTTATCGATGCGGTGACCGGTTTTACCGAAGTGCTGGAATGTTATAATATCTCCGGTGAGTTTGATTTTATGCTGAAGGTCGTTTCGGAAAATATGGAATCTTACCATGATTTCTATCTGCATAAATTAAGCATGATAAAAGGCATCAGCCATACCCAGAGCATTTTTGTAATGGGCATACTGAAAGATACCCACCAGTTATTATAGTAGCGGGTGGTAAATTGGCGAAAAGCGAGTGGGAAAAATGCCCGACATGAAAGTAGCGGGTTTTTAAACAGCAGTGCCACTACGCACTAACCGCGAACCGGAAAAAGTTAGTAACGGTTATGGTAAAATTATTTCTTACGTTTTTGAAAAGAATATCTTTTCAAAGCACTAATTTGCCTTCAGTAAAACTTCACTGTACTTACGTTAAAAGTCTTCAGTAAAGATCGCCGGCGGCTTATACAATATTTAACCAGAAAGCATCAGGAAATGTAATTCACTAGTTACGCTGTGACTAAATCACAGCGCAGATACCATTTTATTAAATACTTAAACTTTATCTATGCGCAATGTTTACCTCGCACTTAAAAGAAGTGTAGTATTTTTTTTGTTATTAGCTTGTGTAACGGCTTTTGTTACACCGGTCGATAATTTCTTTTACCCGAAGGCGGATGCCGCTGAAACGCCGCTGGTTCGTACCGATACCACGACCATCCCCGATACAACCGCGCCGGTAATATTGAACTTCTGGCCAAAGAGCGGTCAAAAAGGAACAGCGGTGGATATCCTCGGTAAGAATATTCACAACGCAACTGCAGTTCGTTTTGGCGGTGTACTGGCCGATAGCATCATGTTCTTGAATGATACTACGATCCGGGCTATTGTCGATACCGGTGCAACCGGCAATGTTTCTGTGCAAACGCCATACGGCACTGCATCGAAACCCGGCTTCACATTTAT
>NZ_LWBP01000225.1 GCF_002078015.1 Niastella populi | reverse complement strand
GCGAACAAGATTACTGGCTATAATGCTCAGCGGCATGATAAGCCGCGGGAAGTAAACTTTTCCGAAAATGTTAGAACTGTCTTTGAAGACAGTACTGGTTTTTGTTAAACATTCTGCAAAATAATTCCACGCAACAATACCAACCATATAAAACAAGGGTTGGGGAAGCCCGTCGGTACTTAAACCAGCTAAATTTCCAAAAATAATTATATAGGTAAGCGTAGTAAAAAGAGGTTGAATAAAAAACCATAAAGGCCCTAATATAGTTTGTTTATAAAAAGAAACTATATCCCGCTTTACCAATAATCCCAGCAGATCGCGATATCGCCATATATCCTTAAGATGTAAGTTGAAAAGAGAAGTTTGGGGCTCAATTATCAGATCCCATTCCTTTATAGCCCGTTCGTGATTCATGTTTTGCTAAATTTTTTTAATCCTTTCTGAACACTTCCATCTATCAAACTATATTGCTGCTTCTCTTTTTCACAAAAAGCCACACCTACTTCATTAAAATCCAAACGGTGTCCTTCTTCACTCACCCATCCAATTTGCCTTGCCGGGTTACCTACCATTAACGCGTATGCAGGAACTGACTTAGTAATTACAGAGCCTGCTCCTATTAACGAATAAGCTCCAATCTCAACACCACAAACGATCGTAGCATTTGCGCCTATAGTAGCTCCTTTACGAACAATGGTAGTTTTAAACTCATCTTTCCTCTCAATAAAGCTTCTTGGATTTATAACGTTAGTAAAGACCATCGATGGGCCAAGAAATGCGCCATCTTCTATAACTACTCCATTGTAAACAGAAACATTGTTTTGAATCTTAACACCATTTCCTATTACTACATTGTTATCAATAAATACGTTTTGACCAATGTTACAATTTGCGCCAACAACAGATCCTGGCATAAGATGGCAAAAATGCCATATACGCGTGCCCTTTCCTATTTGGCTTCCGGCATCAGCTATAGCAGATTCGTGAATAAAAAAGTCTAAGGGCATTATGGTTGAGTTTTAAAAATAATAGTCCGAACAACACTTATCTGAGAGACCATATCTTTTAATTAAACTTTATCTTTTTTAGACTTTGAAAACCATTTGGCTAGTCGCGATGACTTATCCTTCTCGCGCTCAAAATATCCTGAGCCATTTTTTTCCGTACCATAGCCATAACCGTAACCGTAACCATAACCGTAATCACCATAGCCATAGCCTCCATATCCGCCCTGGGACTGAATGTCATTTATAATAATTGAAAGATGGGGTAGTTTATTATTCCGGTACAGATCATCAATCAATTGAATTTGCTTTTTCATTGTGTAGCCATGCCGTACAATATATACTGATGAATCAGCATAGCGACCCAGCGTAATGGCGTCACTTACCAGCCCAACCGGCGCCGTATCAATAATAATGGCATCAAACCTTTTCTTAAGCTCCGCGAATAATTGATCCACCTTTTCATTCAATAGCATTTCGGCAGGATTGGGAGGCACTGGTCCGCAGGGGATCACGTATAAATTTTCCACATCAGGCACCGGGTGAATAACTTCCTGTAAGTCAAGGCTACCTATAATATAGTTTGTAATGCCTTTTCGTTCATGTAAACCCAGCCCTTTTAATATCTTAGGTTTGCGGATATCAAATTCCAGAATTGCAGTACGCTTACCCGACAAAGCCAGTACTGCCCCCATATTAGTACTGATAAACGACTTGCCTTCACCGCTAAAGGAAGAAGTAACAATGATCACAGGCTTTTCCACTTTTGGCAATACATACTGCAGATTGGAACGAACAATGCGGAATTGTTCAGCGATAACTTTCCGGTTATTACGGGTAACAACAAGTGCTGTGGCCTGGTCGGCATGACCAATTTCGCCCAATATCGGTGCATCCGTACTTTGCTGAACATCAAGCTTGCTTTTTACTTTATCGTCAAGGTACTCTCTGATAAATATAAAACCAACAGGAATAGCGATTCCTATAAACAACGCCATTATATATAGCCCTTTTTTATTAGGGCTCACCGGAACATTTGATTCTATAGCCGGCTCAATGACCTTGATATTGGAAATAGTAGAAGCAGATGCAATAGCAGTTTCAAGTTTTTTTTGTAGCAGATATTGATACAATTCCTGTAAAATACTTTGCTGGCGGGTTACTTCCAGCATCTGCTTTTCTTTTGAAGGGATAGCCGTGATTACCCGGTTCGCTTCCCGACTTTTACCGGATAATTGTTCCATGATCAATGACTGTGCCTGCCTTACATTCTTCAACGACTCAATCATATCCAGCCGCAACTTTTGAATGACCCCTTCAATAGACACCATGCGTGGGTTGCTGGGGGTTGTGTTCTTAAGAGCCGCTTCCCGCTCAAGTTGCAGCTTGTTAAATTGACTCGTCTGTTGCAATAAAGTGGGGTCTTCAATACCCAAGGTAGATGGGATGATACTAAACTGATTTTTATTGTCTGAAAGATAATTAATTAAATAATCGATCACCTTTAACTTTACCCCCAGGGCAGATTGCTCCTTGCTGTTGTCAGAAAACTCACTTAATGTCAACTCTGCTTGCGTTTCGGGTCTGAATATTCTATTCTTTTCACGGTACTTTTGCAAATTCTTTTCCACGCCTCCTAACTCATGAAACACAGTATCCAGTTGTTCATCAATGAACGAAAGTGTTTGTGCTGCAATCTGCTTTTTATCTTCCAGGCTGGCCTGCTGATACTCCTTCATATACTGGTTCACTACATCAACGCCCTGCTTGGGGTTCTCTGTTGAATACGCAAGGTTCAGTACATTGCTAACGTCGTTTATACGTACAACATTAATTCCTTTGCTTAATACCGGTGCCAGGCTTTCTGCTGGTTGCCAGGTTATAACAAAATCGTTACTAAAGGTTCGGCGGTCCTTTCCGTTAGCCGTTATTCGAAAGCTGACATTGGTAAAGCTGATTGTCTCATTAAAAAAATGCTTTTGTGGTTTTTCATTTAACAAAAATTGATCCTCACCCGAAAATGTTACCCGCACGCTAAAACCCTTGGAAGAATCCGTAATTGATAAAATTTCGAAATTAAAAGGAACGTCTGCAGAGTGAATGATCGAAGAACGGATCTTCCCTTTATTATATACCTGTTTTTGTAAACCCAGCGAACGAATAACCCTTGCTGCCATATACCGGGATTTGATGATCTCTATTTCATCGTTTAGCTTGTTATTGCTACTCTGCATACTGAATATGTCATCAAACTTATCCCCTCCTCCATACTGTGTTTGGGTTGTTACCAACAATTTGCCTGCTACACTGTACATAGGTGTGGAATAACGCAGCTTTATATAAGCAACTACCAACGACAGGGAAATTGAAATTATCACCCATGGTAAATAGCGTATATATCGAAAAATTATTTCACGGGGGCTGATAGTTAACTTCGGCCGTTGATTGGGTTTTATTTCTTCTGACATAGATTATCTTCTGAATATACTAATAAATACGGCAGTAATTGACAAAAGGGTAGCGCCTAGTGAAACATACTGCATAGTGCTCTGATTGTTTACTGCTGCCTTATTCTTGGCAACATCCACAACCACCATATCGTTTTGTTGCAGATAATAATAAGGAGATAAAAATACATTGGGGTCCTGAAGATTCAGATGACCAAATGTACGAACTCCGTTAATTTCTCTTACCACCAACACATTATCCCTTCGACCAGATGCTGTGATATCGCCCGCCAGGCCAATTGCTTCAAATGCACTGATCTTATCAGTTGGAACCGTAAAAGGGCCAGGCCGGCCTACTTCCCCGATCACGGTAATCTTATAGTTCAAAAACCGCACCTCAACATACGGATTCTTTAACAAATCCTTTTTTGTATAAAAATATTCAAGGGTATCTGCTAATTGATATTTTGTTAAACCCTCTACCCCAATTGGGTCCAACTTGTATAACTGTAAATAGCCTCGTTGGTCAACAAGATAACCAGATCCAACCGAGCCCAGGGAGCTACTACTGCTGTTTTCAGTTGAAAACGCCAAGGGTGAGGTTGAGATGCCGCCGGCCTGTCGCGTAACCGCTGCTGTAGCCAGGGGGTCATCACTATATACTGTAATTGCCAGCAAATCTCCTTTCTGTATTACTGGTTCAGGTATTTCTACTTTGCTTAGCCGAACAGAATCAAAAGAGCCCTGTAAATACTGGAAGTTTTTTACATTACCACACGAAGTGGTAATAATCGTAACAGCCAGGACATTTATTACAACCGTAAAATATTTCATGCTGTGATTAAGGTTATGCAATGGATTATTTGTCAAGCAATAAAATTTTTGTTTTATCAATATAAGCCGAAAGCACAAACCCGATACTTTCAATCACCACCTCCACCTTCTTATGCAATACCTTTTTCACCGTTCCTTCCTTCCCCATCAATATGCCGCTTTGCACCATCACCTTTTTACCCGCTTTAATAATATCAACAGGCCGCACTTCCACATCGTGATGATCGTTCAGGAACTTTTTAATGGTGACAATTTCTTTCTCTTTAATAACCGCCGGCTTCCCTAACCAGTAAATGAAGTTCACCACCCCCTGGGTCATTCGAACAGCTGTTTTTTCCTCCTCATTCACTTTTACAAATACATAGGATTTAAAAAGCGGCTCGTCTACGATCTTTATCCGGTCGCTCCATTTGCGATGTACTTTGTTGAGCGGACAATAACTCTCAATGCCTTTTTCTTCAAGCAGCTTATGCACCTTCTTTTCCCAGCGGGGCCGGGTATAAACAGCAAACCATTTTTTTGAAGTTGGTGCAGGCATACCGAAAAAATAATGCCGGGTAAAACAAATACCCCTCTAAAACTGTATTAATTATTAACAAAAACGCTGGTGAAATCAGGTCGAAACAAGGCAGAGCTTCGCCTCGTCAGTCACAGTTTTTTCCCTGCAACCGATTGTTCTTTAACAAGTTAAGACATCATTTTACTTACCAACTATTCTACCAGGCACAATAATAAAAGGGCATAAGTGAGCCACTTCAATGAAGTACTCCTTATACCCTTCCACTATGAAATATAATTAGTGTAACTGTTAGCTCTTCCACAGGAATTCTTTCCATGTTTTTATTCTAAAGCATGGAAGTTTTAACCCTTCGGTACTTCCATCGGCAAAAGCCTGCAAAATGCTACCTGAACGCGTGCAAATATAGGTGTTTTTTAATGTGTATAAACATGTGCAAAAAATCTTAACCGCTTATTTTTCAACTAAAAATACCAATTCCTCAGTCCCAACTACTTATCAATAATTTAAAATACACATTAAATAAGAACGCACCCACCTCATTTGACACCTGCCCGGCGAATGCCGCAAGGTAAATAAACATTTCAATAATAAACCCTCCTTATGCTTTAAAACATGGGTATTATTTATTGCTTCAAAATTGCCGCACTATAAACGGAAGAAATTCAGAAACCCCCATCCCGCAACTGTTACAGGGAATATTACTAATATGTAAACCCTGCCACCCCCCCGACATTCACCTTATCTAAAATTCATGGCAAAAACGCATACGAATTAATAAATATTGTTGATAGCAATAAGCTACCGCCTGTTCGCAAAAAAACGCATTTTTTATCCTTTATTTGTTAGTGCCGGCTTCATGTTCAATATCTTGTTTCCTGTTTACCGGTTCCTTATCTTTCATGTTAAATGTAACATTTTGCAAAAACGCTTCTATTCCCTCGATGTATTCCGGGGCGCCACAGTTGCTTTAATGATACTGGTAAATAATCCCGGAAGCTGGTCTAATTTGTATGCACCGCTTGCTCATGCCAACTGGCATGGTTGTACCCCTACCGACCTCGTTTTTCCCTTTTTCCTGTTCGCAGTAGGTAATGCCTTATCATTTGTTATGCCGCGGCTTGAAGCAGCAGGTACTTCCGCCTTTCTCAAAAAGGTATTCACCCGCTCTTTTCTCATCTTCCTTATAGGCTTTTTTCTTAACTGGTCGCCGTTCGTAAGGTGGGATAACGACCAACTGGTATTCAAAGCCTGGGAGTATGCCGGTGCAAACGGTACTATTATCGGTATTCGCATCTTAGGGGTATTGCAGCGTATTGCACTCTGTTATTTATTTGCTTCACTGATCATATACTTCTTTAAAATACGCGGCGCATTTGTTACCGCCGTTGTGCTGTTACTGGCTTACTGGATGCTTTGCCTGTTTCTCGGCAACCCCGCCGACCCGTATAGCCTGAACGGATATTTTGGCGTACCTATCGACAAAGCCATTCTGGGTGAATCGCATATGTACCATGGCGAAGGAGTGGCATTTGACCCGGAAGGGATCAGCAGCACGCTCACTTCCATTGTGCAGGTGATCTTTGGTTATTTCGTTGGCTTTTATATTCAACAAAAGGGAAAGAACTTCGAAATGCTGGCGCATTTGCTGATCGCCGGCTGCATCCTCGTCTTTACCGGCTATGCCTGGGATATGGTATTCCCCATCAACAAAAAAATATGGACCAGCTCCTATGTACTTTATACAACAGGCCTCGCCATACTGGTGCTTTCATTTTGCATTTTCTTGATTGAGTTCAGGGAAGCCAAAGGCGCCTGGAGCCGCTTCTTCGATGTGTTTGGCAAGAACGCATTGTTCATATTCTTCCTCAGCGGCTTCTTACCCCGCGTCATTGCGCTTTTCCGCTGGGTAGATCATACAAATGAAGATGGGAAAAAAGTGTATACCAGCGCGCTGCCCTGGTTCTACCAGCATGTATGCAAACCCGTTTCAGACAACCTTAAAAATGGCTCGTTGCTGTATGCCTTGTGTATGATCGGCTTTTATTGGCTTATAGTGTATTTTATGGACAAAAAGAAGATCTATATAAAAGTGTAAACGTACCTCACAACACAATTTTCCTCAGCAGCCTGAACACCAGGCACACTGCTATAAACAGTGCCGACAATATAACTATCGAAAATTTGGTAGTGGCCATATCGTATGCCAGTAATACCGACCACCGGGTAGGCGTGCCCTGCAGGCTTTTTAGCATGGCAATATTCTCTATTACATCACAAATGCCGGCTACGATCAGCAGGTAAGCCACAAACCGGCCGGTACGCATCAGTATTTCATGGCCGCTTAAACGGCTAAAATACAAACTGGCCACGAGCAGCCCGGAGGTATAAAAAACGATAAATACAAAGTCGAGGTAAATGCCAATTATGGCATGGTTGAGTTTGCCATAAGTTTCCCAATACTGAACGATCCTTTCAGCCACAGCCAGGTCTTTAGCCAGTTCAAAACGAACTATTTCATCTGTCGACAGCGGCTGCATATACCATTTTGAAGCAATAATAAACAGGCAGTTAATTGCCAGCAATACCCAAAACCAGCGTTGCAAATTTGCGGGAGGCGCAAACGATAGTTGTTTCATGGAAGCATGTATTTTGTTCGCAGGCAATCTTTATTTTATTTGGAGCAGACTGCCTGTTTAAATAGTCGGGCAGGGATTCAGGAAAGAACCCGGCATGATCTTTATGCCAGGCATACAGCGGAACCGTATTGATTTTTAAATGACTGTGAATTGCTATCTTACTAAAGTAATAAATTTCAGGGAATTGAAAAACCTGATTTTTCGACTATGAAAAAATTGTTGCAGCGCTTATTTAAACGACCCGTTACCAGGCTGGCCGCGCGGTTATCCTCCTCGCCCGAAAAGGACAAGGTATTTGCCTCCTTAACAGCATTGCTGAACAACATTCAGTATACAAAAGAAACCTATGGCATAAGAGTACCGTTCGACCTGAATACCGGCAAATTCATCATCTTTTCCGACGCACATAAAGGCGCCCGCGACCTGGCCGATGATTTTCGCCCTGCTGAAAAAAATTACCTGAACGCCCTCGACTATTATTATAAGAACGGGTTCTACTTAATTAACCTTGGCGATTGCGAAGAGCTTTGGGAGAACAAACCCGATATTGTTATGGAAATGAACAAAGCCGAATTTCAGGAAGAACTTCGGTTCCTGCAGGACAACCGTTATTATCGCGTGTTTGGTAACCACGACCTGGAATGGAAATATGAGTTTCCGCGCATGCGTTATCTCAAACCCGTATTTGGCGATAAGCTGAAGATATACGAAGGGCTCATACTTACCACCACATACAATAACCGCGAATATTCCATCTTTTGTACACATGGGCACCAGGGCGATCAAAAAAGCGATGGTAACACATTCAGCACCTGGTTTGTTGCTGCCATATGGACGCCCCTGCAACGTTTCCTCGAAATAAGCATCAACTCAACTTCCGATTCGTTCGAGCTGGTTGATAAACATAATATCATGATGTACGAATGGAGCGCCACGCAAAAAGACCTGCTGTTCATTTCAGGACACACGCATAAACCTGTATTCGCCTCTCTCGATCATATCGAGCGACTCAACAAACAACTGGAAAAAACAAGGGCAAAAGAAGACGCTACTGCCATACGGGACATAGAGGCGGAACTGGAGAAGAGAAAAGCGGAGTATGCCGGTAAACAATTTCATAAAACCATGGTCATTCCCTCTTACTTCAATAGCGGTTGTTGTTGCTTTATCGACGGGGATATTACCGGTATAGAGATCGAGGGAGATAACATCAGGCTGGTTAAATGGAAAGAAGAAAGCGGGCAATCGCACCGTATTATACTGGAGCAAAGCCCGCTTTCTTATTTGTTCGAAAAAATATCAGCTACGCAATGAACTAAATGACTATGCCGTCCCAACGCTGTCGGCACGACATATATCATTTATTCACCGTCCAACTGGTTCTTAACTTTCCATTTCTTTGGTTCGGTACCATCCATTTTTACAATTTTAGGCATGAACTTACCAACGATGTCTACAAGGGCCGATTGGCTTTTCATCACCATTTCAATATCCTTGTATGCATGCGGCGCTTCATCGAGGCCGCCACCCAGCAATTTCACTCCAAAGCGTTGCAACTGCTCTTTCAACTCTTTATGTGTTATTGAATTCAGGGCTTTGCTACGGCTCATTTTTCTTCCGGCGCCATGCGATGCAGAAGAAACCGAAGCGGCCAGCCCTTTTCCTTTCACTATAAATCCGGGAGCGGTCATTGAACCGGGAATTATACCCAATACATCTTTACCTGCTGGCGTTGCTCCTTTACGGTGAACGATCAATTCCTTCATCTTTCCGTCGTCGCCAACCATCATTTCCTTCCACGCAAAATTATGGTGGTTCTCTACCATTGTCAATGGTTGTTCACCTATTGCCTTTGCAAGCTTTGCATGAATTACATGATGGCATGCAGATGCATAGTCACCGGCCAGGTTCATCGCCATCCAGTATTCGATACCTTCGGTTTCATCTAACTGTAACCAGGCAAGGTTAGCGGCATCACCGGGCAAACGTCTTTTCTCTCTTGCTATTTTGGTATAGTAATTGGCAATGTTCGCACCCAATGCCCTTGAACCTGAATGCGTCAATAACCCAACGTACAATCCTGCATCGATTCCCAGGATGGCATCTTTTTCGGTTACTTCAACCAACCCGAACTCCGCGAAGTGATTACCCGATCCGCTCGACCCAAGTTGTTTCCAGGCCCTTGTCTGCAGCTCCTTCAGCAATGGCAACTCATCGAACTCTTTCCGCTCCATCACTTCATGATCAACAGGGTCATCAAATACTTTCCCGCTACCAAACAAGGTTGCTTCATTCAATTCACGGGTAAATAAATGCTCCCGTTGCACCAGTTGTTTTGGGTTAATAGGAAAAACGCTCAAACACATCCGGCAACCGATATCAACACCAACCCCATAGGGGATCACCGCATTTTCCGCTGCCAGCACACCGCCTATAGGCAATCCATATCCGGCATGTGCATCGGGCATCAGGGCGCCGGCCACACTTATTGGTAACCGTGCTGCCTGTTGCATCTGGTGCATGGCGCCTTCTTCAATATTCTCCCCGCCAAATACATTAAATAGAATACCTGTTTTATTCAAATCAATAAGCTCACCAGGTACTTCCTCCTTCTTTGGTATAAGTTGCTGGGCTATCAAACCCAATACCGCATCATTTTCATACTCCACCGGAGCACTCAGGATCTTTCTCAATAGGTCCATCACATCCTCCTTTTTCTCATGCTTGTAATTCTTCTCCATTATATTCATGGCTATGCTTATCACTGGTCCTTCCGGATAACCGATAGCCCTTAATTCTTTTCCTGATATCTTTAACTTCGCCATAATTTGTTTTTTTTTCAGCTAACGCCAAGATTGAACTCAACTTCAACACGCTCCATTTGAGTAATATGTCTTTTGGCATGTTGAATGAGAAAGTATATATAGTGGTAAACGTCAATTTTACCTAAATTATTTACACTCATCATTGTTTTGTACAGAACACCTTCACCTCGCTGTAAAGCCAGCAGGTGGGTGTGACATTGCTTCAATTGTTGTTCCAGCTCCTGCCGTATTTCCGCCACGCGTATTTTGCCCCGCGGCTCCGTATGGCCGGGCCGGCTCCATTCGAACGACTTGTGTTCACCGATCACTTTTAAACGTGCCCAATCGAGATCATAATTTATCAGACTTCCCATAAAATCCTCTTTTTTTGCTCTTTCAAGGGCTTTTCTTGCACCCTTGCTTATGAGCATGAGTAAATAATGGTTAGTCAGCGATATATGCTCAAGTATTCTGCGAATGTTCCATCCCTTGTTATCGGGGGTGTAATTCAGTAGCTCATAGTCAATATCAAACCATTTGAATAATTCATCAAAGGTTTGATTGAGCTCTGTTTCAATGGTGTTGATCACTTCGGTCATCATATTTAATTCTTTTAATGGTTCTAACAATGGCTTAACCGAATGCTGATAAAAGCAGTTCCGCCCGAAGCGGAACCGCTTACATTCTCAAGGCTATACAACTTACAGTTACCTGCCCGTTCGGGCGGTTACCGTCAGGTGTGCCACGGTTTCCCGGCGCTGCAGATGTAACCGTGGCACGCCTTGTTAAAGAAAGGCTGGTCATTTCTGTGATATCAGGATCTGCTTCAACTGATCGAGCAATACGCCATTGCCGTTAACACTGATATTGCTGATCTTGTCTGCTATCTTTTCCACGTATTCCATTTCCTTCAGTTTCCACAGCATAGCATTTTCTTCCATCAGTTTGGCAGTGTTCAACAGGCTGCGTGTGCTGGCAGTTTCTTCACGACGCATAATGATGTTCGCCTGTGCCTTCTTTTCAGCGATCAGCACCTGGTTCATGATCTCCTTCACATCGCCTGGCAGAATAATATCACGGATCCCAAAACCATTCACTTCAACACCCAGCGCTTCTGCATTCTCCTTTACAGCTTCCAGAATGAAGGTGGTTATGCTATCTTTCTTTTCAAGCAATTCATCAAATGGCAATCCACCTACGTATTCACGCAGCGCCAACTGAAACACCACATACAGCTGGTAGCTGAAATCTTTATTCTGCAGCACAGCTTTTTCAACATCCTTCACTATGTACTGCGCCCAGGCATTGATGCGCAGCGCGGCTTTATCTTTTGTCAGGATCTCCTGTCCGTTGATCTCCGCCTGCTGCTGACGCATATCCAGTTTATTCACCTGTATCGCAATCCCGTTCTTCCACCAGTTGTATACACCCGCATCCAGTGTCTGCACAAACTTTCCGTCTATATACAAAACACCCTGTTCATGGCTTTCAACGATGAAGGTGCGCACGTAAGGAGCTACCAGTTTATTCTGCAAAGTGGAACGGTCGATGTTTTCGGTGATCTCCACTTTACCGATATCGGCACGAACAAAATTGCGCTGTATCACACTTTTCCAGAAAGTGTAACGGCCGGCGGCAAGCACCTGCTTCAGCAGCCCGTTCTCGTAATGCAATACGATCTCATTATCTTTTACATCCACTACGTGTAGTGCATCTGCCAACACCGCATCCTGCAACAGGATGTTCAGCTCAACAGGCGCCACGAATGGCTGAGTAATGTTGTATTTATTTACGTTTTCATTTTTCCAGAACCAGTAATTTCCTTCTTTCAGCATTCGCTGGTATACGCCTTTTTTAAACACAAGGGCCACCTCGTAGGCGTTTACATGAATATTTTTCATTGGTACTTTTTTAAAAGGTTAAAAAATAAAGCCGGGTATTATTTTCCGTCCCGTAATTGCGGAAGCAATATTCACCGATGTTCGTTATACCAGTTCTTCATTGACCTATATGTTGTAGCATCTTCAACACACTATTTCTTTGAATGAAGTGGCATAAGCCGCATTGGCTCCTGATTGCCTGCAGGGCATTTACCAGACTGCCGCTCCGCCTGTTGGCGGCAACGGCGGGTCAATAAGCCGGCTTTACGTTGCATTCACCATTTTTTGGGAAGCGGTGTACTTCCTGGAATCAAGCATCCTAAGTGCTTTGCGTTTACCATTTTCGCCAATCCCGGCAATACCAGGATGTGGGACTCGAACCCACAGGTATAAATGTGTTGTTCTACCGCTGAACTACCCCGTTTTAGAGCGGGAAGGGGATTCGAACCCCTGACCTACACGATTTGCCGGCACATTACGATCTTACCACAGCATACAGATAGTTACTACGTCTGCACTGCAGTGCTTCTTTGAAACACCAACCACGGTTGTTTTCGATCGGTGATATGCCGGTCTTCCGGTTAGGGAAGCTTCTTAATGCATCTTTCGACGCTGTTAATATTTTAAAATACTATCTACAATAATTCATCAGCCAATTCATCCAGGATTTCTGGTATTGGTTTGTTCTTTAAGAAATTCTTTTCCCGCGGATCTTCATTATGATCTCTTAAACTCCAGTGTACTGTGCCATATGTCAATTTATCTAACCGGCGGCAGTAGCGATTCCGGCGCAGGTAATTCCAGATCTGCTGTATTTCCTTTTCAATCAATGCATCCCTTTTTTTTACCTGATCAATAATATTGGGGCGCACCCGCAAAACAAACCGCCAGGGCTCGCTAAAAACATATCGCTTCACCATCTCATTCCTGCAATCGGTTTCCCACACCTCGTAAAAAAATCTTTTTTCATCTTCCGTAAAATCCATTCTGTTAAACGTCCATTCAGCGGGCCGTAACAGGCTTTGTTTTTTTTCCCGGTATTTCTTTGTTCCAAACCGCCGGTACTTAACCATAAAATCCTTGCGATGGCTCCAGTCACAGGTATTGATCTTGCGAAGAATATTCTCAAAGAACTCTTTATGCTTTCCGGTTGCCACATCTTCCCTCAATACAAAAAATCGTTTCCATCCTATTTGTACCGGTGGTATCAGGGGTTCCCAGCCCAGGTTACGCCGTTGATGATACAGCTCCTTTTGCCTTCTGTTGATCTTCAATAATTGCTTATCAAAATCCTCGTACTGCATGCGATTTTTTTGCCTTACAGTACGCAGTCGATACGAAAGAATTTCAGTACCGAATTCACGAACGAGTTTTGTGTCCATAATGATCTTTTTGGTTTCGATCGAAAACTGCGGTGCCATTGCACCATTGCCATTTGTTTCATTATGAACAGTGTACTCTTCTTCATTGTAAATAGTTTTAACAGGTTAATTATTTGAAACTTACCCGGAGGCTTTACCCCCCGGATAAGTGTATTTACTGAACTACCTTATTCGCACAGCATGAGCTGGCAAAGGCGTGTGGTTTGGCTTTGAACACAAAACCCATCCCCATAATATAGCCCATGGCTTCTTTCAACGCATCGTTACTTTTAAAGTTGGGGTTGGTATTGATATCTGCATGCACCTCCATGTCGACATTGTAAATAGTAAACAGGCGACATAAGGCATACGCTATCTCAATACTTTTTGAAACCTCCATCAACATACGTTGTTTAATGCTCATCTTTTGTTGGGTAGTTTCGTTGTGTATATACATAAAACCACCTTTCCCTTTGCGAATGAACACGATCACCGTAGCAAATTCCGTTTCCTTACCCTTAACCTGGCTATCGGTACCAATGCACACTTTTAAAGTATGCCCCATTTCCTTTTCACGAACCAGTACGGCCCGTACTTCATCTTCAATGGGTCTTTTGATAATTGTACCATCCAGCCGCCT
This sequence comes from Niastella populi, assembly GCF_002078015.1. GTDB lineage: Bacteria > Bacteroidota > Bacteroidia > Chitinophagales > Chitinophagaceae > Niastella > Niastella populi. Next base: position 24,775 of record NZ_LWBP01000225.1, on the reverse strand, counting down.
CCAATGCTGTTGTTCCATGGCTTACCTCCATTCTGTGTATTTTAGTTTTGAATCAAATTGCGTCTGAAACCAATCACTTCTACCCTGTTTGCCGGCTGCTCCTTTTCATGCGGGTTGGCAATCTCTGCTATTGTCATCGGTTGATCAATTACTGTGTTCAACCCAAGATGATCACTTAACCGCTGCGCTTTTCCAACACTCAATTTTCCAAACTCATATTTTGCGATCAACCTTCCCTTTCGCATCAATGCGCTGTCTACCAGCGTGAGCGAATTATTGAAAGTGCATATGAGCTGTACATTCAGGAAATCGGCCAGTAACCCATCTGAAATATTCAGCAGGTTCGATACCGCCGAACCGGAATTGTACTTTCGGTCCATGATTATATTCTCTGCATCCTCGATGATCACAACCGAATTAGGGTTATCGATCAGCATTTCGATAAAATCGGGATTCATCAAATTACCTGCTACCGTAGGCGACAGGAACATTACCCGCTTTTTTATTTTACCTATCAGGTAGCGCAGATAGGTTGTTTTTCCTGTTCCCGGCAAACCATGCAGCAACACAATTCCCTTATCATTCTCTTTGTTCAGCCGCTGCCTGATGATCTCATCCGTCTCCTTAAAATCGTTTTCGTAAAAAAGATCGAGGTCCAGCTTCGTTCGCTTGATCTCCATAGCTTTTAACTCCATCCTGCTTCCGCTTTGCGCTATCAGATTGATCTCAAGCGGCTGTCGTCTTTGCCTTTCCTTGAACTGAAAAGCCAGGGCGGTAAGCTCAGCTATAAGATCAGGGTTGCTTCCATCGTGTAATATCTGACAGTAGTAAGTGTCTATCTCCACCAGGCAATTCTTTTCAAAAACGATTACCGTTTTATCGAATTCATATTGCTTCTTCTTTCTTTTAAACCACCGGTACTGATGCACGTGTTTTATCTGTGTGCCAAACTTTTCTCTAAACGCCCCGAATGTTTTTTCACCATCTATATATTTGATGAAGTTCAAACTAGGCAACCGGTTAAAATAGTACAGGTATAATACTTTAATATCCAGAAATTGATCATCGAACACATTGTTGGCATTGATCATTTTCTGTGTAAATAAATTCTCCATAATTTTCATTGAATAGTTAACAGATGTTTTATCCTTTGTTCGCAAAGAATGGATCACTAACTATTGCATTACACGAGTGCGCATAACCTGTTATTTTAGCACGGACTCTTCGACTCGAACGAAGACTATCGGTTTTGGAGACACGACATGCAGCCATTACATCAAGCCCGTAATTTGTGGTGCCCCGTGGAATCGAACCACGATGATCCCGGCTTCAACGGGATGCAATAGAACCATCTCTGCCAAAGCACCTGGTAGTCTGTATGAGGATCGAACTCATCCGCCCGGTTCGAAAGACCGGTGCCCTAACCATCTAGGCGAACAGACCATTTTTGCGGATGATGAAAGATTCGAATCCCGACTTTATCGGGAACACTGCCCTTAACAGGGGCACGGTCTTCCACTGAGCTAATCATCCATACTTTATGTGGGCCTGATGAGATTCGAACTCATGCTCCCCCGGTTAAAAGCCGGGTACTTTAGCCAGCTAAGCTACAAGCCCGTTCTATTCCTACTGCGCATTATACCTGCGCACTTAAACTTTTTTATAGAAATCTTTCTTAATTACCAATCCATACATGCTATCCATTCAGCCACAGTTGAACATTTCCGGTTGTATCATCCAATTCACCGCTCCTGATTTCGATACTGCAAATATGCATATGCATCTGCGCAGCATATTTGCGTAATAAAAAATATTTTTGCCGGCTCAGAAAGATTCGAACTTCCATCTCTGCGTTCGTAGCACAGTATTCTTCCATTGAACTATAAGCCATTTTCGGGTGCGCTGCGGGGTTCGAACCCTGTTCCCCTCATTCACAGTGAGGTACTTTACCAAATAAGCTACAGCCACCATTTTGTTGCCGGGGCAGGATTCGAACCTGCACCATCAGGGTCAAAGACTGAGATGCTCAACCATTACACCACCCAACAATCATATATTGCGGTTAGTACGGGAATCGAACCCTTGTCTTCGGATCGACAATCCGGGATGTTAGCCTTTACACCAACTAACCGTTAAGAGCAGCACCAGAGACTCGAACTCTGTCGTCCTGATTGGAAGTCAGGAATGCAACCATTAACACCTGTGCTGCTTTTTGTATAGGAGACAGGACTCGAACCTGCAGCCTCCCCGATCCAAACGGGGTATCCGACCAACCGGAATACTCCTATATGTTGTAGCGGTCATGGCAGCCGCTACAAGTTTTCATAAGGGTTTTAGTTTAAGACAGGTTTAATGGTCAATGAATGTTTTGGAAAAGCATCCGCCAGCCGACGGACGCTTTGTTCTCCTCCTTTTAGAACCACTTATATCTTTACTAACTTTTTATCGTACCTGAAAAGCGGCAGGGTGTCTTGTATCTCTTTCATCTGAATTCTTCTGCCCGCCTGCTTTATTTCCCTTTGTTCTATTGTCGAATAAAGCCACAATGAATCTGATCATAAATACACTCATTAAAAGTTTCATCACTTACACTCCTTTTACTTCGCATCTGAAGTTTTTTATTTAATTACACTTTGTCTACCTGACTTACGCCAACAAAAAAGCCCGGTCGTTTTGTCGACCGGGCTTTTTATTCGATGCCTGTACATTACAGTTTCGTATAAACACAACCTGGTCGTATTCGATTATGATAATCCTCTTTTTTGCCGCCACTGATACATACCACCTCTTGCGCATTTGCACACGTATTCCATTGGATAAATCGTTCTGAACTATCCATCTTCATCCGTCGTATGTATTGCATCGGTATCGGCATCAATTTTTTATAGTATTTAGATGTTATTATTAATAAATTTCACAAAAAGGTGTTCAAAATATTTGAATATCGGGAACACTAACTATTACACACACATGAATATAACACACCAATCCCTATGGGTCAATGCTGTTTATTTTTCTTATAAGGCTAAAAACAAAAAACCCCGACGAATCTGTCGGGGCCTGTGTTATATTGAATTAGTTTGTTCAACTTATTCTTCAGCGTAACACGCCCCGCAAACAGTAAAGTCACCAATCGGACTCCAACCGTATTGTGCTTCTATGTTTAAATGTTTGCGATTCATGTTTCGTTTATTTGTTTATGCAAAGGTGTTAATAATTTTTCAATTACACCAAATAATTTTCAAAGTTTTTAAAAAATATTTTTTTTCTACCCAAACTCCTGCCTGATATCTTCGGTTATGCATTGGGATTAATTACAGGCAAGGCAGGTGATAGTCAACAGGGAAATTAAACAACGCTATCAAATATTTCCGGGCTTGTACAGGTTATTCTTGATCGCATAAATGATGATGCCGGCCGTGTTCTTCACTTCCATTTTTTCCATGATCTTTAACCGTAACCCTTCAACGGTGCGTACGCTCAGGAAGATCTTTTCGGCAATTTGTTTACTGGTGAGGCCATTACAGATATCGGCAATGATGTCGATCTCCCGTTCATAAAATTCGGGTTTCTGCTTTTGCTTATAAGGATTGAATTTGCTTTTGGCAACCATTTGTGCCAGCTTGTTAGAGGTATGGCGGCAGTAGTAAGGTTGTTGCTGGTACACCGATTTTATCGCTTCAACGATCTCGTTCTTATCGGCATTCTTTAAAAGATAACCGCGGGCACCGGCTTCCAGCATGTCGATAATGAGGTCTTCTTCATCGAACATGGTCAGGGCGATAATACCTATATGCGGATAGTGCTCGGTAAGATGGCGGGTGGCGGCAGCCCCATCCATAACAGGCATTTTTACATCACTGATCACTATATCCGGCTGCTGCAGTTTTACCTGTTCAATGAGGTCTTTTCCATTGGCAGCTTCAGCTACCATTAAGATATCCGGTTGTTTTTGCAACATTGCCCGCAGCCCGTCGCGGAAAATTTCATGATCGTCTGCAATAGCAACTTTTATATTGCCATATGTTTTCATAAACACCTGGTTCTGGTCAAATAGGAATTTCAATTGTATAAGTAGTTCCCTTACCCGGCTCACTGTGACAGGTAAGCTCGCCGCCCATCACCTCGGTTCTGCTTTGCAAGTTACGAAGTCCAAGGCCGGGATTGTCCTTTACTTTCGCAAAATAATCAAAACCTTTTCCATTATCGGCGGTCATCAGCAAAAGACGGTCGCCTTCCGTAACTATTTTAATGATTAGCAGGGAGGCCTGGGCGTGTTTTACGGTATTGTGAAGAATTTCCTGGATGATGCGATAGATATTGATCTCTTTGTACTGGTTCACGTGTATATCCCGCTCACATATAAATCTTATTTCTAATCCGTAGGTGTCGCGGTTGTTCTCAATAAATTCGTTAATGGCTTTTTGAAGTCCTTTTCGAACGAGCGTGTTGGGCATCAGGTTATTCGAAATTTCCCGCAGTTTTCTGATTATGCTATCAAGATGGGTGCTCGATTTGCCGATCACCGCTTCATCGTCGGGATCGGTGGTATTGAGGCTGTTGATCTGAAGTTTTACGGCAGACAGAAGAGGGCCCAGTTCATCGTGAAGGTCAGAGGCTATACGCCGGCGTTCTTTTTCCAATGTATCAATTTCGGCCTGTATCTTTTCCTTATGCAGTTTCAGGCTGCGGCGCTGATAGCGTATAATGGTGATAATAAAATATAGTAAAATTATACCTACTACCCCTACTACTATCAAAACAGACTGGTAAAGTTCTTTTTCCTGGGTATCCATAATATAGCTACTGCATACAAAAGATTAACCAATAAGTTTGAATAAACACTTATCGACTGCAATTCACGCCTGAATGCTTTGCTCATACTTTGAACGAACATCGATAAGCTGGTTGATACAACAACTATAAAGAACGAATAAAAAATGATTATTCCCAAACAAATCCAGAATTTGGGATTCCTGAAAATACTGCTGCGTTCGTGAACCACCATTTTATTGAATGTATTCACACTGAAAAAGATCAGGGCAAACGCATACAGGATAAAGAAGTACATATTATGCTTTATAAAGCCGGTCAGCAGTATGTTTTCCAACAGCCATATGACGAAAAAAATGCCAGCGATGGTGATACTGGTCGATCGCTTTCTGTTAAACAAGCCCCAGTTATGAAATAACCAAAGGAAAAGGAAGAAATCGACGAATGAAAACATGTTCAACACCAGAATGAACGCGTCAGGATGCCCTGTAACGGTAAGGATCCTGTTAAGTATTTCTACAACCAATACTACAGTTACGCGATAAATGAAGGGATAGTAAGATGGATCTATCCTTCGAAATCTTACTATCCCGATTATTACAGCAAATCCGATGCTTAAACTTAGAATAAAACGTACGGTAGCATCCATTGTTTTGAGAAAATCTCAGTCATTGATATGGTAAAACAATTCTTTCTTTTATACTAAGGTTCTATATCGCATGGAGGGCTGCATTGTCCATACTCCAAACCTCCATCCTCAGTACCAGCCTGTGCATTAAGGGCGCCTCTTTTGTTTTTGATGTATACATTATTACCTGCAGAGTCAACGCCTACGATCATCATGCGCAGTGACTTTTTCTTCTCGGCCCCGGGTTTTATTCCATAATAGAATTTAAGCCCTACCACTTTGGGGTTTTGGAAAAACTCGACAATCGAAGCTTTGTTGAATGTTTCGCTATCGGGGATCATCAGATCAGGGAACGATCTCCTCAGGCTGTCGCGGGTAGTTCTGAAATCTTTTTCATAAATGTCGATGCTCATCACCGGAATAAAATGGTTCTTTCTTCCAAGCTCTGAAGTATCATTCGGAACAGGGATACATACCAGGTCTTTTTGACCGGTTTCTTCTTTACAGGAGCCGATCAACAAGACTCCCAGCAAGATGATAATTAATTGAGGGTAAGTCAACAGGGACTTTTTCAGGTTAGTTGCCATAATTAAAATTTTGGTTAAACGGGGCGCTAAAGGTATTTGTTAATACATGGCGGAAAATCCGTAGAACTACTTATTTTACATACAGCTACTACCTTAATCTTTTGGTACTTTAACTCTTGCCATTCAAGGTGATGTGAAGCAACTTTGAGGCAACGAATACCCCGTTCCCAGAGTCACATAGGAAAGGTTCGGCCCGATTGAACATTAATAACTTTTAATTTTAACTTCCATGAAACAGCAACACTCCTCCATTAGTAAATTTAACCCTGTTTCGCCAAAGGAACTGGCTTCGGAATCCTTTCAAATGATCCTGGCTGACTCGGTTGAAGTAATGGAATATTATTACAGAGGTAAGGTCCAGGAACTGGAACAATCTCTTTCCCGGCTCAACATTCTTGAACATGCCCGGGAAATATCGGGCCTTTGCAAAGAGATCGTACGCACAAAAGAAGTAATACAAAAGATAATTATAAAAAAAGGCGGGTCAAATACATCGCATATCTCAATCAAATAACCTTCCCTGTGCACCTGGCCTTCTGAAGCTGGTTGCATCAAGATCTAATTCTTCAGCGTTCATTCCATAGAGTTTACCGTATTTGCGATATTGCTGGGCAATGATCTCAGCAATATCGCCTTCGCCCCTCATGCGCACACCCCACCGTGAATCGTTTACCTGGCCGCCATGGCTTTGCTCTATCAGATGCCAGACTTTATCGGCCCGGTCGGGAAAGTTTTTATGCAGCCAGTCATGGAACAGTAGTTTTACCGAGCCATTCAACCTGATAAATGTATAGGCCGTATAGGTTGCCCCATGTTCTTTGGCAGCTTTCATGATCCGCTGCATTTCGTGTTCATTCAAACCCGGTATCATTGGCCCCATCATAACCCCTACCCTAACCCCGGCCTGGCTAAGCTCCTGTATAAGTTTTAACCGTTGCATGGAAGTAGTAGTACGTGGCTCCATTACACGGCGCAAGTCTTCATTCAATGAAGTGATAGTAACCAATACTGAAACCAGTTTCTTCTTAGCCATTTCTTTCAAAATGTCTATATCACGCACCATGCCCCCATTCTTGCTGATGATGCCTACGGGCTGATTAAATTCCCTGCAAACTTCCAGTAACGACCTTGTTAACCGGTATTTCTGTTCGGCCGGCTGGTAACAATCGGTATTACCGCTAAGGCTTATTGGCACACCCTGCCACCTGGGGTCCATTAAAAACCTGCGCAGCAGTTGCGGCGCATTCGTTTTAACGACGATCTTTCTTTCAAAATCAAGTCCTGCGCTATAACCCCAATACTCATGGCTGTTACGGGCATAACAATAAATGCAGCCATGCTCGCAACCCATATACGGGTTCATGCTGTACCACATACCCACATCGGGACTATTCACTTTATTTACCAGCGTTTTTGCTTCCTGCTCAATATACCGGGTAGGCTCCTGGCTTTCGGTCCAGTCGTCAATGCCTTCTACGTGTTCCTTAACATGCTGATCTTTAAGGAACCTGTTCTTTGTATTTACCTGGGCACCCCGCCCTTTTTGGTAATTATCTTCTTCTGCCATTTTACGCGGCATCACCCGGTAACTTTCCTGCTTTTTCTCTTTCATTTTTACCTCATGAATGGTGAATGGTGAATGGTCAATGGGGAATGGGGGTTCGCGAAAATTGAGATCTATTTACGACTTTGCGCCGCCCGAGATTCTTTGCCGATTAAAGATTGCCGATTGCCGAAGGAGGCCGCGCTGCGGTTTGCCGATTAACCCGTCCGACACTCCTCCCGAAAAATCGGGAGGAGGTGGCAACACAAATTTGAAAGATTGAACTGAAACAACTCCACAACAAGTATGACTATACAAACAACTCCCCTTGTTTTGTCGTAACGGGTAAATTCATAAACTCAAAACGCTGGGCTATCATCCATGATTTATCACCCAACCTGCGTTTGAGCAATAACATATTATCGGCAATAAAAGAACCGGTGAATTGCCGGTGCGAAAACTCAAGCCAGCCCTTTTCAAATTGCCACGGCACCAGTTTTCGACCGATCACAATAAACGGCTCATCAATAAAATGTGGCTTATGTTCATTATCCAGTTTCATAAGCCTTTGCGCATCACGGATCTCGCGCACCAGGTTCTGAATGGGTATTTTAGTGGTAACATTTACAAATATGGTATGTGAAGGAAAGCTTCCATAATCTTTTAACCCAACCTTAAATGGTTGAAAACCCATGCCTATCACCTTTAACCGGTTCACGATCCGCTCTTCCATCATTTCCAGTTGTGTAAAGCGAACCAGTGCAATATTCGGCTTACTGATCAGGGCAGCCGAATTTTTATACGTTTCGCTAAACTCATTTCTGAGCCTGGTTATTTTATTACGCAATTCCTCGTGCGGGTTCAACACCAACATGTATTCGTTAACCCTGCAACCTGGTATAGACTGAATACTGATTTTCATAATTGAATTTTTGAGGATGAGTTAAATGGTTAAGCTACTTCACTATATGATTTATGATTAGCCGGCAAAAACCGGAATACGTTTATGGTTTTACTGGTTGCGAACGGATGATCGCGTGCAAGCAATACCAGTTCCGTGGCCATAAAGCGGGCCCGAAATGTTTTTCGTGAATACACCGGCATAGCCTGCTGGTAAACCGGCTCGGGCAATTCATTGGCCAGCACTATATGCGGTATCCGTTCAAAAGCATGGCCACGCATGGCATGTACATGACCATCAAGCGTTTTCAATTGGGCAGCCAGTTGTTGTACCGGTTGCGGATCCTGCACCCGCAGGTAAATGCTATGCTGGGGAAGACCGCTATAATTGTTAAGTGTGATATCAAAACTGTTCAGCTGGCTGCAGATACGATGGATCCACCGGATCAGTGTTTCTTCCATTCCTTCGCCCGCATAAAAGCCCGCCACCATAATATTTGGGAACGAATTCACAACCGATTCCACGCCATAATTCATATAGAACCGTTGCTTTTCAGCCATAATCTTTTCATACACAACAGCATCAGGATATATCACCAGCCTGTATTCCCGATGACCGTTGCCAGGCCAGGCTTCAGAAACGTTTTTTGCTAACCCGGTATTCATAAAACATTTTTTATTGGATTATAAATTTAGCATAAATTTACTAAATAATTTAGTACACCAAAATTTAAATTATATGGAGGGGGAGTTTTTTAATGAAACATCGAATCGCGGAACTAAAAAGTTCCCGCAACAGGATGTTAAAACCGCCGATGCTACCGGTATTGGTGCGGCAGCAGACGATTACATGGAAGGTGGTATTGATTTAAATGAACAACTAATTCGAAATAAACCAGCCACTTTCTTTTTGCGTATGCGCGGCGACGCTATGACGGGTGCAGGCATTTTTGACGGCGATACCATTATAGTAGATCGCAGCCTGAAAGCTGAGAGCGGTAAAATAGTGGTGGCATCGCTTAATGGCGAAATGCTTATCAGGCGGCTTGAAAAAACATTCAATAAAGTACGGCTTATCTCTGAATCACGTAAGAACGCACCCATTGAAGTAGATGCTTCATGCGATTCACTGGGCATATGGGGCGTTGTTACCTACAGCATCCATGCCATATAAAAGCTAAACGCTCAACGCTTAAGGCTGAACGCCAGCCGCGGAATTACGTTCTGCCCGAATAATTTTCGAAAAAGCCCGAAACGCGGGATGTAGATTTCCGCCTTCCGCATACGGCGTTTTGCGTTTTGCGTTCAGCTTAAGCCTTCGGCCTTTTGCATTCAGCGTTGAACGTTGAGCCTTTTGCATTCAGCTTTAAGCCTTCAGCATTTTGCTTTCAGCGTTCAGCGTTCACCATATCACACCATTCCATTAAACCATCCTTATGTTTTACGAGTAGTCCCGGTTTCGGGACTACTCCAAACTCAACAGCTAACCCATACTGCCGGGTATAACCAGGCCATCGTAAAATCATTTGTTATGAAAGTAATTGCTGGTTGCAACAGTTTCTAACTTAGTCATTCCGTTTTATGGGAAACACTTTGCGTTAATGGATTTGTTCTTTTCATTTAACGAAAAAGACTTTTCGTTAAACGATTTGTCATTTCCGTTTAATGCAAAACACTTTCCGTTGAACGATTTTCCAATTCCATTTAGCAGGAATCATTTTTCGTTGAACGATTTGTTCATTCCGTTTAACGCAAAAGCTTTCATTACAGGTTCATTGTCAGGCTGTTTACTCAAAGAATTTTATCTGCGAACCCGCCGCCTGCCCTTCCGGCGCAATGAATTTCGGCTGTAATAACTGCAATCCGCATGCGGTATTGAGCTTATCGGTGAAGTAAATGATCAATTCGGGTGAATACAACTCCTCTTCCATATGTACGAAAAAATACAACTCCTGCAGCCCCTGTTCAACCCAGCTAATAATGCGTTCGATCCACGCATCGAGCCGCACATAGTCAGACGCATGCAGGCTATTGGCCACAAAACGTACAAATGCTTTTGGAATAGTAAGGTGCATATGAGCGCAATCTCTCCGCCCGGCAGTATCGGTGATAACCGCACCCGTTTGCTGCAAATACAAGGTGTTGAACAACTCCTTTCGTACCTGCTCCAGTGCAAACCAGTCGGGGTGGCGTACCTCCAGGAAAAAAGTAATCTCTTTTGGCAGCGACTTTATAAATGTAAACAACTCCTCTTTCCGGGCCGGCCCGAATGAATCGCTCAACTGCATAAACACGGGTCCCAGGTGCTTCCCGAACGCGCTTACTCCCTGCAGGAACTCGGCGATCATTGCATTCTTACCCAATAAACCGCCCTGGTGCGTAACACCCTGGTAAAGTTTGGGACAAAAAATAAAGTCGCGCTCACCGGCTTTACCGGCCCATTTGGCAATGGCGGTTTTGTCGTAAATTTTATAATGGGTGGCATTCAGCTCAATACAGTTATAATGCTGCACATAGTTGTCGAGAAAATCTTTCTCCCTCGCTTTTGGCGGATAAATTTTACCTACCCAGCCGGGCACGCCCCATTGCGGGCAGCCGATACGGATCTTAACCTGGCTTCGCTTTTCGCCGCCGAGGATCTTTTTATTGCCCGGCGGATCGGCCGGCAGGCTGAAATTCACCGTATTCAGTTCACTTTCAGGCAGTTTGCCAAATTTCATATGAGATAAATTAACGGGTTTACCTGGTTTACAAGTTAATAAGTTGACGGCATTTTTACCCCGTCAACTTGTTAACCCATCAACTTTTCAACTTTTTACCCCATCTTTAAAATATAACTATCCACTGGTCGTCTACCCAGGTATAATACATGAAGGAGACGCTCACGATAGCACCAGGCATGGCGGCAGACAGGAAACGCAATATTACGCAGGTCATTACCGACTATAGCAAACGTCTTATGGGGTTTATCCGCAAACGGGTAAACAATGAGGCCGATGCCGAAGATATATTGCAGGATGTGTTTTACCAGTTCATTGGTAACACGCAGCCTATTGAGCAAATGACCGCCTGGTTGTTTACCGTGGCCCGTAATAAAATTATCGACCGGCAAAGGAAAAAGAAACCGGAAGCGCTGGAGGACCTGTTTGGTGAAGAGGAAAGCGAAGAGGGCGGACTAAACTGGACTGAGTTCTTATTCGATGCAAGCGATAATCCCGAAAAAGATTACCTGCGTACGCTTTTCTGGGAAGAACTGAATAACGCACTGACTGAATTACCCGAAGAGCAGAGACAGGTATTTATCTTAAATGAACTGGAAGGAGTACCATTTAAAGATATTGCCGAACGAACCGGCGAAACGGTGAATACGCTGCTTAGCCGTAAACGGTATGCCGTATTGCACCTGCGCAGCCGGCTTAGTGTGTTGAAAGATGAATTATTAAATTATTAAACAACGTGTAACATGAAACGAAGATTCTGGTTTGGCAAAGCTGTTATGATCGTGGTATTCTGCACGGCTTTTGTCATGTTGTTCAGCTATATAGTAATGCGCCTCTGGAATGGCATATTACCCGATGTACTGGGAGTAAAGGTCATTTCTTTCTGGCAGGCCATGGGTATACTGGTATTGTCGAAGATCTTATTCAGCGGCTTTGGCGGTTTCGCCCATAAAAAAGAACAATTCAAGAACCGGTTCAGGCAAAAAATGCTCGACAAGTGGGAACACATGACGCCTGAAGAAAAGCAAAAGTTCAAAGACGAATGGAAGAACCGGTGCAGAGGATGGGGCGGCCGGTTCAACGATAAAGATTTTCCAATAAACGAACCCAATGAAACCCGTGAGAACAAGTAAAACCGCATCATTAATACAGCCCATACATATGGAAGTGCTTGTATTTAAAACCAACCTTCGCTATAAAAAGCAAATAGATTCGGTAACTCCGCACATCAACAACCTGCAGGGAATCAGCCGCTGGAATGTTGACCTCGACGATATAGATAAAGTGCTGCGTATTGAGTCGGACAACCTGAGCCCGCGTACGGTTGAAACCACTTTACAGCAGGCCGGGTATCATTGCGAGGAACTTCAATAAAAGGCAAAACGCCGAACGCTTAACGCCGGTCTCCGAATTACGTGTGTTCCGAAAACTTTCAAAAAGCAGAAAATCCGGGAATTTAGCGTTCAGCGTTGCACGTACCGTATTTAGCATAAAAAAGTTAGTACCTTCATAAGTATACAAAGAACGCCTGACAATGATCTGCGAAATCATTCTTACCTGAATAATTTACAAAGCTAACACTCCTGATTCAGCGTTCAGTGTTTAGCGTTCCGCCTTTAGCATTACAGAACAAAAACGAAGCTTGTTATGAAGTTACTACTACTGCTATGCATGCTGACGTCTCTTTCAGGTTACTCCCAGCAACGTGCCAACATCATCTACATCATGAGCGACGATCATGATGCGCATACCATCAGCGCTTATGATAAAAAACTAATTCAAACACCCGGTATCGATCGCCTGGCCAATGAAGGCATCCGGTTTACCCGTTGTTTTGTGGGCAACTCTATTTGCAGTCCGGCCCGCGCTACCCTGCTCACCGGTTTGCATTCGCATAAGAATGGGGTGAAAGATAACTATACCCCATTCGATAGCAGCCGCACCACCCTGCCTAAGCTATTGAAACAGGCCGGTTATGAAACCGCGCTTATCGGCAAATGGCATTTGCATTCGTACCCTTCCGGTTTCGATTACTGGAAAATATTACCTGGCCAGGGTTTGTATTATGCCCCCCGTTTTATAAATATGAACGGCGATACCAGCGCAATTGAAGGCTATGCTACCGACGTAACCACCAATGAAGCCATCGACTGGTTAAAACACCGCAATACTAGCAAACCCTTTGTACTGTTACTGCATCATAAAGCGCCACACCGTAATTTCTTACCGCCGCTGAAGTACCTCGAGCAGTATCATACCAAAGTATTTCCTGAACCGCCCACATTATACGCTGATACCGCAGGTCGTGGCAGCGCATGGCGTATGCACACCATGAGCATTTTGCGCGACATGAAATTAAGCAGCGACCTTAAAGTTGACCCTTCCTTTTTACAGGATATTGCCGAATTAAAACCCGACGCCGGGGAAATAGCCTGGTACAATGGCTTAATGGATCGTATACCCGAACCAGATCGTACCCGCATGAAAGCCATATATGCTGAACGCGGCCGGCAAATACAGCAGTTAAAACCTACGGGCAACGCCTTACTAAAATTGAAATACCAATGGTATATGCAGGATTACCTTGCCTGTGTTGCATCCGTCGACGAAAATACCGGGCGGCTGTTGAATTACCTCGATGAATCGGGATTGACCAACAATACCGCTGTTATTTACACCAGCGACCAGGGATTCTATCTGGGTGAGAACGGCTGGTTCGATAAACGGTTCATGTACGAAGTAAGTTTTCAAACCCCGTTAATGATGCGTTGGCCGCAACATATAAAACCCAACACAACCAGTACCGTTCTGGCGCAGAATATTGATTTTGCACCTACCATTTTAGATATTACGAATACCCCCATACCTGCCGAAATGCAGGGCAAAAGCCTGGTGCCCGTTATTACAGGAAAGCAAAAAGGCCTTAACCGGCCCTATTTATATTATCATTATTACGAATACCCCAAAGACCATTCGGTATTACCGCACCTGGGTATACGCGGCGACCGGTATAAATTAATTTATTTCTATACCGTAAATGAATGGGAGTTGTACGATCTGCAAACCGATGCCCGGGAGCAAAAGAATTTAATTCGTTCGCCCAAACACCAAACGCTGATCGCTCAATTGAAAAAGGAGTTGCACAAACTACGCGATCAGTACGATGATCATGAGCCTGCCGGCGTTTTACGCTGAACGCTAAATGCTGAAGGCTTAACGCTGGTTTTCGAATTTCGGGCTACCCGAAAAATTTCGGAGGCTCAAAATCAGGCATAGCTTTTTTTTTCAGCGTTCAGCCTTAAGCGTTTTATTGGTACCTGCGTGAAAGATCGAAAAGGATCTTTTTGTCATCGGCTGTCAATGAACGTTTGGCAATGGTGTCCTGCGGCACAAAATGCAGTTTGAATGACCGGATGGCCGCCAGTGTATCTTTTATATTATAACCGATGATGCGTAATGCCTGGGGAGCATTGAAATATTCGGGCACAACTACCGCCGTAGTATCGTACCACAAACCAAAACCCCGGTGTGCCAGCGTTTGCCATGGGAAAAAAGCGCTGGGGTCGACCTTGCGGCCAGGTGCAATATCGGAATGGCCAATAAAGTTGGCCGGGGGAATTGAATAGTTCCTTTTCAACGTATCGAGCAATTTTATCAAACTGGTTATCTGGGTTTCGGGAAACGCTTCTCTGCCGTTATTATCCAATTCAATACCTATACTGCTTGAATTGATATCGGTAAAATTACCCCATCTGCTTACACCCGCCTGCCATGCACGCAGGTAATCGTTCAGCATATGATGTATGGTGCCGTCTTTACATATGACATAATGGGCGCTCACTTTCGTACGTTCAAGGGTGAACGTTTTCAACGTTTGCTCGCAGGAATTTTGCGCCGTATGGTGTATGATCACAAAATTCGGTTTACGCAGATCGAAGTTGGTGGTTCCAACTGCATAAACCGGCATGATGGCCGAATCGAGAAAGAGTTTATTGGGAACAGGCCGAAGGCTTTGGGCTAACTGTTTCGCGTGTTTTTTGTAATGTTTGTTTGTTTTGGCATACGGATTATGCGCACAACTGTAAACGAAAGCTGAAAATGTTGCTACAATTAACAAAGACCCTGCAAATACACGCATAGTGAACGGTTTTTAAAACTATCCCTGCAAAGTAGGGAAAAAGAAAATGTGCCACACCTTCAGAGATGTGGCACATTTAAAAAAAATCGGGACTATACTTATTTCTGATTTCCAGCGCCTATTCCGCCGCCACTATCTGCTGCACGTTTGGTTTCCTCTTCCAAACCTGTTTTGCGCTGACGGGCCGCTTTTACCTGGCTGTTACCGAACCGGTAGGTGAAGTTCAGCTTAAGCTGACGGCTTTCGAAATTACCACTGGCCAATGTACTTTGGCCGGCAAAATTGCTGGTGCCTCTCCACTTGAATGTTCTGAAAATATCGCTTACAGACGCCTTGATACTTCCATTCCCTTTCAGGATGGTTTTCTGTATACCACCATCTACGCTCCAGATCTTACTGCTCTTGATGGTTCCCTGCCAAATAGAAGGAGAAGAATACCAACCGCTCATTTCACCAGTCCAGCCCTTACCTAAACGGAAAGATTGTTGTGCAAAGAATGTGAAGGCATACACTTCGAGGTCAACTTTGCGATCAACACCCAGATCGGCTTTGTAATGCGAATAGTAAGCATTCAGGTTACCAAAGATGCTATACCATTTGTACTGGAACGGGTAGCTGATATTCAGGCTTACGATATCCTGGTTGGCCAGGTTCTTTTGGGTAATGAATGATTTCGATTTCTCCGTTACGTCAACCAGTTGCGCAAAGATATCTTTCACGTGGCTGTAGTTCAACGTTGTATTTAACCGGTATTTGTAAGTATGGGTAACACCAAAGCTATTGGTGTATTGTGGCTGCAAACCGGTATTACCTTTCTGGAAGGTATACTCATCCAGTTTGAATTCGAACGGGTTCAGGTTCTGGTAATTGGGCCTGTCGATACGGCGGCTATACGTAAAGCTCCACTGGCTCATGGGCTTTTTATTTAAAGTAATGGCCGCGCTTGGGAACAGGTTGGTATAATCACGGGTGAATGTAGAATCATAGTCTACAAGGGTGCCGTTATCGTCTTTGATGCCCCGTGAGCGGCCGGTGGCATGGGTATTTTCAACCCGCAAACCAGCCTGGATCATAAACCCTTTGAATTGGCGGTTGTAGTTTACATAACCTGCGTTTACATTCTCTTTATAAACAAAATCATTGCTTCGGAAGACATCCAGGTTCTTGATACCTGATGCAGGGTCAACATCGTAGCGGTTGAAATCATTGTTACTTTCAACAAATGAAATTTTACCACCGAGGCCTAAACGTCCTTTTTTAAAGTTCTGCTCATAATCGGCCTTTACACTGTATATATCGATATCCGTTGGCGCGTACATATGATATATACGGCTATACAGGTAATTGTTATCTGGATCGCGGTATTCGTTAGGCTGGTACTGATCGCTTTTGTTCCGGTAAGCACCATAGTCGGCGTCAACATTCAGCTCATGACCGGTTGAATCGGCATACCTGTAATTCAGGTTCGCGTTGATATTGTTCTTTTTGTTCGCATTCGTATTGTCGGCGATCAATACTCTGTCAAGTTGTTTATTGGGAATATAAGAGATGTCGGTACGGCTGTAGTTATTCATATCCATATCGGAGAAAGAACCATTGGCCATAATACCGATCGTACTTCTCCTGTTCAGAAAGTAATCTGCACCGGCTTTAAAGTTATGGCTCCTGTTATCGATATTCAGTTTCGACTTTTGCTCGAACAGGGTATCCAGTACTTCGCGGCGCAGGTTGATATTATTCTCATTGGTATTATCATTATAGCTATAGTTACCAAAGAGGTTAACGTGTTTGTTGCGGTGGTTCAATGAAAAACCGCCATTGTATTTGGGTGTAATACCCTGGTTAAAACCTGCATTTATTGAACCGTTGGTACCATACGATTTATTTTTCTTCAACCTGATATTGATGATACCGGCATTACCGGCCGCATCATATTTGGCAGAAGGGTTGGTAATGATCTCAATGGCTTCAATAGACGAAGACTGCAGGGTTCTCAGATAATCTGACAGGTCTTTACCTGAAAGCGGCGTTGGCCGGCCATCGATATATACCTGTACGCCATTCTTTCCGGCTAAGGTAAGATTGTCGTCTTTATCAACCACCACGCCGGGGGCTTTACGCAACAGATCGAGCGCATCCTGCCCTACGGAATTAATACTTCCTTCTACATTCAAAATAGTTTTATCGGCTTTTACTTCTACCATTGGCTTACGGGCGGCAACAACCACTTCTTTCAACTGGCCGGTTGCCTTGACGAGTACCACTTCAGGAGCGGTAACGTCACCGGTTCCGCTTACGTCAAATGCAGCAGAACTTTTTGCTACATGACCTGTATATGAAACAGCGACAAAATAGCTGCCCGCATTGATGCCGGTAAATGCATATTGACCTGAAGTATTGGTAGCGGCCAGTTTAACCAATGCTGAATCTTTTACTTTCTTCAACGCTACAGTGGCTCCGGACAAGGACTTACCCTGATCATCCTTAACATTACCGGTTATTTGTTGTGCTTTGGCAATAACTGCGCAAAACAACAAAGGCAATGCTAATAAAATCAACTTTTTCATGAATTAAGATATTTGCAGTTTAGTCGGCAAAAGTATCGGCGTGTTACGGTCATATTCCTCTGTATACACAAACGGTTAATTACAACTATTAACGGTTACGTTATAACATGCAGGATTTATAACGGGTTGTTGTAATATCTCTATTTACCAGGTAGAATAATTATACCTGCCCGATAAATGTTGTATCATTGACAATACAGATTATACTTTTTTACTTACGCCAATACTTTTTTACCAGGTGATATAATGTTTGAGATTATCTTTTTGTTCTGATGACCCTTATCGTCTGAATAATTTTTGAACTTACAATTGTTTGTATGCCATCTTGTTCTTCTCATGATCATATTTCCACCCGATCTGTATATGTTACTATTTCCACATTTTACCACTCAAATACTAACTTTCACATGCATAAATCCGCAGTTCACACACATTGGCAAAAAACAACAGGAACAACTTATTATTTTTGACTCCTGTCGACAACCGACTCAACCTTCAGTTCATATACATGCGCAGGAAATTGCCGATAACCGATTCCTTAGTGCTTAAGCGCCCCGGTAGAAATATCCTTGTTGGTTACATGCATTCGTTACAAGGCGTTTCGAATGACATCATGTACCTGTTGAAGAACCCTAACCGGAAAACGAATAAGGCCACGTCTGAACCACAAGCATTGGAAAATTCATTACGGCAAGGAGTTGGCCGGGCTGGCCACTCTTCCTGCGCTTACCTATGCACTCTTTTAACTCGCAAGTAGTAGACCTTAATAAACAGGGGTTCCGGAAAGATCCTGCTTCGGCAGGATCTTTCATTATGGTCAATGGGCAATGGTGAATAGCTCGCGACCTTCGGGATTAATAACCAACCTTGCGCCGCTCGAATTTCGAGCCCGATTGCCGATTGCCCCCATTCCAATTAGCAAAGTTAGTAATTATTTACTAACTTTGTTAGCACAATGAAGCGCTCTCGCCTTGTGGATTATTTCCGGCTTTTCCGGAAGTGGGGGGTGTGAGGGGGCGGAACCGGAGCTTGAATGTTATCTTTTCAGTCCCGACGGCTATGCGCTCCGTAATGATTTCCACGATGTTGCGCTTTTCTTCAAACGGCATGGTCGGCCAGTTTTCGTATAACTTTTTCGCTTCGTGCAATACGGTATCGGCAGAAAGATGCTGTACGCGCAAGGTATCGAGTTCGGCTTCAAACTCCGGGATTTGCTGTTCAAACCCGGCGAGCCGTTCTTCGAGCGGTTTGTAGTGGGAAGTGAATCGTTCGGGGGTAAGTTCCTTGTTGATCCGCATGGCAACCAGTTCGTCCATCTGCTGCCGGAGTGTTTTTGCTTCTTCTTTTGCCAGGGCAATCAATGCTTCCTTTTCCTGCATGAGCGTGGCAGATTGCGTCGCAAATTTGGCAACATCCATATCGACGAGCAGGAACTTTTTGAGCCGTTCATAATAGATGTCGTCCATGCTCGCCACCGATACCCTGTTCTTGCACTGCTTGCATGAGTACAGCGGGTTCTTGTGATATACGTACATTTTTTTGCCGCAGGTGCAGGCAACGAGGCCGGCAAGGAGGTATTGGCTGTTCCGGCCCGGCTTCTTCCGGTTGCGCTTGTTCAGGTCGAGATACCGGATGCATTCGTCCCATACTTCCTCCGAAACAATTGCCGGGCATGCAATGAGTATCCATTGTTCCCGCGGCTTCAGCAGCCATTTTTTTCGGTCGTTGGTTTCGGTATAGCAGGCGCGGCGCATGCCCTTGGCCGCCGGGTCGCGCAGCAGGCGTTCAATGGTGGTTTCGGTAAAGAGGGCGCCAGCACGGGTGCGGTATGACAGCCGGTTCAGTTCCTTTGCCACGGTCTGCTTCCGCTTGTACTTCAGGAACAACTCATACATCAGCTTTCGCACTGGGGCTTCTTTTTCGTCGATGACAAAGTGATGCGCTTTGCCCTCCTTTATCCATTTATACCCATACGGCGCCGGCCCGCCGATGCGTTTGCCGAGTTTGGCCCGGATAGTAACGGAGGCGGCGACGCGCGAGGCAATTTCTTCACGCTCCCACTGTGCCATTGCTGCAATGATAGTGTAGAACAGGCGGCCAGCTGGGGTGCTCGTATCTATCGCTTCTTCAAGCGACATCAAATCGGCATGGTGTTCCTGGAAAAAATCTGAAAATCCCAGCAGTTCCTTGGTGCTCCGGGCCAGGCGCGCCAGCTTGGAAAAAATGAGGCCGGTAATGTGGCCGTCCTTCACGTCTTTTAACATGCGCTTTGCTTCCGGATGGTGCATCACGGCTTTGCCGGAAACCCCTTCGAGGTGATATACCTCCCGCACTTCCCAGCCGCGGGCTTCTGCATAGGCGCGGCCGCGGTGCTCGTGGTGTTGCGGCGATTCTCCCTGGGCTTGTTCTTCGGTGCTCACCCGAATCCAAATGCCGACGGCTTTTTTAACGTCCATGTGCTAAACATTTTTGAAGGTGAAAGAATTGTGAATGTGCTTTGCGTTTATTCTTTCAAGCGAATACAAAAAGCATAGAGAGAAAAAATTGCCATTTCTGGCAATTTTCTAATTGATGTAAAAGCTATTTTTTCTTTTTCCGCAGCGCACTCACCATTTGCCGGGCCACCGCTTCGCGCTGCCGCATCGCTTCTTCGTCTGTCAGGTCGCTGAATTCTTCTTCGATGATAAAGCCGTGCATGCGGGTTTCGGTGGGCGGTTCAACCGGAATCGTGTCGAGGTAGCCGAACACGCCATCGCGGTCGAACACGAATACCTTTGCCCGCTCGTGTTCCGGCACGTGCTGGTTAATAACCGCCCGTATCTGGCCGATCTTCTTTTCACTATTATGAACACAGACAATCACCGTGTCATATCCCGCTGCAAGGCACTTTGAAACATTGTGCAGTTCCCAGACGGGCCTGGTGGTTACGCATACCTCGACTGCTATTTTGCGGGTCGGCGTTTCAATGGATACATCGACAAACCCGCGCAATTCCGGCGTTGGCGCTTCGCAGCTTGCCTTGAATCCGCGCTGCCGCGCCATCACTTCGATGCGCCGCTTCAAACCATCGTGCTCGTTCCGCTCATCATTTTTCAAATATTCCTGGGCTTTGGGCGTGGCGGTAACGTCTTTTGTTTCGGTGATTGCTTCCGGTGCTGGTGGTGCTGGCTCTTTCGTTGGCGTTTGGGTACGTTGTTCTTTTTCTGTCTTTTCTTGCGGTGCTTCCTGATCCTTTGAGACTTCTTCAAACGGTATATATTCTTCCTTTGGCATTCCTGGCTGTTCCTTCCTTTTCTGCTTCGGTTCTTCCGCTGCTGCGGTGCGCATACTCTCCGCCAGCGTTTCTTCAACTTCCCGCCTTGGTGTACCGTATGTGTATCGAGAACAGGAAATAATTTGTTCCTGTACTTCGCCTGGCACATCCGATGTTTCAAGCGGTACTGTGTTCAATGAAAAATCGAACTCCGGCTTTTCAATGCGGGCAATGGCTTCGCCGGTACCCAAGTTTTGCAGGTCTTTCGCATCAAAAAAAGAAAAGCCGTCTTCGAGTTTGCGGGCATCGGTTTCGCCTAAGCGAAAGCAGATGCGGGTTCCGGCATTCGCCAGGATTGCGCTCGCAAGTTCAGCATCAGAAATTTGCGCTAACTGCTGGTGCGCCAAAACCAGCCCCAGTCCGTACTTCCTGGTGCCGCTCAAAATGGAAGACATGGAGGGCGTAATGAAGTGCTGGAACTCGTCAACGTATAAAAAGAAGTCCCGGCGGCTTTCCTGCGCTTGTGCTTGCCGGGCCATGGCCGCCTGTTGGATTTTGGCCGTGATGAAGGTGCCTAACAGGTATGAATTTTCGGAGCCGATCAGCCCTTGCGAAAGTTTGACCAGGATAATTTTTCCTTCATCCATCATCCTGCCGAAATCGAGGCTTTTCTGCTGGCAGACCATGTTGCGGATGAGCTTCGGCCGCAGGAAACTGTCGAGGCGGGTCAGTATGGATCCGACAGAACTGTTCTTCAAGAGCAAATATTCGCGCTGCCAGTAATACAGGACGCTCGGGTCGGCAACCGTCCGCAGAATGGCATTTCTGAAACTGGTATCAACCAGGAAGCGCCGCAAATCTGCCAGCGTCCCGCCCTGGCTGCTTTCCAAAAATGCCAGGATCGCGTTTGCAAACACGCTGTTCATCTGGTCGCCCCAGCTCGTCGACAGCCGCTTAAAGGCGGCAACCAAATCACTGGCCAATATGTCTTTTTCTATTTCGCTGTGTGCGGACAGTATATTGAATCCCACCGGATGCTCGGCGTCCGCGGGGTCAATAATCAGTACGTCCTTTGCTCTGCGTTCTGGTATGTACGTCAGTATTTTTTCTACGAGATCGCCATGCGGGTCTAACACGCAGACGCCGGTATTGTTGCGGATATCCTGCACGATCATATTGAGCAAGAGCGTTGACTTGCCGGTGCCGGTGCCGCCGATGATGTGCATATGCTTGAGGCGATGAGCGGTGGGAATAGAAACGGAAGTCTCTTTTCCCTGGTGCTTGTTCTTGCCGAGCAATAACCCTTTGCCAGCGGCAATATTCGGGGCCGCTTTGGCCTTGCGGGTATCGCGCACCAGCTTTTGCGAAGGAATAGTAACGGATGGGTAGTGCACGAAGTTCGCCAGCTCCTTGCTGTTGAGAATCATGCCGAGCCGCTGCGACCTTCTGAACAGTAGATCACGCAAGTGTTCAGCATAATCATACTCATCATTGGAAAGCAGCATCAGGCTGTTGCCGGCACTCTTTGACTGGCGCACCAGCGCATCCCCCACCGCCCAGGCAAGCCGATCCGCGCTTTCTCCATCACCGGCGCTTGCCATGACACGGATGATCGAAGCAAAGAGCGGGGCGGAAATTTTTTGCTTCGCCCCCGAAACCAGCTCCGGCGCATCTTCGAAAAAAGACTTGCCATCCTCGTTAGTAACTGAACGCACGATGCTTTCTGCCCACGGGTTCTGGCATCCCTGGAATATGACCTGCACCGCTGCCCGCTTTCCTGCCGGTATATGTTCCAAGATTCCGAACAGGCTGGCATGCGGGTCGAAGTCCAGGCTGTTTGGCATGGCAAGCGGCAGCATGAACTCATGCCGCAAGCCGAGCTCATACACCTGCACTGATTCCACAAAAATGCCGAACAAGGAATCTGCATCCTCAATCAGGCTGCATCCGGGGAAATAGGCGCGCAACTGGCCTTGCAGGTATGCCGAATCGTCATCGGCGCAGACGAATTGCACCTGGATCGCTTCTGCTGTTGCCACCAGCTCGAATGACACCGGATAGCTGCAGGCAGCGAGCATGATAAGCAGTTGCTCCGTCTCGAACTGCGGCACCTTCTGTCCCTTCGGAAATGACAGGGCGAAGAACCGTAAGGGATACTCGTCCTCAAACGGAAATGCCTGGATCATGCTTTCCTCCGCCGGTTCCGGCTGCTTCGGCGGGGCAAACAATTTTTTCAGTTCACCTAATATGCCGCCCACCAGTCCCGGACGCTTGCCATCGTCAATGATCGGGTTGTTCCAGGAAACTTCCTGAAATATGAATGGCACAAACGCAGGCTCCGGGTGCACGGGCACCGGGAATACATGCCAGCCGCGCCCGCGTTCATCCCAGGCATTGAACTGTTCAGTGCGTTGTAGTGAGGGCGTATAGAGCATCGTGCTAGCCCCTGATTGCTTCTATGGCATTGCCTTCAAGCTCCTTATGGCCCCGGGTGCCGTGCTCTTTTGAAACAAGTTCCACCACTTCCTTCAATATCGCATCAACAAACTCCTTGAACATAGCCTCGGAATCCATTTGATAGTATGTTTTGCCAAATATCGCCAGTTCAAGGAGCGGGCCGATTTTTGGAATAGCGCGCACCAGTTTGCGTATGACTGTGGAGGTATCCACCTGCCAATATGAAATGAAAAACGCATGGCCGAAGGGTGCGGCGCAAATATCAAACACATGCTCTTTGCGGGAAACGCGCAAGTACTCGCGGTTCGAGGACAGCATGCCGCCCTCGGGGTGGGTAACGCGCCGCACCTTAACGTCAGGCAGCTTCATGTCGCGGATATAGTTTTCCAGGAAGCCGTAGAAGTCGTTGGATGAGAGATGCAGCAGGTTGAAAGGTTGCAACCAGTGCTCGGTTTCGAGGGCGTTGCGGCGCATCTTGCCGACCAGGTATATGATAAATATGATAAAAAGGCAAAGGATAAGCGCCATCAGGAATTGCAACAATGAGATTCCGGGAGAAGAGTAATAAGAAGGAGAATAAGATTGGAGAAAATAGAACTGCAAGAATACATGCGCAAGCATTGTTTTGGTTTTTTACGGTTAGTGATGTGGGTTAAAATCAGGACAGGGATGGGAAAAGGCGTATAAAAGGTATGAAAAAATGAGTTTGACTGAACCGTGAAAAACACTGTTTTTCTATATGCCCGAATCAAACATCCGATACAACCGTATGCACCTGTGCATACGGTTGTATCGGATGCGCCAACAGCGTTGTGTAGCCGGGACGTATTCTAAAGTCCATCGCTGGCGGCAGGTGCTTACTGGGGTTTTTGAGAGTTTTAATTTTTGTGACTTGCATACCAGTTCTAGCGCTTATAGTAAAACCACAAAAAAGGATCATAGGATTGAACTAAAAAGGGTGAAATCACGGTTACCTATTTCATTTGATTACGTTAGCTTAGATTAACCCAATAACCAAAACTTGTTATTTTATCAAGTATATAATTTGCTGTCGTCTCTGGTTGATTTTCTCCTATGCCAACTCGAAAATACAACCGATAGCCTTTTAATTTTTAGTATCATGTGCCAGGGAAAAAAGGATTACTTACTTCATAAAACCAGATTCACCAATATGGTGCGCATTTACTTTATTTAAAACAGAACTATAAT